>NZ_JBQHTG010000002.1:0-646068 GCF_052065835.1 Candidatus Merdisoma sp. HCP28S3_D10
CTGCGCGAGAAACCACTTCATCATGGAGCCGACCGGCGGTATCGATCTGGATAACTTCCGTGAGATCATGGAAACTATCCTGAACGCAGGCGTGGAGAAGGTAATTCCGCATGTATACTCCTCTATCATCGACAAAGCTACCGGCAACACCCGCATTGATGATGTGAAGAAGCTGCTGGCTATCGTGAAAGAGCTGGTATAAAAATAGTTCCATAATAAATGACCCTACATACGAGACAGAAGAGAAGGGCAGGAGGCCGTAAGACCGACCTGCCTTTTTCACGTTTCTGAGTCTCAAAAAGTATAGGAAAATCGCACAAAAACGGCTCTGTGTGTATCATGCAAAATCACGAAAAACAGAAAATACAAGAAAAAATATTAGAAAAACAGAAAATATTCTGTTAATATAAGAATATAGTAGCTAATAAACCGTTTCGCTGACCGCGCACGGTTTTTTTGTGTAAAGGAAAGAACGAATGATGATAAGAAGGAGGTTTCTCATGTTTGAAAAAGGCGGCTATATTGTGTATGGAACGACAGGCGTGTGTCAGATAGAAGATATTACAGGAATGAAGAGTAAGGGAGCCTCCGGTGAGAAGCTGTATTATGTGCTGCGACCCTGCTTCCAGAAGGGCAATACTATCTTTACCCCGGTGGATAACGGGAAGATTGCCATGCGGGCCGCTATGACCAGGGAAGAGGCGGAAATGCTGATAAAGCGGATTCCGCAGATAGAGGAGCTGGAGGAAGCCGACGACAGGGAGCGGGAGCGCCTTTACAAGGAAGCCATCAAAAGCGGTAAGCCGGGGGAGTGGATCCGGATTATCAAGACTTCCTATCTCCGGAGCCGGAAGCGTGAGGCGGAAGGCAAGCGGGCCACTACGGTGGACGATCGGTATTTCCATACGGCGGAAGATCATCTGTACGCGGAGCTGGCTGTTGTGCTGGGAATGGACAGGGACGCGGTAAAAAAATATATCGGACAGAGCATCGAACAGCTGGAGGTATAGACAGCGGATACGGTAGTGGGACGAAAAGCCGGAAAGGTTTTTCGTCCTTTTCAGATCCGGAAAAGAAAGAAAAACTTAAGAATTGGCAGATTGACAGGTGCAGCTGTTTATGATAAGGTTTAACCAGATAAACCGGTTTAAAACGATAGACCATATAACGTGGAAAAGATATGGAGGTGCAAAAGCTTAATGGAAGATTTAAAGCTATACGACGCGGAATACCGTCTGCTGGAGATTGTATGGGAAAAGGAGCCCTTAAGCTCCACAGAACTTTACAAGGAATGCCTGCCGAGACTGGGTTGGAAGAAATCGACCACTTACACAGTGCTTCGAAAGCTAGTAGAACGGAAAATCCTGAAAAATGAGAACGGGGCTGTGACAGCCCTGGTAAAGAAGGAGACTGTGCAGCGTTACGAGAGCCAGGCTGTGGTGGAAAAATGGTTTGACCATTCTCTGCCGGGCTTTGTGGCAGCATTCCTAGGAGAGAAGAAGCTCAGCCGGAAAGAGGCTGAGGAACTGAAGCAGCTGATTGACACTTATCAGGAAGACGGGGAGGATATGAGATGACGGACTTTATGACGGTATTGGGAAATCTGACTCTGTCTGCTTCACTGGCGGTTCTGCTGGTTCTGGCGGTGCGGGCGCTTCTTGCGCGGCTGCCCAAGCGATATCTGACGTTTTTGTGGCTGCCGGTTTTCTTCCGGGCGGTGTGTCCGGTTTCATTTCAGTCGCCTTTCAGTCTTTACCGGATTCTGAATGGAGTGCCGGGCTTTCACTCGACAGGCGGGAGAATGACCTTTATTTTGGCCGGATACCAGAACGCAAGAATAACGGCAGCGCTGGAGCGCATAGGAAGCGCACTGAGCGATGGAAAGGGCGCTGCGGCTGTAAATGCGGCGACGGTAACGGAGGCAGGAGCAGAGGTTATATTGGAAAAGCTACTGTTTGGAATCTGGCTGGGCGGCGTGGCAGTGGTGTTGCTTTACGGTCTGTTTTCCTGGCTGCGGCTGCGTCGGAAGACGGCGCTGGCAGTGAAGCTGGAAGAGGGCGTCTATGAGTCGGATCGGATAGGCTCTGCCTTTCTGCTGGGCTTTTTGCGGCCGCGGATTTATCTCCCGGCAGGACTTACATCAGAAGAACGGATTCTGGTATTGACGCATGAGAAGACCCACAAGCGGCGGCAGGATTCCCGGGTAAAATTGCTGGCCTGGCTGGTATGTGCGGTACACTGGTTCAATCCCCTGCTGTGGCTGGCCTTTATACTGCTGGCCCGGGATATGGAGATGGCCTGCGATGAACAGGTGCTGGAACAGTTGGGGACGGAGGAAAAGAAGCGTTACAGTACCTTCTTGCTGAAGCTTTCCGCACCGGGCGCGTTTCTGACTGGTACGCCGGTGGCTTTCGGAGAGAATTCCGTGAAGAGCCGGATTAAGAATATTCTCCGATATAAAAAGACCAGGGCAGGAATCGCGGCGGCAGCCGTGGCGCTGGTGGCGGGCGCAGCCTGGTTCTGCCTGTCCAATCCGGCTTCGACTTTCGACGAGGACATCATCGGCGGCGCGGACGGTCCCACTTCCATCTTTCTGGCCGGAAAACTGAGCAGCGGAGATGATACGGCTTCCTTTGTATCCGGTGGAAATCTGAAGCTGGGTGGTGATGAGGAAAAAATTTACGAGGTGGTAAAAACCTTTGCGGAAGCGGCAGGCAATCGGGACGCGGATACCGTCTGGGAATTGTTGAGCCCGGTGCTGCAGCACAGTGACGACCTGGGTATCCAGGTGCTGGAAGACGGGACCAAGACCATGGGCGTATCCAGCCCATTTCTGGCAGACGGCCCGACCATCAGCCTGAGCATGGGAGACGGCAATGCAGAGGCAGAGATTACCTATCCGTCCATGACCAGCGATCCTTTGTGGTGGTCCTGGAAGGATTATATTACACTGGAAAAGAACGGGGATACCTACCGTGTGACGGCCTGGAAAACGAAATATTATGATGATATCACCAGTGCTGCAGAATTTGAGGAGGCTTACCGGATGTGGCAGCCGGATTATCTGAAGCCCACGGACGAAACGGCGGATCTGGATTCCAGCTTCGCTTCCTATCTGGTACAGAACGATGTGGCAGAGTCCTATCCGTCTTATTATAGGGAAGCATTTTCCACACCGGCGAAGGCATTGGAGACGACCCTGCACGTGTCTGGCGGCATAGGGAAGACGGAAGACGCGGATGGCGGCGATGTATGGGTCAATTATGAGTTCCCGGACGGAACCATCCGGGTGCGGATGACCCAGCCGGGCATCGACGAGGGTAGCCGGATCTGGGTGCCGAAGGAGATTCCCATAGGGTAAAGAGAAAGTAGCCAATGTGAAAACGAATAGCGAAAGCGTACAAAAGGAACTGGAATAGAACTTGGATACAGTTCCTTTTTGCGGCCATTCTTTATGGCTGTCTATGCAGCTTTTCATCTATATCAACCAATATAATGTCCGGCCCGATTTGCCTGATCTTACACCAGGGAATCTCGCACTCATTTTCTTTTCCCAGAAAGCCCCAGAGCTTTTCGCTAGTGGTGGTAATCAGCGCCAGGATACAGCCGTTTTTGGGATCAAAGACCAGATCGGATACGCAGCCCAGTCTCCGGCAGTCATGGATATTGATTACATCTTTTTCATGCAGCTCACAGAAGGTCATAGCAGGGCTCCCCAAATCCGGGTTCTTAAACTTATCATATGAAAGAGCAGAGCTTTGGTGCCTGTCATTTTTCCTGTATTTCTTATGACAATGATTGACATAAAATATAAAAATGTAATATACTGAATGCATTAGAAAACCAACCGGAGGAAATACAGATGAAATGCCCATTTTGCAGTCAGGAAAATACAAGAGTCATTGATTCGAGACCTGCAGACGATAACAGCTCTATAAGACGCCGCCGTCTCTGCGACGCGTGCGGTAAGCGCTTCACCACTTATGAGAAGATCGAGACCATTCCGGTTATGGTAATAAAAAAAGATAATAACCGGGAGCATTATGACAGAAGTAAAATCGAGGACGGTATTTTAAGGGCCTGCCACAAACGGCCGGTACCTTTAAAGGATATCAACACTATGATTGACGCCATTGAGAGCGATATTTTTAACCGGGAGGAGCGGGAGATTCCCAGCTCCGTCATCGGCGAGATGGTCATGGATCGTTTGAAGGATCTGGATTCGGTTGCCTATGTGCGCTTTGCCTCTGTATACAGAGAGTTTAAGGACGTGAATACCTTCTTAAGCGAACTGAAAAAGATGCTCGATAAGTAGGAGAAGGAGGAACCATTCTGTTTCAGGCATTTTACCCCAGAAAATATGTAGATTCCACCTATGGAATTGATTTTGAAGAATTATACAGCAGGGGCTTTCGCGGCATCCTGTTTGATGTGGACAATACATTGGTACCCCATGGAGCTCCCGCTACCGCACAGAGCGTGGAGCTCTTTCAGCGGCTTCACGCCCTCGGCTTTGCCACCTGTCTGATTTCCAATAACAAGGAGCCCCGGGTGCGCCCCTTTGCGGACGCCATGAATACGCCCTTTGTATACAAGGCAGACAAGCCCAGCCGCCGGGGATATCAGGAGGGCATGGCCCGTATGGGTACGGACCGGAGCAATACGCTGTTTATCGGCGATCAGCTATTTACCGATGTGTGGGGAGCGAACCGGGCGGGAATGTATTCGATCCTGGTAAAGCCCATCGATCCCCATGAGGAGATTCAGATTGTGCTGAAGCGTTATCTGGAGAAGATCGTTTTATTTTTCTATAAGAGAAGGGAAGCGAAGAAATGATATCGAAGATATCAGAGCTTTTAAAAGAAAAAAAGGTGGACGGGGCCCTGGTGTCCGGCCCGGCCAATATCCGCCATATCAGCGGATTTGCGGGAACGGAGAGCTATCTGTACCTGACACCGGAGCGGAAAGTGATTCTGACGGACAGCCGGTATACCCTGCAGGCAGAGGAAGAGAGCGGCGGCTGCGAGGTGCGGACCATCAGCGCGGGACGGGGCTACGCCGTCCTTTTAAAAGAGCTTCTGGAGGAAGATCGGATAGAGCGCCTGGGCTTTGAGGAAGACTCCATGCTTTACGGGACATTATATGGACTGTGGAAGAAGACCGGTTTTGGCCCGGAGCACTGGTTTATGCTGGGAGACAGTCTTTCCGGTCTGCGCGTAATCAAAAATGAGCAGGAACTGCAGTGGATGGAGAAGGCAGAGAGCATCGGCGACGCGGCATTTTCCTATATTTTAAATGAACTGAAGCCGGGTGTCACCGAGCTGGAGATTGCGGCGAAGCTGGAGTACTTTATGCGGAGCCACGGGGCGGAGGGAACCAGCTTTGATACCATCGTGGCTTCCGGCTATCATTCAGCCATGCCCCATGCGGTTCCGTCTGAGAAGAAACTGGAAACAGGTGATTTCGTGACGATGGATTTCGGCTGCCGGTATCATGGCTACTGTTCCGATATGACCCGGACGGTGGTGATAGGGAAGGCAAGCGAGAAGCAGAAGGAGGTCTACCGTGTGGTGCTGGAGGCACAGAAGACCGCGCTTGCGGGCCTGAAGCCGGGCATGACCTGCGCTGAGGGCGACAGGCTGGCCAGGAACGTCATAGAGAAGGTGGGCTACGGGCAGTATTTCGGTCATTCCCTGGGCCATTCCGTCGGTTTGGAGATCCATGAAAAGCCCGCCCTGTCGCCGAAGGACACAACGGTGCTCCGGCCCGGCATGATTGAGACGGTGGAGCCTGGGATCTATATCCCGGATTTTGGGGGCGTCCGTATCGAGGATATGGTGGTTCTTACAGAGAACGGCATCCGCAATCTGACCCATTCGCCGAAAGAATTGACAGAAGTATAGGAATGGACGCAGAAAAGTCTTGAAAAAGAGAACGTTTTATTATAGAATACAATACAGGTAATTGTGTGCGAGCAGTTACAAGTTTAATTTTCATGCGCAGGGGGCTGCGCTTAAGACATTAGGAGGAAATTTTAATATGATTTCAGCAGGAGATTTTAGAAACGGCGTTACACTTGAGATTGAAGGCAACGTATATCAGATCATGGAGTTCCAGCATGTAAAGCCGGGTAAGGGCGCGGCTTTCGTAAGAACAAAGCTGAAGAACATCATCAACGGCGGCGTGGTTGAGAAGACCTTCCGTCCGACTGAGAAGTTCCCGGCAGCAAGAATCGACCGTGTAGAGATGCAGTATCTGTACAATGACGGAGACCTGTACAACTTTATGAACACAGAGAACTACGATCAGATCGCCCTGAATAAGGATGATATCGGAGATTCCCTGAAGTTCGTAAAAGAGAACGAAATGGTTAAAGTATGTTCCTACAATGGCAACGTATTTGCAGTAGAGCCGCCTCTCTTCGTAGAGCTGGAGATCACAGATACAGAGCCGGGCTTCAAGGGCGATACCGCTACAGGCGCAACCAAGCCGGCTACCGTAGAGACAGGCGCGGTTGTATACGTACCGCTGTTCGTAGAGCAGGGCGACAAGATTAAGATCGACACCCGTACAGGAGAGTACCTGTCCAGAGTATAAGGATTAGTTACAAGAACCCCGCAGTGTGAGCTGCGGGGTTTGTTGATCTTTATTTCCTATTACATAACAAAACCGCGCCGTCATCCATTCGAACGACGGCGCGGAAAATGTATTAGAAAGTGCATCTGACTAGATTCGAACTAGCGGCACCTGGCGTCGGAGGCCAGTGCTCTATCCACTGAGCTACAGATGCATATCAGCTACCTATCTATACTACAACAAAATTCCTTGTTGTGCAAGTGGAAAATGAAAAAAGTTTTGTAAAATCTACAAAGGGCATTGCAAAAGTAAAAAACTTCCAGTATAATGAGAGCGTCTTCCAAATTTCAGCAGCAGTTCGCTGCATCCTTCCCCGGAAAAGCAAAAGGGTAACCGAATATACAAAAGCGAAGAAAACATAGGATCAATCAGAAAGGAATTAGTATGAACTATCAGGAATTTGTAGGTTCCATGACAGGCTTTCTTCGTGAATCTCTGCCCGGTGGAACCATGCTGCAGCGGATCCCGCTGGAAAAGAACAATGGAGTCATGATGGACGGGCTTTCGATCCGGAAAGAGGGCAGGCGGGTGGCGCCGATGATTTATCTGGATGCCTGCTATAAGGAATATCTGGAGGGCAGATCCTTAAAGGGGATCTGCGAACAGATACTGGAATGCTGCGAAGCTCCGGATTTTGAGCAGCAGTTTGACGTGGACTTCTTCCGGGATCCCAGGCAGGTGCGACCGGTCATTGTATACAAGCTGGTTCATTATGAGAAAAACAGGGAGCAGCTGCAGGAGATTCCTCATCTGCCTTTTCTCGATCTGGCGGTCGTGTTTTACTGCCTGCTGACCGATACGCCGGTGGGAAACGCCACGGTGCTGATTCATAACAGCCACCTGGAGCTCTGGAGGAGGAATACAGCCTGGTTATATGAGGCGGCAAAGGAGAATACCCAAAGGCTGCTGCCGGAGTGCCTGGTCAGTATGGAGGAAATGCTCTGTGAGCTGTCCGGGGGACAGCAGGCGACGGAAGGCGCCGGCGTGCCCATGTATGTGCTGACCAACAGCCGGAAATCCTTTGGGGCGGCCTGCCTGCTTTACGAGGGAGTGCTGGGGAAATGTCTGGAAAGATTCGGGGAGAACTATTACCTGCTTCCCAGCAGCGTACACGAAATGATTCTGCTTCCGGCCTCCGCTGTGGGCGATAGCCGGGAGCTGTGCGCCCTGGTGCGGGAAATGAACCAGACCCAGGTGCGCGAAACAGAGGTATTGTCAGACAGTGTTTATTATTATTCCCGGGAGAACAGACGGCTGGAAATCATAGATTTTTAAGAAGTTGTTTTATTTTTCATAAATTTATCACAATTTACGGTTGCCTTTTGTGATAAAGTTTGTTACAATCGATTTGTTACGAAATTGTTACAAAAAGAATAAGGATTAAAAAGATAGAGTTTCAGATTCACAGGAGGCAAGTATGAATTTTGATAAAATAAAGGAATTTTTTGATAAGGACCATTTCGGCGACTGGGTAAATGGACATAAGCGCCAGGTAGCCGTAGGCTGTATCGCGGCCTGCCTGGTGATTGCGGCAGGAGGCAGTATCATCAGCAGCAGTAAGACCACGGAGAAAACTCCGGAGGGCGCGTCAGTTACCACCAGCGCGGTTCAGGATTCCGAGAATGCGGAGGCCAAGGCTCTGGAGGAGGCTGACAAGCTTTTGCAGGACGCATACCCCGAGGTCAATGAGCTGGTGCAGAAGTACTATGACTGTATGTCTGCCGGAGATGTGGAAGGGCTTGCTTCTGTAGAGGATCAGATCAGCGAGGAAGAGCAGAACCGGATTTTGCGTTCCCGGGATCTGGTAGAGGGCTATCAGAACATTTCCTGTTATACCAAAAAGGGAATGGAGGAAGGCTCTTATCTGGTATTTGTCTACTATGAGCTGAAGTTTGCCCAGATTGATACGCCGGCGCCGGGACTTTCCCCGCTGTATGTATATACCAATGACGAGGGAAATCTGGTAATCTTTAACGGAGAGGCCAGCGACGAGTTGAACGCTTACGTGGAAAAGGTAGCCCAGGAGGACGATGTGATGGCGCTCCGGGAGGAAGTAAAGACCAAGTATGAGGAGGCCAAGGCTGCGGACGAGAACCTGGCAAAGCAGGAGGAACGTTACCTGAAGATTGCCCAGGCTTCCGCGGAGGAGGAGAACACCGAAGAGGCAGCGCCGGAGGAGAATACAGAGGAGGCTGCAGAAGAAGCTACAGAGGAGCCGGCAGAGGAGGAAGCAGCGCCGGAGGAGAATAGCGCCACTGCCCAGAACCGTGAGACACGCTTCAAAGAAAGCGTCCGTCTGCGCGCGGATGCCAGTACCGACGCCGAGTATCTGGGAACTGCTTACCAGGGTGAGCGTGTGACGCAGATCGAGAGCTATGATAACGGCTGGAGCAAGATAAGCTACAACGGAAAAGAATGCTACTGCAAGACCGAGTTCCTGGAGTAAGCGGTTAAAAGATGTGAATAATTCAGGAAAATCTCCATATTCTATGAGCAAAGCCCGGAAAGGGCGGCTCATGGAAGGGAGATTTTTTATGCTTACGAATGCGGATTTTGCAGTGTTAAATGAGACGTATCGCAGCAGCCGGAAAGGAATGGAGGCCATCAATGCGGTGATCAGTAAGATTGAAGACGAGGATCTGGCCCTGGATCTGAACCGGCAGGCGGTGCGTTTTCTGAGCTTCGAGGACAGGGCGGCGGAGGAGATACGAAAAGCCAGCCAGAAGCCGGAGGACGCTTCGGCACTGGAAAAGGCCAGGAGCTGGACTTCTTTGCGGGCCGGAACGCTTTTAAATACCAGCACCGGGCATATGGCTGAACTGATGATGGAGGGCAACGCGAAGGGAATCGCGGATTTGATGAAGACAGTGAAGAAAAACCGTGAGGCGAAGCGGGAATACTGCGAGCTGGCGGAGGAGCTGATGGACTTTGAGGAGAAGAATATCGAGCGGCTGAAAAGTTATTTAAATGACCCGGTATAGACGGGAGAAAAACAAAAATATTTGAGAGATAATTTCCGGAAATAAAAATAATTTTGGATTTTCGAAAAAAAAGCCTTGCAAAAGAAAAGAAACCGTGGCATAATAAACCACGACAAAGGCGTCAAAAAGAAGCGTGAAGAGCATAACGCGTTTCTTATTTGGTACGCCTTTTTTTGTACCCAAAAAAGGGAGAAACAAGAGGAGGAAATGAAAATGTCTTACGTTGATGAAGTGATTGAATCCGTTGTAGCAAAGAATCCGGGTGAGCCGGAGTTTCATCAGGCAGTAAAAGAGGTTCTGGAGTCTCTGCGTCCGGTGGTGGAAGCGCATGAGGAGCAGTACCGCAGAGAGGCCATTCTGGAGCGTCTGGTCGAGCCGGAGCGTCAGGTAAAATTCCGTGTTCCGTGGGTAGACGATAAGGGACAGGTTCAGGTAAACGTAGGTTACCGGATCCAGTTCAACAGCGCAATCGGACCCTACAAAGGAGGACTTCGTCTCCACCCGTCCGTAAACGCAGGCATTATCAAATTCCTCGGATTTGAGCAGATTTTCAAAAATTCCCTGACTGGCCTGCCCATCGGCGGCGGCAAGGGCGGTTCTGATTTTGACCCGAAGGGAAAATCCGACCGTGAGGTTATGGCGTTCTGCCAGAGCTTTATGACAGAGCTTTACAGACATATCGGCAAGGATACCGATGTTCCGGCAGGCGATATCGGAACCGGAGCAAGAGAGATTGGCTACATGTTCGGTCAGTACAAGAGACTGACAGGACTTTATGAGGGCGTTCTGACAGGAAAGGGACTTTCCTATGGCGGTTCTCTGGCGAGAACCGAGGCAACCGGCTACGGTCTTCTGTATTTCACCCAGGAAATGCTGAAGGCCAACGGTATCGATATCGCAGGAAAGACAGCCCTGGTTTCCGGTTCCGGAAATGTGGCAATCTACGCCATCGAAAAGGCGACGCAGCTGGGCGTAAAGGTTCTGACCTGCAGCGATTCCAACGGCTGGGTATACGATCCGGAGGGCATTGATGTGACGGCTCTGAAGGAGATCAAAGAGGTAAACCGTGCCCGTCTGACCGAGTACAAAAAGTACCGTCCCAATTCCGAGTACCATGAGGGCCGCGGCGTATGGAGCGTAAAGGCAGATCTGGCGCTTCCTTGCGCCACACAGAACGAGCTGCTCTTAGAGGACGCGAAAGCCCTGGCTGCCAACGGCTGTATCGCAGTGGCAGAGGGCGCGAATATGCCGACCACTCTGGAGGCAACCCAGTATATCCAGGAGCAGGGTATTCTGTTTGCTCCGGGCAAGGCGTCCAACGCAGGCGGCGTGGCAACTTCAGCGCTGGAGATGTCCCAGAACAGCGAGCGCCTGAGCTGGAGCTTTGAGGAGGTAGACGCAAAGCTGCAGGGCATTATGGTAAATATCTTCCGCAATGCCGCAGACGCTGCGGAGCGTTACGGTTGCGCGAAGAATTATGTGGTAGGCGCGAATATCGCAGGCTTCGAGAAGGTTGTCAACGCTATGCTGGCACAGGGAGTTTGCTAATCCCGGGAGGTATTTCTTGCTTCCTTGGAAAATATCCAGTATAATAAGCAGTGGTGGACGGATTTTTAAAATCCGTTCGCTGCTGCTGTTTTTTATGTAACAGGAAATTCCGATGGAATCCTCTGTTACATAAAAATATGATCGCACTGCGGCGGGAGGAGATTATGGAAGAAATTCGTCTGAATAAATATTTAAGTGAAGCCGGCGTATGCTCCAGACGCGAGGCGGACAGAATGATAGAAGCAGGCAAGGTGCTGGTAGACGGCAAGCCTGCGCAGATGGGGCAGAGAATTCAGCCCGGACAGAGAGTTCAGGTGGGAGATGTGATTCTCGGCGGCGAGAAGGAAGAGCAGATTCTGCTGGCGGTATACAAGCCGGTGGGCGTCATCTGCACCACGGACAAGCGGGAAAAACGCAATATTGTAGATTACGTGGGCTATCCCAGCCGGATTTATCCCATCGGGCGTCTGGATAAGGACTCAGAAGGGTTGATTCTGATGACCAATGACGGAAGCCTGGTGAATCGGATGATGCGTTCCACCAACCGGCACGAAAAGGAATATCTGGTGCGTGTCAACAAGCCCCTGACGGAGGCGTTTTTGCAGAAAATGGCGTCCGGCGTCCGGATTCGGAAGGTGGAAAAGGGAGAGGTGCTGCTGGACGCGGTAACCCGCCCCTGCGAAGTGAAAAAACTTGGAAAATGCAGCTTCCGCATTGTGCTGACACAGGGGTACAACCGGCAGATCCGCCGGATGTGTGAAACTCTGGGATACCATGTGGAGCACCTGAAGCGGATTCGCGTGCTCAATATAGAATTGAAGGGCATGAAGCCGGGAACCTGGCGGAAGATCACAGACCGGGAACTGGAGGAGCTTCAGGAGCTTCTGAAGGATTCAAAAAATTAGGATGGCAGAGATGAATAAGATAGAAGAAATGAAAATGCGGCAGAAGGAGCTGACAGAAAAATTGAATGCGGCAGGACGGGCCTATTACCAGGAAGCCCGGGAGCTCATGAGCAATTATGAGTATGACGCGCTGTATGATGAACTGGCGGCCTTGGAAAAGGAGACGGGAACCGTTCTGGCCGGAAGCCCGACCATGCATGTGGGCTATGAAGTCTTAAGCGAGCTTCCCAAGGAGCGCCACGAGAGTCCCATGCTATCCCTGGACAAGACCAAGGATCGGGAGGCTTTGGGAGCCTGGATCGGAGATCACCGGACGCTGCTTTCCTGGAAGCTGGACGGTCTGACCATCGTGCTCACCTACCGGGAGGGAACTCTTTATAAGGCTGTTACCAGAGGAAACGGCGAGGTAGGCGAGGTGATCACCAACAATGCGAAGGTTTTTAAAAACCTGCCCCTGCGGATTCCCTTTCAGGGAGAATTGGTGCTCCGGGGAGAGGCAGTGATCGGCTATCGGGAATTCGAGCGTATTAACGAGGAGATTCCGGAGGCGGACGCCAGATATAAGAATCCGAGAAATCTGTGCAGCGGCTCAGTACGGCAGCTGAACAATGAGATTACAGCAAAGCGGAACGTCCATTTCTTTGCCTTTGCCTTGGTGCGGGCGGAGGATGTGGATTTTGAGAATTCCAGAGAACAGCAGTTTCTATGGCTTCGGGAGCAAGGCTTCGAGGTGGTAGAATATAAGGTAGTTACGGAGGCGACCCTGCCGGAGGCTATGGACTGGTTTGCGGGACATATCGAGAGCAATGCATATCCGTCTGACGGTCTGGTGGCGCTGTACGATGATATCGCCTACGGCGAGTCGTTGGGCAGGACAGCCAAGTTCCCCCGGAATTCCATGGCCTTTAAGTGGGCTGACGAGCTTCGGGAGACCACATTGAAGGAGATCGAATGGAGTCCTTCCCGGACCGGGCTTATCAATCCGGTAGCCATCTTTGAGCCGGTGGAGCTGGAAGGAACCACCGTAAGCCGGGCCAGCGTCCACAATATCAGTATCATGCGGGGACTGGATCTGGGCGTAGGCGATACCATCGAGGTCTATAAAGCCAATATGATCATTCCCCAGATAGCGGAAAATAAGACGCGGAGCGGCGTCCGGGATATTCCGGCTGTCTGTCCGGTCTGCGGAGGAGCTACGGAAATCCGGAAGGTCAACGACGTGGAATCCCTCTATTGCACCAATCCGGAATGTCAGGCAAAAAAAATCAAGTCCTTTACACTGTTTGTCAGCCGGGACGCCCTGAATATCGAAGGCTTATCGGAGGCATCCCTGGAAAAATTTATCGCCCGGGGCTTTATCCATGAATTTGCGGATATCTTTAAGCTGAATGCCCACAAAGCGGAGATTGTGGAGATGGAGGGATTCGGGGAGAAGTCCTATGAGAATCTGATAGCAAGCGTGGAGCGGGCGCGGACGACTACACTTGCAAAGGTCATCTACAGTCTGGGAATCCCCAATGTGGGTCTGTCCGGCGCGAAGCTTATCTGCCGGAAATTTGGCGATGATGTGGAACGGGTGCCGGCGGCAGACGAGGAAGCGCTGGCAGCCATCGACGGCATCGGCCCGGTCATTGCCGGAAGCTTTGTGGAATATTTCAGGGACGCGAAAAAACGGGAACGTTTTGAACGGCTGCTTTCTGAACTGAAGATCGTAAAAGAGGAAGTATCCGGGGAACAGGATTTGAAGGGCAAGGTCTTCGTGGTAACCGGAAGCCTGAATCATTTCGCCAACCGGAATGAATTGAAGGAACAGATTGAGAAGCGGGGCGGTAAGGTAACCGGAAGCGTTACAGGCAAGACGGATTATCTCATCAACAATGACACCGCGTCGTCTTCGTCGAAAAATAAAAAGGCCCGGGAGCTCGGAATCCCGGTTATTTCCGAGGAGGATTTTTTGAAATTATGAGTAACAGTCGAGAAGATAAAAAAATTCTTTTTTTTGATATAGACGGAACCCTGTATGAGTTTGAAAAAGGAATACCGGAGAGTTCCGTGGAAGCCCTGAAGCTTCTGAAAGAAAATGGACATATTGTTATCCTCTGTACAGGGCGTCCGATCAGTACGGTGTTTCAGGAGGTGCTTTCCCTTCCCCATGATGGAATTATCAGCGGCGCAGGCACCCGTGTGGAATACGGGGATAAAATTCTGCGAAATGAGCTTTTACCCAATGAGCTTCTTATGCAGGTGGTACCCAGGCTTGAAAAGGTCGGATGCATTGCGGTACTGGAGGGACCGGAATATCTGAGCTGCCGGCTGGACGGTGAGGCGGGCTCTTATTTCCGTATCGTGGAAAGGTTGCAGGAGGAATATCCGGAGCGCCTGAAGGAGATGGAGCTGATGACAGACCGGGCCTGCAAAATTACCGTGGCAATCCAGGATATGGAAGCCTTTGAAAGAATGGTACCGGAACTGTCCAGGGCCTTTGAACTGGCCCGGTATGAGAAGGATCCCTATACGGAGATGATGCCGAAGGGAATCTCCAAAGCAGACGGTATCCGGATTCTTCTGGAGGAGCTGGAGATTCCTCTGAAAAATACTTACGCCTTCGGCGACGGTCCCAACGATGTGGAGATGCTCCAGTATGTGGAGTATGGCACCGCTATGGGAAATGCAGAAGCACAGGTACTTGCCATGGCTCCCTATAAAACAGAGGGAATGTGGGAAGACGGTATTTACCATGCACTGAAAAGATATGGCCTGATCTAAAAAAGTTCAGTACAGCCCGAAGCACTTGCTGCTGAGGGCGTAAGAAAGTGATTCAGGAGTGCAAAATCCCATCAGCGAAGCCGATTCTCATGGATTTTGCATTGTAACTGGTCAGGTACTGAACAGTTACAGATTTTATCATAAGGAGGAGAAGGTTATGGACAAAAAGTTGTACGAGCTTATGAACTGGCCGCGTATCGAGGCCCTGGTGTATTCGGAGGAAGATGAGCCTCAGGAGATCCTGGGACCCCATAAGGTAAAAGGGGGAACCCTGATACAGGCCTTTCTGCCGACAGCCGTCCGAATGGAAATAATCACAAAAGAAACAGGCGAAGCTGCGGAAATGGAAAAAGTAGACGAAGAGGGGTTTTTCGCGGCGCTGCTTCCGGGCAAAAAGCTTCCGGCCTACCATTTCCGGATTACCTATGACAACGATGTGGTACAGGAGGCAGAGGACTGCTACCGGTTCTGCCCTCAGGTATTTACGGCACAGGATCTGGAGGAGTTCGAAAAGGGCATCCACTATACCATTTATGAAAAAATGGGCGCGCACCCCATGACCGTGGACGGTGTAGAAGGCACCTATTTTGCAGTCTGGGCGCCCAATGCGGAGCGCGTCAGTGTGGTAGGAGATTTCAACCTCTGGGACGGCCGCCGCAATCCCATGCATAAAATCCGGGAAGCAGGGATCTATGAGCTGTTTATTCCGGGATTGAAGGCCGGCTCCTGCTATAAATATGAGATTAAGACTCGCCAGGGACTGCCTATGCTGAAGGCCGACCCCTATGCCAACGGGGCACAGCTTCGTCCGGATACCGCTTCTGTAATCACCGATTTGAGCGGCTTTGCCTGGAGCGATGAGAAATGGCTGGAGCAGCGGAAAAATACGGATTATAAGAAAGAACCGCTGCTGATCTATGAGGTACATCTGGGTTCCTGGAAAAAGCCGGAAAGGGAAGACGGGGATACAAGAGAGTTTTATACATACCGGGAGCTGGCTCCGTTGCTGGCGGCTTATGTGAAAGAAATGGGCTATACGCATGTAGAACTGATGCCGATTATGGAGCATCCGCTGGATGAATCCTGGGGCTATCAGGTAACGGGCTATTATGCGCCTACGGCCCGCTATGGTACGCCGGAGGACTTCATGTATTTCATGGATTACCTGCACGGACAGGGGATCGGTGTGATTCTGGACTGGGTTCCGGCCCATTTCCCCAAGGACGCCTTTGGCCTGGCAGCCTTTGACGGGACCTGCCTTTACGAGCATTTTGATCCCAGACAGGGTACGCATCCCCACTGGGGCACCCTCCTTTACAATTACGGCCGCCCCCAGGTGAAGAATTTCCTGATTGCCAATGCGCTGTTCTGGACGGAAAAGTACCATGCCGACGGTATCCGTATGGACGCGGTGGCTTCCATGCTGTATCTGGATTACGGCAAAAACGAGGGCGAGTGGGTGCCCAATATCTACGGTGGCAAGGAGAACCTGGAGGCAATCGAATTCCTGAAGCACCTGAATTCCATCTACAAGAAACGAAAGGACGGCGCTATCCTGATCGCAGAGGAATCTACGGCATGGCCGAAGGTAACCGGAGCGCTGGAGCAGGACGGGCTGGGCTTTGATTTCAAATGGAACATGGGCTGGATGAATGATTTCCTGGGCTATATGCATTACGATCCGGTATTCCGGGGTTATCATCACGGAGAACTGACCTTTAGCTTTATCTATGCCTGGAGCGAGAATTTCATCTTAAGCCTTTCCCACGACGAGGTGGTTCACGGCAAATCCCCCATGGTGGGCAAGATGCCCGGCGACCGGGATTCCCAACTCAACAACCTGAGAGCGGCCTATGGATTTATGGCGGCGCACCCGGGTAAGAAGCTGCTCTTTATGGGACAGGAGTTTGCTACCTTTGATGAGTGGAATGAGAAAGAGAGCCTAGACTGGGATCTTCTGCAATACCAGGATCACAGTGACATGCAGGGGTATGTAAAGGCGTTGAATGCCCTAATTAAGGCCCATCCGGCGCTTTATGAGAAGGACTGCAGTCCGGAGGGCTTCCGGTGGATCAACAATATCTCCGCCAATGAAAATATGCTGGTATTCCTGCGAAAAGCGGATGAGGAAACACTGTTAGTTGTATGTAACTTCTCCCCGCTGGTCTATGAGAAGCATAAGCTGGGCGTACCCTTTGAAGGACGCTATAAGGAGATCTTCAACAGCGATCATGAGCAGTTTGGCGGCAGCGATGTCCGCAATAAGCGTGTGAAGACCTCAAAGAAATCCGAGTGCGACGGCTTTGAGGATTCTATCGAGATTACGGTTCCGCCCATGGGAATCGCGGTATTTACCTGTACGGAGGGAAAACCGACAGCAAAGAAGGGACGTGCTAAGAACGCATGAGATGGTTAGCGACCGTCGCGGACTCTTCGGAGCTCGCGACGCAGATTACCGAAAATATAGAAAACGTAACCCAGCAGATCAGCAAAACCCAGGAGTATCTGGATAAATATCTTCCGGTGGCTATCGGCTTCGGGCTCCGGCTTCTGCTGACCGTTCTTTTATTCCTTGTGGGCAGCAGACTGATCAAGCTGGTCCGCAAAATTGTCCGTCGTTCCATGGAGCGGGCGGGAGCCGATGTGGGCGTGACCCAGTTTATGGATTCCCTGATCCGGGTACTCCTGTATTTTCTGCTGGTTATGTTTCTGGCAGATGGAATCGGAGTGGATACCACCTCGGTGATGGCCTTGGTGGGTTCCGCAGGTCTGACTATCGGTCTGGCCTTCCAGGGAAGCCTTTCCAATTTTGCGGGCGGCGTACTGATTCTGCTGATCAAGCCCTTCAAGGTAGGGGATTATATCATCTATACCTCCGCCAACCTGGAAGGAAAGGTGACCAAGATCGAGATGTTTTACACGACCTTACTGACGGTAGACAATAAAAAGGTCGTGATTCCCAATGGCACGCTTTCCAACAGCAGCCTGATCAATGTGACGGCGGAGGAAAAGAGACGGATCGACATTGTGGTGGGTATCGGCTATACCGCCAACCTGAAGCTGGCAAAGGAGGTCTGCCTGAGGCTTCTGGAGGAACAGCCTGCCGTTATGCAGGATCAGGATAAAATGGTGGTGGTAGACGGGCTGGCAGACAGCGCGGTGAATCTGAAAATCTGCTGCTGGGTGCAGGCAGAGGACTACTGGACCGTCCGGTGGGATCTGATGGAGAAGATAAAGACAGCCTTCGATGAAAACGGAATCGAGATTCCTTTTAACCAGCTGGATGTAAATCTGAAGCAGTAGCGGACAGGAAAAATGCAAGGAATAAAAGCAATACAACTTTATGTGAAAAGTTGTATTGCTTTTATTTTTTCTCATTGACGAGTTGTGCAAACTGATGTATAAATAGAGTAGAAGCTCGTTTTAAAACGGCAAATACACGAATAATAGTGGAGGTTAAGAGTGTGAATACAGTAAAAGATGCTATTTTAAATGGAAAAACATCCCTTGGTATTGAATTGGGTTCCACCCGTATCAAGGCGGTATTGGTGGATGAAAGCTACAAGGCTGTCGCAGTGGGCAATTTTGACTGGGAGAACCAGCTTCGCGACGGTATCTGGACCTATCCCCTGGATCTGGTCTGGAAGGGACTGCAGGGTAGCTTTGCTTCCTTGAAAGAGGACGTGAAGGAAAAATACGGCGCAGAGCTTACCAAGGTAGGTTCCATCGGAATCAGCGCCATGATGCACGGCTATCTGGTATTTGATAAAGACGGAAAGCAGTTGGTGCCCTTCCGCACCTGGAGAAATACCATTACCGGTGAGGCTTCCCGGGAATTGACCGAACTGTTCCAGTACAATATTCCCCAGAGATGGAGCATTGCCCATCTGTATCAGGCGATTCTGAACGGCGAGGAGCATGTGCCGGAAATTGATTTTATGACCACGCTGGCAGGCTATATTCACTGGCAGCTGACCGGAGAGAAGACCCTGGGCGTAGGTGAGGCCTCCGGTATGTTCCCGATTGACACGGCCACCAGGCAGTTTAACGGGGAAATGCTGGATAAGTTCCAGAATAAGGTGGCTGACAAGGGCTTTGGCTGGAAGATTCGTGAAATCCTGCCGAAGGTACAGAATGCGGGAGAGCAGGCAGGCGTGCTGACAGAGGCAGGCGCAAAGCTTCTGGATCCTTCTGGGGCTCTGGAGAGCGGTATTCCCATGTGTCCGCCGGAGGGTGACGCAGGTACCGGAATGGTGGCCACCAACAGCGTAGCCCAGAGAACCGGTAATGTATCCGCAGGTACCTCCGTATTTGCCATGATCGTACTGGAGCATGACTTAAAGAAGGTACACCCGGAGATTGACCTGGTAACGACGCCGGACGGCAGTCTGGTAGGTATGGTACACTGCAACAACTGTACCTCCGATCTGAACGCCTGGGTAGGACTTTTCAAGGAATTTGCCGAGAGCTTTGGCATGAAGGTAGATATGAACGAGCTGTTCGGCACCCTGTACCGCAAGGCCCTGGAGGCAGATAAGGACTGCGGCGGACTGCTGGCATACAACTATTTCTCCGGCGAGCATCTGACAGGATTCGAAGAGGGAAGACCGCTGTTTGTCCGCACACCGGACGCGAAGCTTACGCTGGCAAACTTCATGAGAACACATCTGTATACAGCGCTGGGCGCTTTGAAAACAGGTCTGGATATCCTGTTCAAGGAAGAGGGCGTACAGGCAGATGAGGTCATGGGTCATGGTGGACTTTTCAAGACCAAGGGCGTGGGCCAGAGTATCATGGCGGCGGCTATGGACGTTCCGGTTACCGTTATGGAGACCGCAGGAGAAGGCGGCGCTTGGGGTATTGCCCTGCTGGCAGCTTATATGAAAGAAAAGAAGAATGGCGAGAGCCTGGGCGATTACCTGAACAACCGGGTATTCGCAGGCGAGAAGGGCGAAACCCTTGCCCCGGATCCGGAGGACGTAAAGGGCTTTGACGCATTCCTGGCGCGTTACACAGAAGGTCTGGCTATCGAGCGTGTGGCTGTGGAGCATTTGAAATAAAAATAGAATGACGGAAAAAATCAGGACTTGTCATTCAGATACTTTTTCGCTATAATTGAGTAAAATGTCCGCTGATTAGGGATATCCGTTTTCGTTTAACGGACAACGAGGAGGAAGCGAAAAAATGAAGAAAGACGATGTGCTGGTAGATGAGAAATTTAACAAGCTGGTAGAATACAGCAGCCGTTCCGGAAAAATCGACGTGCGGCTGTATGCGGATTATGATGTGAAACGGGGTCTGCGTGATTCCGGCGGAAAAGGTGTTCTGACCGGACTGACGGAGATTTCCGATGTGGTTTCCTTCGGCTATATCGACGGGGAGCGGGTTCCGATTGACGGCGAACTGTACTTCCAGGGCGTCAATGTGGAGGATCTGATCCGGGGCGAGGCCAACCGCCGGTTTGCTTTTGAAGAGGCAACCTATCTGCTATTATTCGGAAAGTTGCCCACCAGACAGCAGCTTCATGAATTCATCGATTTGATCGGCATTTACCGGGAACTTCCGGAAACCTTTGTCCGCGATGTTGTCATGAAGGCGCCCAGCTCCAATATGATGAACACCCTGCAGAAATGCGTGCTGACTATGTATTCCTATGATCAGAGCCCGGAGGATATCTCCATTCACAATATCCTGAAGCAGTCCCTGCAGTTGATTGCCCAGTTCCCGCTGTATTCTGTCTACGGTTATCATGCGTACCGTCATTATCATCTGAATAAAAGCCTGATTATCCGGAATCCGAAACCGGATCTGTCCACAGCGGAGAATATCTTGCGTCTGCTTCGAAAGGACGGCCAGTATACGGAGCTGGAGGCAAAGGTGCTGGATGTAGCCCTGGTGCTGCACGCAGAGCATGGAGGCGGTAATAACTCTACCTTTACCACCCATGTAGTATCCTCGACCGGTACTGATACCTATTCCGCGGTGGCGGCGTCCTTAGGTTCCCTGAAAGGCCCCAAGCATGGTGGCGCGAACCTGAAGGTACAGGAGATGTTCAAGGATATCAAGGCTCACGTGACCAATTGGCGGGACGAGACTATGATCGAGTCCTATCTGCAGCGGATTCTGCGGAAAGAGGCCTTTGACGGAGCTGGACTGATTTACGGAATGGGACACGCGGTTTATACGCTGTCTGACCCCCGTGCCGTGATTCTGAAGGAATACGCGAGAAAGCTTTCCGAGGAAAAGGGACTGGAGGAGGAGTTTAACCTCTATGAACGTGTGGAGCGGATCGCGGGCGAATGCCTGATGTCCGGCCGGAGACTTTTGAAGCCCGTCTGCGCCAACGTAGACTTTTACAGCGGCTTTGTATACAGTATGCTTGGTCTGCCGGAAGAACTATTTACTCCGATTTTTGCCATTTCCCGTATCTCCGGCTGGAGTGCCCACCGGATCGAGGAGATCGTCAATGTGGGCAAGATTATCCGTCCGGCATATAAGTATGTGGGCCACCATGTACCGTATCTGGATCTGGATGACAGAGCAAAGGCCTATGCGGAAGAAGAAGAGAACAAAGAGAATAAGTAAGAGATATACGATGAACAGCAGGGGAAGGTATAAATTCCCCTGCTGTTTCATAAGATCCGATAATCGGATCGCGCATGGATGTGAATACAATGAAAAAACTCCTGTCCTTTTTTCTGGCCCTGTTTCTGGCCTTACAAATCCCCATTTTGTCTGTACATGCTGAAGACACAGAGGCAGCGCCGGCGGATACGCTGGGAATCTCTGCCCCGTCCGCCATTCTGATGGAAGCGTCCACCGGAACCGTGGTGTTGGAGAAGAACGCTCATGAGAAGCTGCCTCCTGCCAGTGTGACAAAGATTATGACGCTGCTATTGATTTTTGACGCCATTTCCCAGGGGAAGATTCATCCGGAGGATAGCGTGACGACCTCGGAATACGCGGCGTCCATGGGAGGCTCCCAGGTATTTCTGGAGGCAGGCGAAGCCCAGAGCGTGGATACCATGGTGAAATGTATCGCCGTGGCCTCGGCCAACGACGCTTCCGTAGCCATGGCAGAATATGTGGCCGGAACAGAGACGCTTTTTGTGGAAATGATGAATGAGCGGGCCAGGGGGCTTGGCATGGAGGACACTCATTTTGTCAACTGCTGCGGACTGGACGCGGAGGGACACGTAACCAGCGCCTGGGATATCGCGCTTATGTCAAGGGAGCTTATCACAAAGTATCCGCAGATTCATGATTATTCTACTATCTGGATGGAAAACATCACCCATACCACAAAGCGGGGAACGGAGGAATTCGGTCTTACCAACACCAACAAGCTGATTCGCCAGTATCCTTACGCCACCGGCCTGAAGACCGGCTCCACCAGCCAGGCGAAATTCTGCGTATCCGCTACGGCCGAAAAGGATGGACTGGAGCTGATTGCCGTGATTATGGCAGCGCCGGATCCCAAAGGGCGGTTTGCGGACGCTACGGCGCTTCTGAACTACGGCTATGCCAAATGTACCCTGTACCGGGATACGGAGGAGCTTCCGCTGGTGACAGTCGCAGTGCAAGGAGGCGTGGAGAAGGAAGCGGTCGGCGAGTACGGAGGCAGCTTTTCTTATCTGAGCACCACAGGCCGGGACTTGACCGGAATCGAAAAAAAGTGGTATGCTAAAACAGAAATAGAGGCTCCGGTGGAGAAGGGACAGATGATTGGGAAGCTGGTTTATTACCTAGACGGCGAGGAGCTGGGAGAAATTGGAATCATAGCAAAAGAAGCGGTTGACAGGGCGGATTATCTGCATTATGTGAAGCAGGGACTGTCCTACTGGCTTTTGTAGACGAATTTCCGAGAGTAATCTTGAAGAGAAAGGAAGAAAATACCGATGAATTTTCTGATTTTAGATGTGGGAACCTCCAGCATGCGGGGGATCCTGTTCCGCACGAATGGAGAAATGCTGCATACGGTGCAGAAGACCTATCAGGTTATTACGCTGGATCAGGGGTGAGTGGAGCAGAACCCGCTGGATTTCAAAGACCATATGACGGCGATTGTAAAGGAGTCCGCAGCCTGGGCAGCAGAGAAGGGGGAAGCTCTGTGAGCTTCACGCGCCGGGCAGCATTCTCGGACGGGTTACAAAGCTGTTTTCGGAAGAAACGGGGCTGAAGGAAGGTACGCCGGTGATCAGCGCCGGAGGCGATCAGCAGTGCGGTATGCTGGGACAGGGCGTGGTAAAGGACGGCCAGGTATCCCTGACCCTGGGCACAGGCGGCTTTCTTCTGACCACCTGTAAGGAGGTGCCGGAGAATCTGGACTGGGATGTGGTCTGCAACGCTTCGTCGGCAGCGGGAAATTATATTCTGGAGGCCAATATGCTGACCTGCACCTCTGCCATGGAATGGTGTAAGCGCAATTTCTTCCGGGAGGAATCAGATTTTTACGGCAGACTGGACGGTATCGGCATGGAAATCGCCAATAACATCGCTTCCTTTGAAAAGTACGTGCCGCTCCAGAAGATCCTGATTAACGGCGGGCTGTCCAAATGCGAGGCCTTCGAGCGGATCCGCGAGGGCGTCAGAGCGAAGGAATACACGGTGAATAAGGAAAAGCACGAAGTGTATGAGAAGCTGCGGGCAAAGATGACGGAAAGATACAGACGGGAAAATGTGTAATTGCATTTCCCGGGGAAATATGGTACGCTATCCTCATGTCTGATTTTAAAATTTTTGAATACGAAATAAATACTGCAAAGCTCCCGGCCGGTTCTACTGGGCCGGTCTTTGTTATGCTTGCGGATCTTCACAACCACAGCTATGGACCGGAAAATGAGCGGCTTGCAGAGGCTATTTTCGCTCAGAAGCCGGACGGGGTGCTGGTGGCGGGCGATCTGCTGATAGGATGCCCGGGAGTGGATTTTACACCGGCGCTGGAGCTGATACGCCGTCTTCGGGAGGGCGGGCTTCCGGTTTTCTATGGAAATGGCAACCATGAGTACCGGATGCGTCTGCACCCGGAGTTTTATGGAACGATGTATACAGAATACACAGGAGCGCTTCGGGAGTATGGAGTGAAGCCGCTGGAAAATGAGAAGGCGTCATTTTCCGCAAAGGGTCTGGATATGGAGATCTACGGCTATGAACTTCCGGAGTTTTATTATAAGAAGTTCTGCAGGGCCATATTTCACCGGGAGGATCTTACGAAGGCGCTGGGAAAGCCGGATCCCAGGAAGTACAATATCCTACTGGCTCACAATCCCATTTATTTTGACACCTATGCCGGATGGGGCGCGGATTTGACTGTGTCCGGCCATCTGCATGGAGGAATTATCCGGATTCCGGGGATTGGCGGGCTCATTACGCCACAGGCGAAATTATTTCCCAGATATGACGCGGGCCATTTTCGGAAGGCCGAAAAAGATCTGGTGGTCAGCCGGGGTCTGGGCACCCATACCGTGAATATCCGGATTTTCAATCCGCCGGAGCTGTCGGTGATCCGTGTGAAGGGAGCAAGATAATGGGAATTCCTGTAAAATTACCAGCCTTTGAAGGTCCCCTGGATCTTCTGCTGCATCTGATAGAAAGCAATAAAATCGATATTTACGATATTCCTATCGTGACCATTACCGATCAGTATATGGAATATATCCGGGCCATGGAAAAAAAGGATCTGAACGTCATGAGCGAATTCCTTGTGATGGCGGCCACGCTTTTGGAAATCAAGGCGAAAATGCTGCTTCCTGCCGAGGTGGACGAGGAAGGGGAGGAGATTGACCCCCGGGCGGATCTGGTAGAGCGTCTGCTGGAATATAAATTGTA
Source organism: Candidatus Merdisoma sp. HCP28S3_D10 (assembly GCF_052065835.1). Lineage (NCBI taxonomy): Bacteria > Bacillati > Bacillota > Clostridia > Lachnospirales > Lachnospiraceae > Candidatus Merdisoma > Candidatus Merdisoma sp. HCP28S3_D10. The sequence continues at coordinate 24,665 of NZ_JBQHTG010000002.1, forward strand.
CAAGTGTATGGCGGTACAGCTGAAAAGCCAGCAGGGAGAGGCGGAGCGGAGCCTTTACCGGGAGGCGGATATCCCCAGGGAGGTGGCGACCTACGTGGCTCCGGTAGATCTGGACGAGCTTCTGGGGGATCTGACCTTGATCCGGCTGAACGAAGTATTCCAGGCTATTCTCAGAAGAACCGAGGACAAGATCGACCCGATCCGGAGTAAATTCGGGGAAATCGAGAAGGAAGAGGTCAGCCTGGAGGAGAAGATGGCCTATGTAGAGGCGGAGCTTCTCAGGCAGCCCAGAACCAGCTTCCGGGGACTCTTAAGGGCCTCCGGGAAACATGGAAAAATGCAGGTCATCGTTACCTTTCTGGCTGTTCTGGAGCTGATGAAGCTGGGAAAGCTTTCCGTACGGCAGGACGGTACCTTCGGAGAGATCTATATGGAAGCGGGAGAAGGCCTGACCGGGCAGAAAAATCCGTAGAGCAAGGGGAAGAAAAGGTGGAAGAAAAAAGAACGGAAAGTGAAATCAGAGCGGCAGTGGAGGCCATATTGTTTGCGGCGGGAGAGTCGGTGGAGACGGAGCGGCTGGCAGCGGCCCTGGAGCTGGACCGGCAGGAGATGACGGATATTCTGAAGCGCATGGCACTCCGCTACGAGGAAAGCGATCGGGGAATCCGTCTGACGGAGCTGGAGAACGCATGGCAGCTCTGTACGAAAACAGAGCACTATGAGGAGCTGATCCGGGTGGTGAAGCAGCCCAGGAAGGCAGTTTTGACAGATATTCTTCTGGAAACCCTGTCTATCGTAGCCTATAAGCAGCCGGTGACCCGTCTGGAGGTGGAAAAAATCCGCGGCGTCAAGAGCGATCACGCAGTCAACAAGCTGGTGGAATACGGCCTCATTGAGGAAGTGGGGCGTATGGACGCGCCGGGACGGCCGATTCTCTTCGGTACCACCGAAGAATTTTTACGGCGGTTCGGCGTCAACTCCGTAGGCGATCTGCCCCAGGCCACGCCGGAGCAGATGGAGAGTTTTAAAGAAGCCGCCGAAGAAGAGGCGGGCGCAGAGCAGACGCCTGCGGTAGAGGAATAGAACGTTTATGGAAAAGAGTGCAGGAATTTCAATCCTTCCATTCGCAGGAAGATAGAATTGGAATTCCCGCATTCTTTTTTTTTGAAAAAAGTTAGTAAAAGCTAACAAAATTTACTTATTGATATTGACAATCAAAATTGATTGAGTTAGAATAAACAGCGTTGTTAGCAAATACTAACTAACTGAAAGAGAGGAGAGATCGATTATGATGCCATTAGCAATGTCCAGGGCTGGCGATGAGCTTATGGTAGCCAGAGTGGGAGGCAATGAGGAGGCCAAAAAACATCTGGAGGATCTGGGATTTGTAGCAGGCGCGCATATCACCATCATTTCCCAGCTGGGGGACGGCAACATTATCGTGAATGTGAAGGAGTCCCGGCTTGCAATCACAAGTCAGATGGCTTCCAAAGTGATGGTTGTACCGCAGACGTAAGCCTGCGTGAGGATAACATGAAGGAGGAGTGGAAGAAATGAAAACCTTAAGAGATGTTCCGGTAGGAGCCACATCGAAAGTTGTGAAAATCCATGGAGAAGGCGCTTTAAAGAGACGTATTATGGATATGGGAATCACCAAGGGTACGGAGCTTTACGTACGCAAGGTGGCGCCCCTTGGCGATCCCATCGAGGTAACCGTCCGCGGCTACGAGCTTTCCCTGCGTAAGGCAGACGCGGATATCCTGGAAATGGAATAAAAGAGAGGAGAAAGATATGTCAATTAAAATTGCGCTTGCAGGAAATCCGAACTGCGGTAAAACTACATTATTTAACAATCTGACAGGCAGCAACCAGTATGTGGGAAACTGGCCTGGTGTAACAGTAGAGAAGAAGGAAGGACGTCTGGTAGGAAATAAAGATGTCATCATCCAGGACCTTCCGGGTATCTATTCCTTAAGCCCCTACACACTGGAGGAGGTTGTAACCAGAAATTATCTGGTAAAGGAGAAGCCGGACGTTATCCTGAATATCATTGACGGTACGAATATTGAGCGTAACCTGTATCTGACTACACAGCTGGTTGAGGTGGGTCTGCCGATGGTAATTGCCATCAATATGATGGACCTAGTAAGAAAGAACGGCGACAAGATTGATATCGCAAAGCTGGAGAAGAAGCTGGGCTGCAAGGTCATCGAGATCAGCGCGCTGAAGGGTGACGCGACTAAAAAGGCGGCAGAGCTGTGTATCGAGGAGGCGAAGAAGGGTAAGCAGACAGAGCTTCCCCATGTATTTACCGGAAGTGTAGAGCATGCCATCGCCCATATTGAGGAATCTATCCAGGGTCTGGTAGATGCAGTAGAGCTTCGCTGGTATGCTATCAAGGTATTTGAGCGGGATTCTAAGGCACTTGAGACCGTGCAGCTTTCCACTGATCTGAAATTCCATCTGGAAGAACACATCAAAGAGTGTGAGCAGGAGATGGACGACGATGCGGAGAGTATCATCACCAACCAGAGATACCTGTACATTCAGGAGCTGGTAAAGGAGTGTGTTTTCAAGAAGCGTAAGGCCGGTGAGCTTTCCACTTCTGATAAAATTGATAAGATCGTGACCAACCGTATTCTGGCTCTGCCGATTTTCGCGGTAGTGATGTTCCTGGTTTATTACATTGCGGTATCTACCATCGGTACCGTTGTAACCGACTGGACCAATGACGTTTTGTTTGGCGAGTGGCTGCAGGGCGGAGCAGAAACCTTACTGACCAATGCAGGCGCTTCCGACTGGATTATCTCCCTGGTTGTTGACGGTATCCTGGGCGGCTTAGGCGCTCCGATTGGCTTCGTTCCGCAGATGGCTATCGTATTCCTGTTCCTGTCTATTCTGGAGGACTGTGGTTACATGGCCCGGGTAGCTTTCATTATGGACCGTGTATTCCGTCGCTTCGGCCTGTCCGGAAAGAGCTTTATTCCCTTCCTGATTTCTTCCGGCTGCGGTGTTCCGGGTATCATGGGTACCAGAACCATCGAGAGCGAGAGTGACCGTCGTATGACGATGATGACCACAACCATGATTCCCTGTGGCGCGAAGCTGCCGGTTATCGCCCTGATTGCAGGCTTTTTGATGGGCGGCGCATGGTGGATGGCTCCGGTGATGTACTTTGCGGGTATCATCATGGTAATTGTCTGCTGTATCATTCTGAAGAAGACAAAGATGTTCGCCGGCGACCCGGTTCCCTTTGTTATGGAGCTTCCGGCATATCATGTTCCCTCTGTAAAAGGCGTCCTGCTTCATGTATGGGAGCGTGTATGGGCATTCATCAAGAAGGCCGGTACGATCCTGTTCCTCTGCTGCGCGGTGATGTGGTTCCTGGGTTCCTTCGGCTTCGTAGATGGAAGCTTCGGACTGGTGGATTCCGCAGATTCCCTGCTGGCTGTAATCGGCGGCGTACTTGCTCCGCTGTTTGCTCCGCTGGGCTTCGGTACCTGGCAGGCAGTTGCTTCTTCTCTGTCCGGTTTCGTAGCAAAAGAGGGTATCGTTTCTACCATGGGTCTTCTGTCCTCCCTGGCTGTTGAGGTGGAGGAGTACGAGGTATCCATGCACGACGCGTTTGCGGCATTCTTCCCCAGTGGAATCGCTGCCGTATCCTTCCTGCTGTTCAACATGTTTGATTCCCCCTGCCTGGCGGCTATCTCTTCCATGGCAAAGGAAATGGGCAACCGGAAATTCTTCTGGTTTGCCATTATCTTCCAGAACCTGATGGCTTACGCAGTAGCCCTGGTGGTATATCAGCTGGTTGGCCTGGCTATCGGCGAGGTGGCGTTCAACGTGTTTACCGTTGTCGCGCTGGCAGTGCTTGCGGTGCTGTTGTACCTGCTGTTCCGTCCGGATCCGAACAAGAAGAAAGCGGCTGAAGGAAAAGCTGCTAAAGCAGGCGCATAAAAAGTTTATTATCTGAGTATAACATAAGCCATAAAGGAACGCTCGTTGTCTGAGACAACGGGCGTAACCTTTACAAAAAGATATACCCCCATATGGTATTTCGGAAAAATAGGAAAGAGTGATTTTTATGAATGTAAATGTCCCTGTAAACAGCACCGATAAGATCGTATTGATTCTTCTGGCGGTTCTGGCCGTGGCGGCGATCCGTATCGTCATCAGCTTCTTCCGGCCGGATAAACCGAAGGCAGACGCAAAGCCCCGCAGGCGCTCTGCAAAGACTGCGGGACTCACCGAGGTCGTTGTCAGGATTGACGGCATGATGTGCGGGATGTGCGAGGCTCATATCAAGGACGCCATTCGGGAACAGTTCCCGGAGGCTAAGGGGCTCTCTGCTTCCCATGTAAAGGCTCAGGCTATCTTTTATCTGCCGGAGCAGCTGCCCACGGAAGCCATTGCCGAGGCTCTTCACGCGGGGATCGATCCGCTGGGGTACACGGTTGGCGATGTGATAATAGGATAATGAAGAAGAAAGGCGTCTCTGCCGCAGCACGATAGTGTTGCCAGCAGAGACGTTTTTTGATTTTTCAATAAAAATATGTTGCTTTTCTGTTGGATTTATTTATATTCGTATTGACTTATGTTGGAATAGTGCTATAATGAAATCATAAAGTACGGAAAAACAATCAAAATTGGAAAAATCTCACATATAAAAGGAGGAATTCATTATGAATCTGGCAGAAGCAAGAGAATATGCCAAGAAAAACATTCACAACCGTCCGCAGACCACAGGCCGTCTGGCAGGAAAGATCGCAGTCGTAACCGGAGGCGCACAGGGCTTTGGCCTGGGAATCGCGACAGAGATGCACCATGAGGGAGCAAGTGTCGTACTTGCAGACCTGAACGTAGATCAGGCAAAGGAAGCCGCAAAGGCATTTGGAGATCGCGCGGTAGGTCTGAAGGTAGACGTATCCGATCCGGCGTCCATGGAGCAGATGGTATGCGACGCGGTAGAGCATTTCGGCGGTATCGATATCTTCGTATCCAATGCGGGCGTTCTGAAGGCAGGCAGCCTGGACGATATGGATCCGGCGGCATTCGCGTTTGTAACCAAGGTAAATTATATCGGCTATTTCAACGCTGCCAAGTATGCATCCGCAATTATGAAGGCACAGCATGAGGCAGATCCGGAGCAGTGGTTCGATATTATCCAGATCAACTCCAAGTCCGGTCTGGTAGGATCCAAGAACAACAGCGCTTACGCAGGCGGTAAGTTCGGCGGCATCGGCCTGACCCAGAGCTTTGCGCTGGAGCTGGTTTCCGCGAATATTAAAGTAAATTCCATCTGCCCGGGCAACTTCTATGACGGTCCTCTGTGGTCCGATCCGGAAAGAGGACTTTTCGTACAGTACCTGAACGCAGGCAAGGTTCCGGGAGCGAAGACCGTACAGGATGTAAAGGATTACTACCTTTCCAAGTCCCCGATTCACAGAGGCTGCACACCGAAGGATGTGGCAAAGGCTCTGTTCTATGCAGTGGAGCAGCAGTTTGAGACAGGTCAGGCGATTCCGGTTACCGGCGGCCAGACTATGCTGAACTAAACAGCAGATTTACTTGGAGGGTTTTATGGACAAATTTGTGGAACGGCAGGAGGTCCTGAAGCTTCTGAATGTGCCGGAACCGGAAGAACGTCTGGCCAATCTGGCCATTCTTCTGGGCAGCGAGAAAGAGAAGCCGGAGGTAAAGCCTCAGTTTGCCAACAATCACATACATACAATTTATTCCTTCTCCCCGTATTCCCCTACGGCAGCGATATACTGTGCCCGGGATGAAGGCCTTCAAACAGCCGGAATTATGGATCACGACAGCATTGCCGGAGCCGAGGAATTCCGGAAAGCAGGTAAGATAGCCGGTATCGGCACCACCTGCGGTATGGAGTGCAGGGTCGATCTGTCTGCCACGAAGATGGCCGGCAGGAAGCTGAACAATCCGGATCAGGCAGGAATCTGCTATATGGCCATTCACAGTATTCCGGCTTCCGGCTTCCGGCGCCTGGACGAGGTGTTTGCGCCCCTGAGGGAAAAGAGAAATGTGCGGAACCGCAAGATGGTGGACAATATCAATAAGCTGATGGAGCCCTATGGCATTGCGATTGATTTCGACCGGGACGTGGTGCCCATTTCCCAGTTTACAAAGGGCGGCTCTATTACGGAGCGCCATCTGCTCTGCGCGTTAAGCCAGAAGATTCTCTGCAAAGCGCCCAAGGGCGGCTGCGCGGAATTTGTGGAGCAGGAGTTAGGTATCGCATTGAACGACACGGCCAGAGCAAGGCTTTCCGACCCGGAAAATCCCCATCTGGTTTACGATCTGCTGGGTGTGATGAAGGCAGAACTGGTATCCAAGATTTATGTACCGGCTACCGATGAGTGTATGCCTTTTGCGGAGCTGGTTAAATTGGCTGACGAGGTAGGCGCGATTCTTTGCTATCCCTATCTGGGCGACGTGACGAATTCCGTTACCGGAGATAAGAAGGCAGCCAAGTTCGAGGACGATTTCCTGGATGAACTGTTTGAAATGCTGAAGGAGGAGGGCATACACGGCGTTACTTATATGCCGGCCCGCAACACCAGAGAGCAGATGACCAGACTGCAGAAGCTCTGCAGAGCGTATGGTATGACAGAGATTTCCGGAGAGGATGTGAATTCCTCCCGTCAGAGTATGATTTGTAAGCAGCTGGAGGATCCCCAGTTCAGACATCTGGTGGACGCCACCTGGAAACTGATTGAACGTGAGAAAGAAGCCTGAACATTCAATAAAAGGAGAAGAGATATGAAAGCAAAAGCATTAAGACTTTATGGAAAAGAAGATTTACGTCTGGACGAGTATGAGCTTCCGGAGATTAAGGACGACGAGATTCTGGCAAGAGTTGTATCTGACAGTATCTGTATGTCTTCCTATAAGGCGGCTATGCAGGGCGAGGATCACAAGCGTGTTCCGGAAAACATCAAAGAGCATCCGGTTATCATCGGCCATGAGTTCTGCGGCGACCTGGTAAAGGTTGGATCCAAGTGGGCCCATGAGTTCAAGGAGGGTGAGAAATTCTCTATCCAGCCGGCTCTGAACTACAAGGGAAGCCTGGCAGCTCCGGGATATTCCTATGAGTATATCGGCGGCGACGCTACATATATCATTATTCCGAACGAGGTCATGGAGATGGGCTGTCTGCTTCATTTCGACAGCGACAACTTCTTCGGCGGCTCTCTGACAGAGCCTCTGTCCTGCGTAGCAGGTACCTTCCATGCCATGTATCATGCAACCAGAGGAAAATATGAGCATGATATGGGAATCGTAGAGGGCGGCAAGATGGCGATTCTGGCAGGTGTAGGCCCCATGGGACTGGCTGCTATCGATTACATCACACATTGCGACAGATGTCCGTCTCTCCTGGTAGTTACCGATATTGATGACGCGAGACTGGAGCGCGCGGCACAGGTGCTTCCGCCGGAAGAGGCAGCTAAGAAGGGTATCAAGCTGGTATATGCCAACACAGGCAAGGTAGAGGACGCCCATAAGTTTATGATGGACTTTACCGACGGCGAAGGCTTCAATGATGTACTGGTATTCGCGCCGGTTGCACCGGTTGTAGAGCTGGCTGACAGCATTCTGGCACAGGACGGCTGCCTGAACTTCTTCGCAGGCCCCTCCAACCCGGCTTTCTCCGCGCCGTTTAACTTCTACAATGTCCACTATGCGGGAACGCACGTAGTCGGAACCTCCGGTGGAAATACCGACGATATGAAAGAGTGCCTTTCCATGATCGGACAGGGCAAGCTGGATCCGGCTATCCTGGTAACACATATCGGAGGTCTGAACGTGGCAAGAGAAACCACGCTGAACCTGCCGAACGTACCGGGCGGAAAGAAACTGATTTACACCCATATCTCCCTGCCGCTGACCGCGATTGCAGACTTTGAGGAGAAGGGTAAAGAGGATCCGATGTTCGCGGAGCTGGCAAAGATCGTAGCCAAGACCAACGGCCTGTGGAATGCAGAAGCAGAGAAGTATCTGCTGGAGCACGCACCGGCTATCTAAAAAAGTTTATGTACAGAGCGCATTCCTTGGGGGGATGCGCTCTTTGTTTCGATTTTTTTCATTAATCGGGTGAAAATGATACCTTATTGAGAATTCGTATCAATAAAACCTCTTGCGTTATCCCTATAGGTATGATAGGATAAATACATGAGTTAGACAAAACTAACCAAAAAAACAAAGCAACACGTGAAGAGAAAAAAGAGTGGCACATACATAACAGACCAGAGATAGGGGAATCCTGAGAATGGATTCTTTTTAAAAGACAGACGGTTAGTTAGAACTAACTAAAAACAACGAGATAACAGCAGGAAAGAGAGGGCATGCGTATGAGTATTGTGATTATCGGAGGACACGACCGGATGGTGCGTCAGTACCATGACATCTGTAAGGCGCATAAATGTAAGGCAAAGGTATTTACCCAGATGACAGGCGACCTGAAAAAACAGGTGGGCAGACCGGATCTGTTCGTACTGTTCACGAACACCGTATCCCACAAGATGGCCAAATGTGCCCTGGAAGAAGCCAAGCGGAACAACATCGAAGTGGTACGCTGTCACACCAGCAGCCAGGCAGCCTTGGAAGAAATTCTCGGGAGCTATTGCTGATGGCCGGGGTGGGAAAGGAGTTGGAAAGGCTCCTGGCTACGCACTGCGCGCCGGTATTCTGTCATAAAAAGGCGGCCAATCTGGTGGCAGCCAGACGGGAACTGCTGGAAGCGCTTCCGGAAGTGCTTGCAGGAAGCAGAATCTCCTGGGTACAGCTTTGCGGCTGTAAAAAATACTGTCATATCCTGTTTTACGACCGGGAGCGGCTGGAGAACTATTTGATTCGAAAAGAGCACCGGAAGTTTCTGGAAGAACAGGGGTATGGAAATAAGACTCTGGAAGAACAGCTGAAGCAGCTGGCAGGGCGCTATGAAAGCTATCAGAAGCAGGGCAGTATATTTCCCCATGAAATCGGTCTGTTTCTGGAATATCCCCTGGCAGATATCGAGGGCTTTATCGAACATCAGGGAAAGGACGCCCTGGAAAGCGGTTACTGGAAGGTCTACGGAGATGTGGAGCAGGCGAGAGCCCTGTTTCGTCTCTACGATGAACTGAAGACAGCGCTCACCACGATGCTGGCGGCTGGCGTTAGCTTCCGGAAATGCTGCGCGGCGCAGGGAGCCGCATAAAAATGCATAGAAGGCTGCGATACAGCTTTTTATAAAATAAATCAGAAAAAAATCAGGAGGAAAATCATGAAGGTAGTATATTGGAGCAGCACAGGGAATACAGAGAGAATGGCAGAAATGCTGGGCGAGGAGATTAAAAACGCAGGCGGCGAAGCAGAGGTATGCGAGCTGTCCACCGTATCCCCAGCCGATCTGGCAGGCGAGGACGTCTTTGCGCTTGGCGCTTCCGCTATGGGCGACGAGGAACTGGACGAGGGCGAGGTAGAGCCGTTCGTAGAGGAACTGGAGAAATCCGTATCCGGTAAGAAGGTAGCGCTGTTTGGCTCCTATGACTGGGGCGACGGCGAGTGGATGCGCAAATGGGAAGAGCGCATGAAAGAAGCCGGGGCAGAGGTAGTCGGCATCGTCATTGCCAACAACGAGCCGGGTGATGAGGATCAGGCGAACCTGGCAGAGCTTGCGAAAAAGTTGGTGTAAATTCGTAAAAAATGGAGGGCCCGAAAGGGCCCTTCTGCTATATTATAGAGTTAGTTAAAACAAACAATTAGTATTGACAAACTTCTCCGGGTGTGTTTTAATAAGTATTGGAAAAAGAAATTGAGAGTTATTCTCAATAAACTGCATTCCAGAAATACCTTGCAAGCACATGAGATAGGAGATAAAATGTCAGGAGAGGAATGGAAAAATATGAGTCAGGAGATGATTCTTGGACGCCTGCGGGAACGCGGATATCGTATTACGAAACAGAGAAATCTGATTATCAGTACCATTCTGGAGAATGACTGTTCCTGCTGCAAGGAAATCTATTATCAGGTAAGAGAAAAAGACCAGACCGTCGGCATTGCCACGGTATATCGTATGATCAAGACCCTGGAAGAAGCCGGAGTCATCGATCGGAGAAATATGTATCGAATCGGAAGCTTGAAAGAAGGTGCATGAGTATGTTGGCAGACATTATCGTAGTAGCGATTGTGGGAATTATCGCAGTTCTCTGTATCAGAACCCTGATACACAATAAGAAGACGCGCGGAACCACCTGCAGTATGGGCTGCGCAGGCTGCAGCTGCAGTGGAAGCTGCGGATGCGGCGATCCGGCCGGGCATAAGAAGTGAGACAGATAGTTTCAGAAAAATATCATAGATAACCGTCGGAAAACATGCTATACTCAAAGAAACGAATAAAGAGGGGGGAGTTTTTATGTACGGTTACGAAAATGCAGCATCTGGACTTAAAAAAATGTTCACAGCTCAGGTAGGCGGTATTATCTGCGTGGTACTTATGATGATTCCACTCATCGGAGTAATCAGCCTGATCGGAGTATTTGTATTTGGAATTATGTCCCTGATCGGACTGAACAGCGCAGGAAAAGACATTGAAGGCTGCAAAACAGCCTTTACACTTACCATTGTACAGATGGTCGTAAGTGTAATCGGTAATCTGGCTGGCACGGGAGTTTTTGCTACGGTTTTTTCTGTTGTAAATGATATTCTGGCACTTCTGATTACCCGGGCAGTCTGCCTGTCTGTGTCGGAGGTGATGGAGAATCTGAACCGTCAGGATGTGGCAGATACGGGACATTCCGTATGGAAGATCAATCTGGGCTGCTATGTGGTGGATATCGTTCTGACGATTCTTGCCGTGATTCCTGTTTTGGGAACAGTGCTGGCGGTTGCAGGCAGTGTCGTTACCGTGATCCTGAGTCTGGTGGCAGGTATCATGTACATCATTTTCCTGTCAAAAAGCTATCAGGCTCTGGAGAATTAAGTTCATAAAATCCCTTTCGGCAAGTGATATGTACCCTCTTTACTGGTCAACCAGTAAGGAGGGTATTTTTATCCACCCGAATAAAACGCCCTCTCCGAGAATAAATATAAAATGAAAACATACCCTGGGATGTCCCCTGATTATGAAAAAATTTCTGGCCGCTTTGTTTTCGGTACTTCTGTTCCTATATTTCATTGACATTGTACTGCCTGTAGAGGCCGGGGCCGCGCCAGGCGACGATTCCCTTGCCCTCTACGCCCAGTCGGCCGTCCTGATGGATGCCGATACCGGGCGTATTTTATATGCCAAAAACGCGGAGGAACAGCGTCCCATGGCCAGCACCACCAAAATCATGACCCTGATTTTGGCGTTGGAGAATGCGAATTCGGACGATCTTGTTACGGTATCTGAGTACGCGGCCTCCATGCCGGACGTCCAGCTTCATATCCGTTCCGGCGAGCGTTACCGGCTGGGGGATTTGCTCTATGCCATGATGTTGGAATCCCATAACGACGCGGCAGTGGCCATTGCCGAGCATGTGGGCGGCAGTGTTCCCGGATTTGCGGGGCTCATGAATGCCAAGGCCCGGGATATCGGCTGTTACGCTACGTATTTTATTACGCCTAACGGACTGGACGCGGAGGATAAAAAGGGTGTCCATTCCACTACGGCGGCGGATCTGGCCCGTATGCTGCGCTATTGTATCCTGCAGTCTCCAAGAAGAGAGGAATTTCTTGCAATCACCCGGACGAACGCTTACAGCTTTACGGACACGGAAGGGGTTCGCAGCTTTACGGTCGGGAACAAGAACGCGTTTTTGCATATGATGGAAGGGGCACTGACGGGAAAAACCGGATTTACGGGAAATGCGGGTTATTGCTATGTGGGGGCGCTTCGGCAGGAGGATAGGACCTTTATTGTAGCTCTGCTGGCCTGCGGCTGGCCCAATAACCGTAGTTATAAGTGGAGCGATACCCGGAAGCTCATGAGCTATGGTCTGGCCCATTACAACAGACGGCCTATCTGGCAGGAGCCGGATTTACCGGAGCTGGAAGTGAAAGATGCCGTCCCGGACGGAGCGGGAATCCATCTTGCGGAGCCTGTGTATACAAGGCTGCGTCTGTCGGAGAGTGAGCCGGACGCTGCGCTTCTACTGTCGGACAATGACCGTCTGCAGGTAAAGACGGTTCTGCCGGAAGCACTGACAGCGCCGCTGGAGCCCGGTATCCCGGTAGGCAGTGTCCGCTATTACGTGAACGGACAGGTAATGAAGGTGTATCCGATAGAGACAGCGGAACAGGTAGAGGCTATAGACCTGCGTTGGTGTGTGGAAAGGCTGTGGAAGCAGTACATTCCATAAAAAATATCCCCCCCACCGGGCTTGTGGAGAATAAAAAAAACTGCTACACTCGAACCATCCCAATTATAAATCATTCTATCAGATAATTTCAAACAACCCCAAAAGAATCGTGTCCGATCAAACACGATTCTTTTTGGTTAAAATCTGTATCGCGTGAAAGGAAAGAAAAATGGAAGTAAATGTATTATTATTTGATGATTTCGAAACCATGGACGCTTTTGGGCCGGCCGATATTCTGTCCTGTGAAAAAGAGGGACTGCATGTCAATTATCTTTCACTGACGGGCAATATGGTGAACAGCATGCAGGGCGTGAAGGTCTGGACAGAGCCGCTTAACCCGGAGCAGCTGAAGGGAATTCTGATTGTGCCGGGAGGACGTGGCGCAAGGAGAATTCTGCAGCAGGATACCGAACTCCAGAAGAAGATCAAGATTGCGGCGGAGCGATCGGAATTTTGTCTGATGATTGCGGAAGGAGCGTACCTGGTGGCGCAGACCGGTCTTCTTTTCCGCAGAAAAATCGCAGCCTGCAAAGCCGGAGAAAACTGGAAACGAATGTTTCTGGCAGGAGTTTATGAGGTTCCGGACGCCAGCTGGGTGGCAGACGGAAAATATTATTCCGCAGGGACCACGGCGGACGGTCTGTCCATGGCCCTGACGATGCTGGCGGATCAGATTGATCTGGACGTGGCGCTGCAGACGGCGAAGCGTCTGGGTTATCATTGGAATCCGGAGGATGAGGCTGTTTATCAGTAGAAATGGGACAAAAGACAACTTAAAATCCCGGCAGAGAATAAAATTTCATCTTCGACAGAGGGAGTATTAAAAATGAAATCTTACATATTAAAGCGATTGCTTCAGCTTTTGCCGATTCTGCTGGCGATCACATTTCTTTCCTACGGCATGATGAGAGTTGCTGGAAGCGATGTGGTGGAGCAGAAAATGGAAAATACCGGAAGCGATATTTCGCAGGAAGTCGTGGATGCAGCCCGAGAGGAGCTTGGACTGGACAAGCCCTTTCTGACGCAGTATGTGGTCTGGCTGGGAGGACTTCTCCGTGGGGATATGGGAACCAGTTATGTGTCTGGTAAACCAGTGTTCTCCACATTTATATCTAAGCTTCCGGCAACATTGCTTCTGACGGTCACATCGATTCTGCTGACGATTTTGATTTCTGTTCCGTTAGGTATTTTATCGGCGGTTCATCAAAACCGATGTTCAGATTATCTGATCCGGACATTCAGCTTTATTGGCAATAGCTTACCGAATTTTTTTGTATCGCTGTTATTGATGTATCTGTTTGCCATCCGTCTGGGCTGGTTTCCGGTAATTGCAACCGGGGTCAGTCTGAAAAGTGTTGCTATGCCGGCAACTACACTGGCCATTGCCATGAGCGCGAAATATCTTCGCCAGGTAAGAGCAACGGTATTGGATGAACTGAGTAAAGATTATGTGGTCGGAGCAAAAGCAAGAGGCGTCAAATTCTCCAGAATCCTGTGGGGAAGTGTTATGAAAGCTTCTCTGGTAACAATCACGACCTTGCTGATGTTATCAGTAGGAAGTCTTCTGGGAGGAACCGCAATTGTAGAATCTATCTTCATGTGGGATGGGGTCGGAAAGATGGCAGTGGATGCTATCAGCATGCGCGACTACCCGATCATTCAGGCTTATGTGATGTGGATGGCGATTATTTATGTGGCGGCCAATCTGCTGACAGATATTTCCTATCGCTTCCTGGATCCGAGGATCCGTCTGGGAGGTGATCGGGAATGAGTCAGGAGCGTCAGGTGACTGTCCGGGTTCAGAAAGTGAAGAGAAACCGGATCCGGATGAAATTAGTTTTGTTTGCAGTATTGGCAGCGACATTGCTGCTGATTACGATTTTTGCAAAGTATATCTGTCCTTATGATCCTTACGCACAGGATCTGTCCCAGGCCATGCAGCCGCCCAGTGCAGCTCATCTGATGGGAACGGATACCTATGGTCGGGATATGCTGTCCCGCGTATTGATTGGAGCGCAGACCAGTATTTCTTCTACGTTTGCTTTGGTAGCAATCATTACGGTGTTTGGAACGATAGTTGGAATTTTCTGTGGCTACTATGGCGGAGTTGTTGATTCTGTGATGATGCGGATCTCCGACATCTGCCTGGCATTTCCGGGTCTGGTGTTTGCTATGGCGGTTGCAGCCATTTTAAATGGTGGTGTGCAGAATGCGGTCATTGCACTGGCACTGATCAGCTGGCCGAAGTATTCCAGAATTGCCAGAAGCCAGACCTTGTCCATGAAGAGTCTGCCGTATATGCAGGCCGCGCAGCTGGCAGGTGATTCAGCACTTCAGATGATCTTCCGGCATGTGCTTCCCAATATTGTTGGACCGATTCTGGTTACCTCCATGTTAGATATCGGTACGATGATGATGGAGATTGCAGGACTGTCATTTTTGGGTCTGGGAGCCCAGCCTCCGGTGGCAGAGTGGGGAAGCATGATGAGCAGTGGCCGAAGCATGCTGCAGACCTATCCCTGGATCGTATTATCTCCGGGACTGGCCATCTTTGTATCTGTGGTGATATTTAACCTTCTGGGAGATACGATCCGTGATTATATGGATCCGAAGAACTCTCATTCAAGGTAGATAAAAAAAACGGGGAGTAAACATATGAAAAAAAGAACAGGAAAAATTCTGGCATTACTTCTGTCACTGACCATGATGGCAGGTGCCATGGCAGGCTGTGGTTCAGAAAAGACAGATGGATCTGCAGACAGTACAAGTACACAGGCTGCAACCGGTGCAGATACCACTGGTAAAAAAACATTTGTATTTGGTGATACCACATTTAATGCAGAAAACGAGGAATCCACGATTGACCCGCACAGTGCATACTGCGGATGGGCATGTATGCGCTATGGAGTCGGAGAGACTCTGATGAAAATCAATGATTCCATGAAACTGGAACCGTGGATCGCAGAAGGGTATGAGCTGGTAGATAATCTTACCTGGAAAATCACCTTAAAAGATGGGGTGTGCTTTTCCAATGGAAAACCTTGTGATGCGGAAGCGGTTAAGAAATGTCTTGAGGACCTGATCGCTGTGCATGAGCGCGCGGCAGGAGATCTGAAGATTGCGTCTATGGAAGCAGACGGTCTGGTGCTGATGATCCATACAGCCGAAGAGTGTCCGAGTCTGATGAACTATCTGTCTGAGCCCTATGGCTGTATCATTGATGTGGATGAGGGCGTGACGGATGACGGAATCGTGGTTGGTACCGGTCCGTATGTGGCAACCGAACTGGTGACAGATGATCATCTGAAGCTTGTGAAAAATGAAAATTACTGGGATGGAAATGTGAACATAGATGAGATCACGGTCTGTACCATTTCAGATGGAGATACTCTGGCACTGGCACTGCAGTCCGGCGAGATCAATGCGGCATACGGTATGGCATATGCAAGCTATCCGATTTTTGAAAATGACAAGTTCCAGTTTACCAGTGTGCAGACCAGCCGTTCCTTTTACGTACAGATGAATTATGCATCTCCGGTTGTGGCAGATGACGCAGTCCGTGAAGCCATTGCCATGGGTATTGATAAGGAATCCTTTGTCAAGGTGCTTCTGAATGGATATGGATATGTGGCAACGGGTGCCTTCCCTGATACGGTAGCGTTCGGAGGTTCTGCACTGAATGCGAAGACTTATGATCCGGAAGCAGCGAAAGCGGTTTTGGAAGAAGCCGGATGGATCGACAGCGATGGTGATGGAATCCGTGAAAAAGACGGGCAGAAGCTGACCATCCGGTGGCTCACCTATCCGAGTCGTCAGGAACTGCCGCTGCTGGCAGAGGCTGCGCAGAGCACTCTGAAAGAGATCGGAATAGAGGTACAGATCAACGCAACTGCAGACCACAATACGATCTGTAAAGATCCGGCGGCATGGGATGTATATGTAGGCGCCAATGTAAACTGTGGTCTGGGAGATCCGACTAACTTTTTCTCTACACATTGTCTGGATGCGTCCACCAAGAATCGTGGACAGTATCACAGCAATGAGTTGGAAGAGCTGGCAGTGAAACTGAACAGCACGTTCGATGTGACAGAGAGAAACCAGATTGCCATTGAGATGCAGCAGCAGCTTCTGGATGATGATGCGTTTGTATTCTGCTCTTTCTTAAAGATGAGTATGATCAGTCAGGCAAATGTGACAGGCCTTACCGCACATGCATGCGATTACTATGAGCTGACGGCTGATCTTGATATCAACGAAATATGATATCATTTTGACAGTGATTCAGGAGTTATGGAATGGACGATACATTATTAAAATATGATTCCGTGGAGATCTCTTTTGACGGAAATCCTGTGGTTCATGATATTTCTTTCTCTCTTCGTCCGGGAGAGATCCTTGGACTGGTAGGAGAATCCGGAAGCGGGAAAAGCACATTGATCAAGGCTGCCATGGGACTGCTTGGTGACAATGGTCTGGTGACCAGAGGAGATATTACATTTAAGGGAGAAAATCTGGTGGATATGCCGGAACGGGAGCTTCGACTCATACGTGGCGCCGGAATCGGTATGATCTTTCAGGATGCAGGCGCTTCGCTTTGCCCGATCCGGACCATTGGAAGTCAGATTTGCGAGAGCATGGGAGCACATGGAAAAATCACGGAGGCGGATGCAAAGGCACGTGCCCTTGAGCTTTTATCAAAACTGAACTTTAAGGAACCGGAGCGGATCTGGGACAGCTATCCTTTTGAAATGTCCGGAGGCATGAATCAGCGCGCAGGTATTGCCATTTCCATGCTGATGAATCCGCCGGTATTGTTTGCGGACGAGCCTACCAGTGCGCTGGATGTGGCAGTTCAGAGGCAGGTGGTTCAGGAGATGCTTCATGTCCGGGAATTGTTTGGAACGGCGATCATCATCGTGACGCATGATATTGGTGTGGTGTCGGCTATGGCAGATACCGTGCTGGTCCTTCAGAATGGAAACAGGATGGAATATGGCCCGGCAAAATCAGTGTTGGAACATCCGTGCAATGAATATACAAAAGAGCTTCTGTCTGCAGTACCGAAGCTTAGAAGGAGTGGCAGTTGAGTATGGAAAACATTTTACAGGTGAAAGATCTGAAAAAAGTATTCCATCAACATGGAAAACGGGATGTGACTGCGGTAGAAAACATGAGTTTTTCCCTGCGGGCAGGGGAAATCCTTGGAATTGTCGGAGAATCCGGAAGCGGAAAGAGTACGATTGCAAAATTGATTACAAGATTGGAAGCTGTGACAGAGGGACAGATTATTCTGGATGGGCAGGACATCACACATCGAAAAGGCAGGGCACTTAAAAGTATTTATGATAAAATTCAGATGGTCTTCCAGAATCCGGTTGGTTCCTTTGATCCGAGAAAGACATTGGGCTATGGAATCGGAGAAAGTCTGAAAAACAGAGGCATTCCCAAAGAAGAGATCCGAAAAAAAACAGCGAACCTGTTGGAACAGTGTGGCCTGGAGGCTTCTTACATGGACAGATATCCCCATCAGGTCAGCGGAGGTCAGTGCCAGAGGGCTGCCATTGCCAGAGCATTGGCGGTAGAACCTCAGATTATTATTTGTGATGAAGCTACCAGCGCGCTGGATGTGACAGTTCAGAAGAAAGTAATCGATCTGCTCATGAATTTACAGGAGAATAAGAAGCTGTCCTATATTTTTATCTGTCATAACCTTGCACTGGTGCAGCAGTTTTGTGACCGCGTCATCGTTATGAAAGATGGGCGGATCGTAGAAGAAGGGATCCCGGATGAAGTGATTCGGAATCCAAAGGACGCATATACAAAAATGTTGATAGATTCCGTATTGTAAATGGGGAAAAAAGGAAACCTAATTTTTATCCCCCGGGGAGGGTTGTGGCAGCTCCGGAGGTTTGTTATACTTTTGCCGATAAGAAAGCGCGGCTGATACGGAAAACAGTGCTGCGTAAGATACGGGAGAGACAACATGGGACAGATGCTGGAACGAATTGAAGAGTACTGGACAAACCGGGCAGAAGGATATTCACAGGTCAATCAGGAGGAGCTGGCGACGGATCAGAAGAACCGGTGGCTCCGGGCGCTGGAAGCGGAATTTCCCCACCGGGATCCGAAAGACATCAAGGTACTGGATATCGGAACTGGCCCGGGATTTTTCGCCATCATTCTGGCCAGAGCAGGTTATCAGGTGACGGCCGTGGATTACACCGAGGAGATGCTCTGTAAGGCGAAGGAGAACGCGGGACGCTTTGCGGACAGGATCCACTGGATGCGCATGGACGCCCAGAAGCTGGAACTTCCGGACAATCAGTTCGATGTGGCTGTATCCCGGAATCTGACCTGGAATCTGGAGAATCCGGACGAGGCCTATAAGGAGTGGAAACGGGTATTGAAGCCCGGCGGGCAGCTTCTGAATTTTGACGCTAACTGGTATGGCCATCTCTTTGACGCCCGGAAGCGTCGGGAGTACGAGGAAGATCGGAGACATGTGGAAGAGCAGGCCATGGAGGATCATTATCTGGGTACTGATATTGACGAGATGGAAGACATAGCGAGAAAGGTTCCCCTAAGTCCGGTGATCCGGCCGGCCTGGGATATGAAGCTGTTAAAAGGGCTGGGCTTCCGGAGCGTCTGCTCCGATGAGAACGTGTGGCAGAGAGTCTGGAGCGATACAGAGAAAGTAAACTACGCATCGACGCCGATGTTTATGATTAAGGCGGTAAAATAACAATGGAAGAGATTAAGAAAGAGATATCTTCCTACTGGACCGGGCGAAGTGAAGACTTCGCCCGTCTTCGAGGGGAAGAGTTAAACAGCGAGATGGCAGAGCTCTGGCTTGAGGAGCTGAGGAAGGGAATGCCGGAAGGAGAAGGCTTACGGATCCTGGATGTGGGAACCGGCTGCGGCTTTTTTACTGTGCTGCTGGCGAAGCTGGGCTATCAGGTGACCGGCATTGATCTGACACCGGCTATGATTGAAAAAGCGAAAATTATTGCGGCAGAACGGAACGTGCAGGCAGATTTTGAAGTCATGGACGCGGAACGTCCGGATTTTCCGGACGGTACTTTTGACGTTGTCGTCTCCCGGAACCTGACCTGGACCATGCCCCATCCGGCGGAGGCCTACGGTGAGTGGCTGCGGGTATTGAAGCCCGGCGGCGTCCTGCTGAATTTCGACGGCGACTACGGCAAAGAGGAATTCACTGAGGAAATGGAAAGCTTGCCTGCGGACCATGCCCACCGTCAGCTGAGCTGTGGTCAGCTTAAGGAATGTGATAAAATCAAAGATCAGCTTTCCATCAGCGCTATGCGCCGGCCGGCCTGGGACGTGGAAGTGTTGAAGAGTCTGGGCTGTGTGGACGTGACCGTGGACAGTGAAGTTTACCGCCGCGTATACGCAAGCGAAGACAGTCCCTTTTACAATCCGACCCCGATTTTCCGGCTGCAGGCACGGAAGGCTGGAGAAAGATAACAGTATAGGACAGAAATAGAAAGATATCCCCGTTTTCGCACCGGAAAATGGGGATATTTACTTGCAATGCCGAAAAAAATCCAGTAAAATAAAAAAAGTTACTTGACAAAAGAGGATAGAGTCACTATAATCCTACTTAAAAAATAGGAAATACGGGTAACAAAAAAACAAGGAGGAGTACATTATGAGAAAGCTGACAAAGAAGCTGGAGGCACTGATACTTGGCGTTGTAACGGTTGTGTCCCTGACCGCCTGCGGAGGAAGCAAGGGAATTACGATTGCAGTTCCCAATGATACCACCAATGAGGCGAGAGCACTTCTTTTACTGGAAGAGAACGGCTACATCAAGCTGAAGGACGGCGCAGGCATTACCGCCACGGTAGCAGACATCGCGGAGAATCCTTACAACATCACGTTCAAAGAGGTTGAGGCAGCTCAGGTACCGAACGTACTAAAGGACGTGGATTATGCTATTATCAATTCCAACTATGCCATCGACGCAGGCCTGAAGCCTACCGAGGACGCGCTGACTATGGAGGGTTCTTCTTCCGCGTACAGCAATATTCTTGCCGTGAAGGAAGGCAATGAGAACACAGACAAGACAAAGGCGCTGAAGGCAGCGCTGGAGAGCCAGAAGGTGGCAGACTATATCACAGGCGAGTACGATGGCGCGGTAGTCAGCACTGTGGACAACCCCACAGACGGCTACGACGCAACCGTAGATTACGATGCTCTGGCAGGCACCACCATTACCGTAGCCGCTTCCCCGGCGCCCCATGCGGATATCCTAAAGGTGGCAAAGGAGATCCTGGCAGAGAAGAATGTGACACTGGATATCATGGAGTTCACAGATTACGTACAGCCGAACAATGTGGTTGAGAGCGGAGAGGTAGACGCCAACTACTTCCAGCACCAGCCTTATCTGGACGATTTCAACGAGCAGAACGGAACCCACGTGGTATCCGTGGCGGCTATCCACGTAGAGCCTATGGGATTATACGGCGGAAAGCAGACAAGTCTGGACGCGATTACAAAATAGTGCTATAATAGCTGGTATGCGAAAAAGACAGCCGGCGGTCTGTATAAGCAGACCGTCGGCCTTTCGGATCTATACAGAGATTTCAGACGGAGGGGTTTTATGATTGAAATTAAGAATCTGACCAAGGAGTTCCAGACCGCGGACGGTACCGTGGAAGCGCTCCGGAACGTAAATCTGACCATTCAGGACGGCGATATCTACGGTATCATCGGCATGAGCGGAGCCGGAAAGAGCACGTTGGTGCGCTGTATCAATATGCTGGAGCGGCCCACAAAGGGACAGGTGCTGATTGACGGCCGGGACATTGCGCAGCTTTCCGACAAGGAGCTGCGGGCTGTGCGCAGGGACGTAACGATGATTTTCCAGGGCTTTAACCTGCTGATGCAGCGGACCTGCCTGAAAAATATCTGTTTTCCCCTGGAGCTTATCGGCATGGATAAGGAGCAGGCGAAGAAGCGCGCGCTGGAGCTTCTGGAGGTAGTCGGACTTCCCGATAAGGCCAACGCTTATCCGGCGCAGCTGTCCGGCGGCCAGCAGCAGCGGATTGCCATCGCCCGGGCCCTGGCTACAGAGCCGAAGGTGCTGCTCTGCGATGAGGCCACCAGCGCCCTGGATCCGAAGACCACCCATGCGATCCTGGAGCTGATTCGTGATATCAATCAGCGGCTGGGAATTACGGTCATTATCATCACCCATCAGATGAGCGTGGTGGAAGAAATCTGCAGCCATGTGGCGATCCTGGATTCCGGATCGGTAGTGGAAGAAGGTATCGTGAGCGAAGTATTTTCACGGCCCAAATCCAATGCGGCCAAGCGTCTGGTATTCCCGGACGGCGTAGATGAGATTCTGGAGGAGACCGAAGGCGAGCGGCGGATCCGCGTGGTGTTCAGCGGCGCGGTGGCGTCGAAGGAGCCGCTGATTGCGAAAATGGCCATGGAGGAGAAAATCGCGGCCAGCATTCTGGGCGCGTCCACGAAAAGTATCGGGGACAGGGCTTACGGCAATATGCTGCTGGGGCTGCCCGATGATGACGATGCGGTGAAGCGGGCCATCGATTATTTGAGCAGTATTCCGGACGTACTGGTAGAGGAGGTAACAGAGCATGTTCGATAAATTATTTTCCCCGGAGACCGTGGCAGATACCTTGCGGATTCTGCAAAATGAGATTCCTCTGGCATGCTGGGAGACGATCTATGTGACCATTCTGGCGACAGCCTTCGCGGTTGTCATCGGTCTGCCTCTGGGCGTACTTCTGGTGGTAGGAGAGAAGGACGGAATCCGTCCGCTGCCCAAGGGCGTGATGCATGTGTTGAATGTGGTAATCAATCTGCTGCGTTCGGTACCGTTTCTGATTCTGATGATTATGGTATTTCCCCTGACCCGCCTGATTGTGGGAACTGCGGTTGGTACGGTGGCGTCCATTGTACCGCTGGTGATTGCGGCGTTTCCCTTTGTGGCCCGTCTGGTGGAGGGAAGTCTTCGGGAAGTGAATCCGAATATCATCGAGATGGCCCAGAGCATGGGCGCTTCTCCGTTCCAGATCATCGTAAAGGTGCTGATCCCGGAGAGCGTGCCCTCCCTGATTTCCAATTTCACCATTGCGATTACCACGATTCTCGGCTATTCAGCTATGAGCGGTATCATCGGTGGAGGCGGACTGGGGAAAATTGCCATCAATTACGGCTATTACCGGTATAAATATCTGGTTATGCTGATTGCGGTGATTCTTCTGATTATCCTGGTACAGATTTTCCAGAGCGCAGGTACCCGCTTTGCGGTAAAATCAGACAAGCGCCTGAAGGGTAAATAAGAAAGAAAGCAGAAAAGAGAAAGGGCAGTTATCGGTTGACGGTAACTGCCTTTTGGTGTTATGATTAAGGTTGGCAGGCGGGAACGCCTAATCTATGCGAAAAAAGGAAGTGAGGAGTCCGTGGACGGGCGAAGTCGAGGGTGTGACTTAAGACAGAATAGAATAAGGACAGACGCGGATTCTTCTAAGATACAGCCTATCGTTACCCGGCGATAGGGAATGGAATTGCCGTGTCTGTCTGTGACGTGGGAGGACAGATACATGGCAATCGGAAATTATGACCGGGAAGAGCTGGACGAACTTCTGGCAGACAGGCAGTTCCGGAAGCTGCGGAAGGTGATATCGGAGATGAACGAGGTGGATATCGCGGAGTTTATCGAGGATCTGGAGCCGGAAAAGAAGGTTTTAGTATACCGGATGCTGCCCAAAGAGCTGGCAGCAGACGTTTTTGCGTTCCTGGAGGTAGACGATCAGGAACATATTATCAACAGTATTACAGACTATGAGTTGGGCAAGATTGTAGAGGATCTGTATGTGGACGATGCGGTGGATATGCTGGAGGAGCTTCCGGCCATCGTGGTAAAGCGTGTGCTGAAGAACGCGACGCCCCAGACAAGAAATCTGATCAACCAGTTCCTGCAATATCCGGAGAACAGTGCCGGAAGCATTATGACGGCGGAATATATCGGCCTGAAGCGGAATATGACTGTGGAACAGGCCTTTGCCTATATCAGGGAAAACGGAATCGATAAGGAAACCATTTACACCTGCTTTGTGACGGACAGCAAGCGCTGCCTGCAGGGCGTAGTGACAGTGAAGGATTTGCTGATGAATCCCTATGATAAGGTGCTCAAGGACATCATGGACGAGAATATCATCTATGCGGTGACCACGGAGGACCGGGAGGACGTGGTAGAAACCTTCAATAAATACAACCTGCTCTGCCTTCCGGTGGTGGATCACGAGGACCGGTTGGTGGGTATCGTTACCGTAGACGACGCAGTGGAGGTTATGGAGCAGGAGGCCACCGAGGACTTTGAGAAAATGGCGGCTATGTTTCCGTCAGAGAAGCCTTATCTTCGGACCGGCGTCCTGGAGCTTGCGAAAAACCGTATCCCCTGGCTTCTGGTGCTGATGTTTGCTTCGATTTTCAGTGGCTCGATTCTGATGGAATATAAGGAAGCGATCCAGGTGCTGCCGCTGCTTCTCAGTTTTGTGCCCATGGTGATGGATACCAGCGGAAATTGCGGCAACCAGAGCAGTACCCTGATTATCCGTGGTATGGCCATAGGCGAGATTGAACCGAAAAATGTGATTCAGGTAGTCTGGAAGGAGTTCCGGGTGGGACTTCTCTGCGGAGCGGTGCTGGCGGCGGTGAATTTTGCCTGTTTGGTTTTCCGGTATCCGGAACGGCTGACCCTGAACCTGGTTATCGTAATATCCTTGATGCTGGCCATTGTGATGGCCAAGATTATCGGCTGTATCCTGCCTATGCTGGCGGAGAAGCTGAAGGTGGATCCGACCATTATGGCGGCGCCGCTGATTACAACGATTGTGGATGCAGGCAGTCTGCTGATCTATTTCAAGATCGCCAGTATGCTGTTGCATTTGGCATAAAAATATACAATACAAGAGGAGAATATTATGCTTGGAGATAAAAAAGTATTATTCAGCGGAATGCAGGCGACAGGAAATCTGACCCTGGGAAATTATCTGGGAGCCCTGAAGAACTGGGTGAACTTAAGTGATGAATACGAGTGCTTCTACAGTGTGGTAGATATGCATTCCATCACCGTACGTCAGGATCCGGCAGTTTTAAGAAAGCGTGCCAGAGCCCTTCTGACCCTGTATATCGCGGCGGGACTGGATCCGGAGAAGAACTGTATCTACTATCAGTCCCATGTATCCGGCCATGCGGAGCTGTCCTGGATTCTGAGCTGCTTTACCTATATGGGTGAGCTGAACCGTATGACGCAGTTTAAGGATAAGGCGGCAAAGCATGCGGACAATATCAATGCGGGACTCTTTACCTATCCGGTGCTGATGGCTGCAGATATCCTTCTGTATCAGGCGGACGTGGTTCCGGTGGGAATCGATCAGATGCAGCACCTGGAGCTGACCAGAGACATTGCCCAGCGCTTCAACGGTATTTACGGCGATGTGTTTACCATTCCGGAGGCTTATATCGGAAAAGTGGGCGCGAAGATCATGAGCCTGCAGGATCCGGCGAAAAAGATGTCCAAGTCCGATGAGAACCCCAACGGCAGTATCTATCTGATGGACGATCCGGATACCATTATGCGGAAGTTCAAGCGCGCTGTGACTGATTCCGAGGGACAGATCCTGTACCGGGACGAGCAGCCGGGTATCAAAAACCTGATCAGTATCTATTGCGCGTGCACCGGCAAGACTCCGGAAGAGGTAGAGAGGGAGTTTGACGGTAAGGGCTACGGCGAGTTTAAGCCGGCAGTAGGCGAGGCGGTTGTGTCTGTTCTGAAACCGCTGCAGGCTCGGGTGGACGAGCTGTCCAGAGATAAGGGCTATATTGACAGTGTCATCAAGAATAATGCGGAGAAGGCTCAGTATTTTGCCAACAAGACGCTACGCAAGGTGCAGAAGAAGGTGGGCTTCCCGGAACATATCCGCTAAAGCTGAACATTTGACAGAAAAACGGGAGGAATAGAGCATGAGAAGTATCAGACCGGAAGAACTGGAAAAAAATGTATTTCATATGATTGGAAAAGAATGGCTGCTTGTCACGGCGGAAAAGGAAGGAAAGGTCAATACCATGACGGCTTCCTGGGGCGGCCTGGGCGTGATGTGGGGAAAAAATGTGGCGTATATCGTGCTGCGTCCCCAGCGCTATACCAAAGAATTTGTGGACGCAGGGGAGACCTTTTCCCTGTCCGTTCTGGACGAGGAGTACCGCAAAACCCTGAATTATCTGGGAACCGTGTCCGGACGGGACGAGGACAAGATTGCGAAAGCGGGACTGACGGTAGAGCATGAGGGAAAGACTCCTTATTTTGGCGAAGCCAATACAGTGCTGGTGTGCAGAAAGCTGTATGCCCAGGAGTTTGATCCGGCCTGCTTTATCGATAAGAGCTGTGAGGAAAAGTGTTATCCCAATAAGGACTACCATACCATGTACATCGCAGAGGTGGAGCAGGTGCTGGTACGGGAATAAAAAGCAATCTTAAGTTGTATGAAAATTTATCAAAAAAAGCCTGGTTTTGTGAAAAAATCACTAAAGCCAGGCTTTTTCAAATGTGTTTTATACAGGTTGTAGGATAGAATATTGGTTTTTGAGAGAGAGAATGGAAAAGAAATGGAAAAGTCTATGTAAAATTTCCGAGAAAAACCAGGAAGATAGCGAAAAAACACCAAAAATGAACATTGTGAAAAGAATGTCAACATTCGACAAAGTGTATGATTGCCGATTCCGGGCTTGTACCATATAATAGGGCACATAGGAAATAAACCACAGAAACCGAGCCGCAGAAGGGCCGGTATTATGAAAGGAGAAGTTTTACCATGGGATTCAAAACTGATATTGAAATTGCACAGGAGACAGAGATGCTGCCGATTACTGCGATTGCAGAGAAGGCTGGTATCGATGACAAGTATCTGGAGCAGTACGGAAAGTACAAAGCAAAAATCGATTACAACCTGCTGAAGGAGAAGCCGGCTGAGAACGGCAAGCTGGTTCTGGTAACCGCTATCAACCCGACTCCGGCAGGAGAAGGAAAGACCACCACATCTGTAGGTCTGGCAGACGGTATGCAGAAGATCGGCAAGAAGGTTATGGTAGCTCTTCGTGAGCCGTCCCTGGGACCGGTATTCGGTGTAAAAGGTGGAGCAGCAGGCGGCGGATACGCACAGGTAGTTCCGATGGAGGATATCAACCTTCACTTCACCGGCGACTTCCACGCAATCGGCGCAGCGAACAACTTGCTGGCAGCAATGATTGACAACCATATCTTCCAGGGCAATGCTCTTCACATTGACCCGAGAAAGATTACCTGGAGAAGATGTGTAGATATGAACGACCGTCAGCTGCGTAACGTAGTAGATGGACTTGGCGGAAAGACCAACGGAATGCCGAGAGAGGATGGCTACGACATCACAGTAGCGTCTGAGATCATGGCTGTTCTGTGTCTGGCTAGGGACATCACAGACCTGAAGGAAAGACTTGCAAGAATCATCATCGGATATACATACGGAAAGGCTTCCGAGCAGAAGCCGGTTACCGCTGGCGATCTGAACGCACAGGGCGCTATGGCAGCACTGCTGAAGGACGCTCTGAAGCCGAACCTGGTACAGACTCTGGAGCATGTACCGGCTATCGTACACGGCGGACCGTTCGCGAACATCGCTCATGGCTGTAACTCCGTAACCGCTACCAAGATGTGCCTGAATCTGGCTGATTACACCATCACAGAGGCAGGATTCGGCGCTGACCTGGGTGCTGAGAAGTTCCTGGATATCAAGTGCCGTATGGCAGGACTGAAGCCGAACGCAGTTGTTATCGTAGCGACTGTACGTGCTCTGAAGTACAACGGCGGCGTTCCGAAGGCAGAC
Source organism: Candidatus Merdisoma sp. HCP28S3_D10 (assembly GCF_052065835.1). Classification (NCBI taxonomy): domain Bacteria; kingdom Bacillati; phylum Bacillota; class Clostridia; order Lachnospirales; family Lachnospiraceae; genus Candidatus Merdisoma; species Candidatus Merdisoma sp. HCP28S3_D10. Next base: position 51,924 of record NZ_JBQHTG010000002.1, read on the forward strand.
CTGAACAATGAGAACCTGGAGGCTCTGGAGGCTGGTCTTCCGAACCTGCTGAAGCATGTAAGCAACATCACCAACGTATACAAGCTTCCCTGCGTAGTTGCAATCAACGCATTCCCGACCGATACCAAGGCAGAACTTGATCTGGTAGAGAAGAAGTGTAAGGAGCTTGGCGTAAACGTAGTTCTGTCCGAAGTATGGGCTAAGGGCGGCGAAGGCGGAGTTGCTCTGGCAGAAGAAGTTGTTCGTCTCTGCGAGCAGCCGAACGACCAGTTCACCTTCTCCTACGAGCTTGAGGGAACCAGCATTGAGGATAAGCTGAATGCTATCGTAACCAAGATTTACGGCGGCAAGAGAGTCGTTCTGACAGCAAACGCTCAGAAGCAGGCGAAAGAGCTTGAGGCTATGGGCTTTGGTAACTGCCCGATCTGCGTGGCTAAGACACAGTACAGCCTGACAGACGACCAGACCAAGCTGGGCGCTCCGAAGGACTTCGAGGTAACCGTACGTAACCTGAAGATTTCCGCAGGCGCAGGCTTCATCGTAGCGCTGACCGGCGAAATCATGACCATGCCTGGTCTGCCGAAGGTACCGGCTGCAGAGAGAATCGATGTAGACGAGACCGGAAAGATCAGTGGTTTGTTCTAATAAATAAGCTACCCATTATAAACCTTAATATACACAAAAGGGAAGGACCATTTGGCCCTTCCCACTTGTGTGCATAGGGAAATAATGATATAATAAAACAAAATATCATTTTGATACATAAAGGAGAACGATATGGGATTTTCAACCAGCAGATGTGATGAATTTGTAGAGGTACTGGCTTCCAAGGCTCCCGTTCCGGGCGGCGGCGGGGCGTCCGCACTGGTAGGCGCAGTGGGAACTGCCCTGGGCAACATGGTGGGCAGCCTGACCGTCGGAAAAAAGAAGTACGCAGACGTAGAAGAAGAGATGTACGCGCTGAAAGAGAAGGCAACCGCTCTTCAGAATGATTTCCTTCGTCTGATCGAGAGAGACGCAGAGGTTTTCGAGCCCCTGGCAAAGGCTTACGGCATGCCCCGTGAGACCGAGGAGGAGAAGGCTGAGAAGGCACGCGTAATGGCGATCGTCCTGAAGGACGCCTGCTCTGTACCCATGGAGATCATGGAGAAGTGCTGTGAGGCGCTGGAGCTTATCGTTGAGTTCGCGGCAAAGGGTTCCGCTCTGGCGATCAGCGACGCAGGCGTAGGCGCCGCATTCTGTAAGGCAGCCCTGGAGGGAGCTTCCCTGAACGTATTCATCAATACCAAGTCCATGGCTGACAAGGAGTACGCGGCAGAGCTGAACGCAAAGGCAGACGCTATGCTGGAGAAATACACCAAGATTGCGGACGACATTTTCGCGAGTGTAACCGCAAGACTGAGATAAAATAAAAGGAAGGAATAGGAAAAATGGCAAAGCAGTTATTAGGAAAAGAAGTAACAGCAGCACTGAATGAGCGTATCAAGGCAGACGTAGAGGCTCTGAAGGCAAAGGGAGTAAACCCCACACTGGGAATTATCCGCGTAGGCGAGAATGAGAGCGATATTTCCTATGAGAGAGGCGCAACCAAGAGATGTGAGACTCTGGGCGTAGCATGCGAGAAGATTCTGCTTCCGGCAGACGCTACCCAGGAGCAGGTTCTGGCAGCTGTAGATAAGGTAAATAAGGACGACAACATTCACGGCGTTCTGCTGTTCCGTCCGCTTCCGAAGCACCTGAACCAGACAGAGATCGAGAATGCCCTTGACCCGGCTAAGGACGTAGACTGTATGACCGACGGTTCCATGTCCGGCGTATTTACAGGCAAGGCAGTAGGCTTCCCGCCCTGTACACCGCAGGCATGTATGGAGATTCTGGACCATTACGGAATCGACTGCACAGGCAAGAAGGCAGTAGTAATCGGACGTTCACTGGTTGTTGGAAAGCCGGCAGCTATGATGCTTATCAAGAAGAACGCAACCGTAACCGTATGCCACACCAAGACTGTGGATATGCCCAGCGTAGCGCGCGAGGCAGATATCCTGATCGTGGCAGCAGGACGCGCAGGCGTTGTAACCAAGGATTATGTGGCTCCGGGCCAGACTGTAATTGACGTTGGAATCAACGTAAATGCAGAGGGCAAGCTTTGCGGCGACGTAGCTTACGCAGAGGTTGAGCCCATCGTAGACGCTATCACTCCGGTACCGGGCGGCGTAGGAAGTGTAACCACTTCTGTGCTGGTTGGACATGTAGTAGAGGCAGCTAAGAGAAAATATATGTAAGTGTTGACTTTCACGCCTCCTTTTCGTACACTGTGTACGAAGAGGGGGCATTTTTTATGAAATTAAGCACTGCCATACTGGCAGATAAACTGAAATCCAAATTCGGGCTGCAGAATAAAAAGGCGCTTTCCGGGGAACTGCATCTGGAGCAGGTGTTGTTTTACGAGGACGGGGACGAGATGCAGCCGGACAAAATCTATATCTACCCGCAGGAGCTGGGAGCAGCGGAAATGCTGGTGGTTCCGGAGCGGTCGGTACTGTTCTGTATCGGCAAGGTACATACCCGGAACACGGAGAATGACGGACAGGTATTCCAGGTGATTGACGAGACATCGCCCTTTGTGCTGTTCAATGAGATTCAGCGGATCTTTGATTACTATGATCGGTGGGAGAAGCGGATGCAGGAGCTGACGCAGCAGGCGGACACGATACAGGAGCTTCTGGACGAGAGCTTCCGTATCTTCCTGAATCCCATCGTGGTAAGCTCGGCAGATTACTTTGTCATCGGTTATTCCAGTGTCATCGACACCAGAGAGGAGCTTTCCAGTCTGGTGGATCTGGATTCGATTATCCAGTCCAGTGACGAATACCAGAACGGCAGGCGGATCCTGAACCAGAGAAAAAAGAGGGGCGCCTACTACCTGCCGGAATATATCACCGGAGCGAGAACCCTGCGCGTCAACCTGTTTGAAAACGATCAGTATGTGTACCAGGTGATGATGGTAGAAAGCCTGAGCCGCTTCAAGTCCTATGACGGCGAGCTTCTGGAGTATCTGTCCTCCTATATCCAGCAGGTGCTGGCGCGGCTGATTGATTCCCAGGTGGAAATCGGACATCGGCTGGATCGGATTCTTTCCGACATTCTGTCCAATCCGGGCCGGGATAACAAAAGCGCGGAAAAATGGTTTTCCGAGTTTGGCTGGAACGCAGAGCACCGGTATTTCTGTGTCAGCCTGAAGGTGAATTCCCTGGACTGGGCCAATATGACGGTCCGGTTTATCTGCAAGCATATGGAAAGCATGCTGGGAAAAGAGGGAAGCTGCGCTTTCCAGTATGAAAATAAGATAGCGATCTTTGTAAATCTGACGCTGCTGGAGGCCGGAATCGAGGAAGTTCTGGAGAAAATGGTGAATTTTCTGAAGGACACCTTCCTGAAGGCCGGAGTCAGCAACGCCTTTACCGGATTCGACGAGCTGGCGGCCTATTACCGGCAGGCTGTGGCGGCGCTGGAGATCGGCTGCCGCAGAAAGCCCTATCGCTGGATTTACCGTTTTGATGAGATGGCCCTGGATTATGTGCTGGAGCAGAGCTGCTCCGAGCTTCCGGTGCGCCTGGTGTGTTCCGATAAGATTCTGAAGCTTCAGGAGTTTGACGGGGAGCACCATACAGATTATTATGAGACCCTGAAAACCTATGTGGAAAGCCAGCTGAATGCGGTCCAGACAGCGAAAAAGCTGTTTATCCACCGCAGTACCTTTCTGTACCGAATGGAAAAGATCGAGGAGCTGGTGAAGCTGGATCTGAATGATTACGATACGCTTCTGTATGTGATGATGACCTTCCGGATTCTGGAGCAGGAGGAAGAACAGAAATAGAATAGAAAAATTACCCCTTGCATATATTGAAACAGTATATAGGGAAGGGGTATTTTTATGGACAAAAGTTCCGAATATAACCTGTATCAGGATATCCGTACCAGAACGGGAGGGGAAATCTATCTGGGGGTGGTGGGGCCGGTGCGCACCGGAAAATCCACCTTTATCAAAAATTTTATGGATCAGTGCGTACTGCCGGGAATCGAGGACGAACACGAGAGAACCAGGGCCCGGGACGAACTGCCCCAGTCGGCGGCGGGGAAGACCATCATGACGACAGAGCCCAAATTTATCCCGAAGGAAGCGGCAACGGTGCGGATTTCGGAAGATGTGGAAATAAAGCTTCGAATGATTGACTGCGTGGGCTTTCTGGTACCGGGCTGCGAGGGACACATTGAGGATGGGACAGAGCGTATGGTAAAGACGCCCTGGAGGGAGGAAGAAATTCCCTTTTCCCAGGCGGCGGAAATGGGAACCCGGAAGGTGATCACCGAACACGCTACCGTAGGAATCGTAGTGACCTGCGACGGTTCCTTCAGCGATATTCCCAGAGAAAGCTACATAGAGGCGGAGGAGCGGACGGTAGCAGAGCTGAAGGCCCTGGGGAAGCCCTTTCTGATCCTGCTGAATTCGGAAAAGCCCTACAGCGAAGTGGTGCGGACGGAAGCGGCGCGTCTGGAGGAAAAATACGGCGTGGCAGTGCTGGCGGTCAATTGCGCGCAGTTGAAAAAAGAGGATATCAACCGGATTCTGACACAGCTTTTGTATGAATTCCCTCTGGTGAAGGTGGAATTTTTCGCGCCCCGCTGGACAGAGCTGTTGCCGCCGGAGCATAAAATCCGGCAGGATATGCTGGGTCGGATTCGCACTATTGCAGAACGGATGCAGACGATCCGGGACGTGAAGCCGGAGAATCTGGAGGGGGACAGCGCCTATATAGAAAAAGCCAGGCTGGAAGAAATCAGGCTGGACAGTGGAAGCGCCCGGGTACGCTTTCTGGTGGACGAAAAATATTACTATGAGGTGCTGAGCGAGCTGACCGGAAGTGAGATCCCGGGAGAATATGAGCTGATTGCGCTGATCCGGGAACTGTCCCGGATGAAAAAGGAGTATGAGAAAGCGGAATCCGCCCTGAATGCCGTACGCCAGAAGGGATACGGCGTTATGCTGCCGGAGCAGTCCGAGATTACGCTGGAGGAGCCGGAGCTGATTCATCAGGGAAATAAATACGGGGTAAAAATTCGTTCCGTTGCGCCCAGCATTCATCTGATCCGGGCCAATATCGAGACGGAGATTGCGCCCATTGTGGGAAATGAAGATCAGGCTGGAGATCTGCTACGCTATCTGAAGGAGAACAGCGGCGGCGGGGAGGGAATCTGGAGCGTTAACATTTTTGGAAAATCCGTGGAGGAGCTGGTGGAGGACGGCATCCGTGGTAAAATTTACCAGATTGGAGAGGAAAGCCAGATGAAGCTGCAGGATACCATGCAGAAGATCGTAAATGAGAGCACCGGCGGACTGGTGTGTATTATTATCTGAGTTCTTTCTGAGAAAACAGTTTACCCTGAAGAATATCTATGTTACACTTGTAACGGTGTCCTTTGTACACTACAAGATATTAGGAGGGAGAAACAATGTTAGAAAAGTTGTTTAAACTGAAAGAGAATCATACGACAGTGAAGACAGAGATTCTGGCAGGCGTCACCACATTTATGACGATGGCATATATCCTGGCCGTGAATCCCAGTGTCCTTGGCGCAGCGGGAATGAACCAGGGAGCAATTTTCACCGCGACGGTTCTCGCGGCTGTGATCGGTACCGTATGCATGGCCCTGTTTGCCAATTATCCGTTCGCCCTGGCACCGGGTATGGGACTGAATGCTTATTTCGCATACACGGTTGTCATCGGTATGGGATATCCGTGGCAGGCAGCTCTGGCAGCCGTATTTGTGGAGGGTATCATTTTTATCCTTCTGTCACTGTTCAATGTCCGTGAGGCGATTTTTAACTCCATTCCGACGAACCTGAAAAAGGCTGTATCCGTAGGTATCGGCTTCTTCATCGCGTTTATCGGTCTGCAGAACGCCAAAATCGTAGTAGGCGGCGCGACTCTGGTAGAGTTCTTTTCTCTGGACGCCGTAGAGGGCGGCACCATGCATGATGTGGGAATTACCGTGGGTCTGGCAATTTTAGGTGTCCTGATCACTTCTGTGCTGGTGATTAAAAATGTAAAAGGCAATATCCTCTGGGGTATTCTCGCTACCTGGATTCTGGGCATTATCTGCCAGTTTACAGGCCTCTATGTGCCGAATCCGGAGATTGGCTTCTATAACCTGCTCCCGGATTTCTCCGCCGGAATCTCTGTTCCGAGCCTGGCACCGATTTTCTGTAAGCTGAACTTTACGGCGATTCCCATCAGCCAGTTTATTGTCATCGTATTTGCGTTCCTTTTTGTAGATATGTTCGATACCCTGGGAACCCTGATTGGCGTGGCTTCTAAGGCGGATATGCTGGACGAAGACGGAAAGCTTCCCCATATCAAGGGCGCGCTGATGGCGGACGCTGTGGGAACCACAGTAGGTGCGCTTCTGGGAACCTCTACCACCACCACCTTCGTAGAGAGCGCTTCCGGCGTATCGGAGGGAGGAAGAACCGGTCTGACCGCTATGACGACCGCAGTGCTTTTTGCCCTGGCTCTTTTGCTTTCCCCGATTTTCCTGGCTATTCCGTCCTTCGCTACGGCTCCGGCCCTGATTGTCGTAGGCTTTTACATGGTAAATCAGGTGGGCCTGATTGACTTCAGCGATTTTGGCGAGGGTATTCCGGCCTTTATCTGTATCGCGGCTATGCCGTTCTTCTACAGCATTTCCGAGGGAATCTCCATGGGAGTTATCTCTTACGTGGTGCTGAATGTAGCCACAGGCAAGGCAAAGGAGAAGAAGATCAGTATTGTCATGTACGTACTGGCTGTGCTGTTCCTGTTGAAATATTTCCTGATTTAAGGGGAACGGAAGGCAGATTTTACACGTGAAAATAACGGCTGCATATCGGTTGATATGCAGCCGTTATTTTGTGTTGACAGAAATTCCCATGCCTGATATGATATAGCTATAGGCAGGATATTACATCATCAACCGTATTTCGACGGGTGATGTCTACGAATGATAAAATCTACAGGTTTCAGGTCGAAACCAAAGTACCCAAAGAAAAAGCGGAGAGAATGCGCTTTTATTTTGTTACAAAAAAACAGAAGGTTCCATGTGGTATGCGTATTATTTTGGCATACAGAAAGAAGGGGAGATGAAGATAAAACAAAAATATCAATATGGGGAATTTGTATTCAGAATACAGGATTTTATGCTTAGAGAAAATGAAATTTGTCTGGAGGGATCCGAAGAAAGCCTTACAGCGGAGGTGATTCGTAAAACAAATATAAAAGCCAGATATGACGCGGCCTGCAAAATGCTACTTTCCAATTCTATGATTTTATCCTGGATTCTGAAATGCAGCGTTCCGGAATACAGGGAAATAGAGGCGGGAGAAATTGCGAAAAAATATATTTGCGGAAAAGCACAGACAGAAAAGCATCCGGTCCACATAAATGAGGCCAGCCAGTCAGGAAATGGAATGACAGGCGCGGAGGATACCACACTTTATGAAGGAAGGATTACATATGATGTAAAATGTGAAGCAATACTTCCGGAAACAGAGGGAACGGTGGGGATTATCATTGATCTGGAAGGGCAGAATAAAATGGATCTAAAATATTCTCTGTTAAAACGGGAAATTTATTACGGCTGTCGTCTGATTTCTTCTCAGTATGGAACAGAGTTCCGACATTCGGATTATGGAAAGCTAAAGCATGTATATAGTATCTGGATTTGTATGAATCCGCCGGAATACCGAAGAAATACCATAAATCGTTATGAAATTATGGAAAGCTGTGAGGTGGGGGCTGTTACGGAAAAAAAGCAGAATTATAATCTGATGACGGTAATTACGGTATGCCTGGGTGAACCGGAAGATGAAAAACTGGCGGCTTCTGAAAATCAGTCACAATCTGGGGTAAAGCTGCTCAGACTATTGGACATATTGTTTTTTGGGGAGATTAGTGTAAAAGAGAAACAACAGATACTGGAAAAAGAATATGGAATACCAATGACAGAAAAGTTAAAAGCGGAGGTAAGGGAAATGTGTAATTTTAGCGATGGAATTGAGGAACGGGGAGTTCGGAAAGGAAGACAGGAAGGAAGACAGGAAGCCCTGATACAGAGCCTGCAGAATCTTATGAAAAATCTGGGACTGCCTGCAGAAGACGCGATGTCAGCCCTGGGAGTGCCGCAGATAGAACGGGGAGTGTATCGGAAAAGTCTGTCAGAACACTGAAAAATTTTCCACTTACGCGGGAGAAAGCCTGATTTTCAGGCTTTCCCGTACCCCCCCCAGATTTTTCCTGGTACTGACGTACAGCCTGGCGAATCAGGAAAAGAATCTCGCCGTTGATAGAACGTCCTTCGTACTCCACCAGATCCTTTAAGAGAGCATGCGTTTCTTCGTCAATACGAAGACCGATGTGTTTATTTTTCTCCATGAGTCTGCTCCTTTGATAGTAGTTTCATTTATTATACAAAATTAATCTTAAATTGAGTAAGGAATGTACTTGGATTAAGTACACGATGTGCCTATAATGGAGATGGTTATTTGTGGAAGAGATAAACCGAATTTATAACATGGAGGAATGAAAAGGTGAAGAGCAAATGGATGAAATGCTGTGCTGTCCTGATGGGCGTTTTATTTGCGGTAAGTCCGCTGACGGCATTGGCAGAGGAGCCGCAGAATCCAGCTGCGACAGCCGGGGAAGAGACTGTGAATACTGGAATAATAGTGCAGGAAGATACGGCAGAAGAAGGGGAATCTATAGAGCAGAGCCAGGAGATGGTTTCAGGGGCAGAGAGCATAGAAGATGGGATAATTTCTGTGGAAGATGATGGAAACTTAGATATTGGTAAACTTTCAAATAATATTGTTACGGCTATAAAAAATGCAGTTGATCAAGCGGATATTAAGGTTAATATTGTAAATTCACCTTACGATTGGGAACAGCGAAGAATGATCCCTTTACAGGTGAAAAAACAGTGTTTAGCGCGCTGAAAGAAAAAGAAGAGAACGGTGTTACACTTACATTTCATTATTCTTCATCAGGAGATACGTTTAAGTTTATCTCGGCAGATGGAGTTGATTCTTTCCCGGAAGAAAATGTCACAATTGGTTATGAAGATGTTACGATGGACATGAAGGACAAGTTAAAAAGTGATGTCAGATTTGAAACAATGTGTATTTTGAAATTTGGAGACTCTAATGGTTTTCCGGGGAAAGCATTAGTCACGCTTGCTAATAGAAATATAAGCGGAAGTAATACCTGGTGTCGTGTAGATGAGACGAATACGTTAAGAGACGGACAGCTTTTAACGGCAGACATGGAGTGCAATATAGAAGCGCCTGTGCAAAATGGTATTACATATGCACTAGTTGGAGGAAAAATTTCAACTCCAGGAGGAACTATTGAATTTCCAACCTTTACGGTGAGAGGAAAGCAGTATGTTTTAAACAGTGATGCCTAGAATGGAGAGGATGTTGTAAGACTCGATGTGGACGAAACAGATTTTAAGGATTGCAATACACCGGAAGATTATGCAAGCATACTGGAACAGTTTTTGGAACTTGTAAAGGTTAAGGTTGAAAAAGAGAAGGCTGAAAACGTAGAAAATGGTATTTGGCATTGTGTAATGGAATGTAATAAGAAGGGGGAGATAATTCCGTCTTTAAAAGTTCCGGTTACAAGCAAGGCATATGAAATTATAAAGACATTAAGAGAGGACTACAATATAGAATTTCAGTTACTGGCATGTACAAAAGGAAATGATGGCAGTGAACTATATATAAATAGTAGAAAGATCACAGAACCTACCACACTTGGCTTTGAAGTATATGATTGTCTTGAAAATACAAATATTTATTTTTTTGGAAAGGGATATCGGACATATGTGGACGATGTGCCATATACACAAGGCGGAAAAATCCCTGTTATGGTTCATGCAGAGAGTGGAAAACAGATAGCTTCTTTTGATGGGGAAAAAGGATGGAAATCAGACTTGGTATATCCAGGAAGAGGGATTGGTGTCATTTGATATAGCAATTAACGATCCGGGTCTTTATTATATTATGCCGGAAGCTTCTGCAGAGGATACTTCTCCGGCAAATGTTTCCCTGAAATCAAACGGCGACGCTGCAAAAGTGGAAACAGTCATTTCCGGAGCTGTTGCGACTGCCGGAGATAAGGCAAATGTGAAAGTCGATATTGCGGAAGATAAGGATGCCAGCGGCAAGGCAGTCAATCCGCAGATTGGAAAAAAAAGTATTTGAACAGCTGAACCAGAAGAAAGATCAGGAAGCAGCAGTGACATTTTCCTATGGAGATCTGAGCTATAAATTTGCGGTAAGCGATATTACTGACCCGGACGCGGCAGCGGCAGTTACCCTTGGCGCAACGGAAGCGACAGATGAAGTAAAGAAAACGGTAGGCAATGATGTGGCTTACGCCATCGACTTTGCCCACAGCGGTAAGCTCCCGGGCAAGGCAACCGTTACCATTCCGGTTAATCTGGAAGATGGTGAGTACACCTGGAATTATGTTGATGACGCGAACCAGCTGACAGAGGGCAAGCTGGTAAATGTGAAGAATAAAACAGTAGAGGTACCCCTGAAGCACTGCTCGACCTATGCACTGGTAGCAGGAGATGTGACGGGAAGCACCGGCGGAAGCGGAAGTACCGGTGGCAGTGAAAGCACTGGCGGAAGCGGAAGCACCGGCGGCAGTGAAAGCAGCAGTGTCCCGGCAGGCAGTTCGGATAATGACGGATCTCATTCCGGTTCCACAAATCTGACGAAGGTGACGGACAGCACGCCGATCGCAGGCTCTGTTCAGGAGGGGACAGGAAAAAATGTACAGTCCCATACCACCTTCTGGACTCTGTCTGATTCTTATAAGCAGAGTTTAATAGATAAGATCGATAAGACCAAGGCGCCCGGACAGGTGAAGTGGTTCTATGATGTGACGGTGGACGAAGTGAATTTCCCGCTGACCTTTACCGTGAATGTGAAGGGACTGAATGGTAAAAAGGCAACGGTCGTACATTTTGTGGACGGTAACACGCCGGAGTATATTACGCCGGTTGTTAAGGGGGATCAGGTAAGCTTTACGCTGAACTCCCTGTCTCCGGTTGCCATTGTGGTGGACAGTAGTCAGGCAGCGGCGCTGACCAGTCCGAAGACGGGAGACAGCAGCAACAGTATGCTGCCGTTTGCTGTGCTTTTGCTGGCAGTTGCAGGAATTTCAGGCTGTATCGTATATAGCCGCAGAAAGAAAGAAGCGTAGCTTTCTGCCGATAAGCAGGGCTTATAAGAGGGGCTGCTGCTCTATAGATGTGAGCTTTTCATCTATGGAGCGGCGGCTCCCTTTTTGCGCCCGGGCTTTTCGGACTGGTGGAAGATTTGCAAGAACCGGCGGGAACTGCTATAATCAGGAACAGAAGAAAACAGGGAGGACGAAAAAATGCTTGTAAAGATCTATACAGACGGTGCTGCCAGAGGCAATCCCGACGGTCCCGGAGGCTATGGCGTGGTGCTGCATTATACGGACGGCAAGGGACAGCTTCATGAGCGGGAATACAGCCAGGGTTACCGGAAAACCACGAACAACCGAATGGAGCTGATGGCGGTGATTACCGGTCTGGAGGCTCTGACGCGGCCCTGCCAGGTGGAGCTGTATTCCGATTCCAAATATGTGACGGACGCCTTCAACAGGCACTGGGTGGATAACTGGCTTAGAAAAAACTGGAAGGGAAGCTCCGGCCCGGTGAAGAATGTAGACCTGTGGAAGCGGCTTTTGAAGGCGAAGGAGCCCCATCAGGTGGAATTTATCTGGGTTAAGGGACATGATGGCCACCCCCAGAACGAGCGCTGCGATCAGCTTGCCACCACGGCGGCAGACGGCGGAGATCTGATAGAGGACGAAGGCCTGCTTGGATAAAATATGTATAAAACGAAGGAAAAAGGTGAAATATTTTTTGTAAAAGAGTAGAAATCTTATGAAAATGCGGGAAAGGCATTGCATTATGTTACTTTGATATGCTAAAATAGCAAAATCACTAGCTTGAAGGCGCTGACGGGAGAAACAGGCCGGAGAGTGAAGAAAAGGAGAGTAATTATGAGTGATAACAATTTTAAGCCCTACGTTCCGGCTGAGAAAACACTTCCGGAGTTTACGGCAACCTCTGTGATCCTTGGTATTCTGCTGGCTGTTCTGTTCGGCGGCGCAAACGCATACCTGGGACTTCGAGTTGGTATGACTGTTTCCGCATCTATTCCCGCTGCAGTTATTTCCATGGGTGTCATCCGTGTGATCCTGAAGAAGGATTCTGTTCTTGAAAACAATATGGTTCAGACCATCGGTTCTGCCGGTGAGTCTGTAGCGGCAGGAGCTATCTTCACGATGCCGGCCCTGTTCCTCTGGGCTGCCGAGTGGGGGACAAGCGCGCCGTCTCTGCCTGAGATCGCGATTATCGCTGCGATTGGCGGCTGCCTGGGCGTACTGTTCATGGTTCCCCTTCGTAAGGCACTGATTGTACAGGAGCATGGCGTACTTCCTTATCCGGAAGGACAGGCTTGCGCCGAGGTTCTTCTGGCAGGTGAGGAAGGCGGAGACAAGGCCGGTATCGTATTCAAGGGTCTGGGTCTCGCGGCTCTGTACAAATTTGTAGCAGATGGACTGAAGCTGTTCCCCAGCGAGGTTCATTATGAGATTCCGGCTTATAAAGGATCCGGTTTCGGTATCGATGTACTTCCGGCGCTGCTTGGCGTAGGTTATATCTGCGGCACCAAGATTTCCTCCTACCTGTTCGCAGGCGGTGTACTGGGCTGGTTCGTACTGATGCCGCTGATCGTTCTGTTCGGTCAGAATGTAACCCTGTTCCCGGCAGAGGTAAGCGTTGCAGAGCTGTACGCAGCGGGCGGTTCCTTTGCCATCTGGAGCAACTATATCAAGTATATCGGCGCAGGCGCCGTAGCAGCAGGCGGTGTGATCAGCCTGATCAAATCCTTGCCGCTGATCGTTCGCACCTTCCGCGACGCTATGAAGGGCTATGGCAAGAGCGGCACCGGCAGCGACCTGCGTACTGATAAGGATCTTTCCATGAAGTTCATCGTTATCGGTATCGTAGCGCTTGCACTGATTATCTGGCTGGTGCCGATTGTACCGGTAAATCTGTTCAGCGCGTTCCTGATCGTAATCTTCGGTTTCTTCTTTGCAACCGTATCCTCCCGTATGGTAGGTCTGATCGGAAGCAGCAACAACCCGGTATCCGGTATGACCATTGCGACCCTGCTTATAACAGCTATGATTCTGAAGGCTACCGGTCAGGTTGGACAGGCTGGTATGACAGCAGCCATTGCGATTGGCTCCGTAATCTGTATCACAGCAGCGATTGCAGGCGATACTTCTCAGGACCTGAAGACCGGATACATCGTAGGAGCGACACCCTGGCGTCAGCAGATTGGTGAGCTGATTGGTGTTATCGCGTCTGCCATTGCCATCGGCGGTATTCTGTACCTGCTGAACGCGGCATGGGGCTACGGTTCATCAGAGCTTCCGGCTCCGCAGGCAACTCTGATGAAGATGATCGTTGAAGGCGTTATGGGCGGCAACCTGCCCTGGAACCTGGTATTCGCAGGCGCGTTCATCGGTATTGTTGTTGAGGTTCTTGGCATTCCGGTACTTCCCTTCGCGGTAGGTCTGTATCTGCCGATTCACCTGAGCACCCCGATGATGATCGGTGGTCTGGTTCGTCTTTTCCTTGAGAAGCGTAAGAGCATGGACGAGAAGGCAAAGAAGGATATGATCGACAACGGCGTGCTGTATTGCTCCGGTCTGATCGCAGGCGAGGGTCTGATTGGTATTCTGTTGGCAGTCTTCGCTATCATTCCGATGGCAGACGGCTCCCTGGGTGATTTCCTGGGTACCATCGTATCCGGTACTACGATCAACAGCAACATTGGTGGTCTGGTATTCTTTGCGCTGCTGACTGCGACCCTGTTCAAGGTTACCATTGGTAGAAAGAAGAAATAAATGAAGAAAAAGAAAAATTATCTGGATTATGTGCCGGTCTGCGCGCCGGGCTACAACTGGAAGCTGAATGAAAAGAAGCAGGTGGAGATAGAAGTACAGAATAAGGGCTTCTATAACCGGCTGGCACAGAAGTTTTTCAAGCGGCCCAAAGTAAGCTATATCAGCCTGGACGAGTACGGCAGCTTTGTATGGCAGCAGATGGATGGACAGCGGACCATCTATGATATCAGCTTTCTGGTAAAAGAACGCTATGGGGAAAAGGCGGAACCGCTTCTTCCGCGTCTTACAAGGTTTTTCCAGATCCTGTATCAGAATCACTATATTGGATACAGTACTCCGCTGAAACAGAAAGAATCATAAAAGATTAAGAATTGGCAGCAGCCCTTCCTCCCGGAGGACTGTTGCCTTTTTCATTGGAAACAGGTAAAATAGACATCAGATAGAAAAAGAAACGGCGTCAGCGAAGGGACGGAAATGATGGCGGGACGAAAAGGCTCTTTTTTCAGTGAACTGTTAAAATATATCTCAGTCAGCATTCTGGCGGTTTTTACAGCGCTTCTGGTAGGAGGCGTGCTGTGGGCGGCGGAAGGCTTTTCCGTGCCCGGAAAAAGTGGGGAAACTCTGGCAGATGCGAAAGAAGAGGGCAAACTTTCCGTGGAGGTTCCGACGGTTCAGGTGGTGCAGCCCGCAGAGAAAGACAACGCCGGGGAAAATCCGGACGCCGAAAATCCGGATGTTTTTTTAGAGGAAGAAGCCCCGAACGCTCCCCAGGATACAGCCGAACCCAAAGAGAATGTCACGCTTCTTTTTGCAGGCGACCTGTTCCTGACCGACATATTGCAGGAAAAATATGATAAAAACGGGGCTTCGGCCGCGGCCGCCCCAGAGCTTCTGTCTGTCACCCGCAGCGCGGATATCTTTATGCTGAATCAGGAATTCCCCTTTGGCACCACAGGCGAAGCGGTGGAGGATAAGGAGTATACCTTCCGGGTAGATCCGAAGTATGTGTCCCTGCTGCCGGAGCTGGGCGTGGACGTGGTAACACTGGCCAATAACCATATGCTGGATTACGGACGGGGCCCGCTTAAGGAGACCCTTGAAGCGTTGGACGAGGCAGGAATTCTCCATGTGGGAGCGGGGCAGAACCTGGAGGAGGCCAGCGCCTTGAAAACCATCGAGGCAGGAGGATGGACCATCGGCTTTCTCGGAGCCACCCGTGTGATTCCGGAGCATTCCTGGACGGCGTCCTGGAGCAATTCCGGTCTCTTTACCACCTATGATCCCACGAAGCTTCTGGGGGAGATACAGGCGGCGAAGCAGCAGTTCGACTATGTGGTGGTCTATGTCCATTGGGGAATCGAGCGGAACACAGAGCCGGAGGAGTATCAGAAGTCCTTGGCCCGCCAGTATATCGACGCCGGGGCAGACGCTGTGATCGGCGCGCACCCCCATGTGCTGCAGGGGATTGAATATTATCAGGGGAAACCGATTTTTTATAGCCTGGGCAATTTTATTTTCGCGAACCGGACCTACGAAACCATGATGGCAGAGCTGACCATTACAGACGACGGCATAGAGGTAAGGGTGATTCCTTGTGTCAGTACGGCCAACCAGATGGGACTGATGGACGGCAGTGGGCGGGCAGCCTTCTACGGAAACCTGCAGGGACTGTGCTTCGGCGGCGTTACGATAGGGGAAGATGGAAGCGTCAGGGAGTAAGAGAAAAAAGATGTATAAATTATCAGAAAAATATAAAAAATACGTGAAATATAAAGAAATTAAAAATTTTGAGAAAAACACTTGCATTTCCTGTTGCCTTATTATATACTAAACAAGTCGCAAGGGTGCGGCACAAAAACATAGGAAATGGTCGATTGGTCAAGCGGTTAAGACGTCGCCCTCTCACGGCGAAAACAGGGGTTCGATTCCCCTATCGACTGCTGAAAAGCTTCTGGTTATCCAGGAGCTTTTTTGTTTTATCGCACTGTGGAGAAGTGGAAGGAACTGGCATGGATTAACAATATTTGATGCTTGACAAGAAAAAAGAAAATAGGTAATATATCTAACGGAGTGAGTGTCGGCTAACAGAAATGTTGAGCCGGTGAAAAGGGAAACAGGTGTAAATCCTGTGCGGTGCCGCCGCTGTAAGCGCGAAGTTTCAGGGCCGTTTTCCTTCACTGTCCGCAAGGTACAGGAAATGGTACGGGACGGGAAGAAGGAAGACAAATAAGGCCGGCGTAAGTCAGAAGACCTGCTTATTCTGCTTTTGCTGTCACGGTCCATGACATTTGCGAAAGATAGAGGGCGCAGTGCGTCCGGATGCCGAATACGGGTGCATCTTCTGATTTGAATAGATCAGAGGGTGCTTTTTTATGGACAAATTATTATACAGAACGAAGGAGAAGAAACATGAAGAAGAAAGTAGTAAGCGTACTCTTAAGTACCTGTCTCGCGGCGAGCCTGCTGGCTGGCTGCGGTTCCAAGGCTGCGGATACCACAACAGAGGAGAACACAGAGGCTGCCGAAAGCACCGACGAGGCAAAGGAGACTGCAGACGCAGACGACGCCTATGAGCCGGTTACCATTACCCTGAACCTGGAGCGTTCCGGATTGGGCGAGAACGTAGAGTACACCATCACCAAAATGCCCTCCGCTGTGGTAGCTTCCGGTGACCAGATGGCAGACTTTTTCTTTGATCTGGGACTGCAGGATCGGATGGTAGGCTATACCAAGGGCTTCTGCTGGAGTACGGCTTCTGAGTATCCGGCCCGCGATCAGGTTCCCCAGCTGATGAACCCGGGCGAGGGTCTGACAAATCTGTCCAAGGAAGAGCTGCTGGCAACCGGCTGCGATTTCCTGATGGGCTGGGATTCCACATTTTCCGATAAGAATTTCAACAAGGATTTCTGCGATGAGAATGGTATCGCCATGTATTTCCCGTATGTATGCACAGACAGCGCAACCTTTGCGGATCTGTATAAGGACTATGAAACTCTGGGCGAGATCTTCAAGGTGCAGGATCTGGCAGCTGAGAAGGTGCAGGCTATGAAGGATACCCTGCAGGAGGTGCAGGACGCTCTGGGCGATGAGGCCTATGAGAATCCGGTAAAAGTATTTGCTTATGATTCCGGAGAGGATGTACCGTTTACCGCTTGCCAGGGTATGCCGGGCGATATCATCAAGAAGGCCGGCGGTATCTCCATCTTCGATGATATCGAAGCAGGCTGGGCAAAGCCCTCCTGGGAGGAAGTGGTAGAGCGTGATCCGGACGTGATTCTGATTCTGGAGTATACCGGAGACGATGTAGCAGAGAAGCGGGAGTTCCTGGAGACCAATGAATTCACCAAGGATCTGCGCGCCGTAAAGGAAGGCAGAATCTACTCCGTATGCTGCAGCGATATGCAGGGAAGCGCAGGAAGCGCCAACGCAGTGAAGACCATTGCAGAGCAGCTGTATCCGGATAAATTCTAACAGGGGAAAAGACAGGGGAGAAAGCTATGAAAGGAACAGTAAAGTCGGGCAAAGGCCGCTTCCTTGTGACTCTGTTGCTGGTATTGCTGCTGATTGCCGCGGTATTGACCATATCCGTAACCATCGGCGCAGTGAACGTCTCAGCAGGCGATATTGGCAAAATTCTTGTAAATAAAATCTCCGGGAAGGATATCTTTCGAATTGCCTGGGAGGGCAAGACAGAAAATATCATCTGGAATATCCGGTTCCCCCGCGTGCTGATGGCCTTTATCGTAGGTGCGGGACTGGCTCTGTGCGGCGTCCTGATGCAGGCGCTGACGAAAAATCCCCTGGCGGATCCCTATGTACTTGGCATCTCTTCCGGCGCTTCCGCCGGAGCAGTCTGTGCCATCCTGCTTGGCTGGTTCAGCTTCATGGGCGGGTATTCCGTTATCTTTGGCGCTACCATGGGAGCGGCTGTCTCCATCTGTCTGTCTTTAAGTATCGCCTCCATTCATGGCCGGATTACCTCGACGCAGTTGGTTCTGGCGGGTATCGCGACTTCGGCCCTGTTCTCAGCCTTTACCAATCTGATGGTATACGGAATCAATACGGGATCGGATAAGACGAAGATGGCGCTCTATTGGATGGTAGGATCCTTAAGCGGAGCCACCTGGAGCAAGCTGAGATATGTGGTGGTGGTTGGCGTTGTGGTAATCGTGGTCATTTTCCTATTCGCGAAGGAGCTGGACGTATTGCTTCTGGGCGACGATGTGGCGGAGACGCTGGGCGTGGATACGCGGAAAATGAAGTTGGTTATCATCGCGGCTTCCACGATTCTGACTGGCGTTGTAGTATCGGTCAGCGGCGTGATCGGCTTTGTGGGGCTGGTGGTGCCTCATATCATGCGGAGTTTTGTGGGATCCGGACACAGACGCCTGATTCCCATGGCGATTCTGGGAGGAGGACTCTTCACAATGCTTACCGATCTGATTTCGCGTACCATCATCGCCCCGTCTGAATTGCCCATCGGCGTGGTAGCGGCCTTTTTCGGCGCGCCCTTCTTCCTGTACCTGATTCGTCGGGGCAATATGGGAAAAAAGTAGAGGAGTCAGGTTATGAGTTTACAGGTAAAAAATCTGGATTATCAGATAGGCGGAAAAAGCATTCTGGAACAAATCTGCCTGGAGGTGAAGGACGGGGAATTTGTCGGCCTGGTAGGACCGAACGGCTGCGGCAAATCCACCCTTCTGAAGAATATCTACCGGACTTATAAGCCGGGCCGGGGGACAGTCTTTCTGAACGAAAAGGACGTGCTGGATTTTTCCTTCAAGAAAATGGCCGGAGAAATGGCGGTTATGGCGCAGGAAAACCATGTGGAGTTTGATTTTGAGGTGCGGGATATGGTCATGTTCGGCCGGTATGCCAAGAAGAAATTCCTGCAGGGAGATTCCGCGGAGGATCGGAAGCTTTGTGAGAAATGTCTCCGGGAGGTGGGACTGTCCGGCTATGAGCACCGCTCCTACTTAAGCCTCTCCGGAGGCGAGAAGCAGCGTGTGCTGCTGGCCCGGGTGCTGATGCAGGAGAGCGCCTTTATCGTGCTGGACGAGCCCACCAACCATCTGGACGTGAGCTACCAGTATCAGATTATGGATATTTTAAAGGGGCAGGAAGTGACGGTATTTTCGTCCATTCACGACCTGAATCTGGCTGCCCTGTACTGCGATCGGATTATTTTCATGTACCAGGGGAAAATTGTGGACTACGGTACGCCGGAAGAGGTGCTCACAAAAGAAAATATTCGGGAATACTTTGGCATTGAAGCGCAGATCACAACCAATACGGCCACCGGAAAGCGCCAGATCTATTATCTGCCCGGTTGGGTCAAAAGCGGAAAAAGGGCTTGACAAAATCCGCTTCTCTGCCTATAATAAACGCAGATTTACACATAAACCAAAAGGCTTTGACGGGAACAAGTAGAAGTCGGAGGGAGCGGACAGAAAGCAGCCGGGCGATGAGAGGCGCGCGTATCTCCTGATTTTGAATACATCCCCGAGCTTCGCACCGAACCCATTTCCGGAAGCGTTTTTCCGAGGCAGGAAGTAGGCTGCGACGGAATCCCGCACCCGTTAGCGTGCTAGAGTGTCGATAGCTGGCACTTGAAGAGGTAAGCAGCGCGAGCTGTTTATGAAAAAAGGTGGTAACACGAGCGTAGCCCTCGTCCTTTTACGGGACGGGGGTTTCTTTTGCACGTAAGCAATGAGCTGTGCGTTTGAGTCTCCATCCACATTTTTCATGCTTGCATGGGAAATGTGGATGGAGACTCGAACATAGGGCGAAGCCCGTGAGCCCTGGCTTTGAAAAAAGCCAGGGCCTGCACAGTGGAGTAACTTTAAGATTAGGAGGAAGAGAACAATGGCAGAAAACATTTATGACGTACTCATGGAGCGCGGCTTCATCGAGCAGTGTACCCATCCGGAGGAGGTAAGAGAGCTCCTCGGAAAGGAAAAAGTAACCTTTTACATCGGCTTTGACGCCACCGCAGACAGCCTGACCGCAGGACATTTCCTGACCATCATGGCTATGATGCATATGCAGCGGGCAGGACATCGTCCCATCGCCCTTTTGGGCGGCGGAACTACCATGGTAGGAGACCCATCCGGTAAGTCCGATATGCGTAAGATTATGACAAAGGAAACCATTCAGCACAATGCGGACTGCTTCAAGAACCAGCTGTCCCGTTTTATCAACTTCGACAACGACAACGCGATTCTGGCAAATAACGCGGACTGGCTGCTGGATCTGAACTATGTGGATTTCCTGCGTGAGGTGGGAGCGCATTTCTCCGTAAACCGGATGCTGACCGCGGAGTGCTACAAGCAGAGAATGGAGAAGGGTCTGACCTTCTTTGAGTTTAACTACATGATCATGCAGTCCTACGATTTTCTGAAGCTGAATCAGATGTACGGCTGTCAGATGGAGATGGGCGGCAATGACCAGTGGTCCAATATCATCGGCGGCGTAGAGCTGATTCGGAGAAAAGAGAACAAGCCGGCTTACGGCCTGACCTTCAAGCTTCTGACTACCAGCGAGGGTATTAAGATGGGCAAGACCATGAAGGGCGCTGTATGGCTTGATCCGGAAAAGACCTCTCCCTACGAGTTCTACCAGTACTGGAGAAACATCGAAGATGTGAAGGTAGAGGAGTGTCTGGGACTTCTGACCTTCCTGCCGATGGACGAGGTTCGTCGCCTGGGAGCTCTGGAGGGTGCGGAAATCAATCACGCAAAAGAGGTTCTGGCATACGAGATCACTAAGATTGTACACGGTGAGGAAGAAGCTAAGAAAGCGCAGGAGGCTGCAAGAGCCCTGTTCGCAGGCGGCGGCAAGACCGACGATATGCCCACTACAACCTATGCGAAGGCCGACCTGGACGAGGGCAAGGATATCCTGACGCTTCTGGTGGAGACAAAGCTGGCTCCCACCCGTTCCGAGGCGAGACGTCTGGTACAGCAGGGCGGCGTGACGGTCAATGATGTAAAGGTAACAGATGTGTACCAGAAATTTACCACCAATGATATGGACGCCGACGGAGCGCTGGTGCTTCGCAAGGGCAAGAAGGCATACCACAAGGTAAAGGCTGATTAATATGGAAGAAAGACAGTATCTTTCCCGCATCCGCGCCTTTCTGGAGGAAAAGGGCTGGGAATATGAATACACGGAGGAGGACGGGCTTGGCAGCATTGACTTCTCCTACCGCGGCGTTCCTTATCACATCTGGGAGTTTGAGGAAAACGGTGAGCGCGGCGCAGAGACCAATCTCTACCACGGCGGCCGTCAGCAGGAGGTCCTCGGCGACTACGAGGAAGAGCTGATCCGGGAAATGAAGCGCTGGTAATTGACAAACCCTATTCCAGAATTTATAATAAAAAAGATTATGGAATAGAAAGAGCCTGTGTAACGTGATATGGGCTTAGGAGGGAACAAATGAAACAGTATGGCGTAAATGAACTTCGAAGAATGTTCTTGGAATTTTTTGAGAGCAAGGGACATCTGGCAATGAAGAGCTTTTCTCTTGTACCTCATAATGACAACAGTCTTCTGCTGATTAACTCTGGTATGGCTCCGCTGAAGCCGTATTTCACCGGCGCGGAGATTCCGCCCCGCCGCAGAGTGACCACCTGTCAGAAATGTATCCGTACAGGCGATATTGAAAATGTAGGAAAGACCGCCCGTCACGGCACCTTCTTTGAGATGCTGGGCAACTTCTCCTTCGGCGATTACTTCAAGGACGAGGCGATTCACTGGACCTGGGAGTTCCTGACCGAGGTGGTGGGACTGGACAAGGATCGTCTGTATCCGTCCGTTTACCTGGAGGACGACGAGGCGTTCAACATCTGGAATAAGGAAATCGGGATTCCGGCAGAGCGGATCTTCCGCTTCGGCAAGGAGGATAACTTTTGGGAGCACGGCGCAGGTCCCTGCGGCCCCTGCTCTGAGGTCTACTATGACAGAGGCGAGAAGTATGGCTGCGGCAAGCCGGGCTGTACCGTAGGCTGCGACTGCGACCGCTATATGGAGATCTGGAACAACGTATTTACCCAGTTTGACAATGACGGCCACAACAACTACACCGAGCTGAAGCAGAAGAACATTGATACCGGTATGGGTCTGGAGCGTCTGGCAAGCGTGGTGCAGGACGTGGATTCCATCTTTGACGTGGACACCGTAAGAGCGCTCCGGGATAAGGTCTGCGAGCTGGCTCACACCGAATACAAGAAGGACGAACAGAAGGACGTATCGATCCGTCTGATTACCGACCATATCCGTTCCGCTACCTTTATGATTTCCGACGGTATCATGCCCACCAATGAGGGCCGGGGCTATGTACTGCGCCGTCTGATCCGCCGGGCGGCCCGCCACGGACGTCTTCTGGGTATCGAGGGCAAGTTCCTGGCGCACTTAAGCGAGACCGTCATCGAGGGATCCAAGGACGGATATCCGGAGCTGGACGAGAAGAGAGAGTTTATCTTCAAGGTTCTCGACCAGGAGGAAGAGAAATTCAACAAGACCATCGACCAGGGCTTAAGCATTCTGGCAGAGATGGAAGCAGAGATGGAAGCAAAGGGCGAGAAGGTGCTTTCCGGTGAGAATACCTTCAAGCTGTATGATACCTATGGCTTCCCGGTAGACCTGACCAAGGAGATCCTGGAGGAAAAGGGACTTTCCGTAGATGAGAAGGGCTTCCAGGCAGCCATGGAGGAGCAGCGTGTCAAGGCAAGAGAGGCCCGCGCAGTGACCAACTACATGGGAGCCGACGCTACCGTGTACGATCAGATCGATCCGAAGGTGACTTCTGCCTTTGTAGGCTATGACAGCCTGACCGCAGAGTCCGAGATTACCGTACTGACCACCGACAGCGAGCTGACAGAGGCGCTGACTGACGGCCAGAGCGGAACCATTTTCGTAAAGGAGACCCCGTTCTACGCTACCATGGGCGGTCAGCAGGGTGATACCGGTGTGATCCGTTCCGAGAACGGCGAGTTCGAGGTACAGGATACCATCAAGCTCCGCGGCGGCAAGATTGGCCATGTGGGACGCGTAACGAAGGGTATGTTCAAGGCAGCCGATCGGGTAACCCTGGAGGTGGCAGCGAAGAAGCATGCGGATACCTGCAAGAACCACAGCGCGACCCATCTGCTGCAGAAGGCGCTGAAGACGGTACTGGGCAGCCATGTAGAGCAGAAGGGCTCTCTGGTTACACCGGATCGTCTCCGCTTTGACTTCTCTCATTTCGAGGCTATGACGCCGGAGGAGATCGAGAAGGTAGAGGCGCTGGTAAATCAGGAAATCCAGGCGGCGCTTCCAGTTGTGACGGACGTTATGGATATCGAAGAAGCGAAGAAGACCGGAGCGATGGCTCTGTTCGGCGAGAAGTACGAAGAGAAGGTACGCGTGGTATCTATGGGCGACTTCTCCAAGGAGCTTTGCGGCGGTACCCATGTGGCGAACACCTCTCAGATCATGGTATTCAAGATTGTATCCGAGGCAGGTATCGCGGCAGGCGTGCGCCGTATCGAGGCGCTGACCGGTGACGGCGTATTTGCTTATTATAAGAATGTGGAGGAGCAGCTTCAGGAGGCAGCTAAGACAGCCAAGACTACTCCGGCAAACTTAAATGAAAAGATTGAGCATCTGCTGGCAGAGATCAAAGAGCTGCACAGCGAGAACGAGGCTCTGAAGAGCAAGGCGGCAAAGGATGCCCTGGGCGACGTAATGGATCAGGTGAAAGACATAAACGGCGTCAAGGTACTGGCAGCCAAGCTGGAGGGCGTAGATATGAACGGTCTTAGGGATCTGGGCGATCAGCTGAAGGAAAAGCTGGGCGAGGGCGTTGTGGTACTGGCCAGCGCTACAGACGGCAAGGTCAGCCTGATGGCTACCGCAACCGACGGCGCGCAGAAGAAGGGCGCTCACGCAGGCAACCTGATTAAGGCTATCGCAGGTCTTGTAGGCGGTGGCGGCGGCGGACGTCCCGGCATGGCACAGGCCGGCGGCAAGAATCCGGCGGGTATCGACGAGGCCATTGCAAAGGCAGCTGAGGTGGCAGCCGAGCAGATCAAATAAATAACATAACGGTGTATGAAAAAGCGGGAGAAGGCGACTTCTTCCGCTTTTTGGTTCTTTTCCATAGAAGCTGCGACATATATTGTCCTAAGAGGTGAGGACATGCAGAATGGAAAAACCATAGAGGAACTGGAAAAAATCCTGGCGCTGCCCGTGCGGGAGACGGTTCAAAAAGCCCATTTGGAGATTGGAAAGCTGCAGGAAATCCGGCTGGGAGCGGGACGCCCCCTGACGCTCTGGTACCGTGGAAGGGAAATGTTCCTGACAGAAGAGGGGCGGGAGACGCTGGAATGGCACCGGGCCAGAATGGTAACGGAGCAGGAGGTCCGGGAAACACTGGAATTTGCCGGAAACTATTCCCTGTACGCTTATGAAGACGAGATTCGTCAGGGCTATCTGACCCTGCCCGGAGGCCATCGGATCGGTGTGGCGGGAAGGGTGGTTACGGAGGAAGGCCGGGTGAAGACTCTGCGCCACATCAGCAGTCTGAATATTCGTGTGGCCCATGAGGTCAGAGGATGCGCGGACGGGGTGCTGCCCTGGCTGTACGGGCCGGAGGGTCTTTTGCATACGCTGCTTCTGTCCCCGCCCCGCTGCGGAAAGACTACACTTTTGCGGGATCTGATCCGTCAGATTTCCGACGGAAAGGTGGGAATGCGGGGGCTCCGGGTGGGAGTGGTGGACGAACGGAGTGAAATCTGCGGCTGCCATCTGGGGATACCGGGAAATGATGTGGGACTTCGGACGGATATCCTGGACGGCTGCCCCAAAGCAGAAGGGATGCTGATGCTGGTGCGCTCCATGGCTCCGGAGGTCCTTGCCGTAGATGAGATCGGAGGCGCTGCCGATGTGGCGGCCCTGGAGACAGCGCTGTTCTGCGGCTGCCGGATTCTGGCCACGGTACATGGGACAGATCTTGGAGATCTTCAGCAGAAGCCGCTGTTCGCGCGTCTTTTGCAGGAGGAGATCTTTGAACGCTTTGTGGTGCTGGACGCCAGACACGGGCCGGGAACGGTGCGCAAGATTTTGGATGGAAAGGGGAAGGTGCTTTGCTCAAGCTGACAGGAGCCTGTCTGATTCTCTGCTCGGCGGCCGGAATTGGGGCAAGCTTTGGCCGGGATCTGCGCCTCAGGCTTAGGGAGCTTCGGATTCTGAAGCGGCTGATCTATATGCTGCAGGGGGAGATCCGTTATGCCAGACTGCCCCTGCCGGAGGCGTTTTCCCATGTTTCAGTACGGCTGCCGGAGCCCTTTGGACTGTTCCTGGCAGAAACGGCAGATGAGCTTCGGAAAGCAGACGGAAGAAGCCTGGGGGAAATCTGGAGGGACGAGGTAGAGAGACGCCTGAAGCCCGCGCACCTGACCCGGAACGACCGGGAGCAGCTTACGACACTGGGAGAGGTGCTGGGGTATCTGGATACGGAAATGCAGCTTTCTGCCATAGGACTTTATCAGGAGCAGCTGGAACAGGGGATTGCGGAGGCACAGGAACAGATGGAAGGCAGGCAGAAGCTGTATCAGAGCCTGGGGATCGCGGGCGGCGTCTTCCTGGTGATTCTTCTGCTTTGATGGGAAACAGGAGGAGCTATGGGTGTGAACCTCATTTTTAAGATTGCGGCAGTGGGCATTCTGGTGTCGGTTATCTGCCAGGTGCTCAAGCACAGCGGGCGGGAGGAGCAGGCCTTTCTCACCAGCCTGGCCGGGCTGGTACTGGTGCTGTTCTGGATTCTGCCTTATATATTCGAGCTGTTTGATACCATGAAGCAGCTGTTTGCCCTGTGAGGAGGTGGAGACCATGTTTCAGGCGGTGATGATCGGCATAACCGGCGTCTTCCTGGCTTTATTTCTGAAACAGATGAAGCCGGAGTACGCGGCGTTCGCCAGCGTCGGCACAGGACTTCTGCTGCTTTTGATGGCAGCGGAGCGCCTTTCCCTGGTTGTGGAAAATATCCGGCTGCTGCAGGACGCCATTTCCATTCAGAGCGCCTATATCCAGGCGCTGCTGAAAATCATCGGCATTACCTATATATCGGAATTTGCGGCGGACATCTGCCGGGACGCCGGGTATTCGGCGGTGGCGGGACAGATCGGCGTGGTGGCGAAGCTGTCTGTTCTGGCGGTGAGCATGCCCATTGTAAACGCGCTGCTTCAGACGGTGCAGGGCTTTCTGGGAGGGTAATCATGGAAACTTTCGCTCTGGAACAGCTGGATTTTTCGGAAATTCAGGAGGCTGTGGATGAGATTCTGCGACAGGGCTTTTCCTTTCAGGATACGGTGCTTGCGCTCCTGTCCGGGGAGCAGCCCTTTACGCTGGAGGGCTTCCTGGGGAGTGTGTGGCTGGAGGCAGGGCAGAACCTGGCGCAGGAAAAGCAGCTGTTTCTGTCGATTCTGGTGCTGGGGATTGCGGCAGCCCTGCTTACCAATGTTACCGGCGTATTTCAAAGCGATCAGATTGGGGAGATTAGCTTTGAAATGACCTATCTGCTGCTGTTCCTGCTTCTACTCCGGGTGTTCGAGGGAGCGGCGGAGCTGGCGGGGCAGGTCCTGGCAGGCGTCCTGCAATTCATGCAGGCTCTGCTTCCGGCCTGGTGCCTGTCTGTGACGCTGGCGGCAGGGGGCACGACGGCGCTGGTTTTCTATCAGTTTTTGCTGGGCCTTATCTATCTGCTGGACTGGCTTATGGGAGAAGCGATGCTGCCGGTGCTGAAATGGTACATGGTCCTGGTTTTTGTCAATCATCTGACGAAGGAGGAATACCTCTCCCAGCTGACGGAGCTTACGGGGAAGGCGGCGGGCTGGATCATGAAATCCTTGCTTGGCCTGGTCGTGGGCTTCCACGCGGTCCAGGGAATGGTTACGCCTGCTGTGGACGCCCTGAAGGGCACGGCCTTTACCCGGGCGGCCCGGCTTCTGCCCGGTATCGGCAACGCAGCGGGCGGCGTAGCCGAGCTTTTGCTGGGCTCCGCGGTTCTTCTGAAAAACGGCATAGGGGCGGCTGCGGTACTGGTGCTGGGCCTGCTCTGTCTGGGGCCTCTGCTAAAGCTGGGAATGCTGACGCTGCTTCTGAAGGGGACGGCGGCGCTGCTCCAGCCGGTCTGCGATAAGCGCTTTGTGGGCTGCGTGTCCGGCGCGGGCGAGGGCGTGCGTCTCCTGCTTCAGGCGGTTTTTACGGTGACGGTGCTTTTTGTGATTACGATTGTGGCCGTGACGCTGTCGGTGCGGCTGTGAGGGGGGAGTATGAAGGAATTTCTGGACGGCTGGGTGCGGGACATTGCGTTTTATACTATCCTGATGACGGTGCTGCTCCACCTGCTTCCGGGAGAGAGCCAGAGAAAATATGTCCGCTTTTTCCTGGGCGTTGTACTGATGCTGGTGGTGCTGTCTCCTGTTTTGAAGCTTTCGGGCGTGGCAGAGGAGCTTGATAAGGCTTACGCAGCCCAGACCTATGACGAGGAATTGCAGGCTTTTATCAGGCGGCAGGAGGAGCTGGAACAGCGGCTGCAGGAAGGAGAGGAACCTTATGGAATCCCGGATATCAAAGTGGAAATCGGAGTGGAAGAAGCATGGGAGGGTGCCGAAGAAGGAACAGCTGGCGGTGCTTCTTCTCTTTGGAATTCTTCTGGTGGTGATAGCGCTTCCCGTATCCACGACAGAGGAAAAGAAGGAAACGATTGAGGAGAAAAAAGAGACGGCGGAAGCGGCGGAGATCACCTACGAGCGGCAGCTGGAGGAGAGACTGGCTTCTATTTTAAGCCAGGTGGCCGGAGCCGGCCGGGTGCGCGTGATGGTGACGCTGGAATCGAAGGGGGAACGGATTGTGGAGAAGGATACGCCGGAAACCCGGAAGACCGTGGAGGAGACAGACGCGGCCGGAGGCAGCCGCAGCACCAGCGAACAGGAATGGGGAGAGGAGACAGTCTATTATGAGGCCGGGAGCGGAGAAAAAAGCCCTTATGTGGTAAAGGAGCTGGAGCCCTCCCTGGAGGGAGTCCTGGTGCTGGCAGAGGGCGGCGGAAGCCCGGTGGTAAGGCAGGAGCTTCTGGAGGCGGTGCAGGCATTATTTTCCATCGAGGCACATAAAATAAAAATAATGAAGTTGGAGGGTGCAAAGTGAAAAACATATTTAAAAAGAACCAGATGATTATCACAGCCCTGGCGATTATGATTGCGGTAGCCGGATATCTGAATTATTCCGGAAGCAAGCTGGAGGGAGCTAAGGTGAAAACGGGAGCCGGCGGGGAAACGGCGGAAGAGGCTTCCGCCGCGGAGGATATTTCCGCAGAGGATCTGTACGCCCAGACCGGTCTGGAGGAGCTGCAGTTTGAGGACGGGGATATCGCCGGCCTGGATCCGGACGGGGAGGCGTTGGCAGATGTGGAGGAGGGCGAGGAGCCCGGTGAGGCGGTTCTGGCCAGCTCGTCAGCGGGAACCGGATTCGCGGCGGAGGCAAAGGTCACAAGAGAACAGCTGCGCTCCAAAAACAAGGCAACCCTTCTGGATGTAATCAACAATACCCAGGTTTCCGAGGCCCAGAAGCAGGAGGCTGTGGATAGTATGGTGGAGCTGACGGATATCGCGGAAAAGGAAGCGGCGGCAGAGCTTCTCCTGTCTGCCAAGGGCTTTGAGGACGTGGTGGTCAGCATTACCAACGGTCAGGCCGACGTGGTGGTAAATATGGAAAATGTGGACGATGCGGGCCGGGCCCAGATTGAGGATATTGTGAAGCGGAAAACCGGGATTGCGGGGGAGAATATTGTAATTACACCGACGGCCAGGGCGGAGTAAAGAGCGGACTTTACAGAAACGACATTTTTTTGTATAATTTAATGTACAATGTTATAAAAAAGCTGAAAACATAACAAAAACGGGCAGTTCGTAACGGGAACTGCCCTAAAACAGTTTCCTACAGAAGAGAGAAGAGAAGCATGGCAAACTTAAATACGAGACAGATTAAATGTTTGGAACTCTTATTGAATGAACAGGATTTTCGTTCCGCAAAATATCTGGCGGAAAAACTTCAGGTGTCGGATAAAACAATTTTACAGGACATTAAGGCGATTCAGGAATACCTGGATCCTTTTCACGTGACTTTGATTCGAAAGACGGGAAGCGGGATCTATCTTCCGGAAAAGGTCAGGGGAAATCAGGGGATTTTGAATGGCCTTCGAAACTGTGAAGATACAGAAGGGCCGGTTCCGGCGGAGTTCCGAAGAAAAGAAATGATCAAGCGCCTTCTTCTGATGGACGAAAGCAGCCTGTCCATTCAGAAGCTTTCGGATGAATTTTATGTGAGCCGGGCCAGTATCGTGAACGATTTTAAAGCGGTGGAAAACTGGGTGGCAGATTATGGCCTGGAACTGGTCAGCAGCCGGAAGGGCAGAAGCCTGACGGGGTCGGAAAAAGGAGTCCGTCACGCTGTTGCAGCCTGGGTGAGGGAAAACGATCCGTCGAAAAATACAGAGCTTACCCCGGGTGAATACATGCAGTCGGGGGAAGAAGGAACCCGCTTTATTCATACGGGCTTCTTTACAGAGGAAGAAGTAGCTCTGTCGGGAGAAGTGATGCAATATCTGGAGCAGCAATGCGGTCATGCGGTTACGGAACCATATTACAGCTATCTCAGGGATCACATTCTGATTTGCGCATCCAGGACCCGCAGAGGACATTTTATCGAATGGGACGAACAGAGATTTTTGAAAATTCAGCCGGCGCTTATGAAGCTGGCCAGAGAGTTACTGGAAATTATCCGTCGGCACTGGCAGGTAGAAGAACGGGAAAGCTGTTATCTGTACCGGTATCTGGTGTCTTCCGACGTTTTGCCCGGAAAACAGGAAAGCTTGGGAAAACCTCTGCAGCTTTGCATGGAGGAAACCGATATGGCGCCGGTTCTGGTAAAGGAACTGAGCAAATATATGTTAAAAGCGCTGAGAATTACAGTGGAACCGGATTCCCGACTGCTGGAAGGCCTGGTTCAGCATATGCGTCCTTTGTTGAACCGGGTAAAATATGATATTCGGATTCAGAGCCGGATTCTGGAAGATATGGAAGAAAATTACGGCGAGCTCCTGGGGCTGTGTCAGGCAGTTCTCTGGTGTATCTGTAAAAAATACGGAATAAAAGAAATCAGTATAAAAGAGGTTTCTTATATTGCGATTTATTATCAGGTCATGCTGGAAGAAAAGCGCATGGAGAAAAAGATTCTGGTGGTTTCCAACAGTGGCTTCGGAACGACCCAGCTTCTGGTGACAAAGCTGCATCAGTATTTCCCGACCTATCAAATTGTGGACGTGGTATCTATGATTCAACTAGAAAAGCTGCAGCAGATGGAAGAACTGGATTTTATTATCTCAACCGTACCGTTGAAGAATGTTACATTTCCATGCATCCAGGTATCCGGCGTTCTGTCGGACGCGGATATCCGGAATATTCAGGACACGATTGCAGCCAGCTGGCTGGAGTCGGATTTTTCGCTGGAACGGCTGGAAAAGCAGTTTGATGAAGGAAAGTTTGAATTGTATACCGTGGATCAGGTGAAAGATAATTTTTTCCGGGGGAATATGCCTTATCAGGGAAAACGTCTGTCATGGGGACATTGTCTGCAGGTTGCTATGGGTATCAACGCGGACGAGAGAACCTATGTATATCGGAGAGAAAATGAAACAGAGATCTGGCACCTGGCCAGCTATGCCCGTACCTATGACGGGCTGCTGGAGCAGCTGGCAGAGTCCTATCAGATTCTCTGCAGTTCAAAAGGTCGTGAAAGAGTGGAAAAATGCTATCAGACGGAGGATTTGCGCCAGATATTTCTTTGAATTTTACAACATGGTTCCGCCGGAACAGTCAAGAATAGCGCCGATGATTTGGCGGGAACGGGGAGAGCAGAGGAAGGCTGCTATGTTTCCTATGTCTTCTGGAGTTGCCCAGCCAATTCGCAGTTCCTTTTCTTTGGCTTTACATTTGGGGGAATCCGGATCCTGATAGTAATTGCTGAGTACATAACCCGGAACAATGGCATTAACAAAGATACCGTCATCAATGAGATCATTTGCCATACGCTGTGTCATGGTTGCAATAGCTCCCTTGGCAGTGGCGTATGGTATTTTGTTGTGGCTGGTGCTGTGAAACGCTGCCTTGGCAGAGATATTTACAATATGTCCGCCATGGCCGGAGCGTTTGCATTCCCGTACAAAAGCCTGAGACACGGTAAATACCTGAGTAAGACAACCGTCCATGCAGGTCTGCCACTGGGAAAGGGAAAGCTGTTCCAGGGGAATGTTTTTTGGATCTCCACCGGCAGCATTGTTGACGAGAATATCCAAGGTGGGGAAAAAGGAAAGCGCTTCCCGGTAAAAGCGTTCGATCTCGTCTGAAAGGGTAAGATCAGCATGAATCGCCTTCACCTGAACGCCATACTGTTCTGTGAGATCCCGGGTAAATGCCAGGGCTCCTTCGGTATCGGAGCGGTAGGCCAGTGCCAGGTGTACGCCTTCTGAAGCCAGAATCCGGGCAATCCCGGCTCCAATCCCTTTGGTTCCGCCTGTAATTACTGCAATTTTATCTCTGATCTGCAAATCCATGTTTATAAGCTCCTTTCAAAAAATTAAACTCATTATAAATCATATATATTACACCTGCAAGAGCTGTTCGTTAAAGTGCATAAAATATGAAAAGAATAACTGTGAATCATAGTCAACACGCATAATACTTCCGCATCGATACGGAAGCGTTTTGGTATTTTGTGATGGAAAGTAACGTGCTATAGTATAGTTAACGTCAGGGAAAGCCAGAGAGCGGAACTGACATAAGGTGCAAAAAGATGTAATGACAGAAACAGAAAGGAGATACATCAAAATGAAGGTTGTGGCGATTACAGGCGAGCGTCAGGTTGAGGTACGTGAAGTAAAGAAACCTGCGCTTGGAAAAAATCAGATTTTAATGAAGGTGAACGGATGCGCACTCTGCACTTGGGAGCAGCGTATGTATTCCGGAGTTATCAAGTATATTACACCGCCTTTTGTTGGCGGACATGAGGTTGCAGGTGAAATTGCAGAGCTTGGAGAGGGCGTAGATCCGAAGGCATATCCGATTGGAAAGAAGATTGTAGCAAATCTGATTAAGAAGCCCTGCGGAAAATGTTATTTCTGCCGTCATGGTATGGAGAACCTCTGCAAGATGGCAGATGATATTGATGACGGATATGAAATTCCGGGAACTGCAGGCCTGGGTGAATATATCAAGCTGAATCTGGATCAGGTATATTTCATGCCGGATGATATTCCCACAGAGAAGGCAGTATTTGCAGAACCGCTTGGCTGCGTTATCCAGAGTATCAACCAGACTACGATCAATCTGGGCGATAATGTGGTGGTTATCGGCGGCGGTATCATGGGGCAGCTCCATGTGATGTGCGCAAAGGCAAGAGGCGCTTATGTAATTATGAGCGAGATTGATCCGGAGAGAAGAAAGCTTGCAGAGGAGCTGGGCTGCGATTTGACCTTCAACCCCATGGAGGAAGACGCGGTACAGTTTGTAAAGGATCACACCGATGGAATGGGAGCGGAAGCGGTATTCAACACTACAGCAGTGGCAGCTGTTGCAGAGCAGGCTATTAAAATGACTGCTCCGGGAGGAACCGTTGTAATGTACAGTTCCGTTCATGCCGGTAAAGAGGTTCCGCTGGATGTAGGATACGTTCACAGCAAGGGCGTAAGAATCACAGGAACCAAGAGCCCCAGCGTCCGCTCTTTTACAGAATCTGTAAATTGTCTGAGAAAGGGTATTATCGACCCGTCCAGACTGGTCAGTGGCGTATTTACACCGGAGCAGTGTAAGGAAGCATTTGAA
Source organism: Candidatus Merdisoma sp. HCP28S3_D10 (assembly GCF_052065835.1). NCBI lineage: Bacteria > Bacillati > Bacillota > Clostridia > Lachnospirales > Lachnospiraceae > Candidatus Merdisoma > Candidatus Merdisoma sp. HCP28S3_D10. The sequence continues at coordinate 84,904 of NZ_JBQHTG010000002.1, forward strand.
ACAGCGCTCCGTCCGGATACCTTCCGTTGCATCATTGAGTATAAGTAAGAAAATACAGGACAGATATTCAGAAATAAGGAGGAAAACATCATATGTTAGCAAATATCAGAGACATCTTAACCAGAGCGAAAGCAGAAAATTACTGTGTTCCGGCACTTGGAATCGGCAATGAAATCAACTTTATGGCATGCCTTGAGGCGGCGGAGGAGAAGCGCTCCCCGGTTATCATGCTCTTTATGTATGGAAAAAATGATATTATGCGGTTTGGAAAATGGGCGCGCGAGCAGGCAGCACAGGCCAGTGTTCCGGTATCAATTATCCTGGATCACGGCGCAGAGTATGAGCATGCTATCTGGGCGATTCACGCAGGTTTTACAGACATTATGGTAGACCGATCCAAGCTCCCGTTTGAGGAAAACGCGGCGCAGGTAAAGGAACTGACCAGAATCGCACATGCATGCGGTATGGGCGTTGAGGCAGAACTGGGACATGTGGCAATGGGAGACGAAAGCGTATTTACCCGTCCGGATGAGGCAAAGAGATTTGTGGAGGAGACAGGCGTAGACGCACTGGCAGTAGCAATAGGAACAGCCCATGGCGCGTATAAGGATACGCCGCAGCTGCAGTTTGAACTCCTGGAAGAGCTTCGTGATGCCGTACCGGTACCCCTGGTTCTTCACGGCGGATCCGGCACAGGCGACGAGAATCTGAAAAAGGCCTGCAGTATGGGAATTAATAAGCTGAATGTTGCGTATGAGCTGTATACAGGAGCAATTGACAGCTATAAGAATTATAAGGAATCACTTCCGGAAAACTTCAGAAGCTGGGCGCCGTATGATCTGTATGAGAAGCTGGGAGCCGGAGCAAAGGCAGTGGCAGAGCACCATATGGATTTATGCGGATCCACAGGAAAGGCATAAGAAAGGAGGAAAAATATGAGAAACGTTGTCCTGGCAAGAATCGATGAAAGATTACTCCACGGACAAGTCTGTACCAAGTGGATGCAGGCGACCCATGCAAACGTAATCGTGCTTGCAGACGATGATCTGGTAAATGATAAATTTACCTGTAAGATTTTCATGGGAATGAAGCCGGCAGGAACGGAACTGCAGATTTTAACGGTGGATCAGGCGATTGCGTATCTGAAGGAAGAGTCGCCGGAAAATGAGAAGGTAATGCTTCTTACGAAATGTGCCCAGAGTTTTCTGCGCATGAATGAAGCGGGAGTCGTATATGACAGAATCATCTGCGGCTCTGCGGCAGTCAGCGGAAATAAATATGGAAAACGGAAGAAGCTGATTCGGGATCTGTTCGCAAGTGACAGCGAGAAGGATGCTATGCGGGCGCTGATCGGCAGGGGAGTGACAATGGTATACCAGCTGGCTATTGATAATGCGCCGGTAGACCTGGAAAAATTACTGAAGTGAAAAAAACAGGATATGTAATGTTACAAGGAGGGTACAAGTTATGACACTATTTCAGGCATTTCTGTGCGGTGTGATTTACTGGATAGGCAACAATTCATTCGCACGGGGCTACTTTGTATTCAGCAAACCATTGGTTGCAGGCTTCCTGGTAGGCTTGGTGTTCGGAAAACCGCTGGAAGGAGCTATGATTGGCGCACAGATTAACATGATTTATCTGGGATGGATTGGAGCCGGCGGAGCTTCACCGGCAGACCCCTGCGCGGCAGGCGTTTTGAGTACTGCATTTGTTCTGGCAACAGGGCTTGATATGGATGCGGCCCTGGTTCTGGCAGTTCCGGTTGGACTGGTAGCTATCGCGCTGTATACCATGCTGATGACAGTTCTGGCTGCATGCGGACATTTGGCTCAGAAATTTATCGACGACGGAAAAATTAATTCTCTGTGGATTCCGGCATGGCTGCTTCCGCTGATTATTACCTTTATCGGATATGGCATTCCCTGTATGCTTTGCGCATATTTTGGTTCCGATCTGGTTTACGCGCTGGCAGATGTGCTGAACGGCAAGATTCTGACCGTCGTATCACTTATCGGCGGCATGCTTCCGGCAGTTGGTATTGCAATCAACCTTTCCTTCATCTTCAAGGATGAGGCACGTATCTGGCTTCTGGTAGGCTTTATTGCAGCAGCGTACTTAAGCCTGGGGCTGATTCCGATTGCGATGATTGGTTTTGTAGGCGCGGTTCTTTATTTCTATCGCACGAAGACGGAGGTGGCATAAATGGCTGAGGTAGTAAAGGTTTCAAAAAGCGCACAGAAAAAGTCCATTTTAAACTGGTTTTTATCCTGTGCTGTAGGCGGCAACTATGAGTTTATGCATGGCGTTGGATTTATGTACTCTATGGTTCCGGTTGTAAAGGAATTGTATCCGAATGATGTTGAGAAGCAGAAAGAGACCCTGACCCGTCATCTGACCTTCTTAAATACAGAGCCGGAGGTAGGTACGGTTATTCATGGCGTAACAATTGCGATGGAGGAGCAGGTGGCAGCGGGAGCAGACTGCGACGCTGACCAGATTGTAGGCCTGAAATCTGCGTTGATGGGACCGTTGGCAGGTATTGGTGATTCCCTGATTCAGGGTATTATCATTCCGATTGTCCTGGCCCTGTGTATTGACCTGACCAACAACGGACTGGTTCTTGGACCGATTATTTACGCGGTTGCAATGTATGCCATTATGATTGGCTGCATGTGGGCATGCTTCAAACTTGGTTATAATAAGGGCGGTGACGCCATCGTTGATGTGATGGCAGCAGGAACCCTGGATAAGATCATGAATGCAGCCGGTATCGTAGGATGCTGCGTTATGGGTGGTCTGATTGTAAATTACGTCAATCTGCAGTGCGCGTTGAATTTTACCATCAGCGGTACAGAGTTCAATATTCAGACAGCTCTGTTTGACGCTATTTGCCCGAAGATTCTTCCTCTTCTGCTGACACTGGCCTGCGTAAAGGCACTGCGCAGTGGAAAGAAGTCCATTCACATTATTCTGGCAATGGTAGTATTTGCAATCATTTTTGGCCTGCTTGGCGTATTCAGCGCGTAAGCCGGGTGTGGTTACCACAATCTGACGGATATGTGTGACGGAGAGATGGCTGCCAGGGGGCATACTCCGGCAGCCATTTTTGAAAATTGGCTGTAAAAGATGGTTTGAAAACGGAAACAGGAGGCGGGCATGAATTTTCTGAAAAAGATGGGAGAGACATTGCTGAAACCCCATTCGGACGTCGAACAGACAAAGACGGACGTCCGGGAAAAGTTCGATGAGGTAGATGAGGAAAAGGATCTCCAAAAGGGAATGTCATTGCTTTCCTTTTACCGGCAGCGCTGCATCCGCGGAAATATCAGAAGCTTTCAGATTTTCTTGGACGGCGGTATGGCAGCGAAAATTGATATGGAGAAGCAGTGTCATCTGCTTTGTGAGCCGGGATTTCATAAAATCTATATCAAACTGGACACCATGAAAAGCCAGATTTTAAATGTAAAGACAGAACCGGATACAAGGTACTTTTTTGAGATTGCCTGTACCATGGAAGAAGGTCTGATTCTGAGGCAGTTGGAATGGAAAAGCAGAGAGACAGAGGAGGCGTAAACATGGAACTTCGTTCAGAAAATGAATGCTGGAGTATTCCGGCGCCTGATATGGAGCCCTCTTCTTTGACGGCAGAGGGCATGTTGGAACTGGAGGCGGATTTTTCCGGTGGTAAAATTGTAAAATACATTCGAGATGTGGAGTTCGCCTGTGTGGACGGCGTATCTTTGAAGCTGCAGTTGCTGCTTCCTTCCATGGCGTCGGAAGAGGAAAAGCGTCCTCTGATACTTTTTATTCGTGGTTCGGCGTGGCAGAAACAGAGTGTGGTTCCGGGAATTCCTCAGCTGGTGGAAATAGCGCGACGCGGTTTCCTCGTGGCCAGTGTAGAATATCGTCCTGCGCCGGGGTATCATTTCCCGGTACAGTCCGATGATGGCTGGAGAGCCCTGGAATTTCTTCTGGAACATGCGGATGAGCTGGGATGGGATACAGGAAAGCTGGCAGCCTGGGGCAGCTCTTCTGGAGCCCATACGGCGCTTCTGATGGCGATGATGCCGGAATACCGGAAAAGGCAGCTGCGAATCGGGGCAGTGGTGGATTATTACGGACCGGCATGGCTTCCCGCTATGATTGATTATCATGGGACTTCTACAAAACATCTGGACGAGCTTTTAGGCGTTCCGGTAAAGGAGCATCTGGAACTGGCAGAGAAAGCCAGTCCGGTCAGTTATCTGGATGGCGATGTTCCGGCGGTACTGCTGATGCATGGGGATAAGGATAAAAGCTGCAGCTTCGAGCAGAGTGTGATTCTCTACCGTAAGATGCGGGAGGCCGGAAAGGATGCAGTCATGTACAGGATGCACAATGCGGCTCACGGCGGTTCCCCTTTCTGGACGCCGGCGGTTATGGATATCGTGGAAGCGTTTCTGCGTGACAGACTGAACTGGAAAAAAGTGTAAGGAGAAGCCTATGGAGAGAAAAAAGTTTCGGCCTTTCCAAAAATTGCGAAGCAGGAATCAGGAAGGCAATGTGCTGGGCTGGCAGTATGAGATGGTTTACCTCGGCGGAGATCCGCACAATCCGGAGCAGGCAATTGTTCATGTACGCGTATTGGAAAAGGCTATTGTGCTCCGGGCGGCTGACGGAAAAGAAGAAACTTTCTGCTCTGTGATGATTCCTTACAGTCTGATAAAAGATATAAAAATTGTAGAACAGGAATCAGGCCGGGAAAGGGCGATTGGCGAAAAGGGAAAAATAGGTGACGTCTATGAGCAGGTGCTTCTGTCCTATCAGGACGGGGAAACACTTTGTACCCTGAAACTGCAGATGTCTATGGCTGCAGATATTTACCAGAATTCAAAATTATGCAAAAATATGCAGGAATATGTAAGGAGACATTTGTAATGGTAAAAGTAATCTTAGTTTCCCATGGCGGCATGGCGAAGGGAATGGTAGAAAGTACTACAATGTTGATTGGAGACCAGCCGGATCTGGAGTATATAACCTTTGAACCGGGAGAAGGACCGGATGATTTAACTGCGAAGGTAGAAAAGAGACTGAAAGAGATTCTGGAAACGGGAGACGCTATTGTTATGACAGATCTTCCCAATGGAACCCCGTTTAATTGCGTAAGCAGACTGATGGAGCATTATAAATTCCGTCATCTGACCGGAATGAATCTTCCAATGGTTATCGATGTGGTAAGCCAGCTGGGAGAGGACGCGGATGCGGACGAGCTTTGCAAGGGAACTATGGAGCCGTCGAAAGAGGCAATCATTGATGTAAATGCGTGGATGAAAGAGCTGGGAATTCTGGAATAAATTCCGGCCGGAGTATGAGGTGATTATTATGAATAATTTCTATGATTCACAGAAAACAAATGTAATTTTCGGAAAAGATACCCATAAGACAGTGGGAGAAGAAATAAAGAAATATGGCAACAAGTGCCTGATTGTGCATGATGGCGGAAGCTATCTGACCCGGATTCTGGAGGAGGTACGCGCCTCTCTGGATGCCAATGGCATTTCCTATTATGAAGTGGGAGACGTAAAGCCCAATCCCCGTTTGAGCTATTGCAAAGAGTGCATTGAAAAGGTTCACCAGGATCCGGTTGATTTTATCCTGGCAGTAGGCGGCGGTTCTGTCATGGATACCGCAAAGTTTATCGCTGTACAGGCAAATATGGAGGAAAGTCTTTTTGTCAACCGGGAAATCTTTACACCGGCTCCGGTCATTCCCCATGGCGTTATCTCTACGCTGGGCGGAACCGGAAGCGAGCAGTCCCTGTGCGCGATGATTGTAGACGACAGTCTGGAAATTCCGGAAAAGGTAGGCCTTTACAACCTGGGCTTCTTCTTTGATTTTGCAATTATCAATCCGGAGTTCGCGTATACGCTGCCTCCGAAAATGATGGCCTGCGGCGCTATGGATATCATGTCCCACTGTTGGGAGGTATATTTTGCGCCCATCAACGGAAACGAGATTATGGAGGGATATTTTGAGGCTATCGTAAAAGCTGTCCTGAAAGAAGGCCTGGTGGCAAAGGAAGATCCGACTAATTATGACGCCAGGGCAAACCTGAATCTGGCAGCTATTATGGCCATGTCTAATACAAAGCCTGCGGCAGGAGAGATGGGAGATTGGATTTGCCATCATATGGAAAACCCGATTACAGTCACTTTTAAGAAAACTCATGGTGAAATCCTTTCTATTATTACAGACGCCTGGGTAAAATACGCATGGAAGAACAATCCGGCCAAATTCGTACGCTGGGCTGTAAATTGTATGGGCGCGCGTCTTTATGACAACCAGGAGGATACCGTAATGGAAGGCCTCCGCAATCTGGAGGACTGGCAGAAACGTATGGGACTGCCTACCAGACTCAGCGATATTGGCATTCAAGCAGAGGATTGCAGAATCTGCGCAGAGAATGCCATGAAGATTTCCGGTACCGGAAAGGCAGGCGCTTACTCCGGATATGACGTAGATATGGTTATGGACGTGTACCGGCTTGCTGAGTAATAAAGATAACAACACCGAATGAATTGCCATGATTGATACAACTCGACAGAAAGGCCGCGGTTTTCGGAAATTTTCCGGAATCGCGGTTTTTCTGCTTCGGGAAGTGGTTTGCAAGTTGACGAATGAAAAAAAGTTCGGTATGATAAACAGGATTACAAGAGAAGAAAAGAGGGAAAAAATGGCAGGATCGGTTTTTGGCAAACATTTTACTATTTCCACCTGGGGAGAGTCCCATGGAAAAGGAGTCGGAGTTGTAATAGACGGCTGTCCGGCAGGGCTGCCTTTAAGTGAAGCAGATATTCAGGAGTATCTGGATCGGAGAAAACCGGGACAGTCCCAGTATACGACCAGCAGAACAGAGGGGGATCGGGCTGAGATTCTGTCCGGCGTTTTTGAAGGAAAGACCACGGGTACGCCCATTTCCATTCTGGTGGCCAATACCTCCCAGCGCTCACAGGATTACAGCGAGATTGCTTCTTATTACCGTCCGGGACATGCAGATTATACCTTTGATATGAAATACGGCTTCCGGGATTACCGGGGCGGCGGACGCTCCTCCGGACGGGAAACCATCGGCCGCGTGGCAGCAGGCGCTGTGGCGGCAAAGATTCTGAAAGAGCTGGGAATCCGGGTGTGCGCCTATACCAGATCAATTGGCCCGGTAGAGATAGAGGATAAGCAGTTTGACCCGGCAGAGATACAGAACAATTCTTTTTATATGCCGGATAAAGCGGCGGCAGAAAGAGCAGCTGTTTATACGGCACAGTGTATGGAAGAACAGGATTCGACAGGCGGTGTGGTGGAGTGCGTGGTAGACGGCATGCCGGCCGGTGTGGGGGAACCCTGCTTTGAGAAGCTGGATGCGAATCTGGCAAAAGCTATTCTGTCCATTGGGGCAGTTAAGGGGTTTGAGATAGGAAGCGGCTTTGGCGCAGCAAAATTACGCGGAAAGCAGAATAATGACGTATTTGTAAATCATGGAAAGGGAATAGAAAAGGAAACCAACCATGCAGGCGGAACACTGGGAGGGATCAGTGACGGAAGCCAGATCGTAATTCGCGCGGCGGTAAAGCCGACTTCCTCAATTGCGGCTCAGCAGCATACGGTGAATCAAAAGGGAGAGAATATTCAGATCAGCGTTAAAGGCCGTCACGATCCGGTGATTGTGCCCCGGGCCGTGGTGGTGGTAGAGGCCATGACAGCCCTGACCCTGGTAGATGCGCTCTTTGAAGGCATGAGCGCAAGGATGGATCAGGTACGAAAGATTTGGGGACGATAAGATGAGACAGAAATATGTAATCGCAGGTTCGGGAGCGACAGGTGGCAGTATCGGAGCTTTTCTGGCGTTGGACGGAGCAGATGTGACATTCCTGGCCCGGGGAGCGCAGCTTGCGGCCTTCCGGGAAAAAGGAATCACCATGAAGGGGACGGCGAAAGGGGATTTTCATGTATTTCCCATTAAGGCCATGACCATGGATGAATATACGGAGACGCCGGATGTAATCTTTGTCTGTGTGAAGGATTATTCCCTGGAGGATGCCATTACCCTGGCGGATCGTGTAGGAAATGCGGATACGGTAGTGATACCGATTCTCAACATCTACGGTACCGGCGAGCGGATGCAGAGAGCCCTGCCGGATATGACTGTGACCGACGGCTGTATCTATGTAGCAGCGACCGTTTCGGCGCCGGGAGAGATTACCCATGGCGGCGATATTTTCCGGGTGGTATATGGTCTGAGACCGGGACAGAAGGTCAGCGGGACGACGCTTCGGAAGCTGGCCCGGACCAAGGCGGATTTGGACGGGGCCGGCATGGACGGTGCTTATACGGATCAGGTGAAGCTGGATACCTTCCAGAAATTTATGTATACCAGCCCTATGGCGGCGGCAGGCGAGTATTTCCATGCCCAGGCAGGAGTATTCCAGCAGCAGGGTGAACCGCGGGAGACATTCATTGCTATGGATCGGGAGCTGGAACAGCTGGGAATCGCCATGGGCCTTGCGTTTCAGGAGGATGTGGTAAAACGGAACCTGCAGATTCTGGACGATTTGAGTCCGGAGGCTGGAACCTCCATGCAGCGGGATATCGCGAAGGGCCACGCCTCGGAGATTCGCGGCCTGGTGTACGCGGTAGAGGATATGGCGGCAGAGTACCATGTGGAGATGCCTGTGTACCATAAGGTGATTGAAGAATTAAAAAAGAGAGGATTGTAATTATAAGTAACAGGCTGAAGCACTTGCTGCTGAAGCCGTAAGAATATGATTCAGGCGTGAACAGATTCCATTCGCGAAGCGAATTTTCATGAATCTGTGAATGGAATTATGAAGGAACTGAATAATTACAGAGGTTTGAAATAAGTATGTATAAAATATTGAAGAAAGACGGCCGCGCCAAGCGTGCCGAATTTACAACCGTACACGGTACGGTGCAGACGCCGGTGTTCATGAACGTGGGAACCGTGGCGGCCATTAAGGGTGCGGTAGCCACCTCCGATCTGGAGCAGATCGGAACCCAGATCGAACTTTCCAACACCTATCATCTTCATGTGAGACCGGGCGACGAGGTGGTGAAGAAGCTTGGCGGACTTCACAAATTTATGTCCTGGGACAAGCCGATTCTGACAGATTCCGGCGGATTTCAGGTATTTTCCCTGTCCTCCTTACGCAAAATAAAGGAAGAGGGCGTATATTTTAACTCCCATATTGACGGACGGAAGATTTTCATGGGACCGGAGGAGAGTATGCAGATTCAGTCCAATCTGGCTTCCACCATTGCCATGGCCTTCGACGAGTGCGCTCCGGCCCTGGCAGAGCGGGATTATGTGGAGAAATCCGTAGCCCGCACCACCCGCTGGCTTGCCCGCTGTAAGGCGGAAATGCAGCGGCTGAACAGCCTTCCGGACACCATCAATCAGAACCAGCTGCTGTTTGGAATCAACCAGGGAGCGATTTATGAGGATATCCGGATTGAGCATGCCAAGGAGATTTCCCAGATGGATCTGGACGGCTACGCCATCGGCGGGCTGGCAGTAGGCGAGTCCCATGAGGATATGTACCGGATCATTGAGGCAGTGACGCCGTATCTTCCCGAGGACAAGCCCACCTATCTGATGGGTGTGGGAACGCCGGCCAATATCCTGGAGGCGGTAGACCGGGGCGTGGACTTCTTCGACTGTGTATATCCCAGCCGTAACGGACGCCATGGACATCTCTACACCAACCTGGGTAAGATTAATCTGTTCAACGCGAAGTACGAGCTGGACGACCGGCCCATCGAGGAGGGCTGCCAGTGTCCGGCCTGCCGCCGCTACAGCAGGGCCTATATCCGTCATCTGTTAAAGGCGAAGGAGATGCTGGGCATGCGCCTCTGCGTCCTTCATAACCTGTATTTCTACAATACCATGATGACTGAGATCCGGGACGCTATTGACCGGGGCGAATACCAGGCCTACAAGAAGCGGAAGCTGGACGGCCTGATGAACGGCCAGTCATAAAATCAGCAGAAAATCACAGAAAATACAGCCGGAATACTTGACCGGAGATCGGGAAGTATGCTAGTATAATAGAAGCGCCCGCAGATAAAAGATGAGGACGGGCATATTTCAGGAGGAATGAACATGAATTTACTTGCAACAGGCAATGCAGCAATGGGATGGGGAACCATAATCCTTTATGTAGTAGTAATCGGAGCATTTATGTATTTTGCGGCTATCCGTCCGCAGAAGAAGGAGCAGAAGCGTGTGAACGCCATGCTTTCCACGATGGAGGTTGGCGACGCAGTTGTGACAACCAGCGGATTTTACGGCGTAATTATTGACATCACAGAGGACGATGTTATCGTAGAGTTCGGCAGCAACCGTAACTGCAGAATTCCGATGAAGAAGGCAGCTATCGCAGAGGTGGAGAAGAGCAATGAGTAAGAAACCGACAGTATTAATGATTCTTGACGGCTATGGCCTCAATGAGAACCCGGAGGGCAATGCCATCGCTATGGCGAAGACTCCGGTGATGGACGGCCTGATGAAGGACTATCCCTTTGTAAAGGGCAATGCCAGCGGACTGGCGGTAGGACTTCCGGACGGACAGATGGGCAACTCAGAGGTTGGCCATATGAATATGGGTGCGGGACGTATCGTATATCAGGAGCTGACCCGTATCACAAAGGAGATCCAGGATGGAGACTTCTTTGAAAATGAGGCGCTGGTGAAGGCTGTGGAGAACGCGAAGGCAAAGGACTCCGCGCTGCACCTGTTCGGACTGGTATCCGACGGCGGCGTACACAGCCACAATACCCATATCTACGGACTGCTGGAGCTGGCAAAGCGCCACAGTCTTAAAAAGGTCTATGTACACTGCTTTCTGGACGGACGTGACACACCGCCCACCTCAGGAAAGGATTTTGTACAGGAGCTGACAGACAAGATGCAGGAGATCGGTGTCGGAGAAGTGGCTTCCGTTATGGGACGTTACTACGCGATGGACCGTGATAACCGCTGGGATCGGGTAGAGAAGGCTTACAACGCCCTGACAAAGGGAGAGGGCAACGAGGCGGCTGACGGCGTCAGCGCTATCGCGGCTTCCTACGCAGAGGGTGTGAACGATGAATTTGTTCTTCCGGCAGTGGTAAAGAAGGACGGCAAGCCAGTGGCTGTCATTCAGGACGGCGATTCCGTGATCTTCTTCAACTTCCGCCCGGACCGCGCAAGAGAGATTTCCAGAGCGTTCTGCTGTGATGATTTTACAGGCTTCCCCCGGGAGAAGCGTCTGGATCTGACCTATGTATGCTTTACGGAATATGACGCGACGATTCCCAATAAGCTGGTAGCCTTCCATAAGGTAGAGCTTCACAACACCTTTGGAGAGTATCTGGCAGCCCACGATATGACGCAGGTACGTATCGCCGAGACAGAGAAGTACGCGCATGTAACCTTCTTCTTCAACGGCGGCGTGGAAGAGCCCAACAAGGGCGAGGATCGGATTCTGGTGAAGTCCCCGAAGGTGGCAACCTACGATCTGCAGCCTGAGATGAGCGCGCCGGCTGTCTGCGACAAGTTGGTTGAGGCGATCAAGTCTGATAAGTATGATGTGATTATCATTAACTTCGCGAACCCGGATATGGTAGGTCATACCGGTGTGATTCCGGCGGCAGTGCAGGCGATCGAGACGGTAGACGGCTGTGTGGGACGTGCCGTAGAGGCGCTGAAAGAGGCAGGCGGACAGATGTTTATCTGCGCAGACCACGGCAACGCCGAGATGATGATTGACTATAAGACAGGCGAGCCCTGGACAGCACATACCACCAATCCGGTTCCGTTTATTCTGGTAAACGCAGATCCGGCATACGGTTTGAGAGAGAATGGCTGTCTGGCAGATATCATTCCGACGCTCATCGAGCTGATGGGAATGGAGCAGCCGAAAGAGATGACCGGCAAATCTCTGCTGGTTAAGGAGGTTTAAGCATGGGAGTAATCCGAGCTATTTTAATGGTTCTTTTTGTACTGGTGTGTATCGCGCTGACGGTTGTGGTACTGATGCAGGAAGGCAAGTCCAACGGTCTGGGAGCGATTGCAGGCGGCAATTCTTTCTGGGAGCAGAATAAGAGCCGTTCCGCAGAGGGTAAGATTGTGCTTGCGACCAAGATTCTGGCAATTACCTTTATCGTGCTGGCACTGGTACTGAATTTAAACATTTTTTAATGTAATAGCCTGTCTATGACAGATTTTACGACAGATAAAGCACTCCCGGGCTGACCGAGGGTGCTTTATGTTTTTAGGTAAAAGCCGGAGGAACTATGGCAGACAAGACATTTGAGGAGCGAAAGAAAATTATATATGATTTTATTAATGATCCGCGCTATGTGCCCATGAAGCAGAAGGAGCTGGCGATTATTCTGCAGGTGGAAAAGAAGGATCGGGAAGAACTGAACCGGGTTCTGGATGAGCTTCTCTCGGAAGGGAAAATCTCCCTGTCCAAGCGGGGACGTTACGGCAAGGCAGAGATAAAAAAAGCGGTCGGCGTGTATACAAGACATGCCAGGGGCTTCGGATTTGTCTCTGTGGAGGGCGAGGAACAGGATATCTTCATCGGAGAAGCCGACGCCGGGGACGCGTTTCTGGGCGATACGGTGGAGGTGGTCATCAAGGGCCATGCAGGCAAGCGGCCGGAGGGCGTCGTTACCCGGGTGCTGTCCCATGGGATCACGGAAGTCATCGGTACCTTTCAGCGCAGCAAGAACTTTGGTTTCGTGGTGCCGGATAATCAGCGGATCCGTCAGGACATTTTTATTCCCTTGGAGAAAATCGGACCGGCAGTGGGCGGCCAGAAGGTGGTGGCAGAGCTTACTGATTATGGCAGGGGACGGAAAAATCCCGAGGGAAAGATTACCCGGATTCTGGGCGAGGCCGACGACCCGGCCACCGAGGTGCTGGGAATTATGCTGGCCTATGGGATTCCGACAGAGTTTCCGGAGCGGGTGCTGAACCAGGCGGAGCGTGTGGCAAAGCCGGTGTCTGAGGCAGACCGGGCAGGCAGACTGGATCTTCGGGAGGAAACCTGCGTGACCATTGACGGCGAGGACGCCAGGGATCTGGACGACGCGGTTTCCCTTCGAAGAGAGGGAGAAAACTATGTGCTGGGTGTACACATCGCGGATGTGACCAATTATGTGCAGGAAAACAGCGCCCTGGATCACGAAGCCCTTGACCGGGGAACCAGTGTCTATCTGGCGGACCGGGTGGTTCCCATGCTCCCCCGGACTCTTTCCAACGGAATCTGTTCCCTGAACGCGGGAGAAGACCGGCTGGCCTTAAGTTGTATCATGACCCTTGACGGAAAGGGAAAGATCATCGGACATACCATAGCGGAGACGGTGATCTGTGTGAACCGCAGACTCAGCTACACGGGCGTGCAGAAGGTGCTGGACGGGGATCCGGAGGAAACGGCCCTCTATCCGGAGCTGGTCCCCATGCTGAAGGAGATGGCAGAGGTGTCCGCGCTTCTGCGGAAGCGGAGAAGAAAAAGAGGCTCCATCGATTTTGATTTTCCGGAGACGAAGGTGATTCTGGACGAAAAGGGATACCCCATAGATATCAGACCTTACGAGCGGAATACAGCTACCCGCCTCATCGAGGACTTTATGCTGGCGGCCAACGAGACGGTGGCAGAGGATTATTACTGGCAGGCCCAGCCCTTTGTATACCGGATCCACGAGAAGCCGGACAGTGAGAAAATGAGCCGTTTGGGAACCTTCATCCGGAATTTTGGGTACGCGCTTCATACGTCGGGCGATGAGATTCATCCGGGCGAGGTGCAGAAGCTGCTGGACAGGATTGCGGGGACGCCGGAGGAGGCCATGATCAGCCGCCTGACCCTGCGCTCCATGAAGCAGGCAAAGTACGCGACGGACTGCAGCGGCCATTTCGGTCTGGCGGCCACCCATTACTGCCACTTTACTTCCCCTATCCGGCGGTATCCGGATCTGCAGATTCACCGGATTATCAAGGAAAATCTGCGAGGCAGGTTAAGCGGGGACCGGGTGGTCCATTACGAAGCCATTCTGCCGGAGGTGGCCAAACGCTCCAGCGAGCTGGAACGGCGGGCGGAAGAGGCAGAGCGGGAGACCGTGAAGCTGAAAAAGGTAGAATACATGGAGGAGCATATCGGGGAGCAGTTCGACGGCGTCATTTCTGGTGTGACGGCTTACGGCCTGTATGTAGAGCTGAACAATACGGTGGAGGGCCTGGTCCATGTGAATTCTCTGACCGATGATTTTTACGAGTATGACGAGGCCGGAAGTGAGCTTCGGGGAGCCCGGACCGGAAAGGTCTGGCGTATCGGAGAGCGGGTGCGTATCCGCGTGAAGAACACCGATCGGCTGTGCAGAACCATAGATTACGAGTTGTTAGGAGAAAATGATGGGGAAAGATAATTACAAGCTGGTAGCCAACAACAAAAAGGCGTATCATGATTATTTTATAGACGAGACCTACGAGGCGGGAATCTCCCTGGCAGGCACCGAGGTGAAGTCCGTCCGTATGGGAAAATGCAGTGTGAAGGAAGCCTTTGTCAAGGTGGAAAAGGAAGAGGTCTGGGTCTACGGCATGCACATCAGTCCTTATGAAAAGGGCAACATTTTCAACAAGGATCCCCTCCGGCCCAGGAAGCTTCTGATGCACAAGTATGAGATCCGGAAGATTGCCTCCAAGATGGCAGAAAAAGGTTACACCATGGTGCCCCTGAAGGTTTACTTAAAGGGCAGCCTGGTTAAGGTTGAGGTAGGTCTGGCCCGAGGTAAGAAGCTTTACGACAAGCGCCAGGACATTGCCAAAAAGGATCAGCGGCGCGAGGCGGAGAAGGACTTCAAAGTAAAGAATCTTTACTAGAATGTTATAAAATGTTATGAATTGAAAAGAATGCTGTTATAAAAATGATATTTTCTGTTAAAAAAAGAAAATTACGGGTTGATTTTTATGTGAAATGTAGATAAAATAGAACTAGGTTCTTCGGGCAGAAGTGACTTCCAAAAAGGAAAGCCTCCCGTTGACAAACACCCGAAATTTTAAGGAGAGGATATCATGATTATCACACAGAAAAAGCCCATCGATGAATTGATGGCGATGCTCGGAGACGCACAGAAGATTGCGATTCTGGGCTGCGGAAGCTGCGCAACGGCATGTGCCACAGGCGGCGAGAAGGAAGTAGCAGAACTGAAGGCATATCTGGAGTCCAAGGGAAAGACTGTAGTAGCCACCAATATGGCAGATTACTGCTGTATGAATATGGGTGTAAAGACCGCGATGAAGAAGCTGAACGCGGCAGGACCGGACGCGGTTGTCTGTATGTCCTGTGGTGACGGCGTGCAGGTGGCGGCAGCCCACAGCCCGTCCGCACCGGTTTATCCGTCCAACAACACCATGTTCCTGGGTGAGGCTGTCCGTTTCGGTCTCTTCGAGGAAGCCTGTCATCTCTGCGGAGACTGCGTTCTGGGAACCACTGGCGGTATCTGCCCCATTTCCCGTTGCGCCAAGTCTCTGGTAAACGGTCCCTGCGGCGGCCAGAAGAACGGCAAGTGCGAGGTGAATCCGGAGAATGACTGTGCCTGGATAATGATTTATAAGCGTCTGGAGGCTCTGGGAAGACTGGATCTCCTGGCTAAGAGAAGAACGGACAAGGGCTATGCGAAGGTAGCTTATCCGAGAACAATTAATATCAGGGGGAATAAGTAATGGGAATGTTAGAGAAAGCGCTGGAAGGCGGTAAATTTGGTGTAACCGTTGAGATGGCTCCCCCGAAGGGTTGTGACTTTACAGAGCAGCTTGCAGTGGCAGAGCTTCTGAAGGGCAAGGTACACGGCGTAAACGTAACCGATATGCAGTCTGCCTGTCTGAAGGCTTCCTCCTTAGGCCTGTGTATCAAGCTGAAGGAAGCAGGACTGGAGCCGATTGTACAGGTGACCGGACGTGACCGGAGCCGTATGGGTATCCTGGGCGATATGCTTTCCGCAGCAGCCTTTGGAATCGATACCATGCTGGCACTGACCGGAGACCATCCGACCGTAGGAGACTGCAAGGAGTCCAAGCCGGTCTACGATCTGGATTCTGTCGGAATCCTGCATATGCTGACTTATATGGAAGCAACCGGAAAGGACTGCGGCGGCAACGATCTGGAGGGCGGAGCTCCTACATTTTACAAGGGCGCGGTTGTAACTCCGGTTTACGATCCGCTTCCGCTGCAGATCAATAAGCTGCGTCAGAAGGTAGAGGCAGGCGCACAGTATATCCAGACCCAGGGTATCTTTGATATCGAAAGCCTGAAGCGTTTCATGGACGAGGTAGACAAGGCTGGTATCCATACCCACATTATGGCCGGTATCATTCCGCTGAAGGCGGCAGGTATGGCAAAATACATGAATGAGAATGTACCGGGTATCGCGGTACCGCAGGATATGATTGATCGTCTGTCCGCTGCGGCTGCAGAGGGCAAGGAGAAGGGCGTCAAGGGACTGCCGACCCAGCTTGGTATCGAGATGGCTGCCGAGATGATCGCCAAGATCAAGGACGAGGGTATCTGCGACGGCGTACATATCATGGCCATCGGTGCGGAGAAGAACGTGCCGAAGATCCTGGAGAAGGCAGGACTGACCATCGAGTAAGTTTTAGTTTCAGGGGAGAAGAGAAGGTATGATATAAAAAGGGCTGAGGCGGTTTAGAACTGCCTCAGCCCTTTCGGCTGCGTGAAATAAGAAAGGTTACGTAAAAGTAAGCTTATGTAAAAGTGAGTTTACAAAAAGAACTCCGTCACAAATACTACTACGCAGCAGATAACCGCCACAGGCAGAAGACCGGCGCCCATCCAGGCAGCGGCAATGCCGATCAGAAGGGCCAGGGCTCCGGAAATGGGAGACTGGGTGGCGTGGAGAATAGCCGGGAAGGTCATCACAGCCAGGGTCACGTAAGGCACGTAGTAGAGAAAGGACTGGAGAAACTGATTTTCCAGTGGCTTTCGAATCAGGGTCAGGGGCAGCACGCGGATCGCGTAGGATACGGCGGCCATGACCAGAATGTAGATGTAGATATTATGGGTCATGAGGGGGAAGCTCCTTTCTCAGCTTTTATTTCCAGGGGATCCTTTTTCTGGGAAACCGGGAAGAACAGCGCGCCTCCTGCGGAAATCAGAACCGTCAGGATAATGGTGCGGGTACCCTCCGACAGGCTGCTGACTACGGGCAGGACCGAGAAGGCGAAGCTGGCCGCGAAGGCCAGGGCCACCAGGCCGGCCACCACCCGGCTCTGCCGGGCCGGCGGGATAATGATAGCCAGGAACATACCGAACAGGGCCACGCTCAGGGCGCTGACTGCCCGGGGCGGCATGATATTGCCCGCGATGACACCAAGAGATGTGCCGAAGGCCCAGCAGGGCATGGCGATCAGCATGGCGCCGTAGGTGTAGTAGGGGTTCAGATATCCGGGCCTGGCTATGGCAATGCCAAAAAGCTCGTCGGTAATATCGAAGCCCATCAGAAGCCGGTGTCCCAGGGAAAGCCCGGGGCGGAGCCGCTGCCCCATGGCGCAGCTCATCAGAAGATAGCGTGCGTTGGTGATCAGGGTTACGATGGCGATCTCCGCGTAAGCGGCGTTGGCGGCGATGACGGTGATACCGGCGTATTCCCCGGCAGACGCGTTATTGAGAAGGCTGAGTAAAAAGCCCTGAAAGGCATTGAGACCTGCGCTTCTGGCAGGAATGCCCAGGGAAAAGGAAACAGCCAGATAGCCAAGACCGATGGGAATGCCGTCCCGCATTCCGAAGCGAAAGGTCTGTGCTTTATTATCATTCATAAAATTCTATGCTCCTCTCTCTTTTGAAACAGGTAATATTGTAGCAGTTTCCTGTGGAGAAGTAAAGAGCGAAGTATAGAGAAAAGACTTGTACAGATTTGCGGAAACGGATATAATAGGGTTCATATTTCAAAAAAGAGAAAGAGGAATCAGTAGGATGGAATGGACAGGATATGAGCTTTTGTGGCTGTTTTTCGGTTATGCCTTTGCCGGATGGGTTTTTAACACCGCTTACGCAGCGGTACGTCAGAGAAAATTTGTGGACATGGGCTTCTTTTACGGACCCTGGTGTCCGGCTTACGGCTTTGGCGGCCTTGCTTTTACGATTTTTCTGACAGAGCTGAAGGACAGGCTGTTTTTCCTGTTTTTGGGAGGCGTGATTCTGTCCTTCCTGGTGACATACCTGACCGGCTTTGTGCTGGAGCGGATTTTCCACCGGAAATGGTGGGATTTTTCCCGGAAACGGTTCCAGTTTGGCGGTTATGTCAGTATGCCCTGGTCCCTGGTCTGGGGAAGCTTAGGCGTGCTCTGTATCCGTTTTGTCAATCCGTTTCTCCGGGATCTGCTGAAGCTGTTGCCGGTATCAGTCGGCAAGGTGCTCCTGATCGTGTTGGGCGTCATTTCCCTTTTGGACTTTATCGGCACGCTGGTGGGAATTCTGCAGGTAAAATCCAGTGTGAAGAAGGCGTCGCTCCTTTACGGCGTAGCGGAAAACCTTCAGAAAACCTCCGATCAGATAGGCGGAAAACTGACAGGCTTTGTGCTTCGGCGTATGGAACGGGCTTATCCGCGGCTGGCTGCGGAGGAGCTTCTCCGGGCCCGGAGAGAGCGGGAGAAGGAGGCAGATGAGGCCCGGTCCAGAGCCGGCGTTTTTGCTGTGGGCTGCTGCTTTTATAAGCTGGCCTGCCTGTTTTTCCTGGGAGCCTTTCTGGGCGATCTGACAGAGACGGTTTTTTGCTATGTGACAGCCGGGAAGCTGATGAGCCGCAGCAGCGTGGTGTACGGTCCCTTCAGTATTGTCTGGGGACTGGGCTGCGTATTGCTGACCGCGATCCTGTACCGCTATAAGGATCGGAGCGACAGTTATATTTTCTGCTTCGGTACGATCCTGGGCGGCGCTTACGAGTACATCTGCAGCGTGTTCACAGAGCTGGTATTCGGTACAGTGTTCTGGGACTACAGTAAGATTCCCTTCAATCTGGGTGGCAGAATCAACCTGCTGTACTGCTTTTTCTGGGGCATTGCGGCTGTGGTCTGGATGCGCCTTCTTTATCCGAGATTATCCGGTTGGATTGAGAAACTTCCGAAGAAGATCGGGACCTGGATGACCTGGATTTTGCTGGTCTTTATGATTTATGATATCTGCCTGTCGGGCCTGGCTCTGAACCGCTATACGGTGCGGCAGACCGGCGCGGGCATTGAGACGGCGGCGGACGGCTGGCTGGACGAGCATTTTCCGGATGAGCGGATGGAACGGATCTATCCCAATGCGATTCTGGTGAAATAGAGAGCGAATTTACGAAAAGGGCTTGATTTTTGTAAGATTTCAGACTATACTACAAGAACAGATTACCGAAGAGGGCAAAACGGCTGCCGTTCACAGCGTTTCAGGCAGCTCTAACCAGGGCTTGTACTGGTTTCGACGGGGGTCTCGCAGCTGGTGAAGCTATCCGCAGGCGATGCGTCAAATCGCGAAATTAAAAATAAACGCTGAAGATAATTTAGCATACGCTGCCTAATGGCAGCTGTCGGCCTTAGAGTACCCGTACTTTAAGAACCCGGCATCGACTATACGGGAAACGACATGTGTTAAGCTTTGCGCGCATGGGCGTATCATGAAGCTACTAAAGTTCGCAGGGTGTTAGTTCCCGGCGGACGGAGGGAATGTCAAAGAACTGACTACGATAGTAGAAGAACAGGGAACAGGCTTTCGGACAGGGGTTCGATTCCCCTCAGGTCCATCAAAAATACCACTTGTCATTTGACAGGTGGTATTTTTTTAATACATAATCACAGCCCGCACCGGACAGACCGGGCTGCAGTAGCCGCAGGTCAGGCATTTGTCGTGGTCGACTTCCGCCAGGCCGTTGTCGTTGTAGAAGATGGCTCCGGCGGGGCAGGCGGCCTTGCAGGAGCCGCAGCCCTCGCAGTCCTCCTGGTTGATATAAACCTTCTTTTTGGACACGTCAGGATTGTAAGATTTTTCCATTTTTCCATCTAAATAGGAAAGCAGATCGTCCACCTCCGCGTTTTTCCCGAAGCCAATCATCACCGAATCGATCTCCTCCTTGGAGAATACATAGTCAAGCGCCTCCTGGTAATGGGCTGTGAGGCTTCCGCCGCCGAAGGCCTTCATGGAGAACACGCCTTTTCCGGCCCGGTGGCAGAGACGGATAGCGGCCAGCATTTCTTCCTTTGAACCGAAAGCGTCGCCCTTTCGAATCCCCAGTCCCGCGTAATTGATAAGCGGAAAGACCACGTCCAGATCCGGCATGGAGGCTGCCGCCTCCGTGATGTCAATGTGATGGGTGGAAAGACCGATGGCCCGCACCAGTCCCTTTGTCCGGGCGTCTTTTAACGCTTCCCAGGCTCCGGTCCGCTCCGCAAGCTGTCCGGAACGGACCTCATGCATGAGAAAGATGTCGATGACGCCGCACCCCAGCTCCTCCCGGGCCTCCAGCACCGCCTCCATCATGCCGTCATAATCGGTGCAGAGAGATTTGGAGGAAATGACCACGTTGTCAAAGGCCCCCTGTTCCAACGCCTTTTTGATATACGGATAGGTGCGGTAATACTGCGCCGTATCTAGAAAGTTGAATCCATGTTCCAATGCATAGCGGATCACGCCCGCCCCCTGCTCTACCGGCAGCGCCAGCTGGCTGGGCCCCATGGGAAGGACGCCGAAGCCGGCGATGCTGACCGCAATCCCTGTATTTCCTAAAAATTTTTTCTTCATCATAAAACCTCAAATTGTCAGAATGCGGGTTTCCGCCAGAGGAGAACCCGTTATTTGTAATTATACATGGATTGCGGGAAAAAGCAAACCCGGCAAAGAAACTGTTGATTTCTCATTTGATATTTAGTATTATGATAAAGGATCTGAGTACATAGATCAGAAGATCGGGAGGGAAAGATTCATGCAGGAAATGATCAGAGTTGCGGTAGACGCAATGGGCGGAGACAATGCGCCGGACGAGATTATCAAGGGCGCCATAGAAGCCGTAGCGCTGCGGGAGGACATTCAGGTCATTCTCGTGGGCAGAGAAGAACTGATTCGGGAGAAGCTGAAAAGTTATTCCTATAGAGAGCAGCAGGTAGAGGTTGTAAACGCAACGGAAGTGATCGAGACGGCAGAGCCGCCGGTGGCAGCCATCCGGACGAAGAAAGATTCTTCTATTGTGGTAGGACTGAAGCTGGTAAAAGAAGAAAAAGCAGACGCTTTTGTGTCAGCCGGAAGCTCCGGAGCCGTACTGGCGGGCGGACAGCTTCTGGTAGGACGGATTAAGGGCGTGGAGAGGCCGCCTCTGGCGCCGCTGATTCCGACGGAGAAGGGCGTATCTCTGCTGATTGACTGCGGAGCCAATGTGGACGCCAGACCGTCCCACCTGGTGCAGTTTGCCAAGATGGGTTCCATCTATATGGAGCATGTTATGGGCGTAAAGAATCCGCGTGTGGCGATCGTTAATATCGGAGCCGAGGAGGAGAAGGGTAACGCTCTGGTAAAAGAGACCTTCCCGCTTCTGAAGGAATGCGATGGGATTAACTTCATCGGCAATATTGAAGCCCGGGAGATTCCCCACGGACAGGCAGACGTCATCGTATGCGAGGCCTTTGTGGGAAATGTCATTCTGAAGCTTTACGAGGGCCTGGGAGCCGTTCTGATAAGCAAAATCAAGGCCGGAATGCTGAGTACGTTTAAGAGCAAAATCGGCGCGCTTCTGGTGAAGCCGGCGCTGAAGGAGACCTTGAAGTCCTTTGACGCTACCGAATACGGCGGAGCGCCGCTTCTGGGACTTCGGGGACTGGTAGTCAAGACTCACGGAAGCTCCAAGGCAAAGGAAGTCAGAAACTCTATTATCCAGTGCGTCACATTTAAGGAGCAGCGGATTAATGATAAGATTAGAGAGAATATTGTAAGAGAGGAAGGATGAAACAATGGAATTTGAAAAGCTGAAAGGAATTATCGCAGATGTGCTGAACGTGGACGAGGACGAAATCACCATGGATACCACCTTTGTAGATGATCTGGGAGCAGATTCCCTGGACGTATTTCAGATTATCATGGGAATTGAGGAAGAATTTGACATCGAGATCGCCCAGGAGGAAGCAGAGAAAATCGTATCTGTCGGCGACGCGGTAGAAGCAATCCGCAATCTGAAGAAGGACTAAGAAAGTATAAGGTTGTCTCAGAAAGGCCGCGGGCTTTTCTGGGACATTTTTATATAGCAGGAACTATCCTCAGGATAGGATAAGAACAGGAGAACTATATGAAGCTGGAAGAATTGGAACACAAGCTGGGATATCATTTTCACGACCGGAGGCTTCTGGAGCATGCTCTGTGCCACAGCTCCTACGCCAATGAGCGCCATTGGGACAAGCTTATGAATAATGAGCGTCTGGAATTTCTGGGAGACGCGGTACTGGAGCTGGCTACCAGTGAATTTCTGTATCAGAATTACCCGACCATGCCGGAGGGCGAGGCGACCCGCACCCGCGCAAGCATCGTCTGTGAGCAGACATTGGCTTTGTGCGCCCGGGATCTGGGACTGGGTGAATGGCTGCGACTGGGCAAGGGCGAGGAGCTGACCGGAGGAAGGGACCGGGATTCCATCACCTCGGATGCCATGGAAGCATTGCTGGGAGCGATCTATCTGGACGGTGGTTTTGCTAATGCAAAAGAATTTGTGCATCGTTTTATCCTGAATGATATCGAGCACAAAAAACTCTTTTATGATAGCAAGACTATCCTTCAGGAGCAGATTCAGAGTGAAACGGAGGAACCGATTCACTATGAGCTGGTGAAGGAGGAGGGACCGGATCACAACAAGCGGTTCACGGTGAATGTAATGCTGAAGGAGAAGGTGCTGGGAAGCGGCAGCGGCCGGACCAAGAAGGCGGCTGAGCAGGAGGCGGCATACCGGGCGCTTCTGGAGAGAAAGGTCCGCAGGTAACGGGGTAAGGAATGTATTTAAAAAGTATAGAAGTACAGGGCTTTAAGTCCTTTGCAAATAAGATTGTATTCGATTTTCACAACGGAATCACCGGCATTGTAGGCCCCAACGGCAGCGGCAAGAGCAATGTGGCGGACGCGGTGCGCTGGGTTCTGGGCGAGCAGCGGGTGAAGCAGCTGCGAGGCGGCAGTATGCAGGACGTCATCTTCGCGGGAACCGAAAACCGGCGGCCCTTAAGCTATGCCTACGTGGCGATTACACTGGATAATTCCGATCATCAGCTGGCTATAGATTATGAAGAGGTGACGGTGTCAAGACGTCTCTACCGTTCCGGCGAGAGCGAGTACCTGATCAATGGCGCGGCCTGCCGGCTCAAGGACATCAACGAGCTGTTTTACGATACCGGTATCGGTAAAGAGGGCTATTCCATCATCGGGCAGGGCCAGATTGACCGAATCTTGAGCAGTAAGCCAGAGGAGTCCCGGGAGCTTTTTGACGAGGCCACCGGTATCGTGAAGTTCAAGCGCCGGAAGAACACGGCGCAGAAAAAGCTGGAGGACGAGAAGCAGAACATCGTCCGGATCAACGACATTCTGGCAGAGCTGGAGAAGCAGCTGGGACCGCTGGAAAAGCAGTCGGCGGTAGCCCGGGAATATCTGAAAAAGAAGGAAGCATTAAAGAGCTACGATGTGAATATGTTTCTTCTGGAGACAGAACGGGTTCAGGGAGCGCTTTCCGAGCTGGAAACGAAGATCGGGGACGCCGATCAGGAGCTTCGGGAGGCTACGGAGCAGTACGAGAATATCAAGAAGGAGCACGCCCGGATAGAGGAAGAGTTAGAGGAACTGAACCGCCGTCTGGAGGAGACGCGGGAGGCAGCCTCCCGGGCAGGTCTGGGCCGCCAGCAGCTGGAGGGACAGATCGAGGTTTTAAAGGAACAGATCCATTCAGTGCAGCAGGGCGGCGAACAGATGGAGAGTCGTCTGAAGAACATTGCCGCAGATATGAAAGAACGGCAGGAGGCTCGGGCGAAGCTGGCGGCAGAGCAGGCAGAGCTGCAGAAGCAGCTTGGGGCAGCGGCTGCCGTTTCCGCGGAGGCGGACGCGCGCTTACAGGAGCTGCGCGGGCAGATTGAAGCGGAAAATGAGGCGGCGGAGAGCAGTAAAAACCGGATTATCAGCCTTTTAAATGAGCGGGCCTCCACCAAGGGCCGGCTGCAGCGATATGACGCCATGCAGGAGCAGGCGCAGATTCGAAGGACGGAGCTGAACCAGAAGCTTTTACTGGCCAAAAGCAGCGAGGAGGAGCAGCGGGCTCTTTACGAGAGCCACCGGAAAGATCTGGAGACCGTCTCCGGCAGGATTCTGGAGCTGTCCGAAAGTCAGCGGGAGAAAGAGGCGGAAGCCGAGAGCCTGCGGCGGGAGCTGGGAAAAAAGAACGAGGAGCTGGAGATAGGCCAGAGCGCCTTTCACCGGGAGTCCTCCCGTCTGGAATCCCTCCGGAACATGGCCGAGCGTTACGATGGCTACGGCAACAGCATCCGAAAGGTCATGGAGCAGAAGAAGCAGGTGCCGGGAATCGAAGGCGTCGTTGCGGATCTGATTCAGGTGGATCAGCGCTATGAGACTGCCATTGAGACCGCCCTGGGCGGAAGCATCCAGAATATCGTGACGGAGAATGAGGACACCGCCAAGCGGCTCATCGAATATCTGAAACGGAACCGCTTCGGACGGGCGACCTTCCTGCCCCTGACCAGCGTGGGCGGAAGAGGCGGCTTTGCGAAGCCGGAGGCCTTGAAGGAACCGGGCGCCATCGGCCTTGCCAGCACCCTGGTGCGGGCAGATCAGAAGTATGAACGGGTGGTGCAGCATCTACTGGGCAGAGTCCTAGTGGCAGAGCGCATCGACGACGCTATCCGCATTGCCCGGAAATACAACCATTCCCTCTTTATCGTTACCCTGGAGGGCGAGTCCTTAAGCCCCGGCGGTTCCATGACCGGCGGAGCCTTCCGCAATTCCAGCAACCTGCTGGGAAGAAAGCGGGAGCTGACGGATCTGGAAGAAAATGTGCAGAAGCTGGAGGCGGATATCAAGGAAGCCCGTCTCCGGATCGAAGCCCTGCGGGAGCAGCGTCGTCTGCGCCGTACCGAGGCCGAGGCACTGGCCGGAGAGCTGCAGCAGCAGTATCTGAAGCAGAATACGGCCAAGCTGAACGCGGATCAGGCGAAGGCCCGTCTGGACGAGATTGTGGAGAGCTATTCCGGACTTCGCCGGGAGCTTTCCGGGCTTGAGCAGCAGTTCGCGGATATCCGGGACAGCCGGGAAGCCATTTACGGGGAAATCCGGGAATCCGAGGAGCAGGAGAAAGAGAACGAGGCCAGAATCGAGGCGGCCCAGATAAGTCTTGCGAAGCTGAAGCAGAAGGAAGCGGAAAGCATCGGAGAAAATGAAAAGGTTCATCTTGATCTGGCGGCGCTGACCCAGAAGGCAGGCTTTGCGGATGAAAACGCGGCCCGTATTGACGGGGAGCTTGCCCGTCTTAGAAATGAGGAAACAGAGCTTCAGGCCGGTATGCGCCGGGGCGACGCGGACATTCAGGCCAAAGAAGAAGGCATTGAGGCCCTGCGCAGCCAGATTGGGGAGATGGTTCGGGAGAGCGAACGTTTGGCCGGAGAGGCTACGGAGCTTGGCAAGAAGCGGGAGGCGCTCCTGACCGGGCAAAAGGACTTTTTCACCCGGCGGGAGGAACTGTCAGACCGGAAAACCCAACTGGATAAGGAAGTATTCCGACTGAACAGCCAGAGGGAAAAGCTGGAAGAAACAGCGGATTCCCTGACCGATTATATGTGGGAGGAGTACGAGCTGACCTACAACACAGCCCTTCCCATGAAGAATCCGGAATATACGGAGCTGTCAGTCCTGAAACGGCAGACGGCAGCCTTAAAGGACGAGATCCGGAAGCTGGGCGACGTCAATGTGAACGCCATCGAGGATTATAAACAGATTTCCGAGCGGTATGAATTTATGAATACCCAGAGAGACGATCTGGTGAAGGCTGAGGAAACCCTGATGGGTATCATTTCGGAGCTGGATACGGGGATGCGCCGGCAGTTTGAAGAGCAGTTTGGCCGGATCCGGACCGAGTTCGACAAGGCCTTCAAGGAGCTGTTCGGCGGCGGAAAGGGAACGCTGGAGCTGGATCCGGAGGCGGATATGCTGGAGGCAGGCGTGCGGATTATCGCGCAGCCGCCCGGAAAGAAGCTTCAGAATATGATGCAGCTTTCCGGTGGAGAAAAGGCCCTGACGGCCATTTCCCTGCTGTTTGCCATTCAGAACCTGAAGCCCTCGCCCTTCTGTCTGCTGGACGAGATCGAGGCGGCTCTGGACGATTCCAATGTCAACCGTTTCGCGAAATATCTTCACAAGTTGACAAAAAATACACAGTTTATTATTATAACTCATAGGAAGGGAACCATGGAATCCGCCGATCGCCTGTATGGTATCACCATGCAGGAAAAGGGCGTCTCCACGCTGGTTTCCGTAAACCTGATTGAAGAAGAATTAGATGAATAGTTAAATTCAGGGGGAAAGGATATGTCTGAGGAGAAAAAAGGCTTTTTCAGCCGGCTGGTGTCCGGTCTTGCCAAGACCAGGGCGAATATCGCGGCCGGTATCGACAGTATTTTCAGCGGATATTCCGCGATTGACGAGGATTTTTATGAGGAAATCGAAGAGATCCTGATTATGGGTGATATCGGAATCAACGCCACCAACGCCATTCTGGAGGATTTGAAGCAGAAGGTAAAGGAACAGCACATCAAGGATCCCTCCCAGTGCAAAGAGCTTCTGATCAACAGCATCCGGGAGCAGATGCAGGTGGGCGAGGTGGCTTACCGTTTTGAGCAGGAAAAATCCGTGGTGCTGGTTATCGGCGTCAACGGCGTGGGTAAGACCACATCCGTAGGAAAGCTGGCCGGCAAGCTGAAGGATCAGGGAAAGAAGGTCATTCTGGCGGCGGCGGATACCTTTCGCGCGGCGGCAGGGGAGCAGTTGACCGAGTGGGCCAACCGGGCCGGTGTGGAGATCATCGGCGGCAGCGAGGGCGCGGATCCGGCTTCTGTGGTCTATGACGCGGTCTGCGCGGCCAAGGCAAGACATGCGGACGTATTGCTGTGCGATACGGCAGGACGTCTTC
This sequence comes from Candidatus Merdisoma sp. HCP28S3_D10, assembly GCF_052065835.1. Lineage (NCBI taxonomy): Bacteria > Bacillati > Bacillota > Clostridia > Lachnospirales > Lachnospiraceae > Candidatus Merdisoma > Candidatus Merdisoma sp. HCP28S3_D10. The sequence continues at coordinate 112,141 of NZ_JBQHTG010000002.1, forward strand.
ATAATAAAAAGAATCTGATGGAGGAGCTGCGGAAAATCAACCGGATCATTGACCGGGAATATCCCGACGCTTTTCGCGAGACTCTGGTAGTGCTGGACGGAACCACCGGTCAGAACGCGCTGGAGCAGGCACGCCAGTTTAAGGAGGTCTGCGATATCACAGGTATCGTGCTGACCAAGCTGGACGGTACCGCCAAGGGCGGAATCGCGGTGGCCATTCAGGCCGAGCTGGGAATTCCGGTAAAATACATCGGCGTGGGCGAGAGCATTGAGGATCTGCAGAAGTTTGACGCGGACGAATTTGTCAATGCCCTGTTCCATCAGGAAAAAAACGACTGACCATAGTTTATACACAGGAAAAGAGGAGAAAAAATGCTTACACTGGAAAAATTTGAAGAAGCCTCAGAGGTAGTGAAGAAGGTAGCGATTGAGACCAAGCTGTTATACAGCCCGTATTTCAGCGAAAAGACCGGGAACAAGGTATACCTGAAGCCGGAAAATATGCAGGTGACAGGCGCTTATAAGATCCGCGGCGCTTATTACAAGATCAGCACCCTGACCGAGGAGGAGCGGGCCAAGGGACTGATTACCGCATCCGCAGGAAACCATGCCCAGGGCGTGGCTTACGCAGCTAAGGCCTATGGGGCAAAGGCGGTCATCGTCATGCCGACCACCACGCCGCTGATGAAGGTGGAGCGCACCAAGAGCTATGGCGCTGAGGTGGTTCTCTACGGAGACGTCTATGACGAAGCGTGTGAGCATGCTTATAAGCTGGCAGAGGAGCATGGTTATACCTTTATCCATCCCTTTGACGATCTGGCAGTAGCCACCGGACAGGGTACCATTGCCATGGAGATCGTAAAGGAGCTTCCGCTGGTAGACTACATTCTGGTTCCCATCGGAGGAGGCGGACTTTCCACAGGCGTTTCTACTCTGGCAAAGCTTCTGAACCCGAATATCAAGGTCATCGGCGTGGAACCTGCGGGAGCCAACTGTATGCAGGTTTCTGTGAAGAATAAAAAAGTAACCACACTTCCGACGGTCAGTACCATTGCCGACGGTACTGCGGTAAAGACCCCGGGAAGCAAGATTTTCCCCTATATCCAGAAGAATCTGGACGACATTATCACCGTAACCGACGACGAGCTGATCGGCGCTTTCCTGGATGTGGTAGAGAACCATAAGATGGTAGTGGAGAACTCCGGCCTTCTGACCGTAGCGGCGCTGAACCACCTGAATGTAAAGGGCAAGAAGATTGTCTCCATCTTAAGCGGCGGCAACATGGATATCATCACCATGTCCTCCATGGTACAGTTCGGCCTGATTCAGAGAGACCGTATCTTTACCGTATCCACGATTCTTCCGGACAAGCCCGGCGAGATGGTGAAGATCTCCCAGGTAATCGCGGACGAGCGCGGCAATATTGTCAAACTGGATCACAACCAGTTCATCGGCACCAACCGGAGCGAGGGCGTGGAGCTTCGGATTACCATCGAAGCCTTCGGCACCGAGCACAAGAACCGCATTGTCAAGAAGCTGGACGACGCAGGCTTCCATCCGCGTCTTGTAAAAATCAATCTGTAAAAAGCAGAGGTAATTATGGGATTACTGGAACTTTTTATCCTTGCGGTAGGTCTGTCCATGGACGCTTTTGCCGTATCGGTCTGTAAGGGCTTAAGCGTCCCCCGGGCAGGAGCCGGGGAATGCTGTATCGCAGGCGTCTGGTTCGGCGGCTTCCAGGCCCTGATGCCGCTTCTGGGGTATCTGCTGGGCAGCCGGTTTAAGAATTACATCACCAGCGTCGATCACTGGATTGCCTTTGTACTGCTTCTCATCATCGGCGTCAATATGATCCGGGAAGCCCTGGGAAAAGAAGAGGACGGGGAGGTCTGTCCGAAGGAAGAAAATCCGTTCGCGTTCAAAACTATGCTGATGCTGGCAGTAGCCACAAGCATCGACGCCCTGGCCGTGGGAATTACCCTGGCTTTTTTAAATGTGGCGCTGATTCCTTCCGTCACCTTCATCGGGATCACCACCTTCGTGATATCCGCAGCGGGAATCCGGATCGGCAATCTCTTCGGCATGAAGTATAAGGCGAAGGCGGAGCTGGCTGGCGGCGTAATACTCATCGGTATCGGCCTGAAGATTCTGCTGGAGCACCTGGGACTGCTGGGATGACAGAAAATATCGCAAAAATAATTTTGTCAAGAAAAAATACTTGACAACCCTGTCCGGATTGTGTATGATAAGTCAGGCAGGTGAGAAGTATGGATAAAATTCTGGAGCAGACGCTGCTGTATGATTTTTACGGAGAACTGCTGACGGATCATCAGAAGCAGATTTACGAGGACGTGGTGCTGAACGATTATTCCTTCAGCGAAGTGGCGGAAGAAAAGGGTATCAGCCGCCAGGGCGTGCATGATCTGATTAAGCGGTGCAACAAGATTCTGCAGGAATACGAGTCGAAGCTTCACCTGGTTGAGAAGTTTGTGACCATCAAAGAGCAGATCGAAGAGATGGAAAAGTCCTTAAGGGAGACCGAAGAACCGGACAAGGAAGCACTTGTACGGCAGTTAAACGGGATATTGGAGAATTTATAGATGGCATTTGAAAGTTTATCTGATAAATTACAGAATGTATTTAAGAACCTGCGGGGCAAGGGACGTCTTTCCGAAGCAGATGTAAAAGCATCCTTAAAGGAAGTGAAGATGGCTCTTCTGGAAGCGGACGTAAGCTTTAAGGTAGTAAAGCAGTTTATCAAGTCTGTGGAGGAGCGTGCCATCGGTGCGGACGTGATGAACAGCCTGACGCCGGGACAGCAGGTAGTAAAGATTGTCCATGAGGAGCTGATTTCCCTGATGGGAAGCGAGACCACAGAGCTGAAGCTGAAGGGCGCAGGCGATGTGACCGTCCTCATGATGATGGGTCTGCAGGGTGCAGGTAAGACCACCACGGCAGCCAAGCTGGCTGGAAAGCTGAAGGCCAAGGGAAGAAGAGTTCTTCTGGTAGCCTGTGACGTCTACCGTCCGGCAGCGATTAAGCAGCTGCAGGTCAACGGAGAGAAGCAGGGCGTGGAAGTGTTCACCATGGGCGAGAACCAGAAGCCGGTGAATATCGCGAAGGGCGCTTATGAGTACGCCCGGAAGAACGGCTTCAGTGTTGTAATTCTCGATACGGCAGGCCGCCTGCACGTAGACGAGGATATGATGGAGGAGCTGCAGGAGATTAAGGAAAATCTCCATGTGGATCAGGCTCTTCTGACCGTAGACGCCATGACCGGACAGGACGCAGTCAATGTGGCCACCGTGTTCAACGATAAGATTGGCATCGACGGCGTGATTTTAACGAAGCTGGATGGCGATACCAGAGGCGGAGCGGCCCTGTCTGTCAAGGCAGTGACCGGAAAGCCGATTTTATATATAGGTATGGGCGAGAAGCTGTCGGATCTGGAGCAGTTTTATCCGGATCGTATGGCGTCCCGTATCCTCGGAATGGGCGATGTGCTGACCCTGATTGAGAAGGCGCAGGAGACCGTGGACGAGGAAAAAGCCAAGGCCATGACGCAGAAGTTGAAGAAAGCGCAGTTTGGCTTTGACGATTATCTGGAGAGCATGAACCAGATGAAGAAAATGGGAGGTCTTTCCAGTGTGCTGGCTATGATGCCGGGTCTGGGAAGCCAGATGAAGGACATTGAAAATGCCATCGATGAGAAGAAGATGGCGCGCACCGAGGCGATTATCCTTTCAATGACGCCGAAGGAGCGGTCCAATCCCGAGATTTTGAACCCCTCAAGAAAGCACCGTATCGCCAGAGGCGCCGGTGTGGACATTGCGGAGGTCAACCGCCTGGTGAAGCAGTTCGAGCAGATGCGCAAGATGATGAAGCAGATGCCCGGCATGATGGGAATGGGCGGCAAACGTGGTAAAAAGGGACGTATGCGTTTTCCTTTTTAAATAAATAAAAATACTATATTAACAGCAGAAAATGCGGAGGTGAAACAAATGGCAGTAAAGATTAGATTAAGAAGAATGGGTCAGAAGAAAGCTCCTTTCTATAGAATTATCGTAGCAGATTCCAGATCCCCGAGAGACGGTCGTTTTATCGAGGAGATCGGAACTTACGATCCGAGCACAGATCCGAGTACTTTCAAGGTAGACGTTGAGGCAGCTAAGAAGTGGCTTGCAAACGGCGCTCAGCCGACTGAGATGGTAGGCAAGATCCTGAAGGCAGCAGGCGTAGAGAAATAATCGAGGTATCGAATGAAAGAATTAGTAGAAGTGATTGCAAAATCACTGGTGGAGCATCCGGATGAGGTTGTCGTTACGGAGACAGAGAATGAGAAAACCATTCTGGTCGAGCTCCGCGTAGCGCCCTCGGATATGGGAAAGGTAATCGGCAAACAGGGCCGCATTGCCAAGGCCATTCGCAGCGTTGTCAAAGCAGCGTCATCTAAGGAAGAGAAAAAAGTAGTTGTGGAGATTCTTCAGTAGAATTCCGCACAGACGGCGGGTGGAAACACCCGCTGTTGTTATATAAAGGGAGGAAACACAATGGAACAGTATCTGCGTGTAGGCGTCATCGCATCCACACACGGCCTGAAGGGCGAGGTAAAGGTATTCCCCACCACCGATGATCCGGAGCGTTTCCGGAAGCTGAAAAAGATATATCTGGATACGGGAAAAGAGTACAAAGAGCTTCAGGTTGCCGGCGTAAAGTTTTTTAAGAATCAGGTGATTTTGAAATTCAAGGAATTCCAGGATATCAACGAGGTAGAAAAATACAGAGGAAAAGATCTCTTGATTGATAGAGAGCAGGCAGTCCCGCTTGCGGAAAATGAAAACTTCATTGTAGATTTGATTGATATGGACGTATATGATGAGGAGGAGAAGCGTCTGGGCACGCTGACGGATGTGCTGCAGACCGGTGCCAACGATGTCTATGTGGTGGAGACCGAAGAAGGAAAGGAAATCCTGCTTCCGGCCATTCCATCCTGCATCCTTACGGTGGATGTGGAGAACGCAAGGATGGTTGTGCGGATTCCGGAGGGCCTTCTGTGATGAACCAGTATCACGTACTGACCTTATTTCCGGAAATGATTGAAAATGGCCTGAAAACCAGTATTACAGGCCGGGCCATTGAGCAGGGCGTCATTGGTCTGAATGCGGTAAACATTCGCGACTTTGCAGACAATAAGCACAATAAAGTGGACGATTACCCCTACGGCGGCGGCGCGGGCATGGTCATGCAGGCGGAGCCGGTGTACCGGGCCTGGGCTTCGGTGACGGAGAAAATCGGGAAAAAGGCCCGGACCATCTATGTGACGCCCCAGGGAACCACCTTCCATCAGGGCATGGCGGAGGAGCTGGCAAAGGAGGAGCATGTGATTTTCCTTTGCGGCCATTACGAGGGGATCGACGAGCGGGTGCTGACGGAGGTCGTGACGGATTACGTGTCCATCGGGGATTACGTGCTGACCGGAGGGGAATTCCCAGCCATGGTTATGATTGACGCCATTTCCCGGCTGGTGCCGGGGGTGCTGAATAATGAAGTGTCCGCGGAGTTTGAAAGCTTCCAGGACGGACTTTTGGAATATCCCCAGTACAGCCGTCCGGAGGTATGGCACGATAAAGAGGTGCCGCCGGTACTGCTGTCCGGTAATCATACGAATATCGAAGGCTGGCGGCAGGAGCTGTCCATCTTACGGACCCGGGAACGGCGGCCGGATCTGTATGAAGCATATCAGAAGGAGCAGGCGTTGTCGCAGCCGGATAAAAAGAAGCGCTTCCGGGGAGTCCTGTTTGATCTGGATAACTGCCTTGCGCGGCAGGAGAGCTATGTGAAGGAAATCCTGGATCTGGCAGGGGAGAAGGAAATGAAGACAGGCGTATTCAGTTCCCTGGAGGAACAGGAAGCGACCGGCCTTCTGTCGAAGCTGGGAATAGAGGAACAGGTGGATTTTTGGATCTGCGGGGAAAACTTGGAGACCTTCCGGAAGGCCCTGAAGAAAGGCCGCCTGAAGCCGTCGGAAACCCTTGTATTTGCGGGAAGCCCGGAGATGGTGGAAGCAGCTCGGAGCCTGAAGCTCCGTACGGTGTACCTTCCGGACAGAGAGGCAGGGGCAAAGGAACCGGGAACAGATTATTACCGCAAAATCGGCGATCTGGCTGAAGGCATGGCGATTTTGCGCGCTCTGTCATAACAAAAGAGAAAAGGGAAGAGACATTGGAAGGAAATTTGACGAAGGGTCCTATTTTGAAGACATTGACGAAGCTTGCGATTCCCATCATGGCTTCGTCTTTTCTTGGGACGTTATATAACATTACGGATATGGCCTGGATTGGCCGTCTGGGTTCGAAAGCAGTGGCTGGCGTCGGCGTGGGCGGCATGTATATCTGGCTGTCCCAGGGGCTGGCCTCCATGGCTCGCATGGGCGGTCAGGTACAGGTGGCTCAGTGTATCGGACGGGGAGACCGGGAGGCGGCCCGGGGCTATGCCCAGACAGCGGTGCAGCTGGCGACGGTTCTGGGACTGGCTTTTTCGGCGATCTGTGTAATTTTTCTGCATCCGCTGGTGGATTTTTTTAAACTGACGGATCCGGAGGCGCTGGAGGCGGCTTTCTCTTATATGCTGGTAGCCTGCGGCCTGCTGGTATTTTCGTTTCTGACGCTGACCCTGACCGGCCTCTATACGGCCCAGGGTGATTCGAAGACCCCATTTGTAGCGAACCTCATCGGTCTGATGACGAACATGATCCTTGATCCGGTGCTGATTCTGGGCCCGGGTCCGTTCCCGAAGCTGGGAGCGGTGGGAGCGGCCATTGCCACGGTAACCGCGCAGTTTATCGTCATGGGAATCATGATCCTGGGCGTGGTGCTGCGGCAGAACGGAAATGTATTGAAGGGCATGCGGCTGTTCGCAAAGCCCCAGGTGGAATATGTGAATGGCATCTGTAAAATCGGAATTCCCACGGCCCTGCAGGGTATGGCCTACTGTGCCATTTCCATGGTGCTGACCCGGATGGTATCGGCCTTCGGTTCAGCTGCCGTGGCAGTGCAGCGGGTAGGCGGCCAGATCGAATCCGTCTCCTGGAACACAGCGGACGGCTTCGGAGCGGCTCTGAATGCCTTCATTGGGCAGAATTACGGCGCAGGCAAAATGGATCGGGTGAGAAAAGGCTACCGGGCTTCCCTCTGGACGGTGGGAGTCTGGGGCGTCCTGATTACCCTGATCTTTGTGCTGCTGCCGGAGCCTATCGCGAAAATCTTTTTCTATGAGCCGGAAGCCATCGCCATTGCGGTGGGCTATCTGATTATCATCGGCTTCTGCGAGGGCTTCATGTGCGAAGAGCTGATGACGGTGGGCGCTTTATCAGGTCTGGGACGAACCCGCCTGTGCAGCGTCATCAGCATCACCTTCACCAGCGCCCGGATTCCGCTGGCCATTCTTCTGGGCGGACGCATGGGTCTGACCGGCATTTGGTGGGCGTTCTCATCCACATCCATCGCAAAGGGGATTGTTTTTGTGCTGACTTTCTTCTATATTACCCGGGAGACGAAAAGTTCTGCGGTTTGGTGAAAAAGCTCTTGTATTAGGAACAAAATGTTTCTATAAAATAAAAAAAGATTAAGTGATTGTAAACAACATACAACAGAAAAAAAGGGTCAATGTTATGAATGAATTAAATGGAGTAATTCACGACGCCAGAAAGCTGGGCATACCCAAAATGCTGATTCTGGGCTTCAGCAGCGGCGTGACTTTTACAGTAGGCGGCACACCGATTACTCTGACCGCGCTGGCTATCGCAGGTATCTTGCTGAACATGATTTTGCCGGGAAATGATTACGAATTCGGCGTGAATGGGTCCGGTGATGAGAACCGGGGTATTCACGCGTAAGAATTAAGAAATTTATGCGAAATAAGCCTTGCATTTTAGGAAGGCCTATGATAAAATTAACCACGTTGTGATAAAAAGCAGATGGTCCGCTGCTGCAGCAGTGGGAAAAGGGCATCTTTCGTAGGAAAGAGAAGCGAAGCAGATACGCGCCGGCCTCCGGTGCGGTTTCGGGTCCTTCGTACTGGCGGTAAGAACATCCAGAAAACAAGGAGGAGACAACGAAATGAACGAGATTATTAAGAACATTGAAGCTGAGCAGCTGAAGGCTGAAGCACCGGAGTTCAAGGTAGGAGATACCGTAAAGGTTTACGGTAAGATCAAAGAGGGAAACCGTGAGCGTATTCAGGTATTCGAGGGTATCGTACTGAAGAAGCAGGGCGGCGGAGTTCGCGCTACCTTTACTGTAAGAAAGAATTCCAACGGTGTTGGTGTTGAGAAGACATGGCCGCTGCATTCCCCGAACGTAGAGAAGGTTGAGGTTGTTCGTCATGGTAAAGTAAGACGTGCAAAGCTGAACTACTTAAGAGGACGTGTAGGAAAGCGCGCAAAGGTAAAAGAGCTTGTAAAATAATCACGAAGGTTGTTAAGGATAAGGGGAGAATGTATATTCTCCCTTTTTCTTTCATGTAGCCCATCGCTATGTGAAAGGCCATCCGGCAGAATCCCATGAAAAAGATGCGGGAGGTATAACGATGCGAAGAAGAGGACTGAATTTCCGGCGGAGAAAAAAGAAGCTGAATCTGACGGCTCTGCAGGGCGCGGCTTTCTGGATAGGCGAGGTGTTTCTTGCCTTTGTGGTGGGCTGTATGGTGGTCTGGTTTTTCGGCTATTCCTTAAGTAACGTGGGAGAGTCCATGGAACCGACCCTGAAAAGCGGAGACAAGGTGCTGATCAACCGGCTGGTCTATGAGGTGAAGTCGCCGGATTACGGAGATTTGATTGTATTTAAGCCAAAGGGCAATCAGAACGCCCATTATCATATCAAGCGGGTGGTGGGAAAGCCCGGAGACACGGTTACGGTGAAAAGCGGCCGCGTCTTTGTAAACGGAGAATTGCTGAATGAAACGGTACAGACAGAGAGTATGCAGGATGCAGGCCTGGCAGAGGACGGCGTGAAGCTGGGTACCGACGAGTATTTTGTGCTGGGCGATAACCGGAACAACAGCGAGGACAGCCGGAGCGCCAATATCGGCAATGTGAAGAAGGAAGAAATACTGGGCAAGGCCTGGTTTACAGTGACGCCCGGAGAGCGCTTCGGACGTCTGAAATAAATAACGGAGAATGAATATGAATATACAGTGGTATCCCGGCCATATGACCAAGGCCCGGAGAATGATGCAGGAAAATATCAAGCTGGTGGATCTGGTGATTGAGCTGGTGGACGCGCGGGTGCCCTTAAGCAGCCGGAATCCGGACATCGATGATCTGGGACGTAATAAGGCGAGACTGCTGCTGCTGAACAAGTCGGATCTGGCAGACGAGGCAGCCAACGAGGCATGGAGCGCTTATTTCAGGGCAAAGGGCTTTCAGGTCGTAAAGCTGAATTCCCGCAGCGGCGCGGGCTTTAAAAGCGTAAATGCAGCTGTACAGGAAGCCTGCAAGGAAAAAATCGAGCGTGACCGGCGAAGAGGAATTCTGAACCGGCCGGTCCGGGCCATGGTGGCAGGTATCCCCAACGTGGGAAAATCCACCTTTATCAATAGCTTTGCGGGCAAGGCCTGCACCAAGACCGGCAATAAGCCCGGCGTCACCAAGGGAGCCCAGTGGGTGCGTCTGAATAAGCAGGTAGAGCTTCTGGATACGCCGGGAATCCTCTGGCCCAAGTTTGAGGACCAGGAGGTGGGCATCAAGCTTGCCATGATTGGATCGATTAAAGAAGAGATCCTGAATATCGAGGAGCTGTCCATGGAACTTCTGAAGCTTCTGAAGGCCCGCTACAGTGGTACGCTGGTGGAACGCTACGGGGCAGACGAAGCGCTGGGGGAAGTGGAACTTCTGGGCGAAATCGCGAAACGGCGGGGCTGCCTGCAGAAGGGCGGCGAACCGGATCTGACCAAGGCGGCAGTGATTCTTTTGGAGGATTTCCGGAGTGGAAAGCTGGGACGTATTACCCTGGAGCTGCCGGAATAAGCAGGAGGACAGACGAATGGCAAAGAAAGACAGACAGGAAGAAATCGAAGAAGAGAAGCCGAATGTAATGCGGGAGCTCCTGGGAATGCTGGTCTATGTGGGCGTTGTTCTGGTGATCACCTTCCTGATTATTACCTTTGTGGGACAGCGGACTCATGTGAGCGGCGAGTCCATGGAGAATACTCTGGACGACGGGGATCAGCTCATTGTGGATAAGCTTACATACCGGTTCCATGACCCGGAGCGTTTTGATATCATCGTATTTCCGTTCCGATATAAGGATAATACCTACTATATCAAGCGGATCATCGGACTGCCCGGTGAGACAGTTCAGATCACAGATGGAGAGATCTATATCAATGGGGAGCTGTTGAAGGAATCCTACGGGCGTGAAGTGATGCAGGACGCAGGACTGGCGGCAGAACCCATTACCCTGGGTGAGGATGAGTATTTTGTGCTGGGTGATAATCGGAATTACAGCTCGGACAGCCGTGACCCAAGCGTGGCGCTGATTCACCGGAAGGAGATCATCGGCCGGGCATGGCTGCGGATCTGGCCGCTGAATTCTTTTGGGATTCTGAAGCATCAATAGGAGTGGGAACATGACAAAGACAGAACAGCTGCGCCTGGAGCGTGAACAGCGGAAGCTGGAAAAATTACAGAAGGAGCGTGAGCGTCTGGAAGCTATGCGCTCCTTTGAGCACCAGTATGAGGGCTATGGAGCTGTCTGCGGTATCGACGAGGTGGGAAGAGGCCCGCTGGCCGGTCCGGTGGTGGCCGGAGCGGTGATTCTGCCGACGGACTGTGAGATTCTGTATCTCAACGATTCCAAGAAGCTTTCCGAGAAAAAGAGGGAGCTTCTATACGATGAGATTATGGAAAAGGCCGTGGCTACGGGAATCGGCGTTATCAGCCCGGCCCGCATTGACGAGATCAATATTTTACAGGCCACCTATGAGGCCATGCGGATGGCGATTGGAAATCTGGAGATACAGCCGTCGGTGCTGCTGAACGACGCGGTGACCATTCCGCTGGTGGAACTTCCCCAGGTGCCAATTATCAAGGGCGACGCAAAAAGTGTGTCCATTGCGGCAGCCAGTATCATTGCCAAGGTGACGCGTGACCGGATGATGGCAGAATATGAAGAAATATATCCGGGCTATGGCTTTGCCTCCAATAAAGGTTACGGTTCGGCCCAGCATATCGCGGCCTTGAAGGAGCTGGGGCTGACGCCGATTCACCGCAGAACATTTATCAAAAATTTTACGTAAATAATTTAGAGGGCGTGAAAAGGATAGTGAAAACAAGTGTCAAGCTTGCTTGTAAGCTTGTTTTTGCTATTCTTTTCACATCGGATGAATATCCGATGCTTCTTGAATTGTTTACAATTCAAGAAGATTACGCTGAAAAAAATTAGGAGGGCTTCTATGCAGAACCGCCGTCAAATCGGCACAGAAGAGGAAGCTTTGGCCGCTGAATTCCTGGAATGCAGGGGCTATCGGATAGTGGAACGGAATTTTCGCTGCCGTCTGGGTGAGATCGATCTGATTGCCCGGGACGGCAGCGTCCTTGTATTTATTGAGGTAAAATACCGGAAGACCGGGGCGTACGGGGATCCGGCGGAGGCAGTGGATTATCGTAAGCAGCAGAAGATCTGCAAGACGGCAGATTATTACCGGATGCTGCGGCGGATTCCGGACAATCAGAGCTGCCGCTTTGATGTGGTGGCGATTCAGGGACGCGAGATCCGGGTGATTCGGGACGCGTTTCCGTATTGCTTTTATTAAACAAAGGAGGAAAGTTCCATGGAACAGAACTGGAAAAAAGTAAAAGGCAGAGTAACCACAAGGCTTGTGGAGCATGCAGGGGTGCCTTTCTTAAGCTTCCCGTTGCTGGAAGAAATCGGAATCGTCACCCAGGGCTTTTCCACCCGGCTGGGCGGTGTGAGCGAGGGAGACTATAGCAGTATGAATGTGAGTTTCACCAGAGGAGACCGGGAAGAGGCGGTGCGGGAAAATTACCGGAGGCTGGGGGAAGCCGTAGGCTTTGATTGCGAAAGCCTGGTCTGCTCCGATCAGACCCATACCACGAACGTACGGGTGATGACGGAAGAGGACCGGGGAAAGGGCTTTGCCAGACCAAAGGATTATCGGGATGTGGACGGCATGATTACCAATGTGCAGGGACTGACGCTGGCCACCTTTTACGCGGACTGTGTCCCGCTGTATTTTGTGGATCCGGTAAAGCGAGCCATCGGTCTGTCCCATTCCGGCTGGCGGGGAACCGTAGGGAAGATAGGAAAGAAAACTGTGGAGCGGATGGAAGAAACCTACGGAAGCAATCCGGCGGATATCCGGGCGGTCATCGGCCCTTCCATCTGCCAGGACTGCTATGAGGTCAGCGTCGATGTGATAGATGAATTCCGGCAGGCCTTTTCCGAAGAATCCTGGCCGGAGCTGTTTTACGAAAAAGCAGACGGCAAATACCAGTTAAACCTCTGGAAAGCCAATGAACGGATTTTTGCGGAGGCAGGTATCCGAAAAGAGCATATGGCAGTTACGGATCTCTGTACCTGTTGTAATCCCACCCTGCTGTTCAGCCACCGGGCGAGCCACGGAAGGCGGGGCAATCTGGGCGCGTTCCTGATGCTACGCTAAAAAACGCCGTTCCATCTTTCGATGGAGCGGCATTTTTACTACAGATTCAGTTTTCCGTCCTTCCGCTTTTCCAAAAGCTTCCGGATCTTCTCCGTCGGGTTGTTGATCTTTCCGATGGGAGTGTCGTGGTTCAGGGTATCAATGATAGTAGCCAGGAACTTGGTCATGTCCGCCTCTGTGTAGTAGGGCTTCGCGAGAAGCTCCGGAGAGCGGTAGTTCAGGTTGGTGGTTACGATCCGCTTGATATAACCCTTTTCATAATATTCGTCAAATTTCTCAAAGCCGTCGGTAAAGAGACCGAAGGTACAGCAGACATAGACATTGCGGGCTCCCCGCTCCTTCATCTGCTTGGCTACGTCCAGCATACTTCCGCCGGAGGAAATCATATCATCGATGATGATAACGTCCTTGCCGGTGAGAGAGTCGCCCAGGAACTCGTGGGCCACAATGGGGTTCTTGCCATTGATGATGGTAGAGTAATCTCTTCTCTTATAGAACATACCCAGGTCAATGCCCAGTACGTTGGAGAAGTATACCGCACGCTCCATAGCGCCCTCATCGGGAGCAATGATCATCAGGTGATCGTTGTCCACCTGCAGATCCGGCTCGGTGCGGAGCAGCGCCTTCATAAACTGGTAGGGCGGCTGGAAGTTATCGAAACCGTTCAGCGGTGTCGCGTTCTGGACGCGGGGATCGTGAGCGTCGAAGGTGATGATATTGGTGACGCCCATGTTCTGAAGCTCCTGCAGGGCGATAGCGCAGTCCAGGGACTCCCGGTTGGTACGGCGGTGCTGGCGGCCCTCATAAAGGAAGGGAATGACCACATTGATGCGGTGAGCCTTACCGGTAGCGGCGGAAATGATACGCTTCAGATCCTGATAATGGTCGTCCGGGGACATATGATTCTCATGGCCGCAGACATGATAGGTAAGACTGTAGTTGCATACATCTACAATAATGAACAGATCGCTTCCGCGGACAGATTCACCCAGTCTTCCCTTGGCTTCACCGGTTCCGAAGCGGGGGCAGGAGCAGTCTACCAGGTAAGAATCCTGTGCGTATTCCTGGAAATAAACATTATCTCTGTGCTGCATATTTGCTGTCTTGCGGAAATCTACAAGATAGCGGTCTACTTTCTCCGCAAAAAAAAGGCTGCTTTCCAAAGCGGCAATTTTCAACGGCGCAATAGGTAAAATATTATCGAACTGATTTGTTTCTGACATGATGTTCCTCCGAATAATAGATCGTTACTTAATTTATATTTATACCATTTTCCGATACAGATCGTCAAGACAGATTGCTTTTTATTTTCAAATAATGTATGATGATGAAGAAGAAAAAGGAGTTTTTATGAAAAAAAAGAGAGAACATATAATAAAAACCATAGAACCGGGCAGCATTGCCGAAGAGCTGGAGCTGGAACCGGGAGACGTACTGGTATCGGTAAATGGACAGCCGGTGGGGGACGTCTTTGATTATCATTATCTGATCAACGAAGAATATCTGGAGCTTCTGGTTCGGAAAGCAAGCGGGGAAGAATGGGAGCTGGAGATTGAGAAGGAATACGAGGATGATCTGGGTATTGAATTTGAAAATGGCATGATGGACGATTACCGTTCCTGCAGCAATAAATGCATTTTCTGTTTTATCGATCAGCTTCCGAAGGGGATGCGGGATACTCTGTATTTCAAGGACGACGATTCCAGACTGTCCTTTTTGCAGGGTAATTATGTGACGCTGACCAATATGAGCGACGCGGACGTGGAGCGTATCATTACCTACCGTATGGAGCCTATCAATATTTCCTTCCAGACCATGAATCCCAAGCTTCGCTGTGAGATGCTGCATAACCGCTTTGCGGGGGACGCCCTGAAAAAAGTAGAGCGTTTTTATGAGGCGGGTATCACCATGAATGGACAGATTGTACTCTGCAAGGGCGTCAATGACGGAAAGGAGCTGGAATACAGTATCGAGAAGCTGACCGGCTATCTGCCTTATCTGCAGAGTGTGTCGGTGGTTCCGGTGGGACTGACCCGGTACCGGGACGGCCTGTATCCGCTGACGCCCTTTACGAAAGAGGACGCGAAGGAGGTCCTGAAGCTGATTCACAGCTGGCAGGAGCGTCTGTATCGGGAATATGGCAATCATTTTATCCACGCGGGGGACGAGTGGTATCTGCTGGCGGAGGAGGAGCTTCCCGAGGAGGACAGCTACGACGGTTATCTGCAGCTGGAAAATGGCGTCGGTATGGTGCGGTTACTGAAGGAAGAGGTACAGGAAGAACTGGCGGCACTTCCGGGAGATGAGCGGGAGCGTCATGTGACCATCGCCACCGGAGAACTGGCGGCGCCGATTCTGGCGGAGCTTGGAGCCAGAATTCGGGAAAAATACCCCAGACTGGATCTGCAGGTAAAGGCTGTGAAAAATGATTTCTTCGGAGGGAAAATCACAGTGGCGGGTCTTCTGACCGGACAGGATCTGAAAAACCAGCTTTCAGACGTGAAGCTGGGTGAGGAACTCCTGCTGACCGAGCACATGATGAAAAGCGGCGAGCAGGTATTCTTAGACGATGTGACCGTAGAAGAATTGTCCGGGGCTTTACAAGTGCCCATAACTATTGTAAAATCAGACGGAAAATCTTTTCTGAATGCCGTGCTCGGCAGAAATGAAATTCAGATACAGGAAGATCAGACAGAAGAATAGGAGAATTTTTAGAATGAGTAAACCAATCGTAGCGATTGTGGGTCGTCCCAACGTTGGAAAATCAACGCTTTTTAACGCACTGGCGGGAGAAAATATTTCCATTGTAAAGGACACGCCCGGAGTAACCAGAGACCGTATTTACGCGGATGTAACCTGGCTGGATCACGCCTTTACCCTGATTGATACCGGCGGAATCGAACCGGACAGCAGCGACATTATCCTGTCCCAGATGCGGGAGCAGGCACAGATTGCCATTGATACCGCGGACGTGATTATTTTCCTGGCAGATGTGCGTCAGGGACTGGTGGACGCGGATTCCAAGGTGGCAGATATGCTGCGTCGTTCCAGAAAGCCGGTCGTCCTGGCCATCAACAAGGTGGACAGCTTCCAGAAATTCATGGCGGATACCTATGAATTTTATAACCTGGGTATCGGGGATCCGGTGCCGATTTCCGCAGCCTCCCGTCTGGGTATCGGCGATCTGCTGGATGAAGTGGTAAAGCATTTCCCGGAGCAGACCGGAGAAATTGAGGAGGACGACCGTCCCCGGATCGCCATCGTCGGAAAGCCGAATGTGGGAAAATCTTCCATTATCAATAAGCTGATCGGAGAAAACCGTGTCATTGTGTCCAATATTGCAGGCACCACCCGCGACGCCATCGATACGGAGGTGCGCCGCAACGGGAAGGACTATATCTTTATTGATACCGCGGGACTCCGCCGTAAGAACAAGATCAAGGAGGAGTTGGAGCGCTACAGTATCATCCGTACGGTGACAGCCGTGGAGCGGGCCGATGTGGTCATCCTGGTGATTGACGCCAAGGAGGGCGTGACGGAGCAGGATGCGAAGATTGCCGGTATCGCTCATGAGCGCGGTAAAGGTATTATCATTGCGGTTAATAAATGGGACGCCATTGAGAAAAACGATAAGACCGTATACGAATACACCAATAAAATCCGCAATATTTTAGCATACATGCCTTACGCGGAGATTACGTTTATCTCCGCGGTAACCGGACAGCGTCTGCCGAAGCTCTTTGAACTGATTGATATGGTCATTCAGAATCAGAACCTTCGGGTGGCAACCGGCGTGCTGAACGAGATCATGACGGAGGCCGTTGCCCTTCAGCAGCCGCCTTCAGACAAAGGCAAGCGCCTGAAGCTTTTCTATATTACACAGGTTGCGGTGAAGCCACCCACCTTTGTCATCTTTGTAAACGACAAGGAGCTGATGCATTTCTCTTATACCAGATATCTGGAAAATAAGATCCGGGATGCCTTCGGCTTCAAGGGAACCGCGCTCCGGTTCCTGATTCGGGAAAGAAAGGGTGAGCAGCAGTGATACGTCTGGCATGTGTGGCCATCGGCTATGTGTTCGGTCTGTTTCAGACCGGTTATATCTATGGAGAATTAAAAGGTACGGATATCCGCCAGCATGGAAGCGGTAACGCGGGAGCTACCAACGCGCTCCGGACGCTTGGCTGGAAGGCAGGTCTGATTACCCTGCTGGGAGACTGCTTTAAGTGTGTCTTCGCGGTGCTTTTGGTACGCGCCCTGTTTGCGGGCCGTTATCCGGATGAACATATGGGCGTGCTTCTGGGAATGTACGCAGCCCTGGGTGTGATTCTGGGGCATAACTTTCCTTTTTATCTGAAGTTTAAGGGTGGAAAGGGTATTGCGGCTACTGCAGGCCTGTACCTGTCCCTGGATCCGGTGATGACCCTGGTGGCCGTTGTATTATTTGGAGGCGCCGTAGGCGCGACCCGTTACGTATCCCTGGGTTCCATTCTGGTCAGTATCTGGCTGCCGGTGGGAACGATTCTGTTTGGGCAGCAGGGAAAGTGGGGGCTGTCACAGGGACACCTCTATGAGCTTTACGCCATCACCATTTTCCTGTGTCTGATGGCTATCTTCCGTCACCGGAAAAATATCGGAAGACTGATGAAGGGAACCGAGAGCAAGCTCGGCCAGAAAGCGGAATAAGGAGAGAAGTATGGCAAAGACAGGTGTAATTGGAGCAGGAAGCTGGGGAACGGCTCTTGCGTTGGTGCTCCACAACAACGGACACGAGGTCACCCTCTGGTCCCATTCCAGAGCCTCCGTGGAGAGCCTTTTAAAGAACCGGGAGCTGGTGGGAAAACTTCCGGGAGTTAAGATTCCGGAAACGATCCGGATTACCAACGATCTGGAGGAAGCGATAACCGGTATGGATATGCTGGTGCTGGCGGTTCCGTCTGCCTGCATCCGCGCTACGGCAGGGAAAATGGCTCCCTATGTGGCAAAGGGACAGCTGATTGTCTGTGTTTCCAAGGGCATCGAGGAGAGCACCCTGAAGATTATGACAGAGGTTATAGAAGATGAAATCCCTGACTGCAGGGCGGCGGTTCTTTCAGGCCCCAGCCATGCGGAAGAGGTGAGCCGGGGACTGCCTACCACGGTGGTGGCAGGCGCCCATGACCGGGAGACGGCAGAGTGCATTCAGAATCTTTTTATGAACCAGGTATTTCGTGTCTATACCAGCCCGGATATGCTGGGAATTGAGCTGGGCGGCGCGCTGAAAAATGTGATTGCGCTGGCAGCAGGTATCGCGGACGGCCTGGGTTATGGTGATAATACCAAAGCGGCCCTGATTACCCGCGGTATCGCGGAGATGAGCCGCATAGGCACCGCCATGGGCGGACGGCAGGAAACCTTCAACGGACTGTCCGGCATCGGCGATCTGATCGTCACCTGCGCCTCGGTACACAGCCGGAACCGGAAGGCCGGTTACCTGATGGGCCAGGGACGAACCATGCAGGAAGCCATGGACGAGGTAAAGATGGTAGTGGAGGGCGTTTATTCGGCAAAGGCTGCGGTGGCGCTTGCCCGGAAATACCACATCGAAATTCCGATTATCGAGCAGGTCAACAAGGTACTATTTGAGGACAAGTCCCCGAAGGAGGCCGTGTCTGAGCTAATGCTCCGGGATAAAAAAATTGAAAATTCACAGCTCCCCTGGGAGTAAAGGGAGGGCCGTCTATGCGCTGCTATAACTGCAATAAAAAATTTGATTATGAGAAATACTACGGTATCTGCCCTAAATGCGGCTGCTTCAACCGAAGGGAAACGGTGGAAGAGCAGCATGAGACCATGCACGAACGTTTTGGCGACAGCTCCGACGAGGACTGTCATAGAAGCCACCGAACTTTCAGTGCCCATCCGGGCGAAGAACGGGATGGAAGCTTTACTTATCAGGAGGACAGCTATACCTATACGGCCTTTGAAGGAGAGACGGCGAAGAAAAAGGGCGCGGGCTTCTTTGGAGTCTGCATCCTGTTCTTTGTACTCAGTGTGTTCCTGCTGATTGGAACCATCATCTATACGACAGTCAATCCCATGGTAAGCGTATTTGTGACGAGTCCGGAGAATGGAAGCGGTCTGGAAATCATGAAACATGAAGCGGGTGCTTCTTTTGTCTTCCAGGAGAATATGACACTGCAGGTACCGGAGTGCCGGGAGGTGGCAGATCCGAGTATCTTCCCGACCATGGAGGAAAGAAAAAAGCTGGTGGCCGTCCATGTGCAGGGCGAGAGTGATGGCCGGTACGAGGATTATAATGGGATATATGGGCTCTATCTGGAGACAGACGGCCGTTACCAGGAACCTATTTCGGGCTATTATTTTGAGCCCTATGCTCAGATCCTGGGTGTGTACCCGGCATTAGATGAAAGCTCCTTTAAGGGAGAGGCATTTTGTGATGGCTGGTATGGTTTCCTGGTGGACGCTGACGCGGATACGGCAGTGCTTTGGCTGGACGAGTACGACTGCAGCGACTGGGATGGCGGGAATCTGATCCGCGCCCATCGGATTGAACTGCCCATCGAGAGCCTGACTGTGGACGAGGCCGCAGAGCTTGAGAAAGCCGCGGACGAAGCGGAGGCGGACGGTCTGTTGCCGGAGGAAATTTCCATTGATGAGAACGGCAATATGTCTGTTGCCGTACCCGGTCCGGAAGACTTTGAAGCGCAGGAAGGAGGTGCCGGAGATGGAATCTAGGACGACGGATCAGAATACGTTTGTGCTTCGTATCATCGGCGGTATCTTTCTGGTCTTGGGAATTATTTTTCTGGCAGTTACCCTGCAGCTTTGGATCAAACGGACGATCCCCGGTAGGATTCCTACGGATACCAGAGGTTCTTATTGTACCCTGGAGCCTGTCGGCAGCGAGTGTCTGGGCGACACCTATGAGGGGGCGCAGGCAGAGGAAGGCTACACCTTCTACCGGCTGGATTTCCAGGTCACCAACGAGGGAGATGAGACCCGCTACGGGGACGATTATTACGGCGTTTACTTCAATGAGGACAGCGGTAATTATAACGATGTGCTGGACTGGTGGAGCACCGAAGAGGAAGAAAGCCGGCCCCGGTACCTGTTCGAAGATTACGACTATACCTATCTTCCTGCAGGCCGTACCGGCGCGTATCACAAGGTGGTACAGATTCTGGACGGCGTAAAAAGCTTCACGGTCGATTATTATCCGGGAGATGTAAGTAACGAGAGAATCAGTTTCGAGATGACAATCGAATAACGGACGAAGATGGAGGAATTCCCCTTTCAGGTGAGCGTACAAATAAGCGCAGCCTTTGGAAAGGGGAATTTTTTCTGTATTTTCCCAATTAAACATTGACAAATGTTATCCTCAGGTATAAAATAATAAAATCATGCGACACTTTAATGCGCCAAAGCATTGTGGCGTCAAAGCGTCAGTGTTGCAAAATGGAGGATATACAGGAGGAATTACTATGAAAAAGTTACTTGCACTGGCACTGGCAGGAACCATGACACTGTCACTGGCAGCCTGCGGAGGAAGCAAAGCTGATACCACTACAGCAGACACCGAAGCAGCAGAAACCACAGAGACCACCGATACCGCAGACGCGGCTTCCACAGACGGACAGACCTACACCATCGGCATCTGCCAGCTGGTACAGCATGAGGCGCTGGATGCAGCGACCCAGGGCTTTAAGGATGCAGTGGAAGAAGGACTTGGAAAGGATAACGTAACCTTTGAGGAGCAGAATGCTTCCGGAGATTCCGCTACCTGCGCGACGATCATCAATCAGTTTGTATCCGATAATGTAGATTTGATTCTGGCAAACGCTACACCGGCCCTGCAGGCGGCAGCACAGGGAACCGATACCATTCCGGTACTGGGAACCGCTGTTACAGAGTACGGCGTAGCGCTGGATATCGACAACTTCGACGGTCTGGTAGGAACCAACGTATCCGGTACCTCCGACCTGGCTCCGCTGGATCAGCAGGCAGCCATGCTGCAGGAGCTGTTCCCGGATGCAAAGAATGTAGGACTTCTGTACTGCTCCGCTGAGGCCAACTCCCAGTACCAGGTAGACACCGTGCAGGCAGCCCTGGAGAAGCTTGGCTATACCTGCAAGCAGTATTCCTTCTCTGATTCCAACGATCTGGCTTCCGTAGCTACAACCGCTGCAAATGAAAGCGATGTAATATATCTGCCGACCGATAATACCGTAGCGTCCAATACAGAGATTGTTCGCAATATCTGCGAGCCGGCCAGCGTTCCGATTATCGCCGGTGAGGAAGGTATCTGCGCAGGCTGTGGCGTGGCAACCCTTTCTATCAGCTACTACGATCTGGGTGTGGCAACCGGTAAGATGGCTGTCAAGATTCTGACAGGCGAGGCAAAGGTTTCCGAGATGCCTGTGGAGTACGCACCGGAATTCACAAAGAAGTATAATCCGG
This sequence comes from Candidatus Merdisoma sp. HCP28S3_D10, assembly GCF_052065835.1. Classification (NCBI taxonomy): domain Bacteria; kingdom Bacillati; phylum Bacillota; class Clostridia; order Lachnospirales; family Lachnospiraceae; genus Candidatus Merdisoma; species Candidatus Merdisoma sp. HCP28S3_D10. The sequence continues at coordinate 133,281 of NZ_JBQHTG010000002.1, forward strand.
AGATTGCTGAGGCAATGGGTGTAACCATTCCGGACGACTATGTAGCGATTGAGACAGCAGAGTAAGCTGAAGTACACATTTGAGACAGATTTAAGAAGGCGGGTAAAAAGGACTTCCCTTTTTACCTGCTTTTTGCTATAATATTGAGAGCTTTACGCATTTTTGCGTGATTACAAGGCAGGAGGATAGAAAAGTGGATGTTTTAAAGTTTTTGAATGCGTTGCCCGGTCCCTGCGCGCAGGGTTTGATCTGGGGTATTATGGCAATCGGTGTGTATATCACCTATAAGGTGCTGGATCTGGCGGATCTGACGGTAGACGGAACCATGGCTACCGGAGGCGCGGTCTGCATTATGATGATGCAGAGTGGTCATTCCGTATGGATGTCCCTGTTTGTAGCGTTCCTGGCAGGTATGCTGGCAGGTCTGGTGACCGGCTTGTTCCATACGGCCATGGGAATTCCGGCGATTCTGGCAGGAATCCTGACCCAGCTGGGACTTTACTCGATCAACCTCCGTATCATGGGAGAAAAGGCAAACCAGGCCCTGGCTTTCGGCAAGTATGACCAGATTGTTTCTCTTCGCTGGGTAAAGGGCGTTCCCTTCTATCAGAATACCAATTTTGTGGCGGGCGTGTTTGTCCTTCTTATTATCGGAATTCTGTACTGGTTCTTCGGAACAGAGCTGGGCTGCTCCATCCGGGCGACCGGCAATAACGAGCATATGTCCAGAGCCCAGGGTATCAATACGGATACCAGCAAGATCATCGGCCTGATGATTTCCAACGGTATCGTGGCTCTGTCCAGCGGACTTTACGCCCAGTACAATGGCTTTGCGGACGTGAACGCAGGCCGCGGCGCCATTGTAATCGGTCTGGCGGCCGTTATCATCGGAAATGTGATTTTCGGAAAAATCAGCCGGAACTTCGGCTTTAAGCTTTTTACGGTCGTGCTGGGCGCTATTATTTACTGGATTGTATACCAGCTGGTTATCATGGCGGGCTTAAACGCCAACGATATGAAGCTGATTTCCGCTCTGGTTGTGGCGGTATTTCTGGCGATTCCCTATCTGAAGGGAAAGTATTTTGCAAAGCCGGTAAAAAAGGGAGGTGCGGCAAATGCTTAGAGTGGAAAATGTATGGAAGACCTTCAATGCAGGAACCGTAAATGAAAAGACGGCCCTGTCCGGACTGAATCTTCATCTGAACGAAGGAGATTTCGTTACGGTCATCGGCGGTAACGGAGCGGGAAAATCCACCATGCTGAACGCAGTGGCAGGTGTGTGGCCCGTGGACGAGGGAAAAATCTTTATTGACAATGTGGACGTGACAAAGCTGCCGGAGCACAAGCGCGCGGCATATCTGGGACGCGTGTTCCAGGATCCCATGACCGGAACCGCAGCCGGTATGCAGATTGAGGAAAATATGGCGCTGGCTGCCAGAAGAGGCGCGATGCGCTTTCTGAAGCCGGGCATTACCCAGAAGGAGCGGGAGTATTATAAGGAACGCCTGTCAGCCTTGGGACTGGGCCTGGAGGATCGTCTGACCAGTAAGGTGGGACTTCTGTCCGGCGGACAGCGTCAGGCGCTGACCCTTCTGATGGCTACCTTGAAAAAGCCGAGACTTCTGCTTCTGGACGAGCATACAGCCGCGCTGGATCCGAAGACAGCGGCGAAGGTTCTGGAGGCTACCGACCGGATTGTGGGAGAGGACAACCTGACGACCCTGATGATTACCCACAATATGAAGGACGCCATTGCCCATGGCAACCGTCTGATTATGATGTATGAGGGCCATGTGATCTACGATGTGGCAGGGGAGGAAAAGAAGAAACTGAAGGTTTCCGATCTGCTTGCCAAATTCGAAGAGGTCAGCGGCGGCGAGTTTGCCAATGACCGCATGATGCTGGCCTGAGGCGTCTGAAAATGATTCTGAAAAAAGGAAAGAAAGATTCCTTGATTTAGAGTTGACAATGGGTGCCTAACTTGGTAGAATCAATAGAAAGCCTCGACTGTGCGAACAAATGTCCGTACAGCAAACACTGAAAAGGGAAGTGAGATATATGAAACGAGTTGTATTTTCTATTCTGGTCGATAATACTTCCGGTGTGTTAAGCCGTATCGCAGGCCTGTTCAGCCGCCGTGGTTACAATATCGACAGCCTGACAGTTGGCGTGACAGCCGATCCCCGCTATTCCCGCGCTACGGTAGTAGCCAAGGGTGACGAGATTATTATGCAGCAGATTGAGAATCAGTTAAATAAGCTGGTGGATGTAATTGATATCAAGCGCCTGGAGCCGGAGACCTCGATCTGCCGGGAGCTGATTATGATTAAGCTGAAGGTCAGCGAGGAGAACCGCCAGTCTCTGATTGCGGTAGCGAATATTTTCCGCGCGAAGATCGTGGACGTGGCAAAGGAATCCCTGGTCATCGAACTGACCGGCAATCAGTCCAAGGTGGACGCCTTTATTGACCTGTTAAGCGGATATGAGATTCTGGAGCTGGCGAGAACCGGTATCACCGGTCTGTCCCGGGGCACCTTCGATGTGAAGATGTACGATGAGGACGGTCGGCTTATGGACTACGATTTCAGCTAATTTTATTTACGATACTTCAGGTGACCCATTACCGGCTGCGGGCCGGATGCCGCCGCCTCAAGCATAAATTTATTACACAAAATAAAACGGAGGAATGAAAAAATGGCAAAGATCTATTATCAGGAAGACTGCAATCTGTCTCTGCTGGATGGAAAGACCATCGCAGTAATCGGATACGGCAGCCAGGGACACGCACAGGCACTGAACGCAAAGGAGTCCGGATGCCATGTCATTATCGGCCTTTATGAGGGAAGCAAGTCCTGGAAGAGAGCAGAGGAGCAGGGATTTGAGGTTTATACAGCAGCAGAGGCTGCAAAGCGCGCAGACATTATCATGATTCTGATCAACGACGAGCTGCAGGCAGCTATGTACAAGAAGGATATCGAGCCGAACCTGGAAGAGGGCAACATGCTGATGTTCTCCCACGGCTTCAATATTCATTTCAATCAGATCGTACCGCCGAAGAACGTAGACGTTACCATGATCGCGCCGAAGGCACCGGGCCACACTGTAAGAAGCGAGTATCAGGCCGGAAAGGGAACTCCCTGTCTGGTAGCGGTAGAGCAGGATGCCACCGGCAAGGCTCTGGAGTATGCTCTGGCATACGGTCTGGCTATCGGCGGAGCAAGAGCCGGTATCCTGGAGACCACATTCAGAACCGAGACAGAGACAGACCTGTTCGGTGAGCAGGCAGTTCTGTGCGGCGGCGTATGCGCTCTGATGCAGGCTGGTTTCGAGACTCTGGTAGAAGCTGGTTACGACCCGAGAAATGCTTACTTCGAGTGTATCCATGAGATGAAGCTGATCGTAGACCTGATTTACCAGTCCGGCTTCGAAGGAATGCGTTATTCTATCTCCAATACTGCAGAGTACGGCGATTATATCACCGGACCGAAGCTTATCACAGAGGAGACCAAGAAGACCATGAAGAAGATCCTGAAGGATATCCAGGACGGTACCTTCGCAAAGGACTTCCTGCTTGATATGTCTCCGGCAGGCGGACAGGCTCACTTCAAGGCTATGAGAAAGCTGGCTGCTGAGCATCCGTCAGAGAAGATTGGAAAGGAAATCCGTAAGCTGTACAGCTGGAATGGCCAGGACAAGCTGCTGGATAACTAGTAACATATGAAGGAATGGAGTAGAAAAGTAGTTTTAGATCTGCCCCGTCCCTGTGAGGAGGACCACAGATCCATGCAGAAGCGGCTTTTGGCTGCTCTTGGGGACTGTGCTTCTCTTTGCGCGGAAATTCGGATCCGTCCGGCAGTGTTGGCGGAGTGTCAGGTGATCTGTGAGCAGGCGGACTGGCATGTGACGGCTTCCTTAGGCTTTGACGGACGTATCTGGGAGCTTCTGGCGCTGGAACCGGGCGACACGACAGAGCAGCATTATGGGCTTTGCGCGGATTTGGGAAGCACTACGATGGTGATGGAGCTGGTGGATCTGCGTACAAAGGAAACCCTTGCCTCGGCCAGTGTGTTTAATCCGCAGATCGCGTATGGGGACGATATCCTGACCCGTATCTTCTATACAAAAGATCACCCGGAGCGGCGGCGTGAGCTGCAGGAAGCTACCGCAGAGGGGTTCCGGCAGCTGATGGCAGAGCTTCAGCGGCAGACGGGTATCAATACACAACAGTGTAATATTTTAACGGTGGCGGGCAATACGACCATGATACATTTCCTGCTGGGTCTGGACGCCTTCGGAGTTTTTCATTCCCCTTATGCGGTGCAGACTCTGGAGCCGGAGGTATGCCGGGGCGCAGAGCTTGGGATCCCGGTGCAGGGCTTTGTATCTCTCTGCCCGGCTATGGAGAATTATCTGGGCGGCGATATCATCAGCGGAATGCTGGCTACGGGGCTTCCCGATCGGGAGGAGATCAGCGTTTTCCTGGACGTGGGAACCAACGGAGAGCTGGTGGTAGGCAACCGGGAATTTCTGCTGGCAGGCGCAGGCGCGGCAGGACCGGCCCTGGAGGGCGGTTCGGTCCATACCGGTATGCGGGCGGAAAACGGCGCGGTAGATAAGGTGACTACAGAAAATGGACGGTTGAAGATCCATGTCATTGGTGAGACAGAGGCGAAGGGGATCTGTGGCTCCGGTATCGTGGATCTGCTGGCAGAGCTTTATCTGAACGGCTGGATTGACCTGCGTGGCAGATTTCAGGTGGAAGAATATGAAAAACAGGGCATCGAATACGCGCCGGGACTTTTCTTTTATCAGAGTGACATCGATGAGTTTATCTGCACCAAGGCGGCGGCCATGACCATGGTGGAATATATGATGAATCTCATTGGCCTTACCATGGGGGACGTGGATCGCTTTTATGTGGCGGGGGCCTTTGGAACCCATATTGATAAGGAGTCTGCGGTTACCATCGGCATGTACCCGGACATTGCTCGGGAGAAAATCATTTCCCCGGGAAACACCTCCCTGCAGGGGGCGAAAATGCTGCTGCTGGATCGAAGCCTTACGGAGAAGGCGGAAGCCATCATCGAGCGGATGCAGTACGTGCAGTTTGGCGCGGTGGAGGATTTCCTGGAGCTTATGGGAGCAGCCCGGGCCATTCCCCATACGGATTTACAGCGTTTTCCGTCGGTACAGAGGAGGCTTCTGGAACGGCAGAAAAAAATAGAAAAAAACTCTTGAACAACAAAAAGAGTTATAGTATAATATCTCCAATTTGAAAAAAAAGACTGGAAATGCGAAGTAGCATGGGATGTCTTTTTTTTTTGAAAAAGTATAAAAACAGAGACATTTTTGAAAGGAACAGGTGGACTGATGAAAGCTTTTCTGATATTGGAAGACGGACATGTGTTTACAGGTACCAGCATTGGCTCGGAACGCGAAGTGATAAGCGAGATCGTGTTCAATACGTCAATGACCGGGTATCTGGAAGTGCTGACGGATCCCTCCTACGCGGGACAGGCAGTGGTAATGACTTATCCGCTGATTGGTAATTATGGTATATGTTATGAGGATATGGAGTCCGGACGTCCCTGGCCGGATGGATATATTGTTCGGGAGCTTTCTCGTCTTCCCAGCAATTTCAGAAGTACAGATACAATTCAGAATTTCCTGAAAAAATATGATATTCCCGGAATCGCAGGTATTGATACCCGTGCCCTGACCAAGATTTTGCGTGAAAGCGGCACCATGAACGGTATGATTACCACAAAAGAATATGACAATCTGGACGAGGTGCTGCCCCGTTTAAAGGCATACCGTACCGGTAAGGTGGTAGAAAAGGTAACCTGCAGAGAAAAATCCGTGATGAAGCGGGACGGTTATAAGGTAGCGCTTCTCGACTTCGGCGCAAAGCGCAACATTGCCCGTTCTCTCTATGAGAGAGGCTGCGAGGTTACGATTTATCCGGCAGGCACAAAGGCAGAGGAGATTATCGCGTCTAATCCGGACGGTATCATGCTGTCCAACGGCCCCGGAGACCCCAAGGACTGTGGTCCCATCATTGACGAGGTGCGGAAACTCTATGAGAGCGACATTCCGATTTTTGCCATCTGTCTGGGACATCAGCTGATGGCCCTGGCCACAGGCGCAGACACCTACAAGCTGAAATACGGCCACAGAGGCGGCAATCACCCGGTAAAGGATCTGGAGACCGGAAGAGTCTATATTTCCTCCCAGAACCACGGCTATGCCGTAGATGTGAACAGCTTGAACCCGGCCGTAGCTACGGCAGCCTTTGAAAATGTCAATGACAAAACCAACGAGGGACTGAAGTATACCGGAAAGAACATCTTTACCGTACAGTTCCATCCGGAGGCATGCCCGGGACCTCAGGATTCCGGCTATCTGTTTGACCGGTTTATTCGCATGATGGAGGTGAAGAAAAATGCCTAAGAATCCGTCGATAAAAAAAGTACTTGTAATTGGCTCCGGCCCCATTATTATTGGCCAGGCAGCCGAGTTTGACTATGCGGGAACCCAGGCCTGCCGTTCCCTGAAGGAGGAGGGCATCGAGGTTGTCCTCTTAAATTCCAACCCGGCTACGATTATGACCGATAAGGATATCGCGGATCGGGTATACATTGAGCCCTTGACGGTAGAGGTAGTAGAGCAGCTGATTTTAAAGGAGCAGCCCGACAGCGTACTGCCGACCCTGGGCGGCCAGGCAGGACTGAATCTGGCTATGGAGCTGGAGGAGCGGGGCTTCTTAAAGGAGCACAATGTACGCCTCATCGGAACCACCTCTGAAACCATTAAGAAGGCAGAGGATCGTCTGGAATTCAAGAGCACCATGGAAAAAATCGGCGAGCCGGTAGCGGCCTCCGAGGTGGTAAAGGACGTAGAAGCAGGTATTGTATTTGCCAATAAAATCGGATATCCGGTCGTTCTTCGTCCGGCTTATACCCTGGGCGGAAGTGGCGGCGGAATCGCCCACAACCAGGTGGAGCTGGAGGAAATTCTGGCCAACGGTCTCAGACTCTCCCGTGTAGGTGAGGTTCTGGTAGAGCGGTGCATCGCAGGCTGGAAGGAGATCGAGTATGAGGTTATGCGGGACGGCGCCGGCAACTGCATTACCGTATGTAATATGGAAAATATCGACCCGGTAGGCGTACACACCGGAGACAGTATCGTCGTAGCTCCTTCCCAGACCCTGGGCGACAAGGAGTACCAGATGCTGCGTACCTCCGCCCTGAATATCATCAGCGAGCTGAACATCACCGGCGGCTGCAACGTCCAGTACGCCCTGCATCCGGAGAGCTTCGAGTACTGCGTGATCGAGGTAAATCCCCGTGTCAGCCGTTCCTCCGCTCTGGCTTCCAAGGCTACGGGCTACCCCATTGCCAAGGTAGCGGCTAAGATTGCCCTGGGTTATACCCTGGACGAGATTCCCAATGCCATTACCGGACAAACCAAGGCCAGCTTTGAGCCTATGCTGGACTACTGCGTTGTGAAAATGCCCCGTCTGCCCTTTGATAAATTTATCAGCGCCAAGCGGACGCTGACAACCCAGATGAAGGCGACCGGCGAGGTTATGGCCATCTGCAACAACTTCGAGGGCGCTCTGATGAAAGCTATCCGTTCCCTGGAGCAGCACGTGGATAGCCTGATGTCCTATGATTTTACAAATCTTTCCAGAGAGGAAATTCTGGATCGGCTTCATGTGGTGGACGACCGCCGTATCTGGCTGATTGCGGAGGCTATCCGCAAGGGCATTTCCTATGAGGAGATTCACGCGATTACCCAGATTGATCTCTGGTTCATCGATAAGCTTGCGATCCTGGTGGAAATGGAGCAGGCCCTAAAGAGCGAGCCGCTGACGCCGGAGCTCTTAAAAGAAGCGAAACGGATCGAGTTCCCGGACAATGTCATCGCCCGACTGACCGGCAAGACGGAGGAGGAGATTAAAGAGCTCCGTTATGCCAACGGCATTACCGCTGCGTACAAAATGGTAGATACCTGCGCGGCAGAGTTTGAGGCAAGCACCCCGTACTATTATTCGGTATTCGGCAGTGAAAATGAGGTGGTGGAGACCAGGGATCGGAAAAAGGTACTGGTTCTGGGAAGCGGCCCCATTCGAATCGGACAGGGTATCGAGTTCGACTTCTGCTCCGTACATTGCACCTGGGCTTTTGCGAAAGAGGGCTATGAGACCATTATCATCAACAATAACCCGGAAACGGTAAGTACCGACTTTGATATTGCGGATAAGCTGTATTTCGAGCCCCTGACTCCGGAGGACGTGGAGAGTATCGTGCGTCTGGAGAAGCCGGACGGAGCTGTGGTGCAGTTCGGCGGACAGACGGCCATTAAGCTGACCGAGGCGCTGATGAAGATGGGCGTGCCCATCCTGGGAACTTCTGCGGAGAACGTGGACGCGGCAGAGGACCGGGAGCTCTTTGACGAGATTCTGGAGCAGTGTCAGATTCCGAGACCCAAGGGACATACGGTATTTACCGCCGAGGAGGCAAAGAAGGCAGCAAACGAGCTGGGCTATCCGGTTCTGGTGCGTCCCTCCTACGTGCTGGGCGGCCAGGGTATGCAGATTGCCATCAACGATAAGGACGTGGAGGAATTTATCGGTATCATCAACCGGATCGCCCAGGAGCATCCCATTCTGGTAGATAAGTACCTGCAGGGCAAGGAGATCGAGGTAGACGCGGTCTGCGACGGTGAGGATATCCTGATTCCGGGTATCATGGAGCATATCGAGCGCGCGGGTATCCATTCCGGAGACAGTATCTCGGTCTATCCGGCCAAGAGTATCAGCGATAAGGTGAAGGCCACTATCGAGGAATACACGAAGCGTCTGGCCCGCTCCTTACATGTCATCGGTCTGATCAATATTCAGTTTATCGCGGTAGGTGACGAGGTGTACGTGATCGAGGTAAATCCCCGTTCCAGCCGTACTGTTCCCTATATCAGCAAGGTAACCGGTATTCCGATTGTGCCGCTGGCTACCAAGGTGATTCTGGGTTATAAGATTAAGGATCTGGGCTATCAGCCGGGCCTTCAGCCGGAGGCGGATTATTACGCGGTGAAAATGCCGGTATTCTCCTTTGAGAAGATCCATGGCGCGGACATCAGCCTGGGACCGGAGATGAAATCTACCGGCGAGTGTCTGGGTATTGCCAAAACCTTCAACGAGGCTCTCTACAAGGCCTTCCTGGGCGCAGGCATCCGTCTGCCCAAGCATAAAAATATGATTATGACCGTCCGGGACGAGGATAAGGAAGAAGCAGTGGAGATTGCGAAGCGTTTTGAGGCGCTGGGCTACTGTATCTACGCCACCAAGGGCACCGCAAGAGCGCTCATGGAGGCAGATGTTTCCGTGCGTCTGACCAGAAAGCTGGAGCAGGAGTCCCCCAATATTCTGGATCTGATTCTGGGCCATAAGATTGACCTGATTATCGACACGCCCTCCCAGGGTGTGGATCACAGCCATGACGGCTTTGTTATCCGCCGGAACGCCATTGAAACAGGCGTCAATGTGCTGACTGCCATCGATACCGCCAAGGCTCTGGTAACCAGTCTGGAGAATACGGACGTGAAGACCTTAAGCCTCATTGATATTGCGACGATTTAAGGGAAACAGAATAGAAGAACAGCAGAAAGGGCTTTCCGGGAGGAGAGTCCTTTTTGCTGAAAGCTTCCTGTGTTTTAGATTTCATACAAAGCCGGTCGGGAAGAAGCGTTCACAGCCTGGCTTTTTTGTGCTACAATGGATACAGATTTTTTCAGAAAAAGGCGGTGGGCGTATGGAAAAGCAGATTTTCCGGAATTTTACAAAGGAACTGGCGGCAAAGCTTCTTCCGGCACGGAACCCGGACGGTCATAAGGGTGATTTTGGACGGGTCAGCATTACAGGCGGAAGTGTGGGCTTTACAGGCGCTCCGGTGCTGGCGTCCTATGGCGCTGCCCGCAGTGGCAGCGGTCTGGTCTTCCTGGGAGTGCCGGAGCCCATCTACGGAATCGTAGCGTCTCATTGTCTGGAGGTAATGCCCTCGCCGCTGCCTGCAGGCCGGGAACGGATATCCAAGGATGCGTTTTTCCCGATTCTGGAGCGGTTAAACAGCTGCGACGCGAGCCTTCTGGGGCCCGGACTGGGACGTTCTCCGGAGCTTTCTAAATTGATAGGTAAAATAATGGAAGAAACAGAGACGCCGCTGGTCCTGGACGCGGACGGGCTGTACGCCATCAAAGACCGAAAGGAGATCCTGCAAAAGCGGGCGGAGAGGGGACTGCTTACGATTCTGACGCCCCATGAAGGAGAATTCCGTTACCTGGGCGGAGATTTGACGCCCGGACGGGAAGCGGCGGCGCTGGATTTTGCAAAGGAATACGGCTGTATTCTGGTGCTGAAGGGGCCGGGGACTGTGACTGCGCTGCCGGACGGAAGCTGCTATGTGAATCCTACCGGAAATAATGGGATGGCCAAGGGCGGAAGCGGCGATGTGCTGGGCGGTATGATACTGGGGCTGCTGGGACAGCTTGTGGCGTCTAAGCGGAGTGCCGAAGCAGATACGGAGAAAGCGCGATTTTCCAAAGCAGGAATATCAGAAGCGGGAGGGATCACCGCTCTGGCCGTCTATCTTCACGGCCTGGCCGGGGATCTGGCCCGGAGGGAGCTGGGAGAATACGGTATGCTGCCCTCGGATCTGGCCGCGCGGATTCCGGCGGCGATTCTGGAAGTGCAGAAGGATCAGCCACATCATTTTTAAAGCAATCATAAAATCAGACAGAAAAAGGGGAAAACACAATGGTAGATATGAAAAGCCTGCTGACCATGCAGGGTATGATGTTTGCAATGCTCCTGGTGGGCGTCTTTATCAGAAAAAAAGGAATTGTGACGGCGGAGGGGCGGAAAAGCCTGACCAATCTTCTGGTCAACCTGATTCTTCCCTGCAACATTCTCTACGCCTTTTCCAAATCCGATACCTCAACTCTTGGTTCTATGGCAGTGGTAATCCTTATGTCAGCCCTGATTCAGCTGACCTGGTATATCTTAAGTAAATTTCTGTGGAAGGGAATGGATGACAGCCGCAGGGGCATTATGCGTTACGCCTTCCAGTTTGCCAACTGCGGCTATCTGGGCAATCCGGTGATTGAGGGACTGTACGGCGCGCCGGGGCTGGTCTATGCCTCCGTTTTTCTGCTTCCGGTCCGGATTTTCATGTGGAGCGTAGGGTTAGACTGCTTTCAGGATGGCGCGGGCAGCTTTGCGAAAACACTGAAACGGACGGCGACCCACCCCTGTGTGCTGGCGACGGTTGTGGGCATCCTGTGGATGTTTTTTCCCCAGGTGAAGCTGCCGGATTTTCTGTATGATACCATCTATGGCTTCAACCAGTGCCTGACGCCCATGACCATGCTGACTATTGGCTTTATCATGGGTGAGACGGATATGAGACGGATTTTCTGTAAAGATCTGGGTGTGATCACAGTGCTGCGTCTGGGGGTTCAGCCATTGATCGTACTGGGTGTCTGTTATCTGCTTCATCTGGAGCCGCTGGTGGCCGAAGTCATCACCGTCCTGGTTTCCATGCCGGTGGCCAATACTACGGCGCTTCTGGCCTCCCAGCATGACTGCGACTATGGCTTTGCCAGCGGTCTGGTGGTCTTTACCACGCTGGTATCCATGGTGACGATCCCGGTTTACGGAATGCTGGTAGGTATTGTGTTTGCGTGATTTTTATGGTATTCTAACAAAGAGTGCGGGCACCTGACGGATAAGTGCCCGTTTTGTTGCGATACAAAGATACGAGAGGTGCTTTTATATGAAATGGAATAAATACACATTGAAGACCCGGACGGAGGCAGAGGATCTCATCAGCAGTATGATGCAGGATGTGGGAATCGAGGGAATTGAGATCGAGGACAAAGTTCCCCTGTCCCAGAGAGAAAAGGAGCAGATGTTCGTGGATATTCTGCCGGAGGGACCGGCGGACGACGGCGTGGCCTATATCAGCTTTTATCTGGAGCCGGATGCGGATCAGGAGGAAATGCTGGAGCGGGTGCGTGAGGGATTAAAAGAAATTGCGGGCTGGGGCGTGGAGATCGGAGAAGCTACGATTCAGGCCTCCGAGACCGAGGATAAGGACTGGATCAACAACTGGAAGGAGTTCTTCCATCAGTTTTACGTGGACGATATCCTGATCAAGCCCTCCTGGGAAGAGGTGAAGCCGGAGGACAGGGAGAAGCTTCTGATTCAGATCGATCCGGGAACCGCCTTCGGAACCGGTATGCATGAGACGACACAGCTGTGTATCCGCCAGCTTCGCAAGTTTCTGACGCCGGAGACGGAGCTTCTGGACGTGGGAACCGGCAGTGGTATCCTGTCCATCATCAGTCTGAAGCTGGGAGCGAAGCACGCGGTAGGAACCGATCTGGATCCCTGCGCGGTAGAGGCTGTAAGGGAAAATATGGAAGTCAACGGAATCGATCCGGCTTCCTTTGAAATGATGATTGGCAATATCATCACAGAAAAAGAAATTCAGGATCGGGTTGGCTATGAATGCTATGATATCGTAGTGGCGAACATTCTGGCAGAGGTACTGGTGCCGCTGACGCCGGTGATTCTGTCCCAGTTGAAGCCGGGCGGCGTCTACATTACCTCCGGTATTATAGACGACAAGGAAGACCTGGTGGTGGAGACCGTGAAGAAATGCGGTCTGACCGTATTGGAGGTTACCCATCAGGGCGAGTGGGTCAGCGTAACGGCCCGTAAGGAGCGGTAGGATGCATCGTTTTTTTGCAGAACCCGGTCAGATCGGGGAAAAGGAAATCGTAATCACCGGAGCAGATGTGAATCATATCCGGAATGTTCTGCGTATGCGGGCAGACGAGGAAGTGTTGATCGCCGATGGCCAAGGCGCGGAGTACCGCTGTAAGCTTACCGATCTTGGTGAAAATGAGGTGCGCGCCCAGATTCTCTGGAAGCTTGACGGCAATGCGGAGCTTGCCTCAGCCGTTACCCTGTTTCAGGGGCTTCCGAAAAGCGATAAGATGGATCTCATCGTCCAAAAATGCGTGGAGCTGGGAGTGGACCGGATTGTTCCGGTATCCACGAAGCGTGCTGTGGTGAAGCTGGACGCGAAAAAGGAGCAGACACGGCTGAAGCGCTGGAATACTATCTCGGAGAGCGCGGCCAAGCAGTCCGGCCGGGGCGTGATACCCGAGGTCAGCGGCGTCATGTCCTTTGAAAAGGCCCTGGAGGATGCAAAGAAGCTGGACGTGCTTCTGATTCCTTATGAGCGGGCTGAGCATATGGCCGAAACCAGGCGGGTTATGGGTGAAATCAGACCCGGCCAGTCCGTAGGTATTTTCATCGGCCCGGAGGGTGGCTTTGAAGAAAGCGAAGTAGAGGAAGCAGTGGCAGCAGGCGCCCGGGCTATTACACTGGGCAGACGGATTCTGCGGACCGAGACGGCAGGGTTGGCAGTGATGGCTATGCTGGGATATCTTCTGGAGGAGTAAAAAAATGGAAATTTATTTAGATAATTCAGCCACCACCCGCTGCTTTCCGGAAGCAGCCAGGCTGATGTATCAGGTCATGACCGAGGACTACGGCAACCCGTCCTCCTTACATCAGAAGGGTGTGGACGCGGAGAAATACGTCCGTGAGGCGAAAGAAATCATTGCGAAGAATCTGAAGGTGGAGCCCAAGGAGATCTATTTTACCTCCGGCGGAACAGAGAGTGATAACCTGGCGCTCATGGGCGCGGCCCATGCCAATCAGCGGGCAGGAAAGCACCTGATTACCACCCGGATTGAGCACCCGGCTATTTTGAATACCATGAAGGAACTGGAAAAGCAGGGCTTTCAGGTAACCTACCTGCCGGTAGACGGACAGGGACGGGTGCAGATCGCGGATCTGGAAGAGGCGCTGACGGACGAGACTATTCTGGTGTCTGTCATGTACGTGAACAATGAGATTGGCGCGGTACAGCCCATCGAGGAGATAGGAAGGCTTCTGAAAAACCGGGAGAAACCCATTTTGTTCCATGTGGACGCGGTGCAGGGTTACGGAAAGCTCCGGATTCTGCCGAAAAAGCTGGGTATTGACATGCTGAGTGTCAGCGGTCATAAGATTCATGGGCCCAAGGGCATGGGAATTCTGTATGTAGACGAGCACGTGAAGATTCATCCGATTCTTTTCGGAGGCGGCCAGCAGAGAGACTTACGTTCCGGTACGGAAAATGTGCCGGGTATCGCAGGGCTGGGCGAGGCCGTAAAAGAGATTTATACAGATTTCAATGAGAAGATTGACCGTTTGTACGGGCTTCGTGAATACTTTGTCGAAGAGATCGAAAAGATAGAAGGAACCACTGTAAACGGACCGAAGGGCAGAGAGGGCGCGCCCCACATCGTCAGCGTCAGCTTTGCGGGAGTACGAAGCGAGGTATTGCTTCATTCTCTGGAGGATAAGGGCATTTACGTGTCCTCCGGATCTGCCTGCGCTTCCAATCACCCGGCGGTCAGCGAGACACTGAAGGCAATTCATGTGAAGAAGGAGCTTTTGGATTCCACGATCCGGTTCAGCTTCAGTGAATTTACGACAAAAGAGGAACTGGATATTACGCTGGAGACGCTTAGGGAGCTTTTGCCCATGCTGCGCCGGTTTACCAGAAGATAGAAAAGGAGAACCATATGTTTTTTCATGCATTTTTGATAAAATACGGAGAAATCGGGATCAAGGGAAAGAACCGGTATCTCTTTGAGGACGCGCTGGTAGCGCAGATCCGCCATGCCCTGAAGCATGTGGAGGGCACGTTTAAAGTAACCAAGGATCAGGGACGTATCTATGTCCACACCGAGGGAGAATATGACTATGACGACGCGGTGGCGGCCATGCGCCGGGTATTCGGTATCGTAGGGATCTGTCCGGTGGTGATTCTGGAGGACGAAGGCTTTGAAAAGCTGGGCGATGATGTGGTGGCTTACTTAAAGGCCCGCTACGGTGAGAATTGTGAGAAAACCTTCAAGGTACAGGCCCGCCGTGCCCGCAAGACTTACCCGAAGGCTTCCATGGAGATGAACGCGGAGCTGGGAGGCCGGATTCTGGACGCGTTTCCGGGTATGCGCGTAGATGTGCATGAGCCGGAGCTGATGATTCATGTGGAAGTGCGGGAGCACATTTATCTGTATTCTGATATTATTCCGGGGCCGGGCGGTATGCCCATCGGCACCAACGGAAAATCCATGCTGCTTTTATCCGGCGGTATTGACAGTCCGGTGGCAGGCTACATGGTAGCCAAGCGCGGCGTCAAGATTGACGCGGTATACTTCCATGCGCCGCCCTACACCAGCGAGCGCGCGAAGCAGAAGGTGGTAGATCTGGCGGCGAAGGTGGCCCGTTATACCGGTCCCATT
Organism: Candidatus Merdisoma sp. HCP28S3_D10; assembly: GCF_052065835.1. Taxonomy (NCBI): domain Bacteria; kingdom Bacillati; phylum Bacillota; class Clostridia; order Lachnospirales; family Lachnospiraceae; genus Candidatus Merdisoma; species Candidatus Merdisoma sp. HCP28S3_D10. The sequence goes on from NZ_JBQHTG010000002.1 coordinate 148,707, forward strand.
TACCTGTATGTGGTAAACTTTACGGAGATTCAGTTATATATCTATGAGAAATGTCCCCACGACGAGCTGACGATTATCATGCGCCGTTATATGATGCGGATCGCAGAGCGGATCGCGGAGAAGACAGGGTCTCTCGGCCTGATTACCGGCGAGAGTATCGGCCAGGTAGCCAGCCAGACCGTACACAGCCTGGCAGCCACCAACGAGGTCTGCACCATGCCGGTATTCCGTCCGCTGATTGCGTACGATAAGGAAGATATCGTGACGATTTCCAAGCAGATTGATACTTATGAGACGTCGATTCAGCCCTTTGAGGACTGCTGTACGATATTTGTTGCCAAGCACCCGGTAACCAAGCCGAACATCAATGTGATCAAGCGCTCCGAGCAGAAGCTGATGGAGCAGATCGACGAGATGGTAGACAAGGCCATCGAGACGGCAGAACTGATTGTGGTAGGGTAATAAAATAAGCAGGATTCATAGAAAGAAGGTGTCGCGGATGACCGCAGAAGAGGTGATACAGGAGACCGCAAAGCTGTGTAGGAGTTTTCAGGCCCATAAAGTAATTCTATACGGTTCCAGGGCCAAACATACGGCGCGGGAGAGAAGCGACATTGATATCGCAGTGTCAGGAGTGAAGAATTTTGAACTGTTGGCAGAAAAAATAGAGGAGTTGCCGACCCTTTACAGTGTTGATTTGTTGAATCTGGATACCTGTAAAAATCAGTTGTTATTGGAGGATATCAGGCAATATGGACGAGAAATTTAAAAGACGGTTCACATCATTTTGTAATTCACTGGATGCGCTGGCGGAGGCAAAACAGAGGGATCTTTCCGATTCTTTTGTTTTAAGCGGTACCAGCGCCAAATTCAGTATTACCTTTGATTTGGCATGGAAGGTCATGAAGGATATCCTGGTGCAATACTATGCGATTACCGGTTTTGTGGCAGGATCGCCGCGAGAGGTGCTTCGGGAGGCTTTCAAGGCGAATCTGATTTCTGATGATGCCTGGATGGAAATGCTGAAGGTGAGAAATGAGCTGACGCATGATTATGACTGCGAAATCGTGAAGGAACATTGTAGTACGATAGTGGAAACCTATATTGATTTGCTTTACGAGTTTGAAGCTATTGTGAAAAAACTGCTGGAAAAATCCCGGTAACCCGGTATACGGAAAGAAGCTGAGTGCGATCCCCCGGAGGGCTTTTCATGAAAAAAGAATCAGCCCGGCATCGCCGGGCTGGTTTTATGTAGTGGAAATTTTTGTGAATTATTCCTCCACGATGTACGGCTTCAGAACATTCAGAATGGAATCCAGTTCATCATCTGCATGGATGCTTAAATCGATGGGCTTGGAGAGATCCAGGCTGAAGATACCCATAATGGACTTGGCGTCGATGACGTAGCGTCCGGATACCAGATCGAAATCTACATCAAACTTTGTAATATCATTTACAAAGGATTTCACTTTCTCGATAGAATTCAGACAAATTTTGACTGTTTTCATGACATACCCTCCTGATAATAACTTCTATAGTTCCGATCTTAATACCGGGGGTAATAAAAGTCAATGGGAAATCACATAATTTTGGAAAGAGGTTTAGAAATGAAAAAAGTAGCGCTCCACAACCTGGGATGTAAGGTAAACGCTTATGAGACAGAAGGTATGCAGCAGCTCCTGGAGCAGGCGGGCTATGAGATTGTGCCTTTTGAGGAAAAGGCCGACATCTATATCGTAAATACCTGCTCCGTAACCAATATCGCGGATCGAAAATCCCGGCAGATGCTGCACCGGGCAAAAAAGCAGAACCCGGAAGCATTGGTGGTAGCGGTGGGCTGCTATGTACAGACGGCGGAGGCTGAGCTTCGGGAAGACGCGGCAGTAGATTTGTTGATTGGAAATAACAGGAAAAAAGATCTGTTGGAGATCCTGCAGTCCTATGAGGAAGGCGTGGATGAGGAAACCATCATCGACATCAACCATACGAAGGAATATGAGAATATGACGGTGACAAAGACGGCGGAGCATACCCGGGCTTATGTGAAGGTACAGGACGGCTGCAATCAGTTCTGCAGCTATTGCGTGATCCCCTACGCCAGAGGCCGCGTCCGCAGCCGGGAGAGCAGCGATGTCTGTGCGGAAATCCGGGAGCTGGCGGCAGCAGGCTACCGGGAGGTGGTTCTGACCGGAATTCATCTGAGCTCCTACGGGATAGATCTGGAGGGTGAGACCCTTCTGACATTGATTGAGAAGGTGGCTGAGATAGAGGGAATTGACCGGATTCGGCTGGGCTCTCTGGAACCGCGGATCATTACAGAGGAATTTGCGGACGCGCTGTCGAAGCTGGATAAGTTCTGTCCGCATTTCCATCTGTCCCTCCAGAGCGGCTGTGATGCCACATTGAAGCGGATGAACCGACGTTACACAGCACAGGAGTATGCAGAAAGCTGTGAGCTTTTACGGGAAAAGTTTGCCCATCCGGCTCTGACCACGGACGTGATCGTGGGCTTTCCGGGGGAAACGGAGGAGGAATTCGCGGAGACTGTAGAATTCCTGAAGCGGATTCACCTGTTTGAAACCCATATTTTCAAATATTCCAGAAGAAAGGGAACCCGGGCGGCAGTGATGGATCATCAGATTCCCGAGCAGGTAAAAACCGAGCGCAGCCATGTGCTTCTTGCGCTGGATGCAGCGCATTCCCGGCAGTACATGGAGGAACTGCGCGGTCAGCGGGCAGAGATTCTCATCGAGGAAAGAATCATGGTAAATGGCGTAGCGTACCAGGTGGGCCATACGAAGGAATATATCCGGGCCGCAGTGATTTCGGAAGAGGATCTGACCAATCAGATTATCCCGGCGGTCATCGGAGAACAGATAGAAGAACGTTTGTGCGCCGCAACGCCCTTAAATCAGATCTAGGACTTGTATTTTGACAAAAGATAGAGTACAATAATTGGTAGTGGTGTCAGGAGCGTGAAAAATATGAGTAAATTAGAAAGCACACAGAATTTTAAGGTACTGCCGGAATCTGAGAACCGGGTGGGAGATATTCTTCAGCAGGTGTATCAGGCTATGACGGAAAAGGGCTACAATCCGGTCAATCAGATCGTGGGCTATATTATGTCTGGAGATCCGACCTATATTACCAGTCATAACAACGCGCGCAGTCTGATTATGAAGGTGGAGCGCGACGAGCTGGTAGAGGAGCTTTTGAAGGTTTATATCAAAGCCAGGCTGTAGGCGCGGGCATAAAGAGGAGTTGGATATGAGAATTCTGGGACTGGATTTTGGTTCCAAGACCGTAGGCGTCGCAGTGAGTGATCCCCTGGGAATTACAGCCCAGCCGGTGGAAATCGTCCGGAGAAAATCCGAGAGCAAGCTGCGGCAGACGCTTGCCAGAATCGAAGAGCTGGCGAAGGAGTACCAGGCGGAAAGCTTTGTACTGGGACTTCCGAAAAACATGAATAATACCATGGGTGAGCGGGCCGAGAAGTCTCTTGCATTTAAGGAAATGCTGGAAAAAAGGACGGGTCTGCCTGTTGTGATGTGGGACGAACGTCTCACGACTGTGGCGGCGAACCGGGCCATGATGGAAGGCGGTGTGCGCCGGGAGAACCGTGGGGAATTTGTAGATTCTATGGCGGCTGCGCTGATTTTGCAGGGATACCTGGACAGCCTTAAGATGTCTGGCACTGCGCAGGCAGAGGATGAGGAGTAAGTTAGATGGAGAAGATTTCGTTCACGCATAAAGAGACAGGAGAAACTGTGGATTTTTACGTGCTGGAGGAGACGCGTCTGAACGGCGTGGATTATATCCTGGTGACGGATTCACAGGAGGACGACGGAGAGGCGCTGATCTTAAAGGATTTGTCTTCCGACGGAGACAGCGAGGCTCTTTACGAGATCGTAGAAGATGATCAGGAGCTGGAAAGTGTCATGGGCATTTTTGAGCAGCTTTTGGAGGACGTGGATCTCACCTTATAGAGAAATAGATTGGGAAAGGTGATTTCTATGGCAATTGACAGAGAGAGATTCAAGGATTTATTAAAGGAAAAAGGATTTAAGATGACCAGACAGCGTCTGGTGGTGCTGGAGGTACTGGCGGAGAATCCGGAACAGCATCTGACAGCAGAAGAGATTTACGAGCGAGTAAAAGTGGAAAATCCGGATATCGGATTGGCTACTGTTTATAGAACAGTTCAGTTATTGTTAGAGCTGGAACTGATTGATCGAATTAATCTGGATGACGGCTTTATCCGTTATGAGATTGGAAGCATCGGGGAGAAGGAACATCACAGATACCATCATCTGATTTGTATGAAATGCGGAGGAGTCTTCGCCTTTCAGGATGATATGCTGGAAGCGCTTGAGTCGGGGGTTTGGGAAGCGCTGGGATTCCGGGTAATTGATCATGAGGTAAAACTCTACGGATACTGTAAGGACTGTTTGCAAAAGGAACACGAACAACAGGCAAGATTACAGGAGGAAAGAGTTTGAGAAATATTAACAATTCAAAATTGCGGATCATTCCCCTCGGCGGACTAGAGCAGATCGGAATGAACATTACTGCCTTTGAATTCGAAGACAGTATTATTGTTGTGGACTGCGGACTGTCATTTCCGGAGGACGATATGCTGGGTATCGACCTGGTTATTCCGGACGTGAGCTATCTGAAGGAGAATATCCAGAAGGTAAAGGGCTTTGTGATTACCCATGGACATGAGGATCACATCGGCGCCCTGCCTTATGTGCTGAAGGATATCAATGTGCCCATCTATGCCACCAAGCTGACCATCGGCCTGATTGAGCATAAGCTGAAGGAGCACAATATGCTGAACCATGTGAAGAGAAAGGTAATCCAGCATGGTCAGTCCATCAATCTGGGCGCGTTCCGGATTGAGTTTATCAAGACGAACCACAGTATTGTAGACGCGTCTGCCCTGGCTATTTATTCCCCGGCGGGAATCGTAGTGCACACGGGAGACTTTAAGGTGGATTATACACCAGTATTCGGCGATGCCATCGATCTGCAGCGCTTTGGCGAGATTGGAAAGAAGGGCGTACTGGCTCTTATGTGCGACAGCACCAACGCGGAGCGGCAGGGCTTTACCATGTCAGAGCGTACGGTGGGTAAGGTCTTTGACGATATTATGTCGGATCACAGAGATTCCCGCATTATCATCGCGACCTTCGCGTCTAACGTGGACCGTGTACAGCAGATTATTAACTCCGCCTATAAGTACGGCCGCAAGGTTGTCATTGAGGGCCGGAGCATGGTCAATGTCATTTCCACAGCGTCTGAGCTGGGATATCTGAATATTCCGGATAAAACGCTGATTGATATTGAACAGATGAAGAATTATCCGGATGAGCAGGTGGTTTTGATTACGACAGGAAGCCAGGGTGAGTCCATGGCGGCCCTGTCCCGGATTGCAGCCAATATCCATAAGAAGATTCAGATTAAGCCGGGCGATACCGTCGTATTCAGCTCCAAGGCAATTCCGGGCAATGAAAAGGCAGTTTCCAAGGTAATCAATGAACTGTCCATGAAGGGCGCCAACGTTATTTTCCAGGACGCTCATGTATCCGGCCACGCCTGCCAGGAGGAGATTAAGCTGATCTACTCCCTGGTACGTCCCAAATACGCGATTCCGGTGCATGGAGAATACCGCCATCTGAAGGCACAGGCGGATCTGGCACAGAGCCTGGGTATTCCCAAGGAAAATATCTTTATCATGACCTCCGGCGATGTACTGGAGCTGAGTGAAGACAGCGCGAAGGTTGTGGATCATGTGCATACCGGAGCAATTCTGGTAGACGGTCTCGGCGTCGGCGATGTAGGAAATATCGTTCTGCGGGATCGGCAGCATCTGGCAGAGGACGGCATTATGATCGTGGTCATGACGCTGGAGAAATACAGCAATCAGCTTCTGGCAGGTCCGGATATCGTATCCCGTGGCTTTGTCTATGTGCGGGAGTCCGAGGATCTGATGGAGGAAGCAAGAAGCGTAGTCAGTGACGCGGTAAATGATTGTCTTGACAAGGGAATTTCAGACTGGGGCAAGCTGAAGAATGTCATCAAGGACGCCCTGAATGATTTTATCTGGAAGAAGACCAAGCGGAGTCCGATGATTCTGCCGATTATTATGGAAGTATAGAGGAACTGGAATGAATACAAAAAAAGCAGCTTTGACCGTTTTATCTATCGCATTTAAGATTGTAATCATCGCAGTGGTTGCAGTCGGAATCCTCCGGCTGGGCAGTATGGCGTTCTCCTACGGACATTCCGTATTTCAGGAGGAGGCTGTGGATCCCATGCCCGGAAGAACCATTCAGGTGACGGTGCCGGACGGCGCGTCTAAGACGGAGATTGCAAAGCTGCTGGAGAAAAAAGGACTGGTGGAGGACTCAAAGCTTTTCTACCTCCAGATCCTTTGCTCCAAATATTCCAAGACCATGAAACCCGGTACTTACACCCTGTCTACGGCCATGAAGCCCCGTCAGCTGATGGCGGTGCTGTCCGGGGAGGATGTGGAATTTAACTGGGGACAAGAGGAAGAATCGTAAGTGATAGCAGGAGAGAGAACGACAGCTTATATCAATTCCCTTGATATGGGCAATACAGAGCTTTTAAATCAAATAGAGAAAGAAGCACTGGAAACCTATGTGCCGATCATACGACGGGAGACGCAGAGCTTTCTGAAGACGCTGCTGGCGGCAAAGAAGCCGGAAAGGATCCTGGAGGTAGGAACGGCCGTAGGCTTTTCTGCGCTTCTGATGGCAGAGTACAGTCCGGCGGATACACGGATCACCACCATTGAAAAATACGAAAAACGGATTCCCATCGCCAAGGAGAATTTCCGCAGGGCGGGACGCCAGGAACAGATTACCCTGCTGGAGGGGGATGCTGCGGATATTTTGAAGGGGCTGACAGGAACCTATGATTTTATTTTCATGGATGCAGCCAAGGGTCAGTATATCCATTTCCTGCCGGAGGTGTTCCGGCTTTTGGCGCCGGGAGGAATCCTTCTGTCCGATAATGTATTGCAGGACGGCGATATCATCGAATCCCGGTTTGCTGTGGAACGCCGCGACCGGACTATTCACAGCCGTATGCGGGAGTATCTGTATACGCTGACCCATCACCCGGATCTGACCACATCGGTGCTGCCGCTGGGTGACGGCGTGACCTTAAGCGTAAAAAAGGAGCAGTTATGAGTGAAACAGTAAGAAAACCGGAGCTTCTGATTCCGGCCAGCAGTCTGGAGGTCTTAAAGACCGCGGTGGTCTTTGGCGCAGACGCGGTATACATCGGCGGCGAGGCCTTTGGTCTTCGCGCCAAGGCTAAAAATTTCTCCATGGAAGACATGAAAGAGGGGATTGCCTTCGCCCATGCCCATGGGGTAAAGGTTTATGTAACAGCGAATATTCTGGCCCATAACCGGGATCTGGAAGGCGTGCGGGCTTATTTTGAAGAATTAAAAGAGATTAAGCCGGATGCGCTGATCATTGCAGACCCGGGCATCTTTATGCTGGCGAAGGAGATTTGTCCGGAGATAGAGCGTCATATCAGCACCCAGGCCAATAATACCAACTATCTGACCTATCAGTTCTGGTATCAGCAGGGGGCAAAACGGGTGGTTTCCGCTCGTGAGCTTTCCATGGAAGAACTTCGGGAGCTGCGGGCGCATATCCCGGAGGATCTGGAAATTGAGACTTTTGTACACGGAGCCATGTGTATCTCTTATTCGGGGCGCTGCCTTCTGAGCAATTATTTTACCGGCCGCGACGCGAACCAGGGTGCCTGTACCCATCCCTGCCGCTGGAAATACGCGGTTATGGAGGAGAGCCGTCCCGGCGAGTATCTGCCGGTGTATGAAAATGAGCGGGGCACCTATATCTTTAATTCCAAAGATCTCTGCATGATTGAGCATATTCCGGAGCTTCTGGAATCCGGCATTGACAGCTTTAAGATCGAGGGCCGCATGAAGACGGCGCTCTACGTGGCGACAGTGGCCAGAACCTACCGGAAAGCCATCGACGATTGCCTGAAGTCCCGGGAGCTTTACGAGGAACATATGCCCTGGTATAAGGAGCAGATTGCAGCTTGCACGTATCGGGAATTTACCACCGGATTTTTCTATGGAAAGCCGGACGAGAGTTCCCAGATTTATGATAACAATACGTATCAGAAGGGCTACACCTATCTGGGAATTGCGGGCGACGTAGACGCGGAAAATTATATCCATCTGGAGCAGCGGAATAAGTTTTCTGTGGGAGAAATGATTGAGATCATGAAGCCGGACGGAGAAAATCTGGCTGTCAGGGTAGAAGCTATCCTGAATGAAGAAGGCGAAGCCATGGAGAGCGCGCCCCATCCCCAGCAGAAGCTGCGCGTGAAGTTAAGCGGCAAAGCGGACGCCTGCGATATTCTGAGACGGAAAGAAGCATAGAAAAGCGGCAGCAAGGTATCTATTGCCCTGATTTTAAAACTGAATGTTGCATAAAAAGTAAGGGAACAAGTCTATCTGGCCTGTTCCTTTACTTTTTTCGAAGATACCGAATCAAAAGGGGTTGTTATGATAAAAACCTTTGAAAGTGAGTGGAGAAAAGAATATACTAGTAGCAGGGGATTGAAGAAAATAATGGAGAAAGAGATATGGGGAAAATTGATGAAGTACGATTAGGATTTGAAACAGCATATATCGACGGTTCTGTTGTTTCAAATAATATATATAGACCAGAATTTGTATCCAATAATCATAAAGCAGGAAAGAAAGTATTTTCGTCTATTGAGGACGAACTTTTGGCATGTGATAGTTTCCAGATAAGCGTAGCATTTATTACAATGAATGGTATTACCCCTCTTCTTCAAACATTGAAAGAGCTTGAGAAGAAAAATATAGAAGGTGAAATTCTTACAACCAATTATTTGAATTTCAGTGAGCCTAGAGCTTTGAAAAAACTCAACGAACTATCCAATATCACACTTAAAATGTATGATGTAGAAGCTGCTAAGGAAGGATTTCACACAAAGGGTTATATTTTCAAGAAGGAAGAAATTTATCGTATTATTATTGGCAGTTCTAATATCACAAGCGCAGCACTTACGAGTAATAGAGAGTGGAATACAAAGTTAATTTCAACAGAACAGGGAGAAATAGCGCAGGAAATTATTGCTGAATTTAATGAATTATGGAATTCAAACTATGCATTATCGTTTGATGAGTTCTATGAGAAGTATAGCGAGCAATATGAGATCATCAAGCACCAGCGTGAGATTGCAAAACAGGAAGAAATCATTTCAATTGAAAAATATAAACTGCAGCCAAACAGTATGCAGGTGGGGTTTATTACGAATTTGAGAAAAATTCTTGAGGCTGGTGAGGATAGAGCACTTTTGATTTCTGCGACTGGTACGGGAAAGACCTATGCGTCTGCATTTGCAATGAGAGAACTTGGGTTTAAACGAGTACTGTTCCTGGTTCATCGCGGCCAGTTGGCAAGACAGACAAAGAAGTCTTATGAAAAAGTATTTGCCAGGTCCGTTTCAATGGGATTGGTTGGTGCAGGATACCATGAATATGATGCAGATTATGTGTTTGCGACAGTACAGACATTGAATCGTGATGAGCACCTGCTTCAGTATAAAAAAGATGCATTTGACTGTATTGTATTAGATGAAGCTCACCATGTTCCGGCAGATACATATCAGAAAGTGATGAATCATTTTACTCCAAAACTTTGGCTGGGAATGACAGCTACTCCGGATAAAAGAGATGATAGCATAGAAGGAAGAAATGTTTACGAGCTATTCAACCATCAAATTGCGTATGAAATTCGATTACAACAGGCGATGGAGGAGAACCTTCTTTGTACATTCCACTATTTTGGCATTACCGATTTGGAAATTATCGGAGATGAAAAAGAGGTCAGAAGAGATTTTACTATGCTGACCAGTGATGAAAGGGTAAAGCATATTATCAATCAGGCTGACTATTATGGATATAGTGGGGATAAGGTGAAAGGGCTGATTTTCTGTAGCAGTATTAAGGAATCAGAAGAATTAGCAAATAAATTTAATCACACGATGAATCCTTCCACAGGTCGGAAGTTCAGAACGATTGCGTTGAATGGTAGTGCTTCTGAACAGGATAGACAGGCTGCGTTTGAGAGACTTGCCATGAATGAAGAAGATGCAACAGCAGATAATGAGCCGTTGGATTATATTTTTTCTGTCGAAATCTTAAACGAAGGTGTTGATATTGTAGAAGTAAATCAGGTTATTATGCTTAGACCAACACAATCCCCGATTGTGTTTATCCAGCAGTTGGGACGAGGACTCAGAAAAGCATACGGAAAAGAATATGTAGTAATTCTTGATTTTATCGGAAATTACAACAATAATTTTATGATTCCAATCGCATTATCAGGGGACAGAACCTATAATAAAGATAATATTCGCAGATATGTCATGGAGGGTGGAAGAGTAATTCCTGGTGCGTCTACCATACATTTTGATGAGATTAGTAGAAAGAAAATATTTGCGTCTGTAGATAATGCAAACTTTAGCGATATAAAGCTTATCCGAGAGAACTATACAAATCTAAAGAACAAGCTCGGACGAATTCCTAGGCTGTGTGATTTTGATGACTACGGTGAAATGGATGTCATTCGTATTTTTGATAACAACAGTCTTGGCTCATACTATAAGTTCCTGGTAAAATATGAGAAAGAATATAACGTTCGTTTGTCGGAGGACGAAGAAAAGGTTATAGAGTTCGTTTCAAAAAAGCTGGCAAGTGGAAAAAGAATTCAAGAGCTTCAGATGTTGAAAAGAATGATGGCGTATGCTCACGGATTATCAAAGTCTGGCTTATTTGCAGGTCTTTTGGAAGATATGAAGAGGTATGGAAAAGCTATTGGTCAGAATCAGAGAGAAAACATTATAAATGTTATGACAAATGAGTTCCCCGCCGGAGCAAGTAAGAAGACTTATTCTCAATGTGTATTTATTGAGAAAGAAGGAACGGATTATAAACCGACAAAGTCATTTATGCAGATGATGGAACATAATGAGTTTTATGAGGTCCTTCAAGAATTAGTTGAATTTGGCATTCGCCGATATGAAAGAGATTATATAAAGACATATGATCGGACAGATTTGGTTTTATATCAGAAATATACCTATGAAGATGTCTGTCGCCTGCTTAACTGGGAGCAGAACGAAGTGCCATTGAATATTGGTGGATATAAGTTTGATAAAAAGACAAAGACATTTCCAGTGTTCATCAATTATGATAAGGCCGAGAATATTAGTGATACTACAAAATATGAAGATCATTTTGTGCCAGGATTTCGGGATCGTTTGATTGCTATTTCAAAATCAGGAAGAAGTTTACAGTCGGAAGATGTGCAGAATTTCTTGAAAGCAAAGGAACGAGGTATTCAAGTGGAGCTTTTTGTAAGAAAAAATAAGGACGATAAGATTTCGAAAGAATTTTATTATCTGGGACATATGACGGCAAGTGGAAGCGTAAAAGAAATTACAATGGCAAATACCCAAAAAACAGCAGTGGAAATAGAGTGGATACTTGATGTCCCGGTACGGGAAGATATTTATGAATATATCGTGAATTCTTAAGTGGAGGATATATGAGGACGATAAAAGTTGTGGCAGCTGTAATAAAAGCTGTTAATGAAGATGGAGAACCGATTATTTTTGCTACACAACGTGGATATGGAGATTTCAAAGGGGGCTGGGAATTTCCTGGTGGAAAAATTGAACCTGGCGAGACACCGCAAGAAGCATTAAAGCGTGAAATCCTGGAAGAACTTGACACAGAAATAGCTGTAGGTGATTTGATTGATACAATTGAGTTCAATTATCCGGACTTTCATCTTTCGATGGAATGCTTTTGGTGTGAAATCTGCAGGGGAGATCTTGTGTTAAAAGAACATGAAGCTGCGCGATGGTTGAACAAAGAGTCACTTTGTTGCGTAAATTGGCTTCCGGCAGATGTATTGTTGCTTGAAAAAGTGCAAATGAATCTATAGGTATGGCAGGAGTACTTCACAGCTGTCATTACGACGCAGCTTCAAAAAGTGGAAAGGGCATAATTCATGAGTTTGAAAAATGTTTTGATTATTGTGGACGATATCGAAGAGTCCATAAAATTTTATGAGGAACTGTTTGGACTGCGTGTGGTTACAAGGCTGGAAGGCAATGTAATTATGTCTGAGGGACTGGTATTGCAGGATGCGAATGTATGGTACGACAGTACAAAACTACATACCGTACCATATAACAACAGGACGGAACTTTATTTTGTAGATCACGATATAGAGGATATTATAAAGAAACTGGAGGCTGGCCGAGAAGTTGTAACTTATGTTACAGAATTGATGGAGCTGGAGGGCGGACAGAAGCTTGTAAGATTTTATGATCCATCGGGAAATTTGATTGAGGTTCGAACACCTGTGAATTACAAAGAATGACAGAATTGAGGGCAAGGGATGCAGATATTTGTGGATGCAGATGCGTGTCCGGTAGTAGGTATTGTAGAGAAAATAGCAGAGAAATACAACATATCAACCACATTGCTGTGTGATACGAACCATGTGCTGACTTCTGATTATAGCGAAGTAATTGTTGTCGGAGCAGGAGCAGATGCCGTAGATTATAAGCTGATTAGCATTTGCCATAAAGGTGATGTTGTAGTATCGCAGGACTATGGGGTAGCTGCTATGGCTCTTGGAAAAGGTGCGTATGCTATTCACCAATCCGGTAAGTGGTATACGAACGAAAATATCGACCAGTTGCTTATGGAGCGGCACCTGAATAAGAAGGCAAGACGAAGTTCTCATAAGAATCATCTGAAAGGACCGAGAAAGCGTACAGAAGATGATGATATATGCTTTGCCCAGTCTTTTGAAAAACTTTTACGGATGATACAGAATGGAAGATAGAAAAGTGGAATAACCTTGATGGGGCTAATTTCTCAAAGAAAATAAATCGTACTGGCCCAAATCAACTGGGAAAGGCACTTCACAGGCGGATTTATCATAAGATAAGATAAATCCGCCCGTGAGGTGCCTTTTTTGAAGACGTTTCCGCAACCATTAGAGGCAGAAGAGGAGCAGTATTACTTGCAGAGGCTGAAAGAGGGCGATGGGCAGGCGCGCGATATTCTGGTGGAGCGTAACCTCCGTCTGGTGGCGCATATTGTAAAAAAATACCAGGGCACAGGGGAAGAGACGGAGGATTTGATATCCATCGGGACCATCGGGCTTATCAAGGCTGTGACGACCTTCGACAGCGGGAAGGGGTCAAGGCTTGCAACCTATGCAGCACGGTGTGTGGAGAATGAACTCCTGATGTACTTCCGCTCCAAAAAGAAAACCGCCCGGGAAACATCCTATTATGACCCCATAGGTACGGATAAAGAAGGAAACGAAATCCATCTGTTGGATATTATGGAAAGTAAGGAGCGGGACGCCTTTACCAGTGTCTGTGTCCGGGAGGACAGCAGGCGGTTGTATGAGCTTCTGGCAGATGTGCTGACAGAACGGGAACGGACGGTTCTGATTATGCGCTACGGACTATATAACGGAAAGGAATACACCCAGCGGGAGATTGCCGGAAAGCTTGGAATCTCCCGTTCTTATATCAGCAGGATAGAGAAAAGCGCCATTTTGAAACTTCGTGAATATTTTCCGAAGGAATAGCTTAATTTGGAAAAGAAATCCCGTATATAATAAAAAAGTAAGGCTGGAAAGTACAAAAGAAGGGAGCGCCGCCGATTATGCTGAAAATAGGTTTTTGTGATGACGATATAGCGGTGTTGAAGGAGCTGCAGGTTCTGGTGGACCGCTATCGGGTGGAGAGAAACCGGGCGATGGAATACGTGGTTTTCCAGAGCCCACTGGAGCTTCTGGCAGCGTTCGAGAAGGGTCTGCGCTTCGATATTATATTTCTGGATATTATGATGCCGGGACAGAATGGCATGGAGGCGGCAAAGGAAATCCGGGTGTTTGATACGGCGGTCAGGATTATTTTTCTGACCTCGTCGGCGGAATTCGCGGTGGAGTCCTACACCGTGGGAGCTTATTTTTATCAGCTAAAGCCCATCTGGGCAGAGAGCTTTTTCCGGCTTATGGATTCGGTGATTTCTGAATGCAGGAAAACAGAAGAAAAAAGCCTGATTGTGCGCTGCAAGACAGGAATTACCAGAATAGAGCTGGAGAAGCTGATCTATTGTGAGGTAAGGGGACGGACGCTTTTGTTCTGTATGGAACAGGGTGAGAAGCTGGAAAGTGTTGGAAAACTGGATGAGCTGTCCGGACAACTGGAAAAATATAGAAATTTCTTGCGACCTCACCGTTCTTATCTGATTAATATGGATTATATCAGGAGCCTTTCTTCTAAAAATATTCAGATGCAAAATGGAGAAGAAATTCCGATTCCACATGGAAAATATTCAGATATCAAAGAGAGATATCTGGAATACAGCTTTGACCGGCAGCAGGTTATTTTGTAAAAAGCATAGGGACGATTGGGAGCAAATTCAGGGCGATTCATGTCGAATCGCTCTTTTTTTTGTCAAATCAGGTACACTAAAATCAGAAAGCGGCAGAGCCGCAGAAAAAACGGGAAAAGGAGAAATTGTTATGAAGAAGAAAGTATTAGCACTGATTTTAGGTACCATGTTAGTTCTGTCCCTGGCAGCCTGCGGAGGCTCAGAGGAGACAGAGGAAACCGCAGAGACGGATACCGAGTTTGCGGAAGGCGACGACGGTCCTCTCTGGAGTATCGATATGATGACTGAGCCGGTCGATGTGGCAGATACTACCTGGAGCTTCACAGGCGGCTGCGTGGACGGCGAAGAGCTGACTGATGAGGAGATTGGCGGCGTCACTGGAGCAGTATGGCGGAAAACTGGATTTTGTGTTTAATGCAGACGGCACTGCAAAAATGGTACAGGGTGGCGGAGAAATGGACGGCACCTACGAGGCGGACAGCACCGGATACGGCGTATACTTTGATAACAATGGCAGTGAACTTAGATATTATTGCGCATTTGCGCAGCAGGATGACGGCAGCGTCGTAATGATTGCTTTGTCTGATACAACCGGTTATAACGGACTGTATTTCATGTAGTAAATAAAAATCTGAATCCGGACAGCGGATGCGGCTTAGTCCGCATCCGCTGCTTTTAAATTCAGAAACACTGTATCTGTAAGGGCTGTCTGGAACAGGTTCGACAGGAAAGGTAATGAAATGTATGGAAATAGGAATTATTGTGGCCTTGCTGGTCATTTTACTTGCTGTCTAGCTGATTTCCGTGCAGCGAAGACTGGTCGTGCTGGACGAGAATATAAAAAATGCCATGAGTCAGATTGGAGTACAGCTTTCGTCCTGGTATGACGCGACGTTAGCCCTTCTTGAACTGACGGAAGCCTATGACGCGGCTATGGGGAAAAAGGCTGACCGGCTTCGGACAGATCGTGGCATGGTTACGGCGGAGAGCGATCCGGCTCAGGCGGCCGGACAGGAACGATTGCTTTCGGAGATCCGGCAGGTATTGCAGGCGATCGCGGAGCAATATCCGAAGGTACAGGAAGAACCGGGTTATCGTAAGTATCTGAATGCAGCGGAGAGCTACGAAAAAATGCTGCATACCAGCGGACTGATCTACAATGACACCGTATCGAAATATAACGGAACCATACGGCTGTTTCCGGTAAATGTGGCGGCCGGACTGCTGCATTTTCATAAAAAAGCCTATCTGGAAAAGGGATAACAGGAGGAAATCTATGGGATTATTCAGCAATCATAAAAAAGTATGTCCAATCTGTGGCAATCCGACCCCGCGTCTGCTGCCCACAAAGATCGAGAACATGCCTATCTGCAAGGAATGTGACAGGAAAATCGATCTGCCGGACGGCGCGGTGGGTGAAATGAATCTGGAACGATTCCGCGCGTATCTGACCTTTTACGACAACAATCAGACCCTGCGGGATACCTTTCAGGAAACCTGGCGTTACGATTTCGGCTTCGGCGGCGGAAGCCTGCTTCTCGATACCGATCACAGACTGCTGTGCCTGAGAGATGACGAGCGGGCGCTGGTGTTCGAAGCGTCTGCGATTAAATCCTTTACCATTAAGGAAGATAGCACGGCGATCTACGCCAGCGGAAAGGAAAATCTGAAATGTCATGAGAGTGACGCGCCGGAGAGAGCCCGTTCCATGTCGAAGCTGATCGAACAGTTCCTGCTGCAGCGGCAGGAATTCCAGTGGATGCTGCAACGGCAGGACGCCGCAGAACGGCAACGCACCCGCAGCGGCAGCCCCATGCCAACGGTCATCGGTAATGAACCACGGCGTCTGACCACGCTGGATGCGCCTACTTTTGACGCCAGGGGTCCGGTCTCTAATTTTAAAATTACTATCAGCTTCCAGCATCCCTACTGGGGAAAAATGAGTTGGAAGGTAGATGGTCCTTCCTTTGACCGGGATCAGCCCAGCGTGGAAGAATATTTGGAAAAATATGAGAAGAAAGAGAAAAAACTTCACACGCTGGCTAAGAAATTGATGAAAATGATGGATCCGGCTGCGAAGGAGGAATGGGTATGAGAAAAAATGGATAGCGTTATTTTTGTCCTGCGCTCTGACGTTGTCTCTGTGTACCTGTGGAGATGATACCGGGGAGGAATAAACGCAAACGGCGAGCGCGGCTTCCGGGGAAGAGGGGGCCTGGTCCGTCTACTGGTATCTGTGCGGAAGCGATCTGGAGTCGGGCGGCGGTTTTGCCACCGGCGATCTGGCAGAGCTTATGGAGGCAGAGCTTCCGGAAAATGTAAATGTAGTCATTGAGACCGGAGGATCCAGCGAATGGCAGAACGATGTGGTGGATGCGTCCAAGCTGCAGCGATGGGTCTATAACAGCGAAGGCCTGAATCTGGTGGATGAACAGCCTTCGGCCAGCATGGGAGAAGCTGAAACACTGGCCGATTTCCTGAGCTTCGCGAAGAGCAATTATCCGGCGGAGAAGACAGCGGTAGTATTCTGGAACCATGGCGGCGGCTCTGTGTCCGGCGCGTCCTTTGATGAAATATACGGTTACGATTCTCTGACTCTGGACGAGATGTACGCGGCGTTTTCCAGTGTCTGGGATCCTTCCGTGGAGAATCCTCCCATGGAGCTGATCGGCTTTGATACCTGTCTGATGGCGACCGTGGACGTGGCCAATACCTTCTCGGATCTGGCGCGTTACCTGGTGGCTTCCGAGGAGACAGAACCAGCCAATGGGTGGTATTATTCCCAGTGGGTGGGCGCCCTGGCTGAAAATCCGGACATGGACGGTGAGGAGCTGGGTAAGATCATCTGTGACGCCTACTATGCAGGCTGTGAAGAGGTGGGAACCCAGGACAATACGACGCTGTCTCTGACCGATTTATCGAAGGTGGGTCCGCTTCTGGATGCTTATGAGACTTTCGGCGCGGAGGCTCTGTCTGCGGCCTGTGCGGATCCGGCCTTTTTCTCCCGGTTTGCCCGGGCAGCCGTGCAGAGTGAGAATTACGGCGGCAATACCAGAGAACAGGGATACACGAACATGGTGGATCTGGGACATATAGCCCGTCAGAGCGTCGATATGCTGGGCTCTGCCCAGAGTGTGCTGGACGCCATGGATAATTGCGTGCTCTACCAGGTGGGCGGTCCGTACCGGAGCGAGGCTACCGGTCTGTCCTGTTACTATTCCTACAATGGAGATGTGGAGGATTTTAACGGATATGCGGATATCGGAGCAGGACTGGCGTTCAAATATTTTTACGCTTATGAGCTAACCGGTGAGCTGGACGATTCCGGAATGGAATACATCGCGGATATGGATTTTACGGAGCTTCCGAACGTAGAGAACCTGCTGAGTACGGATTGGGACGGGAAACCTCTGGATGTGAATGAGGATGGCGTATCCTATCTGACGCTGGGGCCGAAGGCCGACGACATTCTGGCCGGAATTGGATTTTCTCTCTACTATGTGGACGAGGAAAATGATATCATGCTGCTTCTGGGTACGGATAATGATATGAACGCAGATTGGGATAAGGGTATCTTTTACGATAATTTCCGCGGTGTCTGGGGGAGTATCGACGGAAACCTGGCTTATATGGAGCTGAGTTATGAAAGCGAGGATTATAACCTGTATGCAGTACCGGTTCTTCTGAATGGCGATTCCTATAACTTACAGGTGGTATATGACTTTAATACCGAAGAGTGGAGTATCCTGGGCGCCCGTCAGGGTATTGATGACAGCGGTATGGCCGATAAGGAATTGCGGCTTCTGGAGGAGGGCGATGAGCTGACCACTATCTGGTATCTGGCGACAGCCAGCGGCGATGATGAATTTGAGGCGTATACGGCAGATACCTTTACGGTAACAGCGGATACCGCCTTTGGCGAAATAGAGCTTCCGGACGGTTCCTATTCTATGGTTTATGAGATGCGGGACGCCATGGATCATTATGCTTATTCCGACGCGGTGCTCTTTCAATGCGCCGGAGGCGAGATTACCACAACCGTGTACGAATAAGAACAGGAAGAATGGCTGCGCTGTGGCGCGGCTGTTCTTTTTGCAAAAACCTTTTGGTAAAAATAATGGTTGTGGACATTGCTGAAAAGAATAAAAAAAGTATAAAACAGCAGATTTTTCCTTTTTGATGCGTTATGCTTGATTCAGATCATTCCGGGATTCTCCGGATTTTCCACGAAAGAAAAGCAGAATCAATCGAGAGGGAAGGAGAAAAATTTTTGTTTTGTAAGGTTTTGTCAGCTGGTATCCGGGGCGTTGAGGGATATCCGGTTCGGGTAGAAGCAGATGTGAGCGAGGGAATGCCCGGTTTTCTGATGGTGGGATATCTGGCGTCAGAGGTGCGGGAGGCAGCCGACCGGGTACGCACAGCCCTGCGTAACACGGGCTGCGCGCTGCCGCCCAAGCGCATCACAGTGAATCTGGCTCCCGCCAGTGTCCGAAAAGAGGGCTCGCGCTTTGACCTGGCTGTTGCGGCCGCGGTGCTGGGCGCGTTGGAGAAGGTTCCGGCAGAAGGGCTGGACGGGTTGATGATTGCCGGCGAGCTGAGTCTGAGCGGTCAGGTACTTGGAATTTCCGGGGTGCTGGCTCTGGTGGAAAAGGCCAGAGAGCTGGGAATCCGGCGCTGTATTGTTCCCAAGGCCAATGCCCGGGAGGGAGCGGTACTGCAGGACATGGAGGTAGTGGGGGTATCGGGGCTTAGCGAATTGCTTGAGGTTTTACGGCATCCGGAACAGGCCGTGAAAACCTGCGTGGACGTGGAGGCCATGTTTGCAAAAGAAAGGGAGTACCCGGAAAATCAGGAGGATTTTGCCCAGATTCATGGTCAGGCAGAAGTGAAGCGGGCGGCAGAGATTGCGGCTGCCGGGATGCACAATTTTCTGATGATAGGGCCGCCGGGCTCCGGTAAGACGATGATTGCCAGACGGATTCCGGGAATTCTTCCGAAGCTGTCTCTGGAGGAAAGCCTGGAAATTACAAAAATTTACAGTATCGCGGGACTGCTCCGGGAAAAGGAATCCCTGATCCTGAAGCGACCCTTCCGCTCGCCACACCACACGACTACAGCAGAGGCGCTGGCAGGAGGTGGCCGAGTGCCGGGCCCCGGAGAGGTCTCTCTGAGCTCCCGTGGGATTCTCTTTTTGGATGAGCTGCCGGAATTTCGCAGGACAGCCCTGGAGATTTTGCGACAGCCTCTGGAGGAGAAGCAGATCTGTATCAGCCGGACAGCGGGAACCTATATTTTCCCGGCGGATTTTATGCTGGTAGCGGCTATGAATCCCTGTGCCTGTGGCTATTATCCGGATCGCAACCGCTGTCAGTGCGCCCAGCAGGAGGTGGCCCGTTATCTGGGAAAGCTGTCGCAGCCTCTGCTGGATCGGATGGATATCTGCGCTAATGTATCACCGGTGACATATCAGGATTTACAGCAGAAGGGAAAAGAAGAATCTACGGCGGAGATACGGAAACGGGTAGAGCGGGCCCACGAAATGCAAAAAGAACGGTATCGGAAAGAAAAGCGGAAGTTTAACGCTCTGCTGGGCACAGGGGAAACGGAGCGGTATTGTAAGCTTGGAAAAGCGGAAAAGGAGCTGCTGGGGGACGCTTTTGAGGCATTAAACCTGAGTGCCCGGGCATATCATAGGATTGTCCGGGTGGCCCGCACCATTGCCGATCTGGAAGGAAAAGAGGAGATAGAGGAAGGGCATGTTCTGGAGGCTCTGGGCTATCGTCCGCCGGATCGCAATCAGTGGCTGAAGGGGGTGTAGGAATGCGGGATTACTGGCAATGGTTCTGCAGCAGCCTGTTTTATGATCCGGGACTGGAGCATAAGCTGCTGGAAAAATATGGGAATCCGGAAACCGTTTTTCTGTGCAGTGAAAAGGAATTGCTGGATCGCTTTCCCACAAACCGGGAAAAGCTGGGGACTCTCCTGGAAAATCGGAAAAAATGGGACTTTGAACGGGAGGCAGAGCGGCTGAAGCGATTGGATCTGGAATTTATCCATTGGGAGCAGCCAAAGTACCCGAAGCGGCTTCGGACCATTCCGGATGCTCCCTGCGGTCTGTTCGTCCGGGGAAGACTGCCGGAAGAGGAGCAGGCGGCAGTGGCAGTGGTGGGCGCAAGGGACTGTACCTCATACGGCCGGAACCTGTCCGAATGGTTTGGTGGAGAGCTGGCGGCTGCCGGGGTGCAGGTTTTAAGCGGTATGGCCCGGGGAATCGACGCCTGCAGCCACAGAGGAGCCCTGAAAAAGGGCGGAGCCACCTTTGCGGTGCTGGCGGGTGGGGCAGATATGTGTTATCCGGAAGCCAACAGGGACATCTATATGGCGCTTGAGCGGCAGGGCGGCATTATCTCGGAATGTCCGCCGGGCGTACGTCCCCTGAAATATTATTTCCCACTGCGGAACCGGATTTTAAGCGGTATGTCGGATCTGGTACTTATAATAGAAGCGAGAGAAAAAAGCGGTTCCCTGATTACGGCGGATTACGGACTGGAGCAGGGAAAGGAGGTCTACGCGACTCCGGGACCGGTAGGAGAAGCCTTAAGCGCCGGCTGTAATAATCTGATCCGGCAGGGGGCAGGAATTGCCCTGTCACCGGAACAATTACTGGAAGTCCTCCATATTTTACCGGAATTTACCTGTAAAAAAACGCAAAAAGATAAAAATGTGCTTGAAAGGTCTGAAAATTTGGTGTATAGTTGTTTACGCTTGCAGGCTCAGAACCTGGCGGAGATCTGTGGAAAGACAGGACTTCCGCCCGGAGAAGCCTTGAGTGTTTTAGCAAAACTGCAAATGAAGGGTTATGCGAAGGAAGTATATAAGAATTACTATACACGTTGTTAAGCAGAGCCATTTGCAGCAGACAGCGGATATCAAAGAAAGAGAGTTAGTATTATGGCAAAGAATCTGGTTATCGTAGAGTCTCCGGCGAAAGTGAAAACCATCAAGAAATTTCTCGGGTCCAACTATGAGGTGCTGGCGTCCCAGGGACATGTGCGGGATTTGCCCAAGAGTCAGTTGGGCTTTGACGCGGAGCACGACTACGAACCCAAATACATTACCATTCGCGGCAAGGGTGATATTCTTGCTAAGCTGCGCAAAGAGGCGAAGAAAGCAGATAAAGTATATCTGGCAACCGACCCGGACCGGGAGGGAGAAGCGATTTCCTGGCATCTGTCCCAGGCGCTGAAGCTGGATCCAAAGAAAATGTACCGGATTACCTTTAACGAGATTACCAAGAGCGCGGTAAAGGAATCCCTGAAGAATGCCCGGGAGATTGATATGGATCTGGTCAATGCACAGCAGGCCCGCCGTATGCTGGACCGTATGGTAGGCTACCGTATCAGTCCGATTCTGTGGGCAAAGGTAAAGCGGGGCTTAAGTGCAGGCCGTGTCCAGTCGGTAGCGCTCCGGCTGATTGCGGATCGGGAAGAGGAGATCAATGCGTTTGTGCCGGAGGAATACTGGACGCTGGATGCGGATTTCCTGGCAGATGGCGGAAAGAAGCCGCTGCAGGCGCATTTCTATGGAACAAAGGAAGGAAAAATGACAATCCGCTCCAAAGAGGAGATGGATCAGATTCTAAAAGAACTGGACGGAGTTTCCTATGAGGTCAGCGAGGTAAAGATCGGGGAGCGCGTAAAGAAGGCGCCGCTTCCGTTTACCACCAGTACCCTGCAGCAGGAGGCTTCCAAGACACTGAATTTCTCCACTCAGAAGACCATGAGCGTGGCACAGCAGCTCTATGAAGGCGTGGATCTCAAGGGCAGCGGTACCGTAGCCCTGATTTCCTATCTGCGTACCGATTCCACCCGAGTATCCGAGGAGGCGGCAAAGGCAGCCCGCGATTATATCTCTTCCAATTATGGAGAAACGTATGTGTCTGCCGGGCACAACGCGAAAACCAGCGGCAAAAAGATTCAGGACGCCCATGAGGCGATCCGTCCGACGGATTTGACGCGGACGCCGGCTTCTGTCAAGGAATCCCTGACAAGGGAGCAGTTCCGTCTCTATCAGCTCATCTGGAAGCGCTTTGCGGCCAGCCAGATGGCAGACGCGGTCTATGAGACCTCTTCGGTAAAGGTGGACGGAGGAAAGTACCGTTTTACCATGTCTGCGTCCCGGGTTACCTTCGACGGCTTTATGTCTGTCTATGTGCAGGACGAGGAAAAGGAAGGGGACAGCCGTCTGCTGAAGGGCCTGAGCAAGGAGACCCGGCTGGAGCTGAAGGAATTTGAGAGTAAACAGCATTTTACACAGCCGCCGGCCCATTATACAGAGGCTGCGCTGGTTAAGACGCTGGAGGAGTTGGGTATCGGACGTCCCAGTACCTATGCGCCGACGATTACGACAATCATTGCCCGCCGTTATGTGTCCAAGGAGAGCAAGAATCTCTATCTGACCGAGCTTGGCGAGGTAGTCAACAATATGATGAAGCAGGCCTTCCCCAGCATTGTGGAGACAGATTTTACCGCAAATATGGAAGGACTTCTGGACTGCGTGGAAGAAGGAACCGTCAATTGGAAGACAGTCGTAGAAAATTTCTACCCGGATCTGGAAAAAGCCGTGGAGGCTGCGGAAAAGGAACTGAAGGAAGTAAAGATTGAGGACGAGGTGACGGACGTGGTCTGCGAGGAATGCGGACGTCATATGGTGATCAAATATGGTCCCCACGGACGCTTCCTGGCTTGCCCGGGCTTTCCGGAATGCCGCAATACCAAGCCTTATCTGGAAAAAATCGGAGTACCCTGTCCCAAGTGCGGAAAGGATGTGGTGCTGCGCAGAACCAAAAAGGGAAGAAAATATTACGGCTGTGAGAACAATCCGGAGTGCGATTTCATGTCCTGGCAGAAGCCTTCTACGGAGAAGTGTCCGGTCTGCGGCAGCTATATGGTAGAAAAGGGCAATAAGCTGGTCTGTGCCAGCGAAACCTGCGGCCATGTGATGCCGAAGAAAAAGGACGAAGAAAAATAGTCAGAAAATTTGTGAAAAAGTAATTGAAAAAAAGAGGGAATTGTGCTAAAATTCATATAAATTCCGAGTTGTTTTGAAAATATGGCGAAAAGATAGAGAACAGACACCTTCGGAAAAAAATACAATGGAGGGAACGGCGTGAGCGTACAATTACTGGATAAAACAAGAAAGATCAATAAGCTGCTGCATAATAATAACTCCAGCAAGGTGGTATTCAACGATATCTGCGAAGTGCTGACAGAGATTCTGAATTCCAATGTTCTGGTCATCAGTAAAAAAGGCAAGGTGTTGGGTATCAGCCACTGTGAGGGCGTGAGTGAGATTCAGGAGCTGATTGTGGACGAAGTGGGAGCCCATATAGACGAGGCTCTGAACGAGCGTCTCTTAAGCATTCTGTCCACCAAGGAGAATGTCAATCTGCAGACCCTGGGCTTTGAGTCTGAGAATGTCCGTGATTATCAGGCGATTATCACTCCGATTGATATTGCAGGCGAGCGTCTGGGAACCCTGTTCCTGTATAAGTATAAAGAGCAGTACGATATCGACGATATCATCTTAAGCGAGTACGGCACCACAGTCGTAGGCCTGGAAATGATGCGTTCCGTGAACGAGGAGAACGAAGAAGAGAAGCGGAAGGTTCAGATTGTGAAGTCTGCCATCAGCACCCTGTCCTTCTCTGAGCTGGAAGCGATCACTCATATCTTCGAGGAGCTGAAGGGCAACGAGGGAATCCTGGTAGCCAGCCGGATTGCCGACAGTGTGGGAATCACTCGTTCCGTTATTGTCAACGCGCTTCGGAAGTTTGAGAGCGCAGGCGTGATCGAGTCCCGTTCCTCCGGAATGAAAGGAACCTACATTAAGGTTGTGAACGATGTGGTATTCGATGAACTGGCGAAGCTGAAAAAGGAAGCAAAATAACTTCAGAATAGAAGAAAGGTACAGTGCGGAAAAAGGCCGGAGCAGGTCGGAAACCGCACTGTATTTTTTTATCCTGTAATTATAAAAAAAGAATAAAATTCCGAAAAAGCAGTTGACAAATAAAATGGAAAGCATTACTATAATAACCGTAAGTTAGCACTCGCAGTAAGTGAGTGCTAATAATAAAAAGGATAAGAACAAGATCCAAGGAGGAATAGAAATGAAATTAGTACCGTTGGGAGACAGAGTTGTACTGAAGCAGTTTGAAGCAGAGGAGACTACCGCATCCGGAATTATTCTGGCAAGCAAGTCCCAGGAGAAGCCGCAGCAGGCTGAGGTTGTAGCAGTAGGACCTGGCGGAATGGTAGACGGAAAAGAGATTACCATGTATGTAAAGGTTGGCGATAAAGTTATCTATTCCAAGTATGCCGGAAATGAAGTAAAGCTTGGCGATGAGGAATACATGATTGTAAAGCAGAATGACATCCTTGCAATTGTAGAATAATATCGAAAGATATTATTCTTTGCCGAATGGCATCCTGAGCGGAGCGTGCATATCCGTCAGGATATGACCGAATAATGATATAAAAATCTGAAAAAAAAACTGGAGGAATTAAAAATGGCTAAGGAAATTAAATATGGCGTAGACGCCAGAAAAGCACTGGAAGCCGGTGTAGATAAGCTTGCAAATACCGTAAGAGTAACCATCGGACCGAAGGGAAGAAACGTAGTACTGGATAAGCAGTATGGCGCGCCCCTGATTACCAACGATGGTGTTACCATTGCAAAAGAGATCGAGCTTGAGGATCCGTTTGAGAACATGGGTGCCCAGCTGGTAAGAGAAGTAGCGACCAAGACCAACGATGTAGCCGGTGACGGTACCACTACAGCAACAGTTCTGGCACAGGCTATGATTCATGAAGGTATGAAGAATCTGGCAGCAGGAGCGAACCCGATCGTTTTGAGAAAGGGTATGAAGAAGGCGACAGACGCCGCAGTAGAGGCTATTAAGGAGATGAGCAGCCCGGTAACCGGAAAGCATCAGATCGCAAGAGTAGCAGCTGTTTCTTCCGGAAATGAGGAAGTTGGCAACATGGTAGCAGACGCTATGGAGAAGGTTACCAACGACGGCGTTATCACCATCGAGGAGTCCAAGACCATGAAGACCGAGCTGGATCTGGTAGAAGGTATGCAGTTCGACAGAGGATATATTTCCGCTTACATGGCAACAGACATGGAGAAGATGGAAGCAAATCTGGATAATCCGTATATCCTGATTACAGATAAGAAGATTTCCACAACCCAGGAGATTCTTCCGCTGCTGGAGCAGATCGTACAGTGCGGCAGAAAGCTTCTGATTATCGCAGAGGATATCGAGGGCGAGGCTCTGACCACTCTGGTTATGAACAAGCTGCGTGGAACCTTCACGGTAGTTGGTGTAAAGGCACCGGGCTATGGCGACAGAAGAAAAGAGATGCTGCGTGATATCGCAATCCTGACAGGCGCAAACGTCATCTCCGAGGAGCTGGGACGTGAGCTGAAGGATGCGAAGCTTGAGGATTTGGGTACTGCAAAGTCTGTAAAGATTCAGAAAGAGAACACCATCATCGCAGAGGGCGCAGGCTCCAAGGAAGATATCCAGCAGCGTATCGCTCAGATTCGCGCGCAGATCGAAGAGACCAAGTCTGATTTCGACCGTGAGAAGCTGCAGGAGAGACTTGCCAAGCTGGCAGGCGGCGTAGCAGTTATCCGTGTAGGCGCTGCAACTGAGACAGAGATGAAGGAAGCAAAGCTTCGTATGGAGGATGCTCTGGCAGCTACCAAGGCGGCTGTAGAGGAAGGTATCATCGCAGGCGGCGGATCCGCGTATATCCACGCAACCAAGCAGGTAGCGAAGCTGCTTGATACCACAGAGGGCGATGAGAAGACCGGTGTAAAGGTTATCCTGAAGGCACTGGAGGCTCCGCTGTTCCATATCTCTGCAAATGCAGGACTGGAAGGCGCAGTTATCATCAACAAGGTAAGAGAGAGCAATCCGGGAGTCGGTTTTGACGCACTGAATGAAGAGTATGTGAACATGGTAGACGCAGGTATTCTTGACCCCGCAAAGGTAACAAGAAGCGCTCTGCAGAACGCAACCAGCGTAGCATCTACGTTCCTTACCACAGAGAGCTGTGTAGCAAACATTAAGGAAGAAACACCCGCAATGCCCGCAGGCGGCGGCATGGGCGGAATGATGTAACACATCAGCAAAGCAAATACCCCGCGGCAGGTTTTAACCTGCCGCGGGGTATTTGTTTTTGCCTGAGGGCTTAGACGGCAGGACGGTTACGACCATTTATGCCTTGACATCTCCATAGAAAAGCGCTATAGTTATACCGACATAAAAATTCATACAGGTATTAGAATTCTAGGGGAACTCTTAGGAGCTGAGAGGGCATAAGGCCGACTCTTTGAACCTGCTCTGGTTAGAACCAGCGAAGGGAAGCGATTCGAAAAGACTTATTGGCTAGGTATTGGCATAAGTATAGATATAGAAAGAGGCTTTTTTTCGAGAAAGCTTCTTTTTTTGTCTATTTTTGCGGAAATCCGATACCTCTATGAGAGAAAGAGAGGTTTTAAATATGGAAAACAACAATTGTTGCAGCGGCTGCAACCGTCCGGATCTGCCCTGGGCAGGACGGGGAACGAAGCTGGATATCTCCGGCTGCCGTTTTTCCCTGTATCCAATGACTGACCATTTCGTGCCGATCATTCTGGGCGCGCTGGAGGGAACTGATACGAGTGCAGTCTGGAGCGAGTCCGATGCGCTGTCTACCGTATACCGCGGTAAGCTGCCTTATGTGGCGGACGCTGTGAAGGCACTGTTCGTCAACGCATGGAAGCCGGATGTGCATATGGCACTGGAAGGACAGTTTTCTAAGGGCTGCCCGGGTGACTGTGACGGAGACAGTGTTTTGACCCGTGAGGGCGAGGCACCCAACAAGGCAAAGATTGCGGATAAGCACTTCCCGGTACTGTGCAAGCTGGCATTGTATCCCATGGGAACCGCGGATTACATCGATGAGATTGCCAGAGTCTGGAGACTGGCAGAGGAGAAGGGGCTGGAGCCTACCACCATTCATTACGCCACCCGGATTCATGGTGACATTCATGAGGTGTTTGACTACCTGGAAGAGGTATGCAGCCTGATGGAAAAGGCCGTTCCCCATTACATTCTGCATTTTACCTTATCGGTAAACAGCCCGACAAATGAGAATTAACGAATAAAGAGGAGTAAAAAAATGGAAAAGAAAAACACCTGGAAATTAAAAGAGATCATCTTAACAGCTATGATTTGTATTGTATTCGGTGTCGTATATCTGGGCGGCGTATACCTGGCTTCGTTTATAGCAACCGCTCTGACGCCTGCAGGCCTGTCCCCTCTGGGAAATGAGATTTGCTTCGGTATATGGTTTATGGCAGCAACCCTGGCAGGCTACATTCTGCAGAAACCGGGCGCAGCGGTTATCGCAGAGGTCATTGCGGCAGTTATTGAGGTTCTTCTGGGCAATTGGTTCGGCCCGATGGTTATCGTAGCAGGTATCATTCAGGGCGTTGGCGCAGAGATCGTATTTGCCGCAAATAAGTATCAGAAATTTGATGGCAAGGTGATGTATCTGGCAGCGGCAGGAAGCTGCATTACCAGCTTCCTGTGGAGCTTTGTACGTTCTGGTTACGGTAAATTCTCTGTAGGTTTCCTGATCGTACTGTTCCTGATTCGTCTGGTAAGCTCCCTGATCTTCTCAGGTCTGATCTGCAAGCTGATTGGCGACAGCCTGGCAAAGAGCGGTCTGTTAAAGGGCTATGAGCTGGGCCGCAGCCGTGAGTAAGGAGAAAATCATCCTTTCCTGCGAACACTTAGGTTTTCGGTACAGTAAAAATGAACATCCGGTTTTTTCCGACCTGAGTTTTCAGGTAAAGCGGGGAGAAGCGGTTCTGCTGATGGGAAAGTCCGGCGGAGGCAAAAGTACCCTTGCGTACTGCCTCGCCGGACTTTATCCGGAATACGCGGGCGAAATGGAAGGGACGATTCTCGTACATGGTCAGGAGCTCAGTAAGCTGGGGGCGGCGGAGCGTGCCAAAAAGGTTTCAATTTTATTCCAGAATCCGGACAATCAATTCTGCATGGATAAGGTAGAGCATGAGGTTTTGTTTACGCTGGAAAATATGAATTATCAGGGCGATCTGCGAAAAAGAGCCCATGAACTTCTACGTATCGTAGGACTCGAGTACACAGCCGGTCAGCCTATCTATACCTTATCTGGAGGTATGAAGCAGAAACTGGCTCTCTGCACAGCTCTGGCCACCGAGGCGGATATGCTGATTCTGGACGAGCCTTTTGCAAATCTGGATCCAAAGGCCTGCGAATCCCTGGCGGAACTTCTGCGGAAGATGAAGGAACGGGGACTGACCCTGTTGGTGGTGGATCATAAGCCCCAGTGGTGGCTGCCTTTTATGGATCGGATCGTGCTGATGGAAGAAAATGGGAATCTTGATGAGGGCAGTATTTACCCTGAGGAGATCCAAAAAAAACGGGAGCTTTTCGAGAAGAGGGGGCTGTTTCTGGATGATAGATGGCTCAGCGCATATCACGCAGCGGAGCTTGGAGCTGACAGTGAAACAATGGTGCTGGCAGAGCAATTGACTTTATATCATGGGAAAAAACCATTTCTGAAGGATTTGTCGTTTCGGATAGAAAAGGGCAGTGTAACGGCATTGGTAGGAACCTGCGGAAGCGGTAAGACGACTCTTTTACAGGCAATGGCAGGAATCGGGCGGAAAAAGGGAAGGCTGGAACTCGCAGGAAGGCCGGGATTGGTATTTCAGAATCCCAGGTTTCAGTTTTTAAGTCTTTCTGTACAGGAGGAAGTACTGACTACGCTCCGGGCTGTCTACGGGAAAAAGGCAGAGGAAGCCGTGCTGAAGAGAAAAGCCGGGGAGCTTTTGGAGGAGTTCGGCTTGCGGCAATGGGAGAAGGAGTCCCCTTACACACTCAGTCAGGGGCAGCAGAGACGCTTGGCTCTGTTGGCCATGCTGGCCGGAGACTGCCCGTTGATGTTGCTGGATGAGCCTACTTACGCCCAGGATGAGCGGTCTACACGTTTTATCATGGATCTGTTGATGAGCCGCGTCAAAGATGGGTTGACGGTTGTGATGGCCACCCATGATCTGGCACTGGCTAAAGCCTGTGCAAATCAGATTCTTCTTTTACAGGAAGGAAAGCTGACTGCAATTCCGACAGAGGAATGGGAAGGAGGAGCTTTATGAAGAAACTGAATCCGGGCTATAAGCTGCTGAGCCTGATCATTGCTTCTCTTTTACTGTCCCTGACCTTTCGGGTGCGGCTGAATCTGGTGATTGCTGTGATATGCTTCCTGGTAACCTTCTGTACACCGGGTGTGAATCGCAGAAAGCTGATGATTGGCATGGTGCCATTTCTGCTGGCGGCTCTCGGAATGTTTACAGCTGGACTGTTTTTCGGAAATGGCGGAAATGAAGGCGTGGAAGTGACCATGTTTGGACAGCGCACGCTCTATGCCAGTAATATGACGACAGCTATGCAGTTGTCCTCCCGGATTCTGGCCTACGGGGGTCTCGGTATGCTTTATGCTTTTACCTCCAATGCCTTTGAACTGGTCATGAGCCTGATGCAGCAGTTTCATCTGCCGCCCAAGTTTGCCTATGGAATTCTGGCAGCGTATCATTTCTTCCCGGTGGTGAGGGAAGAGTATGATATTGTTGGTGCGGCGCTTCAGGTACGCGGCGTGAAAACAGGACCGGTATCTACAAAAAGACTGTTTCCTATGCTGGTACAGGCTATGGAGCGCTCAGAGAGTCTGGCCATGGCTATGGAATCCAGAGGGTTTCAGGATGAAGCGCCCCGGGCGCAGGCTTTTCAGGTGGGTGTGTGCTGGAAGGATTATCTGTTTCTGATTGGCCTGAACGGCCTGATTGTACTGGGCTTACTTTCCCTGAAATAGGAGGAATAAGATGGGATATAAGAAAATAAGAGAGTGGGAGCAGCTCTGCGAAAAATATCCGGATCTGTCTCCGTTCATTCTCCTGAAACTGAGCATGGTATGGCATGGTGTCGTGCTGAGCGAGCAGGCTCTGGAACGTCTGCAGAAGCCGGATTACTGTTTTGGGAAACTGGAGCCCTTTGGGATCTCTTTTGCGGGCAGAACTGCTAAAAAGGTCATGCCGGGCGCAATCCTTTTACGGGACGCTACCTATGTCTACATCAATTATGGGGAGTCCTACGAGGATCCTTACAAGGCGGACTGGAATCCGGAGACAGGCGAATTCTGGCTGTCGGAAAATGGACAGCCCATCGACCGGATTGATTTTGTGCCCCGGCCGGAATTTTTTGGAAAAACCACCAGCAGGGGTACGCCCATGGAGGCTATCGCTGATGTGCGGGCTCAGAAGATGATTCTGACGGCCTATCAGAAATGCCGCCTCTGGGAGGGCGGAAAGCAGTGTCATTTCTGCGCGTTTTTTACCGGATCCCATACCCTGGAACAGGTAAATTGCGAGGACGTCTACGAGACAGTGCGGGAGGCATTAAAGGAACCGGGCCGTTTCTCGGAGATCTATTTGTCCGGTGGAACGGATTTTAGCGGAGAACCGCCATTTTCTGAGGAAATCGATCGTTATATCCGGGTCTTGCAGGCCATTGGCCGGAATTTTAACGGTCGTTTTTCCAGTCAGCTGATGGCTCCGGCTTATAAAAAGCAGGATCTGCAGCGTATCTATGATGAAACGGGACTTACCTCTTACTGCCCCAATATTGAGGTCTGGGATAAGGAATTGTTTCAGCGTCTGTGCCCGGGGAAAGAAGCCTGGATAGGACATGATGAATGGCTGAGACGAACTTTGGATGCAGTCGAAGTGTTTGGAAAAGGAAAAGTGTATACCCAGATTGTAGCGGGCGCGGAGCTGGCAAAGCCTGGCGGATTTGCCACAGTGGACGAGGCTCTGAAATCGAATTTCGAGGGTTGTGAATTTTTTGCCCGCCATGATGTTATTTGTCTGAGCACCATCTGGAGGCCCCATAAGGCGTCCCGTCTGGGCTTCCAGCCTATGCCGCCGCTGGAATTCTATGTCCGGCTGGCGAAAGGCTTTCATGAGATTCGGAAGAACTACGGACTCATCTCTACGAACGACGATTATAAGCACTGCGGAAATCATCCGGACAGTGATCTGGAAAGGATGGATGCATAATGCTGGAACAGAAAAAGAAGCTGCCGCTGCCTGAGAAGTTCGCGGTGCTCCTGGCAAGGCCGGAAACGGAAGCATACCTTCGAATGGAGCATGGACGATTATACAGACTGGGTTCTCTTACACGGGAAGGCGAAAGAGGGCTTGCGCTGGCTCTGGAGGAGGAACATACGCCTCTTGGCCGGGCTTTGGTTGAAGCTTTGTGGTTCACGAAGCCTGCCGCTGTGATTTTGAAGTGCGGCGACGAGACGGCGGCAGCAGAGGTGTGGGTGTACCGTTGCCATATTGCAGGTCCGTTTTTTGTGAAAAAACTGTTGGAGATACGAAAATCAGACGGGAACCGGGACATGGCTTCCGCCTGGGAGTTGTATGTGACCGGCAGTGCGGAAGCAGGAGACCTGACAGATGCGGAGGAGCTTCCGTCGGCAGGGTCTGCGGAATGGCATTTGGATCATTTGGGTCTTCTGAAATAACAAAGTGTCCGCGATAGAAAGATGAATGTTCGGAATGTGTGCAATTTATCGGAGACACAAAAGAACAGTAATTAAAAAATATTATGAATCAAAAAAAGCCGTTTTTGCGCGGCTTTTTTTGTGTTTTTTTTCGGCGAACATGTATTGACAATTCAGAATCTTTTCGTTAAGATAAGTTATTAATAACCGTCTTACACGGACACAAAAGAATATCAGAATAATGACTTGAGAGGAGAGAATAAAATGGGTAAGATTATTGGAGAGAGCATTACCTTTGACGACGTACTTCTGGTACCGTCCTATTCCGAGGTGATTCCGAACCAGGTGGATCTGAGTACACATCTGACAAAGACCATCAAGCTGAACATTCCGATGATGAGTGCCAGTATGGATACGGTTACTGAGCACCGCATGGCTATCGCAATGGCGAGACAGGGTGGTATCGGTATTATCCATAAGAACATGAGTATCGAAAAGCAGGCAGAGGAAGTTGACAAGGTAAAGCGTTCCGAGAACGGCGTTATCACCGATCCGTTTTATTTGTCTCCGGAGCATACGCTGGCAGACGCCAATGAGCTGATGGCGAAGTTCCGTATTTCCGGCGTTCCGATTACCGAGGGCAGAAAGCTGGTAGGTATCATTACCAACCGTGACCTGAAGTTCGAGACAGATTTTTCCAAGAAAATCAAAGAGTCCATGACCTCCGAGGGACTGGTTACCGCGAAGGAAGGCATTACGCTGGAGGAGGCAAAGGCGATCCTTGCCAAGGCAAGAAAAGAGAAGCTTCCTATCGTAGACGACGATTTCAATCTGAAGGGCTTAATCACCATCAAGGATATTGAGAAGCAGATCAAGTACCCGAACTCCGCAAAGGACGCAAAGGGCAGACTGCTCTGCGGCGCAGGCGTAGGTATCACCAGCAATGCGCTGGAGCGTGTGGAGGCTCTGGTTAAGGCGCAGGTAGACGTAATCGTGCTGGATTCCTCCCATGGACATTCCGCGAACGTTATCCGCTGCCTGAAGATGATCAAGGAAGCATATCCGGATCTGCCGCTGATCGCAGGCAATATCGCTACCGGCGAGGCAGCAAGAGATTTGATTGAGGCAGGAGCAGACGCTGTAAAGGTTGGTATCGGACCGGGATCGATCTGTACTACCCGTGTGGTTTCCGGTATCGGCGTACCGCAGGTCAGCGCAATTATGGATTGCTACGAGGTAGCAAAGGAGTACGGTATTCCGGTTATCGCTGACGGTGGTATCAAGTATTCTGGAGATATTACCAAAGCGATTGCCGCAGGCGCAAATGTCTGCATGATGGGCAGCATGTTCGCCGGCTGTGACGAGGCGCCCGGTGAGTTTGAGTTGTTCCAGGGAAGAAAATACAAGGTATACCGCGGCATGGGTTCCATTGCGGCTATGGAGAACGGAAGCAAGGACCGTTATTTCCAGGAGGGAGCAAAGAAGCTGGTTCCCGAGGGCGTAGAGGGCCGTGTGGCATACAGAGGAAGCGTAGAGGACACCATCTTCCAGATGTTGGGCGGACTCCGTTCCGGTATGGGACTCTGCGGAACTCCGACCATTGAGGAGCTGAAGCAGAGAGGACGTTTCGTAAAGATTACTTCCGCTTCCTTAAAGGAGAGCCATCCCCACGATATCCATATCACGAAGGAAGCTCCAAACTACAGTACTGAGTCATAAAAGTGGAAAAAGAATAGCAACAGAAGCAGAAAAAGCCGGCATTCGTGCCGGCTTTTTCTGCGGAATTCACACACGGTTCATAAAAAATTAAGTATTTTCTGTAGCAAAATGTAAACAAAATGCGTTATAGTAAATGTAACAAAGGATTCAGTATACCGGACGGCCGGAAGGGTACTGAATCATGACGGGAGGAACCGCGCATGCTGATGTATCTGTCCATACTGGACACCCAGGACGAAAAAGAAAAATTTACAGAGGTCTATGAGCAGTATCAGCATTTCTGCTGGTATGTGGCGTTTCAGCTGCTGGGCGACGATCACCTGGCGGAGGACGCAGTGCAGGAGATCTTTCTGGCGCTGACCAGACATCTGGACAAGATTGAAGCTGTGGAGAGTCCCAGAACCCGGAAGTTTCTGATGACGATTGTGAAAAGTAAGGCCATCGATATTCTGCGGAAGCAGAAAAACGAGCTGTCCATGGAAGAGCTAGAGTGTGAGCTTTCTGCTTCGGAGCCCGATGCCCTGAGCCAGTACATAACCAGAGAAAATTATAACGCGCTGATTTCCTGCGTGTTGGAGCTGGAGGAGTCATATCGCGTGATTTTTGAATATAAGTATGTACATGGGCTTTCGGATCAGAAAATTGGAGAAATTCTGGGGATTTCTTCCAAGAATGTAAATGTCCGGTATTACCGGGCGCGGAAAAAGCTTCAGGGGATGCTGGAAAAGGAGGTGGCAGGCAGTGCGGGACGATAAGAAGAACGAACAGGAACGGGAGCTGCTTGCGGAAGTCTTCGATGAATGTATGGAGGAGCAGTTAAGCTTTATCCCTTCGGAGCGGGAAATCGCGCGGATGCATCGGTACTCGGAGGAATTTCAGGAGAGTATGAAGAAGCTTTGCGATGCGGGCGGAAGACCGAAGCGGGAGAAGAACACCATGACCAGCCGGGAATTTGTCTACAGCTTCAATAAGATAGCGGCCTGCATTGTGGCAGTTCTGGTAGTAGGCGGCGTCTGTACCGGAATTTTTCTGTCCGGTGGAAGAAAGAGCAGTACAGAAACAGCAGTCTTAGAAGACCGTGTAGAAGGCGCGGCACTTCCGGAAGAAGTCCCCGAAGAAGTGACGGAAGACACGGCAGCAGATCAGGAGCAGACAGAGGCAGCCTCTAAGGAAGCGGCACCGGAGAAAATCATCTTCGCAGGCCATGAGATTTATCAGGCAGAGGATCAGGATGTGACCGGGGATACGGAAGCGGTGAAAACCCTGGTATCCAGTCCGGTGATAGACCGGGAGGCAGCGACCGTCAAAATCACAATCGGCAACATCAGTGAGAACCCCATTTCCTATAACGCGAATATGGAACTTCAGGTACAGCAGGACGGCGTCTGGTATGTCATTCCCAGAAAAAACGAGCCGGTGGGACAGCAGGATACCACCGTAGAGCTTGCGCCGGGAATGGCCCAGGACGAAGAGCTGGCTCTGACAGCATACGATCTGGATTATGACGCGGACGCCTATCGGATCATCACCTATGTGGATGGCGTTCCTTTTAGTGCCGGATTCCGGTTTGAGAGCGTGGAACAGGGATTGGAAGAAGCATGGGAGGAAGCAGAATGAAGAAAAGAATCGGGATAGCAGCTTTATTGCTGACAGCGCTGGTGGTGTCAGGCTGCGGCGCAAGCAGCGCTAAGATGGAAATGGCGACGGCAGATTCGGCAGCGGCAATGACAGAGGAGATGGCGGAGGATAACGGCTACGTTACGGCCGCTTCCGGGCTTGAAGCGCCGAAAAGCACCGGACAGAAGTTGATCAAAACAGTCAATCTGAGCATGCAGACCAGAAAGTTCGATGAGCTTCTGGAGCACATTCAGACCAAGGTTACGGAGAGCGGCGGTTATACAGAAAGCTCCGACATCTCCGGCAACAGCTATTATGGGGGCGGCAACCGTTATGCCTGGCTGAGCCTGCGGATTCCCGCGGATAAGCTGGATAGCTTTGTGACGGTGGTGAGCGAGCTGGGCAATGTAACCAGCAAAAATGAGAGTGTGGAAGACATTACCCTGAAATATGTAGATACGGAAAGCCATAAGAAAGCTCTGGAAACGGAGCAGGAGCGTCTGCTTACCCTGATGGAGCAGGCGGAAAGCATGGACGACATTATCAAGATCGAAACCCGGTTGTCTGAAATCCGTTATGAACTTCAGTCCTACGAATCGACCTTGAGAACCTATGACAATCAGGTTTCTTACAGTACAGTCAGTATCAGTATCAACGAAGTGGATCGGGAAACGGCTCCGGAAAAACAGGGCTTTGCGGAGGAGCTGAAGAACCGGCTTTCGGATAATCTCTATCATATCAGTCACGGCCTGCGGAATTTTGCTATCTGGTTTATCGCGGCGATTCCTTACTTCCTGATTCTGGGCGTAATCGGATTCGCGGTAATTAAGATTGTGCGGAAAATAATCTGGAAAAAACCGATGTTCCATAAAAAGAAAAAAGAAGAGTAGGGGCAATGTACTTTCCTGTTCTGCAAAAATCTGCTATAATATGCATAATTGGAAATCCGACAAAGCGAGGGAGCAGAAAGATGAAGAATTCGGAAAACACATTCCGCTATCAGATAAAAAAAGGAGCCTATCACCGGCCGGGTATCGAACGCCAGGGTGACGCTATCTGCTTCACCGTCGCAGTTCCCGAAGAGAAGGAATGCAGCCTGCTTCTTTATAAAAAGGGGGAGCAGGAGGAAGCGGTCGAGATCCCCATGGAGCGAAGTACCCGTTACGGAGATCTACGTTCCGTTGAGATTGAAAAGCTCCCCATGGGCGTATACGAATACAATTACCGGATAGAAGGCGAGCTTGTAACGGATCCCTATGCCCGGCGCATTGCCGGGCGGGAAATCTGGGGACAGGCGCCGGCGGGAAAAGAAGCCCTGCGGGGCTGTATTATTTCTGATGAATTTGACTGGGAAGGGGATGCGCCCCTGCAGCTTTCTTATACAGAAATTGTGGCTTATGCCACCCATGTGCGCGGTTTTACCCGTCATTCCACTTCGGGCGTCCGGTCTAAGGGTACCTTTGCAGGCGTCCGGGAAAAGATTCCCTATCTGAAAAATCTGGGGATCAACCAGCTGGAGCTCATGCCGGTCTATGAATTCGCGGAGGTTGAGGCCTGGGACGAGAAGCGTCCGCAGATCCGCAGGGGAGGAAAAGCAGACGAACCATTGATGAACTACTGGGGCTATACGGACAGCTATTATTTTGCGCCCAAAGCCTCCTATGCGGCGTCGAAAGATCCAGTAAGGGAGCTGAAAACCCTGGTGCGGGAGCTTCACAGAAATGGGATCGAGCTGGTGCTGGAATTCTATTTCCCGGCGGGAATGCAGACTGCCCAGATACTGGACTGCATCCGCTACTGGGTGCTGGAATACCATATTGACGGGGTTCGTGTGAACCGGGATCATACGCCGGTGGAGGAGCTGGCCCAGGAGCCCCTTTTAAGCCACACAAAGATCATGTCCGAGGGCTTTGACCTGGAGAAGGTTTACGAGGGACGCACCGTTCCTCGCTTCCGCAATCTGGCGGAATACAATGACGGATTTATGCTGGATATCCGCCGGTTCCTGAAGGGCGACGAGGGCATGATTCCGGCCTTTATCTGGCGGGAACGGAAGAATCCGGAGCGGTATGCGGTCATGAACTATGTGGCCGGGCACAATGGCTTTACCCTGATGGACGCCGTGTCCTATGACGAGAAGCACAACGAGGCCAACGGAGAGGATAATCGGGACGGCACCGATTATAACTACAGCTGGAACTGTGGAGAGGAAGGACCCAGCCGGAAGAAGAAGACGCTGGAGCTCCGTTCCCGGCAGCTTCGCAACGCGCTGGTCATGCTGTTCCTCAGTCAGGGCGTGCCGGTTCTGTACGGCGGTGACGAACAGGGCAATTCCCAGTCCGGTAATAATAATGTCTATTGTCAGGACAATGAGCTGTCCTGGATCAAATGGAAACCCGGGAAAGCCTGGACTTTCCTGGAAGAATATGTAAGAATGCTCATAGCTTTTCGAAAAGCCCACCCGATTTTCCGCCAGGAAGCGGAGCTTCGGCAGACGGATTACCTGTCCTGCGGCCACCCGGATATATCCTATCACGGAAAGCGGGCCTGGCTGGGCGACTTTGAAAATTACAGCAGAAGCGTAGGAATCCTGTACGCAGGCGAATATGTGTCGGCAAATTCAAACGGTGAAAGGTCGGATGATTCCTTTTACGCAGCCTACAATATGCACTGGATTCCCCATGAGTTTGCCCTTCCGAAGCTGCCGGAGGGGCAGGTCTGGACCGTTGCCCTGGATACAGGGGCGGAGGGAGCAGACGGAATCTATGAGGAAGGAAGCGGGGCAATACTGACAGAACAGCGCACCGTGACGGTTCCGGAGCGCACGATTCTGATTCTCCGCGGACAGAAGCGGCAGAAGGAAAAGAAGAAACAGGCAGGAGCAGAGGCAGAATGAAGGCTTGGAAACATTTTTGTACCATCACAGAACATAAAATCATGGTTATGCGGCATTGCTTCCGGATAGGACTGTACAGACAGGGATTGCTGCATGATATGTCCAAATATACGCCGACGGAATTTATTCCCGGCTGTAAATACTACCAGGGCTACCGGAGCCCCAACAATGCGGAACGGGAGGAAAAAGGCTATTCGGCAGCCTGGCTGCACCATAAGGGCAGAAATAAGCACCATTATGAATACTGGATAGATTACAGTACAGGTCCGGTAAAGGGCATGACCGGCATGAAAATGCCCAACCGCTATGTGGCCGAGATGATGATGGATCGGATGGCGGCATCCAAGATCTACAATAAAGGGCATTATAACCACCATGAGCCCCTGGAATATTATGAAAAGGGAAAAGATTCCTATATGATTCACGATGAAACCAGGGCGCTCCTGGAGCACCTGTTGCATATTCTGGACGAGCAGGGTGAAGAAGCGTTATTTGCCTATATGCGCGCCTATATCGTGGGGAAAAAGGAATATCCTAAGATTCCGCCCCGTCCCTGGCAGCTGGTGGGGGACGGGCATTATATTTCCGACGCGGAGCTGAAAAAAGAGAAAATAAAAGAGGAAATGGGAGAAATCCGCAGAATTATATAGTATAGAGGAAACAGAAATGAGGTGGCTGCATGACCATACGCGAAAGCACAGAACAGTGGGAAAGCGAGTATCTGAGCCCCTACGCGTCTCTGAGTAAAAACTCAAGGGGGCGGGAGCGGGAAGAGCTTCCCTGCGATATCCGGCCGGTTTATCAAAGAGATCGAGATCGGATTCTGCACTGTAAGTCCTTTCGACGTCTGAAGCACAAAACCCAGGTATTTCTGACGCCCAGGGGGGATCATTACCGTACCAGGCTGACCCATACCCTGGAGGTTTCCCAGATAGCCAGAACCATGGCCAAGGCGCTGCGTCTCAACGAGGATCTGACGGAGGCTATCGCCCTGGGGCACGATCTGGGGCATACGCCATTCGGACATGCCGGGGAGCGTGTACTGAATGATCTGTGCAGCACCGGATTTGCCCATTATAAGCAGAGCGTCCGGGTAGTGGAAAAACTGGAAAAAAGTGGAAGAGGCCTGAACCTGACCTGGGAGGTGCGGGACGGGATTTTGAACCACCGTACCAGCGGCCATCCGTCCACCCTGGAGGGCGGACTGGTGCGTTTTTCTGATAAGATTGCCTATATCAACCACGATATAGACGACGCGATCCGGGCAGGGATTCTGGAGGAGACAGACATTCCGGCGGAATATCGCGCCGTCCTGGGAAGCACAACCAGGGAGCGGCTGAACACGCTGGTCCACGATATCATTGCCCAGAGCATGGGAAAATCAGAGATCTGTATGTCGGAGCCGGTGGAGAATGCCATGCATGCCCTGCGAAGATTCATGTTTACCAACGTCTATACGAACCCTATAGCCAAGGGGGAAGAAGTCAAGGCCCGGAATATGCTGGAGGGGCTGTTTTATTATTACATGGAACACCCGGAGGAGTTGTCGGACGAATTCCGGACTATGCTGGAAAGCGGCCGGGATCCCCTGGAGCGGGTCGTGTGCGATTACATATCCGGTATGACGGATCAGTACGCCATTTACAAGTTTGAAGAATATTTTGTTCCAAAGGCATGGAACGCATAGGTGCAGAATCGATGTATTATCCAGAAGAGTTAATCGAAGAGGTGCGATCGCGAAATGACATTGTAGATGTGATTTCCGGTTATGTGCGGCTTCAGCGGAAGGGATCCAGTTACTTTGGACTCTGTCCCTTTCACAGTGAGAAGTCGCCTTCTTTTTCTGTGTCGCCGGGCAAGCAGATGTACTACTGTTTCGGCTGCGGGGCAGGCGGCAATGTGTTTACCTTTTTGATGGAATATGAAAATTATACCTTTCCGGAAGCGGTGAAGGTACTGGCAGATCGGAGCGGCGTGGAGCTTCCGGAGGTGGAGTACTCGGAGGAGGCAAGGCAGCAGGCAGATCTGAAAAGCAGACTTTTGGAGATCCAGAAGAAAGCGGCCAGGTATTATTACTATCAGCTTAGGCAGCCCCGGGGACGGATAGGATATGAGTATCTGAAAAACCGGGCGCTGACCGATGAAACCATTCAGAAGTTTGGTCTGGGATACTCCGGACAGCAGTCGGCGGAGCTGTATCAGTATCTGAAGCATGAGGGTTATTCGGACGCCCTTTTAAAGGAATCAGGGCTGTTCAGCATAGATGAACGGAGCGGCGTCTACGATAAGTTCTGGAACCGGGTGATGTTTCCGATTATGGACGCCAATCACCGGGTTATCGGCTTTGGCGGGCGCGTTATGGGAGACGCTAAGCCCAAGTACCTGAACTCGCCGGAGACAAAGATCTTTGATAAAAGCCGGAATCTCTACGGGCTTAATTTTGCCCGCAGCTCCCGGAAAGGAAATCTGATTATCTGCGAGGGTTATATGGACGTCATTGCCCTCCATCAGGCAGGCTTTACCCAGGCCGTCGCGTCCCTGGGAACAGCTCTGACAGCCCAGCAGGCGATTTTAATGAAACGGTATGCAGACGAGGTGCTGGTAACCTACGACAGTGACGAGGCAGGTACCAAAGCAGCTCTCCGGGCGATCCCGATTCTCCGGGACGCGGGTCTGACCATGCGGGTCATCAATATGAAGCCTTATAAGGATCCGGACGAATTTATTAGGCAGATGGGCTGCGAAGCGTTTCAGCAGCGGATCGACGAGGCCCAGGTCAGCTTCCTGTTTGAAGTGGAGGTACTGGAGCGGAAGTATAACTTAAAGGATCCGGCGGAAAAGACTGCCTTTTTTGACGAAACAGCGAAGAAGCTGCTGGGCTTTTCCGATGAGATTGAGCGCAACAATTACATAGAAGCTATTGCGGCCCGGTATGGGACAGGCTATGAAGCGCTCCGGCGAAAGGTCAATCAGCTGGGGCTGACCCTGGGCGGGCAGGCGCCGGCTCCCAGACCCAGGGATTTGTCCGCAAACCGGAAGAAAGAGGAGGAGGGAACGGCAGCCTCCCAGAAACTGCTGCTTACCTGGATGATTTCCGACGAGACGTATTTCCGGGTGATAAGACGTTATATCGAGCCGTCGGATTTTAGCGTGCCGTTGTACGGACAGATTGCGGAAATGCTGTATGAGCAGCATGAGCAGGGGGGCTTAAACCCCGCGGGAATCCTGAGCCGTTTTGAAAACGCGGAGGAGCAGAGAGAGGCGGCGGCTGTCTTTAACGCACAGCTTAAGCAGGTGGAGACAAAAGAAGAGACGGAGAAGGCCTTACAGGAGACCATTTACAAAATCCGTCAGGAAGCCTTAAACAGAAAAGGAAAAGAGCTTGCGCCCACAGATATGGAGGGTCTGCAGAAGCTGATACAGAGTCGGCGCGAGCTTCAGAAACTGCATATTTCACTGGATTAAGGATAAAATACTAACAAGTTATGGAAGGATGGAACAACATGGAAGAAAACGCAGCAAAGTTTGAGGAAAAATTAAAAGAGCTTCTGGTAATGGCCAAGAAGAAGAAAAATATTCTGGAGTATCAGGAGATCAGTGACTTCTTTGCAGAGTTTGATCTGGATCCGGATCATATGGAGAAAATCCTGGAGTATCTGGAGGCCAATAATATCGATGTGCTTCGGATTACCGGAGACGGGGACGAGCCTGACGACGCACTCCTCCTGGCAGAGGATGACGACGATATGGACGTGGAGCAGATTGATCTCTCCATTCCGGACGGCGTCAGCATCGAGGATCCGGTCCGTATGTATCTGAAGGAGATCGGAAAGGTTCCCCTTCTGAGCGCAGATGAAGAAATCGAACTGGCAAAGAGAATGGAGGAGGGCGACGAGGACGCCAAGAAGCGTCTGGCAGAGGCAAATCTCCGACTGGTGGTCAGCATTGCAAAGCGTTATGTGGGCCGCGGTATGCTGTTCCTGGATTTGATTCAGGAAGGAAACTTGGGATTGATCAAGGCGGTAGAGAAGTTTGATTACCGCAAGGGTTATAAATTCAGTACCTATGCGACCTGGTGGATCCGTCAGGCCATCACAAGAGCCATTGCCGATCAGGCGAGAACTATCCGTATCCCGGTGCATATGGTAGAGACCATCAATAAACTGATCCGTGTCTCCCGTCAGTTGCTGCAGGAGCTGGGACGGGAACCTACCCCGGAGGAGATTGCGGCAGAGATGAAGCTGCCGGTCGAGCGCGTGCGTGAGATCCTGAAGATTTCCCAGGAGCCGGTTTCTCTGGAGACGCCCATCGGCGAGGAGGAGGACAGCCATCTGGGTGACTTTATCCAGGACGATAATGTGCCGGTTCCGGCAGACGCCGCAGCGTTTACCCTCTTAAAGGAGCAGCTGGTGGAGGTCTTAAGCACTCTGACCGATCGGGAGCAGAAGGTGCTTCGCCTTCGTTTCGGCCTGGACGATGGACGGGCCCGTACACTGGAAGAAGTTGGAAAGGAATTTAATGTAACCCGTGAGCGAATCCGTCAGATTGAAGCAAAGGCTCTTCGAAAGCTGCGTCACCCCAGCCGCAGCCGGAAGCTCAAGGATTACCTGGACTAAAGAGATGAATATATCAGGACGACTGAACCGACTGGCAGAGCTGGTCACAGAGGGCAGCCGGCTGGCAGATGTGGGAACAGATCATGGATATGTTCCCCTTTGTCTATGCAGAGAGAAGAAGATTCCGTCAGCCATTGCCATGGATATTAACGTGGGTCCCCTGGAGCGGGCAAAAAGCCATATTGCCGGAGCGGGACTGGAAGCGTACATAGAGACAAGGCTTTCCGACGGACTTCATGAACTGAAACGGGGAGAAGCAGATACGGTGCTGATCGCCGGCATGGGCGGAGCCCTGATGGTGCGGATCCTTTCAGAGGGGACGGAAGCCCTTAAGGAGGTCCGGGAGCTGGTGCTGCAGCCCCAGTCAGAGATAGGGGAGGTCCGGCGGTATCTGAATACCGCTGGGTGGAAGATTATACTGGAAGATATCCTGCTGGACGAGGGAAAATACTATCCCCTGTTCAAGGCCGTGCCGGGAGTGGCGCAGGATTATACAGAGGCAGAATACCGTTTTGGAAAGCTAGAGCTTCAGAAATCACCGGAGGTGCTGGCCGAGTTTCTGAAAAAGAGACTTAAGGTGAACCGTCAGATCAAAGCAGGACTTCCGGAGAACGGAGACGGACGGATAGAGGAGCGACGGACTCAGTTGACGGCGGAAATCAGGCTTCTGACAGAAGTGCTGGAAGCTATGGCTGCCCTTAAAAAAAACGGACGAAGAGAACAGGAGCGTGAAAAGCATGAGATGTCAGGATATTCTGGAAAAAATTGAGGCCCGTTACCCGAAACAATACGCCTGCGACTGGGACAATGTGGGACTTCTGGCAGGCAGCCGGGAGCGGGAAGTGGATACCGTATACATTGCTCTGGACGCTACCGATCAGGTGGTAGACGCAGCCGCGGAATGTGGGGCGCAGCTTTTG
Organism: Candidatus Merdisoma sp. HCP28S3_D10; assembly: GCF_052065835.1. Taxonomy (NCBI): domain Bacteria; kingdom Bacillati; phylum Bacillota; class Clostridia; order Lachnospirales; family Lachnospiraceae; genus Candidatus Merdisoma; species Candidatus Merdisoma sp. HCP28S3_D10. Next base: position 192,680 of record NZ_JBQHTG010000002.1, read on the forward strand.
CTGACCCACCACCCGATGATATTTGGGGGTCTCAAAGCGGTGACAACCGATGATTACGTGGGGGAGCGCCTGATTCGCCTGATTCGAAACGACATATCCTATTATGCCATGCATACGAATTATGATGTAATGGGTATGGCGGAGCTGGCGGCAGATCTGCTGAAGCTGAGAGACACAGAAGTGCTGGAGGAAGTGCTGGACGGCGAAGGAATCGGTCGGGTAGGGCAGCTTCCCTGTCCCATGACCGTACGGGAGTGTGCGGAGCAGGTAAAGAAGCAGTTTCAGCTTCCCAATGTAAAGATTTTCGGGGATCCGGATAAGAAGGTGGAGCGCGCGGCCATCTGTCCGGGATCCGGGAAGAGCGAAGCGAAGCCTGCCCGGGAGAAAGGCGCACAGGTTTACATCACCGGGGATATCGATCACCATACAGGAATTGATATGGCGGACTGCGGCATGGCGATTATCGACGCAGGCCATTATGGGATAGAACATATCTACATCGGGGACATGGAGCAGTTTTTGAAGAAGCACTGTCCGGAGCTGACGATATATACGGCGCCGATCAGGCAGCCGTTTCAGGTGCTGTAAGAGGAAATCAACAGAATAGCGAATATTTCAGGGCAGTTGCAGGTGAAAATGCGACTGCCTATATAAAAAATATGGAGGTGCGGCATATGAAAATGGTAAGGATAAGTCTGAATGGGAAGACCTATGAATATCCGGAAGGAACCAGGTACGGAGAGATTGCGGCAGATATGCAGAAGCATTATCCCCATGATATCGTGCTGGTTTCGGTGAACAAGCGTCTCCGGGAACTGAATAAGAAGCTGTACGAGGACGCGGAGCTGGTATTTTATACTACGGCAGATAGAGCGGGCGCCCAGGCTTACCGGCGAAGCCTGACCATGCTTTTGATGAAGGCCATTTACCGGGTAGCCGGTCATGATCAGATGATCCGGGCCCAGGTTCATTATTCCCTGAGCCATGGCTATTACTGTACGGTGCAGGGAGGCGTTACCGTAGACGAGACCTTTCTGAAGGCGGTAAAGCAGAAAATGCAGGAGTACGTGAGCCGGAAAATGCCCATTGAAAAGAAAAGCGTAAATACCGATAAAGCACGGCAGATTTTCCATAATCATCGGATGTTTGACAAGGAGAAGCTGTTCCGGTACCGCCGGGCGTCCCGGGTCAATATCTACAGTATCGGAGAATTTGAGGATTACTATTACGGCTACATGGTGCCGGATACCGGGTATCTGAAGTATTTTGAACTGTATCCCTATGATGAGGGCTTTGTGCTTCAGTTCCCTACCACCGAAAAGCCGGAAGAGGTACCGGCCTTTGCACCCCAGCATAAGGTGTTCCGGGTGATGAAGGAATCAGCCCAGTGGGGAGAACTCTTAGGCGTGTCGAACGTGGGTGAACTCAACGACTGTATTGCCAGAGGCGATCTGCATCAGCTGATTATGACACAGGAGGCGTTGCAGGAGCGGAAGCTGGCAGAAATCGCAAGCCGGATTGCGGCAGACCGGAGCCGGAAATTCATTATGATAGCAGGCCCTTCTTCCTCTGGAAAAACGACATTTTCCAGAAGACTGTCCATTCAGCTCTCGGCGGCAGGCTTAAAGCCCCACCCTATTTCTGTGGATAATTATTTTGTGGAACGGGAAATGACGCCCAGGGATCAGAATGGTGATTATAATTTTGAATGTCTGGAGGCTATGGATATTGAACTATTTAACCGCCAGATGTGCGATCTGTTGGAAGGAAAGACTGTAGAACTTCCGTATTTCAATTTTAAAAGCGGAAAGAAGGAATACAACGGCGATTACCTGACCATGGGAGAGGACGATATTCTGGTTATCGAGGGAATCCACTGCCTCAATGATAAGCTGTCCCACAGTCTGCCCCGGGAGAGCAAATTTAAGATCTATATCAGCGCCCTGACCCAGCTCAATATCGACGAGCACAATCGGATTCCTACCACAGACGGCCGTCTGCTCCGGCGTATGGTGCGGGACGCCAGAACCAGAGGTGCCAGCGCTTCACGTACCATTTCCATGTGGCCTTCGGTCAGAAGGGGCGAGGAGAAAAATATCTTCCCCTACCAGGAGGAGGCGGACGTGGTATTCAATTCCGCATTGATTTATGAGTTTTCTGTACTGAAGCAGTACGCAGAGCCCCTGCTGTTTGGTATTGACCGGGAGGCACCGGAGTATCAGGAGGCGAAGAGACTGCTTAAATTCCTGGATTATTTTCTGGGCGTGGACAGCACCAATATTCCGGATAATTCCCTGGTACGGGAATTTATCGGGGGCGGATGCTTCCGTCTGTAAAAACAGCAGGCTGCGTTGGTACTTACCTTCGCATCCTGCTGTTTTTTGTAGCAATGCACAAAAATCCCTCCTTTTTTTGGTAATTCCACCGATTGACACTCACCCCACCCCATGCTACTATAATGTTGCCTTGTGAATACGTATTCACAAGCGAAAATACTGAATTTTTATGACATGGAAGCAGAAGAGAAACCAGAAACAGGAGACGACAAATATGATTACAATGACCGAAATCGCCCGTCTTACAGGAGTGTCCCAGCCGACGGTATCCCGGGTCCTGAACGGAAATACTTCCGTGAATCCGGAGGTGCGGGAAAAGGTGCTGGCCTGTGCCAGGGAACATCATTTTCAGCCCAATGCCATGGCCCGCAGTCTGGTGGGCAGCGGCACCAAGCTGATCGGCGTGGTACTGACGGATATCTCCAACTCTTTTTTCGCGGATTTGGAGAAATATATGGAACAGGCGGCCAGGGAAAAGGGCTACAGCCTGATATTGTTTAATTCGGATTACAATCGGGAAAAGGAAAAGCATTGTCTGGAAGTCATGCGGCGTTACCGGGTAGATGGTTTGATTATCGTTCCGGTTCTGGAGCAGGATCCGAAATTCCGGGCGGAGATCAAAGAGCTGGATATTCCGGCTGTGTCCATCACCCGACAGACGGAGCACATGGACTGCGTCTATATTGACCATGCGGCTGCAGGAGCCCGGGTGGCAGAACATCTGCGGCATATCGGCTGTGAGAATTATCTGTTTGTGGGAACTACCGGGGACAGGAAGTATCAGGGCTTTGCGGAAAAGATGAAAGAGAGCGATCCGGACTTTGAGCAGAAGCTGACTGTGATTGAGACAAAGGATTCCGGGAAGATCCGGAGCATTTTGCAGGCACATTTCCGGGAGCATCCGGGAAAATGCGGTATCTTTGCTTACAACGACCGCAGGGCAGTACAGCTTCATGGTATTCTGCAGAGACTGGGGATCTCCATGCCGGATCAGGCGGCCCTGGTAGGCTTCGACAATACATACACCTGCGAATATCTGTATCCGGGACTTTCCAGCGTATCCCAGCCAAACCGGAAGATGGCAACCCGGGCTGTGGATATTTTGATTCAGAAAATCGAACAGCCTGAGAATCAGGAATGCTTTGACGACCCTATGCAGGCAGAGCTTGTTATCCGTGAAAGCTCAGAAAGGTAAGAAGATGAACGCATTAAACAGAACCTGGGACAAGCTGATTGCCCAGAAGATAAAGGAAACAAAAGACTCTGGCAGCCGTTGGCGGCCTGCCTTTCATATCGCACCGCCGGTAGGGTGGCTGAATGATCCCAACGGCCTGTGCCAGTACAAGGGAACATATCATGCCTTTTATCAGTATTCCCCCTTCGATGAGAAGGGCGGCTTGAAATTCTGGGCCCACTGTACCAGCAGGGATATGCTTCACTGGAAGCTGGAGGGCGTTCCGCTGGTGCCGGATCAGCCCTATGACTGCCACGGGGTCTACTCTGGTTCCGCGGTCATAGAGGACGATCGTATGTATCTCTACTACACAGGAAATGTGAAGGAAGCGGGAGCTTATGATTATATCAACCAGGGCCGTCAGGCCAACACAGTCCGGGCAGTGAGCTACGACGGGATTCATTTTGAGCGGAAGGAGCTCCTTCTGACCAACGGGGATTATCCCATGGATCTGACCTGCCATGTGCGGGATCCGAAGGTATGGAAGAAAAATGGCCGCTGGTATATGGTACAGGGCGCCCGGACAAAAGAGGATCAGGGCGTGGTGCTGCTCTTTACCTCCGGCGATGGCGTCAAATGGTTCTGTACTCACCGGCTGAAATCGCCGAAGGCCTTCGGTTATATGTGGGAATGCCCGGATCTGTATGAGGTGGACGGATATACGGTTTTAAGCATCTCCCCCCAGGGCGTGGAGGCTGACGGACTTCGCTATAACAATGTGTACCAGAGTGTCACGACCTTTCTGGACAGTGATTTCCGGACCACCTCTGTCAACGGCAGCTTTCGGGAACTGGACGGCGGCTTTGATTTCTACGCGCCCCAGACCTTTGAAAGCGAGGACGGCCGCCGGATCGAGATTGGCTGGATGGGTATGGCGGACGTGGACGCGTATTACACGAATCGCACCACCGAGGACGGCTGGCAGCATGTGCTGACCCTGCCCCGGGAGCTTTCGGTAAAAGACGGCGTGCTCTGCCAGAATCCCATACGGGAACTGGACGCATACTGGACGAAGGAGCAGTCTATCGAAAATGAGTTTGCGGGCCTGGCAGGAAGTGCCTTTGAAATTGAGCTTCCGGACTTGAATAAAATGGAAGAAAATGTAAAAATAACACTGGCGGAGCAGCTGTGGCTGACCTATGACAGGGAAAGCCGGATTTTCCGTATGGAATTCCGGGATCAGCAGCTGGGCGCAGGACGTACCATGCGGGGACGAAAGATAGAGAAGCTGACAGATATGAGAGTCATTGTGGACGCTTCCTGCGTGGAAGTGTTTTTAAACGGCGGAAAAGATGTATTTTCTACCCGGTTTTATCCGGAAGGGGAAGAGATCGGAGTAACAGTTAACGCGCCGGGCGCAGCGGGACGGCTGCGGACGTAACGGGAAAGAGGAGGTAAGCATGGATTACAGAAAGACAGCAGAAGCGATTTATGAGAAAGCAGGAAAAAGAGAGAACCTGGTATCGGTGGCGCATTGCTCCACAAGACTTCGCTTGGTACTGGCCGATGACGGAAAATGTGATGCTAAGGCGGTAGAGGACATCGACGGCGTCAAGGGTGTGTTCAGCGCAGCCGGACAGCTTCAGATTATTTTGGGAACGGGCGTAGTCAATAAGGTTTACGATGAGTTCCTGTCCATTTCCGGCATGAGCGGTGTCAGCAAGGACGAGGCGAAGGAGGCTGCGGCCCAGAAGCAGCCCTTTTACAAAAGAGCCATTAAAACCCTGGGCGATATTTTTGTGCCGATTATTCCTGCCATTGTAGCCAGCGGTTTCCTGATGGGAATCATGGAAGCGTTGAATTTTATGGTAAATAACGGCTTCCTGAATCTGGACACCTCAGGCTCCCTGTTTGTGCTGGCGAATTTATTTGCCAACACGGCGTATACCTTCCTGCCCATTCTGATTGCGTACAGCGCGGCTAAGGTATTCGGCGGCAATCCCTATCTGGGAGCGGTTATCGGTATGATGATGATTCATCCGAATCTGCAGAACGCCTGGACGGTGGCGACCGAGGGCGTGAAACAGACCCTTCCGGTCTGGTTTGGCCTTTACAGAGTAGACCTGGTAGGCTATCAGGGACATGTCATTCCGGTTATCATCGCGGTATTTGTCATGTGCCAGATTGAAAAGCGTCTGCACAAGGTTGTTCCGGCCATGTTTGACCTGTTTGTGACGCCGCTGGTCAGCGTCTTTGTCACAGGTTACCTGACCTTTTCCATCATCGGACCTATCTTTGTAACTGTGGAAAACGGGATCTTGAATGGGGTACAGCAGCTTCTGACCCTGCCCTTCGGTATCGGCAGCTTTATCATGGGCGGCCTTTATTCCACTACGGTAGTGGCGGGCGTCCATCATATGTATACGCTGATTGATGTGGGTCAGCTTGGCCTTTATGGAAAAACCTACTGGCTTCCGCTGGCGTCCGCAGCGAATATCGCCCAGGGCGCAGCAGCCCTGGCGGTAGCGCTGAAAACCAGAAATCAGAAAACGAAATCCATGGCAGTCCCCTCCGCCATGTCCTGCTTCATGGGAATCACTGAGCCGGCTATCTTTGGCGTAAACCTGCGGTTCTTCAAACCCTTTATCTGCGGAGCGGCAGGCGGCGCCTGCGGAGCCCTCTATGCTTCCGTCGTGGGTCTGGGCGCAACCGGAACCGGCGTCACCGGTATCTTCGGCCTGCTGCTCTGCCTGAATGATCCGCTGAATTATATTATAATGTTCCTTATTTCCGCAGGCTCAGCCTTTGCGCTGACCTGGGTGTTCGGGTACAAGGATCCGGTGGAGACCAAGGCTACTCCGGCAGAGAAGGTCCCTGTGGTAAGTGAGTCTCCGGCAGCGGAAAAAGAAAGCTCCAGGGGCGGCAGTGTATACGCTCCGGTCACCGGCGAGGCTATTTCCTATACGGAGATCGCAGATCCGACCTTTGCCTCTGGCGTTCTGGGTAAGGGCGCAGGTATCCGTCCGGAGAAGGGCGAGATCCTGGCTCCCTTTGACGGAACTGTCACCATGGTTTTCGATACGAAGCATGCCATCGGATTGGAAAGCGCGGAGGGCACGGAGATTTTGATTCATGTGGGGATCAATACGGTAGAATTAAAGGGAAGATATTTTACTTCCTTATGCGAAGCCGGCGCAAAGGTGAAGCAGGGCGAGAAGCTTCTGGAATTCGATATAGAGGCCATCAGGACAGCCGGCTATGACGCCACCGTGGCGGTTCTGGCGTCTGCCCCGGAAAATGTGAAGGACATAAAGACCGGGCACGTGGAAGCCGGAGAGAAGCTGTTTGAGACCTGTGGGAAGTAAATAGATTTATTTGGAAATTCCTTGTCAAATCTGTCGCATTATAGTATTATGACTTTATGACATTGCATATTCTGGAAATGGCGCTGTCTCGGAAAAGGAGAATTTATGGCGTTGACAAAAGAAGATGCAGTTATGATATCCCAACTGTTTAGCGAGCAATTGGAAAAGCAGTTGGAGAAGCAATTGGAAAAGCATTTGGCCCCTATCCGTGAGCAGCTACAGGGTGTCCATATGCGCTTGGACAGACTGGAAGAGCGTGTAACAAGGCTGGAAGAACGTATGACAGCCCTGGAAGAGCGCGTAGCGAAGCTGGAAGAACGCATGACAGCTCTGGAGAAGCGCGTAACGAAGCTGGAAGAGCGCATGACAGCCCTGGAGGAACGCGTAATGAAGCTGGAAGAACGCATGACAGCAATGGAAGAGCGCATGACAGCAATGGAAGGCCGTATGACAGTAATGGAAGGTCGCATGACGGCTATAGAAGACCGCATGACTATCAACGAGGGACATATGCTGAAAGTAGAACTCCTGCTGGAGAACGATATGCTGCCGAGACTTCAGAATATCGAAGCCTGTTATACCTCTACATATCGGAGGTATCAGTTTCGGACCGAACAGATCGACACCATGCAGGAAGATGTAGATGTTTTAAAAAAAGTAGTTCAGGAGCACAGCGAGATGTTATTGAGACTGGCCTGAATGCAGAATCGTGCAATGTCTGATTGCACAAAAGAGAAAAACGCCGCAGGCTTTGCCTGCGGCGTTCATACGTTACCGGTTTTGCTGGGCCAGCTCCTTCAGCTCCTGGAAGAGCTCCAGATCCTCTCTGCTGATTTTCAAATTGGAACAGAAGGTCCTGCCGTCCGGCTCCGTGACCTTGAATTCCAGAATCGTCCCTTCGTGAATCCCATTTTGCATGACAGAATTCAGAAAAAGCGGAAACTTAGGGTGCGCGGCCTGGAAACGGTCCCAGGCGGATTTCATTTTCAAAAGCTGCATTGGATTCATAGATAATTCTCCCTGTAAAAGTATGATATCTCATTGTAGTATAAAAAAGAAAAAGAAACAAGTCTTGAACAGCGCTCGTTATTTTTTTCACGGATCACAGACTTTTTACAAAAAAAGACTGGACGAATTCACCATTATGTGCGAAAATATAACCAAATGCGACAAGTCAGGACATGAGTCCCGCGTCGCTATTAATCCATTCTGAAAGGAGTTTTAAAATGATTTATTCACATGAAGTCGAGATGATGTGTCCGGTAGCACAGGGCGTACACCATGGCGCCGCTCCGATCCCGGAAGAAGCAAAATGGGTACAGGCTAAGGAAGTTAAAGATATTTCCGGCTTTACACACGGCATTGGCTGGTGTGCACCGCAGCAGGGAGCTTGTAAGCTGACCCTGAATGTTAAGGAAGGCGTGATCCAGGAGGCTCTGGTTGAGACTATCGGATGTTCCGGTATGACTCATTCCGCAGCGATGGCGTCTGAGATCCTGCCGGGTCTGACCGTACTGGAGGCTTTGAACACAGACCTTGTATGTGATGCTATCAATACCGCTATGCGTGAGCTGTTCCTGCAGATTGCATACGGACGTTCCCAGTCCGCATTCTCCGAGGACGGACTTGCAGTAGGAGCAGGCCTTGAGGACCTTGGAAAGGGACTTCGTTCTCAGGTAGGTACCATGTACGGTACTCTGAAGAAGGGACCCCGTTACCTGGAGATGGCAGAGGGCTATGTAACAGGTATCGCTCTGGATGCAGAGGATCAGATCATCGGCTACCAGTTCGTTTCTCTTGGAAAGATGACAGACTTTATCAAGAAGGGTGATGACCCGAACACTGCATGGGAAAAGGCAAAAGGTCAGTATGGCCGTGTAGCAGATGCGGTTAAGATCATTGACCCGCGTAAAGAGTAATCGAGGAGGTAGATGAAAAATGGCATTATTTGAATCATATGAAAGACGTATTGATAAGATTAACGCTGTTCTGAACAGCTATGGCATCGCTTCCATCGAGGAAGCAGAGAAGATCACAAAGGATGCTGGTCTGGATGTATACAATCAGATCAAGGGTATTCAGCCGATCTGTTTCGAGAACGCTTGCTGGGCATACATCGTAGGCGCAGCTATCGCAATCAAGAAGGACTGCCGCAAGGCATCAGACGCTGCAGCAGCTATCGGAGAGGGCCTTCAGGCTTTCTGTATTCCGGGTTCTGTAGCAGATACACGTAAGGTAGGTCTGGGACATGGTAACCTGGGCAAGATGCTTCTGGAAGAGGAGACCGAGTGCTTCGCATTCCTGGCAGGCCATGAGTCCTTCGCAGCAGCAGAGGGCGCTATCGGTATCGCAGAGAAGGCAAACAAGGTTCGGCAGAAGCCGCTGCGTGTTATCCTGAACGGTCTTGGAAAGGACGCTGCTCAGATCATCGCAAGAATCAACGGATTTACATACGTTGAGACTGAGTACGATCCGTACACCAACGAGGTTAAGGAAGTATTCCGCAAGGCTTACTCCGAGGGACTTCGCGCAAAGGTTAACTGCTACGGTGCAAACAGCGTTCCGGAAGGCGTAGCTATCATGTGGAAGGAGAACGTAGACGTATCCATCACAGGTAACTCTACCAACCCGACCCGTTTCCAGCATCCGGTAGCAGGTACCTACAAGAAAGAGCGTCTTGAGGCTGGTAAGAAGTACTTCTCCGTAGCATCCGGCGGTGGTACAGGACGTACTCTGCATCCGGACAACATGGCAGCAGGACCGGCTTCCTACGGAATGACCGATACTCTGGGCCGTATGCACTCCGACGCACAGTTTGCAGGATCTTCTTCCGTTCCGGCTCACGTAGAGATGATGGGTCTGATCGGTGCAGGAAACAACCCGATGGTTGGTATGACTGTAGCAGTAGCAGTAGCTGTTCAGGAAGCAGCAGACGCTGGCAAGTTCTAAGCAGACAGACGATATAATGCAGAAAAAGGCACCTGACGGGAAGCTCCGTCAGGTGCCTTTTGCGATCGGTTTTAAAAGATGAAATCCCAGACTCCGGTAGACATGAGAAACAGGATCAGCATAATAACCGGTACCACGTATCGAATCATAAAGCGGTAAAGTCCTGCTCTGGGGAAAGCTTCCCCGTTTTTGGTCACCTCATCGGTAATCCATTCCGGGCCGACAATCCATCCGATGAGAATACTGGACAGCAGCGAGATAAACGGCATCAGGAAGCTGTTGCTGATATAGTCCATCAGATCAAGCAGCTGTGCATTGGAGCCGTTGGGCAGCGGCAGATCAAAATAGAAGATGTTGTAGCCCAGGCAAATCAGCACGGCAGTTACCAGAGAATAGACACCGACGATAGCGCACATTTTCTTACGGCTCTGATGGAAGAGCTCCATACAGTTGGCGACTAAGGTTTCCATGACCGATACGCAGGAGGTCAACGCCGCAAAAGCCAGCATAAGGAAGAACAGGGTGCCGACAAAGCGTCCGATACCGCCCATGGCCTCAAATACCTTTGGCAGGGAAATAAAGGTCAGGCTGGGACCGGAGGTCATGCCGTCGGTGCCGAGGAATACGAATACCGCCGGAATGATCATCATACCTGCGAGAAAAGCCACACCCGTATCGAAGAATTCGATGTGGTTCATGGATTTACTTAAATTGACGTCATCTTTTACATAGGAACCATAGGTAATCATGATACCCATGGAAACGCTTAAGGAGAAGAACAGCTGGCTCATGGCGTCCAGCAGGATTTCCAGAAAACGTTTTACGGTCAGTCCGTGAAAATCCGGTTTCAGATAGAGTGCCAGACCCTGCATACCGGTGCGGACGGTGCCGTCTGCGTCTGTATGGGTCAGAGTCAGTGAGAATACGGCAATGATTACAATCAGAATCAGAAGTCCCGGCATAATTACGCGGGAAAACTTCTCAATTCCCTTTTCTACTCCCCGGTATACGACCCAGGCTGTGAAGGCCAGGAAAATCAGGGTAAAAACCACAGGCGCATACTGGGAGGTGATGAAGCCGGTAAAATAGCCTTCGGCCGCCGCCTCTGTTCCGTCTGATACTACATACGCGGACAGGTACTTGAGAATCCAGCCGCCGATGACGGAATAATAGGTCATAATTAGGGTCGGAACCAGAAAGGTCAGAAGTCCCAGAAAGCTCCATTTCTGATTTAGGGTTGCATAAGCATGCATGGCGTTTTGCTTGGTCCGCCGTCCGATAGCCACGTCTGTCGTTAATAAGGTAAAGCCGAAGGTCAGCACCAGAATCAGATAAATCAGTAAGAACAATCCACCGCCGTCCTTGGCGCACAGATAAGGAAACCTCCAGATATTACCTACGCCTACAGCGCTTCCTGCTGCGGCCAGAACGAAGCCCAGAGAACCGCTGAAGCCTTTTTCTTTCTTTTTCATGATATAAATCTCCCTCAGTAAGAAATTGCGCGAATGAAATCCGCGGGTGAATCAAACTCCTTGGTTGTTTAAAGGAATCGTCAGCTTTTTCAGCTTCTCCATGGCGGTCTGGGGCAGGGTATTGCCGGGAAAAATTTTGTCCTTGATGGCCTGCATCCGGGCGTCTGTCTGGGCGATGATATCGGCGCATTCCTTCAGTTCCTGGGAAAGCTGGTCTGCGTTTTCCACATCTTCGATATCCTGCTTATATTTCAGCTGATGATCGACGCTGGCCCAGAAATCCATGGCGATGGTGCGGATCTGCACTTCCACCCGCATATTTTTCTTCTGATTGGAGAAGAAAACAGGAAGCTCGATGATAAGATGCAGACTGCGATAGCCGTTTTCCTTCGGATTCTGGATATAGTCCTTCTTTTTAATCAGGGTAATGTCGTCCTGGCGCAGCAGCATATCTGCCACGGTATAGATATCGTCTATAAAAGAGCAGATAACCCGGACGCCGGCCACGTCGTTCAGATTTTTCTCCACAGATTCCACGCTGACCGGGACGCCGTAGCGGTGCAGCTTCTCCACAATGCTCAGGGGCTTTTTTACCCGGGACGTAATAAATTCAATGGGATTGCGCTGGTGATGAATGCTCAGCTCGTCGTTCAGCACCTCTAGCTTGGTCCGCATTTCACGGATGGCGCAGCTGTACATCATCATCAGCTCCTGAAACTCAAAAGCCTGGTTAACGAAATAGGTCTGTATATCCGGAATATCGGTCGTATCGAGAAAGGTTTTCTGTAATTCATTTTCCATAGGTGTCACCATCCTGTGTTAAAAAATGTTCTAATTGTTAAGATTATAACACATAAGTTACAAAAATGGAAGAGAGGGAAGCTAACCCTTGCAAAACTTCGTAAAATGTGTATACTGATATTAGTTATGCCCATTTTCGGAAAGCTGTCCGGATGGGCTTTTGAATCGCAAGCACTGAAGAGATGAGGAAGAATGAATTTATGGCAAATTATGTAGATGAAATCAAAAGAAGAAGAACCTTCGCAATCATTTCCCACCCGGACGCCGGTAAAACCACGCTGACGGAGAAGTTCCTGCTCTACGGAGGAGCCATCAACCTGGCCGGTTCCGTAAAGGGAAAGGCGACGGCCCGCCATGCGGTTTCCGATTGGATGGAGATCGAGAAGGAGAGAGGTATCTCTGTTACTTCGTCGGTATTACAGTTTAATTACGACGGCTATTGTATCAATATCCTGGATACGCCGGGACATCAGGATTTCTCGGAGGACACCTACCGTACCCTGATGGCTGCGGATTCCGCGGTTATGGTGATCGATGGAAGTAAGGGCGTGGAGGCTCAGACCCGGAAGCTTTTCAAGGTCTGCGCCATGCGTCATATTCCGATTTTTACCTTTATCAACAAAATGGACCGGGAGGCTATGGACATTTTTGAGCTCCTGGACGATATCGAAAATGAGCTGGGTATCGCCACCTGTCCGGTGAACTGGCCCATCGGCTCCGGTAAGGCCTTCAAGGGCGTCTACGACCGGAACACGGAGAAGGTGCTGCTATTCTCCGATACAGAGAAGGGAACCAAGGAAGGGGAGGAGCTGGATCTGCCCATTGACGATCCGCAGATCGACAGCATTCTCGATCCGGGTCAGAAGGAAAAACTGATGGATGATATCGAGCTGCTGGACGGCGCCAGCGCGGAGTTTGACCAGGAGCTGGTAAGCCAGGGAAAGCTGTCCCCGGTATTCTTCGGATCGGCCCTGACCAACTTCGGCGTGGAGACCTTTCTGAAGCATTTCCTGCAGATGACCACCTCTCCGCTGCCCCGTAAGGCAGACGTGGGGCTGATTGATCCCATGGAAGAGGAATTTTCTGCTTTTGTATTCAAGATTCAGGCGAATATGAACAAGGCCCATCGTGACCGTATCGCCTTTATCCGTATCTGCTCCGGCAAGTTTACGGCGGGTATGGAAGTGTATCATGTGCAGGGCGGCAGAAAGCAGCGTCTGTCCCAGCCCCAGCAGATTATGGCGCAGGACCGAAAAATTGTGGACGAGGCTTATGCGGGCGATATCATCGGCGTATTCGATCCGGGCATTTTCTCCATCGGAGATACCTTGTGTATGCCGGGACATATGATCAAATATGAAGGAATTCCGACCTTTGCGCCGGAGCATTTCGCAAGGGTACGCCAGATTGACACCATGAAGCGGAAGCAGTTTGTCAAGGGAATCGAGCAGATTGCCCAGGAGGGCGCAATCCAGATTTTCCAGGAGTTCAATACAGGTATGGAGGAGATTATCGTGGGCGTAGTCGGTGTCCTGCAGTTCGACGTCCTGAAGTACCGTCTGGAAAATGAGTATAATGTGGATATCCGTCTGGAGCCGCTGCCCTATGAGCATATCCGTTGGATTGAGAATGAGGATATCGATATGAGCAAGCTGGTGGGAACCTCCGATATGAAGAAGATCAAGGATCTGAAGGGCAGACCGCTGCTGATCTGGGCAAACTCCTGGAGCGTGGGTATGACCCTGGATCGAAACCCGGGACTGATCCTGTCAGAGTTCGGACGGTAAGTACCATTTGTGATAACGGGAAACCCTTGTCAACAGCGTGTCATATGTGATAAAATAAGAAAAGCATGGCAGGGGTACCATACCCGCTGCCGAGGTGTGTAAGATAGTAGAAATTACTTCGTGTAAGCAGGGCAACCTGATTTACACAGGGAATAGGAGGTTTCAGATATGTCTAAGGAAGAAAAAAGAGGCGTTCATATGATTCATGGGGACGGTCAGCTGGGCGAAGTGCAGATCGCGGACGAGGTTGTAGCGACCATCGCAGGTCTGGCGGCAACAGAGGTAGAAGGCGTAGCGTCTATGGCAGGCAATATTACAAACGAGCTGATCGGAAAGCTTGGCGTTAAGAATCTGTCCAAGGGCGTAAAGGTTCTGGTAACCGATCAGAACGTGGACGTGGATCTGGCTCTGAATATTGAGTATGGCTACAGCATCATGAAGGTATCCGAGAAGGTACAGGATCGTGTGAAAAGCGCCATTGAGAATATGACGGGACTGGAAGTCTCTATGGTAAATATCCGCATTGTCAATGTGAATATGGGAAAAGAGGATAAATAAGTAGCACAGTCAGAGGGGGCGGCTTAAGTCAGCGGCTCCCTTTTCAAACGATAAAAGATGGAAAAAGGCGGAGTGAGATGAAGAGACGAGAGTTAAGAGAGCATATTTTTGAACTGTTATTCCGGATAGAGTTCAACAGTACAGAGGAAATGCCGGAGCAGCAGCGGTTATTCCTGGAGGAGCTGGGCGAGGCCGAGCCGAAGGATCAGGAGTATATAAAGGAGAAGTACGCGAAGATTGTGGAGAAGCTGCCACAGATCGATGAGCTTCTGAATGAGGCGTCTGACGGTTGGAAGGTATCCCGTATGGGAAAGGCGGATCTGACAATTCTGCGTCTGGCGGTTTATGAAATGCAGTATGACGAGGACGTCCCGGTGGGTGTGGCTGTCAACGAGGCGGTAGAGCTGTCTAAGAAGTTTGGCGGCGATGAGTCTCCGGCCTTTATCAACGGCGTACTGGGAAAGATTGGAAAAACAGGAAAAACGGAATGAAGCATGTCTATACGGTAGCACAGGTAAACACCTATATTAAAAATATGTTTACGCAGGATTTTATGCTGAACCGTATTTATATAAAGGGAGAGGTGTCCAACTGTAAATATCACAGTTCCGGGCACATCTACTTTTCTCTGAAGGACGAGGGCGGAGCGATGGCCTGCGTGATGTTTGCGGGAGACCGGAAGGGACTGGCCTTTCCCATGCAGGACGGTCAGAGTGTGATCGTGCTGGGACGGGTCGGCGTCTATGAGCGCAGCGGCAGCTATCAGCTCTATGCGAAGGAGATTATCCGGGACGGCGCGGGCCGGCTCTACGAAGCCTATGAGAAGCTGAAGGAAGAGCTGGAGGAGATGGGAATGTTCGCTCCCCAGTATAAGCAGCCCATTCCCTTCTATGCAAAGCGGGTGGGCGTGGTGACGGCACCCACCGGGGCGGCGGTGCAGGATATCCGCAATATTGCTCTCCGGCGCAATCCCTACGTGCAGCTGATTCTTTATCCGGCGCAGGTACAGGGAGAAGGCGCGGCAGACAGCATTGTCCGGGGAATCGAGGCTCTGGACGCGCTGGGGCTGGACGTGCTGATTGTGGGCCGGGGCGGAGGCTCGATTGAGGATCTGTGGGCCTTCAACGAGGAGAAGGTGGCCCGGGCTATCTTTGATTGCAGTACGCCCGTTATCTCGGCAGTGGGCCATGAGACGGACACGACCATTGCGGATTATGTGGCGGATCTGAGGGCTCCTACGCCTTCGGCTGCGGCAGAGCTGGCAGTGGCTGATATCCGGGAGCTCCTGGAACGTATGGAAGGTTACCGGAAGCAGCTTAAGACCGTCTTTGAACACAGAATGGAAGAATATTACAGAAGACTGGCGGTGCTGAAAAACCGGGTACAGAGCGTCAGCCCGGAAACGCAGCTTCTGGAAAAACGGATGCGGCTTTTGGAGCTGGAGAACAGCCTGGCGCAGGCCATGGAGAATAAGCTGTCCGACCGGAAGCACAGCCTGAACCTGTATATTGAGAAGCTTCACGGACTTTCCCCGCTTCGGAAGCTGCAGCAGGGATATTCCTACACGGAAGGTCCGAATGGAAAAGCGGTAACCGGTATCGATGACGTCCCTGTAGGGGAAAGGTTACAGATCCATGTGACGGACGGTATCTATACGGCAGTGGTGGAAGGCTGCCGACGGATAGAGAGAGGGTAAGAACGGTATGGCAAAAAAGAAAGAGGCGACATTGGAAGAGGCCTTTGCGGAGCTGGACGGAATGCTTGCGAAGCTGGCAGACCGGGAAGTACCGCTGGAGGAATCCTTCGCCATTTACGCGGAGGGCGTCAAGCTTCTGAAATACTGCAGCGATAAGCTGGATAAGGTAGAGAAAAAAATGCTGGTAATGAATGAGGAGGGTAAACTGGATGAATTTTAAGGAAGAACTTCAGAATAAGACAGAGGAGATTGAAAAGCTGCTTTTGACTTATCTCCCGGAGGAAACCGGATTCCAGAAGACAGTTCTGGAGGCAGTGAATTACAGTGTTACGGCAGGCGGAAAGCGTCTCCGTCCCCTTCTGATGCGGGAAACCTATCGAATGTTCGGCGGGGAGGGCAAGGTGGTAGAGCCCTTTATGGCAGCTATGGAAATGATTCATACCTATTCCCTGGTGCATGACGATCTTCCGGCCATGGATAATGACGAGTACCGCAGAGGGAAGAAGACGACCCACGCGGTATACGGCGAGGCCATGGGAATCCTGGCCGGCGACGCGCTTCTGAACCTGGCGTTTGAGACAGCTGCAGGAGCCTTCGACCTGGAGACCAGTGCCCGGACCGCAAAGGCGCTGCAGATTCTGGCGAAGAAGGCAGGAATCTACGGCATGATCGGCGGACAGGTGGTGGATGTGGAGTCTGAGGGAATGCCGCTGTCCAGAGAAAAATTGGATTTCATCTATCGATTGAAGACCAGCGCGCTGATCGAGGCAGCCATGATGACAGGCGCGGTACTGGCCGGCGCTACAGAGGAAGAGGTAGCAGCTATCGAGCGCGTGGCCAATGATGTGGGACTGGCATTCCAGATTCAGGACGATATCCTGGACGTGACCAGTACGCTGGAGGTACTGGGAAAACCGATCCACAGTGACGATAAGAATCATAAGACAACCTATGTGACGCTGGAGGGGCTGGACAAGGCGAAGCAGGATGTGGAGGAGATTTCCGGACACGCCCTTTCTACCCTGGCTTCCCTGAGTTACAGAAACGAGTTTCTGGAAGAATTGATTCGAATGCTGATTACGAGAGAAAAATAAGATTGAGGTGAGTACATGCTGCTGGAGCAGATCAATCAGGTAAATGACATCAAAAAACTGAACAGGGAAGACTGGGAACCATTGGCACAGGAGATCCGTAACTTTCTGATTGAGAAGATCAGTGTGACAGGCGGACATCTGGCCTCCAACCTGGGCGTGGTGGAGCTGACCATGGCCATGCATCTGGCCTTTGATTTTCCGGAGGATCAGGTAGTCTGGGACGTGGGACATCAGTCCTATACCCACAAGCTTCTGACCGGACGCAGGGCCGGCTTTGATGAACTGCGCAAATACGGCGGCATGAGCGGCTTCCCCAAGCGCAAGGAAAGCGATTGCGACTGTTTTGATACAGGACACAGCTCGACGTCTATCTCCGCCGGGATCGGTCTGGTAAAGGCGCGGGAGCTGACCGGCGGAAGCCAGAGCGTCATCTCCGTCATCGGAGACGGCTCCATGACCGGAGGTATGGCCTTCGAGGCTTTGAATAACGCTTCCCAGTTAAAGAGCAATTTTATCATTGTATTAAATGACAATCAGATGTCCATAGCGGAAAATGTAGGCGGCTTAAGCCAGTACCTGAATGGTATGCGTTCCGCGGAGGGCTATCATAATTTTAAAGAGGGACTGCAGAATACGCTGGAGAAGATTCCGGTATACGGCGACGGCATTGTACGACAGCTGAAGAAGACCAAGAGCGGACTGAAGCAGCTGGTGATCCCGGGAATGTTCTTTGAGGATATGGGAATCACCTATCTGGGACCTGTGGACGGTCACAATATGGATCAGCTGATCCGGACCTTTAAGGAAGCAAAGCGGATCCGGCACGCGGTGCTGATTCATGTCTGTACGAAAAAGGGAAAGGGTTATGAGCCTGCAGAGCGTCATCCCTCCCGGTTCCACGGAGCGGATCCCTTTGTCATCGAAACTGGTCTGCCAAAGAGCAGACGGGCCAAGGCCAACTATACGGATATTTTTTCAACAGTCATGCGAAAGCTGGGAGATCGGGATGAAAAGGTGGTGGCGATTACCGCAGCCATGCCCGACGGAACCGGTCTCAAGCGCTTTCGGAATATGTTCCCGGATCGGTTCTTTGATGTGGGAATCGCGGAGCAGCATGCGGTGACCTTTGCGGCAGGACTGGCGGCGGGCGGTTTAAAGCCTGTGGTGGCGGTCTACTCCTCATTCCTGCAGCGTGCCTACGATCAGGTGCTCCATGACGTCTGTATCCAGAACCTGCACGTGGTCTTTGCCATCGACCGGGCAGGGCTGGTGGGAAGCGACGGAGAGACCCATCAGGGAATCTTTGACCTGTCTTATCTGTCCAGCATTCCGAATATGACGGTAATGGCTCCGAAGAATAAATGGGAGCTTTCGGATATGCTGAAATTCGCCGTGAATTATAACGGCCCCATTGCCCTCCGGTATCCCAGAGGAGAGGCTTACGACGGTCTCCAGGAGTTCCGTGCGCCCATTTCCTACGGAAAAGGCGAATGGATCTACGAGGAAGCGGATATTGCGCTGATGGCTGTGGGCAGCATGGTAAAGACGGCGGAGCAGGTGCGGGATACCCTGAAGGATACGGGGTACAACTGTACGCTCATCAACGCCCGTTTTGTAAAGCCTCTGGACGAGCAGATGCTGGAGGAAGTGGCGAAGCAGCATAAGCTTCTGGTGACACTGGAAGAAAATGTAAGAAATGGTGGCTTTGGCGACCATGTGCTGGAATACGTAAATGACCGTGGCTTTGATTTGAAGGTTCTGAATATCGCCCTGCCGGACGAGTATGTGGAGCATGGCAATGTGGCCCTGCTGCAGAAAGAGGTAGGTCTGGACGCGGAAACCATTGTCAAGCGGATCATCACGGCCTACGTCAGCGAGATATAAAGGGAAAGGTTTAGGAGAGAAGAGTATGAAGGTACGTCTGGATGTGCTTCTGGTTAACAGAGGACTGGCAAAATCCAGGGAACAGGCGAAAGCAATCATTATGGAGGGCAAGGTCTTTGTAAAGGGACAGCGGGAGGATAAGGCCGGTTCCATGTTTGACGAGGCAGCCCCCATCGAAATACATGGACAGAAGCTGCGATATGTGAGCCGCGGCGGTCTGAAGCTGGAGAAGGCAGTGGCCCATTTCGATCTGGGTCTGGAAGGAAAGGTCTGCATGGATGTGGGTTCCTCCACCGGCGGCTTTACGGATTGTATGCTGCAGAACGGCGCAGTGAAGGTATATGCGGTGGACGTGGGAACCAACCAGCTGGACTGGAAGCTTCGGAGCGATTCCCGGGTAGTCTGCATGGAGAAAACCAATATCCGTTACCTGAAGCCGGATCAGATTCAGGAACGGCCGCAGTTCGCATCCATCGACGTGGCATTTATCTCCCTGACCAAGGTGCTGCTGCCGGTGCGGGAGCTTTTAAGCGATGACGGTCAGGTGGTGGCCCTGATTAAGCCCCAGTTTGAGGCGGGCCGGGAAAAGGTAGGAAAAAAGGGCGTAGTGCGGGAAAAGAGTACCCATCTGGAGGTCATCGAGATGGTTCTGACCTATGCATGGTCCATCGGATATGAAATTCTGGCACTGGAATTTTCTCCCATCAAGGGGCCCGAGGGTAATATCGAGTATCTGGTATGGCTTCAGAAGACCGGGAGGGAAGCCCTGGAGGAGCTGCCTTCATGGGAAGAAATGAAGGCTCATCTCCCTGAGGGCGTACAGCCGGAGAAGGTGGTAGAGGAAGCCCATGGGACACTGGACGTAAAATAAAAACCGGGAAGAGATACAGATGAATCGATTTTATGTGATTACCAATACAGAAAAAGATAAAGATCTAAAGACCACCCGGCAGATTCACGCGTACCTGAAGGCCAGAGGCTGTCAGTGTACGGTGCGTGAATTCCAGAAGGAGCAGGGCAGCGGAGCCCAGGGCAATTACCGTTATACGGACGCGTCGCTGATCCCCTCCGATACGGAATGTATCCTGGTGCTGGGAGGCGACGGCACGCTGATTCAGGCGGCCCGGGACACGGTAGATCGGAAGCTCCCGCTATTGGGGGTAAACCTGGGAACCCTGGGATTCCTGGCTGAGATTGAGAAGTCCGGCGTGGAGGAAGCCCTGGACAGCCTGATTCTGGATAATTATACCATAGAGCCGCGGATGCTGCTGGAGGGAACGGTATACCGGGAGGGCAGAGAGCCGGTACAGAACCTGGCGCTCAATGATATCGTAGTGAATCGCGCCGGGGCGCTCCGTATCATTGATTATGAGATAGCGGTCAACGGGGAGCCGCTGAACCGTTATTCTGCAGATGGTATGATTGTGTCCACCCCTACCGGATCGACCGGTTACAGCTTATCTGCGGGAGGCCCCATCGTATCGCCTATGGCCAGCATGATTGTGGTGACGCCCATCTGTCCCCATACGCTGACAGCCAGAAGCATTGTGCTGTCCGGCAGCGACCGGGTTACCATACAGACCGGTTCCGGCAGAAGAAACCAGAGAGAGGAAGCCTTTGTGACCTTTGACGGGGAGGTACAGGTTCCGGTGGCGACCGGAGATTACGTGGAGATACAGAAGTCGGAAAAGACCGTAAATATCCTGAAGATCAGCAAGGTGAGCTTTCTGGAGGCCCTGCGGGATAAAATGCGTGGGAATTGAGAAGCAAAAAGCAGAAACTGCAGTGGGAGGAAACCAAATGAAGATAGAACGGCATGCAAAGATTATCGAACTGATCAACGAGTATGCCATCGAGACACAGGAGGAGCTGGCAGCCCGTCTCAATGAGGCAGGATTCCGCGTGACCCAGGCTACCGTATCCCGGGATATCCGGGAGTTGAAACTGACCAAGATGGCAGTGGGCGGACGGCAGCGCTATGTGGTGGTTCCGGGAAGCAGCGATCACATGGGGGATAAATACGTCGGCATTCTCCGGGACAGCTTTATGTCCATGGAAATGGCCCAGAATATTCTGGTGGTCAAGACCGTAGCCGGTATGGCTATGGCGGCGGCAGCGGCGCTGGACGCCCTGCACTGGCAGGAAATCGTCGGCTGTATCGCGGGAGATGATACGATTTTCTGCGCGGTCCGCAGCGTAGACGACACCATGATCGTGATGGAAAAACTGAAGAAGGCAATCAGGGGATAACAGCGAAAGGAAGAGTATGTTAGAACATCTGCATGTGAAAAATCTGGCGTTGATTCGTGAAGCGGAGATTGATTTTACAGAAGGCTTAAATATCCTGACCGGAGAAACCGGCGCGGGTAAGTCTATTGTCATTGGTTCCGTCAGTCTGGCTCTGGGCGGCAAGGCTTCGAAGGAGCTGGTGCGTCCGGGTGCCGAATACGGCCTGGCAGAGCTGGTCTTTTCCGTAACCGGTGAAAAGCTGAAGGCCAGCCTGCAAAAGCTGGACGTGATTCCGGAGGAAAATCAGGTGATCCTTTCCCGGAAAATCATGAACGGGAAAAGTATCAATAAAATCAACGGAGAGACGGTCACCTTAAGTCAGCTGAGGGAGACGGCGGATCTGCTGATTGATGTACACGGGCAGCACGAACATCAGTCGTTGTTACAGAAGAAAAAACATCTGGAGATTCTGGATACCTACGCACGGGCAGAATTGCAGCCGGTAAAGACAGAGCTTTCGGCTGCCTACATGAAATGGAAAAAACTGGAAGAAGAACAGAAGAACGCCCGGCTGGACGAAGAAAGCCGGCTGCGGGAGCTGTCACTTCTGGAATTTGAGACAAAAGAGATAGAAGAAGCCGGACTGGTTCTGGGTGAGGACGAGGAACTGGAGCAGAAATACCGGAAGATGACCCATGCGCGACGTCTGATGGAAGCGGCGGGAACCGCCTACGGACTGACGGGCTATGAGGAAGCGGAGAGCGCAGGCACCGCAGTGGGAAGAGCGCTCCGGGAGCTTCAGAGCGTAGCCGGAGTGGACGAGGGCCTGGTGGATCTGACCGGACAGCTTTCTGATATCGACAGCCTGTTGAATGATTTTAACCGGGAGCTTGCGGATTATGTGTCCTCCTTGGAGTTTTCTGAGGAAGAGCTTCATGAGACAGAGGAACGGCTGAATACCCTGAATCACCTGAAATCCAAGTATGGCAGGAGTCTGGAGGCAGTCCTGGAGTACGATCGGAAGCAGCAGGAGCGGCTTGCGGCCCTGCAGGATTATGACGCTTATCTGGAACGTCTGGAAAAGCAGATAGAGGAACAGGAGCGGCAGCTTACAGAACTCTGCACCCGGGTCAGCGGGATACGAAAGACATACGCAGAACAGCTTTGCGAAAAAATCCGGGAGCACCTGGTAGACCTGAATTTCCTGAATGTAGAATTTGAGATGAAATTTGACCGGCTGCCGGGATATACGGCGGAAGGCTTTGACGACGCGGAGTTTGTGATTTCCACCAATCCCGGCGAACCCTTGCGTCCCCTTATGAAGATTGCCTCCGGCGGCGAGCTGTCCCGTATCATGCTGGCCATTAAAACGGTGCTGGCGGACAAGGACGAGATTGGAACGGTGATTTTCGATGAGATTGACGTGGGAATCAGCGGCCGGACGGCCCAGAAGGTATCGGAGAAAATGATGCTGATCGGGCGCACCAGACAGGTTATCTGTATTACCCATCTGGCTCAGATAGCAGCTATGGCAGACAGTCATTTCCGCATAGAAAAGCAGGTGACTGAGGAGGGAACCCGTACCGAAGTCCGGAGACTGGATAAAAAGGAAAGTGTGGAAGAGCTGGCGCGGATTTTGGGAGGCGCTAAGATCACAGAGGCCGTTTTAAAAAATGCGTCCGAAATGAAGGAACTGGCAGATAACAAAAAGTCCCAGACTATTTAAAATCAGAGTTTGTATACTAAAGGGAGAAACGAGAGCGCATCGTTTCTTCCTTTTCTGATGCGCTTCGACGTGAAAAAGGGCGCGGCAGCGCAGCAGGGAGAACGGGATGATAAACAGAAAAACATATCGGAAAATTTTATGGGTTCTTTTGTGCGTCAGTCTTCTGGGGCTGGGCGTCTATGATTATTTCCGGGAGCGGGGACAGATCCCGGATACGTATATCCAGACTGAGGGAGGTATGGCTCCGGCAGCGCCCGGATTCCCGGTGACGGCAGACATCGAAGCGACGTCCCGGGAGGCTTCCTACAACAGCCAAAGTGAGAAAAATTATCAGATTTCCTATCGGTATCTGGGCCTGATTCCTCTTAAAGAAACAACGGTACAGGTGAAAAAAGAAGCCTTTCTGACGCCCGGCGGTATCCCGGTGGGGATCTACATGGAGACAGATGGCGTAATGGTGATCGGAACCGGAAAAATCACAGGGCGGGATGGGTTGAATTATGAGCCGGCTTTCCGTCTGGTACAGGCCGGAGATTATATCCGCTCTGTGAATGGAACAGAAATACAGGAAAAAGAAAAGCTGATTGAAAAAGTGGAAGAAAATGGAAACCAAAAACTGGTGCTGGGAATCGAAAGGGGAGGACAGAGCTTTTCTATCCGGCTGCAGGCTGTGGATACAGAGAATGGCTACCGCCTTGGAATCTGGGTGCGGGACAATACCCAGGGAATCGGCACCCTGACTTTTCTTACGGAAGACGGGCATTTTGGAGCGCTTGGACACGGCATTAACGATTCGGATACAGGAGAGCTTCTGAAGCTCAGCGCCGGAAAACTCTATGATACTACTGTGGCGGAAATTCACCGGGGAGAGCCGGGCAGTCCGGGAGAGGTGGCCGGATTGATTCGCTATCGGGACAGCCTTATATGCGGACAGATCCGGGAAAATACCGAGGTCGGAATCTTTGGGGAGGGAACGGAGAGACTTTCAGAAAAGCTGTTTTCCAAACAGCTTCCGGTAGGCTATAAGCAGGAAATTCAGGAGGGAGAGGCACTGGTGCGAAGCGGCGTCAGCGGTACGGTGAAGGATTACCGGATTGTGGTGGAGGAGATACGCTGCCAGGAAGCAGATGTGAATAAGGGACTGGTATTTAGGGTGACGGATCCGGAGCTGCTGGAGCTGACCGGAGGGATTGTCCAGGGAATGAGCGGCTCGCCTATTCTCCAGAACGGGAAACTGATTGGCGCCGTAACCCATGTATTTGTGAATGATCCGACAAAAGGTTACGGTATCTTTATAGAGGAGATGCTTGCCCGTGTCAGTTAGAGGACAAGTCTGTCGAAAACTGTCCGTGTCTGTCCCAAAATGAAGGACGATTGTAATTGCGAAAAAAAGGAAAAAATGCCTATAATATGGGTATCACAAAAACACGGGAAATAAAGAAACGGGGGGATTATTGTGGAAAAACTTAAAATCGCGATTGCAGATGACAACGAAAGAATGGTGGAAATGCTGCATACGCTGATTCAGACAGAAGAAGGCATGGAGCTGGTGGGAACAGCGACAGACGGAGAAGAGGCAGTGGAGATGATTCGCAGGAACATGCCTGACGTAGTGCTTCTGGATCTGATTATGCCGAAGATAGACGGCCTGGGCGTTATGGAAAAGCTGAGGGAGGATCAAACACTGAAGAAAATGCCGGCAATCATGGTGCTGTCAGCCATTGGCCAGGAGCGGGTGACAGAGGATGCCTTTGCACTTGGCGCCAGCTACTATATCATGAAGCCGTTTAACAATGAGATGCTGCTGGGGCGTCTCCGGAACTTTCAAAAAGAGGGAACGCAGTTAAAAAGACCGGTCTGTCTGTCGGAGCCGCGGGACGCCGGAATGAAGTATGAGGAGCCGGATCTGGAGAAGGAAGTCACCCACATGATTCATGAAATTGGCGTTCCGGCACATATCAAAGGATATCAGTATCTGCGGGACGCGATTCTTATGACCGTGAAGGATATGGAAATGCTGAGCTCCGTAACCAAGATTTTATACCCGACCATTGCCAAGCATTATCAGACTACGCCCAGCCGCGTGGAACGGGCTATCCGTCACGCCATTGAGGTAGCCTGGAGCAGAGGAAAAATGGATACCATTGACGAACTTTTCGGTTACACAGTCAGCAATGGCAAGGGAAAACCCACCAATTCCGAGTTTATCGCCCTGATTTCGGATCGGATTCGTCTGGAAAACAAGAGAAAAGCCTCGTAATGTAAAAATTGCACAAATTTTACTTTCAAATATATTCCAAATGCGCTATAATAAATATAAATAAAATGCAAAAGCGAGCTGGGAGGAAATGCAGTGAAAAAGATCTTGTTTGTCGCTTCAGAAGCGGTTCCTTTTATCAAGACGGGAGGACTGGCAGACGTAGTAGGATCATTGCCGAAATATTTCGATAAAGAACAGTATGATATCCGGGTAATGATTCCCAAGTACATGTGCATCCGTCAGGAATGGAAGGATCAGATGAAGTATGTGACCCATTTCTATATGAATCTGGCATGGCGCAGCCAGTATGTGGGAATCTTGGAGCTGGAATACGAGGGCGTAAAGTTCTACTTTATTGATAATGAATATTATTTTGCCGGACCGAAACCCTACGGCAATATTTACGAGGATATTGAGAAGTTCGCGTTCTTCTCCAAGGCAGCGATTTCCGCACTGCCGTCCCTGGATTTCCGTCCGGACATTATCCATTGCCATGACTGGCAGACCGGACTGCTGCCGGTGTTCCTGAATGATTCATTCCAGGACAATCCCTTCTTCCAGGGAATTAAGACAGTAATGACCATTCATAATCTGAAGTTCCAGGGTATCTGGAATATGAAGACCGTGAAGGATATTACAGGCCTGAACGCTTCCTATTTCACACCGGATAAGCTGGAGGCATACGGTGACGCCAATTACTTAAAGGGCGGTATCGTATATGCGGACGCTGTTACTACAGTAAGCGATACCTATGCGGAAGAAATCAAGATGCCCTATTACGGAGAGCACCTGGACGGCCTCATGCGGGCTCGTGCCAATTCTCTGCGCGGTATCGTAAATGGCATTGATTACAACGAATACAATCCGGAGACCGATAAGTATCTGCCTCACAACTACAACGCGGTGAATTTCCGAAAGGAGAAGGTAAAGAACAAGACTGCGCTGCAGCAGGAGCTGGGACTTGAGGTAGATCCGAAGAAGATGATGATCGGTATCGTATCCCGTCTGACGGATCAGAAGGGCTTCGATCTGATTGCCTATGTGATGGATGAGCTCTGTCAGGACGAGGTGCAGTTTGTAGTCCTGGGAACCGGCGAGGAACGCTATGAGAATATGTTCCGTCACTTTGCATGGAAGTATCAGGGTAAGGTATCCGCAAATATCTTCTATTCCGAGGCTATGTCCCACAAGGTATACGGATCCTGCGACGCGTTCCTGATGCCGTCCCAGTTTGAACCCTGTGGCTTAAGCCAGCTGATGAGCCTTCGTTACGGCACCGTTCCCATTGTCCGGGAGACCGGAGGCCTGAAGGATACGGTAGAGCCTTACAATGAGTATGAGAGCCGGGGAACCGGATTCAGCTTTACCAACTACAATGCTCACGAGATGATGAGCACAGTTCGCTATGCGGAGCATATCTACTATGATAAGAAGCGCGAGTGGAACAAGATTATCGATCGCGCCATGGCGGTGGACTTCTCCTGGAATAATTCAGCAAAGAAGTACGAGGAGTTGTATAACTGGCTGGCAGGTTAAGACCGGAAGAAATTGCAAATTGTCAAGGAAAAGGGCTTGTCAAAGCCCTTTTCTTATGCTATAATTTCGAGGTTAGCGAAAAAACACGCGGGCGGAACCGGGAAAGGTGCCTGGGGTCGGTCAGATTCCGGTAGTTCACGGTGAAGAAACCTGCGGAAGAACAACCAAATGGAGGAAAGAAACATGAGTGTAATTTCAATGAAGCAGTTACTGGAAGCAGGTGTTCATTTCGGACATCAGACAAGACGCTGGAACCCCAAGATGGCTCCGTACATCTACACAGAGCGTAACGGTATCTACATCATCGACCTGCAGAAGTCTGTAGGAAAGGTAGATGAGGCCTACAAGGCAGTATTTGATATCGCTGCACAGGGCGGCAACATCCTGTTCGTAGGTACCAAGAAGCAGGCTCAGGACGCTATCAAGGCTGAGGCAGAGCGTTGCGGTATGTTCTACGTAAACGAGCGTTGGCTTGGCGGTATGCTGACCAACTTCAAGACCATCCAGAGCAGAATCGCTCGTCTGAAGGCTATCGAGAAGATGTCTGAGGACGGAACTTTTGATGTACTGCCGAAGAAGGAAGTTATCGCACTGAAAAAAGAGTGGGAGAAGCTTGAGAAGAACCTTGGCGGTATCAAGGATATGAAGGGAACTCCGGATGCGATCTTCGTAGTAGACCCGAAGAAGGAGAGAATCTGCGTACAGGAAGCACATACACTGGGTATTCCGCTTATCGGAATCGCTGATACCAACTGTGATCCGGAAGAACTGGACTATGTAATCCCGGGCAATGATGACGCTATCAGAGCCGTAAAGCTGATCGTTTCCAAGATGGCTGACGCTGTTGTTGAGGCAAATCAGGGAGCAGCTGAGGAAGTTGCAGAGTATGCTGAGACAGAGGAGACCGTAGAGGCCTAAGTCAAAGTAAAAGCTTTATCCGGGTGCGGCGGTTCGCCGCACTCGGATTTACACAAACGAATTTGGAGGGATTAAGAATGGCAATCACAGCAGGAATGGTAAAAGAGTTAAGAGAAATGACCGGCGCCGGCATGATGGACTGCAAGAAGGCCCTGACAGCTACAGAGGGAAATATGGACGCAGCTGTTGACTGGCTGAGAGAGAAAGGCCTTGCAAGCGCACAGAAGAAGGCTGGCCGTATCGCAGCTGAGGGTATTGTAGATACCTGCCTGGTAAACGATGATCACAAGGCTGTTGTTGTAGAGGTAAACGCTGAGACTGACTTTGTTGCAAAGAACGAGAAGTTCCAGTCCTACGTAGCAGACGTAGCAGCTCAGGCTGTAAAGACTACCGCTACTGATATCGATGGCTTCCTGGCAGAGAAGTGGGAGAAGGATCCGTCTCTGACTGTAAAAGAGGCGCTGGCTTCCCAGATCGCTATCATCGGCGAGAATATGAACATCCGTCGTTTCGCACAGGTAGAGGAGGAGAACGGTTTCGTTGCTTCCTATATCCATGCAGGCGGAAAGATCGGCGTTCTGGTAGACGTTGAGACCGATGTCATTAATGACGCGATCCGTGAGATGGCTAAGAACGTAGCTATGCAGGCTGCAGCTCTGAAGCCGCTGTACACCAGCGACGCTGAGGTAGAGCCGGAGTACATCGAGAAAGAGAAGGCTATCCTGATGGCTCAGATCCAGAACGACCCGAAGGAGTCCCAGAAGCCGGAGAAGGTTATCCAGGGCATGATCCAGGGCCGTATCAACAAAGAGCTGAAAGAGATTTGCCTGCTTGATCAGGTATACGTAAAGGCAGAGGACGGAAAGCAGTCCGTAGCAAAATATGTAGCTCAGGTAGCAAAAGAGAATGGCGCAAACATCACCATCAAGAAGTTCGTTCGTTTCGAGACCGGTGAGGGACTTGAGAAGAAGAACGAGGACTTTGCAGCAGAGGTTGCAAAGCAGATGGGAATGTAATTTACCCCTAAAATAAGGTATTATATCCACAATTCATAAAGAAATAGCTGTGGTAGCCTAATGCACACACATTGAGTCGCAGTTGAAAGTACCTTTATGGATTGATTCAGACGGATAACAGGAAAGAAAGGTATGGCTTAGGCTGTGCCTTTCCTTTTTATATAAGATTATATAAGAATGGAAAAGCGAGGTCGGTGAAATGACGCGGGAAGAGTTATTTACATGGGTACAGAAGCAGTACGGTACGGAGCCGGAATACCCCTGGCATGACTGGAACGCCGTACTGCGCCATCGGGACAACCGCAAATGGTATGGCGTGGTAATGAAGGTTTCCGGTCAGAAGCTGGGCCTGGAAGATACGGGGCTGGTCAATATTCTGAATATCAAGTGCGATCCCATGCTTGGGAGCTCTCTTCGTGGGCAGGAGGGTTATTTTGCCGCCTATCACATGAACAAAGAGAAATGGATCAGCATCCGGTTGGAACGGCCGGAATTGGACAACTCCATAAAAAATCTTCTTGCGCTCAGCTATGAATTAACAGCAGGGAAGAAGTCTACAATAAAAAATGAAAATGGATTTCCGGGATTTTTCTAAGAAAGAGGTGCAGAATTATGTGTACAGCGGCAACTTATAAGACAAAAGATTTTTATATGGGCAGAACCCTGGATTATGAGTTTTCCTATGGGGAAGAGATCACCATAACGCCAAGAAATTATGCGTTTCACTTCCGGTATGCCGGAACTCTTAAAGCCCATTACGCCCTGATTGGTATGGCCTTCGTAGTGGGAGGATATCCGCTTTATTACGATGCGATCAATGAAAAAGGCCTGGGAATGGCAGGACTTAATTTTGTTGGAAATGCGGCCTACGAGGAGGCTTTGCCGGAAGGACAGACAAAGGCTGTCCAGGTGGCGCAGTTCGAATTTATTCCCTGGATTCTGACGCAGTGCGCTTCGGTGGCGGAGGCCAGAGAAAAGCTGGCGGGAATGAGACTTACAGGGACACCCTTCAGTGAACAGCTCCCGGCGGCGCAGCTTCACTGGATGATTGCGGATCGGGAGGCGTGTATCGTTGTAGAGTCCATGAAGGACGGGCTGCATATATATGACAATCCGGTGGGAGTGCTTACCAACAATCCGCCGTTCCCCAGCCAGATGTTTGCCCTGAACAATTATGCAGGCGTGTCGAGAAAGCAGCCGGATAGCACCTTTGCAGGAGTGCTGAAGCTCGACGCGTACAGCAGGGGAATGGGCGCCATGGGACTGCCCGGAGACCTTTCCAGCCAGTCCAGATTTGTAAAGGTCGCGTTTACCAGACTGAATTCCATATCCGGTGAGGACGAGTCGGAGAGTGTAAGCCAGTTCTTCCATATTCTGGGCTCTGTGGATCAGCAGCGCGGCTGCTGTGAGGTGGCAGAGGGAAAATACGAGATTACGATTTATACCTCCTGCTGCAACGCGTCCAAAGGGATCTATTATTACACAACCTACGACAATCATCAGATCACAGCGGTAGATATGCACGAGGAAAATCTGGATACAGCCCAGCTAATTCGTTATCCCATCCTGACAAAGGGTGAAATCAGATGGCAGAATAAGTCATAAAAAGAAAAGTAATACTGTACAAACCCCTTCGCATTGTCTTATAATGAGAAAAAACGCGAGGGGGTTTCTGTTATGGAAGCTTTGTTTAGTGCAGTCAATACCATCTGTGGGAAAATCCAGATAGTATCCAACTGGTTCTGGGATTTTCCGACCAATCTGGACTGGTATGCGTCTATTCCGATTCTGGGGAATTTCAGCCTTGCCATCATTCTGCTGGTAGGAACCGGTATTTTCTTTACCTTCCGGCTCCGTTTTGTGCAGGTGCGAAAATTTAAATACGGTCTTCAGGTGCTGATTCACAGTAAAACAACGGCCATGGGAATTTCATCGCTGGGCGCGTTTTTGCTGTCTACGGCTATGCGCGTAGGACCGGGCAATATCCTGGGCGTAACCGGCGCGATATCCATCGGAGGACCGGGAGCCTTATTCTGGATGTGGATTTCTGCCTTCTTCGGAATGGCGACTGCTTTTGTGGAGTCTACCATGTCCCAGATTTTCAAGGAAAAACGGGGAGATGCTTATGTGGGAGGTCTTCCCTTCTACGGACGCCGTCTTTTAAAGGACGCGGCATGGGCCGGCGTGGCGCTGAGCATGCTCTACATTATTTATGCGTTCCTCTGCTTCCCGGCACAGGGCTTTAATACGATTTCCGCAGTGGGAGCGATTGCGGGAGTTGTGACAGGAACTGCTTTTGCCACCAATTCCGCCTTATACTGGGTATCCTTTGCGGTACTGATTGTGGTAACGGCAGTAATCAGCTTCGGCGGCATCAAAAAAGTTTCCAGGGTGACGGATGTGCTGGTGCCGATTATGGCGGTGGTTTATGTCCTGACGGTGATTGTTCTGGTGCTCTGCAATTTCACCCGGATTCCCTGGTTCTTCGGAGCTATCTTCACGCAAGCCTTTAAACCGGCAGCGGTTTTCGGCGGCGCCTTTGGCATTGCTTTAAGTCAGGGAATTAAGCGTGGACTGATGTCCAATGAAGCCGGACAGGGAACCATCACAATGCCGGCGGCGGCAGCCGATACAGAGCATCCCTGCGATCAGGGCTGCGTACAGGCGCTGGGCGTATTTCTGGATACGATCGTCATCTGTACGCTGACCGGTTTCGTAGTCATCATGGGAAGAATGTGGCTGACCGGAGAAGCGGACGCCTGGTTTGAGCTTGGAAAGCTTGATAAATTCCTGGCTTCCTGCGGCGCGCTGACCGGAGGCGGCGGAGCCTACAGCTTTGTAACTCTGCTGGTAAGCCTTTGCTTTGGTCTGTTTGCCTTTACCTGTCTGATGGGCTTTATGTCCTTTACGGAGATGTGTGCCAACCGTATTTCCGCCAACCGGGTCTTTATCAACGTGATTCGCGTCCTGTGTCTGGTGGTGATCTCCTTTGGTGTTATTACCAATATCGCAGGTATGGATCTGGGAGCACTCTGGGATCTGAGCGATTTTGCGAACATTCTGATGGTATATTGCAACCTGCCGCTTCAGTACATTGGCTTCAAATATGTACTGCGGGCATGGGAGCATTTTGAAAAGCACGACGGAACGCCCTTTACCTCTGAGGTAGCAGGAATTTCCGTTCCGGTGTGGGATGAAAAGGCAGAAAAATAAAAGCGGGGGAGAGCTTTTTCCCCTTGTAAAGCGGGCCGCTTTGGTATATAATTTCCAAAGTGGCTTCGTTTTTGAAGCAGGAAATTCCATGGGAATTTTAGAAGAACTTAGAAGAACAACGGGAGTGAAGAAGAATGAGTAAAGTAAGAACAAGATTTGCTCCGAGCCCTACCGGAAGAATGCACGTAGGAAACTTAAGAACGGCGCTGTACGCATATCTGATTGCAAAGCATGAGGACGGAGATTTCCTTCTCCGTATCGAGGATACCGACCAGGAGCGCTACGTAGAGGGCGCGGTAGAGATCATTTACCGCACTCTGGAGGAAGCGGGTCTACAGCATGACGAGGGTCCGGATAAGGATGGCGGCGTAGGTCCCTATGTCCAGAGCGAGCGTCAGGCGTCAGGTATTTATATGGAATATGCCAAGAAGCTGATTGAGAAAGGCGAGGCATATTACTGCTTCTGTGACAAGGAGCGTCTGGAGTCCCTGAAGACAGAGGTGGCAGGAAAAGAGATTGCAATTTACGACAAGCATTGTCTGCACCTGTCCAAGGAAGAGGTTGAGGCGAAGCTGGCCGCAGGAGTTCCCTTTGTTATCCGCCAGAACAACCCGACCACCGGAACCACTACCTTCCACGATGATATTTACGGCGATATTACCGTAGACAATGCGGAGCTGGACGACATGATCCTGATCAAGTCCGACGGATATCCCACCTACAATTTTGCCAATGTAGTAGATGATCATCTGATGGGAATTACCCATGTAGTCCGGGGAAATGAGTATCTTTCCTCATCCCCTAAGTACAACCGCCTCTATGACGCCTTTGGCTGGGAGGTTCCGGTCTATGTGCATTGTCCGCTGATTACCGATGAAGAGCATAAAAAGCTGTCCAAGCGCTGCGGCCATTCCTCCTTTGAGGATCTGCTGGAGCAGGGCTTCCTGCCGGAGGCTATTATCAACTTTGTGGCGCTGCTGGGCTGGAGCCCGGAGGAGGATCGGGAGATCTATACGCTGGACGAGCTGATCAAGGCCTTCGATTATCACCATATCAGCAAGGCTCCCTCTGTATTTGACTATACCAAGCTGAAATGGATGAATGGCGAGTACATTAAAGCCATGGACTTTGACCGGTTCTACGAGATGGCGCTGCCTCATCTTCGTAAGGTGATTACCAAGGAGCTGGATTTGAAGAAGATTGCAGAGATGGTAAAGACCCGTATCGAGGTATTCCCGGAAATTGAAGAAATGGTAGATTTCTTCCAGGAGGTTCCGGAATACGACAGCGCTATCTATGCCCATAAAAAGATGAAGACCAGTGTAGAGTCTTCCCTGGAGGTCTTAAAGGAGCTGCTTCCGATTCTGGAAGAGCAGGAAGACTACAGCAACGACGGATTGTATACACGACTTCTGAAATATGTGGAGGAGAAGGGCTGCAAGAACGGCTATGTACTCTGGCCCATCCGTATCGCCGTGTCCGGTAAGCAGATGACTCCCTGCGGAGCCACAGAGCTGATGGAGGTTATCGGCAAGGAGGAGACTCTGAAGCGTGTGCGCGCAGCCATCGAAAAGCTGGAGGCATAAGATTTGAATTCATTATCTGAAGTACAGCAGAAGGCCGTCACCCATCGTGACGGCCCCATGCTGGTCTTGGCGGGACCCGGTTCAGGTAAGACGATGGTGCTTACGAGACGGGTTCAGTATCTGACGGAATATTATCACATTCCACCCGGGGAGATCCTGGTTATCACCTTTACAAAAGCAGCGGCAAGAGAGATGAAGGAGCGGTATCTGCGACTGACGGGCAGCGCGCATACGGCGGTTTCTTTTGGTACCTTTCACGCGGTTTTTTTCCAGATTCTGAAGCTGGCTTACGGATATGGCGCCGAACATATTCTCCGGGAGGAAGAGAAGTATCAGTTTCTCCGGGAGGTGGTTTATAAGCAGAAGCTGGAGCCGGACGACGAGGCAGAGCTTATCGGCAGCATTGCTTCGGAAATCAGCAAGGTAAAAAATGACCGGGTGAAGCTGCAGGAGTATAAGGCCACTTCCTGTAATACCAAAAGCTTCATCGCTATTTTTAACGAATATGATAACCGGCTGCGGCGCAGCAACAAAATCGATTTTGACGATATGCTGGTCTACTGCTACGAGCTTTTAAAGGAGCGGAAGGATATCCTGGGGGCCTGGCAGCGGAAGTTCCGGTATATTCTGGTAGATGAGTTTCAGGATATCAATCAGCTTCAGTATGACATTGTGCGCCTTCTGGCGGCACCGGAGGATAACCTGTTTATTGTAGGGGACGATGATCAGTCCATCTATCGGTTCCGGGGCGCCAGACCGGAGATTATGCTGCATTTTGAACAGGATTATCCGGCGGCAAAACGGGTGCTTCTGGACGTCAATTATCGCTGCAGCAGGCTCATCGTGGAGGGAGCCTGCCGGGTCATTGAAAACAATAAGCAGCGGTTTTCTAAGAAAATCTGCGCCAACAACCAGGAAGGACCGCCCATTCTTCATCACAGGTTCCGGGATCAGGAAGCGGAATATGAGTGCGTTATTGACAAGATAAAAACGTATCGGGAAAAGGGAGGGTCCTATCGGGATATTGCCGTCCTGTTCCGGACCAATACCCAGCCCAGAAAGCTGGTGGAGGAGCTGATTTCCGAGGGGATTCCTTTTCGGATGCGGGATGCGCTCCCCAACCTCTACGATCACTGGATTGTGAGAGATATTTTTGCCTACCTGCATATGGCGCAGGATATGAAACAGGGTATGGTAAAGCGCAGTGATTTTCTGCAGGTAATGAACCGGCCCAAACGGTATCTGGGACGGGAATGCCTGGAAAGCGAGTACATTTCCTGGGAGGCGCTGCTTGCCTGGTATGACGACAAGCCCTGGGTCTGTGAGCGGATCGAAAAGCTGGAAAAGGATCTGAAGCTGTGCAGCCATCTGAGCCCGACGGGAGCGCTGCATTATATCCGAAATATTATCGGGTATGAGGAATATCTGAAGGAATATGCGGATTATAAGGGAAGGAAACCGGAGGATCTGTTTGGAATCCTGGACGAGTTGAAGGAGCTTTCTTCCGGCTTCAAGACACTGGCAGAATGGGAGGCACATATTGCGGTGATTCGCGCGGAGCTTCTTAAGCAGGCCAGGGAACGGGAACAGAATACAGATGGGGTAGTCTTGTCCACCATGCACAGCAGTAAGGGACTGGAGTACCGGATTGTCTTTATCATTGACGCCAACGAAGGGATCACGCCCCACAGGCGGGTTCTGTTTGAAGAGGATATGGAAGAAGAGCGGCGGCTTTTTTACGTGGCCATGACCCGGGCGAAGGAACTGCTGTATATCTTTTCGGTACAGAAGTTGTATGGAAAGAAAGCGGAACAGTCCCGGTTTGTGGAGGAACTGCTGGATGTGTAAATAAAAAATGATCCGGAAGGGCTGGCCTTCCGGATCATTTTTTACCGAATCGGAAATTTTATAAAATTTAGACAGTCTCGTCTACGTCGATATCCTCGCCGTCAGCTTCTACCAGCTCGTCATACTCGGCTGCATCCAGCATCTGATCGAACATATCTGCTACAGCGTCGTATTCCTCGTCGGACTCGATGTTGTCCAGAACCGGGCTTCCGGTGCTGTTGTCGTAACGGTAGAGATAAACCTCGCCGTCCTCGTTCTCACCGTTCTCGTCCAGCGGAAGCAGGGCGATATAATCGCGGCCGTCTACCGGGAAGATGGTAAGGATGACGCATTCTACGGTTTCATCATTGTCCAGGGTCAGGGTGACGGTAATATCACCGTTGCAGGTCTCGCAGTCTCCACCGCAGTCCGGTGTATTGCATGTATGGTTGTCTGCCATTTGATTGTTCTCCTTTGAATTTGCTAAAATCGTGTTACTGATCATACTCTATCAGACCTGGAGAGGAAAAGCAAGAAAAGAATTGAATTGATTCGGGAATTGTATTAAAATAATGAAAACCGGAAGGGGGAAGCCAGGTTGGGTTTTGTAGAGGATATTACAGATTTCATCTTTGTAGAGGATAAGCCGGAGCAGGCGAATCTGATCCTGATTCCGGGCGGAGATCAGGGCGCACTGGCGGTGACGGCAGCGCGACTGTACCGGGAAGGGTACGCGCCTTATGTTCTTCCCTCCGGCCGTTACAGTAAGCCGGTAGGACAGTGTCAGATTCCCGGCTATGAGGGCAAGACCGAGTGGGACTTCCTGCATGATATTCTGGTGCGGGAGGGCGTCCCGGAGACGGCTATCCTGGAGGAAAAGAAAGCAACCTATACCTATGAAAATGCGATTTATTCCCGGCATGTGGCAGATGAAATGGAATTTTCTGTAAAAAGAGCGATTCTCTGTCCCCAGGCCTGCCATGCCCGGCGGGCGCTGCTCTATTATAAAGTATGCTTTCCGGAAACAGAATTTTTTGTCTGTCCTACGGTTACCAGGGGAATCAGCCGGGATAACTGGTTTCTGGACGACAGGAAGATAGACGTGGTTCTGGGAGAACTGGAAAAATGCGGAAGCCAATTCCATCAGATCCTGCGGGAATATCAAAAAGAGGAGGAAATGAAAAAATGAGCGTAGATATCAATGAAGTCATGAGACTGGTCCGGGAGACCAGACAATTTGTGGAAAACCGCGATATGGCGGGACATGTGAAGGTAAAGGGACTGGCAGACTATGTAACCCAGGTAGACACCGGTATCCAGAATTTCCTCCGGGAAAAGCTGGGAGAGCTGGCTCCGGAGATTGAATTTCTGGGAGAAGAGGACGGCCTTCATGCCATGAAGGGGGACACCTTCTGGATCCTGGATCCCATCGACGGCACCACCAACCTGGTGCACGATTATCAGCACAGTACGGTTTCCTTAGGGCTTTACAGCCGGGGCGAGATTATCCTGGGCGTAATTTATGATCCGTTCCGGGAAGAAATGTTCTACGCGGAGAAAGGAAAGGGCAGTTTTGCGAACGGCCGTCCTATCCATGTGGCAGAGACGGAGAAGCTGGAAGAGACCATCATTGCCATCGGAACCGCTCCCTATCAGAAGGAGCTGGCACCGCAGAATTTTGCCTGCTTCCAGAGGGTTTTCGAAAAGTGTGAGGATATCCGCAGAACCGGATCCGCAGCCTTGGATCTGGCTTATACGGCGGCCGGCCGGACCGGAGGATATTTTGAAGCCAGGTTGCAGCCCTGGGATTTCGCAGCAGGAATGCTGATTCTGACAGAGGCGGGCGGTAAGATTACCCGTTATGACGGATCGCAGGTGAATCCGGTGGAGCCGGGCGGCATCGTAGCGACCAACGGAAAGCTCCATGAGGAGCTGCGGGCGCTGCTGTAAACGGAATAAAAAATAAGAGCGCGAATCGGAAAGAACCGTTTCGCGCTCTTATTTTTTATTCCGGATAAACCAGTCGCTCTTCTTTGATATGGTACAATACCTCGTTCAGATACTTTTTCGCCAGGTACTTTGCCATCGGCAGATTCATGTCCAGATAATTGCCGCAGTCTTTTGCGCTGGCGCCGGGAACGTCGCCTTCGAAATCCCGGATAAATTCCCACATTTCGATCATCAGCGGAACGATATCCTTCGACTCATAATCGCCGGTCAGCAGGAGATAAAAGCCGGTACGGCAGCCCATGGGCCCGAAGTAGACCGTTTTAGAGCCGTAGTCCTTATGGTTGCGTAAGAAGGTGGCGGCCAGATGTTCAATGGTGTGCATTTCAGCCGTATTCATCACAGGTTCTTCGTTGGGACTGGTCATTCGCAGATCAAAAGTGGTAACGACGGTGCCGCCTACCGGATCCTTCCGTGACACATAGACGCCGGGCTGAAGCAGCAGATGATTGATGGTAAAGCTTGTTATTTTCTCCATATAAAGCAGATTTCCCTTCGTATTTTTTGTTAAAATGTGATATAATATGATAAATACATGTTTCAGTATATCACAGAAGCCAAGAAAAGAAAAGGGATGCATGCTTTGAGAAGAATAAGAGAGAGAGACTGGCTGCAGGCAGGAGTCCTGCTTCTGGTGTCGGCCCTGTTGATAGGTTGTCTGCTGGGTTTTGATCATCATGAAGCGGATCGGACAGACACAGCAGTGACAACAGGTGTAGCGGAAAAACAGAGGGTGTCGGCCGATGAACTTAAGGTGACGTTTTTTAATGTGGAGAAAAGCGATGCCATTCTGATAGAGCAGGCGGGTTTCCGGATGCTGGTGGATACCAGCTTTGATGATCGGGCAGATGTGATCCTGGATTATTTTTCGGAGCATGGAATTGACACACTGGATTACCTGATTATTACCCATTTTGACAAGGATCATGTGGGCGGGGCGGATAAAATTCTGGACGCCGTCAAAGTGAAACGCGTACTGGAGCCGGAGTATACGGTAGATAAGAAGCAGTACAGGGAATACCGGGAAGCGATGACGCGGAACGGGATTGCGCCCCTTAGCGTGACAGCTGTGGAGCACAGAAAGCTGGGCAAAGCGACCTTTACGGTCTATCCGCCGGAACAGAAGCAGTATAGCGGAAATGACAACGATATGTCCCTGGTGATAAGCCTCCGATATGGCAGCCAGAGCTTTTTGTTGACTGGAGACAGCGAAATGGAGCGGATAGCAGAGCTCCTTACGGAGCCGGAGCTGAATCTGAAGCATACGGTACTGAAGGTGCCGCACCATGGGATCAAGGAGAAAAATTCAGCTGCGTTTCTGGAACGGGTTCACCCGGAGACAGCTGTGATTACCTGTAAGAACGAGTGGTATGTGTCAAGGTCCGTGAAAAAGATCCTGCTTTGCATGGACGCAGACCTCTATCTGACCTGCAATGGGACAGTGACCTGTATTACAGACGGAAACGGGATGGAGATTCTCCAGGAATGATATTTTGGCTTGAAAAATGGGCGGGATACGATTACAATGGTAAATAGCGTATCTGCGCCCTTTTTGTATAACAGAATTTTCATACAGATATTGGAAGAGGAGGAAATGAAAATGAGTAAAATTGATGAAATCCGTGCCGAGATGGTAAAGGCGATGAAGAACAAGGAGAAAGACAGAAAAGAAACGCTGTCCATGCTGCTTGCCGCACTGAAGAATAAAGCGATTGACAAGCGCGCAGATCTGACTCCGGAGGAGGAGTTTGAAGTAATTAAGAAAGAGATAAAGCAGACGAAGGAAACCATGGATCTGGCGCCTGCAGACCGTACCGACATCATCGACCAGTGCAAGGCCCGTCTGGCTGTCCTGTCAGAGTTTGCGCCCGAGGAGATGAGCGAGGACGCTATCCGCGCAGTCATTCAGGAGGTACTCGCAGGTCTTGGTATTGAGAAGCCCACCGGTAAGGATAAGGGCAAGATTATGAAGGAGCTGATGCCGAAGGTAAAGGGTAAGGCAGACGGTTCTCTTGTGAACAGAATCGTAGGTGAGCTGCTTGCGTAAGGCAGTCATTGCGGGACTTCTGGTTCTGGCAGCCGCAGGGCTTACCGCCTGCGGAGGGAAGGACGCAGAGGTTTCGGTGCCGCATGTGGAGCTGGCAGAGCAGCCAAAGAGCAGTCAGACCCGGGAGCAAAAGGATGCGGAGCTGGGACTGGAGACAGAACCGGGAACGGTACTGGGCCAGGAAGAAGTGACGGTGATGGA
This sequence comes from Candidatus Merdisoma sp. HCP28S3_D10, assembly GCF_052065835.1. Classification (NCBI taxonomy): domain Bacteria; kingdom Bacillati; phylum Bacillota; class Clostridia; order Lachnospirales; family Lachnospiraceae; genus Candidatus Merdisoma; species Candidatus Merdisoma sp. HCP28S3_D10. The sequence continues at coordinate 232,362 of NZ_JBQHTG010000002.1, forward strand.
GGGCGAGGAGCCCCGGACTGTTACGTATACGAGAGTTAAGGGAAACGGTGATTTTTCACTGGCATATGATACAGAAACCTTTTCCCTGGAAGCTTCCGAAGAAGCGCTGACTTTTCGGGCGCTGGACGAAAGCGTTCCGGCCTTTGTAAAAATGGAGAAGGCAAAGGGCGCTTCTGCCGAGGACGTGGCGGATCAGTATGTGCTGGAAAGCGATGAGGAGTGTACCGTAGAGGACGTGACCGTAGGCGAGGGGGAATACCCGGCTGTCTGGGTCAGCTACGCAGAGGGAACGAAAGATACAGAACGAACCTGTGATATCTATGTGTTCCGCTATAACGACGTCCTGTATACCGTTCGGATGGACTGTACGGTAGGAACTTATGAAAAAATAGGCCAGGCGGAGCAGATGATTCTGTCCACCCTGCGCTTTGACGAAGGATAAGACAACATGAAGAAGACACAGATTCGAAATTCATTGCTGCTGCTTCTGACAGCAGTGATCTGGGGAATCGCATTTGTGGCGCAGAGCGCCGGAATGGATTATGTGGGACCCCTTACCTTCCTCTGCGTCCGTTCCCTGATTGGAGGCGCGGCCCTTCTGCCGGTGATCTGGTTTCTGGAGCGGCAGAAAAGCGACGCCCAGAAGCAGGAAGATCGGACGTCGGAGAAGAGAAGACTTCTGATAAAGGGAGGAATTCTCTGCGGACTGGCCCTTTGCTTTGCCAGCACATTTCAGCAGTACGGAATCCAGTTTACGACGGTAGGCAAGGCAGGGTTTATCACGGCCTGTTATATTATTCTGGTGCCGATTGCCGGGCTTTTCTTTGGAAAGCGCTGCGGCTTAAATATCTGGATTGGCGTGCTCCTGGCAGTGGGCGGACTATACTGCCTGTGCATTACGGAGACTCTGCGGATAGGAAAAGGCGATATTCTGGTATTGATCTGCGCGTTTATTTTTTCCGCGCACATTCTGGTGGTTGACCATTTCAGCCCTCTGGTGGACGGAGTAAAAATGGCCTGTATCCAGTTTTTTGTCTGCGGCCTGGTATCAGGCGCAGGAATGCTCCTTCTGGAACACCCGGCAGTTTCCGATATTCTGATGGCCTGGCAGTCCATTCTCTACGCGGGATTTCTCTCCAGCGGCGTAGGCTATACCCTGCAGATTGTGGGGCAGAAGGGCCTGAATCCCACCGTGGCCTCCCTGATCTTAAGTCTGGAGTCCGTCGTGTCGGTGCTGGCGGGACTACTTATCCTGCACCAGACCTTAAGCAGCCGGGAGGTCCTGGGCTGCGTGCTGATGTTTGCGGCGATTGTGCTGGCACAGCTGCCCGGGAAGGAAAAAGCGTAACGCTTTGTTAAGGGCAGGTTAAGCTTCCGTTAATTGTACTGCAAACCTATTGCGGTATCAGAAATAATAAATATAATGAAAGAGATTGATTTATGAAAATTTTATTTGTATCCCTGGGCTGTGACAAAAATCTTGTGGATTCAGAGGTGATGCTGGGCCTTCTGGGCAAAAAAGGCTTTTCCTTCACCGACGATGAGACAGAGGCGGAGGTGATTGTGATCAACACCTGCTGCTTTATCAATGACGCCAAGGAAGAAAGCATCAATACGATTTTGGAGATGGCAGAGTACCGTAAATCCGGAAGCTGCAAAGCCCTGGTTGTGACCGGCTGTCTGGCCCAGCGCTATAAGCAGGAGATCATAGATGAGATTCCTGAGGTGGACGCGGTTCTGGGAACCACCACCTATGACGCCATTGTCGAGACAGTGGAGAAGGTGCTGGAGGGGCAGAAGGAGCTTCATTTTGAGGACATCGACCGTCTGGTTCCGGAGCAGGAGGGAGCGAGAACCCTCACGACCGGCGGGCATTATGCGTACCTGAAGATTGCGGAGGGCTGTGACAAGCACTGTACTTATTGTATCATTCCCAAGGTCCGGGGCAATTACCGCAGCGTTCCCATGGAGCAGCTTTTAAAGGAGGCCCGGGAGCTGGCGGAACAGGGAGTAAAGGAGCTGATCCTGGTAGCCCAGGAGACCACCCTTTACGGAAAAGACCTGTATGGAGAAAAGAGTCTTCCCACGCTCCTTCGGAAGCTGGCACAGATAGGCGGAATCCAGTGGATCCGCGTGCTGTACTGCTATCCTGAGGAGATTACCCCGGAGCTGATTCAGGTGATGAAGGAGGAACCGAAGATTTGCCATTATCTGGATCTTCCCATTCAGCATGCGTCCGATCGAATCCTGAAGCGCATGGGAAGAAGAACGACCCAGGAAGATCTGCGCCAAATTGTTGCCCGGCTGCGGGAGGAGATTCCCGATATCTGTCTTCGGACCACCCTGATTACCGGATTTCCGGGAGAGACAGAGGAGGATCACGAAGAGCTGATGCGCTTTGTGGACGACTGTGAGTTTGACCGGCTGGGCGTCTTTACCTATTCGCCTGAGGAGGATACACCGGCGGCAGGTATGCCGGATCAGGTGCCGGAGGAGGTAAAGGAAGACAGACGGGCAGAGCTTATGGAACTGCAGCAGGAGATCGCCTTTGACAAGGCGGACGCCATGACAGACCGGGTCCTGGAGGTTATGGTGGAGGGACAGGTAGCCGATGAGAATGCTTATGTATGCCGTACCTACAAGGACGCGCCGGGCGTGGACGGATACCTTTTCCTGAATACAGAAGAGACCTTGATGAGCGGCGATTTCGCGAAGGTGCGCGTCACCGGAGCCGTAGAATATGATTTGATAGGAGAATTAGCAGAATGAATTTACCCAATAAATTAACCACACTGAGAGTCTTTATGATTCCGTTTTTCGTAGTATTTATGCTGACAGATCTGGGCGGCGCGTACGCAAAATACATTTCTGTGGCAATCTTTATCGTAGCGAGCCTGACAGACCTTCTGGACGGCAAGATTGCGAGAAAGTATAACCTGGTTACCAATTTCGGAAAGTTTATGGATCCGCTGGCAGATAAGCTTCTGGTCTGCTCTGCCATGATTTGCCTGGTAGAGATGAATAAGCTGGCGGCCTGGATGGTAATTATCATTATTTCAAGAGAGTTCATTATCAGCGGATTCCGTCTGATTGCGTCGGATAACGGTGTGGTCATCGCGGCAAGCTACTGGGGCAAGTTTAAGACCACCTTCCAGATGCTGATGATTATCCTTCTGATCCTGGATCTGGGAGGCGTATTCACCACCATCGGAACGATTGTAACCTGGATTGCGCTGATTCTGACCATTGTGTCACTGATTGATTATCTGGCAAAGAATAAAGGAATACTTCTGGAAGGAGATATTTAAAATGGAAGAGCAGCAGAACATGACGCTTGCAGAGGAAGTTGTAAAGCTTTTGGAAAAGGATTCCCTGACGGTTACTACGGCAGAGTCCTGTACGGGAGGCCTGGTGGCAGCCCGCCTGGTGGACGTGCCCGGAGTGTCCGAGGTGTTTAAGCAGGGCTTTATCACCTATTCCAACAAGGCTAAGAGAAAGCTTTTGAATGTGAAGAAAACCACCTTAAAGGAGCTGGGCGCAGTCAGTGAAAAGACAGCCCGGGAGATGGCCAGAGGCGCGGTTTTTGCAAGCGGCGCGGATGCTGCCATTGCCACCACAGGCATCGCAGGCCCGGACGGCGGAACCAAGGAGAAGCCCGTAGGCCTTGTATACATTGCCGTATCTGTCCGGGGACAGATGTACGTGGAGGAACACCATTTTGAGGGAAGCCGGGCCCAGGTGCGGGAAAGCACCGTACAGGCGGCTCTGGCCCTTCTGAAAAGAGGACTGGAGGAGACGGACGGAAATGACAAAGACCATCAAGATTAAATATTTTACCGATAAAATCGAGAAGCTCACTTATATCGGTGGAAAGTCCGACTGGATTGATCTGCGGAGTGCAGAGGACGTGGTTCTGAAAAAGGGCGAGTTTAAGCTGATCCCGCTGGGAATCGCTATGGAGCTTCCAAAAGGCTATGAGGCCCATGTGGTGCCCCGCAGCAGCACCTATAAGAATTTCGGCGTGATTCAGACCAACCATATGGGCGTTATCGACGAGAGCTATTGCGGCGACAATGACCAGTGGTTTATGCCGGTTATCGCCATGCGGGATACCGAGATTCATGTAAACGACCGTATCTGTCAGTTCCGGATTATGGAGCATCAGCCGGAGCTGGTATTTGAGGAGACAAGCGTCCTGGGTCATGCGGACCGGGGCGGACACGGAAGTACGGGAAAGGCGTAATTATGCAGATTGTCACATTTGCGTCCATCGAGATCAGCTCCTATGAAGTGGGAATGAAGATTCTGGAGCTGTCTTCGAAATATGGGATGAAGGAAATCGACTCGATTCGTTACGGACTGGATCTGGGCAGGGATGCTTACAACCAGAAGGAAATCAGCAATGAAATGCTGGAGGAGCTCTGTGAGGTTCTGGAGGACTTCACGCGTATCATGAAGGAATATCAGGTGGACGATTACCGGGCCTGCGCCACCAGCGCTATCCGGGAGACGAAAAACTGCCTGCTGATTCTGGACAAGATCCGTGTGCGGACTGGTCTGGAGGTAGAGATCCTGAGCAATTCCGAGCAGCGTTTTCTGGGATATAAGTCCATTGCGTCCAATGAGGAATCCTTCCAGAAAATTATCCAAAAGGGAACCGCCATCGTAGATGTGGGCGGCGGAAGCATTCAGATTTCCCTGTTTGATAAGGACGCTCTTGTGTCAACCCAGAACTTGCGCCTGGGTACGGTCCGTATCCGGGAGAGACTGGCGGAGGTGGAGAACCGGACCACACATTTCGGAGAGATTGTCGAAGAAATGATCAACAATGAGTTGAAAAGCTACCGGCGGCTGTACCTGAAGGATCATGAGATTAAGCATATGATTCTGGTGGGAGATTATATCAACCAGCTGGTAGACCGGAATAAAAGGGCGGGAAGCGTGTCCTTTACCCGGGAGGAATATCTGAACCTGTATGATAAGATCCTGTCGGAAGGTTCTAGGGAAAAGGCCCTGGAGCATCTGGGTGGTATGGCGGAGAATATGTCTCTGGTGCTGCCGGCTCTCATTATCTACCGGAAGCTCATCGAAGAAACCGGGGCGGAAATGATCTGGGTGCCGGGTCTGAACTTAATCGACGGTCTGGCGTACGATTACGCAGAGCAGAAAAAGATCTTCAAACCCAGCCATAATTTTGAAAATGATATCATCGAGGCAGCCAAGAATATTGCCAAGCGCTACCAGAGCAATAAAACCCATCTGCAGGGAACGGAATATCTGGCGCTGACCATTTTCGATAAAATGAAGCGGATTCACGGCATGGAAAAGCGGGAGCGCCTGCTTCTGCAGATTGCCGTCTGGTTACATGACTGCGGAAAATACATCAGCATGACGCACACGGCGGAATGCTCCTATCAGATCGTCATGTCTACCGAGATCATTGGTCTGTCCCACCGGGAGCGAGAGATCATCGCCAACGCCATCCGGTTTGATACGGAGGAATTTGTATCCTTCGAGGAATTTGCCATGGGAAGCAGCCTGGACAAAAATGATTACCTGTTGATTGCGAAAATCAGCGCGATTCTGCGGGTGGCCAATTCCATGGATCGCAGCCATAAGCAGAAGTTTAAGAATGTCCGGGTGACCTTAAAGGAGCGGGAGCTTCTGGTGGTGGTAGATACCGTAGAGGACATTACCCTGGAGCAGGGACTCTTCTCCCATAAGGCGGATTTCTTTGAGACAATTTTCAGCATAAAGCCCGTTATCCGGCAGAAAAGGCAGGTATAAAGCATGGAGAAAAAAGACTTTACCAGACATGAGTACTACAGAAACCGGGAGCTGTCCTGGCTGGCGTTCAATGAGCGTGTGCTCAGTGAGGCGCGTGACAAAAATATTCCCTTATTCGAACGGCTGAAGTTTTTGAGCATTACCGCGTCCAATCTGGACGAGTTCTTTATGATTCGTGTGGCCTCCCTGAAGGATATGGTGCATGCGGGCTATACCAAAAGCGATATCGCGGGCATGACGCCAGAGGAGCAGATTGAAGCGATTACGAAGGAGGTAAGGGGGCTGGTAAGCCTTCAGTACTCCACTTATTCCCGTTCTCTTTTGCCGGCTCTGAAGCAGAACAGCCTTCGTGTAATTCAGGAGCATGAGGCCCTGACGAAGGAGGAGGCCCGCTATGTGGACCGTTATTTCCGGGATAATGTCTATCCGGTGCTGACGCCCATGGCTGTAGATTCCTCCAGACCCTTCCCGCTGATTCGGAATAAGAGCCTGAATATCGGCGCGCTGCTGTCCAAAAAGGGCGAGAAGGACGCCGAACTGGAGTTCGCGACCGTACAGGTTCCGTCGGTGCTGCCCCGTATCGTGCAGCTGCCGGACAGCGAGGATGGTACCAAAAACGTGATCCTGCTGGAGGAAATCATTGAGCGGAACATGCAGCAGCTGTTCCTGAAATACGATATTGTCAGCGCGTCTCCCTATCGTGTTATGCGAAACGCGGATCTGACCATCGACGAGGACGAGGCGGCGGATCTGTTAAAGGAGATCCAGAAGCAGTTGAAGAAGCGGCAGTGGGGAGAAGCTATCCGGCTGGAGGTGGAAGAGAAGATTGACAAGCGTCTCCTGAAGATCCTCTCAAAGGAGCTGGATATTAAGGAGCAGGCGTTGTACAAAATCAGCGGCCCCCTGGATCTGACCTTCCTGATGAAAATGTACGGAATGGACGGCTTTGATGAGCTGAAGCTTCCGAAGCACGTGCCCGCTCCGGTAAAGGAGCTGCCTGCGGACTGCAATATTTTTGATGAGATCCGGAAAGGCGATATCCTTCTGCATCACCCCTACCAGACCTTTGATCCGGTGGTGAAGTTTGTGCGGGACGCTGCCAACGACCCGAAGGTACTGGCTATCAAGCAGACCCTGTACCGTGTCAGCGGAAATTCTCCGATTATCGCGGCTCTGGCCCAGGCGGCGGAAAACGGCAAGCAGGTTTCCGTACTGGTAGAGCTGAAGGCACGTTTTGACGAGGAAAATAATATTATCTGGGCGAAAATGCTGGAGAAGGCGGGAGCCCATGTAATCTACGGCCTGGTAGGCTTAAAGACCCACAGCAAGATTACGCTGGTGGTTCGCAGAGAAGAGGACGGTATCCGCCGCTACGTACATCTGGGAACCGGTAACTACAACGATTCTACAGCAAAGCTGTATACGGATATCGGACTTCTGACCTGCGCGGCTCCCATTGGCGAGGACGCCACAGCAGTCTTCAATATGCTGTCCGGTTATTCGGAGCCGGAGGGATGGAACAGGCTGTCCCTGGCGCCTCTGTGGCTGAAGGATCGCTTCCTGGAGCTGATTGAGAGAGAGACAGGGCACGCGAAAAACGGAGGGGAAGGGCGGATCATCGCCAAGATGAATTCCCTCTGTGACCGCGATGTAATCGTGGCCCTTTATGAGGCGTCCGCCGCAGGCGTACAGATTGACCTGATTGTCCGGGGTATCTGCTGTCTGAAGGTGGGAATTCCGGGCGTTAGTGAAAATATCCGCGTCCGTTCCATTGTGGGTAATTTCCTGGAGCACAGCCGGATCTTCTACTTCTACAACAATGGCCAGGAGGATGTGTTCTGCGCCAGTGCGGACTGGATGCCGCGAAATCTGGAAAAGCGTGTGGAAATTATGTTCCCCATCGAACGGGAAGAATTAAAGCAGGAAGTGATCCATATCCTGGATGTGGAATTAAAGGATAATGTGAAGGCTCATGTTCTGCAGCCGGACGACACCTACGAGAAGGTGGATCGCCGGGGAAAAACACCCTTAAGCTCCCAGGACTATTTTACGGAGGAAGCCCGGGAAAAGGCAAAGGAAGAAGAGCATACGGTAAATAAGCGGGTGTTTATCCCGGAGGAGCCGGTGGAATAAAGGCGGCTTCTATAGAAAATCGGCAGGAGGATACGATGAAGAAATTTACAGCATGGACGATGACACTGATATTGATTCTCTCCCTGGCGGCATGCGGGGGAAAAAGCCGGAGCGTTCTCTATACGCTGTCACAGGAAAAGGATGGTCTGAAGCTGACAGACGTCATGAAGCTGGATGCGAAAGGGGATGCGGTCCAGAAGATGGAGGAAACCATTACCCTGGATATGTCAGCCTTTGATGAAGATACGCAGAAACTGATGACAGAGGCCTATGACTCTCTGGCACAGTCTTATCAGGCTGTGGACGGTGTGGAATGTACCGGAACCGTGACAGACAGCGTTTACACCATAAAGGTCATGATTAACGCCGAGGGCGATACAGTTGCAAAGCTGGCAGAACAGGGACTTCTGCAGGTGGATGGAGATCCGGAGGGAATTTCCCTGGAAAAAACAGGGGAAGCGCTGGAAAAAAGCGGCTACAAGAAGGCAGAGCAGTAAGCAGTGCGATAATATTTTTTATGCAATGAGAAAGCTCCGACAGGATGTAATGTGAAATCCTGTCGGAGCTTTTGTGTTTAAAGGAAATGCAAAAAAAGCAAATTGCCTAAGAAAGCATGAATTTCCGGATGATTTCCGCAATTCCGGAATGATTGTTATCGTTCTCGGTGATGTAGGAGGCATAAGCGTACATCTCTGGTCTTGCGTTTTTCATGACGCAGGGGGTTTTTACAGCCTGCAGCATGGTGATATCGTTCTCCGCATCGCCTGCGGCCAGGGTGTTGTCCAGAGGAACATTTAAATAATTGCACAGCCAGCGGATGCCACTTCCCTTGTTGATACCCTCCGGCAGAAATTCCAGGTACTGATCGCAGGAGAAGAACATATCGATATGGTGGGCTTTGCTCCAGGGCTCCATGTGCTCCCGGAACTGTTCCAGCTTGTTGCGGTCCCGGAGATCGATAAACAGCATTTTGATGGGATCAAAATCCAGCGCCTGAGCTACATCTTCGACAACGTCATAGCGGATGACATTGGATTTCGCGTAATACTGAAGCTCCGGTGTATCATGCTCGCAGAGCACGCCATTGTCGGAATAAGTCTGGGGGTGAATGTTATATTTATATGCCTCGTCGAAGGCCTTCCGCAGATAATCCCGGGAAACACCGGTGCGGAAAATGGTTTCCTTGGTGTGGGCGTTATAGATGAGCGCGCCGTTGGAAGTGATGGCATAGCAGCCAGGCCGGGTCATTCCGAGCTTTTCCAGCTGACGGAGCGTGCTGTAAAGGGGACGGCCCGTGGTGACCACAACGGCATGTCCCAGAGCAGTGGCTTCCTGAATGGCTTCCAGATTCTCCGGTGTGATTTCTTTTGAATCAGTCAATAGCGTTCCATCCAGATCCACGAATAAAATTTTCTTTTCCATAATGAGACTCTCCTCACAAAATCTGTAGTATAAAGGGATTATAACACGAAAGTGTCCGGGATAAAAGTATAGTTTTGGAAATTCCGGTCATACTGATCGGAAGAGAGCAGATATTATGGAGGGAGTAAAGCATGGGCGAAAAGCTGTCTATCAGATTAAAGGAAAATGTCTCCAGACTGGATGGAATCCTGAACCTGGACCAGAATTTTGATATTATCCGGAAGGGCATCCGGACCGGCGGCCGGGACGCCTGCATTTATTTTATCAATGGTTTTCTGGAAGAATCGGTGATGGAAAAGCTTCTGGAATTTTTTTACAAACTAAAGCCGGAGGAGATCCCTATGACGGCCCGGCAGATGGCGGAGCATGTAGTGCCCTATGTGGAGGCGTCCGTCATGGAAGAGATGGACGCGGTTTTAAAAAATCTGCTGTCTGGAGTGACCTGTCTGTTCCTGGACGGCTACGACGCGTGCATTGGCTTGGACTGCCGTTCTTATCCCATGCGGGGAGTAACCGAACCGTCCAAGGATAAGGCCCTCAGAGGCTCTAAAGACGGCTTCGTGGAAACCCTGGTATTCAATACGGCGCTGATCCGCAGACGGATCCGCAGTCCCAGGCTTTCGATGGAGCTTATGACGGCAGGGAGAACCTCCCGGACGGATCTGGTGCTCTGCTATATGGAAGAGCGGGTAGATCGGAGACTCCTGCGGGAGCTGCGAGGACGTATCAGCGCCATTCGGGTGGATTCCCTGACCATGAACCAGGAAAGCCTGGCGGAATGTATTTATGAGCGGAAATGGTACAATCCCTTTCCGAAGTTTAAATTCACCGAGCGGCCGGACGCGGCTTCGGCGGCTATTCTGGAGGGCAACATCGTGATTCTGGTGGATAATTCGCCTCAGGCCATGATTGTGCCCACCTCCATTTTCGATATCATAGAAGAAGCAGATGACTACTATTTTCCACCGGTAACAGGCACCTATCTGCGCCTGAGCAGGTTTCTGATTGCGATCATTACCCTGCTGCTTACGCCGACCTTTCTTTTATTGTATCAGAATCCGGCATGGATTCCGGAATGGCTTGCCTTTATCGTGATTCAGGATACGGTCCACGTTCCGGTGGTCTGGCAGTTTCTGATGCTGGAGCTGGCCATCGACGGACTCCGGCTGGCAGCTATCAATACCCCCAGTATGCTGAGCACGCCCTTAAGCGTGGTAGCCGGTATCGTCCTGGGACAGTTTACGGTGGACTCCGGCTGGTTTAACGCGGAGATTATGATGTATATGGCCTTTGTAGCCATTGCCAATTATACCCAGTCCAGCTATGAGCTGGGGTACGCACTGAAATTCATGCGCCTGATTCTGCTGATTCTGACGGCATTGTTCAACCTGCCCGGATATATCGCGGGAATCCTGCTGACGGCAGCCGCCATTATAGGAAATAAGACAGTGGCCGGGAAAAGCTATATCTATCCTTTGTTTCCGCTGAATCTTAATCAGCTTAAGAAGCGGTTCCTGAGGCTGCGTTTAAAGCAGGATACGGAAAAATAGAATACGCAAAAATAGAAGGAGAAGTTCACAAAAAAATCTCTTTGTGCTATACTGATACCGGTACAGGCAGCAGAACCAAAAGAGAGGAGATACATGCATGAGCCGTTATTTTCCCCTGTTTATCGATCTGGAAGGGAAAAAGATTCTGGTTGTGGGAGCGGGACATATCGCGGAGCGCCGGATTTTGACCCTGCTTTCCTTCGGGGCGAAGCTTACGGTCATTGCGCCGGAGGCGACAGAAAAGATAAAGAAGCTGGCAGAAGAAGGAGCGATCCGCTGGCAGGAAAAATGCTGGGACACTGAAACGGAAGAGGAACTGGAGGATAGCCTTTTAGCCCTGTCGGCCACAGGAGATACTTCCGTCAATGAGGTGGTATGTTCTGCCTGCAGAAAACGAAACATTCCGGTGAACTGCGCGGACGATCGCACTCGGTGTGATTTTTATTTTCCGGGAATCGCGGAGGGCGGCGGCGTGACGGCCGGTATCACGGCCGGAGGAACGAATCACCGGCTTGCCCGGGAAGCGACCGAAAAAGTCCGGGAGCTTCTGAGCAAAATGTGAAAAAGATGATCCGTTTCTGGATAGATATGTTATACTGCTAACAGAGAAAAAGATAGAAACAAAAGAGGAGACGAAAAAGTAATGGATATGAACATCAGACCGAGACGCCTTCGCAATGGCGTCCAGTTACGGAAAATGGTACGGGAGACCAGAATGGATAAGAGTTCCCTGATTTACCCGATGTTTGTAAAAGAAGGAACGGGAATCCGGGAAGAGATTCCGACCATGCCGGGACAGTACCGGTACAGTATCGATCAGCTTCCCTATGCGCTGGAGGAGCTTGCGAAGGCCGGCGTAGGAAGCGTCATGTTTTTCGGAATTCCCGATCATAAGGACGCATGCGGCAGCGGCGCTTACGCAGAGGACGGAATTGTACAGAAGGCGTTCCGGGAGGCTAAGAAACGGTTTCCGGATCTGTACTGTATCGGCGACGTATGTATGTGTGAGTACACCTCCCACGGTCACTGCGGCATTCTCCACGGAGAATACGTGGATAATGATAAAACCCTGGAGTATCTGGCGAAAATTGCTCTGTCCCAGGTGCAGGCAGGCGCGGATATGGTAGCACCCTCCGATATGATGGACGGGCGTGTGGCGGCTATCCGTTCTATTCTGGATGACAATGGCTATGTGGAAACTCCGATTATGTCCTATGCGGTAAAATACGCTTCCGCCTTTTACGGTCCCTTCCGTGACGCGGCAGGCAGTGCTCCGGCCTTCGGCGACCGGAAGTCTTATCAGATGGATTACCACAACCGCCGGGAGGGCGTGAAGGAAGCTCTGCTGGATGTGGAGGAAGGCGCGGATATCATCATGGTAAAGCCTGCCATGAGCTATCTGGATGTGATTGCGGAGGTAAAGGAAAGTATCGTGCTTCCGGTGGCGGCCTACAGTGTCAGCGGCGAGTACGCCATGATTAAGGCAGGCGCGTCCCTGGGCTACATTGACGAAGCGTCCATTATCTGTGAGACAGCGGCAAGCGCTTACCGGGCAGGGGTAGATCTGTACCTGACCTATTTCGCAAAAGAGATTGCAGGCTTTATGGATGAAGGGAGAATTGGCTAATGGGCAGATCAGAAGCGCTTTTTGCAGAAGCAATGGAACATATCCCAGGAGGAGTAAATTCCCCGGTGCGGGCCTTTGGCTCCGTCGGTGAAACACCCCGGTTTATCGCGTCGGCAAAGGGCGCGTACATGACAGACGCGGACGGCCAGACCTATCTGGATTTTGTAGGATCCTGGGGGCCGATGATTCTGGGACACAATCATCCGGAGGTACTGGCGGACGTCATAGAGGCCTGCCGGGAGGGCTTAAGCTTTGGCGCGGCCACAGAGCGGGAGGTGGAGATGGCAGATCTGATCTGCAGCATCGTTCCCTCCATCGAGATGGTCCGTATGGTTAATTCCGGTACGGAAGCCGTAATGAGCGCTATCCGGGCGGCAAGAGGCTTTACCGGACGCAGTAAGATTATCAAATTTGCAGGCTGCTATCACGGACACAGCGACGCCATGCTGGTGAAAGCAGGATCCGGCGTGATGACGGCAGGCATTCCGGACAGCGCCGGTGTTCCGGCAGGCTGTACCCAGGATACCCTGACGGCTGTATACAATGATCTGGATAGTGTGCAGGCTATCTTTGACCAGTTCCGGGGCGAGATAGCGGCCGTGATCGTGGAGCCGGTGGCAGCCAATATGGGCGTGGTGCTTCCCAAAGAAGGTTTCCTGGAGGGACTGCGCAGAATCTGTACCGAGGAGGGCAGCCTTCTGATTTTTGACGAGGTTATTACAGGCTTTCGTTTGAGCCTGTCCGGCGCACAGGGATATTTTGGCGTTGAGCCGGATCTGACCACCTTTGGTAAGATTATCGGCGGCGGTATGCCGGTGGGCGCCTACGGCGGCCGGAAGGACGTAATGAAACTGATTGCCCCCAGCGGCCCGGTTTATCAGGCGGGAACCCTGAGCGGCAATCCGGTTGCCATGGCAGCAGGCTTAAGACAGCTGAAGCTTCTTCGGGAGACGCCGGATTTTTACGAGAAGCTGAATCATAAGGCAGATGAATTCTTTGAGAACATGCAGGAGGCGGTAAAGGCAGCAGGAAAGCCCTGGCAGATCAACCACATCGGTTCTCTGGGCTGCATCTTCTTCACCGACCGGCCGGTCACCAATTATGCGGAGGCAAAGACCTCAGATACGAAAAAATTCGGAGAATATTTCTCTTATATGATAAAGAACGGCATCTATCTGGCACCGTCCCAGTTTGAGGCCATGTTCCTGTCGGCGGCTATGACAGAAGAAGAGCTTGCGAACACGCTGGAGATTTTTAAGGGATATCTGAAGCAGTGCTAAGCGTAAGGAGGAGAATACCATGGACAAGAAAAAATACGTAGCTTATGTAGGAACTTATACCCATGGCAACAGTGTGGGAATTCATCTTTTTGATCTGGATGTGGAAAATGGCACCATGAAGGAGCGCAAGGTTATCCCGATTAACAACCCTTCTTATATCAAAATGTCCCACAACGGAAAATTCCTGTATTCCATCGCCGATGAGGGCGTGAGATCCTTTACGGTGCAGCCGGACGGAGATCTGGTTCCGTTAAACTGCGCCAGCATCGAAGGCATGCGCGGCTGTTATCTGTCTACCGATAAGGATGATAAATATCTCTTTGTGGCAGGCTGGCACGACGGAAAGGTAACGGTTATGCGCCTGAATGAGGACGGTACGGTGGGAGAGATGACAGACGAGGTTTTCCACAAGGGCCTGGGCAGCGTGGCAGAGCGGAATTTCCGCCCCCATGTAAACTGCGTGAACCTGACGCCGGACGGAAAGTATCTCTGTGCGGTGGATCTGGGTACGGATCAGATTAAGATTTATAAATTTGATCACCGGACCGGTAAAATCGAGCTTCTGGATCTGCTGTTCTGTGAGCTGGAGTCTGCGCCCCGGATTCTCAAATTCAGCAGAAGCGGAAAATTTGCCTATGTGATCAGTGAACTGAAGAATTATATTACGGTTTACAGGTATGACGGAAGCGGAAAGAACCCGGTATTTGAGGAGATTCAGAAGGTTTCCACGCTGAACGATTACCATTCCGCCACCAGCGCGGCCTGCGCCCTGCGGTTCTCCAGAGATGACACGAAGCTTCTGTGCACCAATGCCGGGGATAATACGGCAGGTCTTTTCCATGTGGATACCGAGACCGGACTGCTGGAGAAAATCTGTATTCTGCCGATTAGCGGGGATTACCCGAAGGCCATTGATTTCTTCCCGGATAATAAGCACATCATGTCGCTGAACCATGAGAGCAATACCATCACCACCTTTGAGGTGCATTATGACAAAAACTATTTTACGGCTAAGGGAAAACCGATCTCCATTGAGACGCCCAACTGTGTTCTGGTGGCTGAGATCGAAGGATAGTGGGGATGGATAAACTACTACAATCTGCAGACCCCACGCGCATAGCTTTCTTTGTACCCTTAAAAGTACAAATTATTTCCTGTCAGGGCTTGCAAAATATGGCGAAAGCACCTAAAATGGATATAGAATTATGGTGTACATTGTGAAATGTACTGTGAGCCGGCGAAGGGCAACTTTTGTCGGCTCATAGAACTGTAATAAATTATTTACAAGAAAAGGAGAATGTATCATGAAATTTGTTGTTGAAACCTCAGCACGTCACGTACATGTAACACAGGAGGATCTGGAGACTCTGTTCGGTAAGGGTCATGAGCTGACCAAGAAGAAGGATCTGTCCCAGCCGGGTCAGTTTGCCTGCGAAGAGAAGGTAACCATCGTAGGAAGCAAGAAAGAGATGAAGGCTTCCATCCTGGGACCGGTTCGTCCGGAGACACAGGTAGAGCTGTCCCTGACAGACGCGCGTTCCATCGGCGTAGACGCTCCGATCCGCGAGTCCGGCGATGTTGCAGGCAGCGGCGCATGTAAGCTGGTAGGGCCGGCAGGCGAGGTTGAGCTGAAGGAAGGCGTAATCGCAGCAAAGCGTCATATCCATGCAACTCCGGAAGATGCTGAGAAGCTCGGCGTAAAGGATAAGGATGTTGTATCCGTAAAGATTGATACCGAGGGCAGAAGTCTGGTATTCGGCGATGTAGTTGTTCGTGTAAGCCCGAAGTACGCTCTGGCTATGCACATCGATACCGACGAGTCCAACGCAGCAGCTTGCGGACGCGAGGTATATGGTGAGATCGTAAAATAGTCGCGAAGGCAATGAGCAGTGCGTCAGATGGCGAAAACTCAGATGTCATGCTTGCATGAGCAGATGAGCTTTTGACAGATGACATAGGGCGAAGCCCGCGCATGAGTGAGCTTGCTCACGAGTGCTACTGAAGGTAAATAAGAATTAAGGAGAATACATAGCTATGAAAATCTTAGTAATCAACTGCGGAAGCTCCTCTCTGAAATATCAGCTGATCGATATGGAGAATGAGTCCGTAATGGCAAAGGGTCTCTGCGAGAGAATCGGAATCGAAGGTTCCAAGCTGACACATAAGGCAAACGGCAAGGAAATGGTAATCGAGCAGGCTATGCCGGCACATACCGATGCAATCAAGCTGGTTATGCAGGCGCTGGTAGATCCGGAGTACGGTGTAATCAAGGATACCAAGGAGATCTCTGCAGTCGGACACCGCGTTCTGCACGGCGGAAAGGTTTACAGCGATTCTATCGTAGTTGACGAGGACGTAAAGCGCGTAATCCGCGAGTGCTTCGACCTTGGACCGCTGCACAACCCGGCAAACCTGATGGGTATCGAGGCATGCGAGGCAGCTATGCCCGGAACTCCGAACGTAGCAGTATGGGATACCGGATTCGGTATGAAGATGCCGGAGAAGGCATACCTCTATGCAATCCCCTATGAGTACTATGATAAATACAGCATCCGTCGTTACGGCTTCCATGGCACCAGCCATCTGTTCGTATCCGGCGAGGTCCTGAAGTTCGCTGAGCTTGACCCGGAGAAGGGCAAGGTTATCGTATGTCACCTGGGCAACGGAGCAAGTATCTCCGCATCCATCGGCGGCAAGTGTGTAGATACCTCCATGGGTCTTACCCCACTTGAGGGTCTGATCATGGGTACCAGAAGTGGCGATGTGGATCCGGCCGTTATCCAGTTCATCTGCAACAAAGAGGGCAAGGACGTCAACGAGGTTCTGAATATCCTGAACAAGAAGTCCGGTATCCTTGGCATGAGCGACGGCATCTCCAGCGATTTCCGTGATGTAGGAAAGGCAGCAGAGGAAGGAAACCATCATGCACAGGTAGCTCTGGATGCATTCATCTACCGTGTAGCAAAATACATCGGCGCGTACACAGCAGCTATGAATGGCGTAGACGCTATCGCATTTACAGCAGGCGTAGGCGAGAACGACATCGAGAGCCGTAAGAAGATCTGTGAGTACCTGGGATACTTGGGCGTAGAGATCGACGACGAGGCAAATAACTGCCGCGGTAAGGTACAGATGATCTCCACTCCGAACTCTAAGGTTAAGGTAATGATTTACCCGACCAACGAGGAGCTGGCTATCGCGCGTGAGACACAGCGTCTGACCAAATAATTGCCATAAATAATTTTCTGTTGTAAGTGAAAATTACTTGACAAACCACTGCTGGGTGGTTATAATAGCCTAGTGTGCATTAGGAGAGAACTATGCTGATCAATTTGACAGATGTTTTGTCCTGTGAAGAAAAAGTGGTTAAGAGGACAGTGGAGACGGAGCTACAGTCTTTTGACATAAGCCTGGGAAGCTTTCCCCTGACGGAGGAAAAACCGCTTGCATTGATACTCACGAATCTGGGCGACGATAAGCTGCTGATAGAGGGTGAGTTTTCCGTGAAAGCGCAGATTCCCTGTGACCGCTGTCTGACGGAAGTAGAGGTGCCCATAGACGTTTCTTTTGAAAAGGAAGTGGATATGAAGCTTTCTGCGGAAGGAAGAATCGACGATCTGGACGAAACCGATTTTATCAATGGATGCAACCTGGACACAGCAAAGCTGGTGTACGGAGAGCTTCTGGTCAACTGGCCCATGAAGGTTCTGTGTAAGCCGGACTGCAAAGGAATTTGCAGAAAATGCGGGAAAAATCTCAACGACGGACCCTGCGGCTGCGATACGGTGGAGTTGGATCCGAGAATGGCGGTTATAGCCGAAATATTTAAAAACAGTAAGTAAATCAGAGGAGGTGTAACCTATGTCTATTTGTCCTAAGAATAAATCTTCCAAAGGTAGAAGAGATAAGAGAAGAGCAAACTGGAAAATGAGTGCAATGAATCTTGTAAAGTGCAGCAAATGCGGCGCCCTGATGATGCCTCATCGTGTTTGCAAGTCCTGCGGTTCTTACAATAAAAAAGAGATCATCGCTCAGGATTAATTTTGTGTAAAAGAGATGGAGCAGCAGAGGATATCTTTGCTGCTCTGTTTTTTTAATAGGAAATTCCTATGGGATCTCCTATTATATAAAACAAGAAATAAATTGTTCTTTTAAAAATACAAAAAGAAATGAAAAAGTACTTGCATTTTTGCCGGACATGTTATATACTAAATAAGTCGCAAGCGCGAAAGAAAAAATGGTCGATTGGTCAAGCGGTTAAGACGTCGCCCTCTCACGGCGAAAACAGGGGTTCGATTCCCCTATCGACTGCTGGAAAACCCTTGAATTTCAAGGGTTTTTTTGTGTCTGTGGACCTTTGTAAATATGAACTCAGGAGTGAACAACATGGCAAAAACAACAACCTACGACGCAGGCAGTATCTCGGTTCTGGAAGGACTGGAGGCAGTACGGAAACGTCCCGGTATGTATATCGGAAGCGTGTCCAGAAAGGGACTGAACCATCTGATTTATGAAATCGTGGATAATTCCGTGGACGAGCATCTGGCAGGCTTCTGCTCGAAAATCAGCGTATTTCTGGAGAAAGACGGTTCCTGTACCGTATCGGACAACGGACGGGGAATTCCCGTGGATATGCATGCCAAGGGAGTATCCGCAGAGCGGCTGGTATTCACAACTCTGCATGCGGGCGGCAAATTTGATGATTCTGTATACAAGACCAGCGGAGGACTCCATGGAGTGGGTTCATCGGTGGTCAATGCGCTGTCTACCTATCTGGATATCGAGGTCAGCCGGGACGGCTATGTACATCATGACCGGTATGAGCGGGGAATTCCTGTCGTTGAATTAGAGAACGGTCTGCTCCCGAGGCTGCGCCGAACCCGGGAGACCGGAACGAAGATCAACTTCCTGCCGGATCCGGAGATTTTCGAAAAGACCCGTTTCCAGGCCGAGGAGGTCAAAAGCCGCCTGCACGAGACGGCTTATCTGAATCCGGAGCTGACCATTCTCTTCGAGGACCGCAGAGGCGAGGAGGTTGAGCGGATAGAATACCATGAGGAAAATGGTATCATCGGCTTTGTGGAGGATCTGAATAAAAAGAAGGAAACCGTTCATGAGGTCATTTACTTTAAGGGAGAATCCGAAGGCATTCTGGTGGAGGGAGCCATTCAGTATGTCAACGAATTCCATGAAAATGTCCTAGGCTTCTGCAACAATATTTACAATGCAGAGGGCGGTACACATCTGACCGGATTTAAAACGATTTTTACAACGATTATCAATAATTACGCCAGAGAACTGGGAATTCTGAAGGAAAAGGATTCCAATTTTACCGGGGCAGATGTGCGGAACGGTATGACGGCAGTGATCTCCATTAAGCACCCGGCGCCCCGGTTTGAGGGCCAGACCAAGACAAAGCTGGACAACCAGGACGCGTCCAGAGCCACGGCTAAGGTAACGGGAGACGAGTTGGTGCGCTATTTTGACCGGAACCTGGAGACGCTGAAGAACATCATCGGCTGTGCAGAAAAGGCGGCTAAAATCCGGAAGACAGAGGAGCGGGCCAAGACCAACCTGCTGACGAAGCAGAAATATTCCTTTGATTCCAACGGAAAGCTGGCCAACTGCGAGAGCCGGGACGCTTCCAAATGCGAGATCTTTATCGTGGAGGGAGATTCCGCAGGCGGATCTGCCAAAACCGCCCGGAACCGGAATTTCCAGGCAATCCTGCCTATCCGGGGTAAGATCCTGAACGTGGAAAAGGCGAGTATCGACAAGGTACTGGCCAATGCGGAGATAAAAACCATGATCAACGCCTTCGGCTGCGGCTTTTCCGAGGGCTATGGCAACGATTTTGATATCTCAAAGCTGCGCTACGATAAGATCATCATCATGGCCGATGCGGATGTGGACGGCGCGCATATCTCCACGCTGCTGCTGACGCTGTTTTACCGCTTTATGCCGGAGCTGATTTACGAGGGACATATCTATATCGCCATGCCGCCCCTGTATAAGGCCATGCCGGCCAAGGGGCAGGAGGAGTATCTGTATGACGATAAAGCCCTGGAAAACTACCGGAAGCGCCATAAGGGCAGCTTTACTCTGCAGCGCTATAAGGGACTTGGCGAGATGGACGCGGAGCAGCTCTGGGAGACGACACTGAATCCGGAGACGCGGATCCTGAAGCGGATTGAGATTGAGGACGCCCGGATGGCCTCCAGCGTCACAGAAATGCTGATGGGAACCGAAGTGCCGCCCAGACGTGCATTCATCTATGAACACGCCCGCGACGCGGAATTGGACGTATAAAGACAGAAGAGGCAGGAAAACCATATGGAAGAACAGATTATACGCACTGAATACTCGGACCTCATGCAGAAGTCCTATATCGACTATGCCATGAGCGTCATCATTGCCCGGGCGCTGCCGGACGTACGGGACGGCTTGAAGCCGGTACAGCGCAGAACGCTTTACGATATGTATGAGCTGGGCATCCGCTATGACCGCCCCTACCGGAAATGTGCCCGTATCGTGGGCGATACCATGGGTAAATACCATCCCCACGGGGACAGCTCCATTTACGAGGCTCTGGTAGTCATGTCCCAGGACTTTAAAAAGGGAATGCCTCTGGTGGACGGACACGGCAATTTTGGCTCCATCGAGGGCGACGGCGCCGCAGCTATGCGATATACGGAGGCCAGACTCCAGAAGGTGACCCAGGAGACCTTTCTGGCGGATTTGGATAAAGATGTGGTAGATTTTGTACCGAACTTCGATGAGACGGAGAAGGAGCCTTCTGTGCTGCCGGTGCGTCTGCCGAATCTTCTGGTCAATGGCTCCGACGGTATCGCAGTCGGCATGGCCACCAGTATACCGCCCCACAACCTGGGAGAGGTGATTGACGCGGCAAAGGCTTATCTGAAAAATCCGGAGATATCCACGGAGAAGCTGCTGGAGCTGATGCCGGGACCCGATTTCCCCACAGGAGGCATTATCGTCAATAAGGACGAGCTTCCGGCGATCTATGACAGCGGCGTGGGCAAGATCAAGATCCGCGGTAAGGTAAAGGTGGAGAAACTAAAAGGCGGCAGGGAACAGCTGGTGATCACAGAGATTCCCTATCCGATGATCGGCGCCAACATTGCCAAATTCCTGAACGACGTGGCAGGCCTTGTGGAGAGCAAAAAAGCACCGGAGATTACCGATATTTCCAATCAGTCCTCCAAGGAAGGAATCCGGATTGTCCTGGAGCTGAAAAAGGGCGCAGATACCGAGAACCTGAAAAATATGCTCTATAAAAAGACCCGTCTGGAGGATACCTTTGGCGTAAATATGCTGGCGGTTGCCGACGGGAAGCCGGAGACCTTAAGCCTCCGTCAGATTCTCGAGCACTATATCGAATTCCAGTACGAGCTGACCACCCGGAGATACCGGACGCTTCTTGCCAGGGAACAGGAAAAGCGGGAGATTCAGGAGGGTCTGATTAAGGCCTGTGAGGTCATCGATCTGATCATCGAGATTCTCCGGGGCAGCAATCACATCAAAGAGGCGAGAGCCTGTCTGACAGAAGGCGTAACCGACGGTATTCGTTTTAAATCTGAGGCGTCCAGAAAACGCGCCGCAAAGCTGCGGTTCACGGAGCGTCAGGCCCAGGCGATCCTGGAGATGCGTCTTTACCGTCTGATTGGTCTGGAGATACAGGCGCTGATGGAGGAAAATCAGAAGACCCTGAAGAACATTGTGGAATACGAGGATATTCTAGAAAATCATGCAAGTATGACCCGGGTGATTCTGAAGGATATGGAGGCCATCAAGAAGGCTTATGCCCGTCCCAGACGGACAGCCGTGGAGAACGCGGAGGCCATCGTATTTGAAGAGAAAAAGATCGAGGAAATGCCGGTGATGTTCCTGATGGATCGCTTCGGATATGCCAGAACCATCGATATGTCCGCCTATGACCGGAATAAGGAAGCAGCCGATGGGGAAAACCGGTTTGTATTTTCCTGTATCAATACGGGTAAACTATGTATATTTACAGATACCGGTAAGCTGCACACCATCAAGGTTCCGGATCTTCCCTATGGCAAGTTCCGGGATAAGGGAATGCCCATCGATAATTTCGGTAATTTCTCCAGCAGTGAGGAACAGCTGGCAGGAATCGGAAGCATGGAAGAGCTGAAGCATCAGAAGCTATTGTTTGTCACCCGTCAGGGTATGCTGAAAATCGTAGACGGCAGTGAGTTTGAGACCAAGATGAGGACCATGGCGGCTACAAAGCTGAACGATGGAGATGAGCTTCTGAAGGTTATGGTTACAGACGGAACCGAGCAGGTCGTACTGCAGAGCCGCGACGGATATTTTCTGCGGTTTGACGTGGCAGAGATTCCGGAGAAGAAAAAAGGCGCTGTGGGAGTCCGGGGCATGCGCCTGGCAGAAACAGACGGACTGGAGGCTGTATATCTGTATCACGTAGGCACAGAGGAAACTGTGGAATATAAGGAAAAGCAGCTGGTATTAAATAAATTAAAAGCCGGAAACCGGGATACCAGGGGTGTGAAAATCCGGGTATAAGGCGATACAGGAGTGTGAGAGTGTTATGAAGATTCTGGTTACGCTGCCTCTTGACGAGAGACAGAAGGAGCGTCTGGAGATGAATTTCCGTCATCTGGAATTCTGTTACTGTCTGCAGAAGGAGGTGACGGAGGAGGTCATCCGCGACGCAGAGGTGATTCTGGGAAATGTGGATCCTGCGCTGTTAGCACACGCAGAGGAGCTGAAATGGCTGCAGCTCAATAACGCCGGAACGGAAGGGTTCTGCGACGGTGCCTTGCCAAAGGGCGCTGTGCTGACCAACGCGACCGGAGCCTACGGTCTGGCCATCTCTGAGCATATGATCGGCGTCCTTTTTGAGCTTCAGAAAAAGCTGAACCTCTATGCGCGGAACCAGCTGGAGCATATCTGGAAAAGCGAAGGCCATGTACAGGTCATTCAGGGAAGCCGCGTGCTGGTCATCGGCATGGGCGATATCGGAACCATGTTCGCCCAGAAGATGAAGGCGCTGGGCTGCCGTACCGTAGGAATCAAGCGCAGAGAGGGCAGAAAGCCGGAGGGCGTGGACGATCTCTATACACTGGAGCGCCTGGAGCGGGAGCTTCCCAAAGCGGATATCGTGGCCATGAGCCTGCCGGGCAATGCGGATACCAGACATCTGATGAATGCGGAGAGGCTGGCTCTGATGAAGGAAAACGCGGTGCTCATCAACGTGGGCCGCGGTATGACGGTAGATACCGACGCGCTGGTGCAGGCTCTTCGGGAAAGACGGATCGCCGGAGCCTGTCTGGACGTTACAGACCCGGAACCGCTGCCCGCCGATCACCCGCTTTGGGATATGGAAAATGTGATTCTGACGCCCCATATTTCCGGCGGATACTCCCTTCCGGAGACTCTGGAGCAGATTCTGACCATCTGTATCGAAAATCTGGAATGCTATATGGTACAGAGACCGCTCCGCAACCTGATTGACATGAAAACAGGGTACTGCGAGTAATGCGGGAACAGCCCGCTTCAGGCAACAGCAGGCTTGAATTCTCCGGGATTCTATGTTATGATTTTTTCAATATGGAATTCTTAGGAATTAAAATACCAACAGAAACGAGGAAGCGTTATGGAAAACGAGGCTACGAGCAAAAATTTTATTGAGCAGGCCATAGAGAAGGATCTGGCAGAGGGCGTGTACGATACAGTCCACACCCGTTTCCCGCCGGAGCCCAACGGTTACCTGCATATCGGACATGCCAAGTCCATTCTGTTAAATTATGGTCTGGCACAGAAATATCACGGCAAATTCAACATGCGTTTTGACGATACCAATCCCACCAAGGAAAAGGTAGAGTTTGTAGAGTCTATCAAGGCAGATATTCAGTGGCTGGGCGCGGACTGGGAGGATCGCCTGTTCTTTGCGTCCAACTACTTTGATCAGATGTATGAGGCAGCTGTAAAGCTGATTAAAAAGGGTAAGGCCTATGTCTGCGATCTGACAGCGGAGGAGATGCGCGTATACCGCGGAACTCTGACAGAGCCGGGCAAGGAAAGTCCTTACCGCAAC
The DNA here is from genome assembly GCF_052065835.1 of Candidatus Merdisoma sp. HCP28S3_D10. Classification (NCBI taxonomy): domain Bacteria; kingdom Bacillati; phylum Bacillota; class Clostridia; order Lachnospirales; family Lachnospiraceae; genus Candidatus Merdisoma; species Candidatus Merdisoma sp. HCP28S3_D10. The sequence goes on from NZ_JBQHTG010000002.1 coordinate 256,266, forward strand.
CGGAGCGTAGAGGAAAACCTGAAGCTCTTTGAGGAGATGAAGGACGGAAAATACGCAGACGGCGAGAAGGTTCTGCGGGCCAAGATCGATATGGCGTCACCGAATATAAACATGCGCGACCCGATTATCTACCGTGTGGCTCATATCACACATCATAATACCGGGGACAAATGGTGCATTTATCCCATGTACGATTTTGCGCATCCCATCGAGGACGCCATCGAGGGAATCACACATTCCATCTGTACCTTGGAATTCGAGGATCACAGACCGCTGTACGACTGGGTTGTGCGGGAGCTTGAGTATCCGCAGCCGCCCAGACAGATTGAGTTCGCGAAGCTGTACCTGACCAACGTGGTTACCGGTAAGCGGTATATCAAAAAGCTGGTAGAGGAAGGTATCGTAGACGGCTGGGACGATCCCCGTCTGGTATCCATCGCAGCGCTCCGCCGCCGTGGCTTTACACCGGAGTCCATCAAAATGTTCGTAGACCTCTGCGGCGTATCCAAGAGCCAGTCTTCCGTAGACTATGCTATGCTGGAGTACTGCATCCGCGAGGATCTGAAGCTGAAGAAACCGCGTCTGATGGCAGTCCTCGATCCGATTAAGCTGGTGATCGACAACTATCCGGAAGGACAGGTGGAATATCTGGATGCAGCCAACAACCTGGAAAATGAGGAGCTTGGCAGCCGTAAGATTCCCTTCTGCCGGGAGCTCTATATTGAGCGCGACGACTTTATGGAGGAGCCGCCGAAGAAGTACTTCCGTCTTTTCCCGGGCAACGAAGTGCGCTTGATGCACGCTTACTTTGTAAAATGTGAGAGCTTTGTCAAGGACGAGAATGGCAAGGTGATCGAGGTACATTGTACCTATGATCCGGAGACAAAGGCAGGCAGTGGCTTTACCGGCCGTAAGGTAAAAGGAACGATTCACTGGGTACCGGCTCCCTACGCCATTGACGCACAGGTCCGTCTCTACGAAAATATCATTGACGAGGAAAAGGGTGTATACAATGAGGATGGCAGCCTGAACCTGAATCCCAACTCCCTGACCGTGGTCGAGCATGCGTACCTGGAGCCGGGCTTCGAGGGCGCCAAGGCCTTTGATAGCTTCCAGTTCGTAAGAAACGGCTTCTTCTGTGTGGACTACAAGGATTCCACTCCGGAAAAAATGGTATTTAACCGAATTGTATCCCTGAAGAGCTCCTTTAAGCTCCCGAAGGCATAAGAGACCGATGCGAGAACTGACGATAAGCCTGAACGCAAAGGCGGAAACGCCTTTGTACGAACAGATTTACCATTATATCAAACAGGATATCCAGGAACATAAGATCCTGGCTGGAGAGAAGCTTCCCTCCAGCCGGGCTCTTTCTCGTTATCTGGAGGTAAGCCGCAGCACCGTGGATCTGGCTTATGATCAGCTGCTGTCGGAGGGATATGTGGAGTCTGTTCCCTGCAAGGGCTATTATGCCTGCCGGATTGAAGGGCTGTATCATCTGAAAAACGGGGAGGACAGAGGCGAAGCCGCGCCAAAGACCGAAGAAAAACGCTGGAAATACGACTTTACGCCCAACGGTATCGATCTGGACAGCTTTCCCTATGGCGTATGGCGCAAGATCACAAGAAATGTGCTGCTGGACGATCGGAAGGAGCTGTTCCAGCTGGGGGATCCCAGGGGCGAGTGGGAGCTTCGGGAGACTATAAGCCGGTACCTTCACCAGGCTCGGGGCGTCAACTGCCGTCCGGAGCAGGTTGTGCTGGGAGCGGGAAACGACTACCTGATGATGCTGATATCCGCGATTCTGGGAAAACGAAAGCTGGCTATGGAGAGCCCAACCTACAAGCATGCTTACGGGATATTTGAAAAAATGGGATTTCAGCTTTGTACCGTGCCTGTGGACGCCTCCGGTATGCGGGTGGAGGAGCTGACTGCGTCCGGCGCAGATGTGGCTTACGTCATGCCCTCCCATCAGTATCCCCTCGGTATCGTGATGCCTATCAAACGGCGTCTGGAGCTCCTGCAATGGGCTGCGGAAAAAGAAGGCCGATACCTCATCGAGGACGATTACGACAGCGAATTCCGTTATCGCGGCAAGCCGATTCCCGCACTGCAGGGCGCGGATCGGACAGGGAAAGTCATTTACATGGGAACCTTCTCCAAATCCATTGCCCCGGCCATCCGAATCAGCTACCTGGTACTGCCGGAGCCGCTTTTCGCGACCTGCGAGCAGGAGCTTCAGCGCTTTTCCTCCACGGTATCCCGTATCGACCAGATGATCCTGAACAGCTTTCTTAAAGAAGGCCACTATGAACGTCATCTGAACCGGATGCGCGCCATCTACGGCCATAAGCAGGAGATCCTGGTGGGTGAACTGAAACAGCTGTCCGGGGTCTGTACCATCCGCGGGGAAGACGCCGGCGTCCATCTGTTGCTGGAATTCCACAATGGTCTTTCAGAAAGTGAACTGATTCACCGGGCAGAGGCAGAAGGAATCCGGGTCTATCCCTTATCGGAATACCGTGTGGGAAAAACGGAACCGGAACAGAAAGCCACCATTCTGCTGGGCTACGCCACCCTGACCGAGGCGGAGCTTAAGGCGGCGGTGGAGAGACTGGCGGAGGTGTGGAGATAGGATAAAATCAAAAAGATCATTCTGTATAGGAAATGAAATCTATACAGGGTGGTCTTTTTTGTATGCTTATATATAAAAAAGAGGAGTAAAACGGGGGAAAATCATATGAACCGAATCATTACCAATGAGAACATAGAGCAATTCCGGAACTATCTGGTCTGTGCGGAAAAGAGCAGACAAACCATACGGAAATACCTGCGAGATATCCGGAAATTCCGGGAATATGCGGGAGCCGGGGAGATAACAAAAGAATTGCTGGTGCAATATAAGGAAGATCTGGAACAGAACGGTCACTATAAGGTGAGCAGCATCAATTCCTATCTGGCCGCCGTCAACCAGTTCTGCTGTCAGATGGGCTGGAGCGATCTGCGGGTGAAAACGATTAAAGTACAGCAGGACGCCTTTGCCCCGGAAAACCGAGAAATGACGCAGGAAGAATATATCCGTCTGATCCGCACAGCCATGGAGCAGGACAGAGAAAAACTGGCCTGCCTGATACAGACCTTAGGCAGCACCGGTATCCGTATCAGTGAGCTGCGTTACATTACCGTAGAAAGTCTGCAGGACGGCATGACGGAAATCCATAACAAAGGGAAAATGCGCCGGATTCTCTATCCGGGTGAATTGAGCAAATTGCTGAAAAGGTATGCGAAAAAAGAAAAAATCGAGACAGGTCCCATCTTCCGAAGCCGCAGCGGGAAACCGCTGGATCGCAGCAATGTCTGGCGGATGCTGAAGCAGCTGAGCAGGGCGGCCAGGGTAGATCCGGCCAAGGTCTATCCCCACAATATGCGTCACCTCTTCGCCCGCTGCTTCTATAAGATAAAGAAGGATATCGCCAAGCTGGCAGACGTGCTGGGGCACAGCAGTATCGAAACGACCCGGATCTATATCAAATCCACCGGGCGGGAGCACCGGAGACAGCTGGACCGCATGCGGCTGGTGATTGGAGGCAGGGAACAAAAAAAGACGACATAATAAATATTATGTTGTAAATGGAAATGAGAATTGAAAATATACCGGGAATGCTATCCGTTTGTGGTTGCTATTTGAGGGAAATTCAGGATAAACTATCCCTTAGATGATACACATTTGTGTAATTAGATGAAAATAATGAAGTTTTACATGCAGCTGATTTCCAGAAAGAGGAACACTGTGTTTTAAAAATGCCTTGTATTACTGTATTGAATGCGCTATAATCTATGAATGATAAGCAGGGAAGACAACATAATATTTATTACGTTGCATCCCTTGCCCCCAAGAACCCCGCAGAAACAAGGAGTCGGAAGCAAATGTGGTATGCAGCGCAGACAACGTGCGGAAAAGAACGGACAGCCATCGAAGAGTGCCGCAACGCACTCCCTGAGAATCTTGCGGCACGCATTTTTGTGCCCAGATATCAGTACATGAAGAAATACCAGGGACAGTGGCATACCGAAGAAGCCGCAGCCTTCCCGGGCTATGTGTTCATAGAAAGCGAGAAGCCCGCAGAGCTGGAAGAGGCGTTACTGCGTATCCCACACACCGTTACGCCCGTCCGCATCGGCGGTGGATTCTATCCCATACGCGAAGAAGAGGAAACCTTCCTGAGAAAAATGCTGGACGAGCAGGATTGTATCCGCTGTTCCATCGGCTATCTGGTAGACGGCCAACTGATGGTATGGCAGGGTCCTTTAAAGCACGCGGTAGAGCGGGTGCGGAGGATAGACCGTCACAAGCGCCTGGCAGAAGTGGAAGTAAGGCTCTTTGAAGAGAGCCGGCAGATGAAGCTTGGGCTGGAAGTAAAAGCGAAGGTCAGTGGGGAAGAGTATGAAAGGATGCTGGAGACGGCATGAAAAATATGAGAAGTGGACATCATGTCAGTGGAAATGAATTTGATACAAAAATAGGGAATGAGTATCAAGGAATAAAGTTGAGAAAAGTTTTGACGATTGAGAAGAGAGGGTTGGCAGCTGTTTCTTCTTCATTTTTTGCGGTATTGGAAACTGCTTTTGGAAAATATGATGTAGTGCATATTCATGCAGAGGGGCCAGCGGCATTTTGTTGGATACCTAAACTAATTGGAAAAAGAGTGGTTGTAACCATTCACGGCTGGAAAGATATTATATGGTTAAACCAGAAAACACCGCGTAAATACAGCGTTTTAACGGCTTGACCATCTTCTTGAAAAGTCTATTTCGCATATGGTCGAGAGAGTACTTCTGTTGAAATCTACTGCCTTTAGCGGCTTGATGGTTTCTATATTTAGTGAATTAAACATACACACCCAATGATGTTGATTCCTTAATTATTATCCATATGTGGAAATAGAAAATGAGAACAGGAGGTAGTCAAGCCTGAGTGAAACGAGAGTTTCATTCGGGCTATTTCTCGTGTTTCGAAAACAAAGTTTGTTTAGTGTGAGGGAAAAATTTATGCAGCAGGTGGCGAATAAAGAAAATTTAAAAATCTGTTTAGTTGGCTCATCAGGCGGCCATTTGACTCATTTATATATGTTAAAGCCTTTCTGGAATGACAAGAATCGCTTTTGGGTTACATTCGATAAAGAGGATGCAAGAAGCCTTTTATATGGTGAAAAAATGTATCCTTGCTATTATCCTACCAATCGCAGCCTGAAAGCTTTGATAAAGAATACTGCTATTGCATGGAAAGTGTTGCGTAAGGAAAAACCGGATTTAATCATTTCTTCCGGTGCGGCGGTTGCGTTTCCATTCTTTTACCTTGGTAAATTGATGGGAGCAAAACTTATTTACATAGAAGTATTTGACCGCATTGACAAGCCTACTGTAACCGGCAGGTTGGTATATCCGATTGTAGATAAGTTTATTGTGCAGTGGGAAGAACAAAAGAAAGTTTATCCGAAGGCTATCAATTTAGGCAGTATCTTTTAAAGGGGAAAAGATGATATTTGTAACAGTTGGAACACACGAGCAGCCGTTTAACAGGCTTGTGAAAACAGTAGATGAATTAAAAAGAGACGGAATCATTGCCGAAGACGTCATTATGCAAACCGGGTTCAGTACATACGAACCGAAATATTGTCAGTGGAGTAAACTGATTCCTTATCAGCAGATGATAAAAAATGTTGAAGATGCACGAATCGTGATTACACACGGTGGACCGGCAAGTTTTATCATGCCTCTGCAAATCGGTAAAACACCTATCGTTGTACCTCGTCAACACCGGTTTGATGAGCATGTGAATGACCACCAGGTGGAATTTGCAAGAAATGTCGCAGAGAGAATGGGAACCATTATCCCGGTTGAGGACATAAGCACGCTTGGCGATGTGATTAAAAATTACGATGATATTGTTGCTAAGATGGGTCATGGCATGAGCAGTAATAATGAGAAGTTCTGCGGTGAATTGGAAGAAATAGTAAGCGATTTGCTGAGATAAGGTAAAAGAAAACGGTGGATTATGATGAAACATGCTTTTTTAATTATTGCACATAATAATTGGTGGCAACTGAAAAAGCTAATAGAATGCTTGGATAGCGGTACACATGATATTTATGTGCACATCGATAAGAAAAGTAAAGATTTCGATGAATCCTACTTTAGAAATTCAGTAACGAAATCATCATTAAAGTTTTATCGTGAATTTGAAGTGTATTGGGGAGGATTTTCACAGGTACAAGTAGAAATACTTCTTCTCAAACAAGCATATACAAACGGTTATGATTATTATCATATCATTTCCGGAGCTGATTTACCACTAAAAAACAATGAAGAAACTGATTCTTTTTTTGAGGAAAACAAGGGTAAGGAATTTATTCTTTATGATGAGGATGCATTAAAGGAAAATCCTGAAATATCCAGAAGAGCTAAATACTATCATTTTCTTCAGAACTATAGACGAAGATATGTAGAAAAATGGAAGAACAGTTTCTTCACGTTTTGCGAGAGAATTTCTTTGGTTTTACAAATTGTTTTTGGCGTAAATAGAGTCAGAAATTTGGATTGGCAGATTAAATATGGTTCGAATTGGGTAAGTATTACAGATGAGCTTGTGAAGGTTATTCTTGAAAATAAAGATAAAATTACGAGTGTATTTTCATATACAAATTGTGCGGATGAGTTATTTATCCAAACAATAGCATATAATTGCGGTTTCAAGGATTATATCTTTCAACCGGCTGACAAACAGGCGGCAAATCTTCGCTGCATTGATTGGAGCAGAGGAAAAAACGGAAATCCATATACATACAGATTAAACGACATAAAATCTCAATTTATTTGCCAGAAAATTTTCGGAAACTATTGATAAGGATTTAATCGATGAAATTTTGGTGAGGTTAAAAAACGGAAGGAATTAATATATGCCTGTAGGATTGAAATTTCAAAGAAAGCATAGATTTTTAGGATATAAATTAAAATATATTTATTATTTCATTGCAAGAAGGAATGTTCTTCAAAAAAAGAAAAGCTATGGGAAATGTAATGCTGACAAAGTAATTTATATTATCAAGCCGGATTATCAGGATGGAGTGGAAGGGCTACTATCACTAATTCATAAACAGGTCATATACATAGATTACGCAAAGAAAAATGGATACATTCCATTCGTAGATTGGAAAAATTATAAGACGCAGTATTATGATGGAAAAAATAATGTTTGGAATTATTTCTTCGAACAGCCTTCTGATATTAAAGAAGAGGAAGTTTACAATAGTAAAAATGTCTATCTGTCCGGTTGGACGTTAAAAGATGTTAATCCACTGGGTCTGTTTGAAGCGGAGATTTTTTTTAATAAAAAACTTGAAAAAATGAGCTATGAGCTTTTAAACAAGAATTTATGTTTTAGTGATGAGGTTTTAACTCTTGTAGAAAAAGAAGCAAAGGCTCTTGATATAGATAATTGTATTGGCGTTTATGTTAGGGGAACAGATTATATAAAATTGCGTCCTTCCGGTGAATATGTGCAGCCAAATGTGAAGCAAGTGGAACAGCAAATTGAAAAGTATATCGAACAATATCATGCTTCTGTTTTTTTAGTTACAGAAGACGGAAATATTTACGATGATTTAAGAAATAAGTTTGGAGAGTACATCAAAATCGTTTCATATGATTCGTTTATCTATGATTACGATGGTAAAGACGTTCTAAGCAGATCGAATGTCTTGGAAGATGACAAAAAACTTCGTGGACAGAAATACTTAGTAAAAATGATTCTGCTTTCCAGATGTAAATATTTAATTAGTTCCATAACGCAAGGATCTAAATTCAGCTATGCCCTCAATGGTGGAAAATACGTTGACGAATATGTTTTTGATTTAGGCTTATATGATTAAGAAAGATTGTGGTGAATTTTATGCTATTCAGTGTTGTTGTCCCTGTATACAACGTAGAAAAATATTTAGATGAGTGTATAAACTCTATAATAGAACAGTCAAAAGTAATTGATAATGATCTTGAAGTTCTTCTGATTGATGATGGCTCTACAGATAACAGTGGCAGTATTTGTGATAGTTATGAAAATAAATATCCAGATTTAATACGAGTTTTTCATAAAGAAAATCAAGGATTATTAGCGACCAGGCGATATGGTTTTAAGAGGGCCAGCGGAAAATATATTGTGAATTGTGATTCTGATGATTTATTAGAACCTGGGATGTTACTGAAATTAAAAAAAATAGTAAATAAATATACGGAGCCAGATGTTATATTATTTAATTACAACTATATGGAGGGTGACTTTAAGAAAGTTGCTTATAAAAATATTTTTTCTGTAGAACCAGATATAAGAGTAGATAAGAGCAGTGTTTTAGAGACTTTCTTGAAAGAGCATAGTGTTGTGAGTTTGTGTACAAAAATATATAAAAGAAGTTGCATTGATGTTGATAAGGATTATTCATCGTTTTATAAAGTTTCAAATGGTGAAGATTCATTACAGAGCATTGAACTATATAATAAAGCAGAAGCGTTTATTTATATAAATGATGAACTTTATGATTACCGTATTGGAACCGGAATGACCCGCAGATTTGATAGAAATTATTATATTGGCTTTAAGGTGGTTCTTGAGCAAATTAGAAACCAAAAGAACAGTTGGAATATATGCGATTTTGAAAAATTGTTTGCAGTAAAAGTTATGCAGACAGTGGGACGTGCCATCACACAGTCACGATATGGAGTTTGGAAGTCCTATACTCAACAAAGGGAGTATTTTACCAATATCCGCAATGATGAGATGGTTGATACTGCGTTAAGCCACTTAAAATCCATAAAGGGATATTTGCAAACGGATCACTATTATTTATTAACGCTTTTAAAATTCAGATTATATTTTTCTATATGTATGCTTTTATACATTAAAAATACTTTGAGCCAAATTGGAAGAGGAAAGGGTAAATGAAGATAAGAAATAGCTCTAAAATAAATAAAATCAATCTCCTTCTTTCAATTTCATACGTATTATTTGTCTTTTCGCTATTCAATCGTGATGTATCAAATACCGATGTTTTATATCCGTTGACGATACCAGCAAAGTATATAGCATTTATTATATTGACAGCTGGAATAATGTTTAGAGCATATTCTAAAAAGCAGATTCAAGTAGTGATAATTTTATTATGTGCAGATCTCTTGGTATTAGTGAAATCTGGAGCATTAATATTTATTCTAATTAGTTTATTTGCTTTTTTTGCAAATAAATTAGAAGACAAAGATATATTAAAAGTAGCATATTTTACGTTGCTATTTTTCACTTTATGTGTCTTTATATTTTCAATCGTTGGAATTTACAATGACGAAATCACTAAAAGGTGGGTTGGCAGTGTAGCTCGACATTCTTTAGGTTTTTATCATAGTAATGTATTACCATTGATATATAGCTATTTAGTAGGATATGGATTGTTAACCGGTATATTCAAAAAGAAACATTATTTTATACTTTTAACCGTAGATTTGGTAATTTACTACTTCTGCGGTTCAAGGAACTCATTGTTTACGACATTCTTGTTAGTATTAGGAAAATGGTTTACTGATTCAGTAATAGAAACTGGCAGATTTAAGAAAATAATTAATAGAATAGTTGGCTTTGTGGCTAAGCTTATAGTTCCTCTTTTGGCTGTATTTTCTATTTTAATACCATTAATGTTAGATAAAGTTGCTGCTTTTAGAATGCTCGATTATATGCTTTCTTATAGATTTACGTATATTGCGAGTATGATTCAAAAATTGGGGATCAGTTTAATTCCTAAAATGACAAATAAAACATATTTTGAAAATGAAATTGTGATAGATAATGGATATGCGTTTTTAATCATAAGGTATGGAGTTCTGATGATAATATTCCTAAGTATTCTTATCTATTGCGTAGCAAAAAAATATAAAAATAATACATTTGTCCTTTTTTTAATAATTGTAGTTGCATGTAGTAATCTGATAGATAATGATTTGATTGACTATAGTGTCCTGCCATACTTAATAATTTCTGAAAAATGTTTAATAGAAGGACTTAGAAGGAGAAGTGGATATGGAAGATCTCATAAGCGTAATAATGAGTACTTACAATGAATCAGTTTCCGAACTAAGAGAAAGCATAGAATCGGTTTTAAAACAAACATATTCCAATATTGAATTTATAATTGTGATTGATAATCCAAATAATGAAGAATTAAGTGCGTTTATTTATTCATTTGATGATCCTCGCATTCGTGTTATAAAAAATGACAGGAATATCGGTCTTGTTAATAGTTTAAATAAAGCTATTTGCCAATCCAAAGGAGAATATTTGGCAAGAATGGATGCAGATGATATTTGCGAAGCAAATAGACTGAAATTACAAAAAGATTATTTGGAAAAAAACAATCTTGACTTAGTCGGTGGAAGCGTTTGCTTAATTGATGAAAATGGAAATTATATTTCCAAATTACATTTTCCATGCAAGCAGTATTTAATTAAGCGATTTTTGAAATGGGGAAATTGTATTCCTCACCCAACTTGGTTGATAAGAAAAGAAGTATATACAAAATTAAATGGGTATCGTGATGTCCCCAGATGTGAGGACTATGATTTTGTTTGCCGATCAGTGCAAAATCATTTTAAATTGGGAAATGTGAATGATTTTATTTTAAAATACAGAATCAGATTAGATAGCGTTTCAAACAGTAACAAGGTTGAACAGTATATTTTAAGAAGATTTATATCTGAAAATAGAAAAACAGGGGTTACGGAGCGAGAAATACGAGATTATTTAGATTCGGATTTATATTATTGTGAAATTGCAGAGTATGAAAAATTTCAGAAAATAAAAAAGAAAATTAAAACTTCTCCGAATATTGCTGATTTTGTTAAATTGTGCGGAAATGTCAATACATACTATTTGGGAATTGAAAAAGTATGTTTAAAGATAAGAAATCTGGTATAGCTTGATTTAAAAATAGATACGAGACTGGTGAACGTGGAGGACATAAATATGAAAATAGCAGTTACAGGAGCTAATGGGTACCTGGGTACTGGAATTGTAAAACAATTGTGTGATGATGGACATGAAGTAATTGCTGCTTGTCATCATGATTCAGAAGAAATTGATAATCGTGCTAAGACTGTTAAGTGTGATATTTTTTCGGTAGAAGATCCTTTTTGTGAATTTGGAAGTCCGGACGTTTTGCTGCACCTGGCATGGAGAAATGGGTTTGTACATAATGATACATCACATGTTATGGATTTGCCAAAGCATTATGACTTTTTAGAAAAAATGGCAGCAAGCGGTGTGAAAAAAATTGCAGTGTTAGGATCTATGCATGAAGTGGGTTTTTTTGAGGGAAGTATAAAGGAAGATACACCAACTAATCCAGAAAGCTTATATGGTATATCAAAAGATGCATTACGCAATATGACAAAGCTGATTTGTAAAAATCATAATGTTATTTTCCAATGGCTCAGGGGATATTATATTGTCGGCAATACAGAGCATGGGTGCTCAATTTTTTCAAAGATAACTGCAGCTGAAAAAGAAGGGAAAAAACTGTTTCCATTTACGTCAGGACAAAATCAATGGGATTTCATTGACTATAATGAATTTTCTCAACAAGTATCGGCGGCAATTGAGCAAAATGAAGTTGTTGGCATTATAAATATATGTCATGGAAGGCCTGAGAAGCTGGCTGACCGAGTAGAAAGATTTATCAGAGAAAATAATTATAATATAAAACTTGATTATGGTAAATTCCCGGATCGTCCATATGATAGCAAGGCTGTTTGGGGGGACGATGCAAAAATAAAAATTATCATGGAAAATAGAAAATCAAAATAAAGGGACTGGATATGTTATATAAAAAATTGCAAAAAATTTGGCATTATATAAAATGTGTCATTATTTGTAAGCAAGAGATTGGTTATGGTTCCAAAAAGAAGTTTAGAAAATTTGGGAAAAATTCTATAATTGCAAGGCCTTATTTACAGTTGTCAGGATGCCGAAATATTGAAATTGGGAATGGTACTACCATACTAAACAATAGCCGTCTTTCGGTTTATGGCAATGATAGTAATAAAGCCAATATAACAATTGGAAACAATTGTTATATTGGCTTTGGATTTTCAGCATTAGCTTCATCCAAAGCAAGTATAACTATAGAAGATAATGTGTTATTTGCCTCAAATGTTATTGTGACAAATGAAAATCATGGTATGGATCCGGAGAGCATAGTGCCATACATGGATCAAGAATTAACGGCAAATGATGTGTTTATTGGTGAAGGCTCCTGGATAGGGGAAAAGGTTTGTATCCTGTCTGGTGTTTCTATTGGGAAGAAATGCATAATTGGAGCAGGATCAGTGGTCACAAAATCTATACCAAGTTATTCTATAGCAGCAGGTAATCCTGCAAAAGTGTTAAAAGTATATAATTTTGAGTCGAAAAGATGGGAAAAATATAATGAAGAAAATGGAGAAAAATAAAATTTATTTGCCATTGCAAGGAAGAATTGGAAATCAACTTTTTCAATATGCATTTGCAAGAAAACTACAATTAGAAATGCCTAATAATCCCACAATTATAATGGATGATTCTGACATTATCCGATGCAATTGGGAAAATTCCTTAATGTATTATGATTTGCCGAATGTGGAATATATACATGAAAGCATTCTTGAAAATCGTTTTGTGATGACAAAACAGTATTTTCTTAGAAAAATATACCGAGTTTTAACACGAAAAAAAAATTATATGGAAAAGTTTAGGATTGAAAACAAATTAAATCCTTTTTTTAATAAATCAGGACTTTTCTTCTGTGAAAATGGTTATATGGAACAGCATTTAAATATAAAAAAGCCGATTTACATTGAGGGATATTTCCAGTCACAAAAATATTTCAATGAAATAAAAGCGGATTTACTGACTTTGTTTGATGGGACACAATTTCCTGATTATGACAAGTATCCGGGACTTTACAAATTGCGTGAACGAAACAGTGTTTGTATAAGCGTAAAGGTTGAGCATAATGTTGGAAGTTCTATGTACGATGTGTGTTCAATGAAATATTGGGAAGAAGCCATTCAATATATAATAAAAAATGTCGATAATCCGTTGTTCTTTATTTGCTCGGATAATGTAGATTATGTATTGGAGCATTTGATTGACGCTTCAAAATACGATTATGTGGTTCAGGATAAAAGCAAACCGGTCTATGTGTCGCTTGCAGCAATGAGTGAATGTAAGAATTTTATTATAGGAAATACTACATTTGGTTGGTGGGCACAGTATTTATCTAAAGCGGATAACAAAATTGTTGTAGCTCCTTCCAGATGGATGTCGGTTGATATGCCAATTGATTTATATGAAGATAGCTGGCATTTAATTGAAGTATAGAGAATGTGAGGAATGTTTATGACAAAAAGCATTGGAATATTATATATATGTACAGGACCATATGTATTATTTTGGAAGGACTTCTATGAGTCATTTGAAAAGAATTTTTTACCCAGTTATGAGAAAAGATATTATGTCTTTACAGATGCCGAGGAAATCTTTGCCGAGAACAATATAAATGTAAAAAAAATAGCAATTGAGCCAATGCCTTGGCCGCTTATTACGCTTTTTAGATTTTCAACATTTTTGAAGATAGAAGATGAGCTGAATAAATGTGATTATCTCATGTTTTCGAATGCAAACATGATTTGTAATGAGATTATCACACCGGAAGAATTTTTGCCAAGAAAAAATGAAGTGCTATCTGTGACTGCACACCCGGGATATTATGGAAAAAGTAAAATAGAATTTCCTTATGAGAGAAGAAAAATTTCTTCGGCATATATACCGTGGAACTGTGGAGAAAATTATGTGATTGGTGCGATGTTCTGTGGTACAAGTGATGCATTCATTAAGATGTCAAAAACGCTCAAACATAATATTGAGGAAGATTTAAAAAAGAATATTATTGCAAAATGGCATGATGAATCACAGCTAAATAGATATATCGTTAATAAACCGGGAGTTCGTATATTAGAGCCAATGTATTGCTATCCTTGTGGCATGGAAGTTTCATATCCTAAGAAAATATATGCTGTAAGTAAACAAGCAAAATTTGATGTTAAGTCCTTTAAAGGTCAGTATGCTAAGAGACAAAGTAGTGTAAGAAAATCTTTGGGCGTCTTGAAAAGAAAGCTGTTATTGAAAGAAAGACTTATGTATTTGATAGACGTTATCTCAGGAGCTCATATTAAGGAAATAAGTGATGAAGAATAAAAAAGCTACTTTAATAAATATATTTGCTGCATTTATTACACTCGGGGTCCAAATGTTTATTAGCTTTTGGTTATCCCCTTTTGTTGTAGGAAAATTAGGCGAAGAGGCATATGGATTTATAAATTTAGCTAACAATTTTGTCTCATACGCCAGCCTTGTTTCCGTTGCAATTAATTCGATGGCTTGTAGATATATATCTGTAGAATATAATTCAGGCAATAAAGAAAAGGCAAAGTCGTATTTTTGCTCTGTCTTTATCTCAAATTGCTTTTTGTATGGGCTAATATTGATTATTTCCATTTTGTTTGTTTGGAAATTGGAATACATTGTGAATATCACAGCCGCATTGGTGTTCCAAGTTAAACTGACATTTTTACTGAGTTTTGTAAATATGGGAACATCTTTAATAGGCACGGTTTATACGGCTGCAGCATTTACAACAGGAGAAATGCACTATAATTCGATTGTGCAAATAGTATCGAATGTAATTAAAAGTATACTAATATTTACCCTTTTCTCTTTTTTGCCAGCAAAGGTTTATTATTTGAGCTTAGCAACTCTTATTGCTGGCATTGTAACTCTTTGGGGAAATTACAAAGTTACCAAAAAATTGTTTGTTGATTTTGATATAGATAAAAATTATTTTGATTTCGGTAAACTAAAAGTATTGTTGAAGTCGGGATTTTGGGTATTGATATCTAATATAAGCAATTTGTTACTAAATGGATTGGATCTTTTATTTAGCAACTGGTTCATCAGTAGTGCTATAATGGGGCGTCTTTCTTTGGCTAAGCAAATCCCCTTGGCGTTAAGTAATGCCTTAGGCGTGTTTTCAAATATTTTCTCTTCAGCCTTAACGAAAGTTTTTGCGTCAGATGGCAACAACAAACTTATTTATGAAGCCAATAGTCAGCTGAAAATATTGACGATGTTTTTCACGGTTCCATATGCTGGTATTATTGTGTTTGGATATGATTTTTTAAAGCTATGGTTGAGTGACACAAGCTATACAGGAACACAGTTCGTAGAAATATATATTCTCATGCTCTTAGTGCTTTTGGATATTATTATCAGCACATATATGTACAGCATTCATTCTATATTTATTGCTATTGATAAAGTTAGGATATATTCAGTTGTACTGCTCGTTTCAAGTATAATCAGTATTGCAACTACCCTAATACTTCTGAAATGTACTGGATTAGGTGTTTATGCTATAGCAGGAACGAGTACAGTAATTTTAGGGTTTACGCATGGAGTTGTTGTTCCGGCGTGTGCAGCAAAATTACTGCATCGACCTATATGGACGTTTTGGAAAACAGAATTTAGATCCTGGGTATCATTAGCTGTTGTATGTGTTGTTTTCTTTGTAGTAAAAAATTTGATGGATTTCCCTAATTGGATTAGCTTTTTCGTTAATATATTGATTGTAGGTTTGATTGGGTATATATTGGAATTTATTCTCATTTTTAGCAAACAGGAGAAAAATGAGATAATTAGCATTATAAAACTCAAATTGATAAGAAAATAGGGGGGAGAGAGAAAACTTTTGTTGAAATATAAAAATAGAGATAAAATGATTTTTTATTCTTTTTGGATGACTATTCTAATAGTTGTCTATCACCTAGCTCCTCATTTGATTGAATTGTCAGAATTTAATGAGGGGGGGAGGTACCTGAGACAGTTTTTTGAAACATTTGGGCCAATTGCATTAAATTATTTTTTCGCTGTTTCTGCATATAAATTTTTTGTATCTGAAAAATCTTGTGGAGATAAATTAAAGAAACGATTAGTGACACTTATTGTTCCCTACATTGCTTGGAATACAATTTATATCAGCCTGTATATTTTGCAAAATGGATTGCCCAATATTAGAACGGTTATTTTAGGATATACATTGACACCTTTTGATGGACCGTTATGGTATATTTTTGTATTATATATTTATTTGGCAATTTCCTCAATTTGCATGAGTCGGTGGACTTGGCTATCAACAAAACTTGGATGGCTAATTATTATATTGACATTTGTGGTGGCAGCGTTTCACCATGCTGTGATTCATTCATTGATCAGCTTTCCGTATGACTGGTGGGTTGAAAGAACATTAAGAATGGCACCGCCATTCTTATATGGTGTATATTGTTCAAAGCATAAATTAATTGAGCTTGGTAGGCATAGTACAGTTATACCAGGAATTATATCGATGATATGTTTATTAAGTTCCACGATTTTAGGCGATAATGTTATTATAACACTATTATTATATTTATGTACATTGTCATTATGGAATGTTCTTCCTAATTTTACATTGAAGGCTGATTCGATAATTAAAAATGATATGTTTATAATATATTCAATACATGAGGGAATAATTATAGTAATGCTTGCTGTGTGTAATAAGGGAAATGTTCATTTTGGAAAATACAGTAGCTTGATTTTCATGATACTTCTCGAAACAGTGCTGATTGTTACAATAGGGTTTTGCTTGAATTTGATTATTAGAAGACTGCCTACAGTAGTTAATATCATATTTACCGGGGGAAGAAATGAACATCACAACAAAGAGAAAAAGCAATATTGAATTATTAAGAATTTTATGTATGATGCTATTATAAAAGTGGACACGGAAGGGTAGAGAAAAGCCTAACCGTGGAGTAATATAAAGGCGAGTATTCTACCGGAAAGGAGCTCGTCTTTATGTCAAAACACTTGAATCTGTTGGAAAAGGAATTTCTAATCCGGCAGTACAAAAGCAACTACCGTATCAAAATGAGTGACTTCTGCGAAGCAAACCACATTTCAACCGGTGCATTCCAGAAGTGGATTAAGTAGTATGATGAAGGCGGCTTTTATACGAATCAATCATCAGCAGGATATAAGCGATAACTATGTGTACAAGGCCTTTCGTTTTCTGGGAATAAAGGCAAAAACCAAGCATCAGGTGCATTATCGTCCTAGAAAGGTCCGAGATCTGTACCCAAATCTTATCTTCACAACTTGGGATACCGTAGATTGTCCTCGCCAGGTAATTGTTTCGGATATGACCACATTGAAGTTCTGGATTTTCTATTTTGAGGTCACTTTCTACTTCGATGTATTCACAAAGCAAATCCTGACATGGAAACTGTCTGAGCGTCGAGGAGGTCGAGATCAATATGTAGATGGGTTAGCAGACGTAGTGGAAATGCTAAAGGGCCGTGAGGAACCGACAATCCTCCATACAGACCAGGGCTCGGTTTATGCCTCAATGGCATACAATGCTCTAATACTGGACACAAATATTATTCGTTCTATGTCGCGGGCGGGAAAACCAACGGACACCCCTGTAAACGAAGCACTGAATGGCTGGATTAAAGAAGAACTGTATATGGATTTCCAGTTAGATCAGTGCCGTACAAGAGAAGGGGTAAAGGCCACCCTGCGGCGCTACATCGACTTTTACAACAAGCAGCGTCCCTGCTTTGCAATCGGTTATGACACGCTGGATAACTACTGCAAACGTTTCTATCGAGGTGAGTTTGAAAAGAAGGATACCTTTTCAAAGCGCATCCTGACCGAGGAACCAAAATTCGTGCACTGCTATAAAATCCTTATTTAGAAACAGAAAAATGCGATTTTTTGGCGAAATAAACTTGGAAAAATGTGAAAAATAAAATTGAAAAATCCAGAAAAATGTGCAATACTAGTATCATCAACAATTAGGTGGTGATTTTATTGAGACGGAATGCAATACAGGATCTGGTAAACTGGAAATCCAGTGAAGATCGTAAACCTATGGTGCTAAAAGGTGCCAGGCAGGTGGGTAAGACCTGGCTGATGAAGGAATTTGGCCGAAATTATTATGATAAGATTGCATATTTTAATTTTGATGAAGAAGATGAATTGAAGTCTGTTTTTGAGGTTAATAAGAATCCACAGAGAATTCTGGAATTACTATCCATGATTCAGGGTGAAAAGATTGAACCGGGTACCACATTGATTATCTTTGATGAGATACAGGAGTGCCCGGAAGCATTGAATTCCTTGAAGTATTTTAAGGAAAAAGCCAATGAGTATCATGTGATTGCGGCAGGCAGTCTGCTGGGAACGCTTTTAGCGCAGCCAAAATCCTATCCGGTTGGAATGGTAAATTTACTCGATATCTACCCGCTGACTTTTGATGAGTTTCTGGAAGCGACGGAGCCATCTCTGTATGCTTATTATATGAGCATTCAGAAAGAGCAGCAGATAGAAGAAATTTTTCATAATCGACTGTTGGAGGTCTATCATAATTATTTGATTATTGGCGGAATGCCGGAATGTGTTGCGTCTTGGATAAAATACAAAGATCCGGCCAAAGTTTCGCGTATTCAGCATGAATTGATAGAGGTTTATGAAAATGATTTTTCTAAACATAACGGCAAGGTCAATAGTGGACGAATCCTCATGGTATTTCGCAGTATCGTGGCGCAGCTTGCCAAGCCAAATGAAAAGTTTATGTATGGTGCAGTACGGGAGGGAGCCAGAGCGAGAGACTTTGAAGAAGCGATTGAATGGCTCGTTTCGGCTGGCATGCTGAATCGGGTTTATAATGTCTCCAGAATGGAGCATCCGTTGTCGGCGTTTGACAGGCTGGATCAGTTTAAACTTTTTCTTTTTGATACAGGCATGCTGAAAACTATGGCAGGAATTGATAATAGTGCGATCCTTTTAAAAAACGACTATCAGTTTAAAGGACCGCTGACAGAAAATTTTGTTCTGCAGCAGCTTCGCGGACAATTTGAGGTGGAGCCCAGATATTATTCGGATAAAAACAGAGAAATTGATTTTGTGCTTCAATATGGGACGGAGATTATCCCGGTTGAAGTGAAGGGCGGAGAAGATAAATCAGCACCATCGTTTAAACGGTACATTGCAGAGCATGAACCGAAATATGCGTTGCGCTTTTCAAAAAGAGGTTATCGGAAGGATGGATACATTTCTAATATTCCGTTATATCTTGCGCGGAAAACAAAGGAACTGTTATAAAAGTGAAGTGGAAAGTTGAGTACCTACGTTGTCAAATAAGTACTTGACATCTTCGCCCGTAAAGGTTTAAAATAACCTTTGATATGACAAATGCAACGAAGGTGCACAGTAACCTTTCTTCTTCTTTCAGAGAGAGACCGTCAGCGGCTGTGAGCGGGCTTAAGTTCAGAAGAGAGTGTGAAATTCCCACCGGAGCAGCATCGCTGAAGAGATTTGGTAGGCGGTGACGTAACCTGCACGTTACGCAGAAGATGAGAGCCTGTCTGATAAATGAAGAGACAGGAATCAGGGTGGTACCGCGGAATATATGCTCCGTCCCTACTGTGTAGGGATGGAGCTTTTTTTGCGCGTTTGCATTGAGAAGGGCAGGCAGTTTCAAAAGCAGGCAGTTGGGTGCTTGCACACAAATGTCTGCTTTTGAAATTGCCTATGCGGCGAAAGCCGCGAGTTTCAGAAAGCGATAGCTTTCTGAAACTGCCCTGGAGTACACGTCCCTCAAAAACCAATAATTCAGGAAAGGTGAGAACAATGAAGGAAAAACTGCAGAAAATCCGGGAAAATGCCATTGCGCAGATTCGGGAAGCGAAAAATCTGAACACATTGAATGAAGCTCGCGTGGCCATTCTTGGTAAAAAGGGTGAACTGACCAGCGTATTGAAGAGCATGAAGGACGTGGCTCCGGAGGACAGACCGAAGGTAGGCCAGCTGGTTAATGAGACCCGTGAAGAGATTGAAAGGGTTCTGGAAGAAGCCAAGGCAAAGATGGAAGCCATGGTTCGCGAGGAGAAGCTGAAGGCAGAGGTTATCGACGTAACGCTTCCGGCGAAGAAGAACAATGTAGGACATCGTCATCCGAATACCATTGCCCTGGAGGAGGTTGAGCGTATCTTCGTAGGTATGGGCTACGAGGTGGTAGAAGGACCGGAGATCGAGTACGACCTTTACAATTTTGAAAAACTGAATATTCCGGAAGGACATCCGGCCAAGGACGAGCAGGATACCTTCTATATCAATAAAAACATCGTGCTGCGTACCCAGACTTCTCCCTGCCAGGCCCGTGTGATGGAGCAAGGAAAGCTGCCGATCCGTATGATCGCTCCGGGACGTGTGTTCCGTTCTGACGAGGTGGACGCAACTCATTCCCCGTCCTTCCATCAGATTGAAGGTCTGGTTGTGGACAAGAATGTTACTTTTGCGGATCTGAAGGGTACGCTGGAGGAGTTTGCCAAGGAGCTGTTCGGCGCCGAGACGAAGACCAAGTTCCGTCCCCATCATTTCCCGTTTACGGAGCCCAGCGCCGAGGTAGATGTAAGCTGCTTCAAATGCGGCGGTAAGGGCTGCCGGTTCTGCAAGGGCAGCGGCTGGATCGAGATCCTGGGCTGCGGTATGGTACATCCTCACGTACTGGAGATGTGTGGGATCGATCCCAACGAGTACACAGGCTTTGCCTTTGGCGTAGGTCTGGAGAGAATTGCGTTGCTGAAGTATGAGATTGACGACATGAGACTGTTATACGAAAATGATATTCGTTTCTTGAAACAGTTCTAAGGAGGGAGAAAAACAATGGATACATCTTTATCATGGATTAAAGCGTATGTGCCGGATCTGGATGTAACGGCGCAGGAATATACAGATGCAATGACACTTTCCGGAACGAAGGTGGAGGGCTTCACCAGACTGGACGCAGATCTGGAAAATATCATCATTGGTCAGATCGTGAAGATTGAGCAGCACCCGGACGCGGATAAGCTGGTAGTATGCCAGGTTAATATCGGAGAGGCAGAGCCGATTCAGATCGTTACAGGCGCCCCCAATGTCAAAGAAGGACAGAAAATTCCGGTAGTTTTGGACGGCGGCCGCGTAGCAGGCGGACATGACGGCAAGATGACTCCGGGCGGAATCAAGATTAAAAAGGGAAAGCTTCGCGGAGTGGAGTCCAACGGTATGATGTGCTCCATCGAGGAGCTGGGTCAGAGCCGGGAGATGTACCCGGAAGCGCCGGAATACGGAATCTATATTTTCCCGGATGACGCAGTGGTAGGCGAGAACGCTATCCACGCCCTGGGTCTGGACGACGTAGTATTTGAATATGAGATTACCTCCAACCGTGTGGACTGCTACAGTGTCATCGGTATAGCCAGAGAGGCAGCGGCGACCTTCCGGAAGAAGTTTGTACCGCCTGTGGTAACCGTAAAGGGCTCCGGCGGAGATGTCAATGATTATATCAAGGTAGATGTAAAGGATGCGGATCTCTGCCCCCGTTATTGCGCGAGAGTGGTCAAGAATATCAAGCTGGCTCCCTCACCGCAGTGGATGCAGCGCAGACTGGCTGTAAACGGTATCCGCCCCATCAATAATATCGTGGATATCACCAATTATGTAATGGAAGAGTATGGTCAGCCCATGCACGCCTACGATCTGGATACCATTGCGGGTCATCAGATTCTGGTGCGCCGGGCAGAGGAAGGCGAGAAGTTCGTGACCTTGGACGGCCAGGAGCGTACCATGGATGAGAATGTTCTGATGATCTGCGACGGTGAGAAGGCTGTGGGAATCGCAGGTATCATGGGCGGTGAGAATTCCATGATTACAGACCATGTAAAGACGATGCTGTTTGAGGCTGCCTGCTTTGACGGCGTGAATATCCGCCTTTCCGCAAAGCGTATCGGTCTTCGTACCGATGCTTCCGGTAAGTTTGAAAAGGGTCTGGATCCGAACAATGCCCAGGCTGCCATCGATCGTGCCTGCCAGCTGATTGAGGAGCTGGGAGCCGGTGAAGTGGTAGACGGTATGGTTGACGTTTATTACGGAAAGAGCGAGCCTTCCAGAGTGCCCTTTGACGCGGATAAGATCAATGGTCTTCTGGGAACCGATCTCAGCAAAGAGCAGATGTTGGATTATCTGAAGCTGGTCGAGCTGGATTATGATGAGAAAACCAATGAAATCGTAGCGCCCACCTTCCGGCAGGATATTCACCGCCTGGCAGATGTGGCAGAGGAGGTAGCGCGTTTCTTCGGTTACGACAATATTCCGACCACACTGCCGAGAGGAGAGGCTACCACAGGTAAGCTTCCGTTCAAGCTTCGCGTGGAGGCTGTGGCAAGAGATATCGCTGAGTTCTGCGGCTTTTCCCAGGGTATGACTTATTCCTTTGAGAGCCCGAAGGTATTTGATAAGCTGCTTCTTGACGCGGAGGATCCCATGCGCCGGGCAATCCGGATTTCCAACCCGCTGGGCGAGGATTTCAGTATCATGCGTACTACCTCCATGAATGGTATGCTGACTTCTCTGGCTACGAACTACAATCGCAGAAATAAGAATGTACGTCTGTACGAAATGGGTAATATCTATATCGCGAAGGCGCTTCCGCTTCAGGAGCTTCCGGATGAGCGGATGCAGTTCACCCTGGGTATGTATGGCGACGGCGATTTCTATAATATGAAGGGCGTTATCGAGGAGTTCTTCGATAAGCTGGGTATGCGCGACCGTGTACACTATGATCCGAAGGCCGGTAAGAATTATCTCCATCCGGGACGTCAGGCCAATATCTATTATGACGGCAAGCTGATGGGCTATCTGGGTGAGGTTCATCCGGTGGTTGCCGACACCTATGGCATCGGCGAGCGGGCTTATGTGGCTGTTCTGGATATGCCGGTGGTAACGGAGATGGCGACCTTTGGTCGTAAGTATGAGGGAATTGCCAAGTTCCCGGCAGTAACCCGTGATATCTCCATGGTGATCCCCAAGGAGGTGCTGGCAGGCCAGATCGAAGAGGTGATTGAGCAGAAGGGCGGCAGCTATCTGGAAAGCTTCCAGCTGTTCGACATCTACGAGGGAAGCCAGATTAAGGAAGGTTATAAGTCCGTGGCTTATTCTATCGTATTCCGCGGTAAAGATAAGACGCTGGAGGAGAGCGACATTTCCGCGGCTATGAAGCGGATCCTGAAGGGTCTGGAGGGCCTGAACGCAGAGCTTCGTCAGTAGTATAAAACTGTAAAACTTTTACAGGACATCGATTGAAAAGATCGATGTCCTGTTTTGGCTGACAGAATGGCCCGGACATGCTATAATATTTTTATGTGAGCAATTTCGGACAGGAGGATGATGTATGAAGGTAGGTATCGTTGGGGCAGGGATGACAGTGCCCTGGTTTCTGGAGGCGTCAGACGGGATTCCTGCAATGGAAGTGACGGCTCTGTTTGCGCGAAAAGAGGAGAAGCGAAAAGAGCTTTGTGAGAAATATCAGATTCCGGCAGCCTATGACAGCTATGAGAAGCTGCTTGCGGATCCGGAGATTGACGTATTATATCTGCCGGTACCCAATCATCTGCATTACACCTTTGCGAAGCAGGCGCTGGAGGCAGGAAAACATGTGATTCAGGAGAAGCCCTTTACCGTGACCTGTGAAGAGGCAGAGGAGCTGGCAGCTCTGGCCCGGGAAAAAGGGCTGATTCTTTTTGAGGCGATTACCAATCAGTACAATGCCAACTATGAAGAGGTGCGAAAGCTTCTGCCGGGTGTGGGTGACGTGAAGATTGTGCAGCTGAATTTTTCCCAGTATTCCAGCCGCTACGAGGCTTTTAAACGGGGACAGATTGCGCCGGTCTTTGATCCGGAGAAGGCGGGCGGCGCGCTGATGGATCTGAATATCTACAATATCCACTTTGTGGCGGGGCTTTTTGGAGAACCCAGGGCGGTTCATTATTTCCCCAATATAGAAAAGGGAGTGGATACCTCGGGAATCCTGGTAATGGAGTACCCGGGCTTTCAGTGTGTCTGCATCGCGGCAAAGGACTGCGGAGCGCCGCTTTCCGTGAATATCGAGGGCGATAAGGGCTGTATCTTCAGCCATTCGAATTCCGGACGCTTTGAGGAGTTCAGTTATCAGGAAAATAAAAAGGAGCCGGTGCATTATGAGCTGGCCTGCCGGGAGAATGCCTTCACGGAAGAACTGACTGCCTTTACGGACTATTACGTAAGAAATGACCGGGCAGAGTTTGACAGGCGTCTGGACCACAGCCTGAGAGTTATGCGGATTCTTAATCAGGCAAGAAAAGCTTAAGGACAAGAACCGGAGGAAGGATATGTTTTATTCGATTCACAATAAGGAAATCCGGGAAATCAGCCTGGAGCAGCTGGATTTCCATGACATCTGTGTGGGGTATCTGACGCTGGATGAATTGAAAAGCTGTTATCAGGAGTTGGGCCTTTCGGAGGTGGCGGTGAAAGACTGTATGACGGATTTTACCCATTTCCGGACCAGTATGGATGTATACGATGAGTTCAGCTTCGGTATGATCAATATCGTGGATATCCTGAATCTGAGCACCCGCCGGAACCGGATTGGTTTTTTTATTAAGAAAAATCTGTTTGTTATGGTGAAAATCATTGACAAGGAGGACAGCATCCGTCAGATGTTCCTGGACGCCATCGGACGGTTCCGTCAGAATGCTACTATGGAGAAGGTGATCTACGGTGTGCTGGAGCGTCTTTTGTCCAGCGGCAACCGGGGTCTGGTCATGACGGAACGGCAGATTATCGCCATGGAGCGGGAAGTGGTCAACGGCAAGGTGGATCCGGAGCTGAATACAGAGATTTTCGATCTGCGGAACCGGCTGTCTACACTGAAGAATTATTACGAGCAGCTTATTGATATCGGAGAATCCCTGCAGGAGAATGAAAATGACTTGTTTGAGGAAGAGGATCTTCGCTATTTTAAGATTTTCACAGACAAATCTGAGCGTCTGAGCAACAATACCCAGCTGCTCTGCGATAACCTGATTCATCTGCGGGAAGCCATGGACGCTACGCTGAACTACAATCTGAACAATACCATGAAGCTGTTTACCATGGTGACTATCATATTCCAGCCGCTGACACTGATCGTTGGCTGGTACGGTATGAATTTTAAATTTATGCCGGAGCTGAATATGCGGTTTGGCTATCTGTATGTCATTATACTGAGCATTGTGGTGGTAGGCGCGATTCTGTACTGGTTTAAGAAGAGAAAGTTCTGATGGGACTTTTGTAAATAGAATTTTCAAAGGATAGGAACAATAGCATGAAAACAAGTGATTTCTATTATGATTTACCCCAGGAGCTGATTGCCCAGGATCCGCTGGAGGATCGCAGCAGCTCCCGTTTAATGGTGCTGGACAAAAAAACGGGACAGGTGGAGCACCGGATTTTTCGGGATATCGTCGATTACCTGAATCCGGGAGACTGTCTGGTAGTCAATAATACCAAGGTAATTCCCGCCCGTCTGATGGGCGTCAAGGAGGATACCGGCGCGCATATCGAAGTGCTGCTTCTGAAGCGGAAGGCGGACAATGTGTGGGAAACTCTGGTAAAGCCGGGAAAAAAGGCGAGACCCGGAGCCCGCATTGATTTTGGCGACGGCCTGTTAAAGGCTGAGGTCCTGGAAGTGGTGGATGAGGGAAATCGTCTGATTCGGTTTGAGTTTGACGGTATTTTCGAAGAGATTCTGGATAAGCTGGGACAGATGCCCCTGCCGCCCTATATCACCCATCAGTTAAAGGATAAAAACCGTTACCAGACCGTGTACGCAAAGCATGAGGGATCTGCGGCAGCGCCGACGGCGGGACTTCACTTTACGCCGGAGCTTCTGGAAAAAATTCAGGAAAAGGGCATTAAACTGGCGCATGTAACCCTGCATGTGGGCCTGGGTACCTTCCGGCCGGTTAAGGTGGACGATGTAACCCAGCATCATATGCATTCGGAATTTTATATGGTGGAAGAGGATCAGGCCAGACTAATCAATGAGACAAAGGCTGCGGGCGGCCGCGTGATCTGCGTGGGTACCACCAGCTGCCGTACCCTGGAGTCTGCCACCGGAGAAGACGGTATCCTGAAAGCGGGAAGCGGCTGGACGGAAATCTTTATTTATCCCGGATACCGGTTTAAGATCATGGACGCGCTGATTACGAATTTCCATCTGCCGGAATCTACCCTGCTGATGCTGGTATCGGCTTTCGCAGATAAAGAAAAGATTATGAAGGCATACGAAGAAGCAGTAAGAGAGCGATATCGGTTCTTTAGCTTCGGGGACGCGATGTTTATCAAATAACATTGAAAATATACATGTAACAAATAAGAGCGAGGCCGTGGCCTCGCTCTTATCTATCGCTGTAGTTTTTCTAAATCTTTGTAAAAGGTGGGATAGGAGATGGTGACGCAGTCCGCGCCCTGAATCCGGGTTTCTCCGTCCGCGTTCAGTGCCGCTATCGCAAAGGACATGGCAATCCGGTGATCCAGATGGCTGTCGATAACAGCTCCGTGAAGCGGATAACCGCCTTCGATGATCATACCGTCCTCGGTGGCTGTTACGTGAGCGCCCATGGCGGTGAGATTTTCCGTCATAACTGCGATTCGGTCGGATTCCTTGACCTTCAACTCAGCGGCGTCCCGGATCAGGGTGGTGCCTTCTGCGAAGCAGGCCATCACAGCAAGGATGGGAAGCTCATCGATGAGGGTAGGGATCAGATCGCCTTCGATGGTACAGCCCTTGAGGGAGGAGGTGCGGACCAGCAGATCTGCGGTGGGTTCCCCGCTGTCTGCATTTTCATTCAGAAGGGTCACATCGGCGTTCATCAGTCTGCAGATCTTTAGAATACCGTCCCGGGTGGGATTGATTCCCACGTTTCGGATCAGGATCTCCGAATCCGGCGTGATACAGCCTGCCGCGATAAAGTAGGCGGCAGAGGAGATATCCCCCGGCACGTTGACCTTCTGTCCGGTAAGCTCTGGCTCTGGCTGAATGGTGGCGGTGGTTCCCTCTGTCCGCACGTCCGCGCCAAAGAAATATAACATCAGCTCCGAATGGTTCCGGGACAGGGCAGGTTCTGTGACGCTGGTAGGAGCGTCTGCGTAAAGACCGGCCAGAAGGATGGCGGATTTCACCTGGGCAGAGGCTACCTTTGTGGTATAGTGAATGCCATGGAGGGAACGTCCCTGAATTCGCAGGGGCGCGCAGCCGTTGCCGCGGATGCTTTCGATGGAAGCGCCCATCTGGCTTAAGGGTTCCATGATTCGACCCATGGGCCGTTTCTGGATGGAAGCGTCTCCGGTCAGGGTGGTTTCGAAATTCTGGCCGCTCAGAATACCGGAAATCAGGCGGGTGGTTGTGCCGCTGTTTCCGGCGTCCAGAAGCTGCTCCGGCGCGGAAAGACCGTGAAGTCCCCGGCCATGGATCAGAATCCGCTCGTTCTTATCCTCAACCGTGATACCCAGGCGGCGGAAGCAGTCGATGGTGGAGAGACAGTCCGCGCCCCTTAAGAATCCGGTAACCTCTGTAGTGCCCTCCGCCAGGGAACCGAACATAACGGCCCGGTGGGAGATGGATTTGTCTCCGGGAATGGTAATTTCGCCGCGTAAACGCTGTGTGCGTGTGAATTTCATAAGGGTTCTCCTAACGTTCATAAATGGTGTAGTGGTATCTGCGAAGAAGCTCTACCGCTTTTTTGTATGCATCCTCTTCATAAAGCTCTACCCGAAGCACGGCTTCCTCGAACTCCCGGTTGTGAATGATACCGATATTCTTCAGGCTGATGCCGCCGGATGCCAGAATGGTAGCCAGGGTAGCGATACCGCCCGCCTCGTCCACCATATCGCAGTAAAAGGCGTAGTTTTTCTTTAACGGGCCCATGGAAGCCTCGGGAATGGAATTGCGGTAATCCCGGGAGACGGCAAAAAAGTCATGAATCTTTCCGGCTTCCTTTCCAATGAGCTCTGCCCGGAGGCGGGAGAGCTGCTGCTGATAATGATCCAGCGCCCGGAGGATATTTTCCGAGTTAGTCATACAGATCTGTTCCCACATATCGGGAGAGGAGGAGGCAATTCGTGTAATATCCTTGAAACCGCCGGCGGCGATACGTTTCATCAGCTCCTCGGGGCCGTCCAGATCCTTTACCAGCTCCACCAGGGAGGAGGCAATGAGATGGGGCAGATGGCTGACACAGGCTGTGATAAAGTCGTGCTGCCGGTAATCGAGAACCATCGGAAGGGCTTTCAGGGAGGAGACAAGCTCCACGAAGTCCGTTATGGTGTCAGAGGGAATGCCCTCGCCCGGCGTTATAATATAGTAGGCGTTTTCAATCAGATGGGCTTTGGAATTTTCATAGCCGGTTTTTTCCGACCCCGCCATGGGGTGACCGCCGATAAACTGATCGGTCAGTCCCAGGGCCGCCACTTTTTCATGAATATCCGTCTTTGTGCTGCCCACGTCTGTCAGAAGACAGGTCTTGGGCAGTATCGGCTTCAGCTGCTCCAGATACCGGGCGTTGGTGGATACCGGGGCGCAGAGAAAGATGAGATCGCAGGCGGCAAAATCCGAACCCACTTTGGTACAGGCGGTATCGATAATTCCTTCCTCCACGGCCAGCTTCAGGGTGTCCTGGCTTCTCATATAGGCTATCATCCGGACCTCCGGGTGATAAGCGCGAATGGCTTTCGCGATGGAACCCCCGATGAGCCCCAGACCGATAAAGCCGATGGTTTTACTTTTCATGATGAAACTCCTTTGTGTGCAATGAAATCTCTAAGGTCTAAGTTTAAGGTCTTTTCCCGGAAATGTCAACACTATCCAACTTTAAAGTGAAAAAGTAATTAAGTGCCATTTGCAAAGTGCTGTATAAAAATTTGTGAAAATAGAAATTACTTGTAAAAAATATATAAAAATACTTGCATTATTGTCAGAATCTTAGTAAAATATATCCATGGTGTTCCGATGCCTTTCATTTACAAAATGAGAAATTTGACAGATGAAATATCCGGAACTATAAAATTATTGTAATCGGAGGAAGAGGCATGAATATTTACACAACTGACAAAATTCGTAACGTAGTTCTTCTTGGTCACGGCGGCTGCGGCAAGACCAGTCTGGTGGAAGCTATGGCATATGTGTCCGGTCTGACTACCCGTATCGGCAAGGTAACTGACGGTAATACCATCAGTGATTATGATAAGGAAGAGATTAAGAGAAAGTTCTCAATTACTACATCTGTGGTTCCTCTGATCTGGCAGGATTGTAAGATGAATCTCCTGGACACTCCGGGATATTTTGATTTTGTAGGCGAGGCAGAAGAAGCCGTAGCAGCTGCGGACGCGGCGATCATCGTCGTTTCCGGTAAGGCAGGCGTGGAAGTGGGAACCCAGAAGGCGTGGGATCTCTGTGAAAAGTATAAGCTGCCCAGAATGTTCTTTGTATCTGAGATGGACGTGGATAATGCTTCCTTCCGTCAGGTGGTACAGGATCTGACCGATCTGTATGGCAAGAAGATCGCGCCCTTCTATCAGCCTATCCGTGAAAATGAGAAGTTTGTAGGCTACATCAATGTCTGCAAGATGAAGGGCCGCCGCTTTACCGGTATCGGCACCCGCGAAGAGTGCGAGATTCCCGAATACTCCAAGGATAACCTGGCTATCTGCCGTGAGGCGCTTCTGGATGCAGTGGCAGAGACCTCGGACGAATTTATGGAGCGTTATTTCAATGGCGAGGAGTTTACCTTCAGCGAGATTCGCGCAGCTATGAAGTTTAATGTATGCGACGGCACCGTAATTCCGGTGTCCATGGGATCCAGTACCGAGCTCCGCAACATCCACAACCTGATGAATGATATCGTAGAGCTGTTCCCCAGCCCGGATAAGAAGACCTGCAACGGTATTAATACCAAGACCAACGAGATTTTTGAGGCGAATTACGATTTCTCCAAGGCAAAATCTGCGTATGTATTCAAGACCATCGTGGATCCCTTTATCGGAAAGTATTCTCTGATTAAGGTGACCTCCGGTGTAATCAAGTCCGACGATACGCTGTACAACCAGGATAAGGACGTAGAGGAGAAGCTGAATAAGCTGTATATTATGCAGGGAAATAAGCCCATCGAGATTACCGAGCTCCATGCAGGCGACATCGGAGCCATCGGCAAGCTGGCCAATACCCGGACCGGCGATACCCTGTCTACCAAGGCTACGCCGATTATATTCGGAAAAACAGAGATTTCCAAGCCCTACACTTATATGAGATATAAGGCAAAGAATAAGGGCGATGAGGATAAGATTTCCCAGGCTCTGTCCAAGATGATGGAAGAGGATCTGACTTTAAAGAGCGTTAATGATTCGGAAAACCGTCAGACTCTGCTCTATGGCATGGGCGATCAGCATCTGGATGTGGTTGTGAGCAAGCTGGAGGAGAAGTTCAAGGTATCGGTAGAGCTTTCCAAGCCGAAGGTTGCTTTCCGGGAGACCATTAAGAAGAAAGCAGATGTGGATTCCAAGTATAAGAAACAGTCCGGCGGACATGGCCAGTACGGTCACGTAAAGATGACCTTCGAGCCCTCCGGTGATCTGGAGACGCCTTATGTATTTGAGCAGGTAGTTGTAGGCGGCGCGGTTCCGAAGAACTATTTCCCGGCAGTGGAAAAGGGTATTCAGGAATCCGTAGCGAAGGGACCTCTGGCCGGATATCCGGTAGTAGGCGTGAAGGCGGTTCTTTATGACGGATCCTACCATCCGGTAGATTCCTCTGAGATGGCGTTCAAGACCGCGGCAAGCCAGGCCTTCAAGAAGGGCTTTATGGACGCAGGTCCGGTTCTTCTGGAGCCGATTGTAACGATGACCGTAACCGTTCCGGATAAGTATACCGGCGATGTCATGGGAGATCTGAACAAGAGACGCGGCCGTGTGCTGGGTATGAATCCGGTAGCCGGCGGCAAGCAGGAGGTAGTGGCAGATGTTCCGATGACGGAGATCTTCGGTTATTCTACAGACCTTCGCTCCATGACCGGCGGAAGCGGTGAATTTGCTTATGAATTCGCGCGTTACGAGCAGGCTCCGTCTGACGTACAGGCGAAGGAAGTGGAAGCAAGAGCGGCTGAGAGCGCAGAATAAACAGGGTTTTATGAGATAAGGGGAGATAAAAGAGAAGGATGCCCGGCGGTGTAAACCGGGCGTCCTTTTGCGTTTAAAAGTTCTTGTAAAATAAATCTTCGGAGGGTAAAATAGAAAAAGAATTCATCTTTCAGAGGAGTTGTGTTATGAAACGGTTATGGAGTTATATGAAGCATTACAAAAAGGAGAGTATCTTAGGTCCTCTCTTTAAGCTTCTGGAAGCCAGCTTTGAGCTTCTGGTGCCGCTGGTGGTGGCGAATATCATTGATACGGGTATCGCAAGCCGGGACGGCAGCTATGTGCTAAAAATGGGCGGCGTCCTGATTCTGCTGGGCTTCGTAGGACTGGCCAGTTCCATTACGGCCCAGTATTTCGCGGCGAAGGCGGCGGTGGGAACCAGCACGGCCATGCGGAAGGCTTTATTTGAGCATCTGAACAGCTTCTCCTATAAGGAGTTGGATACCATTGGAACCTCCACGCTGATTACCCGGATTACCAGTGATATCAATCAGGTACAGACCGGTGTGAATCTGGTGCTGCGTTTATTCCTGCGCTCTCCCTTTATCGTATTTGGCGCCATGATCATGGCCTTTACCATTGACGTAAGGTGCGCGACGATCTTTGCCGCAGTGATTCCGGTTCTTTTTGTGGTGGTTTTTGCTATCATGGGCGTTACGATTCCCTGGTACCGGAGGGTACAGAGTGAGCTGGACCGGGTGCTTCTGCATGTGCGGGAAAATCTGTCCGGTGTCCGTGTGGTACGGGCATTCAACCGGCAGCAGGAGGAGATAAAGACCTTTCATCGGGACAGCACTGCCCTTATGAACACCCAGCTTTTCGTGGGCCGGATTTCCGGGCTTTTGAATCCCCTGACTTACGCGATTATCAATGCAGCGGTGATTCTGCTGGTATGGACCGGCGGCCGTCAGGTAGATGCGGGAGTCTTAAGCCAGGGCCAGGTGGTGGCGCTGGTCAATTATATGTCCCAGATTCTCGTGGAGCTGATTAAGCTGGCCAATCTGATCATCAATGTAACCAAGTCTCTGGCCTGTCTGTCCCGTATCAATAAGATTCTGGATCAGGAAACGGGTATGGCGGAAGGAACGGTCGGAGAACAGAAGCAGGAGAAGGGAGTTCCCTGTGTGGAATTTAGGGACGTCAGCATTACCTATGAGGAGGGCGCGGACGCGGCCCTGTCCCATGTGAACTTCCGGGCTTACCCCGGGGAGACCATCGGTATTATCGGCGGCACCGGTTCCGGAAAATCCACTCTGGTGAACCTGATTCCCCGTTTTTACGACGCGACAGAGGGAGAAGTGCTGGTGGACGGCCGGAACGTACAGGAGTATACCTATGAGGGCCTGCGCGGAAAGGTGGGCGTTGTTCCCCAGAAGGCGGTACTGTTCTCCGGTACGATCCGGGAGAACCTCCGGTGGGGAAAAGAGGATGCCACAGACGAAGAACTGTACGCAGCTCTTGAGACCGCCCAGGGCCGTGAGATCGTGGAAAAGAAAGAAAAGGGTCTGGATACCGAAGTTCTGCAGGGCGGACGCAACCTGTCCGGCGGACAGAGACAGCGTCTGACCATCGCAAGAGCGCTGGTGCGGGATCCGGAGATCCTGATTCTGGACGACAGTGCTTCGGCTCTGGATTTCGCTACGGACGCGAAGCTTCGGAAGGCTCTGCGGGAGCATAAAGAAAAGGCTACGGTCTTCCTGGTATCCCAGCGGGCGGCGACTATCCGGCAGGCCAATCAGATTATTGTGCTGGACGACGGCACGGTAGCCGGCATCGGAAAGCACGAGGAGCTGTATCAGAATTGTGAGGTATATCGGGAGATCTGTAATTCCCAGGTTTCGGCAGAGGAGGAAAAGGCACATGAAGCGTAAATCCACATTAAAAAGAGTCCTTTGCTATATCGAAGGGTATCGATTGTATCTGCTGGCGTCCATTCTGCTGGCGGTTCTGACCGTGGCCCTGACCCTGTATGCGCCGATTCTCACCGGAGACGCCATCGACTATATGATGGGAAAGGGAGCGGTAGACTTTGCGGCCCTTCTGAAGCTTCTGACAAAGCTGGGCGTCATCATCGGATCCACCTCTGTATTCCAGTGGCTCATGAACCTCTGCAACAACCATATCACTTATAAGGTCGTGATGGACGTACGGACCGAGGCCTTTGACCATATGCAGGATCTGCCCCTGAGTTATATCGACAGCCATCCACAGGGCGACATCGTCAGCCGTCTAATCGCGGATATCGACCAGTTTTCCGACGGCCTGCTGATGGGTTTTACCCAGTTATTTACAGGCGCAATGACGATTCTGGGAACTCTTCTGTTCATGCTCTCGGTCAATGTGGGCATTACCCTTGTGGTGGTCTGCATTACGCCGCTGTCCCTTCTGGTGGCCAGCTTTATCGCCCGGCGGACCCACAGCATGTTCAAGCTTCAGTCTGAGACCCGGGGCGAGCTCACCGGACTCATCGACGAGATGGTGGGAAATCAGAAGGTAGTCAAGGCTTTTGGGCATGAAGAAGAAGCCATTGCGCAGTTTGATGAGATTAACCGGAAGCTGCAGAAGCACAGTCTGCGGGCGATTTTCTATTCTTCCATTACCAATCCGGCTACCCGGTTTGTCAACAGCATGGTTTACGCAGGTGTGGGCGTGGCAGGCGCTTTTGCGGCTATCCGGGGAGGATTGAGCGTGGGCCAGCTTTCCTGCTTCTTAAGTTATGCCAATCAGTACACCAAGCCCTTTAATGAGATCTCCGGTGTGGTCACCGAGCTTCAGAATGCCCTGGCCTGCGCGGAGCGTGTCTTTGATTTTATCGACCAGAAGCCCATGAGCGCGGATCCGGCGGACGGCCCCCATATCGAGAAGGCAGAGGGCAGTGTGGATCTGGAACATGTAGAGTTCTCCTATACGAAGGACAGAGAACTGATCAAGAACCTGAATTTGCATGTAAAGCCCGGCCAGAGAATCGCCATCGTGGGTCCCACCGGCTGCGGCAAGAGTACGCTTATCAATCTGCTGATGCGTTTCTACGACGTGGACGCAGGCTGCATTTCTGTGGACGGAACGCCCATTCAGGAGCTGACCCGGGAAAATCTGCGGCAGCAGTACGGTATGGTGCTTCAGGAGACCTGGCTGAAGTCCGCGACGGTTCGCGACAACATTTCCTATGGAAAGCCGGACGCCACGGAGGAAGAGATTATCGAGGCGGCGAAGGCCTCCCACGCCCACAGCTTTATCCGGCGTCTGCCCAAGGGCTATGACACGGTGCTTTCGGAGGACGGCGGAAGTCTTTCCCAGGGCCAGAAGCAGCTGCTGTGTATTGCCCGGGTTATGCTGTGTCTGCCGCCCATGCTGATTCTGGACGAGGCCACCTCCAGCATTGACACCCGTACAGAACTTCGGATTCAGAACGCTTTTGCGAAAATGATGGAGGGGCGTACCAGCTTCATCGTAGCCCACCGGCTGTCTACCATCCGGGAGGCAGATGTGATTCTCGTTATGCGGGACGGACAGATTATCGAGCAGGGTACCCACGAGAGTCTGCTTGCGGCAGGGGGCTTTTATGCAGAGCTGTACAACAGCCAATGGGCTGTGTAAACTCGGATTTTGCTTGACAAAGCGGTCTGGTGTGATATGATAAAATGCAGTGGAAATTTATTTTTACGAAGCAATTAAGATAAGAGGAGTGGAAAAAAATGGCAGTACCATTTAACCACCACGCGGTGGAAGAGAAATGGCGGAAACACTGGGAAGAGCATCCGGTGAACGTCAACGACGGAAAAAAACCGAAATACTATTGTCTGGATATGTTCCCGTATCCGTCAGGCAACGGACTTCATGTAGGTCACTGGAGAGGTTATGTGATCAGTGATGTGTGGAGCCGTTATAAGCTGATGCAGGGACATTATATCATTCATCCCATGGGCTGGGACGCTTTCGGCCTTCCGGCTGAGAACTACGCCATCAAGATGGGTGTGCATCCGGCAAAATCTACCGCAGAGAATGTGGCAAATATTAAGAGACAGATCAACGATATCGCAGCTTTGTATGACTGGGATATGGAAGTGAATACGACAGATCCGAAGTTCTACAAGTGGACCCAGTGGATCTTTGTACAGATGTTCAAGAAGGGCCTGGCTTATGAGAAGGAGTTCCCCATCAACTGGTGTCCGTCCTGTAAGACCGGTCTGGCAAACGAAGAGGTTGTCAACGGCTGCTGTGAGCGCTGCGGTACCCCGGTTACCAAGAAGAACCTGCGTCAGTGGATGCTGAAGATTACCGCATACGCAGACAGACTTCTGGACGATCTGGATAAGCTGGACTGGCCGGAGAAGGTTAAGAAGATGCAGACCGAGTGGATTGGAAAGTCCTACGGCGCAGAGGTAGATTTCCAGGTAGAGGGAAGCGATGAGAAGATCACCGTATATACCACCCGTCCGGATACTCTGTACGGAGCGACCTTTATGGTTCTGGCCCCGGAGCATGCGCTGGCTTCCAAGCTGGCGACCGATGAGACCAGAGCTGCCGTAGAAGAATATATCTTCAAATCCTCCATGCGTTCCAACGTGGACCGTGTACAGGATAAGGAGAAGACAGGCGTATTTACCGGAAGCTATGCCATCAACCCGATCAACGGCGCGAAGGTACCCATCTGGCTTTCCGATTACGTACTGGCTGATTATGGTACCGGCGCTATCATGTGCGTACCGGCCCATGACGACCGTGACTTTGAGTTCGCGAAGAAATTCAACATTCCGATTATCCAGGTTATCGCAAAGGATGGTAAGGAAATCGAGAATATGACAGAGGCTTACACAGAGGCAAGCGGAACCATGATCAATTCCGGCGACTGGAATGGTATGGAATCCGCAGTGCTGAAGAAGGAAGCTCCGCTTATCATCGAGAAAATGGGCGTAGGTAAAAAGACGGTCAACTACAAGCTGCGTGACTGGGTATTCTCCCGTCAGCGCTACTGGGGCGAGCCGATCCCGATTATCCACTGCCCCAAGTGCGGCAATGTTCCGGTCCCGGAGGATCAGCTTCCCCTGGAGCTGCCGAAGGTTGACAGCTATCAGCCCACCGGTACCGGAGAGTCTCCGCTGGCTGCCATTGACGAGTGGGTGAATACCACCTGTCCCTGCTGTGGTGCGCCTGCAAAGAGAGAGACCAACACCATGCCCCAGTGGGCAGGCTCCTCCTGGTATTTCCTGCGTTACGTGGACAACCATAACGATGAAGAGCTGGTAAGCCGTGAAAAGGCTGACAAGTATCTGCCGGTTGATATGTACATCGGCGGCGTGGAGCACGCGGTACTTCATCTGCTGTACTCCCGTTTCTATACCAAGTTCCTGCATGATATCGGAGTGGTAGACTTTGACGAGCCGTTTACCAAGCTGTTCAATCAGGGTATGATTACCGGTAAGAACGGTATCAAGATGAGTAAGTCCAAGGGAAATGTGGTTTCCCCGGATGATTTGATCCGCGATTATGGCTGTGACGCGCTCCGGATGTATGAGATGTTCGTCGGACCGCCCGAGCTGGACGCAGAGTGGGACGACAGAGGTATCGACGGCGTATCCCGTTTCCTGAAGCGTTTTTGGAACCTGGTTCTGGACAATAAGGATAAGGAAACAAAGGAGACTCCGGAGAGTGTGAAGCTCCGTCACAAGATGGTTTATGACATCACCACCCGTCTGAACAGCTTCAGCCTGAATACGGTTATTTCCGGCTTCATGGAGTACAACAATAAGCTGATCGATCTGGCAAAGCGTCAGGACGGTCTGGATAAGGAGACCCTGGAGACAGCCGTTACGCTGATTGCTCCGTTCGCGCCCCATATTGCAGAGGAGCTCTGGGAGCAGCTCGGTCACAGCGAGACCGTCTTCGGACACGGCTGGCCGGATGCGGATGAGGAAGCCATGAAGGACGACGAGATCGAGATCGCGGTTCAGGTCAACGGCAAGACCCGCGGAACGGTAACCCTGTCCACCAGCGTATCCAAGGACGAGGCCATTGCGGCAGGAAAAGAAATCGTAGCAGACTGGCTGAAGGGTACAATTGTAAAAGAGATTTATGTGCCCGGAAGAATCATTAATATCGTGGTAAAGCCCTAATGGATGAACAGAAGCAAAACGAGATAAAAACTGAAAACACAGAAGAGCTGCGGGAGGGTGTTCTCCCGCAGCTTGAGAATCGGTTCCGGATTACGATCTGGAACCGATTAGTCGTTCTGGTTAAGTGGCTGGTATTCGCGACCCTGACCGGAATAGCCCTGGGATTGGTGGGAACGGCCTTTGGAAAGGGCGTATCTATGGCAACTGCCTTCCGAATGGAGCACCCCTGGATTCTCTACGGACTGCCCTTCGCGGGAGTCCTGATTGTCTGGATGTATCAATGGGAGCGGAAGCAGGAGCGGAGCAGCACCAATATGGTGCTGGACGCGATCCATGCAGAGCGCGAGATTCCGCTGAAGACGGCGCCGCTGATCTTCATTTCCACCATTCTGACCCATCTGTTCGGCGGCTCCGCAGGACGCGAGGGCGCGGCCCTGCAGCTGGGAGGCAGCATCGGAAACTTTTTGGGCAGGATTCTGCGGATTGATGAAAATGACCGGCGCGTTATGATTATGGCCGGAATGAGCGCAGCCTTTTCCGCCCTGTTTGGCACGCCCATGGCGGCCACGGTGTTCTCCATGGAGGTTGTCAGCGTGGGAATCATGCATTACGCAGCACTGGTGCCCTGCGTGGTGGCGTCCTATATTGCCTATGGGGTCGCCTGTCATTTCGGACTGACCGGAGAGCGCTTCGCGTTAGGCGTTTTGCCGAAACTGAATCCGGTCAACGGGCTCAAGATTATGGTTCTGGGTCTGTGCTGCGCGGCAGTCAGTATTCTGTTCTGCGTGGTGCTGCATAAGACAGAGGAACTGTTCGCGGAAAAGATTCCGAATGCCTTTGTGCGTCCGCTGGTGTCCGGCGCTCTGATTATCCTTCTGACCCTTGCTTTAGGAACCACGGATTATCTGGGAACCGGTATGCAGGTGGTGGAGCGCGCCGTGGTAGAGCAGCAGGTGTTCTGGGCGGCATTTTTGCTGAAGATCCTGTTTACGGCAATTACGCTGTCCGGCGGCTTTAAAGGCGGCGAGATTGTTCCCACCTTCTTTGTGGGAGCCACCTTCGGCTGTCTGATGGGACAGATTTTACATATTTCCCCATCTCTGGCAGGCGCCTGCGGTATGGCGGCCGTATTTTGCGGCGTTACCAACAGCCCCATTTCTTCTCTGCTTATCAGTCTGGAGATGTTCGGCTTCGAAGGAGCCCCCTTTTACTTTATCGCAATCGCTATCAGCTATATGCAGTCCGGATATTATGGGCTGTACCGCAGTCAGAAGATTATGTATTCCAAGGTAAAGACACAGTTTATCAACCGTAACGCCAAGGAATAGGTGGTGTGCGTCCGTTACTTCATAAAACTCCGCGCAAGCTTCACCATCTGTTCCATCCGGGCAATCTCTTCCTCGGATTTTCCCTGCTTCAGTGAATCAAAGATCGCCTCAAACTCGTTGTCTGTCATTTCCTTCCCTGAATTTTGGGCCTGGTTCATAAGTTTCTGTAATTCGTTTGGATCCATTGCGCCATTCCTTTCTGAGGCTGCGTTGGAATACTGTATATAGAATGTCATCATTTCCATCATCCGCAGAAGTGAGTCGATTTTCTGATTCAGCTCGCAGCATTTTCGCTGCAGCTCATGAAGAATTCGATAGCTTTCTTCTCCCGGTCCCATCCGGCAGCCTCCTGGTCTTTTGAAATAAGTATATGGAAATCCTTTGGAAAATATGAAGCCGGAAACAGCCGAAAGGGAGGAAAGCGTCTGCTTTCCTCCCTTTTGGCTTCACTGCGAAGAAATCAGCAGCCGCAGCCATTTCCACAGCTATTGCCACAGCCACAGCCGCCGAAGGAGCCGCCTCCCCAGCCGCCGCAGCAGACGAGCAGCAGAATCAGCCACAGACAGCTGTTGTCATTGCCACAGCCGTTCCCGCCGAAGCCGCCGTTGCCGTTTCCACAGCAGGAGGTCAGAAGCAGGATCCAGATCAGGGCGCTGCAGCAGCTGTTGTTACCGGTGTCACAACTGCATCCGCATCCGCAGTTTGTAGCAGCTAAATCACTCATAAGAAATCCTCCAGAGAAATGAATTATTTTATATTGCCATAGTATGTGGGGAGAAAAGAAGTGTGAAAAAAGATCACGAAAAATTTACAGGGATATTGCTTGTAACATTTGCGGTTTTATGAGAAAATAGGCTGGTAGGGCAAAAAAGCCTTACCAAATTGGATACTGAAGAAAGGAAGGGTACTTATGCCTGCAACCTACGCACATTATAAATTCGGAAAGAAAGTTTACCGGGCGCTTCCCAGTGAGCTGCGCAAGATTATAAAGGAGAACGGAGCCGCTTATATGCTGGGACTTCATGGACCGGATCTCCTGTTTTACTATCGTCCTTATTTTAAAAACCGTATCAACCAGAGGGGCGTTGAAATGCATAAGGAGACAGCCTACTCATTTTTTGAGAAAGCCAGACGGCAGTACCGGAAGCGGCCCAATTATGTATTGCTGTCTTATCTCTGTGGCTTTATGTGCCATTATATGCTGGACAGTGAATGCCATCCCTATATCAGACGTTATATGGAGGAGCGGGGACTGGGACATCTGGAAATCGAGACGGATTTTGACCGGGAGCTGATGATTGAGGACGGAAAGGATCCGGTGAGAAACGACTGCACCCGGCATCTGGTGCGGGATCTGGATACAGAGGAGGCGATTGCGTCTGTCCTGGACGGCGTGACGGCGGATCAGGTGGATCGCTGTATTCTGGGCTTCCGGAAGACCATCCGGCTGTTTCAGTGCTCATCCAGGGTGAAGGCAAGATTCCTGAAGGGCTTTTTCACGCTGATTGGACAGAAAAAGAATCTGGGTGGTCTGGTGATGGACGGACAGGTCAATCTGGAATGCGTCGAAAGCGGTATGACGTTGGAGCGCCGTCTGAATCAGGCAGTGGAGCCTGCGGCAGAGGAAATCCAGAAATACGTCCGTGTCATCGGCACACACGCGGAGCTCAGCGAGCGCCTGAACCGGGATTTTGAATAAAGCAGACAGCGGGGGAGAATCACATGAATAAGACAACCAAACTGGAACGGCGCTGGATTTTGTACGATGTAGGCAATTCCGCCTTTGTACTTCTGGCCGCTACAATTATACCGATCTACTATAAAAATATTGCCCAGAGCAGCGGAATTTCTGCGGCGGATTCTACCGCCTATTTCAGCTATGCCACATCGCTGGTAACGATTATCGTGGCGATTCTGGGCCCGATTCTGGGAAGCTTTGCGGACACGAAGGGCTTTAAGAAGCCGGTATTTACCTTTTTTATGATGATGGGCGTGCTGGGCTGCGCCGGGTTAGCGGTTCCGAAAACCTGGCTTGCTTTTCTGGCGGTCTATGTAATTGCGAAAGTGGGACTCAATGCCAGTCTGGTCTTTTATGACGCCATGCTGGGAGACATTACCACCGACGAACGGATGGATGAGGTATCTGCCCGGGGCTATGCCTGGGGCTATATCGGAAGCTGTATTCCCTTTGTATTCAGCCTGGTCTTTGTATTGCAGTCGGATACCTTCGGAATCTCCGGGAATCTGGCCATGGCGCTGGCGTTTCTGGTCAACGCAGCCTGGTGGCTCCTGGTGACGCTGCCGCTTTTGAAAAGCTATCAGCAGCTTCACTATGTGGAGCGGACGCAGCATCCGGTACGGGACAGCTTCCGGCGTCTGGGGCAGAGCTTCCGGGAGATCCGGAAGACGCCACAGATCTGGTATTTTCTGCTGGCCTTCTTCTGCTATATCGACGGCGTCTATACGATTATTGATATGGCGACCTCCTACGGAAAGGACGTGGGAATCAGCGATACGAATCTTCTGCTGGCGCTGCTTCTGACCCAGGTGGTGGCATTTCCCTGCTCCATTCTGTTTGGACAGCTTTCCCGGAAGATTCGCAATACCACACTGATTCAGGCTTCTATTATCGGATATTTTGGCGTGGTTCTGTTTGCCCTGCAGCTGGATAAGGCCTGGGAATTCTGGTTCCTGGCCGTGTGGGTGGCCGTGTTCCAGGGGGCGATCCAGTCCCTGTCCCGTTCCTATTTTGCGCGGATCATTCCCAAAGAAAAGGCAACGGAGTTTTTCGGATTTTTCGATATCTTTGGCAAGGGAGCGGCCTTTGTGGGTACGATGCTGATGGGAATTTCCACACAGCTGTTCAACACCTCCCGGGCAGGGGTAGCCATGCTTGCGCTTATGTTTGCGGCAGGCTTTGTGCTGTTTCGAATGGCAGTCCGGTGTGAAGCTGCATAAAATAAGAGAAAAGCAGGGAGTCTTTTCCTTATGGATCGTGTGAGAAGACTGCTCGAAGCCAGAAAAGCCTATCAATCCGGCCTGTATGGACAGGGGATTGGCGTGGCTGTGGTGGATTCCGGCATCAATGACAGGCACCCGGACTTAAAGGGACGGGTGGTATATGCATATAATTATCTTACGGATTCCGATGACGCGGCAGATGACTGCGGTCATGGGACGCATATCAGCGGAATTATCGGAGGAACAGGAGAGGCATCCGGCGGCAGGTACCAGGGACTTGCGCCGAGGTGCCATTTTGTTTCCCTGAAGATTCTGGACAGCCGTGGGAACGGAGACAGCGCCGGCCTGATTCGGGCTCTGTACTGGCTGATGGAGCATGGAATGGAATATGACGTGCGGATTATCAATATTTCCGTAGGCGGGAAGGTGCCCCGGGAGACGGCCCGGACGGATCTGATCTGCGCCGTGGAGGAAGCCTGGGACGCAGGGTTTGTGATCTGTGCCGCTGCCGGAAATCAGGGACCGGCCAGCTCCAGCATTACGGTTCCGGGAACCAGCGAAAAGGTGATTACCGTAGGCTCCTCCGATGATGAGCTGGCTGTTCCCGTCCGGGGAATCCGCAAAGCCCATTATTCGGGAAGAGGGCCGGAAGCCGCGCGGATATACAAGCCGGAGACCGTGGCTCCGGGAGCAGAGATTCGTTCCTGCCGTTCGGATTTTTCCATGACGGGAAACCGCTTTTATACGGTGAAATCCGGAACCTCCATGGCTACCTCTGTGGCCGCTGGCGCGTTGGCGCTTCTGTTATCCGGAGAACAGGGGCTTACCAATCAGCGGGTGAAGGAGCGCCTGCAAAAGGGCTGCCGGGATCTGGGACTTTCTTCCAATCATCAGGGATATGGAGAAATCTGGATGCCAGGGCTGCTTGGAACGGTATGAATGGGCTTACAGGGCATATTCTTTTAAGAAAAGAAAAAACAGGAGCGGGCTATGGCCGGAAGTTGTCGGGAAAAGATGGTATCAGAGGAATTTGCGGATTTTATCTGGAAGACCAGTGTGCGAGAGGAGGATATCCGGGGAATCTATCCGGAGGTATGCAGCCAGCGTATCAATGACTATTATACGGTGTTTTATGCGGATCGGAATAAATGGACGACGGATCGGATCCGTCTTTACGAATATAGCTATGAGCTTTTTCCCACTCTGTATACGCCGTTACAGACGGAAAATCTGGAGGCCGCCGGGATTCTGGCACTCCAGAATCAGCCGGTTCTGAATCTGCGGGGGCAGGGCGTGCTGGTGGGACTGATTGATACAGGGATCGATTATCAGAACAGCTGCTTCCGGGACAGCACAGGACGCAGCCGGATTCTGGCTATCTGGGATCAGACGGATCAGAGCGGCCGGACGCCGGAAGGGATCGGTTACGGAAGCGTGTATACACAGGAGGAGATCAACGAGGCGCTGATGTCGGAGGCACCTTATGAAAGAGTGCCGCAGCGGGATTCTTCCGGTCACGGCACCAGACTGGCGGCCATCGCGGCAGGCAGTGAAAACCGGGAAACCGGCTTTGTGGGGGCGGCTCCGCTGGCAGCTATCGCCATGGTAAAGCTGAAACCGGCCAAGGCTTATCTGAAAGAATATTTTCTCGTTCCGGCCAAAGCAGAGGCCTATCAGGAAAATGATATCATGTTGGGAGTCCGTTTTCTTCAGGAGCTGGCGGCCAGGGAAAAGCTGCCGCTGGTGATCTGTGTGGCCCTGGGCAGCAACATGGGCGGACATACCGGAACCTCTCCCCTGTCTTCCTACCTCAACGTCGTCAGTGGGCGCGTAGGCTGCTGTGTGGTGATAGCAGGGGGAAATGAAGCCAATCAGGGTCATCATTACTACGGCGTAATGGAAGAAAAGGAGAGTTATCAGGATGTGGAGCTGCGGGTGGCGGAACAGGAGAAGGGGCTGATGATGGAGCTGTGGAGCAACACGCCGGATGTCTTTTCCGTATCGCTGATCTCGCCCTCCGGAGAGGAGGTCCCCCGTCTCTCCTCCGGGCAGAAAAACTGGATGTTTGATTTCCTGTTTGAAAAAACGGTGATTTATGTGAATGTACAGACGTTGGATCCCTTCAGCGGGGAACAGCTGATTGCGATCCGGATGGCAGATCCCACGCCGGGTATCTGGCGGATTCGGATTTACGGAGAGCAGCTGGTGGATGGCATTTATAACCTGTGGCTTCCGGTCACCGGGTTTATAAGCTCCGGAACCGGGTTTTTGAATTCCAATCCGGATATTACCCTGACGGAGCCGG
Source organism: Candidatus Merdisoma sp. HCP28S3_D10 (assembly GCF_052065835.1). Taxonomy (NCBI): domain Bacteria; kingdom Bacillati; phylum Bacillota; class Clostridia; order Lachnospirales; family Lachnospiraceae; genus Candidatus Merdisoma; species Candidatus Merdisoma sp. HCP28S3_D10. The sequence continues at coordinate 300,228 of NZ_JBQHTG010000002.1, forward strand.
CCAATACGGAGCTGCCGATTACGGTGGGAGCCTACCGGGCAGAAAATAACAGCATTTACCCGGATTCCGGAAGAGGCTTTACCCGGAATAGCAGAATAAAACCGGATCTGGCGGCGCCGGGAGTAGCGGTTCCCACCTGCGGACCCGGCGACAGGGCAGAGCTTTTGACCGGAACCAGCGCGGCGGCAGCTCTGACAGCCGGGGCAGTAGCCCTGATGCTGGAATGGGGAATTGTCCGGGAAAACCGGAAGACCCTTGGCACACTGGAAATCCGTCAGCTTCTGATCCGGGGCGCGGACCGGAGTCCCAACCTTCTTTATCCCAACCGTTCCTGGGGCTATGGACGTCTGAACCTCTATCAGGCGTTTATGGCGCTGGGGCGATTTTAAACTTGCAGTCCCCAGGGAAATCGTCTATAATAAATGGCAAAGCGCGGAAAACGCGAACCTTAGGAGGACACCTACGATGGATAAGATTAGAATGACAACTCCGCTGGTAGAGATGGACGGAGATGAAATGACCCGGATTCTCTGGAAGATGATCAAGGATGAGCTTCTTCTTCCTTTTGTTGATTTAAAGACAGAATATTATGACCTGGGCCTGGAGCACCGGAACGCCACAGATGATCAGGTGACGGTAGCTGCGGCAGAGGCGACTAAAAAATATGGGGTCGCTGTAAAATGCGCGACGATTACCCCCAATGGGGCCCGTATGAAGGAATATGACTTAAAGCAGATGTGGAAGAGTCCCAATGGTACGATCCGGGCGATTCTCGACGGAACCGTATTCCGTGTTCCGATTATCGTAAAAGGCATTGAGCCTTATGTGAAGAATTGGAAGAAACCCATTACCGTAGCCCGTCACGCCTACGGCGATGTCTACAAGGCTTCTGAAATGCGGATTCCGGGACCCGGAAAATGCGAGCTGGTCTTCACAGGCGAGGACGGAACAGAGCTGCGGGAGACTATCCATGAGTTCAAGGAGGGCGGTATCGCGCAGGGTATGCACAACTTGGAGAGCTCCATTGAAAGCTTTGCCAGAAGCTGTTTCTCCTACGCGGTTTCCCAGAAGCAGGATCTGTGGTTCGCCACCAAGGATACCATTTCCAAGAAATACGATCATTTCTTCAAGGACGTATTTCAGGAGATTTATGAGAAAGAATATAAGGAGAAGTTTGAGGAGCTGGGCATCACCTATTTCTATACCCTGATTGACGACGCGGTTGCCCGTGTCATCAAGTCCGAGGGCGGCTATATCTGGGCCTGCAAGAATTATGACGGCGATGTCATGAGCGATCTGATTGCCACAGCCTTCGGTTCCCTGGCTATGATGACCTCCGTACTGGTATCTCCCCACGGCTATTTCGAGTATGAGGCGGCTCACGGAACGGTACAGCGTCATTATTATAAGCACCTGAAGGGAGAGGAGACCTCCACCAACTCTATGGCGACTATTTTTGCCTGGTCCGGAGCGCTGAGAAAGCGTGGCGAGCTGGATCAGAACCAGACTCTTATGGAGTTTGCGGATAAACTGGAGCAGGCCTCCATCGCAACTATCGAAGGCGGTCAGATGACCAAGGATCTGGCTCTGATTACCACCCTGCCGAATCCTGTCGTGCTCTCCAGCGAAGACTTTATCAAAGCCATCCGAAAGAATTTAGAGGATTTATTGCATGCTGTTTAACTCCAATGCATTTTATGTATTTTTACCTATTGTATTTGCAATTTACTGGCTGACGCCCCCCAGATACCGGTGGGGCGTCCTGCTGGTATCCAGCTATTATTTCTATATGAGCGCCAACGCGTCCTATATTTTTCTGATTCTGCTGACAACGGCAGTTTCTTTTTGTACGGCGCTTTTGATCGAAAAAACAGAGGAACAGAAGAAAAAGAAGCTGTATATGGGCATTGCCCTTTGTGTCTGCCTGGGGCTTCTGTTCTTTTTCAAATATTTTAATTTCCTGAGCAGTTCTGTAACGGCGGCTCTTTCGCGGTTTTCCATCTCCATGAGTCCTGTGACCTTGAAGCTGGTGCTGCCGGTGGGTATTTCCTTTTATACCTTCCAGACGCTGGGCTATGTGCTTGACGTCTATCATGGGAAAATCAAAGCCTGCAGGAATTTGGGAAGATACGCGGCCTTTGTATCCTTTTTTCCGCTGCTTCTGGCAGGCCCTATTGAGCGGGCGGAGCATCTGCTGCCCCAGATGGAACGGGAGCATTCCTTTGACTGTGAGAAAGGTATCCGGGGCGCCAAGCTGATTGCCTGGGGGTATTTTAAGAAAATTGCCATCGCGGACGTACTGTGCTCCAGCGTGGATATTGTATACAATCAGGTGACGAACTTCACGGGCCTGGCATTGGCCGTGGCAACCTTTTTCTATGCGTTTCAGGTATACTGTGATTTTTCCGGCTATTCCGACATTGCCAGAGGCGTGGCCTGCCTGTTCGATATGGATCTGATCAACAACTTCAAAAGTCCCTATTTTGCTGCCTCTGTGAAGGAATTCTGGAGCAGATGGCACATCTCTCTGTCCAGCTGGTTCCGGGATTATGTATACATTCCCCTGGGAGGCAGCCGCGCCGGAAAATGGAAGACCTACCGCAATCTGGTACTGACCTTTCTGGTCAGCGGGCTGTGGCATGGCGCCAACTGGACCTTTGTGATCTGGGGCGGACTTCACGGCGTGGCACAGATCGTTGAACGAATCTGGAATCAGTATTTTCCGCCAGGAAAAGAGCGGCGAAGTCCCTTCCGGGTATTGCTGACCTTTGCTTTTGTGACGCTGGCCTGGTTGTTTTTCCGGGCAAATACCATGTCGGACGCGATTTATATCCTGACCCATATCTTCCAGGGCATAACGCAGCCGGTTGAATACGTGAGAGAATGCTATGTGTCTTTTAAAAACGCGGGACTGATCCAGAGCACGGAGCTTAAGCTGGTGCTGTTCTGGGTAGTACTTTTGATGGCCCATGACTATCTGGCGCTAAAGAGCGATGTATGGGAATGGTTTGGCCGGCTCCGGAAGCCTGTACGCTATGCTTTTTATTTCGCCCTGATTTTCGTTGTGCTTTACAGCCGGCAGCTGGGAGAGTACAGTTTTGTTTATTTTCAGTTTTAAAGCGAGAGAGGATACATGAAACGATTTTTAAAAAAAATTGCGCCCTTTGTGATATTTATCCTGGTTCTGGAGCTTGCCATTCCCATGGCGGTGGATCCCTATAATGTTTTCCACTGGGAGAAACTCCGGGATAACGGCGTGGAGCCCAACAGCAATGATATCAAAATGCAGTATATTCTGCATAACCCGGATAAGTTTGATTCCTTTCTGTTCGGATCTTCCCGGACCGGATTTGTAAACGTGGAAAAGATCCCGGAGGGCAACTGGTATAATATGTCTTATTCGGAAGGATTACCGGCGGAACACCTGGATAACTTAAAGGAACTGATCGCCAACGGTATCATTCCGAAAAATGTGATGATTGGCGTGGACAATATCTCTGCCTTTGTGGATCCGGCCTTGCATCAGAGCCAGTTTTACCGGATTCCCTATCCGCGCACAAACAAGCTGGAATTTTATGGAAAATACTTGAGTATCAAAGGGGTATTGCTTTCTCTGGATGTTATTTTAAATCATGAAATAACGGATCCGGATTATGTGGAACGCTATTATCGAAGCGGAAGCACCCTGCGGGATCCGTCTCTTGGAGGAACCTTCCGGGATGATGTTCCTTACTGGGACGACTATTATACGGATTATATGGCAGATTCTCTGCTGGATATCCGGCAGATTCGGGAGCTCTGCCAGGACTATGGCATTAACCTGATTGTTTTCACCAACCCCCTCTACTTCCGGACCTATAAGCAATCCAAGCATTTTGGTTATGAACAGTATCTTGGCTGGCTGGCGGGAGCCGCTGGCGGTTATTATAATTTCAGCGGAGAGAATGCCGTAACCCAGGATAAGCGTTATTATTATGAGGCCAGCCATTATACAGAGGAGCTGGGAGACATGATGATAGATCGTATTTTCAACGGAACGACCGATGAAACGCTGGAAGCCCAAGGCTTCGGCATGTATGTAACAGAAGAGAATCTGGATGAATTCAGAGAAGCGCTGGCCAATCATTGAGCCAGCGCTTCCCATTGTTCATATAGAATTTCAAGACGGGCCGTCAGGGCCTCTTTTTCTTTGTGGAGCTTCATACATTCCGCCACATTGGTGTAGACAGTTTCCTGGGAGAGAAGCTGGTCGATTTCACTGTCCCGGCTTTCCAGTTCAAAAATTTCAGCCTCGGTTTTTTTGAAATCATTTTCCCGCTTTCTCTGCTTTGCCTGTTCTTCCTTCTGCTGTTTCCAGTCCAGCTTTCCGGCAGACTCCGGTTCCGGTGCCTTCGTTTCCGTTGCGTCTATATTCAGAATCTTCGGCGTCAGAATATCGTGCTTTTCCAGATAATAATCATAATTTCCGATATAGTTGACCAGCTGACCACCGGTCAGATCCAGAATCCGGGTGGCGGTGCTGTTGATAAAATACCGGTCATGGGATACATAAAGAACCGTTCCGGTGTAGCGGTTCAGGGCCTGTTCCAGAATTTCTTTGGAGATAATATCCAGATGGTTGGTAGGCTCGTCCAGAATCAGAAAATTAGCTTCGGAAAGCATCAGCTTGGCCAGGGAAACACGGCCCCGTTCCCCGCCGGACAGCTCGGCGATCCGTTTAAACACATCGTCGCCGGTAAAGAGAAAGGCGGCAAGGGTACTGCGGATGGTGGTATTATCCAGATCCGGATAGGCGTCGGAGATCTCCTCAAACAGCGTTTTTTCCGGGTGAAGCACGTGGTGTTCCTGATCATAGTAGCCAATTTTTACCTTGGATCCCAGTGTGAAGGATCCGCTGTCAGCCTCCAGAAGTCCATTCAGAATCTTCAGAATGGTGGTTTTTCCGGTTCCGTTATTTCCGATGAGGGCTACCCGTTCTCCACGCTTTACTTCAAAGCTGAGATCCGTAAAGAGCGTCTGACTGCCGAAGGCTTTGGAAAGTCCTTCTACGGTCAGGACATCGTTTCCGCTGACCACCTTGGGCTCCAGGGTAATATGCATCTCGGAGCGCACCTCGCTGGGCTTTTCCAGGACCTCCATTTTATCCAGCATTTTTTCCCGGCTTTCCGCCCGCTTGATGGACTTTTCCCGGTTAAAGGATTTCAGCTTCTGAATGACCTCTTCCTGATGGCGGATTTCTCGCTGCTGATTCAGCCAGGCGTTCATGCGGGCTTCCCGAAGCTGTGTCTTTTTTGCGGCGTAATCGGTATAATTTCCCTGAAAAGAGGTTACCTCGCCGGCGTCGATTTCAATGATTTTCGTAGCAATTCGATTTAAAAAGTAACGGTCATGGGCAACCACCAAAACAGCGCCGTCATAATTCAGTAGAAAGGTTTCCAGCCAGGCAATGGAATTCATGTCCAGATGGTTGGTGGGCTCGTCCAGCATAATGAGATCCGGATGGGACAAAAGAAGCTTACCCAGGGATACACGGGTCTTCTGACCGCCGGAGAGGGTATTGACCTGCTTCTCGAATTCCTCCTCTTCAAAGCCCAGTCCCTTCAGGACGCCGACTACTTCGCTTTTATAGGCATAACCGTTCTTTAACTCAAATTCATGGTTCAGACGGGTATACTGATCGAGAGCTGTCTCAAGGGCTGCGCCGGAAAGCTCCTTCATCTGCGCTTCCAACTCCCGGATACGCTCTTCCAGGTCGATGACGTCCTGCTTGACCGTCAGAAGCTCCTGATAGATACTGTGGTCACTATTCAAATCCTGATGTTGGGCCAGATAACCAATGGTTTTCCCTTTGGCTAAGATCACTTCGCCGGAGTCTGCTTCCATTTCCCCGATGATAATTTTCAGGAGGGTAGACTTGCCCGCACCGTTGATGCCGACAATGGCAGCCTTTTCCCGATCCTCAATATGGAAGGACGCATTTCTTAAAATGACGTCGGTTCCGAATGCTTTGTTTATATTCTGACATGCTAATATCATAAAAGTACCTCTGTTTTTGACTCTTTTTTCTCACATGAAGTCTATTATAGCGAAAATTACAGGAATGAACAAGATAAAGATTGACAAAAAATTTGCTAATCGCTTATAATAAAGACAGGTTTGAAATGATTTATTGAGGGATGTGTAAAGGAAAATGGAAGAGAGAGAAATCTCAAAAGCAGTGATTAAGCGTCTGCCGCGTTATTATCGTTATCTGGGTGAACTGATGGAAAACGGAGTAGAAAGAATCTCCTCCGGAGAGCTCAGCACGAGAATGAGCGTGACGGCGTCACAAATCCGGCAGGATCTGAATAATTTCGGCGGCTTCGGCCAGCAGGGCTACGGCTACAACGTAAAATACCTGTATGAAGAAATCGGAAAGATTCTCGGTCTGGATAAAAAACACAATATGATTATCATTGGCGGCGGTAATCTGGGACAGGCACTGGCCAATTATGTGGATTTTGAAAAGCGCGGTTTTTACATAAAGGGTATCTTCGATGTAAATCCGGTGCTGAAGGGCTTAAGTGTCCGTGGCATTCAGATTCATATGCTGGAGGATCTGGAAGATTTTATCCGGGATGAGGAGATACAGATTGCAGCGCTGACATTGCCGAAGTCTAAGGCAGAAGAGATGACAAAGCTTCTGGTTCAGTACGGAATCAAGGCTATCTGGAATTTTGCCCATATTGATCTGGATGTTCCGTCGGATGTACTGGTGGAGAATGTACATCTGTCAGAGAGCCTGATGCAGCTTTCTTATAACATTACCAGATATGAGAAGGAACACCCGTGTTCCTGATGGAATTGTAAGAAAAAGGGAAAGGGAGCTTTCGTGGCTCCCTTTTGCATATAACGCATATAGTAAAGCAGTGAGGAGTGTCAGAAGTGAAAAATTATAAGCGTGTAGCAGCTTATGTGGATTTGGATGCCATAGAAGATAATTTTGAGGCTATGAAGGCCAACTTAAAAGAGAATACCAGAATTGCGGCTGTGGTGAAGGCTAACGGCTACGGCCACGGGGCGGTTCCTATTGCCCGGATGATAGAGGATAAGGATTATCTGTGGGGCTTTGCGGCGGCTACCATTGAGGAGGCTGTGGAGCTTCGGAAAAACGGAATCTGCAAGCCGATATTGATTTTGGGCTATGTATTTCCGGAGGATTATCCGGAGCTGGTGCGACTGGATATCCGGCCGACCGTGTTCCGTCTGGACATGGCACGGGAGCTTTCAGAGGAAGCTATCCGCCAGGGAAAAGAAGTCCGGGTGCATATAAAGCTGGATACTGGCATGAGCCGGATTGGGTTTGCGGACACAGAGGAAAGCGTAAAGATGGTCTGCGAGATAGGAAAGCTTCCCGGCATCATCCTGGAAGGCCTGTTTACTCATTTTTCCAAATCTGACGAGACGGATAAGACAGCGACCGAAAAGCAGCTGGCTCGGTATCGTGCTTTTTGCGCTGCCTGCGAAGCAGCCGGTGCAAAATTTCAGATTCATCACTGCTCCAACAGTGCCGGGATCATTGACCTGCCGGAGGCCAATCTGGATATGGTGCGTGCAGGGATTACTGTATATGGTCTGTACCCTTCCGATGAAGTGAAAAAGGAGCTGGTTCCGCTCCGACCGGCTATGGAAATGAAGAGCCATATCGTCCATGTAAAGAAAATTGCGCCGGGAACCGAGGTCAGCTACGGCGGCATCTATACAGCGGAATCGACGCGTAAGATAGCAACCGTTCCGGTAGGCTACGCGGACGGCTATCCCAGAAGCCTGTCGAATAAGGGCTGTGTGCTGGTGGCCGGAAAACGGGCACCTATCTGTGGCAGAGTCTGTATGGATCAGATGATGGTGGATGTGACGGAGATACCGGAGGCGGTTCCCGGTATGGAAGTTACAATTTTTGGAAAAGACGGGGAGGAGTTCCTGTCTGTGGATGAGCTGGCAGAGCTGTCCGGACGGTTTAATTATGAATTCGTTTGTGATCTGTCCCAGAGAGTGCCCCGGATTTATTTGCGGCATGGAAAAATCTGTGAGATTCACGATTTTTATGCCTGAAAGGGAATAGAACAGAATCCTGGTATACACACCGAAATTTTGGAAATACTGGAGAAAGAGGTACCCGTTAATTTCTGAAATAGGAGTGTGAAAGCTGTGAATATCCGACGCGGCGATGTCTATTACGCTGATTTGCGTCCGGTGCTGGGTTCGGAACAGGGCGGAATCCGCCCGGTGCTTGTAATACAGAACGATACCGGCAACCGGCACAGCCCAACCGTCATTGTGGCGGCGATTACTTCAAAGATGAATAAGGCGAAGCTGCCTACCCATGTAGAGCTGAGTACAAGAAGATGTGAGATTGCCCGGGATTCGGTGATTCTTCTGGAACAGCTGCGAACCATTGACAAGCAGCGTCTCCGGGAGAAAATCTGTCATCTGGATGAGGGGGCCCTCGAACGGGTCAACGAGGCTTTACGGGTAAGTCTGGAACTGGATACATAAGACTTGCCATTCTAAAAAAATAGTGCTACAATAAAAAGAAGCGTCTGCCGGGAACTGACAGAACCGGAGGCGAAAAAGTACAGAACAGGAAGAATAGGAGTGTTTATATATGTCAGGACATTCAAAATTTGCAAACATTAAGCATAAAAAAGAGAAGAACGATGCGGCAAAGGGAAAAATTTTTACTATTATCGGCCGTGAGATTGCGGTTGCTGTAAAAGAAGGCGGAGCAGATCCCAATAACAACAGCAGACTGCGCGATGTGATTGCCAAGGCAAAGGCGGCCAATATGCCAAATGATACCATCGATCGTGGTATCAAGAAAGCAGCCGGCAATGCCAATGCCGTAAATTACGAGTACGTATCCTATGAGGGATATGGTCCCAACGGTATCGCAATCATCGTGGATGCGCTGACCGACAATAAAAACCGTACCGCAGCCAATGTAAGAAGCGCGTTTACCAAGGGCAACGGTTCCATCGGAAACCAGGGCTGTGTATCCTATATGTTTGATAAAAAAGGACAGATCATTGTAGACCGTGAGGAATGTGACATGGATGCGGACGATCTGATGATGCTGGCGCTGGATGCCGGAGCAGAAGATTTTTCCGAGGAGGAAGACAGCTTTGAGATTCTGACGGACCCGGATTCCTTCAGCGAAGTACGCGCCACACTGGAGGAAAAGGGAGTTCCCATGGCAGAGGCAGAGATTACCATGATTCCCCAGACCTACGTAACACTGACAGATGAGGATGCCATCAAAAACCTGCAGAGAACACTGGATCTGCTGGATGAAGATGATGACGTGCAGAACGTGTACCATAACTGGGACGAGTAATCGGGAGGAGTACATATGGATCTTGTAGCATACGGAGAACGCTATAATCAGGCTATGCAGGGGATTGAGGAAATGCTGATAAAAGCGGATAACCCGATGGCCAGTTTTAAGAAAAACGTATATCCGGAGGCATTTCAGGCCTATCTCAGAAAGCACATGGATACCATCAATGCCATTGAACAGGTTTATCAGATGGAAGAGAACCCGGAAGCATGGCTCACAAAGCTTGCGGAGCATCTGGTGGATTCGGCACAGGCTGAGCTAGACGTCATCCCGAAAAAGGGAAAGAAAAGTGAACAGCAGATCAATTACAATATGACGCTGGCTGTTTATGTATTTCCGGCGATTCTGGAACTCAAGAATCCGTCTGCGGAACCTTTTACGGATATTTTGGTGAAAAAGTGGAATGAAAACTTTAAAACTTCTGTAGGAAAAGCCAGCTATGAGAAGATTGAACAGGGTTTTCATCGGAAATTCTGTTATATCACAACGGCAGCCTGTGAGAGCCAGGGAAAAGCAGATAACTGCTACGAACTGGAAACTCTGCGCGCTTATCGTGATAATTATCTTCTACAGAGCGAAGAAGGTGAGGCCATGGTAAAGGAGTATTATAATATTGCTCCCACCATTGTAAACCGCATCGGACGGGAGGAAAACGCGAAGGCTGTGTACGACGAGATCTGGAATACCTATCTGTGCGACTGTATCCACAAGATCGAAAACGGTGAGCAGGAAGCCTGCCGGGAACGCTATGCAGAGATGGTCTATGATTTGAAGAGCCGCTATATGGCATAAGCTTTCAAACAGGTATAAATGCCCTGACCGGAAAGCATACTAAAGAAAAAGTATGTGAGAAAGGTCAGGGTATTTTTATGGAACAAAATAAGGAAATCAATGACAATGGACAGCTGACACTGGAGGAAGGCGGCCGGAAGATTCATCTGTTGAATATCATCGGAGAGATCGAAGGACATGAGTGTCTGGCGTCCGGTGCGAAAACAACGAAATACGAACATGTGATTCCGCAGCTGGCGACGCTGGAAGATCAGCCCGCTGTGAAAGGACTTCTGGTGCTGATCAATACCGTAGGCGGAGATGTGGAATCGGGACTGGCGATTGCGGAGCTGATTGCGTCCTTAAGTAAGCCTGTGGTATCGCTGGTGCTGGGTGGAAGTCATTCGATCGGCGTGCCTCTGGCTGTGTCCGCGGATTATTCCTTTATTGTTCCTACCGGAACTATGATGATTCACCCGGTACGGATGACCGGACTCATCATCGGGGTGCCGCAGACCTTCGATTATTTTCAGAAAATCCAGGATCGGATTTCAGGGTTCATCACAGATCATAGCCGGATTTCCAGGGAACGTCTGAACGCCCTGATGCTGGAGACCGGAGAGCTTACCAAGGACGTGGGCTCGGTCCTGGTGGGAAGCCGGGCAGTGGAGGAAGGCCTGATTGATGAGGTGGGCGGCATTGCCGCCGCGTTTTCAAAATTATATCAAATGATAGACGCAAAAGCGGGAACATGATATAATATTAATAATTATGCGATAAAAAGGGAGGACAAAAGAGATGGCATCAGGGACCTCCGGCAAGCGCCGGACAACCACGCGAAAAAAGACAACGGCCTCCAGAAAGACAACGGCAAAGCGGAAGGAAGAAAACGCGTTTATCAGGGACGAGGTAACCGTCCTGATTCTTTTTGCGGTTTCCATTCTGCTTTTGATTAGTAATTTTGGAGTCGGAGGAGCTGCCGGCAGCTTTGTCAGCGGCATCATGTTTGGATTATTTGGAATTTTTGCATATATTCTGCCGGTTGTTCTGTTTCTGGTCACAGCATTTTCCATTTCCAACCGGGACAACACCATTGCGGCTGTGAAGGTAGGAGCCATGGTGATTGCAGGCGTACTTCTGTGCGCGGCATTCCAGCTGCTGTTCGGGGAAAAGGACGGTGTCGGAACAATAACCGCTTTTTATACTTATGCGTCAGAGCATAAGACCGGAGGAGGCGCACTGGGCGGCCTGATCTGCAAGGCTTTGACCGGAGCCTTCGGCCTGGTAGGTGCCTGGATTATTCTGCTGGTGTTGTTTATTATCTGCGCGGTTGTGATTACAGAGCGTTCCTTTATCGGCGGGGTAAAAACCGGAAGCAAACGGGTCTATGACACGGCCAGAGAGGACGCGCGAAGATATCGAATTCAGGCCGAAGAACGCAGAGAGGCCAGACAGAAAGCTCTGGAGGAACAGGCCCTGGAGCAGGAAGAGGAACCGAATCCGAAACCGGTTTCTGCGGAACCCAGAAGACCCCGCCGGGAGCATAGGGTTTCCGGTATTGCATTGGAAGAGACAGTTATAAAAGGACCTACAGAAAAGGAAAATTTTATAAAAAACAACGTGGAACCGGAGGACACAGCCGAGAGGCAGGAAAGCTATACGGACGAAATGCGGGAAATCACCCTGCCGGATCTGAAGGATCTGGATGACATGTTCCGGATTCCGATTCATCGGGAACGCCCGGAGAAAGCAGAAGAAGAAGAAGAACCGGCAGAAGCTCCTGTGGATACGCATCCGGAAACCTTTGCGGCTGAAATAACAAAGGATCCGGAACCGGTAAAGGAAGCGCCGAAGCAACAGGCAGCGCCGATCCCGGCTCCTCCTGTATCGGCTGAAAAACAGGATCCTGTACGGACACAGCCGGCTTCCACACCGATCCAGGTGGAAGCAGAATATCTCTATCCGCCTCTCCGGCTGCTGAAGCAGGTGCGCCATACGGAAAACCGGGACGCAGACCGGATTCTTCACGATACAGCCCTGCATCTGCAGCAGATTCTCCGGGATTTCGGCGTGGGTGTGACTGTAACGGATGTAAGCCAGGGACCGGCTGTTACCCGCTATGAGCTGCAGCCGGATCAGGGCGTCAAGGTGAATAAGATTGTCAGCCTGGCGGATGATATCAAGCTGAATCTGGCCGTGACGGATGTGCGGATTGAGGCTCCGATTCCAGGAAAGGCAGCGGTAGGAATCGAGGTTCCCAATGCGGAAAACTCCATTGTTTCCTTCCGGGAGCTGGTATCCTCCCAGGAATTTAAGGCGCATAAATCCAGACTGGCTTTTGCGGTGGGTAAGGATATTGCGGGCAAGATCATGGTGACGGATATTGCGAAGATGCCCCATCTTCTGATCGCGGGAGCTACCGGTTCCGGTAAATCCGTGTGCATCAATACCCTGATCATGAGCCTTCTTTATAAGGCAACGCCGGACGAAGTAAAGCTGATTATGATCGATCCGAAGGTTGTGGAGCTGAGTACATACAATGGAATTCCGCATCTTTTGATCCCGGTAGTCACAGATCCGAAAAAGGCGGCCGGAGCCCTGAACTGGGCAGTGGCAGAGATGACGCACCGTTATAAGCTTTTTGCCGATTACAATGTCCGGAATCTGGAAGGCTATAATGAGAAAATCAAAAATATAGAACACATCGAGGACGATACAAAGCCCAGGAAGCTGCCGCAGATCGTGATTGTGGTGGACGAGCTCGCAGATCTGATGATGGTAGCGCCTGGCGAGGTGGAAGATGCCATCTGCCGTCTGGCACAGCTGGCCCGCGCGGCAGGAATTCATCTGATTATCGCGACCCAGAGACCTTCGGTAAATGTCATCACCGGACTTATCAAGGCCAATATGCCGTCCCGGATTGCCTTTGCCGTATCCTCCGGTGTGGATTCCAGAACCATTCTCGATATGAATGGGGCGGAAAAGCTGCTGGGAAAGGGCGATATGCTCTTTTATCCCTACGGTTACCCGAAACCAGTCCGCGTGCAGGGCGCCTTTGTATCCGATGAGGAGGTCAGCGCAGTGGTAGAGTTCCTGAAGGAAAACAACAGCGGCAACGGCTACAGTACGGCAGTGGAAGAGCACATCAATACTGTACAGACCTCCGAACCGGAAGCTGCTCCCGGTGGTTCAGGCGATGGGCCAGAGCGGGATCCCCTGTTTGCGGAAGCCGGAAGGTTTATCATTGAGAAGGATAAGGCCTCTATCGGCATGCTGCAGCGCTGGTTTAAGGTCGGCTTTAACCGGGCTGCCCGGATTATGGATCAGCTGGCGGAAGCCGGCGTGGTAGGAGAGGAAGCTGGAACGAAGCCCCGGGAAATCCGGATGTCGATGGAAGAATTTGAACGGTATCTGGAAGAATACGTCTGATTGCAAAAGAGAGGAAGCCTATGAAGTGTCCGAATTGCGGGAGCGAGCTTGAACCCGGTAAAATATATTGTGAGCACTGCGGTCATGAAATCCAGATCGTCCCGGATTATGATCCGATGGATGAATTTCTGGTAGGTCAGGATGAGGTTGAACATAAAAACACGGAAGAGAAACTGAAGCCGGATTTCGGGAAAACGAATGAAAAGGTGGAAGCAGACAGAGAACAGGGGCTGCGTCCTGTATCCCGTCTGAGCCGGAAGTATAAGTGTGCTCTTCTGGCACTTGTTGGCCTGTTGTGCTTTGCTACCTTCCGTTTTTCCTATATAATGATGACCAGTGACAGCAATTACAGCTATCAGTTAAAAAAAGGAAAAAAATATCTGAAAAAGGATGAGTATGAGCAGGCTGTAGAATATCTGCGCCGGGCATTGGAGCTCGATCAGGATCGGGGTGGGACGGATGTAGAGCCTATGCTGCTGCTGGCGGAAACTTATGCGGAAATGGATGAAAAAAAGCTGGCTGTCACCTATATGGAGCAGGCTATTAAGATGGAAAAAAATACCAAAGGAGACAGTAAGCTTCTGGTTACCCTGTATCTGGATATGATGGATCTGCTGAACGTGACCGGACAGACCGAACGGGTCAATCAGGTTATCCGGGATTGTCCTTATGAGGATATCCGGGATCAGCTCCTGGCTTACCGGATCGAAAAGCCAGTCTGTGATACCCCAGAGGGTTTATACAATTATTATCTGCGCCTGAATCTCAGCGCGGAATACGGAAGCGTTTATTATACGCTGGATGGCAGCATTCCCACCAGGGAGAGTACCCGTTACGAAAAACCCATTGAGCTTACGGAGGAGGGCGACGTGCTCCTTTGTGCTGTAGCTATCAATAAAAAGGGAATGGTCAGCGAACCGCTGGTACTGGCCTATAAACTTGATTTTCCGGCTGTGGATACAGCGAATGAAGAATAAGGAGGAAGACTATGGTAAAGCATCTGGTTATGTGGAATTTTAAGGAAGATTTTCCGGAGGAGAAAAAGGAAGCCCTTGCAAAAGAGGCAGACGCGCGCCTGAAAGCGCTGGTCGGTCAGATTAAGGGACTGACCTTTGCGGAAATGAAGCTCAACAGGCTTCCCGGAAGCAACCGGGAGCTGCTGTTGGTGTCTGATGTGGAGACAGAAGAGGATCTGGCCGCGTATCAGGTACATCCGCTTCATGTGGCAGTGGCAACGGAGATCATCAAACCGGCCACCTGTGATCGGGCCTGCTTTGATTATGAAATTTAGTATTATTTTATCAGAAAATAAATCTAACGGTTGAAATCTGTGAAAAATTGCTTTATTATATTGAAGATGAGTTAAATTCAGGCCGTGGGATATATTCCGACGGCCCTTAAGCGGGTATTCAAGGATCCGCAAGACTATACTCCAGGAGGAAACGTATGTTCAAGATTGTAAAAGCAGAGCAGCTCTCTGCAAATGTTTACAAGAAAGTTGTCCTCGCTCCGAGAGTGGCAGCATCTTGTCAGCCGGGACAGTTTATTATCGTAAGACTGGATGAGACAGGGGAGCGTATCCCGCTGACTATCTGTGATTATGACAGAGAAGCAGGAACCGTTACGATCGTATTCCAGCCCATCGGTGTATCTACCAGCAAGATGGTAGATCTGAAAGAGGGAGATTATTTCCTTGACTTCGTAGGACCGCTGGGACGTCCGTCCGAGCTGGTAACAGACGATTTCGAAGAGGTAAAGAAGAAGAAGGTTATCTTCATCGCCGGCGGCGTAGGAACCGCTCCGGTATATCCCCAGGCAAAATGGCTTCATGATCATGGTGTAGAGTGCGATATCATCATCGGCGCCCGTTCCAAGGACATCCTGATCATGGAAGAGGAAATGAGCAAGGTTGGTAATCTGTACCTGTGTACCGATGACGGAAGCTACGGCTTCAAGGGCGTAGGTACTGCCATGCTGGAGAAGCTGGTAAGCGAGGGTCATCACTATGATCTGTGCGTAGCCATCGGGCCGATGATCATGATGAAGTTTGCCTGCCTGACCACCAAGAAGCTTGGAATTCCAACCATTGTCAGCATGAACCCGATCATGGTAGACGGAACCGGTATGTGCGGAGCCTGTCGTGTGGTTGTAGGTGATGAGGTTAAGTTTGCATGTGTAGACGGACCGGAGTTCGACGGTCATAAGATCGATTTCGATCAGGCTATGAAGCGTGCAGCTATGTACAAGACAGAAGAAGGCCGCCGCATGCTTGCATACAAGGAAGGAAAGACACATCACGGCGGATGTGGAAATTGCGGAGGTGACAAGTAATGGCTGACGTATTAAAGAAGGTTCCGGTAAGAGAGCAGGATCCGAAGGTTCGTGCTACGAATTTTGATGAGGTCTGCCTTGGCTACAATAAGGACGAGGCAGTAGAAGAGGCACAGAGATGTCTCGGATGTAAGAAAGCAAAATGTATGGAAGGCTGCCCGGTACAGATTCATATTCCGGATTTCATCGGCGCAGTAAAGGAAGGCGACTTTGCAAAGGCATACAGCGTTATCAGCGAGTCTTCCGCACTTCCGGCTATCTGCGGACGTGTATGTCCCCAGGAGAGCCAGTGTGAGGGCCGTTGTATCCGCGGTATCAAGGGCGAAGCTGTTTCCATCGGCAAGCTGGAGCGTTTCGTAGCTGACTGGGCAAGAGAACAGGGCATTAAGCCGGCAGCTCCCGCAGAGAAGAATGGCAAGAAAGTTGCTGTGATCGGTTCCGGCCCTGCAGGCCTGACCTGTGCAGGAGACCTGGCTAAGCTTGGTTATGATGTAACCATTTTCGAGGCACTGCATAAAGCAGGCGGCGTTCTGGTATACGGTATTCCGGAGTTCCGTCTTCCGAAGGACGGCGTAGTCCTTCCGGAGGTAGAAAATGTAAAATCTCTCGGCGTTAAGATCGAGACTGACGTTATCATCGGAAAGTCTGTCACCATCGACGAGCTGATGGAGAATGAAGGCTTTGACGCTGTATTTATCGGATCCGGCGCAGGACTTCCGAAGTTTATGGGTATCCCGGGCGAGACAGCCTGCGGCGTATTCTCCGCAAACGAGTTCCTGACCAGAAATAACCTGATGAAGGCTTTTGACGAGAATTATGATACCCCGATCTTCCACGGCAAGAAGGTTGCTGTAGTCGGCGGCGGTAACGTAGCCATGGACGCTGCCCGTACGGCACTGCGTCTGGGCGCTGAGGTACATATTATCTACCGTCGTTCCGAGGAAGAGCTCCCGGCACGTAAGGAAGAAGTACATCACGCAAAAGAAGAGGGCATCATCTTTGATCTGCTGACCAACCCGGTAGAGATTCTCGAGGATGAGAATGACTGGGTAAAGGGTATCCGCTGCGTTCGCATGGAGCTTGGCGAGCCGGATGCTTCCGGAAGAAGACGCCCGGTAGAGGTAGAGGGATCTGAATTCGATATCGACGTCGATACCGTTATCATGTCTCTGGGAACCTCCCCGAACCCGCTGATTTCCTCTACGACCAAGGGTCTGGAAATCAATAGGAGAAAATGTATCGTTGCTGCAGAGGATACAGGAGCTACCTCCAAGGCCGGCGTATTCGCAGGCGGAGACGCTGTAACAGGCGCTGCTACCGTTATCCTGGCAATGGGCGCAGGAAAAGAGGCTGCAAAGGGCATCCACGAGTACCTGAGCCAGAAATAAGTTTCTGAAAAAGCAGACAGAAAACCACATTTTAAGAGAGAAATCTCTTGAAATGTGGTTTTTTTATGCCGAGACAGTTGCCAAATACCGGGAAAATGGGGTAAGATAGAAAAGAATTTTAC
This sequence comes from Candidatus Merdisoma sp. HCP28S3_D10, assembly GCF_052065835.1. Lineage (NCBI taxonomy): Bacteria > Bacillati > Bacillota > Clostridia > Lachnospirales > Lachnospiraceae > Candidatus Merdisoma > Candidatus Merdisoma sp. HCP28S3_D10. Next base: position 317,645 of record NZ_JBQHTG010000002.1, read on the forward strand.
AGAAAAGAGGAATCCGGCATGAAGCTTACCATACTCGGAACCGGCAATGCGCTGGTAACAGAGTGTTATAATACCTGTTATGTTTTAACCAGTGAAGAAGGTCATTTTCTGGTGGACGGAGGAGGCGGAAGTGAAATCCTGGCAAGGCTGAAGCGGGCCGGGATCGACGTCAATGACATTCACCATATTTTTGTAACCCACAAGCATATTGATCATGTCATGGGCATTATCTGGATGCTGCGCGTAATCTGTCAGAATATGAACGCCGGAAAGTATCAGGGAGAGGCTTATATCTACGCCCATCAGGAACTGACGGAAATGCTTCGGACCCTGGCGGAGATGCTGCTGAACAAAAAAGAGACGAAGCTCATCGGCGACCGGGTACATCTGGTTCCCGTGTCCGACGGCGAGCAGAAGAAGATTCTGGGACACACCTACACCTTTTTTGATATCGGATCCACCAAGGCGAAGCAGTACGGTTACATGTGTGATCTGGGGGACGGCCGGAAGCTGACCTGCTGCGGTGACGAGCCCTACAATGAGAAAGATGAGCAGTATGCCGCCGGAAGCGACTGGCTTCTCCACGAGGCCTTCTGTCTGGACGGGCAGGCTGACATCTTCCGGCCCTATGAAAAGCATCATTCTACGGTAAAGGACGCCTGCGAGCTGGCGGAGCGCCTGCATGTGAAAAACCTGCTTTTATACCATACGGAGGATAAGAACATCGCCCGTCGCCAGGAGCTGTACCGGGCGGAGGGAGAAACATATTTTACCGGAAACCTTCTGATTCCGGAGGATATGGATGTGATTGAATTATGAAAATAACCTGTGTCGTAGTGGGCAAAATAAAAGAGAAATATTTTACGGACGCCATCAAGGAATATTCCAAGCGTCTCGGCCGCTACTGCAAGCTGGAAATTGTGGAACTGGCGGATGAAAAGACGCCGGACGGCGCCAGCGAGGCAGAGGAGCAGGCCATCCGGGAAAAGGAAGGGGAGCGGATTCTGAAGGCTCTGAAGGACGACGCCTATGTGATTGCCCTGGCTATTGAAGGAAAAATGCTGGATTCCGTTGAGCTTTCCCGGAAAATAGAAAGCCTGGGGATCGGCGGTACCAGCCATATTGCTTTTGTGATTGGTGGTTCCTTAGGCCTGGCTCCGGCTGTGATGAAGCGGGCGGATTACGCTTTAAGCTTTTCCCGTATGACCTTTCCCCATCAGCTCATGCGGGTGGTGCTGCTGGAACAGCTTTACCGCAGCTATCGGATTATAAAGCATGAACCTTATCATAAATAAAAGGAGGACCACCTGGTGGGATATATAGAAAACGATGACGAAGCATGGGAGCGGGAACGAGTCAGAAGGCGGGCTGAGCGACGGAGAAAAAGAAGACGGCAGGCCAGAATCAGGCGGGCGCTTCTGCTTGCAGCTATGGGAGCGGTGCTGATTCTGCTGGTGGTGCTTGGCGTGACTATCGTAAAGAAAGTAAAAGGAAAACCGGCGAAGAGCGCTGTACAGACTGCGTATCAGTCTGTCGAAAGCCAGATTCAGGCAGCCGTTCCGGAAACAAAAGATAACACAGATTCAACAGGCGAAGCAGCCTCTTATGTAGTAAGGGGCGATTATAACATCAGCGGACTGGATGGTGCAAGCTATCTGGGAAGCGACGAGGTAACCAGCACCCGGGCGCTTCTGGTGGACGCGGATAACCGTACCGTTCTGTATCAGCGCGGCGCGGGCGACCGGATCAGTCCTGCGTCTATGACCAAGGTGCTGACTCTTCTGGTAGCGGTGGAGCATATAACTGATCTGGAGGATACCTTTACCATCACCCGGGAGATCACCGACTACAGCTATTCCCACGATTGCAGCGCCGTGGGTTTCGATGAAAATGAGACCGTGACCGTCAAAGATCTCTTATATGGAACCATCCTGCACTCCGGAGGCGACGCGGCGGCAGGCCTGGCCTATTATGTTTCCGGTTCTATGGACGGTTTTGTGGATTTGATGAACCAGAAGCTTCAGGAGCTGGGGCTTTCCGGAAGTGCCCATTTTACCAATTGCGTGGGCTTATATGATGAAAATCATTACTGTACCTTATACGATCTGGCCGTGATTATGGCGGCGGCCATGGATAATCCCCTGTGCCGGGAGATTCTGGACGCCCGTACCTATACCACATCTTCCACAGAGCAGCATCCGGATGGAATTATCATCTCCAACTGGTTCCTCCGACGGATCGAGGACAAGGATACCCATGGAGAAATTCTGGGGGCCAAGACAGGCTATGTGGTTCAATCCGGCAACTGCGCAGTCAGCTTCAGCAGGGCAGACAGTGGCAGGCAATACATCTGTGTCACCGCAGACGCCCATAGTGCCTGGCGCTGTATCTACGATCATGTGGCAGTTTACCAGAATTATACGGAATGACGGGATCATGACAAGAAAAGATTGACGATTGATAAGCAAGAAATTATAATAGGAACAACGCGACTTACAAAGTATGACAAAGAGAGGATTTGATAACATGAGTATCAGGATTGGAATTATGGGATATGGCAATCTGGGACGTGGCGTGGAATGCGCGATAGCCCAGAATGCGGATATGGAACTGAAGGCGGTATTTACCAGAAGAGATCCGGAGAATCTGAAGATCTGGTCTGAGACGGCGGAGGTGGTAAGCGCCTCCAAGCTTGCGGACTGGAAGGATCGGCTGGATGTTCTGATTCTCTGCGGCGGAAGCGCGACGGATCTGCCGAAGCAGACGCCGGAGTGTGCCGGATATTTCAATGTCATTGACAGCTTCGACACCCATGCGCGGATTCCGGAGCATTTTGCGGATGTAGACGCGGCAGCGAAAAAGAGCGGTAAGGTAGCCATTATTTCCGTAGGCTGGGATCCGGGTCTGTTCTCCCTGAACCGGATGTACGCAGGCGCTATTCTGCCGGAGGGAAAGGATTATACTTTCTGGGGAAAGGGCGTAAGCCAGGGGCATTCTGACGCCATCCGACGGATCGCAGGCGTAAAGGACGCAAGACAGTACACCATTCCGGTAGAAAGCGCCCTGGAGGCAGTGCGTTCCGGAAAGGCACCGGAGCTGACAGCCAGAGAAAAGCATACTCGGGAGTGCTTTGTGGTTCTGGAGGAGGGCGCTGATCCCGCAAAGGTAGAAGAAGAAATCACAACTATGCCCAATTACTTCGCTGACTATGATACCACTGTTCATTTCATTACCGAAGAGGAAATGCAGCAGTATCACAGCCGTCTGCCTCATGGCGGATTCGTACTGCGAAGCGGCGTAACCGGACGGGAAAAGGAAAATCATCATCTGATTGAATATAGTCTGAAGCTGGATTCCAATCCGGAATTTACCTCCAGTGTCCTGGTAGCTTACGCAAGAGCTGCATACCGTATGAATCAGGAGGGCATGAAAGGCTGTAAGACCGTATTCGATGTGGCTCCGGCATATTTAAGCCCGAAGAGCGGCGAAGAGCTCCGCGCGACCTTATTGTAATGAAACCGCTTCGCCCACAGATTGAGAAAGAATTAAGCGCCTTCCCTGTGTGTGAGTATGCCTTTGTGGAGCCAGAGGATATTCCCTTCCGGGAGGAGGTGCGTTATATCTGCCGGAGCGAGTGCCCCCGTTACGGCACCTCCTGGTCCTGCCCACCGGCAGTGGGAACGGTAGAGGAATGTAAGACTCGCTGCCTGCAGTACGATGACGTACTGATGTTCACCACCATTGCCGAAGGCGTAGATACGGAGGATATGTCCGCCATGCTGTCCACCAGACGGGAGCATGAGGAAATTACCAGGCAGCTTCGTGACCGGCTAGCAGGCTATTGCGGAAAGACCCAGGTGCTTTCCACGGAATCCTGCGCCATCTGCAGCACCTGTGCTTATCCGGAGGCTCCCTGCCGTCATCCGGATCGGATGTTCCCCTGTATCGAAAGCTATGGGATTCTGGTGACCGAGCTGGCAGAAAAACAGGGCATCAGCTTTATGAACGGAAGCGGGCTGGTGACCTGGTTCAGCCTTATTCTGTATCAGAACGCATAGAACACAGAAAAAATGCATAGAGTGAGGTAAGGAAAGTTAAGGTCCGGAATTCATGAACGTAAAAGGGCAGCTGAGTGATGCTCTGAATCTTCCCAGGGATCTGACCCTGGGGGCGGTGATTCTGACCATTACCGGAAATTGTGAGGCTTATGTGGAAAACTACATGAGCCTCATTGAATATACGGAAAAGCTTATCCGGATACAGACCCGTACCTGTAAGCTGGAGATATGCGGTGCTCAGCTGGAAATTGTCTATTACACCAACGAGGAAATGAAGATCGCCGGAGAAATCCAGGAGGTAAAATATTGCTGAATCAGCTGTTGCGTTATCTGAAGGGTTATGTGCGGATTCACCTGCAGGGCTATTCACCGGAGCGCTTCCTGAATCTCTGCAAAGCCAGAAACCTGTCCTTGTGGGATTTACAGAGCGTGGGGAACGCTTATGAGATGAATTTGAGCATCCGGGATTTCCGGAAAATAAGGCCGTTGTGCAGAAAGGCCCATGCGCGTGTAAGCATCAAGGAACGCCACGGCCTTCCTTTTTTTCTGTACCGGAACCGGAAACGGAAGATGTTTCCCATCGGTATCGCTGCCTGCTGCCTGCTTCTCTATCTGCTTTCCCTGTTTGTCTGGAATATCCGGATCGAGGGAAACCGGGCCCGAAGCACCGATGTGATTCTGGATTACCTGGCGGAGGAGGGCATCGTTCCCGGCATGGGGAAACCAAAAGTAGACTGTAAGAAAATCCAGTCTCTGCTCCGGATTCATTTTCCGGATGTCACCTGGGTCTCAGCCAGACTGAAGGGAACCGAGCTGGTAATCCGGATTCGGGAAAATCAGGATCTGACGCCGGAAGCAGAAAACGAAAGCCCGTCCGATTCCTATACGGATCTGGTTGCGAAACGGGACGGCGTTATCACAGGAATTCTGGTGCGAAGCGGTACGGCCCGGGTGCAGCCTGGGGCTGAAATTATGAAGGGAACCCTGCTCATCAGCGGTACGGTAGAGCTTCTGAATGATAACGGGGAGGTGACGGAGGTACAGGAGGGAACGGCGGACGGCGACGTCTGGGCCCGGACGGTATATCCCTATGAGGAGCGCTTCCTTTTGGCCCACGAGGAACGTCGTTTTACCGGCAGACGCCGGTATGGCGTATCTCTGAAGATCGCAGGAAAGAGCCTTTCTGTTTCCGATCCCCGCTCTTTCTCTTTGTATACCACGGTGGAAAAGGAATATCCCTTACGTCTGACAGATAGCTTTTATCTTCCTTTCACGGTGGGAATTCAGCAGAGATCGGAATACGAGGTTGATACAGAAGCCTATACAAAAAAGGAAGCAGAAGCGCTGGCCCGGGCGAATCTTAAAGAATTTTTAAATAATTTGATACAAAAAGGGGTTCAAATTGTAGAAAATGATGTTACAATAGATATCGGCAGGAATTTTTGCGTTTCAAAGGGGCAGATTGTGGCTCTGGAGGAGATTGGAGTTCCCCAAAAAGGACAAAAGGAGCAGGCAGCACTTGAGTAATATCGTAGAACGGATGCTGGACGTACCGGCTGAGCACCAGAGTAATGTGTTCGGACAGTTCGACAGCCATATGAAAAAAATAGAACAAACCCTGAAGGTATCGATCATTGCCCGGGATGGAGAGGTAAAGATCTTAGGTCCGGCCGAATATACCAGACAGGCGGCCCGGGTCATGGAACAGCTTCTGGAGCTGTCCAGACGGGGCAATGTGATTCAGGAGCAGAACGTGGATTATGCCCTGGCGCTGTCCATGGAAGGACAGGAGCAGGCAGTGGTGGAGATTGACAAGGAACTGATCTGCCATACCATTGCAGGCAAGCCCATCAAACCGAAAACCCTGGGACAGAAGAAGTATGTGGACATGATCCGGAACCATATGATTGTGTTCGGCACCGGCCCCGCCGGAACTGGTAAGACCTATCTGGCCATGGCCATGGCGATTACAGCCTTTAAAAATAATGAGGTGAGCCGGATTATCCTGACCCGTCCCGCCATTGAAGCCGGTGAGAAGCTGGGCTTTCTGCCGGGCGATCTGCAGAGCAAGGTGGATCCCTATCTGCGTCCCCTCTATGACGCCCTGTATCAGATTATGGGAGCGGAAAGCTTCCTGAAAAATATGGAAAAGGGATTGATCGAAGTGGCGCCTCTGGCTTATATGCGGGGAAGAACCCTGGATAACGCCTTTATTATCCTGGACGAGGCCCAGAATACCACTCCGGCCCAGATGAAGATGTTCCTGACCCGTATTGGCTTCGGCTCCAAGGTTATCGTGACCGGCGACGCCAGCCAGAAGGATTTGCCGGGCAGCGTCAAATCCGGCCTGGAGGTAGCCATGAAGGTGCTTGCGAAGGTAGAGGATATCGGCTTCTGCGAGCTGACCAGCAAGGATGTGGTACGTCATCCGCTGGTACAGAAGATCGTACAGGCCTATGAAAGCTATGAAAAAGCCCAGGAGCGAAGAAGCTCCAGAAAGGACAGCTATGACCGTCAACATAGAAGATGAATATAACACTCCGTTCAACGTGGATGTGGAAGGAGTCGCAAGACAGGTAATTGAAGAAGCGCTGGAATACGAAAAGTGTCCTTATGAAACAGAAGTGAATCTGCTTCTGACCGATGATGAGGGAATCCATGAGATGAACCGGGAGCATCGGGGAATCGACCGCCCGACGGACGTTCTGTCCTTTCCCATGCTGGAGTATGAGACACCGGCAGATTTTGCCTTTGTGGAGGACGATCAGGCAGACTGCTTTAATCCGGAGACCGGAGAGCTGGTCCTGGGAGATATTATTATTTCCGTAGACAAGGTGATTGAGCAGGCGGAAAAGTATGGACACAGCCGGACGCGGGAATACGCGTTCCTGATTGCCCACAGCATGCTGCACCTCTTCGGCTATGACCACATGGTACCGGAGGAGGCGCGCGAGATGGAGGCAAAGCAGGCTGCCATTCTGGAAAGCCTGAATATTTTACGTTAGGGAGGATATCCGGGATGAAGCAGGGATACCTGAAGAGAATAGGACTTCTGTGCCTTTCCGCTTGTCTGATCGGCATGGCTGGCTGCGGAAAGGCAGAGGCGCAGGAGACGGAAGAAAATACGTTCAATACCGAGGCGGAGGTAATCGCCTGGGAGCAGGAACAGGAAGAGAATACTGATGAGGACACGCAGGAGGAGGATCCCGCACCGGCTCCCCGTGAGGTGGTAAACGGAAAAATCCGCAGTTATTTCACCGGGGACTGGATTGACGAGGAGATGGGGAAGACCAGGCCCCTGGCTATCATGCTGAACAATACGTCCGCGGCTCTTCCCATGTCCGGCGTATCCAATGCGTCTGTCATTTATGAATGCCCCGTAGAGGGGCGTATCACCCGCTGGATGGGTGTATTTGAGGACTGGGAAAATCTGGAACGTATCGGCTCCGTACGAAGCTGCCGGCTTTATTATCTTCATTTTGCCCAGGAGTTTCATCCGGTATACGCGCATTTCGGACAGGCCCAGTACGCGCTGGCAGATCTGAACAGCGGAAAGTACGATGTGCTTTCCGGCGGTACCAAGGGAATCGAGCATCCGGCTACGGCCATGTACGACCGGATCAGCCGTCCGGGTAAGGCGACGGAGCATACCCTTTACGCATTTCCCCGGGGAATTAAGAAAGATATCAAGAAAAAGGGATATGATATGACCATGCCGGAGGATTATCCGGGTAAGTTTAAGTTCGCGGACACCGATTCCATCGAAGAATACCAGGGATACCCGGACGCAACCGTCCTGAAGCCGGGCGGGGACGGCGGCAAAAATGGTTTCGGCGGCGTCAAGGCTACCTTCAAATATAACGCCTCAGATCGGAAGTATTATCGTTGGACCTATGGAAATCCCCATACCGACGAGCTTAACGGAAAGCAGGTGGCGGTTACCAACGTCATCTTCCAGTACTGTGACGGAAATGTACTGGACGCCAAGGATTATCTGCATTTCGCGACCCAGTCCAACGGAAATGAGTGTAAGGTATTCACCAATGGCAAGGAGATCGACGGCTACTGGAAGAATCCGGGCGAGCTGGGTACTCCGGCCCGTTACTATGACGAAAATGATCAGGAAATTACATTAAATAACGGAAAGACCTTTATCTGTATCATTTGGAATGATTATAAGGATGATGTGGTCGTTCAGTAAGGAATAGCGGAAGCATGGGAAAGAAAAAAAGTTCAAAATCCAATTATATTATGCAGGGCAGCATTCTGGCCATCGCGTCCATCGTAAGCCGGATCATCGGACTTCTGTACCGGCTGCCGGTGACCAATATTATCACCGACCATGGAAATGATTACTATTCCGCGGCTTATGAGATCTATAATGTGATTCTGCTGATCTCCTCCTACAGCCTACCCCTGGCCGTATCCAAGGTGATTTCCGCCAAGGTGGCGCTGGGAGAATACCGCAATTCCTGGAGAGCCTTCAAAGGCGCCCTTTATATGGCGCTTGTGGTCGGCGCGGCCGGCTCCGCCCTGACCTTTTTCGGCGCCGGCTTCTTTACGGGAACCCTTCTAAATACGCCGGAGAGTGAGCTGTGCCTGAAAGTGCTGGCGCTGGCTGTATTTGTAATGGCGGTTATGGGTGTGCTGCGCGGTTATTTCCAGGGCATGGGAACCATGATGCCTACGGCGATTTCTCAGATTATCGAGCAGATTGTCAACGCCATTGTGAGTATCGCGGCCGCCAGCTATCTGTTTTCTTATGGCGTAAAACTGGATCAGGCAGCCGGAATTACGAACGGCAAGAGCGGAGCCATCTACGGCGCGGCCGGAAGTACCCTGGGTACCAGCCTGGGCGCGGCGGCAGGTCTCTTGTTCTTGATCCTTGTCATGCTGATGTACAACCGGGTGCTGCAGAAAAATATACGGCGGGATCATGTAAGTCAGCAGGAAAGCTACGCAAGCACCCTGCGCGTGCTGATTATGACCATTGTTCCGGTTATCTTGAGCACCGCCGTCTACAACATCAGCGGAATCGTAGATCAGGGTATCTTCAAATATCTGATGCTGGATGTGCAGAAGGCAAATAAGAGTAGCGTGGAGGTCTACTGGGGCATTTATGTGGGAAAATACAAGCTTCTGACCAATGTGCCCATCGCTGTGGCATCGGCTCTTTCCGCATCTACGATTCCGGCGCTGACCCGTGCCCGGATCGCCGGTGACCGGGAAGAGATGTGCCGGAAGACAGAGGGCGCTATCCGGATGGTTATGATGATCTGTATCCCCAGTGCTTTTGGACTGACCGCTCTGGGAGAGCCGATTCTGGATCTTCTGTCCTGGAATTCCAACGAGATTGCGCCGAAGCTGTTCCTGATTGGTTCGTCGGCCGTGATTTTCTATGGCCTTTCAACCCTGACGAATGGGATCCTGCAGGGCATTGACCATATGCGGATTCCGGTTCGGAACGCGGTGATTGCGCTGGTGACCCATCTGCTTCTGATGATTGGCCTGGTACAGTTTGGAAAGCTCCACATCTACGGCGTGGTTATTTCCTATCTCTTCTTTGCGGTTCTGATGTGCGTGCTGAACGGATTGGCTATCCGCAAATATCTGGATTACCATCAGGAGCTGATCCGTACCTTTTTGATACCCGGCGTGTCTTCCCTGATTATGGCGCTGGCTGTGTGGCTTTTGTATGCGCCCCTTCATAAGGTGATCGGCATCCGTTTCGCTACGGTTCTATGTCTGTGCCTGGCCGTTGTAATTTACGCGTTTTTTATTCTGCTGCTACACGGTATCACGGAAGAAGAGCTGGCAAGCTTTCCCAAAGGAAGAAGCCTGGTCAGAATCTTAAAGAAAATTCGCCTGCTGTGAGAGAAAACCCTTCTTTTTGGACATACTGTTCCCAAAAGGAGGGTTTTTATGGTAAAAAGAATTCTGGCCGGAGCGATTGGGATCGTTCTGTTACTGACCCTGGCATACTATTCCGGAAGCCTTATGTCTGAGCGTGCTATGCAAAAAGAGCAGGCGAAGCTGCAGAAGCGGATTGAGCAGCTGGAATCAGCTGCAAAAAAGGCGGCCTCTGCCCCGCGGCTTGTGCAGTCTGAGACGTCGGAAGCGGAACAAACAGCCCGGTTTTATCTAAAGGAACAAAGTGGAACCGTTTCCATCTATCAGGGGGACGGCACAACGTTGTATGAGACGACAGATATCCCCATTTCTCTGCTTCCGGAAGCCTTGCAGGGGGAAATCCGGGCGGGAAAAGCAATTCGGGACGAGGCAGCACTTTATGATTTCTTGGAGAATTACTCCAGTTAAACTTGCTATTCCGCCCGTTATGGTGTAAAGTTAAAAGGATAAAAAAGATAGACAGGAAACTGTGACGAGGAACAGACAGCATGAATGCAGACTACAGAGAAAAGATAAAAGATAAGAAAAGAATTGTGGTAAAGGTAGGAACCTCCTCCCTGATTCATAAGGAGACGGGAAGTCTGGATCTGATTAAGGTGGAGCACCTGGTCCGGGAGCTTTCGGATCTTCATAACCAGGGCAAGGACGTGATCCTGGTTACCTCAGGAGCCATCGGCGTGGGAAGAAAGGCGGCGGGATTAAAGGAAAAGCCGGAAAGCGTCCCTACAAAGCAGGCCTGCGCGGCCATCGGACAGGCGCGCCTGATGATGATTTACCAGAAGTTCTTTGCGGAATACAATCAGGTGGCAGCCCAGATCCTGATGACCCGTAATACCATGATCAACCGGAAAAACCGGCGGCATGCCCAGGATACCTTTGAAGAGCTTCTGGCTCTGGGCGCCATTCCGGTTGTAAATTCCAACGACAGTATCTCAACCTTTGAGATTCTCCACGGCGATAATGACACCCTGTCAGCCATCGTAGCTTCTCTGGTGGACGCGGATTTGCTGATCCTTTTGTCTGACATCAACGGACTTTATACGGACAATCCCAATACCAATCCGAAGGCTGAGTTTGTTCCCTTTGTGGAATATCTGGATGAAGAGCTGATGGGAATGGGAAAGGACGCCGTAAGCTCCGTCGGAACCGGCGGTATGGCGACCAAGTTGATTGCGGCAGAGCTGGCTACGGCAACAGGCGCCGATATGCTGATTGCTAACGGCGGCGACATGAGTGTTATCCATAAGATCGTAAACGGGGAGAGATATGGAACCTTTTTCCAGGCACATAAAGATGAAAGTTTTGATTTAAAGACATTTCTGGAGGCGCATTTTTCATGAGAAAATCAGGTTTGGTACTGGAAGGCGGCGGCACCCGCGGCGTGTTTACAGCGGGCGTACTGGATTATTTTATGGAGCAGAGAATGTATCTGCCCTATGTCATCGGCGTATCGGCGGGAGCCTGCAACGCGGTGAATTACGTCTCCCATCAGCCTGGGAGGATGAAGCTGTGTACCATCGACTTTCTGGAGGCAGGCAGCTATATCGGCCTTAGGTCTCTGGTGAAGACCCACAGCCTGTTCAATATGGATTTGATTTTTGATATCTTTCCCAATAAAATCATTCCCTTTGATTATGATACTTACTTTTCCTCCGGAATCGAATGTGTCCTGACAGCCACCAATGCCCTGACGGGAAAGGCGGCCTATCTGACAGAAGATCAGGACAGACAGAGGCTGATGGCTATCTGCCGTGCTTCCTCCAGTCTTCCGGTTGTATCCCCGCTGGTAAAGGTGGACGATATTCCCATGTCGGACGGCGGCGTGGCTGATTCCGTTCCCATCCGGAAGGCTCTCCGTGATGGGGTAAAAAAGCCCATTATCATTCTGACCAGACAGGAGGGCTATCGGAAGGCCCCTGCCAGAAAAACCCTAAAGATGGCCCAGATTATGTATCAGAAGTACCCGAATCTGATCCGTGCCATCAAGTACCGCGCGTACTATTACAATCGTACCATGGAGCTGATCGAGGATCTGGAAAACCGGGGCCATGTGTACGTGATCCGTCCCCAGGTTCCGGTGGTAAAGAACACGGAAAATCATGAGGCAGTTCTTACAGAATTTTACAATCATGGATATGAATACGCAAAGGATGTGTTTGAAAAAGCAGCAGCCTTTGTCGAATGGGAAGGAGATAAATAAATGGATCCACAGAAGATTGCCCGCATCAATGAGCTGTACCGCCGCTCCAAGGCGGAAGGCCTGACGGATGCGGAAAAGAAAGAACAGAAGCTTCTGCGTCTGGAATATATTGAGTCTGTCCGCAAAAATCTCAGAGGACAGCTGAACAACATCGATATTAAAGAAAAGGACGGAAGTATCGTAAATCTGGGTGAAAAATATGATGAAAACAGAAAAGGAAACTAAAAAGGAACAAAAGAAAGTACTGCGAAAAGAGATTAAGTCTCTCCGGGCAGCTCATACGGATGAAGAGATCCATGCCATGAGTCTGAAGGTACGGGATCAGGTGCTGACCCTGCCGGAATACCAGGCTGCGGAAGTGCTTTATATTTATGTAGACAGCAAACATGAGGTGGAGACTTCAGATATCATCCGGGCTGCCTGGGCAGACGGAAAACGGGTGGCTGTGCCGAAGGTACTGGGAGAGAATATGAAATTCTTTTATATTACTTCCCTGGAGGAGGACCTGGAGGAAGGCTATTATGGCATCCGGGAGCCATACGAGAAACATCCGGCTGACGAATGCGGTGATGAGAAAAAGGCATTGATGTTAATGCCCGGTGTAGTTTTTGACGAAGAACGTCACCGGATTGGTTTTGGCGGCGGTTTCTACGATCGTTTCCTGGAGGCACATCCGGGGCTTTCCAGAGTGGCGCTGGCCTTTGAGTTTCAGATAAAAGCGCAGGTTCCTTATGAGGCTTTTGACATCTGTCCGGAAAAGATCGTGACAGAGAAACGGATCATTGGGAGGGTATAGATGACATTAGAGAGCATTGGACAGAAAGCAAAAGAGGCAGAGCCGGTTCTCCGGGTGCTGGGCCGGGAAGAAAAGGACCGGGTGCTCCAAAAAGCGGCAGAGCTTCTGGTAACAGAACAGGATGAGATTCTGAAAGCCAATGAGCAGGATATGGAAGCAGGCAGAGCTCGCGGTATGAAGCCGGGGCTTCTGGATCGCCTGAAGCTGACCGGGGAACGGATCGAAGGAATGGCAGAGGGACTTCGCCAGATTGCAGCTCTTCCGGATCCGGTGCGCGAGATTATGAAAGACTGGGTACCGGAAAACGGCCTGCATATCCGTCAGGTACGGGTGCCTCTGGGCGTTATCGGTATCATCTATGAGGCGCGGCCTAACGTAACCGCAGACGCCTTCGGACTCTGTTTTAAGACGGGCAATCCGGTGGTACTCCGGGGCGGAAGTGACGCGATTCATTCCAACCTGGCGATCACCCGGGTGCTGCAGAAGGCTCTTCAGCTCTGCGGTTATCCAGAAACCGCGATTCAGCTTCTGACAGATACCAGCCGGGAGACGGCGGCAGCCTTTATGAAGCTGAACCGATACATAGATGTGCTGATTCCCCGGGGAAGCTCCGGGCTTATCGCTACGGTAGTAAATAACAGTACCATTCCGGTTATCGAAACCGGATCCGGAAACTGCCATATCTATGTGGACGAGACAGCGGATCTCAATCAGGCAGTGGATATTGTATACAATGCCAAAACCCAGCGGATTGGCGTCTGCAATGCCTGCGAGTCCCTGGTGGTAAACCGGAAGGTAAAGGATGAATTCCTGCCTCTTCTGGCAAAACGCCTGCAGGAGAAACAGGTGGAGCTGCGCGGCGATGAGGCTGCCCGGGAGGCAGTTCCCATGCAGAAGGCTACGGAAGAAGACTGGGGAACGGAATATCTGGATTATATTCTGTCAGTAAAGACCGTGGATACCATCGAGGAAGCCATTGCCCATATCAACCGTTATAACACCGGACACTCTGAGGCTATTATTACAAAGAATCAGGAGCACGCGGATAAGTTTTTAAAGGAAGTGGACGCGGCAGCCGTGTATGTCAATGCTTCTACCCGTTTCACGGATGGCTTTGAATTCGGCTTTGGCGCGGAGATTGGCATCAGTACCCAGAAGCTCCATGCCAGAGGCCCCATGGGACTTGTGGCGCTGACTTCCTATAAGTACGAAATTACCGGAAACGGACAGGTAAGGGGGTAGGAGATGAGAGTTATAGCAGGAACAGCCAGAAGTATGCCCCTTCGCTGTATCGAAGGCCTGAATACCCGGCCCACGACAGATCGGATCAAAGAAACCTTGTTTAATATGCTGCAGCCGGAGATTCCGGGCTGCCGTTTTCTGGATCTCTTTGGCGGCAGCGGCGCTATCGGTATCGAGGCCCTGAGCCGGGGAGCGGACTTTGCCGCTTTTGCGGAAAATAACCGGAAGGCTTATGACTGTATCGGAGAGAACCTGGCGTTTACCAGACTTGCCGACCGGGCCCGGGTATTTTTTATGGACGCTCTGGGAGCGCTACGGGTACTGGAGGGAGAAGAACCCTTTGATATCATTTTTCTTGATCCGCCCTATGGAAAGGGACTGGAGCAGGAGGTGCTGGCTTATCTTCGGAATTCCGGACTCATGACGGAAGATACCACCATCGTTCTGGAGACAGCGCTTTCGGAGGATACGGACTGGATAGAGGATCTGGGCTATCGGATCCGTAAGATAAAAAAATACAAGACGAACCGGCATCTTTTTATAGAGCCGGATGAGGGAGACGAATGATTAGAGCAATCTATGCGGGAAGCTTTGACCCGGTAACCAAAGGACACCTGGACGTGATAGTCCGGGCGGCGCATATTGTGGACGAGCTGGTGGTAGGCGTTCTGAATAACCGGGCCAAGTCTCCGTTGTTTTCTGTGGAAGAACGTGTTAAGATGTTAGAAGAAGTCACAAAGGAATATCCCAATATCCGGATTCGTTCCTTTACCGGACTTCTGGTGGATTTCGCAAAGGAATGCGAGGCCCATATCATCGTAAGAGGTCTGCGGGCAATTACGGATTTTGACTATGAGCTGCAGATGGCCCAGACCAACCGGATCATGAGTCCGGATCTGGATACCCTGTTCCTTACGACCAGTCTGGAATATGCTTATCTAAGTTCCACCACGGTCAAAGAGGTGGCATCCTTCGGCGGTGATATTTCCGCCTTTGTCCCGCCCTATGTGGAGAGAAAAATCCGGGAGCGCATGAAGGAGCGTTACGGAATCTAAATCGGAAATGGAGAGGAGAACGGTTTTATGAGCAGCAAGATCGAACAGATCATCGAAGAAATCGAGGAGTATATTGACGGCTGCAAGCCGCAGACATTATCAAAGACCAACATCATTGTAAATAAAGAGGAGATAGAAGAGCTTCTCAGAGAGCTTCGCATGAAGACTCCGGAGGAGATCAAGCGTTATCAGAAGGTTCTGGCAAACCGGGACGCTATTCTGGCAGACGCCCAGTCAAAGGCAGACGCTATTATCAAGGAGGCCAATATACATACGACCGAATTGATCAACGAGCATGAGATCATGCAGCAGGCCTACGTGCAGGCCAATGAGATTATGGCAGCTGCGGAGGCGGAAGCCCAGAAGCGTCTGGACGCCGCTACCATCGAGGCGAACAACTTCCGGATGCAGGCTATGCGTTACACGGACGATATGCTGGGCAACCTGCAGAATCTGATTCGTCAGACCATGGAGGGACATGCAGCCCGCTATGAGTCCATGATGAATTCCCTGAATAACTTTAATGAGATTCTGGCAAGCAACCGGGCAGAATTAGGTCCGGCTATTACAGAGCAGCCTTCCGGGGAAATGGCGGAAGACGACCAGTAAGCAGCAGATAAATAAAAGCGAGACAGAGGGTAGTCGCTGCAGTCACGGTTTTTGCTTTCAGATAAGAGCCAAGAGATAGATCCGTTCCCTGCAGCATACTTTCTGTCTGGGCAGCTCCGGACAGGCCGCCGAAGGACAGATAAAAAAGAGT
The DNA here is from genome assembly GCF_052065835.1 of Candidatus Merdisoma sp. HCP28S3_D10. Lineage (NCBI taxonomy): Bacteria > Bacillati > Bacillota > Clostridia > Lachnospirales > Lachnospiraceae > Candidatus Merdisoma > Candidatus Merdisoma sp. HCP28S3_D10. The sequence continues at coordinate 333,666 of NZ_JBQHTG010000002.1, forward strand.
CAGAACCCAGGCGGTTTGCGGAGCTATCTCCGGCAAAGCTGCAGTGACAGCAATGCCGTTTGTCATTTCCAGCATTCCTGCCCCGATGCAGGACAGAAGCGGACAGAGATCGAACAGAAACAGTAGGAGCTTTGCCAGCATGGAAAACAGGATAAGATAGCCCCCAAGCTTCAGGATATTTTCCAGTCCGTCCATGATACAGGCATCCACGATTTTGAAGCTGATTTGAGATCCGGATGTCTTTTTTTCTGTAGACAGAGAAGGGAAACAACGTCCCCGTCTGGTCAGCAGGGCGTAGAGAAGTGGAATCCCGTATACCAGAGCCAGGGAAATTGGGATTTGTTCCGGAAGTCCAAGGCTTTCCGTCAGACAATAGCCGGTCAGAAACGCGGGACTGGCGTTGTTGGTAAAGGTAAGAAGGTAAGTTCCTTCTTCCGGCGAGATACGCCGTTCCCGAACCAGATCTGCCGAAATCCGGGCTCCTGCGGGGTAACCGCACAGGAATCCTGCCAGGAGGCAGAAGGAGCCATTGGGAGAAAGTCCGAAGAGTCTCCCGGTAAAAGGCTCGATCAGACGAGTGACGAAAGCGACGCCGTCCAGGACAATCAGAAGCCGGGACAGAATAAAAAACGGCAGCAGTACCGGAATCAGGGCGTGAAACCAGAGCAGCAGTCCTTCCGAGGCTGCAGCGGCGGCCCGGGCGGGCGACAGGAGCATAAAAGCAAAGAGAATCAGACAAAGTATGAGATAACTATATTTTTTCTTCATGAAATTATATATGAAAATAAGGAGGAGTAATATGCGAGTATTAGAAGGTTTAGAGCCTAAGAAGGTATTTGAATTTTTTGAGGATTTGACACAGATTCCCCGGGGATCCGGCAATGAGGCGGGAGCCGCAAAATATTGTATGGAATTTGCCAGAGAGCGCGGTCTTGCCGCTTCCTGTGACGAATTCAATAACGTGGTTATCACAAAAGAAGCCTCCGCTGGTTACGAGGATGCGCCGACCGTTATTATCCAGGGACATCTGGACATGGTATGCGAAAAAGAGGCAGACTGCCCCATTGATTTTAAAAAGGATCCGCTGGATGTGGCTGTAGATGGTGATTTTGTCTATGCAAAGGGAACCACCCTGGGCGGCGATGACGGAATTGCCGTAGCGGTAGCCCTGGCTATCCTGGATGACGACACTTTGTCCCATCCCCGTCTGGAATGTCTGTTTACCACCGGCGAGGAGGTGGGTCTTCTGGGAGCAAAGGATTTTGACGCTTCCCATATGAAGGGCCGCAGACTGATCAACATCGATTCTGAGGAGGAAGGTATCTTTACGGTAAGCTGTGCCGGCGGCATGGTGGGTATCCTGCACATTCCGGCTGTATATCAGGAGACCGAAGGCGTCCGTTATACGGTAACGGTAGACGGTCTGCAGGGCGGTCACTCCGGAGCTGAGATTCATAAGGAGCATGGGAATTCCAATATCCTTATGGGTAGAGCCCTGTGCTGGCTGGACGAGACCGTCAATTTCCGCATTGCAGAGCTGGGTGGCGGACTGATGGACAATGCGATTCCCCGCAGCACTCAGGCAGTTCTCTACGTGCCGGAGGATGAGACGGCAGCCTTCGAGGAGCGTCTGACAGCGCTTGACGCCATCTACAAGACCGAATACGCAGCCAGCGACGCCGGTGTGACTGTAAGTTTTGCCTCAGAAGGAAAGGGCAAGGGTCAGGCCCTGACGCCCAAGTGTGCTTCTATCCTGATGTATGTGCTTCATATGGTGCCCAATGGTGTAATCAAGAACAGCATGGATATTCCGGGACTGGTACAGACCTCCCTGAATCTGGGCGTCCTCAGAATGGACGAGCAGGAAGCAACCGCAGTCTTCAGTATCCGCAGCTCCGTAGAGTCTGAAAAACTGGAGCTGAGCAGCCGTCTGCGTCACTGTGTAGAATTCCTGGGCGGAACCTATGAAGAAAAGGGAGACTATCCGGGCTGGGAATACCGTCATGAGTCAGACCTGCGGGATACCATGGTTTCTGTATACAAGAAGATGTATCAGGAAGATCCGAAGGTCATGGCTATCCATGCCGGTCTGGAGTGCGGACTTTTCAGTGGCAAGATGGAAGGACTGGACTGCGTTTCTATCGGACCGAACCTGTATGATATTCATACGCCGAAGGAGCGACTGAGTATTTCTTCCACAAAACGTATCTACGAATTTGTCGTAGAGGTTCTAAAAGAGCTTCGTTAATCATATACTATGATGCCTGGGGCAAAACAAAAGGTGGAGAGTGATTCGGCAGGATGCGTAAGGTCTCAATGACAGGCGCGCTTTTACTGTTGGCGGGACTGGGTCTGTTTATCCTGGGGCTGGAAGCGCAGCTTCGGGATAAGGCCCTGTCAGGCCGGACAGTGTCCATGCAGGCAGAAGAAACAGCCCGGAGATACTATGGACTGTACGAAAACATCTGGAAGGATCTGGAATGTTTTCCGATTCCTCAGGACAAGAACGGAGAGCCTGTCATCACCTATGAAAATACCTGGCTTTTTGAGCGTACCTACGGCGGAAGCTATGGCCATGAGGGGACGGATCTGATGCCGCCGGAAAACAAAAGCGGCGTCTATCCGGTGGTCAGTATCAGCGATGGAACCGTAGAACAGCTTGGCTGGCTGGAAAAGGGCGGCTGGCGGATCGGTATCCGGAGCATTCACGACGTCTATTTTTATTATGCCCATCTTTCCTCCTATGCAGAGGAGTTTCGAAAAGGAGATCCCGTGCAGGCGGGACAGCTTCTTGGCTATATGGGCGATACGGGGTATGGAAAGCAGGCGAGTACCAGGGGACAGTTTCCGGTGCATCTGCATCTTGGGATTTATCTTCGTAGCGAAGAGTTCCCGGAGCTGGCAGTCAATCCCTACTGGTTCCTGCGCTATCTGGAATCACATCGCAAAGTGGTGGCAGGAGCGGCACCCGGGTAAGAAGGAGAGGTTTTATGGAGATACAATTGTGGCGGGAAATATTAAATCCCTATGAACTGGCCGTCAAGGAAGTGATGACCAAGTTCAACCATCTAATCAAGGAGCACCGGGATCGGGGGCTTTACTGTCCCATCGAACAGGTGGACGGCCGCGTAAAGACCATTTCCAGTATTCTGGACAAATGTCAGAAGAAAAAAATCGATCTGGAGGATATTGAAGAAAAGATCTATGATCTGGCCGGTATCCGTATTATCTGTCAGTTTGTAGAGGATATCGACAAGGTGGTAGAGATTATCCGCAACCGGAAGGATATGGAGATTCTCCAGGAGCGGGATTACATACGGGAAATGAAAAGCAGCGGCTATCGCAGCTATCACATGATCATCTGCTACACGGTAGACACCCTGAAAGGTCCCAAGCGTCTTCAGATGGAGGTACAGATCCGTACCATGGCCATGAATTTCTGGGCTACGGTGGAGCATTCCCTCCAGTACAAATACAAGCGGAATATCCCGGATCACATCAAGGAACGCCTGCATAACGCGGCAGACGCGATTATTACCCTGGATAATGAGATGTCTACGGTGCGCAGTGAGATTATGGACGCCCAGATCTCCTTCCGGATACAGGCCAACATTGTGGCTGACATTCTGAACAACCTGCAGAATCTCTACCGGGTAGCCAACAAGCGGGAAATCCTGAAAATCCAGGATGAATTTTACCGGATTTATGCCATGAACGATATCGATCAGCTGGAGCGCTTTGACCGACAGCTGGATATGATTGCGGAGGGGTACCGGGCCCAGTCCTTACCTATCGAAGAATAATCCCTGAACGGAGGAACTATGCAGTTACAGTTACCGGAAACCTTTTTACAGGAAATGAAAGAACTGCTGGGCGGCGAGTATGACGCCTGGCTGGAAAGCTACGAAAACAGCGAAGGCTACCGGGGCCTCCGTGTCAATACCGGAAAGCTTTGTCCGAAAGAGTTTCAGACTCTTTCGGCCTTTTCTTTGCGACCGGTTCCCTGGACAAAAAACGGCTTTTATCTGGAGGAGCAGGAGCGGGCCTCCCGGCATCCCTACTATGCGGCGGGGCTTTATTATCTTCAGGAGCCCAGCGCCATGACGCCGGCTGCCTGTCTGCCCGTTGAGGAGGGAGACCGTGTGCTGGATCTCTGCGCGGCTCCCGGCGGAAAGGCCACGGAGCTGGCCGCAAAGCTTCACGGAACAGGTGTTCTGGTAGCCAATGATATCAGCAATTCCCGGGCAAAGGCGCTGCTTAAAAATCTGGAGCTTTTCGGCGCCGGCAATATTCTGGTGACCAGTGAAGCCCCGGAGCGGCTTCTGGAGTATTTTCCCGGCTGGTTCGATAAAATTCTGGTAGACGCGCCCTGCTCCGGCGAGGGAATGTTCCGAAAGGAGCCTTCCATGGTAAAGGACTGGCTGGAAAAGGGACCGGATTATTATGCCCAAATCCAGAGAAACGTTGTACATACGGCGGCGAAGCTTCTCCGTCCGGGCGGGCTTCTGCTTTACTCCACCTGTACCTTTTCCCGGCATGAAAATGAAGAAACCATCGAAGGACTGATGAAGGAGGAAGGCTTTTCCCTGCTGCCTCTGCCCCTGCCGGAATCCCGAAGAGAGCTTGGCTTTGCGCCGGGACTGGGCGCCTGCGCGGAGGCGGCAAGACTCTTTCCCCACCGTTTACAGGGAGAAGGGCATTTCGTAGCGCTGCTGCAAAAACCGGTTGAAGAGGCTTCTGTTCCGATGAAGCCTGCGAAGGCGGATTCCCGGGGAAGCCTAAAAAAGCTTCCCACGGAATGGCTGGATTTCGCAAAGGCTCTCCGTATAGACTGGAACATAGAACGTTTCCGGCTCTATGACGGCAGGCTTTATTTGCTTCCGGAGCCGCTGCTGAATCAAAATATCCGTTCCCTCCGCTTCCTGCGGACAGGCCTCTATCTTGGCGAAGTAAAGCAGAAGCGTTTTGAGCCCAGCCAGGCGCTTGCCATGGCGCTTCGAAAAACGGACTATGCCAATACAATAGACCTAAAGGCTGAAGACGAACGTGTGCTCCGGTATCTGAAGGGCGAGACCCTGGATCTGGAGGATCTGGTTTCCCGGAAGACCAAAGGCTGGTGCCTGTTCTGCGTAGATGGCTTCCCACTTGGCTGGGGAAAGCTTTCGAATGGAAGCTTGAAAAATAAATATTATCCCGGATGGAGGTGGTAGTATGCGGCTGGATAAATACCTCTGTGAGGCGGGCTTCGGAACCAGGAGCGAGGTAAAGAAGCTTCTGCGAAGCGGTGTCGTCACCGTAAATGATACGACTGCCACAAAGCCGGAAGCAAAGCTTCAGGATGGGGATCGGGTTTTTGTATCCGGAAAAGAGGTCTCCTTTTCCCGTGTGGAATACTGGATGCTCCATAAACCGGCCGGATATATCTCGGCCACCGAGGATCGGAAGCTCGCTACGGTTCTGGAGCTTCTGCCAGAGAACGCCCGTTCGGATCTGTTCCCGGTGGGACGTCTTGATCGGGATACAGAAGGCCTGCTATTGCTTACCAACGACGGGAAGCTGGCTCACTACCTGCTTTCACCGAAACGACATGTGGACAAGACCTATTACGCCCGCATCCGGGGGCAGGTAAAGCCGGAGCATGTACAGGATTTCCTGGAGGGATTGGATATCGGCGATGAAAAAAAGACCCTTCCGGCCAAGCTTCGTATTTTAAAATCCGGCCAGGAGTCTGAAATCGAAGTAACCATTCGGGAAGGGCGTTATCATCAGGTAAAACGGATGTTCGAGGCTATCGACTGTGAGGTAACCTATCTCAAACGGCTTTCCATGGGAAGCCTGAAGCTGGATGAAAGTCTGGCTCCTGGGGAATGCCGGCTGCTTTATGAGAAAGAACTAAGAAACCTAAAGGAGGAGACAGGATGCTCGATGGAATAAAAGCAGTCCTTTTTGATCTGGACGGAACTCTGGTAGACTCCATGTGGATGTGGGGCGTTATTGATGTGGAATATATGGGAAAGCATGGGCTTACGGTACCGGAAGATTTACAGCCGGCCATTGAAGGTATGAGCTTTTCAGAAACGGCGGCCTATTTTAAAAAACGATTTTCCCTTCCAGACAGCCTGGAAGTCATCAAGGCCGAATGGATTGCCATGTCCAAAGAAAAATACGCCCATGAAGTACCTTTAAAGCCGGGCGCCCGGGAATTCCTGGAATATCTGAAAACCCATGGAATTAAGGCCGGAATTGCCACCAGCAATGGCCGGGAACTCCTGGATGCGGTAGTGGAGGGGCTTGGGCTTGCCCCTTATTTTGGCTGCCTGATGACCTCCTGTGAGGCAGGGGCGGGAAAGCCCGCGCCGGATATCTATCTGAAGGTGGCAGACAGACTGGGGGTAAAGCCGGAAGACTGTCTGGTCTTCGAGGATACGCCGGCCGGAGCCCGGGCCGGAAAAAGCGCGGGCGCGAAGGTATGTTCGATTTACGATGTCTACGCGGAAGCCCGGCAAGAGGAAAATCGTCGGATAGCCGATTATTATATCAGAGATTTTTACCAGGTGCTGGACGGAAGCTACGAGCTTCTGGTAAAAGAATAGGAGTTATTACATGAAGCAGGGATTTTTGCCCGCAACCAAAGAAGAATTACAGGAGCAGGGAATTACGCAGCCGGATTTTGTCTATGTCATCGGCGACGCCTACGTGGACCATCCCTCCTTCGGTCCGGCCATCATCGGCCGGGTGCTGGAGAGCCATGGTTACACTGTGGCAATCCTTTCCCAGCCGGACTGGAAAAATCCGGAAAGCGTCTGTGCCTACGGGGAACCCCGTCTGGCCTTTCTGGTATCCTCCGGAAATATGGATTCCATGGTAAATCATTATTCCGTGTCAAAGAAGAGACGGAAAACCGACGCCTTTACGCCGGGAGGAATCATGGGAAAGCGTCCGGATCGGGCGGACATGGTTTACAGCAACCTGATTCGCCATGCCTATAAGCACGTACCGATTATCCTGGGCGGCATCGAAGCCAGTCTGCGGCGTCTGGCCCACTATGATTACTGGGCGGACGGTTTTAAACGCTCCCTGCTCCTGGACAGCGGCGCGGATCTGATTTCCTACGGAATGGGAGAGCGCTCCATCGTGGAAATCGCGGACGCCCTGGCTTCGGGAATCTCCATCCGGGATGTGACCTTCGTCAATGGAACCGTCTATAAAACCAGCCATCGGGAAGATATCTATGACGCCGTTTTTCTGCCGGATTATGAGAGCATGAAGGCAGATAAAACCCTTTATGCCGAAAGCTTTGCGATTCAGCAGAAAAATGCGGATCCCATCCGTGGTAAGCGAATGGCAGAACAGTATTCAGAACATTTGTTTGTAGTTCAGAATCCGCCTGCCCGTCCCCTTTCCGAGGAAGAAATGGACCAGGTCTATGATCTGCCCTTCCAGAGAGCCGTACATCCCTCCTGTCTAAAGGAAGGCGCGGTTCCGGCCTTCTCTGAAATCAAATTCAGTCTGGCCAGCTGCCGCGGCTGCTTCGGAGCCTGCAGCTTCTGTGCCCTGACCTTCCATCAGGGCCGGATTATCCAGACCCGCAGCCATGAATCCCTGCTGCGGGAGGCAGAATGCATGACAAAGGACAAGGATTTCAAAGGCTATATCCACGATGTGGGAGGCCCTACGGCAGATTTCCGGCAGCCTGCTTGCAAGAAGCAGCTGAAGGCCGGGGCCTGCCCGGAGCGTCAGTGTCTGTTTCCGAAGCCCTGCCCGAATCTGCAGGCAGATCACAGGGATTACATCAGCCTTCTCCGGAAGCTGCGGGCCGTTCCCGGCGTCAAAAAGGTATTTATCCGTTCGGGTATCCGGTTTGACTATGTATTGGCGGATCCGGATCAGACCTTTTTAAAGGAGCTCTGTGAATATCATGTAAGCGGTCAGCTAAAAGTGGCTCCCGAACATGTATCCGACGCGGTGCTTTCAAAGATGGGCAAACCGAACCGCAGCGTCTACGAGGAATTCTGCCGTCGTTATAAGAAAATGAACGAAAGTCTGCAGAAAAAGCAATATCTGGTTCCTTATCTGATGTCCTCCCATCCGGGTTCCACCCTGAAGGAGGCCGTAGAGCTGGCGGAATACTGCCGGGATCTGGGATATATGCCGGAGCAGGTGCAGGATTTTTATCCGACGCCGTCTACCATGTCCACCTGTATGTATTACACCGGCCTGGATCCCCGGACCATGGAGAAGGTCTATGTGCCGAAGAATCCCCATGAGAAGGCCATGCAGCGGGCTCTGATCCAGTACCGGGATCCGAAAAACCGGGAATTAGTGCGGGAAGCCCTGGAAAAATGTGGCCGTAGGGATCTGATTGGTTACGGTCCCAAATGCCTGCTTCGACCGGAGGGCGGAAATCCAAGAGAACGGAGAGAAGAGAAAACAGATTTCCGAAAAAACAGTCCCGCCAAAAAAGCAGGCGGTAAAAAGAAAACCATTCGAAATGTACATAAGAAGAAATAGGAGAAATACATGAGTCAGTATCAACTAATTGCCCTGGATATGGACGGCACACTTCTGAACAGTAAAAAAGAGATTACGCCTGGCTGCCGGGAAGCCATCGAAAAAGCCTTGGCCGCCGGAAAACATGTGGTACTATCCACCGGACGCTGCCGCCCGGAGCTGTCCGCATATCGGGAGCAAATCCCGGGTCTTCGCTATGTAAATTGTACCAGCGGCGCCATGGTTTATGATTTTCAGGAGCAACGAGAACTTTATACAAACAGAATTGAGCCGGAGCTTGTGAGAGAACTATTCCGCCTGGCCCGGAAAGAAGACGCCATGCTGCACATCCTGGATGAAAAATCCCTGGAACAGACGAATCAGCTGGCCCGGATTGAATTGTTTGGTATGGGACCCTATAAAGAGCTGCATGCCAGTGTCGTAGAGCCCCACGATGATCTCTACGGCTTTTACATGGCCAACCCCTTTCCGGTGGAAAAGGTCAATCTTTACCATCGAAGCATGGAATCCAGGGAGCGGACGAAGGAACGGATTCGGACGTCAGACCTTCCTTTGGAAATGGTGGACGCGGAAAACTCATCCCTGGAGATTACAGCAAAAGGCGTAGATAAGGGCGTCGGTCTTACCAGGCTTTGCGAAGCACTGCAAATCCCTATCGACGCAACCATTGCCGTTGGTGACGCCGATAACGATATCCGGGTACTGGAGACAGCCGGTCTGGCTGTGGCTATGGGAAATGCGGCAGATCACATTAAGGCAATTTCCGATGTAACAGTGGCAGACTGTGAGCATGACGGCTGCGCGGAAGCTATCTATCAGTATCTGTTGAAATAATACCGGAATAATCAGGAGGCAGAAGCTATGGAAAAGAAACGGGCATCCATTGCCATTGTAACAGGAGCATCCTCCGGCATCGGCCGGGAATTTGTTTGTCAAATTGCGGAAAGCTACCGTTCCATCTCAGAGATCTGGGTGATTGCAAGAAGAGAAGATGAACTTCTGCGTCTACAGGAAGAATTAAAGGAGAAAACCCTCATCCGGACGCTTCCCATGGATCTTTCTGAAAAGGATTCCTGCGGGGAGCTTTCGCGCCTCCTTCGCAAGGAACGTCCGGTGATCCGGATTCTGGTCAATTCCGCCGGACTGGGCCATGCGGGAAAGCTGGAGCAGCAGGACATTGACGAGGTTTTATCCATCGTAGACGTCAACTGCAGGGCCCTAACGGCAGTTACCATGGCCTGCCTGCCTTATTTCAGAAAAGGCAGCCGGGTTATCCAGATGGATTCCGGATCCGCTTTCCTGCCGCAGCCCGGGTTTGCCGCCTATGCGGCCAGCAAGGCCTATGTGCTGTCCCTGTCCCGGGCATTAAAGGAAGAGCTGCGGGATCGCCGGATATCGGTGACTGCCGTGTGTCCGGGTCCGGTAAAAACAGACTTTTTCGCGGCAGGCGGTATTGAGCTGAATCCGGTGAAGCGCCTGTTTCTGATAAAGCCGGAGCGTGTGGTGCGAAAAGCTCTCTTTGACGCGGAGAAAGGACGTGCGGTATCCATCTGCGGCGGCAGTATGAAGCTGGTGAAAGCCGCCTCTGGCATTCTGCCTCAGGGCGTGATGACGCGGCTCTCAGCCATGCTGTTTTCTTTTTAAAAAGGAGAGGGATTACTTATGAAAAATACGGTTGGAACTCTGACTACACTGTGCTATCTGGAGCAGGATGGAAAATTCCTGATGATGCACCGCATCAAAAAGAAAAATGACGTCAATCAGGATAAGTGGATTGGCGTGGGCGGCCATGCGGAGGCCTATGAAAGCCCGGAGGACTGTCTCTTACGGGAAACCCTCGAGGAAACGGGACTGACCCTGACCGATTACCGGTTCCGGGGAATCGTAACCTTTGCCCTGAAGGGCATGGAAACCCAGTATATGTGCCTCTATACGGCCACAGGCTGGGAAGGAGAGCTTGATTATAACTGTCGGGAAGGCGTACTAGAATGGGTGCCGGAGGAACGGATCCATGATTTGGAGCTCTGGGTTGGCGATAAAGTCTTCTTTAAACTGCTGGCCGAGGATGCGCCGTTTTTCTCCTTAAAGCTTGGTTATGACGGCGACACGCTGGAGGAGTGTGTGCTGGACGGAAAAGAGCTGGACTGGAAAGCGTACCTTAATCTGTAAAACCGGGGAGGATTCAAGTATGTACAGCACCGCGTTCTGTAAAGTTTATAACCAGTTTGGGTGGAATTATTTTCCGGAAGCCTTTGGGGAACAGCTTCTCACCTGGCTGAATCAGCATCAGATCGTTGTCCATAAAAGCCTTGATTTGGCCTGCGGTACCGGAGTGCTCTGTGAGCTTCTGGCGAAAGAAGGAGTCGAAGCCTGGGGAATGGATTTTTCCGAAGGGATGATTGCCATCGCGAAGGAACGGAATTCCCATATCCATTACGAGGTGGCCGATATGATCACCTATCGTCCGGAAGCCTCCTTTGATCTGGTGACCTGCACCGGGGACGCCCTGAACCACATTATGGAGTTGGCAGATATTGACCGTATCTTTGCCAATGTATCCGCATATCTGACCGAGGGCGGGTACTTTATCTTCGACATTCTGAATGAAAAAGAGGTTCCCATGGCAGAGCCCATCGACCTGGACTTCAGTGAAACCGTTAAGGCTCAGTTCATGGTGACCCATGATCCGGACGGCCGTATCAATCTGAATACAACCGTATATGAAAATGGCGTAAAGCAGTTCGAAGAGAATATCCGGGAAATCGTCCATGACGAAAAGGCAGTCTGCGCCCTTCTGCAAAAAAACGGGTTCCGGGTAGAAAAATGCGCCAACCATTTTCTGGAAAATGAAGGGAATTACAGCAAAACCTGGTATATCATCGCCCGGAAATCAGACTAGCGTTCCAGTATCGTTACCTGGGCATCTGCGTAATCATTGAGAAGCACATACTGATTCTTCAGTCCTTCTGTTAGGTAGATTTCGCCGGTATCTGTTACAAAAATCGCTTCGAAATCATCACTGGCAGCCCAGAAACGGGCTGCCTTTTCCAGTCCCATGACAAAGAGGGCAGTGGAAAGCGCGTCACAGACGCTGCCCTGTTCCCCGATAACGGATACGGAGAGAAGACCGCTCCTGGCGGGGCGGCCGGTGGCCGGATCCATAATGTGCCAGTAGGTCTGTCCGTCCTGTTCAAAATACCGTTCATAGCCGCCGGAGGTAATCACAGCCTGGTCGGAGACAGACAGCGCCATCATAGGACTGCTTCCCTTTGGATCCTGAATGCCGATACTCCAGGGTGTTCCGTCCGGCTTGGAACCGATGGTCTGTACATTGCCGCCCAGATTCAGAAGGGCCGAGGTGACGCCATGATCCCGCAGATACTGCGCGGCCAGCTGCCCGGCGTAGCCCTTGGCGATGCTGCCCAGATCGATGGTCATTCCCTCCGGAATCGTGACCTGTCCGGTGGCGCTTTCGTATTGAATCTTTGTATAGTCTACCAGCGGCAGAAGCTTCTGAAGCGTCTCCTCTTCCGGAACCTGATATGCTCCGGTGGTAAAGCCCCAGGCCCGGACTACCGGGTAGACAGAGATATCCAGCATTCCGTCTGTCCGGCTGCACATGGACAGAGCCAGCTTCATCAGCTCCTCTGCCTCACCGGTCAACGTACCCGCTCCCTGCAGGTTGATGGCATAGATTTCACTGTCCGGATCCGTAACCGATACCTTTTTCTCCAGATCTGTAACGATTTCTTCTGCATTTCTCAAAAGCTTTGTATCCCCGTATATCTGAAAATCCATAACCGTATCCATGGCAAAAAAAGTGCCGTGGGAAACCGGCGTGGAAGTCTGTATGCCGGAGCAGCCCGCAAGCAGCACAGCGAAAGCCAGGAATATTGTCCATAACTTTTTCATTTGATTCTCCTCCATTCCTTTATTATAGGAATCCGGAACGGAAAATGTCAATCCCGGAATCCCATGCATCGGATTTTCCCAAAAGAAGGCTTGCAGGATGGAATTCCTTTGCGTATAATGAAATTCGGGTAAAAACCCTGACGGAACATTTTGACAGAAAAGAAGGAGAGATCAGGATGAAAAAATACTGGCTGGCCATACTGCTGGGCGCCTCGGTTCTGGCAGCAGGCTGTAAGAGTAATACGGATACAAAGAATACAGCAGAAACAACGGATGCAGCAGACTCCGGGGAAACGACCGATACAACGGACGCAGGCGCATTGTCTGACGCCGGAAAAAGCGCTTACCGTTCTGTGCTGGAGGATATCTATTATAATCAGCAGTTCCCCAATGGACTGGAGCTGGATTATGATGGAGCAGATATGTCCCAGAATCAGTTCGGCGTCTGCGATGTGGACGGGGACGGACGGGAGGAGCTGGTGATTTCCTATGTTACTGCCTCCGAGGCAGGCCATGCCTTTCTGGTTTATGATTTTGTGGAAGCCCTGGGCGCGGTGCGGGAGGAGTTCGCAGAATTCCCCGCAGTGACCTTCTATGACAATGGTATCGTCCGGGCAGACTGGTCCCACAATCCCAGTACCGCAGCGGACAGCGAATTCTGGCCCTTTACCCTGTATGTGTATGGCGAGGACGAGGATTCCTACGTGGAAATCGGTTCGGTCTATGAGGGAAATGAAAAAGGCGTCTATTACCAGACCCTGGCCGGTGAGGACGAGCTTGAGATCGACGAAACTGTATTGGAGGACTGGCTTTCTTTCTGTATCCAGGATTCCAAGGAACTATCCATTCCTATGGAAAGTCTGGCGGAAGAACATATCAAAGCATTGAGATAAGGAGAAATCAGAATGCGAAAGGTACCGGAAAAGGGCGATTACGGATATATTGACGCCCATAAAAAAGCACAGATTTTAAAGACTTTTATCTTTTTTCTGCTGCCGGCTGTTATATTTATCATTGGTTATGTGACCGCCAAAAGCCGGATGAACCTGTTTACGGTGGTGGCCGTGGTAGGCTGCCTTCCGGCCTGCAAGGAACTGGTCAATGTGATCATGTTCTGGAAACGCCATTCCCTTCCGCGGGAGCTGTATGAAGAGATGGAACAGCATATGGCGGGCATGGAGCATGCTTACGAGCTGGTGCTGACCACCTACGATAAAAATTATCCGGTTCACAGCCTGGTAATCCGCGGCAATGAGGTGGCCGGCTATACCACCTTAAAGGACACAGATCTGAAGCCTCTGGAGACCCATATCACAAAGGTACTGAAGGAAAACCGGCTTTCCGGCGTGCATGTCCATATTTTCCCGGATCTGAAAACCTATCTGGACCGGGCTGACGCGCTGGCTAAAAGGGAGCCGGAGGAGATCCCGTTTACGCCGGACGAGCGTTACCCTTACCTGAACCGGGAGCAGCTGATCCGGGGACTGATCCTTGCGCTTTCCCTGTAAAACCATGAGAAAGGAACGAACGCCATGCGTCTTCTGACCGTAGGAGAAAATGAAGCCGGACAGCGGCTGGACAAGCTGCTGGCTAAATATATGGATAAGGCTCCGGCCAGCTTTTTTTATAAAATGCTGCGGAAAAAGAATATCACCCTGAACGGAAAGCGGGCAGAGGGGAAGGAGCGGCTGAAGGCCGGGGACGAGATCCGGCTGTTTCTGGCAGACGAAACGATCGACGGCTTTTCCGGTATGGCAGGAAAAACAGGAAAAGAAACAACCCCGCAAACGGGAAGCGGTCTTAAGAAAAAGCTGCCCGCGAAGCTTCGACCGGAAATCCTTTACGAGGATAAACATGTCATTTTCTTCAATAAACCGGCAGGTCTGTTGTCCCAGAAGGCAAAGCCCTCGGACGTCTCCCTGGTAGAATACCTGACGGAGCACCTGTTAGAAAGCGGAGAGGCCACCCGGTCAAGTCTGCGCAGCTTCCGTCCTGGTATCTGTAACCGCCTTGACCGGAATACCAGCGGGCTGGTGGCGGCGGGCAAGAGCCTTCGGGGACTTCAGGAACTGAATGAACTGTTCCGCGCCCGCAATCTCCATAAATATTACCGGACCATTGCAGTGGGCAATATCCGGGAAAAGCAGCGTATAGAAGGCTGGCTTCTGAAAAACGAACGGACCAACCAGGTACAGATTTATCAGCAGAAGAGAGCGGACGCCCTGCCTATCTGTACGGAATATGTGCCGCTAAAACAGCTGACTTACAACGGGAAGCCTTATACCTATCTGGAGATCAATCTGATTACCGGCCGTTCCCATCAGATCCGCGCCCATCTGGCCAGCAGCGGACATCCCCTCATCGGCGACGCCAAATACGGCAATCCGAAGGTGAACGCGGAATTCCGGAAAAATTTTGGCCTGGAATATCAGCTTCTTCATGCTTACCGGCTGGAACTGCCGGAGCTTACCGGAGTTCTTTCCAATCTTTCGGGACAGCAGTATATTGCGCCGCTTCCCAAAGAGTTTATGAACGTTTTGAACCGTGGCGAGTAAAAACAGCCACGGTTTTTCGTTGTTTTACACAAAACATTTTCAAAAAATTCATATAGATTTCACAAAAATTTAAGAAACACTTGCAATCAAAAAAGAAGTGTGGTAAGGTATTACCAGATTGAGAGACAATTACATAGTGGTTTCACATACGACGTGTTACTGGTCATGCAGGCAAGATCGGGTGAAAATGAAGAAGATAGAAAAAGAGTGCGGATATATGATATCTGTATCCGGATTTTCTGTTGGACGTTCATTTCACTGGATCTTTTTTTGTGTGTGAAATCAGGCATAACAAGTCTTTCGATATCCCTTTCAACATCTAACATTAAAAAAGGAGAGAGAAGAATGGATTACAACAAAATTGCCCAGGACATTCTTGATAATGTGGGCGGCAAAGCCAATGTAAAACAGGTGACACACTGCTTCACCCGTCTGCGCTTCATCCTGAAGGATGAAAGCCTTGCAAAGAAAGAAATTGTAGAGCATCTGGAGGGCGTTATTTCCGTCGTTGTTTCCGGCGGACAGTTCCAGGTTGTATGCGGCGCAAAGGTTACCAAGATTTATGACGCAACCGTAGCGATCTTAGGAGACGCCGTAGCAGGCGGTTCTGTAGACGAGCAGGTTCCGGATCAGAAGCAGCCTCTGGGCAACCTGATTCTGCAGAAGATTACTGAGATCTTCACACCGCTGGTACCGGCTATCGCGGCAGCAGGTCTGATTAAGGGTCTTCTGGCAGCATTTGCCAAGGTGCCGGGCTTCGATACAACCAATAGCACCTACATCATCATGAACACCGCTTCCAATGTTATTTTCTACTTCATGCCGGTTTTCCTTGCTTACACCGCATCCAAGGCACTGAAGTGCAGTTCTGTTGTAGCTATGATGCTGGGCGGCTTTATCTGCCATCCGACCATCGATGCCCTGGTTCAGGATGTAGCTACCAAGTCCACCATCTTCGGCCTTCCGGTTATCAAGATGGCGTTTACCGTAGGAGAGTCCAGTAAGGTATTCGCGTATACCGAGTCCGTTATCCCGATTCTGCTGGGCGTGATTGTACTGTATTTCCTGGAGAAATTCTTAAAGAAGGTAATTCCGGAAATTCTGCAGCTGATCCTGGTACCGGGTCTGTCCCTGATTATCATGGTACCGGTTATGCTGACTGTTGTAGGACCGGTTGGTATCTACGTTGGTTATATTATTCAGTTCCTTTACAATGCGCTGTATGGCTTCAGCCCGGTACTGGGCGGTATCATCGTCGGCGGTCTGTGGGGCGTATGCGTTATTTTCGGCGCGCACAGAGCTCTGCTTCCGATTGGTCTGAATGACGTAGCCCTGACAGGAACCAACACCCTGATGTGCTTCGCAGGCTCCGCAAACTTCTCCCAGGCAGGCGCAGCTCTGGGCGTTATGCTGAAAACCAAGAGCAAGGATTTAAAGCAGGTAGCAGCTTCCGCTTCCCTGTCCGCATGGCTGGTAGGTATCACAGAGCCGGCTATCTATGGCTGTAACCTTCGTCTGAAGAAGCCGATGGTATGTGCAGTAATCGCCGGAGCTCTCGGCGGTGGTATCATGGGTATCGGACACGCAGTCAACACAGGCTTTGCAAACAACGGTATCCTGACCATCATGTCCTACTATGGCGAGGGTACAAGCCTGGGCCAGTTCGCAGCTTACTTAATCGGTATCGCGGTAGCGTTCTTTGGCGGCGCAATCCTTACCTATATCGTAGGCTTTGAAGATGTAGACGCAGCTCCCGCAGGAGCAGCAGCGCTGGAGTCCGATCTGACTATGCCGGCAGCTCCGAGCCACACAGGCGAGACCGTGGAAATCACTTCTCCGGTAGAGGGAAAGGCTTACCCGTTAAATGAGGTGCAGGACGAGGTATTCGCTTCTGAGGCTCTGGGAAAAGGAATCGCGGTTCTTCCGACCAAGGGAGAGGTAGTAGCACCGGCTGACTGTACCGTATCTGTTCTGTATCCGACCCTTCACGCTATGGGCCTGAAGCTTGCAGACGGCACCGAACTTCTGATTCACATCGGTATGGACACCGTAGCAATGAACGGTGAGGGCTTTACCAAGCATGTAAATGAGGGAGACCAGATCAAGAAAGGCACCCCGATCGTATCCTTTGACATTGACAAGATTAAGGCAGCAGGCTATGATACTACTGTAAGCGTCATCGTTTCCAATACGGCTGATTTCGCAGAGGTAACAGGAGTTCCGGCCGAGAAGGCTGACCTTACCAAGGTTGTTATCAAAGCTGTAAAATAATAAGTCCTAAAACATCCGCCGGGCGGAAGTCTCTATGCTTCTGCCTGGCTTTTACAACTTTTTAAAGGAGCCAAAATTATGACAAATTTTCCTGAAAATTTCCTCTGGGGCGCTTCCTCCTCTGCCTTTCAGATCGAAGGCGGCTGGGACGAAGACGGCAAAGGCATGACCGTAGCAGACTATAATTCCTTCAAACGTTCCGATAAGCAGGCTGACAGCAAGGTGGCCAGTGATTTCTATCACCACTGGAAGGAAGACATCGACCTGATGAAGGAGATGGGTATGAAGGCATACCGTTTCTCCCTCTCCTGGGCCCGCATTATTCCGGACGGAGACGGAGAGATCAACCAGAAGGGCATCGATTTCTATAACCGTGTGATCAACTACCTGCTTGAGCAGGGCATTCAGCCCCTCGTAACCCTGTATCATTTTGACCTGCCTTACGCGCTGGTTGAAAAATACAATGGCTGGGAGTGCCGGGACTGCGCCTTTGCCTTTGAGCGTTACGCCCGTGTCTGCTACCAGGCCTTCGGAGACCGTGTAAAATACTGGCAGATGATCAATGAGCAGAACCTGATGATCCGCGTCAACAACCGTATGAATATCTATACCGAGGACGACTGGGAAGCCGATCGTATGCGTGCTCAGATGGATTATCACATGTTCCTGGGCCATGCGCTGGCAGTCAATGCCTGCCATGAGCTGGTAGAAGGCGGAAAGGCTGCTCCGGCTGTATCCTCCACCTGTACCTATCCGCTGACCAACAAGCCGGAGGACGTATGGGCTGCCAAAATGAACGACTGGCTGAAGACCAACTACTGCCTGGAGATGCACATCAACGGCGAGTATCCGGGTTACTATATGCGCTATCTGAAGGAGCGCAATATTGTTCCGAAGATGGAAGAGGGCGACGCAGAGATTCTGAAGTCCGCAAAAATTGACTATATCGCCCTGAACTATTACCGGACTCTGTGCGCAAGCTATCTGCCTGCGGACGAGGAGCATCCGGTGGGATCCAGAGTCTTTCGCGGCAACGAGGTAGACTTTGACCAGTACGGCTACTGCCGGGACGAGAAAAACGAGAACCTGAAGGCCAGCGAATATGGTGCTCAGATTGATCCCATGGGTCTTCGGATTGTGCTGAATGAGTATTATCGCAGATACCATCTGCCGCTGATTATCACCGAGAACGGTCTCGGTATGGCGGACGAGCTGACCGAGGACGGACGCGTGCATGACGATTACCGGATCGACTATCTGCGCGGCCATATTCAGGCTATTTCCGACGCTATCGATGATGGTGTGGAAATGATGGGCTACTGCCCCTGGTCTGTAATGGATCTTTTAAGCTCCCATCAGGGCTTCCGGAAGCGTTACGGCTTTATCTACATCAACCGTGACGATTTCAACCTGAAGGATCTGGGAAGAATCAAGAAGGACAGCTTCTACTGGTATCAGAATGTAATTAAGACAAACGGGGAGAATCTGTAATACCATGCGTGTCATTAAGGTGTTGAACAATTCGCTGGTGCTTGCGCTAGACAACGCGGGCCAGGAGTCTATTCTCATGGGAAAGGGAATCGGCTTTCACAAGTCCATAGGATATGAGTTTCAGGAAAACGAGATTGAAAAGGTCTTTGTTCTCAAGGACAAGGAGATCTCCCGAAACATCATCCGTCTGGCGGCAGAGACAGACAGCGTCTTCTTTGAGCTGGCCAAGGCGGTGATTGATTATGCCATTGAACAGTTCGATATGAAGCTGATGGATCATATCTATCTGTCCCTGACGGATCATCTGTCCTTTGCGGCCAGACGGGTACGGGAAGGCATTGTTCTGCAGAATTTTTACACGCTGGAAATGAAAAAATTCAATCCCCAGGAGTTTCAGGTGGGGGAATATGCCGTAAACCTGATGCGGGAACGGCTGGATCTTGAGATTCCTGCCGATGAAGCGGGCAACATCGCCTTTCACTTTATCAACGCCCAGTTTAATCACCTCTATAACAGTCAGAACCTGCTGATTTCCCGGACGCTAGACGCAGTGCTGGATATTGTAAAATATGCCTTTGGGATTACTTACAACGAAGACAGTACTTCGTATTCCAGGTATGTGACCCATGTACGGCTGTTTGCCCAGCGGCTTGTAAGCCGCAATCAGCTTCCCGACGAAAAGAACAGTCTGCTCTATGAGCAGATCCACTCCAGCTGCCAAAAAGAATTTGAGTGTGTGGAAAAGATCCAGATTTATGTGATGGAGCAGTTTCGCCAGAAGCTGTCCAGCCAGGAAAAAATGTATCTTGCCCTGCATATTCACCGGGTGCTGGCCGAGAACTGACTGAAACCAGAGAACACAGGATATCGAAGGACCGTGACAGAGAAATGTGGAACTATCTCTACATTTCCCTGCACGGTCCTTTTTATGAAAATCTCCTTGTAAAACGGCCGGATTTTCCATATAATGAATCATGTCAGCAGACAAGGCTTATCTGCCGCGGCATAACAGAAAAGCGAGGAATCCTATGGCAACCTGGAATTCCAGAGGCCTCCGCGGATCGACCCTGGAGGATCTCATCAACCGGACCAATGAAAAATACAGGGAGCAGGGACTGGCACTGATTCAGAAGGTACCGACGCCCATTACTCCCATGAAAATCGATAAAGAGCACCGTCATATTACCCTGGCTTATTTTGACCAGAAGAGTACCGTGGACTACATCGGGGCGGTTCAGGGAATCCCTGTCTGCTTCGACGCCAAGGAATGTGATACAGATACCTTTCCCCTGCAGAATATCCACGCGCACCAGGTGGAATTTATGGGCGATTTTGAGCGCCAGGAAGGCGTGGCGTTCCTGATTATTCTTTTTGCAAAGCGAAATGAACTCTATTTTCTTCCGTATAAAAAGATGAAAGAATTCTGGGAGCGGGCTGAGAAAGGCGGGCGCAAAAGCTTCCGGCATGATGAGCTCGATCCGGCATTTGTGCTCAAGCCCCATGGAGGCTATCTGGTTCCTTATCTGGACGGAATCCAGAAAGTAATTGACGAACAGGAATAAACACTTTATAATGGTAAATCAATAAAGTGTTTGAGGAGGCAAAAAATACGATGAAAAATCAGAATCCGCTGTTACATACCCCGGAGGGCGTCCGGGATATCTACGGAAATGAATTTGTACAGAAATTTGAGTTACAGCAGCTCCTATACCGGGTGCTTTCCGGCTGCGGGTATCAGGGCATTGAAACGCCTACCTTTGAGTTCTTCGATGTATTTTCCCGGGAAGTCGGTACGGTTCCGTCCCGGGAGCTTTATAAATTCTTTGATAAAGAGGGCAATACGCTGGTGCTCCGGCCGGATATGACTCCTTCCATCGCCCGGGCAGTATCCAAATATTTTCATGATGAAACGCCCATCCGACTCTGCTACATGGGCAATACCTTTATCAACTATGACAAATATCAGGGACGTCTGAAGGAAACCACCCAGATGGGCGCCGAGCTTATGGGAGACGGCAGCGTCGCTTCCGATGTGGAGCTGATTTCCGTACTGATCAAAGCACTGCAGGAGGCAGGCCTGAAGGAATTCCAGGTCAGCATCGGACAGGTGGAATTCTTTAAGGCATTGCTTCGGGAGGCTGGAATCGGAAGCACGGCAGAGGAAAGCCTGCGCAGACTGATTTCCGATAAGAACCGCTTCGGCGCCGAGGAGCTTTTAAGCAGCTTTGAAATGTCAGAGAGCCTGCGCTCCACCTTTCTGGAGATGGCCACCCTGACCGGAGGGGAGGACGCGCTTCGGAAGGCCAGAGATCTGACGGACAATGAGGACGCATTGAAGGCCCTGAAGCGTCTGGAAGAAATTTACATTGGTTTGAAGGAAAAGGGCTGTGAAAAGTACGTAACCTTTGACCTGAGCATGCTGAGCAAATATAATTATTATACAGGTATCATTTTCCATGCTTATTCCTATGGCTACGGAGAGCCCATCGCCAAGGGAGGCCGCTATGATAACCTGTTGTCCCATTTCGGAAGGGAGCTTCCGGCTGTCGGCTTCGCCATCGTGGTGGATCAGCTGCAGCGGGCCCTCCGGATTGAAGCCGAAAAGAAAGAAAGCGCGGCGGAAAATGGAAAGCGTTATCTGACCTTTGCCCTGACTAAGGGACGCCTGGCACGGAAAACCCTGGAGCTTCTGGAAAAGGTGGGAATCACCTGCCAGGAGATGAAGGATCCGGACAGCCGGAAGCTGATCTTTGTCAACGAGGATCTGGGACTTAAATTCTTCCTGGCCAAGGGCCCGGACGTTCCTACTTATGTGGAATACGGAGCGGCGGACATCGGCGTAGTCGGCAAGGACACGCTGGTGGAGGAAGGCCGGAAAATGTACGAGGTGCTGGATCTGGGCTTCGGAAAATGCCGCATGTGTGTATGCGGACCGGAGTCTGCCAGAGAGAAGCTGGCCCATCAGGAGCAGATCCGCGTAGCAACCAAGTACCCGGATATCGCAAAGGATTATTTTTACAATCAAAAGCATCAGACCGTAGAGATTATCAAGCTGAACGGCTCCATCGAGCTGGCTCCGCTGGTTGGGCTGTCTGATGTCATCGTGGATATTGTGGAGACAGGCTCCACGCTCCGCGAAAACGGCCTGGGCGTGCTGGAGGAGGTTATGCCTCTGTCTGCGCGCATGGTGGTCAATCAGGTGAGCATGAAGATGGAAGCAGAGCGGATTACCGAACTGATTCAGAATCTGAGGGCTGCACTGTAACACGGAGGAAGTATGCAGCAAAAAAGACTGGACTATCTGGATATGGCAAAGGGGATCGGAATTTTTCTTGTAATTCTGGGTCATATCGAATATATACAGGAGGATACCCTGAAATGGATTTCTTCCTTTCATATGCCCCTGTTTTTTATCGTAGGCGGAATTCTGGCGGGGCTGAAGCAAAAGGAGAAACGTTCCGTCCAGGCGGCGGTAAAAAGCCGGGTCAGAGGCGTCCTGGTGCCATATCTGTCCTTTTCCCTGATGCTGCTGACCATGAATACCCTGACCTGCCATCTGACGCCGGATAAGCTTTCCGGCGCTGCCCTTGCAAGGCAGTACGTGGACACCTTTACCGGCTACGGCGTGCATATTTTATGGTTTTTGCCGGCCTATTTTATTGCGGGCGCAGTCTTTTCCCTGCTGGACGGAAAGCTCAGTATCCGGAAGCGCAATCTTTGCATCCTGATACTAGCCGGGATCTCCTACGAGATCTCCGTAAGCCTGGGTCTTGATCAATATGTGCTCTGGGAGGGAAGCCTCCGGACTTTTTTGGGCATGGATCTTCTGATTACCCTGATCCGCGGACTGTTGGCCCTGCCATTCCTGCTGATGGGCTGGTATCTTAAGGATCTGCCCGGCGGCTGGCCGGTTCTCTGCCTTATTCCCGGAAGTCTCCTGGCTCTGAAGGCGCCGGTTTTTGATCTGCATTATCTGTATGTGCATCCGGTACACTATCTGAACGCGTTTTTATGCTGTACCGGTATCATCAGTCTGGTCAAAATGCTCCCGGTAAGCCGGGTCTTGTCCTGGCTTGGACGGAATTCTCTTGTGATTATGTGTACACACGCCACATTTTTCGTGGTATACTATGTTTCATTAGGAATGTTTTTTTTGAAAAAATGGATACCAATGTCCCAGCCTGTCTTTAATCTGGGCGTTGCAATACTGGTCTGCGCCGCGGAAGTTCCCATTGTCTTTCTCTTTAACCGCTGGTTCAGATATCTGCTTGGGAGGTCAAAATGAAGGTTATAGCATTAGATGAAAACAGCAAACAGAACCTGTTAGATGAACTGTTGAAAAGAAGTCCCAATCATTACGGTGAATTTACCGAACGGGTAAACGCTATTATCGAAGATGTAAAAAAGAATAAAGATACCGCTTTATTTTCCTATACGGAGCGCTTTGACGGCGCGCAGCTTGACGCCTCCACGATCCGCGTCACAAAGGAGGAGATAGAAGAGGCCTACCATCAGGTGGATCCGAAGCTTCTGGATGTTATCAAAAAGGCCCTGGTCAATATCCGTACCTACCATGAGAAGCAGCGGCGGTACAGCTGGTTTGACAGTAAGCCTGACGGAACGCTGCTGGGTCAGAAAATCGGCCCCATCGCTTCCTGCGGCGTCTATGTGCCGGGAGGCAAGGCAGTTTATCCCTCCTCGGTTCTGATGAATGTGGTTCCTGCCAAGGTGGCAGGTGTAGACCGCATTGTTATGACCACGCCGCCCGGAAAGGACGGTAAGATATCTCCGAATACTCTGGTAGCTGCCTGCGAAGCGGGCGTAGACGAGATCTACAAGGTAGGCGGAGCACAGGCAATCGCGGCCCTGGCCTTTGGCACGGAGAGTGTGCCGAAGGTGGATAAAATCGTAGGCCCCGGCAATATCTATGTAGCCCTGGCAAAAAAAGCCGTTTACGGCTATGTGAGCATTGATTCCATCGCCGGTCCCAGCGAGATTCTGGTGCTGGCTGACGAGACGGCCAATCCCCGCTATGTGGCAGCCGATCTTTTGTCCCAGGCGGAGCATGATGAGATGGCTTCCGCGATTCTGGTCACTACAAGCAGGACGCTGGCGGAGCAGGTACAGGCAGAAATCAAGGGCTTTGTACAGAAGCTTTCCAGAAAAGAGATCCTGGAGAAATCGCTGGAGCATTACGGCTATATCCTGATTGCGGAGAACCTGGAGGCTGCCATTGACGCAGCCAATGAGATTGCCAGCGAGCATCTGGAGATTGTGACAAAGGACCCCTTCCAGGTGATGACCAAAATCCGGAATGCAGGCGCGATTTTCATCGGAGAGAATTCCAGCGAACCCCTGGGGGACTATTTCGCGGGACCGAACCATATCCTGCCCACCAACGGAACAGCCCGGTTCTTCTCTCCCTTAAGCGTGGACGACTTTGTAAAGAAATCCAGCATTGTCTATTATTCCAGAGAGGCTCTGGAAGCGGTGCACGAGGATATCGAGACCTTTGCCAAAGCGGAACAGCTGACCGCACACGCCAATTCCATCGCTGTACGCTTTGAGAAAAAGGAGGGCTGACATGGAACGGATAGCAAGTCTTTCACGGAAAACGAAGGAAACGGATATCGCGATTACCCTGAACCTGGATGGCAGCGGCAAAGGGGATATCTCCACCGGAATCGGCTTCTTCGATCATATGCTGAACGGCTTTTCCCGGCACGGACTCTTTGATCTGACCTGTCAGGTGAAGGGGGATCTGGAGGTGGACTGCCATCACACCATCGAGGATACCGGCATTGTGCTGGGACAGGCGATCCGGGAGGCAGTGGGAGATAAGAAGGGCATTGTCCGCTACGGCACCTGTATCCTTCCCATGGACGAAGCCCTGGTGCTCTGCTCCCTGGATTTATCCGGCCGTCCCTATTATGTGTCTGACGCAGAGTTCCCGACAGAAAAAGTAGGAGAAATGGACACCCAGATGGTGAAGGAGTTTTTCTACGCCATTTCCTATAGCGCCGGTATGAACCTGCATTTCAAAATGCTTTCCGGCAGCAACAGCCATCACATGATTGAGGGCATGTTTAAGGCCTTTGCCAAGGCTCTTGATATGGCGACCACACAGGATCCGAGAATTACAGACGTATTATCTACGAAAGGAAGTCTTTGATATGAGTGAAAAGAATACAGCAGTAATCCGGCTTCTGGCCGGAAAGGTGCAGGGCGAGGGCGCTGATATGGATGCCGCTGTCCTTGCAAGATATTACAGCGACAATGGGGCGGACGAGCTTCTGATCTTTGATCTGTCCGATACGGATACGGATCACGATCTGTCCATCGGTGTCCTGAAAGAAATCTGCCGCGCTGCTGAGGTTCCGGTAAAGGCCGGAGGCAGAATCCGGCGGCTGGAGGACGTGAAGAAAATCCTCTATGCCGGCTGTGAAAAGGCTATCTTAAATTATGGACGTCAGGAAAATATCGATCTGACAGAAGAAGCCTCCACCCGCTTCGGAAAAGAAAAGATTGCGGCCTGCGTGGACAGCTCTGACGTAGTCAGCGCCCCGGCGGCTCTGATTGAGGAATACGTAAGCGAGCTGATCTATCTGAACGAGCTGACGCCCTTTGTGGAAAAACATAGTCCCTTAAGCTGCAATATGGAATGGTCCGAGTTCAAGCTGGGACCGGACGGTCTGGTTCCGGTGGTGGTGCAGGACTACCGCACCGACGAAGTTCTGATGGTGGCTTATATGAATGAGGAGGCCTTTCATCAGACGATTGAAACCGGTAAAATGACTTACTGGAGCAGAAGCCGTCAAGAGCTCTGGGTAAAGGGAATGACCAGCGGCCACTACCAGTATGTGAAGGAGCTGGTGGTAGACTGCGACTGCGACACCATACTGGCAAAGGTATCCCAGACCGGAGCAGCCTGCCATACAGGCAGCAAGTCCTGTTTCTTCCATGAAATCGCGAAAACCGATTATAAAAATACCAATCCCTTAAAGGTATTTGAAGATGTATATCAGGTGATTGCGGATCGGAAGGTACATCCGAAGGAAGGCTCTTACACCAATTACCTCTTCGACAAGGGAATCGACAAGATTCTGAAGAAGGTGGGAGAGGAAGCCACCGAGCTTGTCATCGCCGCTAAGAATCCGGATCCGGAGGAGATCAAATACGAGATGTCCGATCTGCTGTATCACGCCATGGTTCTGATGGTAGAGCGGGGCGTGACCTGGGAGGATATCACTGCGGAGCTTGCCAACCGGTAGGCAAAAATAGTTCTGATTCCGAAACACCGCTCATATGGTATTAGTGATTTTAGTTCTGCATAAGGCGGTATTTCTATGAAAAAAACAGAAAGACAGGGCGGACAGTACCGTTCACTTCTTCTGGAGCAACGGGGACAAATCCCGGCACAGGAGGAACCGACCGGACGAATCTGGTTGCGGATTCGCTTTTATGTCTGTCTCTGTCTTTTTGCGGCGTATGTGCTATTGGACTATAGCAATACGAATATCGCTTCCTGGAACAGCGAACGGATCTGTCGGGAGGTGGAGCGGGATTACACCGAACAGCTGAATTTGGATCTGGAACAGGTTCTGAGCCGGGCAGCGTCCACCATACGGATTTCCGGTTCCTGAGGCAGTGTCCTTAGACAGGGCAGGGATTTTCTATACTTTAGATTGTATACAGGATTTTAACGAATGAAAGAATCTTTTCGATTTGCATTTTTGAAAACAATTCCGGTTATGCTGGGATATTTATTTCTGGGACTGGCCTTCGGTCTGCTCCTGCAGGAGGCCGGTTACAGCTTCTGGTGGGCGTTTCTGATCAGCACCATTGTCTATGCCGGTTCCATCCAGTTCGTGCTGGTAAGCTTCCTAACCGCCGGGACAAGTCTTCCCGTGGTGGCTGTAATGACCTTACTTATCAACAGCCGCCACGCTTTTTATGGCCTGACCTTCATCGAAAAATTCAAGGCCATGAAATCCAGGCCCTATATGATTTTCTCCATGACGGACGAGACCTATTCCCTGTTGTGCTCTCTGAAGGTTCCGGAAGGAATGGACGAAAAGGACGTGATGTTTTTCATTTCCCTGCTGGATCAGATCTACTGGATCACCGGTTCCGTGGTGGGCGCAGCTCTGGGACAGGTTCTGCCCCTCGATATGACCGGCATTGATTTTGCCATGACGGCGCTCTTTGTAACCATCTTTGTGGATCAATGGAGAGAAGCGAAGAGCCATCTGCCCGCAGTCATCGGTCTTATCAGCTCGGTGATCTGCCTTCTGATCTTCGGCGGCAGCAATTTTATCCTGCCTTCCCTGATTATTACGGTGACAATTCTCATGGCATTGCAAAAAAGACTGGAAGGAAAGGTGGAAAATACATGACAGAAACGCAAGCATTTGTTATAATTCTGGTGACGGCTGTCTGCACATTGATCACCCGGCTCGTTCCTTTCGTACTTTTTGGAGGAAAAAAGGAGATGCCGAAAGCGGTCAACTATCTGGGCGCGATTCTGCCCCCGGCAATCATGGCAACCCTGGTGGTCTATTGCCTGAAGGGCGCAGATCTCTTTTCCGCCACACACGGCATCCCGGAGTTTGCGGCCACGCTTCTGACGGCGCTTTTACATGCCTGGAAGCGGAACGTGCTTTTAAGCATTGCGGCAGGAACCTTCTGCTATATGCTCTTAGTGCAGCTAGTCTTCTAAAATAATGGATTTAAAGTAGGAAAGACATGAATTTTAATCATTTAAAACAGAACAAAAAGAACCTTTTTCTGGCAGCGGCAGTCCTGTGGCTGCTTGTTTGCGTATTTGTGACACCGGTGTTTACGACCGTGACTCTGACCTTCGAAAGCGATCCTCACGGTGAAGTAGTGACGACTGTCTTTGCTGGTCCCGGGGCGAATATAACTGCCCGGGACGACCATCACCGGGTGGTGGTGAATGGCGTGGCACGGATTTTCTATGGCGATATCCAGTATGGCAGTCACTGCTCCCTGAAACGGATTGATCCATTGGATCAGCATTATTCCACCGGAGAACCGCTGACCATTACGGAGCTTACCGTAAAGAAAAATGGCATTCAGACTGTGGCGCTTACCGGAGACGAGCTGCGGACTTATTTTACAGTGAATGGTGATTTGGAACTGATAGGAGAGGAAGGCTTTACCTTCCGGGTAACCGGGGAAGATTCCCAGTTGCTTCCAACGGAGGCATTTCAGACCTTGTACGCACAGACACCCTTCGCTGTACGCCTTCTGGGCGCGCTTGGCAGCGGAATTTTGCTTGTGCTGGCTGTTTTACTGGTACGCTGGTTTGCACGGACGATTGCCGGACAAAGTCTCTTTTTTAAACTGACCTCCTGCGTGCTGTTCGGCGGACTTTTTGCGGCTACTCTGATGACGGTTTTTACCGGCTTCTGGAATCCCTTTTACCTGAATCCGGACGAATACCATACCCTGTCGGCGGTAAATTATTATTTTTCCCATTTTATGCCGCCAGATATGCGGGATCCGGAAATCATTGATTCCTACGCTATCTATGGCACTACCAGACACAGTGAGTGGACGGTGTTCTATTTTTTGACTGCGAAAATTGGCCAGTTTTTCTCAGATCCGATTATCCGGGTACGTTTTTTTACGACAGTGACCTTCTGCGTCATGGCAGGGATCGCACTGAAAAATTTAAAAAAGAACTGGGCGCTTTTGGCCATGCTACTTCTGACACCCCAGGTATGGTATTTGTTTTCCTACTGTACTTCAGATTCCCTGGACTTCTTCGTAAGCTTCCTGTGTATGTATCAGGTCATGAAAAAGGACAGTATGCTGAACCGGGTGCTGGACGGACCCTTTTGTAAAAAGCAACTGCTTCCTATGGCGCTTCTGGGTTTGCTGTTTGTGCAGCCGCTGTGGGGCAAACCTACCTTTTACGTGG
The DNA here is from genome assembly GCF_052065835.1 of Candidatus Merdisoma sp. HCP28S3_D10. Taxonomy (NCBI): domain Bacteria; kingdom Bacillati; phylum Bacillota; class Clostridia; order Lachnospirales; family Lachnospiraceae; genus Candidatus Merdisoma; species Candidatus Merdisoma sp. HCP28S3_D10. The sequence continues at coordinate 362,352 of NZ_JBQHTG010000002.1, forward strand.
TGCTCATCTTCATTTTCCTGGTGCTGCTGATCCGGTTGTTCTATACGCCGCTGGAGAAGCGGAAGATATTGCTCTGGAAGTATCTGGGTATCGTGGGCTTTACCCTGGGAATTTTCCTGGTACGCTATCTGATTACAGATTTTCCATACTATGGCCTGTTCGATAAATACCGGGTCTATATGGATATGATGGAACAGACGGCGTTGCCCGAATACAAGCTTTCCACGCCGGCACTGGAGAGAGCGTATTCCATGAGTTTTATGGAAAAGGGCGTTACCCTGGGAGAGCTTCTGACCGGCTTTGATTTCAATAAAAATCTGTTCCGCACCTTTGCGGGCTTCTTCGGCTCTTACGCATTCGGCGCACGGGACTGGTATTATACTGCTATGGCGGTTCTGTATCTGACGATGATCGGCTATCTGCTGATTCGTGCGTTCCGGAAGAAGGACTCCCGGACCTGGTGGGAGATTGGCGCGGCGGCTGTAGCCATGCTCATTCAGTACGCGCTGATTGTATACAATGCCTGGGTGGTGGACTTCCAGCCCCAGGGACGATACCTGCTTCCGATTCTGTTCTATGTGGCCTATCTGATTCATCGGGCGGACTGCGAAGGGAAGAGTAAAGTGCTGCGGATATTACTGTGTCTGACCTGTCTCTTATCCCTGTATAGCTTCTATCGTGTGGGGATCCCGAACCTGGTGTCGGTACACGGAATACAGGCGTAACCGAAAATATACGGATATGCCTTGATACAGGTGGATAAAGGAGAAACATACATTATGAACTGGATGAAAGACAAACGAACCTGGATTCTGATCGGTTTTTACGGAGTCCTGGCGATTCTTTTTCATATGTTCTGGCTGAAGCTAGGCGGCGGGGACGATTATTACTTTATGACCTGCCTTGATGATACAAGCTTCGGCGCATTCATGGTGAAGCGCTGGTATGGCTGGTCCTCCCGGCTTGTGATCGAGGGCGTGCTGGTGCTGGTACTGCAGCAGCCCATCTGGATCTGGAAGGTGCTGGATATTCTGGTGTCGGTGCTGATTGCGTGGCTGTTGTGCGGATTTTTCTGTAGCGGCTATGGCAAACATGGAAGTGGCAGCAGTATCCTGACTGACAAAAACACTTTGTCTGGGACTCGGACAGCTGTTCCGCTTACATCCCTGATTCTGTTCCTCTGCCTCCTCCTTTCCTATGATTTTACGGAAATGGATTCGGCGGGCTATATGACTACCACGATCAATTACTGGTGGCCTCTGGCAGCTCTTCTGGTGGCTGCGCTGCCCCTGTATCTCTGGTATCAGGACGGTGCCTGCAAGAAAGGCTGCTATGTGCTCGGCACTCTGGCTGCCATTTTCGCCATCAACCAGGAACAGATCTGCGCCATGGCCCTATTGGCCTGCCTGTATCTGCTTATTACAGATAAACTACGGGGCCGGAAGATGAATCCCTATCTGTACCTGCTGCTGACCCTGTCCATATTTTTTGCCGTCTGCGTCGTCATCTGCCCCGGCAATGCGGCACGCAAGGCCTCTAACATTGATTTCTGGTTCCCGGCCTACGCCGGTTTCAGCCTGGTTCAGAAAATACTGCTTGGCTGGTACAGCCTGTTAAAGACACTGTATCAGGATCTGAATCTGCCGTATCTTCTGATGACCATGATTCTTCTGGCTGCCGTATGGAAGAAGCAGCGGAGTCTCCCGGCGCGTGTAATCGCAGCGATTCCGCTGCTTTCGAACTTGGGGCTTTTGGGCGTCCTGCTCTTTGGAAAATACCGGGAGTACCCCTGGGTACACCTGATTCTCCATGTATTTGACTTTGATCAGCCTGTGGTATATTATCAGGGAATCCTGCCGGATTCTGTGCGGATCCTGCTGCTTGTATACACGCTCTGCTGCATCTGTGTAGTAATTTCCCTGTTCCTCATCTGGGGCAGGACAAAACGTTCCATGAACACGCTGGCACTCCTCGTCATTGCCTCCGCCTCCAAGATCAGTATGGGCTTGTCGCCTACGGTCTGGGCCTCTTCGGAGCGCACCAGTATTTTCCTGGATTTCGGATTTATTCTGTTGGGAATGCTGGCGGTACGGGAGCTGGAACGGGCGGCGGAAACACCAGGAACACAGGCCGACAACAGCCTGTAAAATATAAGAAATCAGAGAGGTATTTATGAAAAGGTTAGCTCTATCAGATGAAATTTTATTAAAAATAGATAAACCGGCCCGGTATCTTGGAAACGAGATCAACGCGGTAATGAAAGACCGGAACGCAGTGGACGTCCGTTTTGCCATGTGCTTTCCGGACGTCTACGAGATCGGCATGTCCCATTTAGGAATCCAGATCCTGTACGATATGTTCAATCAGCGGGAGGACGTCTGGTGTGAACGCGTCTATTCTCCCTGGACCGATCTGGATAAAATCATGCGGGAGCAGAACATTCCCCTGTTCGCGCTGGAATCCCAGGATCCTATCCGGGAAATGGATTTTCTCGGAATGACTCTCCAGTACGAAATGGCATACACGAATGTTTTGCAGATTCTGGATCTGAGCCAGATCCCTCTTTACGCAAAGGACCGTACCTGGGACGACCCCATTGTCATCGGAGGCGGCCCCTGTGCTACCAACCCGGAGCCCCTGGCCGATTTCTTCGACCTCTTTTACATCGGTGAAGGAGAAACCTCCTATTTTGCCCTTCTGGACGCGTTCAAGGCCTCCAAAGCGGCAGGGGAGAGCCGCGTACAGTTTCTGGAGCGTGCGGCGGAGATTCCGGGGATCTATGTGCCCGCGTTCTACGATGTGACGTATAACGAGGACGGAACCCTTGCGTCCATGGAGCCCAACAATCCCCATGCGCCCGCAAAGGTTCAAAAGCAGGTAGTTACAGATCTGACCCATACCTTTTATCCGAAGAAGCCGCTGGTTCCATTTATTAAGGTCACCCAGGATCGTGTAGTGCTGGAAATTCAGCGTGGCTGCATCCGTGGCTGCCGCTTCTGTCAGGCCGGTATGCTGTACCGTCCTATCCGGGAGCGCTCTCTGGAGATGCTTACAGAGGCTGCAACCGAAATGCTCCGAAATACCGGACACGAGGAGATCTCCTTAAGCTCCTTAAGCTCCAGTGATTACAGTCATTTACCGGAGCTGGTAAATTTCCTCATCGACACCTTTGGAAATAAAGGCGTCAATATTTCCCTGCCGTCCCTTCGCATTGACGCCTTTTCCCTAGACGTCATGAGCAAGGTACAGGATATCCGCAAGAGCAGCCTGACCTTTGCGCCGGAGGCCGGTTCCCAGCGTCTCCGGGACGTGATCAACAAGGGACTGACCGAGGAAATCATTCTGGAAGGAGCCGGGCAGGCCTTCGAGGGCGGCTGGCAGAAGGTGAAGCTTTACTTTATGCTGGGACAGCCCACAGAGACGGTAGAAGATGAGAAGGCTATCGCGTGGCTGGCTGAAAAGATCGCGAAACGATACTACGAAATTCCCAAGGATAAGCGGAATGGCAAATGTCAGATTACCGTCAGCACCTCCTTCTTTGTGCCGAAACCCTTTACGCCCTTCCAGTGGGCGCGCATGTGTACCAAGGAGGAATTCCTGGATAAGGCATATATCGTCAACAGCGAAATCAAGGCCCAGCTCAATAAAAAGAGTATCAAATATAACTGGCATGAGGCGGACGTAACGGTGCTGGAGGGAATCCTGGCCCGGGGCGACCGGCGGGTGGGAGCTTCCCTGCTTGCGGCCTACCGCAAGGGCTGTCTCTTCGATTCCTGGAGCGAATGCTTCGACAACACGCTCTGGCTGGAAGCCTTTGAAGAGACCGGTCTGGATATTCCGTTCTACACGACACGTCATCGCGATGAAAACGAGCTGTTCCCCTGGGACTTTATCGACATCGGCGTTACCAAAAAATTTCTGCTGCGGGAGTGGAAGCGCGCTCACGAAGAGACTGTGACGCCCAACTGCCGTCAGCAGTGCCAGGGCTGCGGCGCAGGCAGCTATCACGCAGGCTGCTGTCCCACAGCGGCGATGGTTACAGGAGGTGAAAACGCATGAAAATCCGCATTAAATTCCGTAAATACGGTATCATGAAATTTATCGGCCATCTGGATATCATGCGCTATTTCCAGAAGGCCATGCGCCGGGCAGATATCGATATCTGTTATTCCGCAGGCTTCAGCCCCCATATGATCATGTCCTTCGCCTCTCCCTTAGGCGTAGGCCTCACCAGTGACGGCGAGTACCTGGACATTGAGATTGGAAATGAACTGTCCTCCGAAGCGGCAGTCAAGCGGCTGAACGGGGTTATGGCTGAGGGCGTGGAGGTTCTTTCCTTCCGGAGGATCCCCGAGGAAAAGTCCTCCAACGCCATGTCCCTGGTGGCGGCTGCCGATTACGAGGTTCGTTTCCGGGAAAACAGCCTGCCTGAGGGCTGCGTCTTTGGAAATGGCCTGGAGGAAAAATGGGCGGCGTTCTGCGCACAGGAACAGATTCTGGTCACCAAAAAGACGAAAAAGGGAGCGCGGGAGCTGGATTTGAAGCCCCTGATTTACGAGGCCCGTTGTCAGGAGGATTCTATTTTTCTGCAACTTTCTGCCGGCAGTGCGGAGAATGTAAAGCCGGAGCTGGTATTGGAGGCTTTTGCGGCTTATGCCGGCTTTATTCTTCCGGAATTTGCCCTTCAGCTTCACCGGAAGGAGCTGTACGCGAATCTGGCGGCTGAGGGAGAACCCCGCAGACTGGTATCACTGGAAGAGCTGGGAGAAGAATTTTAATGGAACCGACAGAGCTTATCAAGGAGCAGACAGCAAACGGTACTTTTTTAGTTTCCACCCTTTCGGTCAGAGGAACGGAGCGTACCGTTTACGCTTTCTATGAAAATGGATCCGCGGCCGAGCTTTCCTGCCTACCCTCCGGCGGCAGCTCTATCCTGGGCAATATCTATGTGGGCAAGGTAAAAAACATTGCCGCCAACATCAACGCCGCTTTTATCGAGATAGGGGATGGGCAGCTCTGTTATTACGCCCTGGACGCCGGGGAAACGCCTGCTTTTACTACGCCGAAGAAAAAGAAGGAGCTGGCAGCCGGAGACGAGCTTCTGGTCCAGGTGAGCCGGGAGGCCGTGAAAACGAAAGCTCCTACCGTCAGCGGAAACCTGAATTTCGCAGGAAAATACCTGGTTCTCACCAGCGGGAAACGGCATCTGGGACTTTCCTCCAAACTGGCGCCTGCCGAAAGAGAACGGCTCCGGGCGATTGCGGAGCCCTTTCTGGGCGATGATTTCGGTATCATCGTCCGTACCAATGCGGCCGGAATTTCCGAAGAAGATTTACGCCAGGAGCTGAAAGAGCTGACAGAAACCTACCGCCGCACCGTAGAAACCGGTCGGAACCAGACTTGTTTTTCCCTTGTATACAGAGACCCCCCCGCCTACACTGCCAGACTGCGGGGACTGCGGACCGACAGCTATGATAAGATTCTGACGGATCGGCCGGAGATATACGAAGAGCTCCGGGATTACCTGACGCTCCACCAGCCGGAGGATTTGCCAAAGCTTGAGCTTTATGAAAAAACAGCCCCTTCCCTGGATAGCGTCTATGGGCTCTCCAAAGCCCTGGAGGACGCCCTGAAGGAGCGGGTATGGCTCAAATCCGGCGGCTATCTGGTTATCCAGCCTACGGAGGCCCTGACCGTCATAGACGTGAATACCGGCAAATACACAGGTAAAAAGAAAAAATCAGACACCTTTTTGAAAATCAATCTGGAGGCAGCCCGGGAAGCAGCCCGTCAGCTGCGTCTCCGGAATTTGTCCGGCATTATCGTAGCGGACTTTATCGACATGGATCGGGAGGAGGATAACCGAACGTTACTGTCTGTGCTTGCCTCTGAATTAAAACGGGATCCGGTTAAAACCACACTGGTGGATATGACGCCTCTGGGACTGGTGGAAATCACCCGGAAAAAGGTCCAGAAAACGCTGGCAGAGCAAGTTCAGGAGTAAAAAACATATTAAAAAAAGCTTAGAAAAAATTCAAAAAATATATTTTAAAATATCTTGACAGAGACAAATCATCCTGTTATTATATTAAAGATGCCGCACAACGAGGTATAAGTATGTGCATTTTCAGTTATGCTGAAAGGCATGTCACCGAAATTGGCGAGTAATTATATTAGGAGGTGCCACAGGATGTACGCAATTATTGCAACAGGTGGTAAACAGTACAAAGTATCTGAAGGCGACGTGATCAAGGTTGAGAAGCTTGGCGTTGCAGCTGGTGAGAAGTATAAGTTCGATCAGGTTCTCGCAGTTGGCGGAGATTCTCTGACCGTAGGTACACCGACTGTAGCAGGAGCTACTGTAACTGCATCTGTAATCGGTGATGGTAAGGGTAAGAAAGTCATCGTTTACAAGTACAAGAGAAAATCTGGATATCACAAGAAGAATGGTCACAGACAGCAGTACACGGAAGTGAAGATCGAGAAGATCTCCGTAAGAAAGCCGCGTGCGAAGAAGGCTGACGCTGAGACAGCAGACGCTGAGTAATTGTCATGATAACCGTTACCATATATAAGAAATCCAATCAGTACCTGGGGTTCGATATCAACGGACATGCCGGATACGCGGAGGAAGGTTCCGATATTATCTGTGCAGCGGTCAGTGTGCTTTCACTGAATACGCTGAATTCTATCGAGGCCTTTACAGAAGATGAATTTTCCGGGGAACAAAAAGATGGCTCCTTGAGCTGTACGTTCCCGGAGCCTTTATCTGAAAAAGCCGCACTTCTGATGGATTCCATGGTACTTGGACTGACAGACATTCAAAACAGCTATGGGAAACCATATATCAGGATTGTATTCAAGGAGGTGTAATACCATGTTACAGATGAACCTTCAGTTGTTCGCTCATAAAAAGGGAGTAGGTTCTACAAAGAACGGCAGAGATTCCGAGTCCAAGAGACTGGGAGCTAAGAGAGCCGACGGACAGTTCGTAAAGGCCGGAAACATTCTTTACAGACAGCGCGGAACCAAGATTCACCCGGGTGTGAACGTAGGACGCGGTGGCGATGATACACTGTTTGCTCTGACCGACGGAATCGTAAGATTCGAGAGAAAGGGAAGAGATAAGAAGCAGGTTTCTATCGTTCCGGTAGCAGCAGAATAAGTTGGTTATGAAAGGCTTCAAGTCGGAAAGATTTGAAGCCTTTTTTACCATTTTAATTTTCGGAGATTTATTATATGTTTGCAGACAGAGCAAAGATTTTGATCCGTTCCGGTAAGGGCGGAGACGGACATGTCAGCTTCCGACGGGAGCTGTACGTACCAAACGGCGGTCCGGACGGCGGAGACGGCGGACGGGGCGGAGACGTCATTTTTGAAGTAGACGAGGGACTGAATACCCTCTATGAGTACCGTCACAAAAGAAAGTTTAAGGCACAGGACGGCGAAGAAGGCGGAAAACGACGCTGCCATGGTAAGGACGGCAGCGATATTATATTAAAGGTTCCGGAAGGAACCATCATCAGAGAAGCAGAGAGTGGAAAGGTCATCGCGGATATGTCCGGCGAAAACCGCCGGCAGGTGATCCTTCAGGGCGGACGGGGTGGAGCCGGCAATATGCACTTTGCCACTTCCACCATGCAGGTTCCCAAGTATGCCCAGCCGGGCGTACCGGCCCAGGAGCTGGAGGTTCTTCTGGAGCTGAAGGTGATCGCGGACGTAGGACTGGTCGGATTTCCGAACGTGGGAAAATCCACCTTTTTATCCCGGGTAACCAATGCGCAGCCCAAGATCGCCAATTATCATTTCACCACACTGAACCCCAATCTGGGCGTGGTGGATCTCTCAGGGGCTCCGGGCTTCGTTATCGCGGATATTCCGGGGCTGATTGAAGGCGCTTCCGAGGGTGTGGGACTGGGACACGAGTTTCTGCGCCATATTGAGCGTACCCGTGTGCTGATTCACATTGTAGACGCGGCATCCACCGAGGGACGGGATCCGGTAGCGGATATCTATGCCATCAACAAGGAGCTGGAGGCCTACAATGAAGAAATCGCGGCCCGTCCGCAGGTCATCGCAGCCAATAAGATTGATGCCCTGGGTGACGACGAGGAGCCCATTCAGCGTCTGAAGGATGAATTTGAGCCCAAGGGAATCCGGGTATTCCCCATATCTGCAGTGGCCGGAAAAGGTCTGAAAGAGCTTCTCTACTATGTGAGAGAGCTGTTAGACCAGGCACCCCAGGAAGCTATCGTTTTCGAACAGGAATTCTTCCCGGGCGAAGAGCTGGTATACGAAAACCTTCCCTATACTGTTGCCAAATCCGAGGAAGAAGAGGGCGTATTTATCGTGGAAGGCCCGCGTATCGAAAAGATGCTGGGTTATACCAATCTGGATTCTGAGAAGGGCTTTGCCTTCTTCCAGAACTTCCTGAAAAACACAGGCATCCTGAAGGAGTTGGAACAGGCCGGCATTCAGGAAGGCGATACCGTCCGGATGTACGGACTTGCATTCGAATACTTTCGTTAGGCAATGAGCAGTGTGTGGACGAAAGTCAGCCGGCTGACGTTGTGCTTGCACGTAGCGTAGTTGAGCCCGCACTGCGGAGTAAATATAGAACAAAAGGAGACACCATGACAAGTAAACAGCGTGCTTATTTAAAGGGCCTTGCAATGACCATGGAGCCTATCTTCCAGGTGGGAAAATCTTCCGTCACCCCGGAATTTACAAAGGCTGTGGACGAAGCGCTGGCTGCCAGAGAGCTGATTAAGCTCAGCGTTCTGCAGAACTGCGCCGACGATCCCCGTGAGATCGCAGAGCTTCTGGCTGACCGTACCCGTTCCCAGGTGGTACAGGTCATCGGTAAAAAAATCGTGCTGTATCGTGAAAATACAGACGACAAATATAAGAAAAAGAAGATTATTCTTCCGATGTAATTTTAATTCCGGCTTACAATCCGGCAGGGAAAGGCAGGTAGTTTCATGGAACATACGCGCAAAAAGGTTGGTATTCTGGGCGGAACCTTCGATCCGATTCATACCGGCCATCTGATTCTGGCAGAAGCTGCCTACGAGTCCTTTTCCCTGGATTATGTGTTAATCATGCCGAACGGCAATCCCCCACACAAGGCCGGGCAGGTGAATGCTACCATGCTCGAGCGCACCCGTATGGCGGAGCTTGCGGTGGCTGACAATCCTCATCTGCGGGTATCTGATTTTGAAAAGACACCTCAGGATTATCATTATACCTATGAAACCCTGGAGTTTTTGAAAAAAGAGCACCCAGATACAGATTATTATTTCATACTGGGGGCAGATTCCCTGATTCTTTTCCATACCTGGAAAGAGCCTAAGCGAATCTGCGACGCCTGCAGGATTCTGGCGGCGACCAGGAACCACATGGAAAGCGAAGCGCTGAACGAACGGATTCAGGAGCTTTCTGCCATATTTGGCGCCCGTATCTATCCTATGGAGACGCCGAACATTGACATTTCCTCCAATATGATCCGGGAGCGGGTCCACACCGGTCGTTCCATCCGGTATTATGTGCCAAAGGCAGTGGGGGAATATATTTACCAAAATGGATTGTACGGTCCGGCTTAAGGAGTACCAGCACCATGAAAAATTACGATATGAAATCCTATCAGAAAAAGCTGAAGCGGGAGATGGACGAAGGTCGATACCTGCATACGCTGGGCGTCATGTATACCTCTGCCGCGTTGGCCATGCGCTATGAATGCGATATTGAGAAAGCACAGATGGCCGGATTGTTGCATGACTGTGCCAAATGTATTCCCAACGGAAAAAAACTGAAGCTCTGTGAGAAGCATAACATTCAGATTACAGAAGTGGAGCGTCGGAATCCTTTCCTGCTTCACGCAAAGCTGGGCGCTTTTCTGGCCATGCATGATTATGGTATCGACGACAAAGAGATTATCAGCGCGATCTTAAATCATACCACCGGAAAACCGAATATGTCGTTATTGGATAAAATCGTCTATGTGGCCGATTATATCGAGCCGCGCCGCAACAAAGCGCCCAATCTCACGGAAGTACGGAAGCTTGCTTTTACGGATCTGGACGAGGCGCTCTATAAGATTTTATCCGATACCCTGGATTATCTGGACGACGGACCGGGCGAGGTTGACGAGATAACCCTAAAGGCCTATGAATATTATAAGGCAAACCGTAAGGAGGAAACCCATGATACAGAAGCACTCTAAGGAAATGGCGCGTCTGGCCTATCAGGCTATGGAAGAAAAGAAGGCGCGTGATATCCGTATTATTGATATATCCGAAATTTCCGTACTGGCAGATTACTTTCTGATTGCCAGCGGTTCCAATAAGAACCAGGTTCAGGCAATGGTCGACAATATCCAGGAGGAACTGCACAAGGCAGGCTTCGTGCCGAAGCAGATCGAAGGCTACCACAGCGCCAACTGGATTCTGCTGGACTATGGCGACATCATTGTCCATGTATTCGATGAGGAAAATCGACTCTTTTATGATCTGGAACGGATCTGGAGAGACGGTTCCCTTATCACTGCTGAGGATCTGGAGGCCTGATGGCAATGAGCAGTATCGAAAAGGTGACAAAGACCACGGAAAACCGGTTCCTGAATATGTACGATCTGGACATACGGAATAAAAACGGCCAGAAAGGACTCTATCACGTGGCGTCCCGGGCAGAAGACATCTCAGAGTTAAAGCTGAACACCCATGTTAACAGGCCTGATGGGGTAATTATCTATGCCCTTTACGGGGAACAGAAGGATCGGGTCGTTCTGATTCGCCAGTACCGGTTCAGTATCGGTGATTATATCTATGAATTTCCGGCTGGTTTACTGGACAAAGGGGAAACCTACCAGCAGGCAGGCATGAGGGAATTGAAGGAAGAGACCGGCCTGACCTTCCATCCTTATGAGGTGGACGAAATATACAGCCGCCCCTATTTTACGACCATCGGCATGACAGATGAATCCTGCGCTGCCGTATACGGCACTGCGGACGGAACCCTTTCCAAAGCCGGACTGGAGGACGGAGAGGAGATTGAAGTCGTTCTGGCCGATCGGAATGAAATCCGGCGAATTCTCCGGGAGGAACATGTTTCTCTGATGTGCGCCTATATGATGATGCACTTTTTATCTGCAGATCCGGAAAACCCTCTGGGCTTTCTGAATGTAAAAAATTAAAAACACCAAAGAGCCCTGCAGGCATAACACGTAAACCTGCAGGGCTCTCATTTTCTTATGGAATCGGAGCATATGCCATCGGCACATTCCTAATTTTCTGTTATCGGAAGAAACGGAATACGCCGAACACCTTTCCGAGGATCTGGCAGTCCGGTACAATAATCGGATCCATGGTATCATTTTCTGGCTGCAGACGAATATGATCTGCCTCTCGGTAAAAGGTTTTCACCGTCGCGGAATCATTGATCAGGGCAACTACCATATCTCCGTTAGAGGCAGTCTGACATTGTTCTACCAGAATGGTATCCCCATCAAAAATGCCGGCGTTGATCATGGATTCACCTTTAACCTGCAGCATAAAACACTGCTCGTTGGGCATAAATTCCATCGGTACCGGGAAATAGGATTCCACATTTTCCACAGCCAGAATCGGCTCTCCGGCAGCTACACGGCCTACCACAGGCACATTTACCACCTCGCCCCGGCGGGCGCTGTTGAAGCTGTCGTCCATAATTTCAATCGCCCGGGGCTTGGTCGGATCCCGGCGGATATAGCCGTTTTTCTCAAGCGTTTCCAGATGAGAGTGGACAGAAGAGGTAGACTTTAACTGTACTGCCTCGCAGATATCCCGGACTGAGGGCGGATATCCCTTATTGATGATCTGTGATTTGATATATTCAAGAATTTCGGACTGTTTCTTCGAAATTTTTCCGTAACCCATAATCAGTTACCTCCCGATAGTTGTAATGTCTATATTTAAATTCAGTATACCACAGGATGTTATATGATGCAAACAAATGTTTAGAAAATTTGTTCTGGTTTTAAAAGTATACATAATATTATTATGTATACTTAAAGAAAAAACTGTTTCCATTTTGTTATCTATATTTTAAGATACTTTTTCATTTTTACTGGTATCCTGTTACAGAACGTGATATAATTATGATTAAGTTATTAAATTCTACACAGGAAGGAAACTATGCAGATGAAAAAACGTTTAAGTCTAATTCTGCTGGCCTTATCTCTTGCAGGTCTTCTGGGTATTGCCGGCTGCGGCAAAGGTGATACAGAAGCTACATCAGATAACACTTTCTCCACAGAGGATGAAGTGACAGCAGAAGAAGCAGAGAACACGGAAGACACCACAGAGGAAGCTGAGGAGGAAGTTGCTCCGGAAGGTATGTATCGCAGTGAACTGACCAATGAGTGGATCAGCGAAGATCTGAAGGATCAGCGTCCCATCGCAGTCATGGTAGATAATGAGAAAACAGCGCTTCCGCATTACGGTCTGACCCAGGCTGATATCATTTATGAAATGATGAACAGCACCCTGAATGATCACATTACCCGTTTCATGGTTCTGGTAAAAGATTATGACAGCATCAAGCAGCTGGGAAGCGTACGAAGCGTCCGTCCCACCAACCTGATGATTGCTCCGGAATGGAACGCCATCGTATGTCATGACGGAGGCCCCTTCTACATCAATACATTCCTGAATAATCCCTATGTAGATCATTTCAGCGGAACCTTTTCCCGCGTAAAGAACGGAAAGCCCCGTGAGTTTACCGAGTATGTTCTGACCGGGGATATGGCAAAGAACTTTAAGAATAACTCAAAAATCAGCCGTGAGTACAATGAGTACGCTCCCACAGAAGCTCATTTCCAGTTTGCCTCCGAAAGCAAACCGGTTGAGCTGTCCGGCGGCAGCGATTGTACCCTGGTTGATCTGCCTTTTAAGCATAACGGCTCCCAGCTGGATTATGATGCAGAGAGCGGTACCTATCTCTATTCCGAATATGGCTCCAAGCACTTGGATCCGGGCAACGACAATAAGCAGCTGGCATTCAAGAATGTCATTCTGCAGAAGATGTCCTACAGCCAGCTGGATGAGCATGGTTACATGGTATGGAACTGTCTGGCAAGCGGTCAGAAGGGTTACTATATTACCAACGGAAAGGCGATCCCGATTTCCTGGACAAAAACTTCCGATACCGGACGTACCATCTATTATGATACCAATGGTGATGAGCTCACCATCAATACCGGTAAGACCTATATTGGCTTTGTAGCAGACGATGTATGGGATGAACTGGTGATCCAGTAAACAACTTAAAAAAATAAAACCCGCGAGTTTCAGCCTGACTGAAAAACGCGGGTTTTTTGTTATTCTTTCCGAAGCTTTACTACATTCGCCGCGCTGCGCCTCCGGGACTCATCCTGAGCCGCGTAATGCTTCCGAGTGGTATTGACGTCCTTATGTCCCAGTACGTCTGCCACCAGATAGATATCGCCGGTTTCCTGATACAACGTTGTACCATAGGTACTTCGAAGCTTATGTGGGGTAATTTTCTTCAATGGCGTCACCTGCCTGGAATACTTTTTTACCAGATTTTCCACTGCGCCCACGCCTATCCGGCGGCGCTGGGTAGAGTAGAAGAGGGCGTTTTCATGACCTTCCTGGGGATTTATCAGCTTCCGGCTTCCATTGATATAAGTTTTCAGGGCCTGTTCCACTTCATCTCCGAAATAAACAATCATTTCCGAACCGCCCTTTCGAATGACCCGTATCCCATTGCTGTTGAAATCAATATCTGTGATGTCCAGTCCTACACATTCCGATACACGGATTCCCGTGCCCAAAAGGAGCGTGACAATGGCAAGATCCCGTTCTTTGGTTTTCTCATAATAGACCTTTTTCTGTCCGGTCAGATCGTCCCCTCCATGCTCTATAAAATCCAGAAGCCGGGCCGTCTCGTCCGGTTCCAGGCGGATAATTGCTTTGTCATGAAGCTTGGGCATATCGACAAGGACGACCGGGTTATTTTTTATCAGTTCGTAACGGTAAAGATAATTAAACAAACTACGGACGGCAGATAACTTTCTTTTCATACCGCGTTCTCCATTTGTAATATCAATTTCGCCCTGTTCTTCCTCACGTTGATATAATTTTAAATATTCTTTGTATTCCTCAATGTCAACGGTACTAATTTTATCTAAATCCTCATATGTAAAATCTGTTGTTTTATAATTTTTAAATAAAGGATTTTTCTCTACCAGAAAACGAAAAAAAATTCGTATGTCATATCCATATGAAATTCTGGTGGTAGTAGCCATGCTCATTTCCTTTGCCCGGAAAAAATCACTGACAAAAGAGGGCAGGGTAGTAAGCACCTCCCGCAGCCGCTGAATATTCTCCGCATCCTTCTGCTCATGGTAATTCTTGTATTTCATGATTCTGCTCATCCTTTCCATGGGTTTATTTTATCATTTATTGTGCGAAACTTCCAGAAAAGAATTGACTTTTCTGTACATACTGCTATAATAAGAAACGTACAATTCCATATAGGGTATTAAGTGCTCAGACGGCTCCTCAGCCAGATGAGAAAAGGGAATCAGGTGTGAATCCTGAGCGATCCGGTCACTGTATTCAGGGAGTATCCTCTTAATGAAATCCATTGTACGTTACCGTATGAGAAGGAAAGAGGTATATGTTGATCTGTAAGTCAGGAAACCTGCTTAGTACTTGAGGAGAGACTTCCGATGAAAGTTCAGTTCCTATCAAAAAAGTATTTGCGTTAGACTTTTTTGGAGTGTCTGCCTTTGGAAGCAGGCATTTTTTGTTTATGGAATGCGCTCGATGTGGAACCGTACAGGCAGCCGGGAGGATAGAAATCTTGAACATGCATTTTTTTCTCTGGTCTGACAGGTCGTGACGGCATTCGGCCTGTTACATCAGACAACACAAATGCTTACTCACCAAATCCCTCCAAAGCGAAGATACTGTTACCCAACCATTCGCTTCGATTATAAACCAACCCAAACAATCTATCCGGCAGCTTTAACATCTGCATCAGTGTTGTTCTGAAATTTCAATTTTACTTTATCCGGGTTCACCTGCAGCTTCCCGGATGAGTGAATGAGAGAGGTTGGGACATACTGATAGCAGATGTTTTTATTTGTGTATATTTATAGGAAACGTTCGGATACCCGTTCTGTTCCCTTTTTTGTATAGATCTATGTGAAAAACAAGGATTTGTCGTATAGATCTATATGGCATAGAATCCATACTCCCTGGCATACAATAACCGGCTATCCAGTCCCAGACGGATCAGATAGCCGGTTTCTTTTGTACTGCTTTTCTTTTTCTGTTATGTATTTTACTTTCTTTTGTGTTTTTCTGTCTTTAGTATTTTAGTTTCTTAGGTACTTCATTTTCTTAGGTATATCGCAAACACATTCTTACGTATCTTGCCGACTGCGACGCAGTAGGTCTTTGGTATATCTATGTAAAAGTCAGCGGTACCGCTGACTCACATAGCAATGGAAAGCTGCATGTCTGAAAAAAATATCCTCTATTTATATTCCGGTGAATAATACGGCAATACCAGATACTGTCCGGAGACAATGCTATCGACATCTGCAATCCCATTGATCTGCTGTACCTCAGTGACATAGGCAGCGCGTGATTCGTATTGTTCTCCCATGTATTCCTCCGCCAGCTTCCACAGCGTGTCGCCGGGCTGAATCTCGATATTCGTATAATATTTATAATAAACCGCATCTGCTTCCTTTGTCTCAGCCATGGAAAGAAAACTGCCAAACAGGAAAGCAAAGGCCAGGGCCAGGCAAAGACCGGAAACCATTACCACCAGATTTCTTTTCCTTTCGTATGATCTTCTTCTCTCATATCTCACTTTTCTTTCATACATAGTATACGCCCTCCCCGGTCTCCTGCTCTCCTGCCTGTATATCGAACAGGTTTTCCGAACAGTTGTTCTTGTCTATATCTACATTATACTTCTCGAACATTCGTTTGTCAATACATATGTTCGATTTTTTCTGTAAAACAACGCAAAAAACGGCATAGCCTTAAGCTACACCGTTCTATGCTTTCTGTTTTTCAGGTTAAATATAGTACATATCCTGTACACTGTTCTGCCGCTGCAGATAATCCTTTTTCAGATCCTCCAGGGTCAGTGTATTTAAAATCCGCTCCACTGTCTCATTAACAGGTGAAATCAAAAGCTCCTGAATTGAAGCCGACATGGCATAACATCGTTTTTCCGGAGAAAGCTCCTCGTCCGCTATCTGATAAGAACCCTCCAGAATTTTCAATACCTGTGCCACGGTAATCTGACGTGGATCTAACGCCAGCTGATAACCGCCCTGGGGGCCCTTCAGCGCCTTTATAAGCCCTGCGCGCCGGAAGGAAGCAAATACCTGCTCCAGAAACTGCGCCGGGATTTCTCCGCGTTCCGCAATGCTGCTCAGGGAAATATACTGATTGTCCGGAGCAGCGGCCAAATCCAACAGCGCACGCAGTCCATAACGGCTCTTCTTTGAAAGCTGCATAGGTAAAACCCTCCTTGCAAAAATAATAAGGGGCAGATTCGAAATCCGCCCCTGTGCGCAGTCTTTTTATTGTACTGCTTTAAATGCCTCATCCAGATCCTGAATAATGTCGTCGATATTCTCTGTACCAATGGAAAGACGGATGGTATTGGGCTTAATTCCCTGATCCAGAAGTTCTTCCTCTGTGCACTGGCTGTGCGTGGTGGTTGCCGGATGGATAACCAGAGATTTTACATCAGCCACATTGGCCAGCAGGGAGAACAGCTCCAGATTGTCGATAAAGTCCTTTGCCTTCTGGGCATCACCTTTGATTTCAAAGGTAAAGATAGAACCGCCGCCATTGGGGAAATATTTTGCATAAAGCTCCTTCTGCTCCGGATCGTCGGATACAGACGGATGATGAACCTTCTCCACCTGCGGATGGTTGTTCAGGTACTCTACCACCTTCAGAGCGTTCTCTACATGGCGCTCCACCCGGAGAGACAGGGTTTCCAGTCCCTGCAGGAAGAAGAATGCATGGAACGGGGAAATGGTGGCTCCGGTATCACGAAGAAGGATAGCGCGAATCTTGGTGACAAACGCAGCCGGTCCTACCGCCTTGGTAAAGCTGATTCCGTGATAGCTGGGGTTCGGCTCTGTCAGGGACGGGAATTTTCCGGATCCCTCCCAGTCGAATTTTCCACTGTCTACAATGACTCCTCCGATGGTGGTTCCATGACCGCCGATAAATTTGGTTGCGGAATGAACGACGATGTCCGCACCATACTCAATGGGACGAACCAGATAAGGGGTTGCAAAGGTATTGTCTACAACCAGCGGAATTTTATGCGCGTGGGCAATCTTCGCAAGTCTCTCAATATCTACCACGTCGGAATTCGGGTTGCCCAGAGTCTCAATGTAAAGGGCCTTGGTATTGTCCTGAATTGCCGCTTCCACCTCGTCGTAGTTGAAAATGTCTACAAAAGTGGTTGTTACGCCGTATGCGGGAAGCGTATGCTCCAGAAGGTTGAAGCTTCCGCCGTAGATATTCTTCGCGGATACAATATGGTCTCCATTCTGGGCCAGATTTTCAATGGTATAAGTGATGGCAGCCGCGCCAGACGCTACAGCCAGGGCCGCTACGCCGCCCTCCAGGGCTGCGATTCTCTTCTCGAACACGTCCTCTGTGGGATTGGTCAGACGGCCGTAGATATTTCCTGCGTCAGCCAGTCCGAAACGGGCTGCCGCGTGATCGCAGTTACGGAATACGTAGGAGGAGGTCTGATAAATGGGGACGGCTCTTGCGTCAGTTACCGGATCCGGCTGCTCCTGTCCTACATGAAGCTGAAGGGTTTCAAATTTAAATTTTCTCTGGTCTCTTGTAATTTTGCTCATTGGTTTTGCCCTCTCTTATTCCATATTTTTTAATTCCGTCTATCCTTTACTCTGTAAACAGCGGTGTGGAGTAATATCTGTCTCCGGTATCCGGAAGCAGCGCCACGATGGTTCTGCCCTTATTTTCCGGACGCTTAGCCAGCTCAATGGCTGCGTATAATGCCGCGCCGGAGGAGATACCTACCAGAACGCCTTCCTTCTTTGCCAGAAGCTTTGCGGTTGTAAATGCGTCATCATTTTCAATCGGAAGAATCTCATCGTAAACCGTGGTGTTCAGCACCTCGGGAACAAAGCCTGCGCCGATACCCTGAATCTTATGAGGACCACTCTTTCCTTCGGAGAGAACCGGGCTGCTTGCGGGCTCTACAGCCACAATCTTCACATCCGGCTTCTGGGACTTCAGATATTCGCCTGTACCGGTCAGGGTTCCGCCTGTGCCGACGCCTGCTACAAAGATGTCGACTGCTCCATCGGTATCCTTCCAGATCTCCGGGCCGGTGGTTGCTTTATGTGCCGCCGGGTTTGCCGGATTTACGAACTGTCCCGGGATAAAGCTGTTCGGGATTTCCTTTGCCAGCTCTTCTGCCTTGGCGATAGCTCCCTTCATTCCCTTGGCTCCTTCGGTCAGAACCAACTCTGCGCCATATGCCTTCAGGATATTTCTACGCTCTACACTCATGGTATCCGGCATGGTCAGAATAATACGGTAGCCCTTGGCTGCTGCGATGGAGGCAAGTCCGATTCCTGTATTTCCGGAGGTTGGCTCAATGATTACAGAGCCTTCCTTTAATTTTCCCTTGGCTTCCGCGTCTTCAATCATAGCCTTCGCGATCCGATCCTTTACGCTTCCCGCCGGATTGAAGTACTCCAGCTTAACCAGGATCGTGGCTTTCAGGCCCAGCTCCTTTTCTACGTTCGTTACCTCTACCAGAGGTGTATTACCGATGAGTCCTAAGGTTCCCTTATAAATGTTTGCCATGGTTCTGTTCTCCTTTCAATCTCCTCATAGTATATTTTTGTATTCATATATTTCCTATCTGTTTAGTAGTATATATCTATCTTCTGAAATTGTCAATAGCTTTTTTTATTTTTTTCTGATAAACTAAGCAGGGAAACAATGACCGGAAAGGATAGAGAAAATATGAAATTACAGCAATTATTAAGTCAGGTTCGAAAAGCCATCGATACCTACCATATGATCGAGGACGGAGATCGCATTGCCATCGGCATCTCCGGCGGGAAGGACAGCCTGACCCTGCTCTATGCATTACATGGACTGCAGCGCTTTTATCAGAAAAAATTTGAAATTGAGGCCATCACTGTAGATCTGGGCTTTCCTGATTTTGACCTGAGCCCAATTCAGGCTCTTTGCGATGAGCTGGGCGTGCGATATACGATTGTAAAGACCGAGATCTATGATGTGGTGTTCCAGGTCCGGAAGGAAAGTAATCCCTGCGCCCTCTGTGCGAAAATGCGAAAAGGTGCCCTGAACGAAACCATTAAGAAGCTGGGCTGCAATAAAATTGCCTATGCCCATCATAAGGACGATGTGGTGGAAACCATGCTGCTCTCCCTTTTATATGAAGGACGCTTTCATTCCTTCGCTCCGGTAACCTATCTGGATCGGATGGATCTGACACTGATTCGCCCTCTCATCTATGTGGACGAGGCAGATGTCATTGGCTTCCGGAATAAATATCAGCTTCCGGTCTGCAAAAGTCCCTGTCCTGCAGACGGCCACACCCGGCGGGAATATGCCGGAAATCTGGTACAGCAGCTCTGCCATGAAAATCCGGGTTCTAAGGAACGAATGTTCCGGGCGGTCTTGGACGGGTTGTATCAGCCCTTTGAGGATGCGGAGTATGTGCGGAAGCTGAGCTGTTCCTGACACCAAAAATCGCCCGGGCCTGTCGGCCCGGGCGATTTTTCTGTTAGCTTCCTGTTTTATTGCTTATGATTCCAGAAGAATGGTAAATGGCCCGTCATTCAGAAGCTCTACCTTCATATCCGCGCCGAACTCTCCCCGTTCAACCACAGCAACTTCCTTTTTGCAGCTTTCAATGATATATTCGTAGAGCTCATTTGCCATATCCGGACCCGCCGCCTCTGTAAATCCCGGCCGGTTTCCATGTCTGCAGTCCGCGTACAGTGTAAACTGCGAAACCAGCAGAAGCTCTCCATTCACATCCTTCAGGGACTTATTGATCTTACCATTTTCGTCCGAAAAAATGCGCAAGCCGATCATTTTCTTCACCAGGCGGTCTGCGTCTTCTCTTGTATCTTCTTTTCCCACACCAATCAGAACCAGATAGCCCTGATTAATACGGCCGATGGGTTTCTCATGCACCGTCACCGATGCATGGGAAACCCGCTGTATTACAAACTTCATTTAAAATACGACTCCTGTCAGATTCTTTCGTGTTCCTTTTCCTTATAATTCACAAATTCGCGAATCATATGAATGGTCCCATCAATACCCAGGGTAGCTGTATTCAGGGACAAATCGTAACCTGCAGCTTCTCCCCATTTCTTGCTGGTATAATAATTGTAATAGCTTGCACGGCGCTTATCCGTCTTAATAATCAAGTCCTTGGCTTTGGCGTCTGTCAGATCGTGGCGTCTCGTAATTCGCACAATACGATCCTGAAGATCCGCATGCAGGAATACATTCACCACATTCGGGAACTCTGCCAGCGCATAGTCGGCGCAGCGTCCTACAATCACGCAGGGGCCTTCCTTGGCGATATTCTTAATCGCGTCAAACTGTGCCAGGAAAATTTTATGATTCAGAGGCATCTCCGAAAAGGAGGATGTGGTGTATCCCAGGGAATAGGTATCCATCACCAGGGAATAGAGAAAGCTGTTGGTCGGCTTTTCATCATGATTTTCAAAAATCTCCTGGCAGAGCCCGCTGTCCTTAGCCGCTCTCTCCAGCAATGCCTTGTCATAAAAGGGAACCTTCAATTCTTCCGCAAGCTGCTTTCCTATATCGTGACCGCCGCTTCCATACTGACGTCCAATGGTAATAATGGTGTTTGATGCCATATAATCCATCTCCCTTCTGTTTCTTCTTGACTATATTATACAACATTTTATAGGAAAAGGAAACCGGAAATTATTCTGCGTAATAGATATAAGAGGCTTTCCGTTCTTTTGGCTCTGCCAAAGCCGCAGCCGCATAACCCAGCACACAGTGGCAGATGCCCTCATAATCTCCTTCAATCCCGAGAGTTTTCAGAATTTTCTTACCTTCCTCGCTCTCGAATTCCTCTTTTGCCCGGTGAATCCAGCAGCTTCCAAGTCCCAGATCCGCAGCAGCCAGCATCAGATTGCCCATCACGAGGCTGCCGTCGTATACATGCGTCGGTTTATTCTTGTCCGCCAGCACCACCAGTACCACAGGAGCGCCATAGAACGGATCCGCTTTTGAACCCATAATCTCTGCGTTCATCTTTGAAAGCTTATCCCGCAGCTCCTTATTGGTTACGGCTATTATAATCGGGGACTGCATTCCCATTCCGGTCGGCGCCCAGGTGCCGGCCTCCAGTACTTTATCAAGCAGCTCCTTCGGAACCATATCCGGCTTAAAATTCCGGCAGCTTCTTCTCTCTTTGATGGTCTTTAATGTCTCAGCCATGATGTATCACTCCTCTCGTTTTCCCAATTATAGCATGACGGTATTGCTTTTGCACCCCATTTTCACATTTTTTCGCACCCTTTTTTACGACATCCTTCCATAAAAAGGAGCCCCGCCGCATCCGCGGCGAGGCTCCTCGCTCCATTATCCTTCGATGGAGATGTACTTTGACGTCTCAACTTCCGGTTTTTCTTCCTTCTTCGGGATGACCAGCTTCAGGATACCATGCTTAAACTCGCCCTTGATATCCTCCTGCTTTACGCCTTCGCCTACATAGAAGCTTCTCTGGCAAGATCCTGCGTAACGCTCCTTGCGGATGTACTTTGCAGTTTCCTTCTCTTGCTCATCTACGTCCAGGCCTCTTGCTGCGCTGATGGTCAGATAACCATTTTCCAGAGAAACCTTGATTTCGTCCTTCTTGAATCCCGGGAGATCCATCTCCAGCTCATATGCTTTATCGGTATCCTTGATATCCGTCTTCATCAGGTTCTTACCTCTGCGGCCATACAGCTTCTTTTCTAGCTTCTGCATGTCTCTGTCATCATAAAACGGAAACTCAAACAAATCATCAAAGAAATCTTTTCCAAATACACTCGGTGTTAACATAGCAAACGCTCCTTTTTTATGTCTCGTACAATAGGTCACTGTCTTGAGGTTCCATTTCCTTTTCCCTCTTGACAACTATGTTATAGCCCTTTTTGTTAGCACTGTCAAGAGGCGAGTGCTAATTATTTTGTGAAAAATTTGTGAACACTATAAGCTGTGCACGGCGTATCTCTAAAGCGATTGTCATGTCAAATATGAAACATCTCCCTGCAAATCATTTTTCCACATGCTGTTTTAAAAATATTATGATAGGCTTTTAAAGCTGCTTCTTTCGATAAGCCATCCTCCATGATGTTTACCAGAAAATCAGCCTCTACCAAGATCTGATAATCCATTTCATCAATATTATTATAGGTATGATGATGTGCAATCAAATATTGAACCCGATCAGATACATCTTGATCAAAACCCAATTCTCCAAGTAGCTTTTCTGCGATTGCAGGGCCTTCTTTTTCCTGTAACTTTCCATTGCAATTTCCATATTTTTCTTCACAGAAATGAATTCCAATATCATGTGTCAAAGCCGCCGCTTCAATGGTAAACAAACATTTTTTATCCACATTTTCCATTTCCGCTATCAATTTTGCATAACTATGCACTTTGCAAAAATGTTGAATTCTCTTTGCATCTCCTCGATATAATTCAATCATTGCCAAATGTAATTTATTTATCATTGAAAGCTTCCTCCTTTTTCACATATAACAGCCTTAAAATTAATCCTGTGTTTTCCATGATATAAGATATCACATTTTTATTCTTGTATCTACATCACCAGAAACATTCAATTCAAAGTGATTTCGATTTGTTTTTATAAAGCCTTCTTTTTGTAATTTTGATATTTCTGTAGACATTGCCGCCCGATCAATACAAAGATAATCCGCCAACTGCTGCCGGTCAAAAGGAATGTCAAAGGACAACGACGAATGTCTGGTGGATTCTGCTGACAGATAGGACAGTAGTTTATCCCTGGTCGTTCGCTTGCCAACATGCGTGATCTTATCGTTCAAGAGCAGTATCTTATTTGCCAGCACACTGACCAGGTTACGGATCAGCTTCTGATGATGTCCGCATGCAGTCGGGCAGGTAACCAGAAGCCTCTGGACATTTAACAGGATAATCTTACAATCCTCATCTGCTACCACACTGATATTCAGAACAGCACCCGGACTTGCTGCATAGGGCTCCCCAAAGAAATCACCGGCGTGACATTTTGACAGAATATTCCGATGTCCCCAAAGGTCTTCCTGTATCACAAGGACACAGCCCGATGCCACAAGTCCCATTACCTCGGTAGAATCCCCTGCTCTGAAAATATAAGAGTCTCGTTCTTTGGAAATGATTGTTGCATTTACACATTGCAGGATAGATAATATCTCGTTATCCGTAAGGCCTTTAAAAAATGGACTGTTTCTTAGAATGGGTAAATATTTTTTCAAAATCGCTCCTCCTGTTGGAAATCAAACATACAAGTTGTGTTTATTATACTATGATTCTACCAGAAACAAAAGTTAAATGCTATTGACGGAGGATATAAATGATAAGAAAGATTATCCGGATTGATAAAGACAAATGCAACGGCTGCGGTGTCTGTGCAGATGCCTGCCACGAAGGTGCCATTGATATCATTAACGGAAAAGCGGAATTGGTGAGAGAACATTTCTGTGACGGACTGGGCGACTGTCTTCCGGAATGTCCCACAGGTGCCATTTCATTTGAGGAAAGAGAAGCACCCGCATATGATGAAGAAGCCGTGAAAGAAGCACAGAAGAAACTATTTGTCAAAAATCAGGCAATGTCTGCACACTCGGTGCCAAAGCTTCAGAACTGGCCGGTACAGATTAAACTGGCTCCTGTTAATGCACCATATTTTAACGGTGCAAAGCTTTTAATCGCAGCTGATTGTACTGCTTACGCTTATGCCAGCTTTCATCAGGATTTTATTCGAAATAAGGTAACTTTAATTGGTTGTCCAAAATTAGATCAGGTGGATTATAGTGAGAAACTGACCGAGATTATTCAAAATAACAACATTCAAAGTGTGACAATTGTAAGAATGGAAGTTCCATGCTGTGGTGGACTGGAAATGGCAGCAAGAAAAGCCCTTCAAAGCAGTGGAAAATTTATACCATGGCAGGTTGTAACAATAAGTATTGATGGAAAAATATTAGAATAAAAGGAGAATACGAAAATGAATACAAAAATGTTTTGTTATCAGTGTGAACAGACAGTGGGATGTACCGGCTGTACAGGAAATGCCGGTGTCTGTGGGAAAAAAGCAGATACTGCCAGATTACAGGATGAACTGACCGGGGCGTTGATCGGTCTTGCAAGAGCAGTCGATGGCGCAGAAACTATTTCCAAAAGAACTTCACAAGTTATAATGGAAGGACTGTTTACTACCGTTACAAATGTGAGTTTTGATGATGCAGCGATTCAAAATATGATACAAAAAGTCAGAGCCGAGAAAGAAAGATTGGTTCCTGATTGCAGTAAATGTCAGTCATCATGCGGCAAAACAGACGAATACGATATGCAGCAGCTGTGGGATGCCGATGAAGATGTCCGCTCTTTGAAATCTCTTATTCTTTTCGGAATTCGTGGAATGGCAGCCTATGCCTATCATGCAAACGTTCTGAATTATGAAGATACCGAAGTGAATCGGTTCTTCTGCGAGGCATTATCTCAGATTGGTTATGAAGAAAGTGCGGACGCTCTGCTTCCTACTGTGCTGAAAGTAGGAGAAATCAATCTGAAGTGTATGGCACTCCTTGACAAGGCAAATACAGAAACTTACGGAACACCAGAACCGACTGCAGTTACTCTTACCGTAGAAAAAGGACCCTTTATTGTTGTGACCGGACATGATCTGAAGGATCTGCAGCTTTTACTTGAACAGACAGAGGGAAAAGGGATCAATGTCTATACCCACGGTGAAATGCTCCCTGCCCATGCTTATCCATTCTTAAAGAAATTCTCTCACTTAAAAGGGAATTTTGGAACTGCATGGCAGAATCAGCAGAAAGAGTTTGATCATCTTCCAGCTCCGATTCTTTACACTACCAACTGTCTGATGCCGCCCAAAAGCAGTTACGCTGACAGAGTATTTACAACAGAAGTAGTTGCTTTCCCAGGTGCTGTCCATATCGATGAGAAGAAAGATTTCACGCCGGTCATTGAAAAAGCATTGGAACTGGGTGGTTACAAAGAAGATCAGATACTCACAGGCATCAACGGCGGTACAAAAGTGACAACCGGTTTTGGTCATGCAGCCATCCTGTCCCATGCAGGAACTGTAGTTGAGGCAGTAAAAGCAGGTGCAATCCGCCATTTCTTCCTGGTTGCCGGCTGTGATGGAGCTAAACCAGGTCGAAACTATTACACAGAATTCGTGAAACAGACACCTTCTGACAGCATCATCCTCACTCTGGCTTGTGGCAAGTTCCGATTCAATGATCTCGATCTGGGCGAAATCGGTGGTCTGCCGCGACTGATGGATATGGGGCAGTGTAATGATGCTTATGGTGCGATCCAGGTTGCTGTGGCACTTGCGGATGCATTTGGATGTTCTGTAAATGAGCTTCCGCTCTCCTTCGTTCTCTCCTGGTACGAACAGAAGGCAGTCTGCATCCTGTTAACCCTCCTGCACCTGGGTATTAAAAACATCCGCCTTGGTCCTTCTCTTCCGGCGTTTTTGTCTCCCAATATTCTGAATTTTCTGGTGGAAAATTATGGAATTGCACCGATTACTACACCGGAGGAAGACATCAAAACACTGCTGAACCATAACAAATAAAGTTTTAACTGTTCCGTTCCTTCACGATTACAAAGCTTTCAAATTATCTATAGAATCAATAAAGCCGATGCAGGATTCAACGTTCGCATCGACTTTATTGATTTTAATTATCTTTCACATTTGTAATCATTTCTTTCTTTTCTGCGATTCCAAGATACGTAATTGCCAATACAACTGTAGCTGTCTCACTACTCAGAAAGCTCCGCCATATTCCATTGATTCCAAATATATTGCCCAGAATGAATTCGACTTTGGAAAGCTGAAAATTTTAATGGCAATGCTGCTACTTCTTCGCATTCTCTTCCAGTTCCAGCATGTGAACGCATTTCCTTCTCTGAAAGATAATTCTTCGCAACGCTCACATCACTTTTTACAATCTTTCCTTCGATTCACGCCCTTTCATTCATTTTATTCAATTCAAGTATTCACCGACCGGCGATGTATTATACTGTTTTTTAATCTCGATCACAATAGAGCCATCCTCATTCGTTTTTTCTGATAAAATTTTATACTTAGTGCCACTTTTATCCAACTGAGATTTATATCTTTCCCACTCCTGCACAATTGCCATTTCTGCATACTCTGACGTATCTCCGTCGTGATTGGAAAAACACACTGTCTGAGTGATACAAGCTGCTTTGATTCTTTTCATGATAGCTACCTCTCTTTCATTTTACAGATACATCACACAGAAAAAGGAATCGTTTCACTCAATAAATTTGAATGAAACGATCCCTGATTTTCATGTAAATTGTACTTGGTTTTACATTACTTAAGCTTCCGTACCCATTTTTTTCAGTTCCCCGGCCAGGAAGATTCCGGAAATCACAGCGGCCAGGCAATCTGCGATGGGGCCCGCGTACATGATACCGTCAATCCCCAGGAACAGGGGCAGGATAACCAATAAGGGCAGCAGGAAAATAATCTGCCGGGTCAGAGACAGAAAGGTTCCCTTCTTCGGCTTTCCGATCGAAGAAAAGAAGGTGGAGGACATGGGCTGCAGATTATTGATAAAGGTAAAGAACAGGTAAACCCGGAAATACCGCTCCGCAAAGGAGAAGTACAGATCTGAGCCATTTCCGAACAGCGCCGTGATCTGTAATGGGAAAATCTGGAACAGGCAGAAGGCGGTAATACAGATGATTTGTCCTGCAGACAGGCTCAGGAAAATGACCTTCTTTACCCGGTCATAATTTCTCGCGCCGTAATTGAAGCTGGCAATGGGCTGCATTCCCTGAGCAATTCCGATACAGAAAGCAAAAAACATAAAGCTAACCTTATTGATAATACCGGAGCAGGCCAGCGGAATTGCCTCTCCGTATACAGACAGGGCGCCGTAATGGCGCAGGGAATTATTCATAACAATCTGAACCATCATCATAGCCAGCTGGTTAAAGCACTGGGCCATACCCAGCGTCATGGCGTAGCCCAGATAAATCATTCTGGGCCGGAGATGCTCCCTGGTAAAGGGTCCTGCCTTATAATGTCGGAGATAGCGGAACACCAGAAAGGCAGAGATTATCTGGCCGGTGATCGTAGCAAGGGCCGCTCCGGTCATTCCCATCTTGAAGCCAAAAATCAGAATCGGATCCAGAATGGTATTGATGAGAGCTCCGGTCAGGTTACAGGCCATGGAATAATTGGGGCTTCCGTCCGCCCGGACCAGGTGGGCTCCGCCGGAGGTCAGAATCAGAAAAGGAAATCCAACGGCTACAATACGTACGTATTCCCGGGCCAGTCCCAGAACATTATCCGGCGAACCGAAAAAGATCAGCATGGGATCCAGGAAAAGTTCCGCAATCAGAAACAGTACAATGCCGCTTCCAAACATCATGACCGCCGCGTTTCCAATATAATAAAGGGCCTTATCCTTCTCGCCCCGTCCCATGGACAGGTTAAAAGCGGAGGCCGCTCCGATACCAAACAACAGGGCCAGGGCGGTACAGCTGGTGGTCAGGGGAAAGGCCACATTAGTCGCTGCGTTTCCCAGCTCCCCGATACTGTGGCCGATAAAAATCTGGTCAACCATATTGTAAAGTGCATTAACCAGCATGGCTACAATGCTGGGAACCGCGAATCTTCGAAGAAGCTGTCCCACCGGTTCTGTTCCAAGGGGATTCGCCTGTATCGTGTTATTCTGTGTCATTTCATTCATCTTCTGTATTCCTTTTCATTCTTAAATCGTTATGTTCCAATACCAGGTCTTTCAGACTCCGCTTAGGAACATAATGAGTGTCCTCTGCGTCTCGGTAATATTCTGTACTTCCATCTTCTCCCACATCAATCAATACTACTTTTTCCACAGGCTTGCCGAGAGCCACAATCAGGTTCGGCTCCACCCCCTCCGGCAGATTCAGCAGTTCCTTCAGCTGAGGCTTATAGAAGCTTCCAATCATGCAGCCGCCGAAGCCTTTTTCCACTGCGGCCAACAACATCGTCTGTGCCACCACGCCCACATCCCGTTGAAACCGGGTAGTGTTGGAACTGATGTTCATATCCTGACAAATGATAATAAAGGCAGCAGGCTCCTTACCCGGATGGGGGAGCTTCATTTCTTTCAGAGCTTTCACCCACATGGTAAGCGGCAGAATTTTCTCTACCTCATCCCTTTCCCAGGCAATATAATAGCGCAGGGGCTGTTCGTTGACGCTGGATGCCGTGTAGCGTGTCAGGTCGACCAGCTCCAGCAGATCTTCTCTGGTAAGACGTACCGATGGGTCGTATCCCCGGTAGCTTCGGTTTTTCTCAATCAGGTCTTTTAACATACTGCGTTTTCCCCCATTTTTCTACCTTTTCCATGATTTCGCTGCAAATGGCCGCTGTATTCTTTCCGTCTGTGGCTACCGTCAGATCCGCTGCCGCCTCATACTTATCCCGGCGCTTCTCCAAAAGCTCCCCGATATATTCTGCCGTCTTATGATTCTCCAGCAGCGGACGGGCGTGGCTGTGCTTTACGCGCGCCAGAATAGTCTCCGGCTCCGCTGTCAGCAATACAATAACGCCGCTTTTCTTCATTTCCGCCACATTGCATTCCCGCATAGGGGTTCCTCCGCCACAGGAAACAATGACGCCGTTCTTCTGCTGCAGTTCCACCAGAAGCCCCGTTTCCAGCTCCCGGAAATATTCCTCCCCGTATTTTTCAAAAATCCCGGAAATTGGCATGCCCTGACGCTTCGCTATCAGATCGTCCATATCCACCACCTCCTGCGACAGCTGCCTGCCCAGTTCTCTGGAAATAGTGCTTTTCCCGGTTCCCATAAAACCAATCAAAAACAGATTCATCTATCCAATATCCTTTCTGCAAATAAATGAGCAGAAAATATGAGGAAAACGATCCTCCATACTCTCTGCTCCGCTTCATCTCATTAACGGTTCAGCGTCATCAGCACGCCCTTGGCGATTCCCTTGGCCACGCTGTTCTGGTAGACATCGTCTGCCAGATTACTTCCTTCGGTTTCGTTGCTAAGATATCCGGTTTCTACCAGAACCGCCGGCATATCCGTATCGTTTACGATGGAAAAGTCACAGGTCTTGCTGCCCTGATCCTTCGCCCCGGTTTCCTTTACCAGCATTGCGTCGATATTTTCCGCCAGAGAACGGCTCTCCTTATCACCGTCGCTGTAATTCACCCGGACGCCGTTCACTTCCGCGTCGGTCTCCGAATAATTGCAGTGTACGCTGACCAGAAGATCCGCGTCAGAAGCATTGGCTGCCGCCACACGTTCTTCCTTGGATACGCGGGAATCGTCTTCCCTGGTCATTACAACCTGATATCCCTGGCTTTCCAGCATAATCTTCAACTTGGCGCATATTCTCAGATCGGCTTCTTTTTCTTCAATGGAAGCGCTGCTCATGCCGGTGTCTTCACCACCGTGTCCCGGATCAAGAGCAATTACGTAGGTGCTGCCCTTTGCGGATATCTTCGCGCTTGAGCCACCTCCCATATAATTCTTAACTGCGAAGATAACGACTCCGATTACGGCTGCCGCCGCAAGGATTCCGACAACTGTCAAAACTGCCCGGCGGCGCTTTCTGCGTTTCAGTTCCTCCTGACGCCGTTTTCTGGCCGCCGCCTTCCGCCGACGCTCCGCCGGGCTCATTTCGTTTCTGTCATTTGTGTCCATCTTAGGTACCCCCGTTATTTTTCCCATTTATCGCAAAGAGCCTGTATCTGATCCGCAAGCTTCGCAATATCTTTATTCGTCCAGCCCCTGCACTGTTCAATGAGACGCGTCAAACGCTTGCCGGTCTCCACCAGACGATCGTATACGGTCGAAACAGTCTTACCGCTCTTGCGCTGTTCCTTCACAATGCGTTCCTGGTTACCCTCGGCAATCCGGCTGTTTGTGGCCAGATCCCAGATTTCCCCCGTATAGGGCGCTGTGGTTGTGTAGCCGTATTCGTCATGCAAGCAGGCTGCAAAGGTATCGCAGACCTGATCCTCGCCATGTACTACGAATACACGCTGCGGTTTTGTACGGAAACCGCCCATCCAGTTAATCAGGCATTCCTTGTCCGCATGGCCGCTGATACCGGCCAGCACCTCAATATGAGCCCTTACCTCTACCGGCTCTCCAAAAAGCTTTACGTTAGAAACGCCCTCTACCAGGGAACGGCCCAGAGTTCCTGCCGCCTGATAGCCCACAAAGAGAATCGTGCTCTCCGGCCTCCACAGGTTGTGCTTCAGATGGTGTCGGATACGACCCGCCTCGCACATACCAGAGGCTGATAGAATCACCTTCGGCTCATCGACAAAGTTAATCAGCTTCGATTCATCACTGGTAATGGAAAGGCTTAAGCCGGGAAAACTGATGGGATTGATTCCCTTTTTCACCAGCGCAAGCGTCTCCTCATCGAAGCAGTCATACATATTTTTATTGAAAATGGTGGTCGCCTGCACAGCCAGCGGACTGTCCACATAGACCTTAAAGCCATCATGACCGTGAATCAGCTTTTTGGCTTTGATTTCCCGCAGGAAATACAGCATCTCCTGGGTACGGCCTACGGCAAACGAAGGAATCACCACATTGCCGCCCCGGTCAAAGGTCTCCTGAATGATTCGTGTGAGCTCTTTTACATAATCCGGCCTGGGTCCATGGCTGCGATCTCCATAGGTAGATTCAATCAGCACATAATCTGCCGTATTCACATGAGCCGGATCCTTTAAAATCGGCTGATGCAGGTTGCCCACATCTCCGGAGAATACCAACTTCTTCTCGATACCGTTTTCCTGAAGCCAAACCTCAATACAGGCTGAGCCCAGCAGATGTCCCACATCTGTAAAACGGATATCGATACCGTCTGTCAGATGAATCCGTTCCCCGTAGGGGCAGCCACAGAACAGTTTTGAAGCGCCGTCCGCATCCGCAATGGTATATAGCGGCACATATTCGGGCTTTCCGGCGCGCTTTGCCTTCCGGTTCCGCCATTCAGCCTCGAATTCCTGAATGTGCGCACTGTCCCGAAGCATCACCTCGCAGAGATCACTGGTGGCGTAGGTGGCAAAAATCGTTCCCTTAAAGCCCCTCTTATAAAGGAGCGGCAGTAATCCCGAATGATCAATATGCGCATGGGTCAGAAGCACATAATCAATCTCAGCGGGATTCACCGGAATCTCCTGATTTTCATAGATGTCTGGTCCCTGCTCCATACCGCAGTCTACAAGTATCACCTTTTTGCAGGCCTCAAGCATATGACAGCTTCCCGTCACCTCGTGGTCCGCGCCCAGAAAAGTCAGCCTCATAGTCTCATCTCCCTCAATGATACGTCAGATTTTTGTTACCCTTATTATACCGTTTGGTACATAAAAAGACAATGATCTTTCGAAAACTTTAAATTTTAGGAATACAGCTTTTTCAGTTCCTCGATCTCCCTTGCCCAGCCTGCGTCATCGTTGGGCGTTTCCAGTATAAACGGAAGCTCCCTCAGGGCCGGATGGTTTATGATACGGGCAAATGCATCCCAGCCAAGAGCGCCTTCCCCGATCCGGGCGTGCCGGTCCT
The DNA here is from genome assembly GCF_052065835.1 of Candidatus Merdisoma sp. HCP28S3_D10. Taxonomy (NCBI): domain Bacteria; kingdom Bacillati; phylum Bacillota; class Clostridia; order Lachnospirales; family Lachnospiraceae; genus Candidatus Merdisoma; species Candidatus Merdisoma sp. HCP28S3_D10. Next base: position 394,307 of record NZ_JBQHTG010000002.1, read on the forward strand.
TATGGCTGCCCCGCCCATTCAGGCTGTCATTGAGATGTACCGCCTTCAGACGTTCCAGGCCGATGATTTGATCAAATTCCTCAAGAACCCCATCCAAATCTCCCACAACGTCATAACCGGCGTCCCACACATGACAGGTGTCGAGACAGACCCCCAGTTTATCGGAAAGCTCTGTCCGGTCGAGAATTTCTCTGAGCTCCTCAAAGCAGCTTCCCACCTCACTGCCTTTTCCCGCCATAGTTTCCAGCAAGACGGTGGTGGTCATTTCCGGATACAGAGAAGCGTTCAGCATTTCCGCGATCCGGGCAATCCCATTTTCCACGCCCTGTCCCACATGGCTGCCCGGGTGGAAATTATAATAATTCCCGGGGGTGTATTCCATACGCTTCAGATCGTCCCGGAAGGCTTCCCCCGCGAAGCGGCGGGTATCTTCCTTGCCCGAACAGGCGTTCAGGGTGTAGGGCGCATGGGCCACAATCTTTCCATAGCCCTTTGTACTCCAGAGCTGCCGGAATCTTTCCACGTCCTCCGGCACGATTGCCTTGGCGCTGCCGCCTCTGGGATTGCGGGTAAAGAACGCAAAGGTATTGGCGCCCAGCTTCAGCGCCTGCTTTCCCATGGCCTCATAGCCTTTGGCAGATGAAATATGGCTTCCTATCTGTAACATTCATTTCTCCTCTTAGAGAGCCCGCTCCTTCAGCGTAACGCTGACCCAGCCTGCTCCGTATTCTTCGCTCTCGTAGTTAAATCCGGCCTCCAGTCCCACCGGTGAATAAAAGTATACCGCTTTTTCCGGATCGGATAAATAGGCCAGCAGCTCCTCGTCGCTGCTATTCGCCACCATATCTACCCCGCCGTTCTGGGTCTGATCCTGTGCCCGGAAACGCATAACCAGCTCTTCATCGATGTCCGTCATTTCCGCGGGCGCTATCTGCTCCCCAGTCTGAATCCGGAAATTCAGCGCCGTCAGCTTCGGAAGCGTACTTTCTTCTTCTGAAAGGCGGTGCTGGAACACTACGCTGATTTTTTCCTCGTCCATATAGGTTACGTAACTCGTAATGGTAATGCCGTCGGAATAGCTGCTGTAGGATTTACAGTATTGCCGCGCAGACCGCTCTATCGCTTTGTTTATGCCTGCGTAATCTTTTTCGTCCTCTTTATCCCGAAGCTGTGGATAGCTGACATAATATCCCATATGGTCGTCGTCCTCAGAGGCATAACGGGATTCGGTCAGCCAGTCGATGGTATAGGAAAGATCCTCATCCAGACAGTCTACGATCTCTTTATAATAGGAGTCCTCTTCGTCCGGCTCATAATCTCCGTAGTCGTCATAATAATCCTCATAATCATCGTGATCCTCCCCGCTGTTTGTGGAGTTCTGGGCCGCATGGAAAATCATCAGGTTCGTATGAATCACTACGGCTATCAGCGCGCCAAGCAGAAGCACCGCGCCCAGGATACTGCAGGCAATCACCCAGCCCTTTGTCTTCTTTTTTTCTCTGTTGTCACTCATGCTTCTTCCCCCGTCAGTTCGTCCAGATTTTTTCCGTAAGCGTCCATAAAATGCCGGAAGAACCACTCGGCCTCCTCCAGACCGAGACCGTGGAGCTGCTCCCGCGTTGTCTCTCTGGCACGTACAAATTCCCGGTTGCCGGTTCCTTCTTCCTCTATGCATTTAATATAGGCCGACAGCTTATCGGCAGCCTTCACAAGCCGCCAGAGATAGGCGTCCTCCTCCTGCTTTTCAAAAAGCCCTTCGTAGGAAGCCCGCATTTCTTCCGGAAGCATGGCAAGCAGCGACTGTCCCGCCTTATGCTCGATATCCTTATAGCTGTGCCGAATTTCCGGATTATAATATTTCACAGGCGTCGGCATATCGCCGGTGATAATCTCTGTGGCGTCATGATACATTCCCAAGACGGCCGCCCGCTCCGCGTTCAGCTCTTTTCCGAAATAGGTGTTGCCGATGACAGCCAGCGCGTGGGCAATCATGGACACCTCCAGGCTGTGCTCGCTTAAGTTTTCCGCCCGGGTATTGCGCATCAGCGCCCAGCGGTCGATGTATTTCATCCGGGACATCATGGCAAAATAATTATTCATGATTCTTCCTCTTTTTTTCCTGAATCAGACAGATATTGCTGACCCAGAAGCTGCTGTATTTTCTTGCGTAATCCAGATACTCCCGCCAGGAGATAAAATATTCCCGTCCCCAGGAGGAAATCTGAAGATACCCGTCTTCCATACCGGTAACGACTACATAATGGGCTTTTGTCTCTGTGGCAGGCAGATAGACACCGTTTTCCTGCCGGTAAAGACTAAGCTTCTTTTTTCTCCAAAATGGAATATTCTGTCCGATCGCCAGAATCACCGGATAATCCCGGGACAGGCTGTCCTGGATCCGCTCCAGCATTTTGCCCTGGCTCAAGCACCATCTGGCCCTGAGCGGAATCCGGTATTGACGGAAATAACGGTTCATAGACTGCGGAATCTGAAAATTCAGCACCCCAAGCCCCGGAAGAATTCCCAGATACCGCCTGTTAATTTTTCGCAGATAGCGCTCATAGCGTGGATAGGAAAGGCAGCCGTCCTCCCGCAGGATTCCATACAGCAGATCCGTATTGCAGGACAGCCGGTGAATTCCCAGATAGATCAGCACATCGCCCAGAGCTACCACGCCGCAGCCGTATTTTCGCATCAGAAGGCTTGCGGACCAGTTCTGGCTGCCCCCAAAGGATTTATCCTCCTGGGTTTTTACGGAAAGATACATATGTCTGAGACAGCAGCGTCTGTTCTCCATAGAGTTTCTCCTTTAAACAACGGTTCCCATGAAATAAAAGCCCTTGCATTCATCCAGGCTGACCTTCACGTACTGGCCAATCTGAGACGCTTCCCCCGGAAAATGAACCAGCAGGTTATTGCTCATTCGGCCTGTCACATAACCGGGCTTGTGGTCGTTGACTTCTTCAATCAGAACCTCCTGCACCGTTCCGGTATATTGCGCCGTCTGCTCCCTTGCGCAGCTCTGTACCAGCGCAAGGAGCCGGTCAAAGCGCTTCTTCGTATTAGCCTCCGGCACCTGATTTTCCATGGCGGCAGCCGGAGTTCCGGTACGCTTGGAATAGATAAAGGTATAGGCATTGTCATAATGTACGCGGCGTACCACGTCCATGGTTTCCTCAAAATCCTCGTCGGTTTCGCCCGGAAATCCCACAATAATATCTGTGGTCAGGGAAATATCCGGAATCTCCCGGCGGATCTTTTCTGCCAGGGCCAGATACTGCTCCTTATCGTATCTGCGGTTCATGGCCTTCAGAATCCGGCTGCTTCCGGACTGCAGGGGCAGGTGCAGATGTCTGCAGATTTTCCCGGAATCTTTCATAACCTGAATCAGCTCGTCGGAGAGATCCTTCGGGTGGGAGGTCATGAAGCGAATCCGCCGGATCCCCTCCACCTTTTCCACCTCTTTCAGAAGCTCCGCGAAGGTCATGGGCGTTTCCAGATTCTTTCCATAGGAGTTGACATTCTGCCCCAGCAGCATAACCTCGGTTACGCCGTCTGCCGCCAGCTTTTCGATCTCCCGGATAATATCCTCCGGCTTCCGGCTCCGCTCCCGTCCCCGCACATAGGGTACAATGCAGTAGCTGCAGAAATTGTTGCAGCCGAACATGATATTGACGCCGGATTTAAACGCGTATTTCCGCTCTATCGGAAGATCCTCCACGATCTTCTGGGTATCCTTCCAGATATCCACGATCATCTGTCCGTTTTCCATGCTTTCCGCCAGAAGCTCCGCGAATTTAAAGATATTGTGGGTACCGAAAATCAGATCCACGAAGCGGTAGCTCTTTTTCAGCTTCTCTACCACCTCCGGCTCCTGCATCATGCAGCCGCAAAGAGCAATCTTCATATGGGGATTCTCTTTCTTCCGGTGCTTCAAAAGTCCCAGATGTCCATAAACCTTCAGATTGGCATTCTCCCGGACTGTACAGGTATTGTAAATGACAAAATCTGCCAGTTCCTCCTCTGTGGGCTGATAACCGATCTGTTCCAGAATTCCCGTCAGCTTCTCAGAATCCCTTGCATTCATCTGACACCCGAAGGTGGTAACGCAAAAGGTCAGCGGCCGCCCCAGACGGGCGCTTTCCTCTGCCACCTGCTTTTTGCATACCTCTATAAAATAATACTGGCGCTCCGGCTCCGTCTCCGGAGCTGCCGCCCAGACTTCACTGTTTAAATTCATGTTCGTTCTCCTGTAAAAATCCTATCGTTTTTTCCGGGCGTCTTTTTTCGACAACCCCGTACTTTATCATATTACCTTTTTTACCGGATTCCTGCAACTGTTTGTTTGGATTTCTGTCAGCCGAGCGCCACGTCCAGGGCCATCATCAGGGTAAAGCCCGCCGCGAAAAAGAGGGTTCCGATATCGGAATGTTTTCCGGCGGACATTTCCGGAATCAGTTCTTCAATCACCACATACAGCATGGCGCCCGCCGCAAAGCTTAAGAGATAGGGCAGGGCCGGAAGAACCAGGGTGGCAGCCAGAATGGTCAGAAAGGCTCCTACAGGCTCTACCACGCCGGAAAGCACTCCATACAGAAAGGCCTTTCCCTTTCCGGTACCCTCAGCCTGTAAGGGCAGGGAGATGATGGCACCCTCGGGAAAGTTCTGAATGGCGATTCCGATCGACAGAGCCAGGGCTCCCGTAACGGTAATATAGGTATTCCTGGAAATCAGACCTGCATATACCACGCCGACCGCCATTCCTTCCGGGATATTGTGAAGCGTCACTGCCAGAACCAGCATCGTAGTCCGCTTCAGGCGGCTTTTCGGTCCCTCTGCTTCCTCGCTGTTCTGATGAAGGTGCGGAATCAGATGATCCAGAAGAAGCAGAAATAGAATCCCTGCCCAAAAGCCCGCCACAGCCGGGACAAAAGCCCAGCTTCCCTTCCGGGCCGACTGCTCCATGGCGGGAATCAGAAGGCTCCAGATAGAAGCCGCTACCATAACGCCTGCTGCAAAGCCAAGTAACGCCCGGTTTACCTGTTCATTCAAGGAATTTTTCATAAATAAGACCATGGCCGCTCCAAGGGAGGTGCCCACAAAGGGAATCAGAATTCCGCGTATCACTTCTGCTGTCATAAATTGTTCTCCTTTTTTTGGATTAGCCTAAACTAACCATTTTGTAATTATTATATGCGTAATCCCTCCCGGCTGTCTATAGAAATCTACCGTTCTTCTTATTCGAAATAATTGATACTCCTGTTTTTATCATAATAGATTACATTTTCCTGACGGACCGAAGCCTTTCCGTCCTTCACATCGATGATGGACACCGCGCAGTTCTTATGTACGCCTCCCTTCCAGAAATCCTTTAAATCCGTAATCAGAAGGCTGGACAAAAGCGCTTTCACCATCGCCCCATGACCGGACACCAGAACCGTCTTCTCCTGATATTCCGGCTGATCGATAAGCCAGGTCAGAAAATCTGTACCCCGCACGCAGAGCTCCGCGATCGAATCTCCTCCCTCCGGCGGATTATAATGGGCCGGATCCCGGAAGAAATTCGGAAAATCCGGATCCGGAATGTTATACTCCGGACCGGTACAGCACAGCCCCTCATACGCTCCAAAGCAAATCTCCTTCAGACGCTGATCCACGATAATCGGAATCTTACGTTCTCCGCGCATAATCTCCGCCGTCTGATAGGCCCGCTTCAGGGGACTTGAAAAAATCACGTCAAAGGGAACCTCTTTTAATGCTTCGGAAGTGATCTCTGCCACCTCAATGCCGTTCTGATTCAGCGGAATATCCGTTGTTCCCTGCAGCCAGTGCTTTGTATTCCAGTCCGTCTCACCATGACGAATCACATAAATTACCATATATTTTTCCTCCATCTTCACACCGAACTTATATTCGTATATTATATCATCTAACGGAAAGCTTGTCAGCCATTTCTAAAAATAGAATCCTGCGTCCTGCGTAAACTTAATCAAAAGAACCGCAGCTTCGGAATAATCCAAAGCTGCGGAGTTCCCTGCCTGTCAGGTTTCTTTTTCTTATTTACCGGCCATCTGCTTTTCCTGTTCCTCAATCATCTTCTTGACCATATAGCCTCCTACCGATCCGTTCTGCTTGGAAGTCAGGTTGCCGTTGTAGCCGTCGCTCAGCGGTACGCCCAGCTCGCTTGCCACCTCATACTTAAACTTATCAAGAGCGCCCTTTGCCTCCGGTACTGCTGCGGTATTTGAAGATTTGTTTGCCATAAGAAACTCCTCCTTACTGCAGACGGGAATCTTTTATCGAAATTCCATTTGTCTGCGGTTCGTGATTGGTTGTTACAGGAGTTATTATGCGGAATCTTCGCTGCATTACACTGGGAGTTGTTTGCTTTCCTGATAAAATCTGGTTTTATATCGATTTTAAAAGGTCAGGCGCATCTGATTCCAGACCGCGTTTCCATGAACGGACTCCGACACGCCTTCATTCACAAAACCGAATTTCGCGTAATAGGGAACCAGCCTGTCCTTGCAGGTCAGCACCAGCCCTTTCCGTCCCTGGGCTTTTGCGTCCGCAATGGCCCGTTTGATCAGCTCGCCCGCGCAGCCTCTCTTCCGGTAGGACGGAACCGTATTGACGCCAAAAATCATCTGCCAGGCTCCGTGTTCATTGTGAAGCTCTGCTTTTTCATACATTTCATCTGTCAGATCGGCCTCGTCTGTTACAAAACCGTCCACAAAAGAAATCAGTTTGTCGCCGTCATACATCAGCCAGAAATGATTTCCATAATATTCCAGGCGTTTTGCAAAGGCTTCCTTTGTAGCTGCTTCCGCAGGCGGAAAGCACTCGGCTTCCACGGCGGCTACCGCTTCCAGATCTTTCATCGTCGCTGTTCTTATGAGCATGCTCGTTTCTCCTCTTTCCTTTTTCCGGATATCTTTTCCATAATTTCAGCTTACTCGCCGGTAACTCATATTCTGCTTTTAGGATAACATAGAAAACGCCATCACCACAATCCCCAGAATTACCAGGATTACGCCGGTTGCCCGGTTCAGGGTCTTCGGCGTAGCCCTGTTGGCAAATACCGCGGCAATCCGCGCCCAGAGCAGCGTGAAGAGCACACAGAGCGTAAAGACTGTCCAGTCCGGCGTGCCGCCGATGGCGAAATGGGAGGCTGCCCCTGTAAAGGCTGTAAAAGCCATGATAAACACGCTGGTTCCCACAGCTGTCTTCAGCTCGTAGCCCAATACAGAGGTCAGAATCAGAAGCATCATCATACCGCCGCCTGCTCCGACAAAGCCGCAGATAAACCCAATCAGAATTCCGCAAATCACGGACTGCACCGCGCGCTTCCTTGGCGATACCCCCTGCATGGCCTCTTTTGTAGTCATTACAGGCCGTACAATGAATTTAATACCCAGTAAAAAAGTCATGAATACGGAAAAACTTCCCATCGTCGTGGAGGGAACCAGACTGGACAGATAGCTTCCCACCACCGTAAAGGCCAGCACGGTAGCCATCATAATCAGGCCGTTTTTCACATCCAGGTTTCCGTTCTTCTTGTAGGTGTAAGCGGAAACTGCGCTGGCCAGCACGTCCGAGGATAAGGCGATACCCACCGCCATGTAGGGGTCCATACCCAGAAAGGTGATCAGCATGGGACTGATCACCGCCGCTGCGCTCATGCCGGCAAAGCCGGTTCCGAGGCCTGCTCCCATGCCGGCAAAAAATGTAACCAGTAGTGTGATTAAGAGTTTCATGTTATTGTGCTCCCTTCAAAATCTCTTCTATGTTGTGTTCCATGTCCTTCAGAGCCCTCCGGAAAATTTTCTGCGTTTCTTCCTCCAGTCCGTCCAGCAGCTTTTCCCTAAAATCCTGCTGCACCGCGCGGCCTTCCAGAATGACAGGCTTTGCCTTTTCTGTACAGAGCAGCTCCATTTTCCGCCGATCCCCGGCTACGGAATGCCGTTCCAGATACCCCTCCTGCACCAGCCGCTCCACATTGACCGATACCAGGTTTGCCTTGATGTTCCGGATCTCCACCACGTCCCGCGCCGTCCTGTATTCCGGATTATTGCCGAAAAACATCAGAATATCAAAGGCGGTCTGCGGCAGGTCAAGCCTTTTACATAAGGGCCTGCACACGGCATGGTAAGCCAGTTGAAGCTTTCTGGGAAATTCAATTTCCATAACCATAGCTTCTTTCCTTTCTTTTTAGTAGTTCATTTTTGAATAATTCATTTTTGAAGTATTATAACACACAACTATGAAAATACAAGAAAAAAATAAGAACCAATCCTCTTTTTCCCGGAGGATCGGTTCTCATTTTCATCTTTCTTCCATTCAGATAGCGTCCAGAGCCTGCGCGATATCCGCGATCAGATCCGCTTTATCCTCCAGGCCGCAGGAAATCCGAATCAGTCCCGCCGGGATTCCTGCCGCGGCAAGCTGCTCGTCGTTCATCTGGCGGTGGGTGGAGCTGGCCGGATTCAGGCAGCAGGTCCGCGCGTCGGCCACATGGGTCTCAATGGCCGCCAGCTTCAGGTTTTTCATGAACTTTTCCGCTGCTTCCCTTCCGCCCTTCAGTTCAAAGGAAACTACGCCGCAGCCGCCCTTCGGCAGATATTTCTGCGCCAGTCCATAATACGGATTGGAGGGCAGGGTCGGATAATTCACAAACGCAACTTTTTCATGCTGCTCCAGAAATTCCGCAACTGCCTGTCCGTTCTCCACATGACGGGGCATCCGCACGTGCAGAGATTCCAGTCCCAGATTCAGGATAAAAGCGCTCTGGGGAGACTGCATACAGCCCAGATCCCGCATCAGCTGAGAGGTACACTTTGTAATAAACGCGCCATCTTTTCCAAATTTTTCCGCATACGTAATTCCGTGATAAGACTCGTCCGGCGTACAGAGTCCCGGAAACTTGTCCTTGTGGGCCATCCAGTCGAACTTGCCGCCGTCAATAATCGCTCCGCCCAGAGCTGCTCCGTGTCCGTCCATATATTTGGTGGTGGAATGGGTCACAATGTCTGCTCCCCATTCAATCGGCCGCAGATTTACCGGGGTAGGAAAGGTATTATCCACAATCAGAGGCACGCCGTGGGCATGGGCCGCCTTTGCGAACTTCTCGATGTCCAGCACCGTCAGCGCCGGATTGGCGATAGATTCCCCGAATACGGCTTTCGTGTTCTCCTGAAATGCCGCGTTCAGCTCCTCCTCGGCACAGTCCGGATCCACGAAGGTTACATCTACGCCCATTTTCTTCATAGTTACAGAAATCAGGTTATAGGTTCCGCCGTAAATGCTGGAAGAAGCCACAATGTGGCTGCCTGCTTCGCAGATATTAAACAGGGCAAAGAAATTTGCGGCCTGCCCGGAGGAGGTCAGCATGCCTGCGGCTCCTCCCTCCAGCGCTGTGATCTTTGCCGCCACATAATCATTGGTGGGGTTCTGCAGACGGGAATAAAAATAGCCCTCTGCCTCCAGATCAAACAGCTTTCCCATATCTTCGCTGGTATTATACTTAAATGTGGTGGACTGGATAATCGGAATCTGTCTCGGTTCTCCGTTTCCCGGTGTATAACCGGCCTGTACGCATTTTGTGTTGAATGAATAATCCATGTATGTTCTCCGCCTTTTCGTAGAAATGTAAAACTGTTTTTATGTTACACCTATTTTTTCTATCTGTAAAGATGGAGAAAAGCCATTTATTGGAAATGATTTTGTTCTGTTTCCCCGATTTGCACCATCCGGAAGCCTTCCCCGTGAACCTCATGGGATTCCATCACCACAAAGAAGGACCGGGGATCTGCTTCCTTTACATTCTTACGCACCTGATACATTTCTTTGCTGCTGCAGGCGCACATCACCACCTGCTTTTTCTCGCCTTTGTACCCGCCGCTGGCGCTCAGGATCGTGCTCCCCCTCTGGCAGCAGTCGTCGATCACCTGACAGATTTTTCTTCCCTGCTCCGTCACGATAAACGCCACCTTTCCCGCGTTCATTCCGTACATGACCTTATCTACCATTACCGCAAACAGATAATTTACAATCATTCCATAGATGATTCCGTCCATGTCCCGGAACAGATAGCCGCCGGCCAGTATGATTCCCACATCAGACCAGAACGCAATATTTCCGAGGGAAAGATAGGGCTTTACTGCCTTCACCGCCATGATAATAAAATCAGAGCCTCCCGTTGAGGAATTCCGGGTGTAAATGAGCGCGTATCCGGTTCCGCTGATCACTCCCGTACACAAAGCGGCCAGCAAGCGGCTTCCCTGATAGACAGGGAATAACGGCGCCACATAGTCGATGATTAGGGAGGAAAGCACCATACAGCGGACGGAGCTTACAAAAAACTTTTTTCCCAAAAGACGATAGCAAAGGATTGCCACCGGAATATTCAATACAATCGTAGAAAGGCCGATGGGAACCTGAAAGAGCCGGTACAGAATCAATGCAATTCCCGAGAACCCGGTCATGGGAAATCTGGCCTGCACCGCAAAATTGTAAATTCCTATGGCAATCAGTATACTGCCCATCAGCTCCCACAAGACCTGAATGGTCAGCTCCCCGGCACGTTGATATAAGGTTTTCTTTTTCATATGGCATTCCTCCTGCTCATAAACAGAAAAAAGAGCGCTGTGCGTATTATATCCAAAAATATAATACGCCAACGCTCTTTTTTACACTTCCCAAATTCTAACACAGGCCTGCTTCCTCTGTCAACAGGAAAACATTTGTTTCTGAATCTCCTCTTCACTGTCCGCCATCGCCTGCAGTGTCATGGTCAGCAGCTTTTCAAGAGGCCAGCCCAACTGTTCCGCTCCCCGCTCGATAACCTCCCGGGAGCAGCCTGCCGCGAAGCCCTTGCTCTTGTATTTCTTCTTCAGTGATTTCAGTTCCATATCCCTGGTGCTTTTCGAGGGTCTCATCAGTGCCGCCGCCCAGATTAAGCCTGTAAGCTCGTCCGCGGCAAACAATACCTTTTCCATCTCATGTACCGGCTCCACATCCAGTGTCACGCCGCACTCCACCGTAATTCCGTAGCCATGGGAAACTACCGCGTGAATCATGTCCTCCGATACGCCGCCTTCCCTTAAAAGCTCCGGCGCCTTCAGGCAATGCTCTGCCGGATAGAGTTCGAAATCAATATCATGCAGCAGACCGACGATTCCCCAGTAGGTCTCCTCCGCTCCATAGCCCAGCTCCCTTGCATACCATTTCATCACAGCCTCCACCGTCAGCGCATGCTGAATATGAAAGGGATCCTGATTATATTTTTTCAGTAACGCAAAGGCTTCTTCTCTTGAAATATCGCTCATGTCCATTCCACTCCGTTCTTTCTGATATGTTGAGTTTTATCTTATACTTATATTCCCACTTTGTCAATAGGTATTATATGTTTCGTTTCCATTCCCCTCTTTTCCTAGAATGCTCACTAGAATGCTCCATGCAAAAAGCATTTGAAATTTTCATTTTCCTCTGTTATAATAATTCAACAGCAGGAAAAACCTGCATCGAGTAGCAGAAATGCGTAAGTCCAGATTCTCAGGGCTTACGCATTTTTTATGTAACAGGAAAAATTCCGATGGAATCCTGTCGCCAATGCGACCCGCCGCAGGCGGAGAATCCTGCTTTGCAGAATTCTATTTTTATCAAAAAAAAGGAGATTATTATGAATACCGGAAATCAGTTTTTAGGAACAGAGCATATCGACAGGCTCATGCGGCAGTATGCCATTCCCTGTATCATCTCACTGCTGGTTGGCGCGCTCTACAACATCGTCGATCAGATCTTTATTGCCAATGCCTGCTATCTGGGCTCTTACGGCAATGCAGCCAACACCGTGGTTTTCCCGCTGACCGTGGTTGCCCTTGCCATCGCCGTCATGATCGGAGACGGCTGCTGCGCCTTCGTCAGTATGGCACTGGGCAGAAATGAAACCGCCAGGGCAAAACGCAGCGTTGGCAATGCAGTAGTATTGATCCTTGTCAGCAGTCTTGCTTTGACGGCCATATACCTCATTTTTGCGGACAGCATTATCGCCATGTTTGGCGGTACTGTCAATAAGGAAACCTTCCATCACTCCCGGGAGTATTTCTTTTATATCAGCCTGGGCGTTCCGTTCTATATGTTCGGTCAGGCCATGAATCCTATTATCCGCGCAGATGGAAGCCCGAAATTTGCCATGGTCTCCACCCTGGCGGGCGCCGCTATCAATATCATACTGGATCCTATTTTCATCTTTGGCTGTAAATGGGGTATGATGGGCGCAGCCGTGGCAACGGTGATTGGTCAGGTAGCAACCGCAGTTCTCGCCGTCTGGTATCTCTTACATATGAAAATTATCCGTCCTGCATCCGGCGACTATTCCCTGCAGGGCAATATTTGCAGACGCATGCTGACCCTTGGCATTACCAGTTTTCTTTCCCAGATCAGTCTCGTGGCAGCAATGGCTGCCATCAACAATATGCTGCGAAAATACGGCTCACTGGACGCTGTGTTCGGACAGGAGCAGTATGTCCAGATTCCCATGGCCGTAGTGGGCATTGTCATGAAATTCTTCCAGATCGTTATCTCCATTGTAGTCGGTATGGCCGCAGGCTGTATCCCCATCGTCGGTTACAACATGGGCGCAGGAAAGAAGCTGCGTGTACGGGAGCTGTTTACCAGACTGCTGATTGCTGAGACGCTGGTGGGCGCGGTGGCACTTGTACTGGCTGAGGGATTTCCCCGGCAGCTTATCGACATTTTCGGCGCAGCCAATGAAAGCAGCTACTACACGGATTTTGCCATCAAGGCCTTCCGTACCTATCTCTGCATGATGATTCTGGCATGTATCAACAAAGCCTGCTTCATTTTCCTGCAGGCGACAGGCAAGGCGCTGGCGTCCACGCTGCTGTCCATGTTCCGGGAGGTGGTATTCGGCGTAGGCTTTGCCCTGTTGCTGCCGGTATTTTTCGGTCTGGACGGTGTGCTGTATTCCATGCCGGTTTCAGATATCCTGACCTTTCTCATCTCGGCTGTCATCATTGTAAAAACCTATCAGGAATTAAAGCAGGAAGTACGAAGCTAACAAAAAATGGGAGTGAACTCTGTTTTTCTGAGTTTCACTCCCATTTTTTGTTATGCCCTGACCTGTTTTATAATTTCAATTTTATCGTGCTGAGCGCCACAATCAGAATTCCTGCACAGGCAATCGCCACGTCAAATCCATAAGGAATTCCAACCATAAGTGACACCACGCTATACGCCAGAAATATCAGCGCAAGGTATCCGAACCGCTTCATATGTGCCAGAGCGAACGCTTTTCTCCTCTCGCTGCCTACGGCTTTGGCGTCCTCATAACTGGTGCCATTGTACCAATAGACAGACTCTGTCTGATAAATCATAAGGGTCAGGATAAAAATGCCGATGGTCGACGCATTATCTATGACAGCCAGCGTAAGCTGTGTGCCAAGATTTGGCAGAAAGCACGCGCCCACCACAACCACGCAGAATCCAATGAGCCAGACCACAAACCCGGTGTAGCTTTTCTTATATACCTCCATAAACAACTCCTCCTTAGTTGACTGATACACGTTTTCACGCCCTGTTTTTCTCCATCCATTTCACCGCAAAATCCACAAGCTCTCTCTGATACATCAGCCTGACAAGGGCATTTCCAATCCGGACCCCAGGAACCGCATACGCTTTCTCAAAATCCTCTCCGATTTTTTCAAAATCATTGCCATCCACAAACAGGGTTTCGTAGGCTTTCCAGACTCTTTTCCCCTCTTCTGACACTGCGCTGTGTTCCACACAGGTATGCTTGCCCGGATATTCCGCATATCTGCCCCACGCGCACACAGACCGAGCCGGGTGGTCGCTCCGGACACTGCCGGGCACCTGCCGGAGCATTTCCGCAACAGCACCCATCGTATTGGTCAGGGTCAGATTCTTGTCATAAGCCGGCCAGTTGTTCCGGAATCACCAACCACTTCCATTAGCGCCTCAATCACAGCCTGTGCGCCGCCGCAGACATACCCCATCTTTCCCAGGGAAGTTCTTGAATCTCTGACAGATTCCCCGCAAAATAAATGCCCTGCTGCCGTTCTCCGGAAGAAAGCCCCTTTGCAATCATATGTTCCAGAAGCGCCTTCAGGCTGTCGTAGTACCCGTTCAGGTTGTAGAGAATACAGGGCGCGTCAAGCTGCTTCAGAGACACCTTTGACATGACCTCCGCAATCTCCTCCAGGGTGCCTGTGCCGCCCGGAACGGCGAGAAAGGCATCCCCAAGCTCTATCATTTTCGCCTTCCGCTCCGCCATGGTGGGCGTCACATGAAGCTCCGTCAGGCCTTCATGCTGCACGTCCTCGTCCACAAAGCACTGGGCTTCAATTCCGATTACCCTTCCGCCTGCTGCAAGCGTACTGTCTGCCAGCTCGCCCATCAGGCCGGTTTTGGAACCGCCATATACCAACGTATTGCCGCTTTTTCCAATCCAACTTCCCAGCTCCTGTACAGCCGTTTTTAAAGCCGGATCATTTCCTTCATTTGCCCCCAGATATACGGTAACATTCATGGTCTTTTGTCTCCTGTCTTTCCTTATTCTCTTTCTGCCGATACTGCTTCGGCGTCATTCCCGTCAGCTCCCGGAATCTTCGGGTATAATAGCTCTGGCTGGAAAAGCCGCAGCTTTGCGCTACCCGGGCAATGGTACTGTCCGTTTCTTCCAGTAGATACATACTTTTATGAATCCGGTACCGTAGCAGATAATCGGAAATGGTCTGTCCCGACTGCTTCTTAAAATACCGGCAGCATTCACTCCGGCTAAGACCAATCTGATCCGCCACATCATCGAGACCGATTTCCGCTGCATAATGCTTCTGCAGATAACCGAGCATTCTCTGAAACCGGATATCCGCCCTCTGTGGCTGGCAAAGCAGCTCCTCCTCTAAAAGTGCCCGCATCCGTTTCCAGATTTTAAAAACATTTCCCATGAGTTCAAGCCCATAACCTTCTTCCTTTGCCTCAAAGCTTCCGGCCATTTCCGTAAGAAGAGCCAGAATCTCTTTTCCCTGTACTGTATGGCGATCTATCACTTTCCGGTTCAGGGCCGGACTTTGCAGCACCGGAAGCACGCTGTTTTCATACAGGCTTCCCTCCCGGACCGGGCAGATCAAATCCGGCGGGAAATTTACGCAGAAGAAAGCCGCTTCTTCTCCCTGCGCTCCTGCCCTGTGCGTTCTCTGGGAATTGATAAAAACCGCTTCTCCTTCCGGGACTGTGCTCCGACAGGATTCGGTACTCCACAGAACCGTCCCCTGTACAGTCAGACACAGCTGGAAATCCACATGCCAGTGCCAGTCAATCAAGTCATAGGTATCTGAGCTAAAGCGGCTGAAATGACAGGATACGGGAAATCCGGGGATATTTTTCATAATTTCCTGCTTCCCAGAATCCAGGTTGATCTCTTTCGCTCTCATGGCATCCTCCTGCTGCAAGCATAGCACACACTCTTTATAAGCGCAATATTTTTATAAATTTACGCGAATATAAGTCTATAAAGAATTTCTTTGCCGCAATATAATATCACTATCAATCCAAAAAGGAGTTACTGCAAATGAATCATTCCAACCACACAAAGGGGTTCCTGTACGCAGCCCTGGGAAGCTTAAGCTGGGGAATCTCCGGCGTCTGCAGCCAGTCACTTTTTATGCATTATCAGCTGGAGGCTCCCTGGCTGACTGCTGTCCGCATGGTCTGCTCCGGTGTTCTTCTGCTTCTGATTACCCTTCCAAAAGATAAAGCCAATGTTTTCCGTATCTGGACGAAACCCAAAGATGTGATACAGCTTCTGGCCTTTGCCCTGCTGGGACTTCTGATGTGCCAGTACACCTTTCTCTGCGCTATCCAGTATTCCAACTCCGCCACGGCCACAGTGCTTCAGAGTCTTAACGTGATTCTGATGGCAGTCATCATAGCAATCCGGAATCGGAAGAGAATGGGAAGTCGCCAGCTGCTTGCCGTTTTTCTGGCATTGGTCGGCACTTTTCTCATCGCTGCCGGGGGCAATCCTGCCAACATGAATCTCTCAGGGGCGGGCCTGATCTTCGGCCTTCTGGCCGCAATAGGCGTTATTACCTACACCCTTTTATCACGGCCTGTTGTGGCCGTCTGGGGAAATCTCATGGTTACCGGCTGGGGAATGCTCATCGGCGGCCTGACACTTTTTCTGGCCATAAAAGCCTGGCAGCTTCCCTCCGGCCTGGACGCTACGGCCTGGCTCCTTGTGGCATCCATTCTCCTCATCGGAACAGCCCTTGGCTTCTCCATTTTTCTGGAGGGCGTCAAGCTCATCGGCCCCGTAAAGGCAACCCTCATCGGCTGTCTGGAACCTGCCTCCGCCACGGCACTTTCCGCTCTGTTTCTGGGAACTCGCTTTTCCCTGCCGGAGCTTAGCGGATTCTGTTTTATTATTCTGACGGTATTTTTATCTGTGACGGGAGCCGAAAAGCAGGCATGATTTACCGTTCTCTTCTGCTTTCTTTCCGATAAGCCCCCGGCGTCATTTTGCAGGCTTCCCGAAAAACCTTTCCGTAATAGGCTGCGCTGGAGAAGCCGGTCGCCATGGCAATATCCTCCAGGCTCAGCTTTTTCGGATAATGATGGTGTATAAAGGCCGGCATCTGCACCAGACGCTCCTGACGGATGGTCTGAACCGGCCTTTCTCCATAATTGAAAAGCGCAATCTCCTTTCCCAACAAAAGCCAGATTTCCGAAAACAGATTTCTGGTCTGAAATTCTGTATCCGGCTCATTCTGGAGCCTGGCAGCCGCCCGCAGCTTTGCTAATATTTTCTGCTGATTCTCATTCGTCCCCCGCAATTCCAGAATATCCAGCTTTTTATTCTGCAGCACCGGTTCCAGATATTTTGTTTCGAAAATGCTCTTAAAATGCCCGGCCAGGAACGTGCTGTTCAGCAGGTGGGAATCGATCTGACAATGATCCTGATTTTCCATACTGCAAAGAATATTGGTATTGATGAAAAATCCCTCTCCCTTTTCAAAGCTCCGCTCCTGACCTGCTGTCAACAGACGCATACTACCCTCCCGGACATAGACAAATTCTACCTCCTCATGCCAGTGCCAGGGAATATTATTACCGCCATCTTCGTCGCTGTTATTCTGCTCTGTGTTCTTGAGGAAGGCATGAAAAATGGAAATATCTAAACCCCAAAATAAGGGCTCCCGGAAGCAAAGCTCCGGAAGCCCTTATTCCATACACGTTTTATTTCCAATGAATGACCGCTTCCACGGAATCGGTATACTGGTCGTCGCTGATAGCTTTATAGCGGGAGCCACTATACCAGTCGGTGAAGCCATTGTCAATCTTGTAGATCTCCCCGGTTTCCGTATCCACAATACGCTCATAACCCAGGGTGGCATCGCTCTGCTTCTGGCTCATAATATCCTGGCTCTTATTGCGGTTTTCCCAGGAGGACATGATGCTGTCGGACATTTCGCTGGCTGACTGACTGAGAGACTGGGAAGTATCCGCCGCCTGATTACTCTGAGACATAGCAAAGCTCTGGAATTCCCGGGTGTAGTCCAGACTGCTCAGGCTCTTGCTTAAGGTGGGCTGCCAGTCCTGAAAAGTACCCTTTTCCGCGCTGAGTACCGTCAGATTATAGACGGAATAATACCCCATTCCCGTGCCCATGGCGAAGGGTACCACGTCCGCTGTGAACATCCCCTCTCCCGCCGTTCCGTCCTGGGTGAAATCCGCCCGGAGAATGGCCGGAGAAATGGAGACGCTGCTCATTCCCTGGGTGCTTTCAAAACTCTCTGTTACAGAAAAATCTGCAATGTATGGTGTCTGAATATCCGCGTAATCAGCTGTTGCATTCATTGCGTCTGCAAACTGTGGGAATATTTCAAAGACTCCCTGTGTCGATACATTCGTAAGAATGGGGCATTTTCCAAACAAGTCACTGGAAAGCGCCATCATTGCCCGGGTATTCTCATCCGGAAACATCGGCTCCATTTTCAGCATAAAGAAGATTTGATTCGCCGGCTTCTCCGGATCAAAAACATGAATCGCGTGAAACATACCGGTATACATGGCGGAAGATCGCACGGTCCAGCCTTCTGGAATATCCATGCTGAATTCCGTACAGCTATAGGGCACCAGAGCCTGTGCAGACGCCAGCGGCTCTACCGTCCAGCTTTCCTCGACAGACTGTTCTGATGCCGCTCCTGCTGCCAAAGTCTCCTGCCCCGCCTTGGGAGCGTCCGTATCCGCCAGAGCTTGTTCCTCCTTCGTCTTTCCGCCGCAGCTGCTCAGCAAAACTCCTGCCAAAAGCACTGCCAAAAGTCTCTTCGCATATCTCATAACATTCCCTCCCCTTCCAGTTCGTTCTTCAAAAGCAGTCTTATTCCGTTCCAGCCTTCTGTCTTATAATACCTTTCATTTCGCCGAAGATTCCCCGCTTCGAATTCCAGTCTCCAGACGCTTCCATCTGCAAAGGTAAAAATCAGCGTATCCCCTGCGTCTGAGGCTCTCTCGTCAGTTTCTTCTCCGATCTCCAGCTTCTTCACTGCTTGCAGACACTCCGCAATTACAGTCCCATCTGTAAGCTCCCATTCCTGGCGGGCTTCCGCATCCTGTATATAGGTCAGCTTCGACGGGGTTCCCATATATTCCGCCAGCTCTGCCAGGGAAAGTTCCGGCAGCTTTACTTCGTTTCCAAACACATCGTCCTTTCCTTTTCCATAAGCGTCCACCGTATACCAGGCAGAAGTACCCGTGTGGCTGGTTTCTTCATCGTCCTGCACCACCTCGTAAAGATGGATCGTAAGGGTGCCGTCCCCGTTATCGACGCATTCTGTCTCTGGCGCGAGGAAATTCGCCTCCTTCTGATAATACGCCCGGGCCATAGCCACAAGCTCACTGTCCTGCCAGGGTGCCAGGCTGTCTGTCTCCGCCTGTTTTTCTCCTGCCGGAGCGCTCCCCGGCTTCCAGTCTGAAGCCGTCAGCGTGTATTCCCCGGTTTCCAGGTTATCGGAAGCCCCTCCGGCCAAAAGATCCGTATCTCTCTCCACCTCCATGACAACCCGATCCGGATAAAATGAAAAATTAAATTTCCGGAAAGAAGCGGTCAAATCCACGCCCTGTCCGTCGATCACCTGCTCCACAGAAGCCTTTTCCCCTTCTCCCGGTGAAAGCTTCAGCTCATAGATATCCTCGGCATACTCCGGTGAGCCGGACTGGAAAAAGCAGTGCAGCCGGATCCCGTTTTCTGTCTCCAGGCCATACTTTATATGGCCGCTTCCGTCCTGACAGGCGTAGCCCTGATAGGCCTCATAGGTATCTGCAGCCTCTTTTTGCGCGCTGCAGCCCCACAGCATGACTGCGGCCAGCAGAAGCGCCATTCCTCTAATCCTCTGTCTCCTTTTCATTTCTTATCCCCCTGTCGTATCGATAATAAAACTGAACCAATCCGATTCTGGATTTTGTCCCCGTCTTTTCATTGAGACTGGTAAGGTGCCGGTACAGCGCCGCCCGGGATATCATCAGCTCCTCTGCTATGTCCTGGACATTTTCATCTGATACCAGCAAAACCTCCAGCACCTCTCTTTCCCGCTCCGTCAGCGAAAAGCTGTCGGCAAAGATCCGCAGCCGTTCCTCCTCGCTTCTCTGATCGGATTCCTTCTCACCGGCTTCCTTTTTCCTTTCTCCCGGACGGATCGCGCCGGAATAAAGAAAAAACAAGACAGAAATCAATACAAGCAATCCAAGCAGAATACTGTCTTTTACAACCGGACTTCCCGACTTCAGAAGAAGCAGGGACAGGGAGCCGGTGCCAAAGGCGCAGATATTATTGACGGCCCTGCCCAGTCCCGCCCAGAGCCTCGGACATTTCATCCGGGCAGAAAGCCGCATAAAGCTGCTTGTAAAGAATACCACAAAGAACCCGGCGGACAGATAGAACACAGCCAGTCCGGCCCGGAAGGAGCCTCCATTTTCCAACACCACGATACAGAGAACCGACAGCACCGTCACACAGTACATGAAAAGATTCACATACCGGTGTTCCCGGCTGTCAAACAGGATACCTGCCAGAAGTCCGCTTCCTGCCAGAAGAAGCCGGGGCCACTGTCCCACGTCCCCTCCGCCTGCCACGTGTACCAGTGTCACTGCTGCATCCAGTGTAGAAAAAATGCAGGTAATCAGCGCAACGACCAGAATCAGCCAGAGCCCCGCCCTTCCGGCGTTCTCCGGCGCAGCTTCTTCGGGAATTTCTGCCATTTCCGGTTCCCCGGCCTCCACATTCAGAAGCAGTACCGTAAAGATGGCTGCGGAGACAGCCAGAACCACCGATTCGACCATATCGTTTTTCACCAGGTTGTTATTCAAAAACTGCAGAAAAATTCCGGCTGCATAGGAGATACCGACTGTCCTGGCCAGCCGCTCCTGCTCCGCCCTCTGCGCCAGCCAGTAGTGTACTGCACTCCCGGCCATTCCCATCAGAATGAAGCAAAGGCAGCCAGCCGTCACAATTGCCCTGTAAGAGGTATGCTGCCAGATCACGAAAATACAAATCACACCGGCCAGGGCTCCTGCAAATACCAGGATCTGCCGAAGTTTTTCCTTTACTTTTCCATAGGAAGCCATCGCAGGATAAAGGAGAAATCCCAGAACGCTGGCTCCCAATACATAGCCCTGGGCCGTCACCACCTGCTCCGGTCCTGTAACCAGAGCTGCCATATTATCGAACTGATATTCGGTTCCCAGAAAAATAAAATTGAAAAAGGCCAGCGCCAGCATAAGTGTGAGCACATTTCCATCTATCTTTTGTAGTTTCATCTATTGTCACTCCGTTTATATCTGTCTCTGATAATTTTATTATAAACAAAAGTCTCACTTCCACAAGGTGACATTCGTCTCAAACTGTTCTTTTTCTTTCAAAAGGCTCTTTTTCTCTTCTGTCCTCTTTTCTGTGGATCCGTTGCAAATGATACATTTGTCAACTGCAAGACCTTTTCTGCCTGTGTTAGACTGAAGACAACCGTATCATGCCAAAGAATAAAACCACTGAAAGGAGAGTCCCTCTATGGAATACCAGGAAGTAAAATGCAGAAACTGCGGAAGCCCCATGCGCGTCCCGGATACTGCCGACCGAATCCGCTGCCCTTACTGCGGCACCGAATACATTTTAAAATCACACAACAATCAGAAAAATTCCGTCTACGTTATCAACTACGGCGGACGAGGCGCGCTGTTTCAGTCCTATCTTCCTTCCGGGTGGGATTACCGCGTCTTTGATGATAATGATTCCATCTCCACACTGGCCACTGTATGCAAAGGACTACAGGTTTTTCCACAGGACATGTCCGCCCAGCTTCTGTTCTATCCCTTTGCTTTCTACAAGGATTCCGCACCAAGGACTTCTATCTTTTCCTCCCTGGGGATTCCGAGACTGGCCTCCGGAGGCGAATATCAGTTAGATCCCATGTCCATGGCCTGCAATTGCAAATGGTTTGATCTTCCCCAGTATGCCCGGCGAAGGATTATCGGTATCGTCTCACACCTTCTTCCGGGTTCCCTTTCTGAACCGGAGATCTATCCAGTCTCCGGGGAAGCCCTGCAGCCAAAAGCTCTGCTTTTTCAGCAGACAGCCTCCCGGAAGCTTCAGAAACAGACGAACGTATTTCCCGGCAAATTCGCCTTTCGGATCTCGGCAGGCGGTCAGCTTTATGAAGGCTTCTTTGCTACCATTCTCGCCCGGGTTTCGAAAAATCCAAATGCTTCCTCCGGGGATCGGATTACGGATTTTCTGAAAAAAGGAACTGCCTTTATGGGCGCCATGTACGGCATTGGCGGCCCGGATACCTCCAACTGGGGCCGGGCCTTCGACGCCCTGATTCTATCTCCTTCCTCCGGCTCTGCCGCTTCCTCCTGTGAGGCTGTCTTTGACCATTTCCTGAAGGAGCTGAAATATGGCCCTCTCTATTTCGCGCTTCAGGAGGAGGAGCTCCAGCGCGTCCGGCAGGTACAGCTTCAGGGAGCTATGACCCGGCAGCAGAATGCCATACGTGCTTCCCAGAACCTTTCCCGCACCCTTTCTGAGACCTCGGACATCGTCAATCAGGCCTGCCAGGAGCACAGCCGACAGATGGATCACATTTACGCCCACTCCACCGATGGTATCCGGGGTGTGGAAAATTATCGGGATTCCTACGGAAACACCTATCAGGCAGATGTGAGATACGATCACATCTATAAAAACGGAGACACCTTTGTGGGCAGTACCGACGGCAGCCTCAAGCTGGGTCCCGACTGGGAGGAATTAAAAAAATAAGGGCGCAAAAATGGCAATACAAAAAGCTTCCGCCTTCTGTATTGCCATTTCACTTATACTATAACCTCTGCTCCTACTTCCGGATATCCACCATCCAGCCGTTCTCCAGCGCGCTCTTCGTATCCCCTGTATTGTCCAGGTTCAGATACATCTCTCCCTGTCTGTCTGCGGGAACCACAAAGGCCTCGTGTATTGTAACCGTCTCGCCGGGTTTCAGGGCGTCGATGTAATTGTTGCCCCGCTCGCCGCCATGGACGTCGTAAGCGCCAACTTCCGCAGTCAGCATTAGTCCTTCCTCTACGACATAATCCCATTCATCGCCTGCAGCAGGTTTCTCCAGCTCCCGGCGCCATTCTTTCGTCCGATCCCCCTGGGTCTCCAGAAGCCGGATCGCGCCGTTGTACATGATATCTGTCAGTGTTTCTGTTCCTGTATTGGTATATTCGACTGTCACGTAAATCAGCTTATTCTCGGATTTTTCTGTCTTTACTACCCGATCCACGGTGTTGACGCCGTCGCCTGCCTTCACATAGGAAAGAGTGCTGCTCTTCAGATCTCCATTTTCGTCAAAGGCAGTGGCCGCGTCCGCGTCCAGCATACCCTCGGGCAGGATGCTCCGGTTGTCAGCCACCTGCACATCGGTGACCCTGGCAGTCAGACCCGGCAGCTTCGTAAGGCCGTTATGCTCCATGTCCATATCTGTACCGACGCTCCTTGCTTTCTCCAACAGCTTTGCGGAAAAGCTCAGATCCATGGCATCGCCCGATTCCTCCGCCAGCGCGTTTTCCTTTTCTGTCTCCAGATAACGGCTCCAGTTATAGCAGAGCATGACATCGTCTCCGGCTGTTTCTTCGGTGGGCGTCACGGTCACGCCCTGGGCGATTTTCATTGCTTCCTCTTTGGGTATATCAGAGCTTACCCGTATTTCCAATACCAGGTGCTCCTCCGGATACGTCACATACAGACTCTGATTATAGGCGTCCATCGCCGTTTTCAGGTAGACGCCGTCCCGGCCGTTCACCTTCACCTCTTCCTTGTCCGTCACGTTATAGCTGAGCTTTTCAAAAGAGGTGTCTCCGGTGTCCATATAGTAGCAGCCGATGGTCACGCCGCCCCGGCCGTCCCGGTAGTTGTATTTTCCTTCCTCCGTCTGTACCATGCCGTCAGGCAGATAGGAAGCCTGTACCTTCACGTAATGCTCCGAATCCGCAGACGCCACAGCGCCGTCCTGCACGCCGTCCTGGCGCTCCTGCTTTGTTTCGTATGCATAGTTCCCCACCCGGTTATTTTTCAGGCCGTAGAGAACGCCTGCACATACGGTGGTTCCAAGCGCCAGTGTGGCGGCTGCCACGGCTACGGCCAATCGTCTCTTCGGAATGTGGCGGATAGTTTTCCGGTTTCCGGAGCTTATATCCGGTTTTGCCAGCTGTCTTTCTACTTCCTGTTCGATCATCTGCCGCATATTCTCCGGCATATTCGGAAAATCATATTTTATATCTTCTAATTTCATACCCTGCTCCGTCCTTTTCTTTTTTGATACCCCTTGATCCCGTTACTGCGCTGCCTGCCCGGTCAGTTCCCTTCGAAGCCTCTGTCTTGCCCGGGCCAGCCGGTTCTTCACAGCGCTTTCTGTGGCCTCCGTCATGGCGGCGATTTCCCGCACGCTGTAGCCCTCCAGATAATAGAGAGTCACACTTAAGCGCATTTCTTCCGGCAGTCTGTAGATAGCCTCATAGAGCTCGGAATAGTCCTGCCGCTCCTCCGCCTTCTCTTCCTGTCGGTAATCCTCCAGAGATACCACCCGCTTTTCCTGTCGCATGATACCATAGCATTCGTTGATCAGAATCCGCATGAGCCAGGTTTTCCCGTATGCGTCTTTTTTCAGCGTATCCACTTTGGAAAATGCTTTCACGATAGCCTCCTGGATAGCGTCTGCGCAGTCCGCATCATTATACAGAAGCGTCTTCGCCACATGGTACATGGCGTCCTGCGACGCCAGGATCAATTCTCCCAGTTCTTCTTTTTTCATAGGTTCCTTTCCGCCGGCTTTGATTGTGCACTGCATTTGCTTTACACAAATTAGATGCATGGGAGCAGGGTTTGGTCGCATGCATCTAATAAAATTTCATCTCAGCCGCCGTAATCACTGTTGACCTTATAACGGATCCTCAGGAACGCGCACATCTTATCTCCGAAATCCATCTTTCGTTCGCTTCCTTCTTCCTCCTTCAGCTCAATGGTATACTCATCGTAATGGAAGAATCCGCCAAAGGAAAAGCTGCCCATGGCAATCACATTTCCATCGTAATCAAAGATCCGCATGATATCGTCATCTGCCAGATAATCCTTGGGCTTGCCGTCTGCGTCCATGAACACCGTATACCAGTCTCTTTCCAAGGTATCCGTTTCCAGGATCTGCTTCTGGGCGTAACCCAGGCAGTTATCATTCATGTCATAGTAGCCGTAGGTGTTGCCGCTGATGACACCCTCCACGTCGTTGATAGGCTCGTCGGTCACATAGCGCAGATAAAACCAGGGTTCGTCACTGCCGGTGCTGATGGTGTATTTACTGTCCCAGAACCCCCGCTCCTGTATGTGTCCGGCTGCCTGTCCGTCTGCCCAGATATCCGAATCCGCTACAATATCGTCCAGATCTCCCTTCATGGAAAGGACGCTGGCATTTTTAGGGCCTCCCGTCCCTCCTCTTTGGGCAGCCGCTCCTCTTTGGAACCGCCGCAGCCTGCCACAGTCAGAAACGCTGCTGACAAAATCAGAGCAGCCGCAAGCTCTATCTTTCTTTTCATAACAATCTCCTTTTTCGGAAATAATTCAGAATTATGCGTTCTCCTTCTCATCGTCTCTCGCAATCTCCCGCGCCACCATAATGGCCATGGCAGTCAGCAGGGGCAGATACTGCTCCTCATAACAAATCACAATCGAATTATCAAAAACCACATTGTGAAGGGTAAACTTCAGATCCTCCATGACGCTGCCCAGCATCCGATCATTCAGCGTCACAAAGAAATTATGTCCCAGAGATCCTGCGTATTCCCGCAGCACCAGTTTTCCCTCTTTGACCTCCATGGTAAAGGTATCCTTGATCAGAACAAGCTTCTTTTCCAGTCTGCCGTATTCCTCGCCGCGATAATAGAAATTATACGTGGGAAGGGCGTGCAGGATCCGTTTTTCCACCCGGAAAATCTCGGTGTTCCGGACATCGTAGATGTAAAACTGCTTCAGCGGTACCGTTCCCTCGATATGGTAAATCCGTTTGCCCTCCTCGTCCCGCAGATCAAAGCGCTGTCCCATGAACTTGAAATCCTCGGTAAAGGTATAAACCCTGGAAGGTCTGGACTCCAGCACCGGAAGTACCTCTCCGGTCTTTACGAAATGCTCCATGCTTTTCTTAAGTCCCTTCTGCATCAGAATGATATCTGAATGGTAACAGATATAGGCCGCCGCATTGGTTCCAAAGTTCTCATCTAACGGATGCAAAGGCTCCGTGATTCTCTTCTTTATCATACATTCCAGAAAGGAATAACCGATGTAACCCAGATTACCGTCGCCAGTCAGCCAGAAATACAGGTAATCTCCCTCGCTGCTGGGGCCAAAAGCCAATGCGGGTCGTCTCATGGTACGAAACTCCGCCAGATAGCAGGAACCCAGGGGCGTCTGTACATCTTTATAAGCTTCGTAAAACTCGTCGATCTTCCGCGGACGATCCATGGCTATCATTTGTACCATATCTGTGGACGAGTTATAGCTATCCGGTGACGCCATCATCCACATGGCGATGCCGATAATCAGAATTACCGTACCGACACTGATGAAAAACCTACTGTAATAGCCTTTCATGATAAACATGGCTCCGGTCACAATCACCACCAGGCTCAGAAGCCGGTAAATCACGTAACGCAGCTTCAGGCTCGCCGACATATCACCAAATTTCTTTTTATCCTCTGACATGAGTTTCCCCCTCCTTTGTGCTGAGTGCGATACTATTTTTTATGGAATAGGGGATTCTATAGGAATTTTCTATTCCATTTGGTTTTCATTCCCATTATTTATCTGTCCTATAAAAAAATCTTGACTTTTCACTATCTTTTTCCGTATAATAAGCAACGGACAATTTCATAAGACAAATCAGAACTGGTATAAAATTGGAAACGACACAAGTGCATCGCTCTTGATAACGAACAACACATGTGTCTTTTTTGTACACATTTTTCAAAAAAGGAGAACAATTTTATGCCAAAAATAAAGTTTCAAAATGTAGTCTTTACTCTTATGATGGCCTTTCTTATGGTCTATGCTATGATCTGTTACAACATTTCCCTGAACATCGGTGGAATGAACAATCAGATCTTTCTGATGGCTTTTCATGAAATGGTCATCATGTGGCCGGTAGCTTTTATCCTGGAGTTCTTTGTGGTGGATAACCTGGCTCACAAGCTCGCCTTCCGCATGGTAACGCCGCAGGATCGTCCCATCGTTATCACCTTAGCAATCTCTGTCATGATTATCTGTATTATGTGTCCGGTTATGAGCCTGATTGCGACCCTGCTGTTTAAAAATGCCGGATCTCAGTTTGTCGCTGTATGGCTGCAGACCACTTTCATGAATTTCCCGGTGGCCTTTTTCTGGCAGCTGATGTACTGCGGACCCTTGATCCGGCTGATTTTCCGGAACCTATTCCCGGAGAAATAACATCCTATCTGTTTCTGCTGCTATTTACTGCTCTGCAATCGCCTTCAGACGCGCCAGCAAATCACCCTGTAAATAATAGGTCGTCTCAAAATTCAGATACCGCATGGTCTGATCATCCCACATGATTTTGATCTGGGGCGGAAATTCATCGTCGGCGTCCCAGAACTGGAGTAATACCGGGAAAAATGGAAAGGCAGGAATCCGGGCGGTTACATCCGCCCCTGCCAGCCGCGGCTGTATCTGTCCGCCCAGACGGATGCAGGCCTGTTTTAATACTTCCGTTTTTCCCGCAAAATAATCAGCATATTTCTGTGAAAAAACGTCTGCACTGGGGCTTGCTCCCGCCGCCGCGAAATTCGCCACCAGCGTCCATTTTCCACTGAGAGGCGGAAGCTCCTTCCCATCTCCATGGCAGAGCATGTCATAGATGGTCATGACCGTATCGTAGGAACGGCATTCCGTATACTCCCCGCCTGTTTTCTCATAGATAGTCCCGGTGCTTCGCGCAATGCGGCAACGCGCACCGATATAGGTCAGGTACAGAAAAATTTCATCTGTTTCCAGATGAAATTTTTCTGCCAGTAACTGCTGATCGTATTTCAGGAAATAGCTTTTTCCAATATCTACCTGCTTATCATAATTAGACATCACTTGCTTCATCTTACTCTTACTCCGTAAAAGTGTACCGGATCAGATACCCCTTGGCATCTCCGGTAACAATGGTCACGTCTCCGTTCGGATTCTCGATTCTTTCCAGAACCGGAAATCTGCCATGCTCCTGCACATAGCTCTCCGGGCTCTCAGCCTCAGCTTCGATGAATTCTTTCTTCGCGTGGGTGGCTCCGCCACAGGGGTTTATTGTTTCTACTAAAATCTCGTACTCTTTCATGATACCGACTCCTTTTCTCAGATTGATACCTTTATTATAACCAATCTGTCCGCCGAAATCAAAAGGCGTTTTTCACTTTTTGCTCCGTTTTCTTCTTCAGATACAGATAAAATCCCATGCATATCAGCACTCCTACCGCCGTGGATATGGGCGCGGAAAGACCGATCCGGGTCAGGCTGGCGTCCGGCTGAATGCTCATGTAATAGGACAGGGGCAGGCGGACCAGAAGGGTCTGTATCATGCCCTGGGCCATGACGAATACTGTTTTGTTGTTACCGTTAAAATATCCCATCATGCTGAACAGAATTGCGGTTCCCAGGGTCTCCGGGGCAAAGCCCTTCAGATAATCGTAAGCCCTGGCAATAACTGCCGTATCCGTGGTAAAGAAACCGGAGAGCGTATCGCCCTGCAGAAATACCAGGCAAAAGACCAGGCAGCCTACAGCCAGGCCCACACCCATGCCGGTAAACATGGACTGTTTCGCACGCTTGTGCTTGCCTGCGCCCACATTCTGGGAGACGAATGAGGCCATGGACTGCATCAGGGCGCTGGGTACCAGCATGGCGAAATTGACGATTTTACAGGCCACACCGTAACCGGAGGAAGCTTCCAGCCCCAGACGGTTGATAAAGGCACAGAGGGCCAGGAAGGAACACTGGGTCATAATCTCCTGAAAAGCCAGCGGAAGTCCGATTTTCAGGAATCTCGGGCACTGGGCATTCCAACGAAAATCCTCTTTTTTGATGTCAAAGGGCAGTCCCCGCTTTACCAGAAGCAACACCGCAAATACCACGCTGCAGGCCTGCGCCGCCACGGTTGCGATGGCTGCGCCCGCCGCGTCCATATGAAGGCCTGCCACCAGCACCAGGTCGCCGACAACATTGATGACACAGGCCACCAGCACAAACAGAAGCGGGGAGCTGCTGTCACCTAAGCCCCGGAAAATGGCCGCCAGCACATTGTAAGCCACGATGAAGAAAATGCCGGCTCCACAGATCCGCACATAGGACGCAGTCAGGCTCACTGCCTCCGCAGGCGCCTGCATTAGCACCGCAATGGGCCGCGCCAATCCTACCATAATCAGGAACAGCACTACGGAAATCACAGCGAATACCACAGCGCCTCCGCCGATGGCCGGTCCGATGTATCGGGGCCTTTTTTCACCCAGATACCGGGCAATGAGCACTGTGACACCCATAGCCAGCTGGGTCACCGCAAAGGTCACCAGATTCAGCACCTGGCTGCCGGTGGAAACCGCGGAAAGTCCCGAGGTGGAACCAAAGTGTCCCACCACCAAAAGATCCACCGCGCCGTAAGCCGCCTGCAGTATCAGTGCGCCAAGCACCGGCAGCATAAAGGCCACCAGCTTCTTTAAAATATTTCCCTGGGTAAAATCCGCTTTATCGTTTGTCATAGGTCGCTCTCCTCTCGCTCATAATCTGATAAAACTTTTCGATGGTCGCAATCATCGTTTCGGCCTCCTCTTCAGAAATGCTGTCAAAATATGGAATCAGTCCGTTGAAATATTCCTCGTCGTATTTCTGATGCAGCTTTCTCCCATTTTCCGTGGCAGTAAGGAAGGTCACCCGGCCGTCGTCCGGCGAAGCCATTTTCTGAAGATAGCCCTTTGCCTCCATCTCCTTGACCGTCCGGGTCACGCCGGGTCTCGGAATATTCAGGAATTCACTGAGATCGGAAATCCGGACCTGTTTCCCTTTTTCTTCCAGCTCCTGCATGCAATCCAGGTAATGAATATAGGACGGCTGTACGCCCTCCGGCAGTGGGGGAAGCAGATCCCGGGTTCGCTTCGCCATGTAACAGGCATCGAACATCTGCTTAATTAATCGGTTGTTCATCTGTATGTCTCCTTGTATTTAGTTACCAACGTTAATTACCATTGATAATTATATGGAAAATCGGATTTTTGTCAAGTATATTTTCACTGAATTCCGGTAACCGACCGTTCTATAACCGCATACACAAATCAGGGGATAAGATCACACCCGATCTTATCCCCTGAAGCTTTAATTTTTTCACTTTTTATTGGATAAACGCCTTAAAGGCCAGATAATTCTCATACAAATCCGCCTTGGATACCACCTCCCAGGGAGAATGCATGGAAATCACCGGAACGCCGATATCTACCGTGTCGATGTTGAACTTGGCGATGAATTTCGCTACGGTTCCGCCGCCCCCTTCATCTACCTTACCAAGCTCCCCGGTCTGCCATACTACGCCGTTCTCATCGAAAAGCTTCCGCAGATACGCAAGAAACTCAGCGTTGGCGTCGTTGGATCCGCTCTTTCCTCTGGCTCCGGTAAACTTCATCATACCTGCGCCGCAGGACAGGAACACAGAGTTGGTCTTTTCGCAGACCTCCGGATAATTGGGATCGTAAGCCGCTGTCACGTCCGCGGACAGGCACTTGGAATGGGCCCGTACCGCTGCGGCGGACACTCCAAAGGCTGCTGCCAGCTCATCGATGAGATCTGTAAAAATGGCGCTCTGCATGCCGGTGGTTCCCTCGCTTCCGATCTCCTCCTTATCTGCCAGAATAACCATAACCGTATGCTGATCGGAAGTCTCGTCCAGGCAGGCTTTCCATGCAGGGTACGCGCAGACACGGTCGTCGTGGCCGTAGCTTCCAAGCAGGGCGCGATCGAAGCCCACATCCTTGGCCTTGAAAGCCGGAACCATGGACAGCTCGGCACTCATGAAATCTGCCTCGGTGATCCCGTATTTATCATTCAGCAGGTGCAGCACATGGTTCTTAACGGTTTTTTCATCGTCCTCAGTCGCTGCCGTGTAAGGAATGTTGCCAAACCAGATGTTCAGCTGCTCGCCCTCGATGGCGTTGCCCAGAGGCTTTTGATTCTGCTTGGCTGCCAGATGAGGAAGCAGATCGCTGATATAAAACACCGGATCGCTCTCGTCCTCACCCACTTTTACCTGCACCGTAGTGCCGTCCTTTAATGCCACCACGCCGTGCAGGGCAAGGGGTATGGCCGCCCACTGATATTTGCGCAGGCCCCCGTAGTAATGGGTCTTGCCCAGAGCCACGCCCTCGGACTCATAGAGGGGAAGCTGCTTCAGATCCAGACGGGGACTGTCGATATGAGAGGCGATGATACGGATGCCGTCCTTCGCGATATTCTCGGTGCCCACCTTGATCAGATACATATTTTTCCCGCGGTTGTTGTAATAAATCTTGTCGCCCGCCTTGAGCCTGCGGCCAAAATCGAAAGCCTCGTAGCCTGCTGCCTTCGCAGCCGCCTCCACATAGGCGCAGCACTCCCGCTCGGTCTTTCCTTCGTCCAGGAACTGCTTATAGCCCTCGGCAAAATCGAAGATCTCAGTCATCAGGGTCTCATCTGCGGTTTCGTAGACATTTGTTCTTTTGTAAGTGAGTGAATCCATGTGTGTTCCTTCTTTCTATCACGATATTGTGCGTATCTATTACTCTGTCTTTGATTTTATCATGTTTAAGGCTGTCTTTCTATCCTTGTTTTTCTCATTACCGCACCTACTGGGCGTCAATTTTTTCCTTCAGCTCCGTCAGATACATCCAGCGCTCCATCTTCTCTTCCAGAAGGCTCTGCGTCTCTTCCTTTTCCTTCGCAAGCTCCGTTAAGCGGCTATACTGGCTGGCATGGGCAATCATTTCTTTATCCAGCTCCTCGATCTTCGCTTCCAGCGCAGCGATATCGTCCTCGATGGTATCGAATTCCTTCTGTTCCTTGTAGGTGAATTTCAGCTTCTTCTCACCCTTGTCCCAGGTGGCCTTCTTTTTTCCGCCGGGTTCGGAAGCTCCCGTTGCTTTTATACTCTTTAAAGCGCCGCCAAAATCCGTCCCTGCTGCGCCATGCTCCCGGGCCAGCGCTTCCATATAGTCGGTATAGCCGCCCTCGTACTGGCGGAAATGACCGTTGCCGTCGAAGGCGAAGATCCGATCCACCACATTGTCCAGGAAATATCGATCGTGGGAAACGAGAATTACAATGCCAATAAAGGAGTTCAGGTAATCCTCCAGAATCGTCAGCGTGGGAATATCCAGCTCGTTGCTGACCTCGTCCATAACCAGCACATTGGGGCCGGTCTGCAGGACACCTAGGAGATACAACCGCCGCTTCTCTCCGCCGGAGAGCTTTCCGATGGGCGCGTACTGCATATCCGGTGTAAACAGAAAGCGTTCCAGCATCTGGGACGCCGTAATCCGCCCGTCCCGGGTGGGAATGTACTCGGCAATATCCTTCACGTAGTCGATAACCCGTTGATTTTCATCCATTTCCGGCAGCTCCTGGGCGAAATAGCCAAGCTTGATCGTCTCGCCCACCTCCACATCGCCGGAATCCGGCGGGATCTGCCCTGCTATCATTTTCAGCAAAGTAGACTTTCCACAGCCATTCGGGCCAACAAACGCGATCGTCTGATTTTTCAGGAAAATATAGGTAAAATCCTCAACAATCTTTCGGCCCTCGTATTCCTTGGATACGTGGTGCAGCTCGATGGTTTTCTTGCCCATGCGGGTTTCGACCGAATCCAGCTCCACGGTTTTATCAAAGACCGGAGCCCTTCCGGCCTTCAACGCTTCCAGCCGATCCAGTCTCGCCTGCTGCTTGGTGGTCCGGGCCCTGCAGCCTCTGGCCGCCCATTCCAACTCCATGCGGAGAATGCTCTGCCGCTTCCGCTCGGTGGCCAGCTCCATTTCCTCCCGCTTTGCCTTCAGCTCCAGGAAGCCCGAATAGTTGGCCTGATAGCTGTAGAGCTTTCCCCGGCTGATTTCCAGAATCCGATTGGTAACCCGATCCAGGAAATAACGGTCATGAGTTACCAGAATCACGGTTCCCCGGAATTTTCGAAGATAGGTTTCCAGCCAGCGGATCATTTCCTCGTCCAGATGGTTGGTAGGCTCGTCCAGAATCAGGATATCCGCCGGAAGCAGCAAAGTCCGCGCCAGGGCCACCCGTTTCTTCTGCCCGCCGGACAGGGTCTCGATCCGCGCCTCCGGATCTGGGACGCCCAAGGTATTCAGCATATTTTTCGCATCGTACTCGGTGACTTCGCCGCCTGCCACGCAGGACAGCACCGTCGCGCCCTCGGGAAAGGTATTGGCCTGGGATAAAAACGCCAGCTTCACGCCATTCTGCATGATCACCTGACCCTTATCCGGCTCCTCCGTTCCTGCGATAATCCGGAGCAAAGTAGTTTTTCCGGTTCCGTTGATCCCGATGATACCTATCTTCTCATTCTCCTGAATTCCGCAGGAAATATCGTCAAAAATCCATTTATCTCCATAAAGCTTGCTTACGTGCTCAATATTTAAAATGTTCATAATACTTCTGTCTTTTTCTCCTTACAAACTCATCCGCTCCAGCCCCGCTCTCCGGTACTCCGAAAGCTTCTCCCGAAGCCCCCGGTGCTCCGTAAGGCTCAGATCTGGATCCTGCTTCTCCAGCTTTGCTGCTTCCTCACTGGCTGCCTGCAGAATCAACGCATCGGTGAAAATGTCCCCTATCCTGAATTCCAGGATCCCGCTCTGACGGACGCCGAACAGATCGCCCGGCCCTCTTAGCTTCAGATCCTCAGACGCAATATAAAAGCCGTCATTGGAGCGGTTCAGGATCTCCAGCCGCTTTCTGGTTTCCTTGCTGTCGGATCCGCTCACGAAGATACAATAGGACTGGTGGCTTCCACGTCCCACGCGTCCCCGGAGCTGATGAAGCTGGGCCAGGCCGAAGCGCTCCGCGTTCTCCACCATCATGACGGTAGCGTTCGGCACATTGACGCCCACCTCGATAACCGTCGTAGAGACCAGCACCTGGATTTCGCCGGCCGCGAACCGTTCCATGATGTCGTTCTTCTCTGCCGCCTTCATTTTCCCGTGCAGATATTCGATTGTGATACCGGCAGCCAGCTCTTTTCGAAGCTTCTCCGTATAATCCATCACATTTTCGATCTCGATTTCCGGACTTTCCTCTACCATGGGGCAGATGATATACACCTGCCGTCCGGCTGCCACCTCCCGCTCGATAAAGCGGTAGGCCTTGGGCCGGTAGCTCTCATCTACCACGCAGTTTTTGATGGGCAGACGGTTAGCCGGAAGCTCGTCGATGACGGAGATATCCAGATCCCCGTAAATGATAATCGCCAGCGTCCGGGGAATGGGTGTGGCGCTCATAACC
Source organism: Candidatus Merdisoma sp. HCP28S3_D10 (assembly GCF_052065835.1). Lineage (NCBI taxonomy): Bacteria > Bacillati > Bacillota > Clostridia > Lachnospirales > Lachnospiraceae > Candidatus Merdisoma > Candidatus Merdisoma sp. HCP28S3_D10. The sequence goes on from NZ_JBQHTG010000002.1 coordinate 428,436, forward strand.
AGCACATGGGGATGCAGGCCCTTTCCTGCCAATGTCTCCCTCTGGCGGACGCCAAAACGGTGCTGCTCATCGGTCACCACCAGACCTAAGCGGGCATACTGCACCTTTTCCTGAATCAGCGCATGGGTTCCGACGATAATCCGTGCCTCGCCGCTTTCGATACGGGCGTAGGCTTCCCGCTTTTCCTTTGCCGTCATGGATCCGGTCAGCAGCTCCACACAGTCCTCCATCGAAAGCCCCAGAAGCAGCTCCCGGATGCTTTCCGCATGCTGCCTTGCCAGAACCTCAGTCGGGGCCATCATCGCCCCCTGAAAGCCGCTTTCCACCGCCGAAAGCAGGGCAAGCAGCGCCAGCACCGTCTTGCCAGATCCCACGTCACCCTGTACCAGACGGTTCATGACCGTCTCTCCGGCCAAATCGGACTGTATCTCCTGCCAGACCCGCTTCTGGGCTCCGGTCAGCTCATAGGGAAGGGAAGAAAGCAAGGTTTCAACCGCCGCTCCCGGACGAATTACACAGGCATTGACCGTGTCTTCGGTCTGCTCCTTCATCTGACGTAAGGCCAGGATAAACAAAAAGAACTCATCAAACACCAGCCGTTTCCGGGCCAGCAGCAGGTCTTCCCGTTTCACCGGAAAATGAATGGTTCGCAGCGCGAAGTTATATTCGGCTAACTGTTGCTCATTCCGGATATGCTCCGGCAGATACTCCGGATCCAGCGCCAGTTCGTCCAATGCCTGCCGCACTGCCTTTGTCACAGTTTTATTGGAGAGCCCTCCGGTAAGTCCGTAGACCGGCTGCATGGTACCCAGAAGCTTTTCATAATCCTCCGGCGTGTAAATCTCCGGCTGATCCATGGAAAGCCGTTCCTTTTTCTTCTGTACCCGGCCCCGGAAAATATAGGTCTGGCCCGGCAGCAGGCTGTTGCGCAGATACGGCATATTGAACCAGGACAGACTAAGGCGGATTCCGTTCTCTGTAAGCGCTGCCGTGGTAATATGATACCGGCCCGCCTTCTTTCCCTCCGGCGTCCGGTGAAGCATGGCCGTCACCGCCTGGACTCTGTCCGGCTCTAGGTCAGCGAAATTCTTCGGCTTTTTGTATACGTCATATGTTCTCGGATAGTAAGACAAAAGCTCTCCCACCGTGTCGACCCCGACACGGTGAAAGAGCGCTGCTGTCTTTTCTCCAACGCCCTTCAGGGCTGTAATTGGGGAAGCTGTATTCATCGTCTACTCCACAGATACCACATAATAGTAAATGGGCTGTCCGCCAAAATGAACCTCGACGTCGCAGTCAGGGTACAGATCGCTTAATTTCTCGCCCAACTTCTCTGCGTCCTCTTTCTTCACATCCTCGCCATAATAGATACTGATCAGCTCGGAATCCTCATCGATCAGCTCCTTGAACATATCCAGCGTGGTCTGCTCTACGTCCTCGCCCACTGCCAGAATCGCGTGATCGCCGATACCCATAATATTTCCCTCTTTGATCTCTTTGTCATCAATGTGGGTATCACGCACTGCGTAAGTCACCTGGCCGGTCTTCACGTTGGTCAGCTCCTCGGTCATACGGGCCTCGTTCTCCTCTGCACTGGAATCCGGCATAAAGTTGATCATGGCCGTAATTCCCTGGGGAACCGTCTTGGTGGGGATAACGATGATATCCTTATCCTCACAGAGAGCCTTCGCCTGGTTTGCCGCCAGAATAATGTTCTTATTGTTCGGCAGAATAAAGATGTGTTCTGCATTTACCTTGTCAATGGCATTGAGCATATCCTCGGTGCTGGGGTTCATGGTCTGACCGCCCTCGATCAGGTAATCCACGCCAAGACCCTTGAAGATCTCACCGATACCCTCGCCGATGGATACGGAGATAAAGCCCATCTCCTTTCTCGGCTCTTCTGCCTTCTGCTGCGCCGCAATCTTGGAAGCGTCCTTAATCAGCTTCTCCTCATGCTCCTCGCGCATATTGTCAATCTTCAGGCGGGACAGGGAGCCATAGGTCAGCGCCTTCTCAATGGCCTGACCCGGATGATTCGTATGTACATGAATCTTTACGATATCATCATCTGCCACGCATACGATGGAATCACCGATGGACTCCAGGAAAGCCTTAAACTCCATCTCGTCCTTATGCTCAAACTTCTTATCTAATACGATAATAAACTCAGTACAGTAACCGAACTTGATTTCAGCCTCTGTCTCAGCGCTTACCTTCACCGGAGCGGACTTCGGCGCTTCAAAGGTGTAATCCACCTCTTTTCCCAGATAAGCGTCATAAGCGCCTTTCAGAACCTCTACCAGACCCTGTCCGCCGGAGTCTACTACGCCTGCCTCCTTCAGAACCGGTAAGAGATCCGGCGTGGTAGCCAGTACACGCTCTGCCTCCTCAATGATACCGGAGAAAAATACATCCAGATCCTCTTCCTCCAGAGCAAGCTCCGCCGCCTTATCAGCCGCTCCTCTTGCTACGGTCAGAATGGTTCCCTCCTTGGGCTTCATAACTGCCTTGTAGGCCGTCTCTACCGCCTTCTGGAACGCATTGGATATGGTCATCACATCCAGTGTATCGTAGTCCTTAATTCCCTTTGTAAAGCCGCGGAGCAGCTGGGACAGGATTACGCCGGAATTTCCGCGGGCTCCCCGTAAGGAACCGGAGGAGATCGCCTTCGCTACTGTCTCCATGGTGCGCTCGGACAGGTTATTCACCTCGGAAGCCGCAGACATAATGGTCAGCGTCATGTTCGTTCCCGTATCGCCGTCCGGCACCGGAAATACATTCAGCTCGTTGATCCACTCTTTTTTCGCTTCCAGGTTCTTAGCTCCGGCTAAAAACATCTTTGTAAGCGTGTTTACCTCTATTGTTTTCATAATGACAAAAAACTCCTCCTGAAAATTAGTCTATGACTCTGACACCTTCTACAAAGATGTTGATTTTCTCAATCGTCATTCCGGTGAACTCCTCCACCTTGTACTTTACATTGCTCATCAGATTGTCGGATACAGCGGAAATGCTCACGCCGTAAGCCACGATCACATGGAAGGAAAGCGTAATCTTGTTATCGTTGATCTGTACGTTTACGCCGCGGGTCAGGTTGTCTCCCTTCAGGAGCTTTACCAGTCCGTCTTTCATATTTACCATGGCCATTCCAACGATACCGAAGCACTCTACCGCTACGGAACCTGCATATCTGGCAATAACTTCCGGGTCAATCATGACCGCGCCCATCTGCGTATTCATAAGTCCCTTCATTATCATTACCTCCACTCTTATTTTAATTCACCAAAAAAGCCTGTGTCCTCCTTTTCCTCATCAGATGACACAGATATAGTGTATTATAACCTGTTTTTGCCGGAAAAGGAAGCTATTTTTCATACTTTATAAAAAATTGTAATATTTTTAAAATTATACTTGCAAAATATAGTGGTATCTGCTAAAATAACCTATGTTGCGAGCCTATATATAGGTTCACTATCGTTCAAGAGGAGGTGCAAACATGGCAAAGTGTGCAATCTGTGAAAAAGGCGCTCATTTCGGAAACAACGTCAGCCATTCACATAGACGTTCCAACAAGATGTGGAAATCCAATGTTAAGTCTGTAAAGGTTAAGGTTAACGGCGCTGCCAGAAAGATGTATGTATGTACATCCTGTCTGAAGTCCGGAGCAGTTGAGAGAGCTTAAGTTAAGATTGAAAAATTAGGAGCAGCCTGAGCCGCTCCTTTTTTTGTGCCTTTTTTCTTCTATTTCATCAAAACTGCCCCGATGAACCAAAGCACATATACGTGCACCGGATAGAATACGTAGTAAAAATACTTCCGGAACTTTGGAGTCAGGCTATCCCGTTTCCGCTTCTTTTTGCTGAATCCAAGCTTTCCGTTACAGGAAAGCACCAACGGCAGGGCGAAAATCATCATCCACTGGAAATCATTGTGAAACATGTGTGACAGATCGAATATCGGGCGGAAAGACGCTCCCCAGAGCACCAGTCCCGTCATAATCTCCATCAGGGCTACCAGCACATCGTGTCCCACCATGGAGAACAGCCGGCCCCAGAGACCAAAGGCAGAATTCACAAAGAACACCAGAAAGATTCCCAGATAGCCGAGAACCATTCTCTTCTTGCTCTTATCCTCCTTTGTAAAATAAAACAGAACACCCATCAGCACATACATCAGAGCCCCTTCACAGGTCAGGGCGCTTCCCAGTACGGCAGAACCGAAGTTCAGCACTGCGTAGGGTACTTCCACTACTTCATACAGCCCGGCCCACACGCCCGCGATAGCCACCTGGTAAAAAAGATAGTTACACCAGATCCTGAGCTTCCGCTTCGGGTGGCGGTTTGCGTACTCTATCACATCTACCAGAAAGGCAGAGGCAAAAAGCGTTGCAAACACATTGGTGGTTACAGCCGTTACCAGTCCTGTCTTCTGCGCCACAATGGACATCAGAAGGTTGAAGGCTGCCAGCAATACGCTCGCGATATACAGCCTCTTAAAATAGGCCTTCTTATCGCTGGTTTTTTCCAGACTCCACGCCATACAGTAGAAAAACAACGGCGCAGACAGCTTCCCAAGCCACTGGAAAACCACCGGCATCCCGGGGATCAGCGCCCCTACATAGTTAAGCACCATGGTAAACAGCGCGATCCGCTTTAATGTAGTTACAGACATTTCTTATCTCCCTTATCTTCCGCATTTTCCTCCGGACGAGAACAGATTATAACCCACAATCATCAGGGAAAAGGCTGCCAGCGCCCGCACAAACCAGCCGTTCACCGGCATAAAAAAGGTTGTCAGGATTCCGACGCCTATCCAGAACATCACAAAACCAAGCAGCTGCTTCATAAGGGCTCCCGGCGTGGTTTTCTTATCTTATTCTATGTCCGTTCCTCCGAAAATGTGTATCCTGCCCGGATCTTCGTTCCAGGTTTTAAGCCTCCGGCTCTTCCTTCTCGATAACGTCTACCGCGTCCTGAATAGCGTCCGCCACCGGGCTTTCGCTCTTCTTTCCGCCAGAGGTAAACTTATTGACAAAATCCGGCACCATATCCAGGATCTTTGTCACCGTATCCTGATTCTTCACATTAACCAGCTTTGTCACGCCGCCTGAAATCACCAGGATCGCGCTGGGTGAAATTCTCGCTCCCATACCACCGCCTGCGTTCTGCTTCTTTTCTCCGGCAAACGCGCCTGCGCCCACGCCGAAGGACACGTCCACCAGCGGTAAAATGATCGTATCGCCGATGGTTACCGCGTCGCCTACCACGGTCTTTGTCGTAATAAAGCTGTCCATTCCTTTAAACAGGGATTCTACTGTTGTATCAAATGTATTATTCATAAAAAAACCTCCTTCTGGTCCTTCCTGATTTCTGAATGTCGTTTTGCGTTAGCCAAGTCTTCGGTATACAAACCGGATATTCTTATCCCGGTACAGCTTCCAGGCTATCCGGGCGACCGTAAACAGCCGGATACGTCCCTTTGCATACAGTTCGCCCTCCAGCACCGTCTCTTGGAAATCGGGCGTTACCTTCACATTATCCATAAAAAGCGGATAAAATATACTGATACCGCCCAGAATCTGGCCGGTCAGAGCCGGATCCCCGGTACCGAAACGCACTTCTCCTCGCACCTTCCGTGGAAGCAGCTTTCCCAGCAATCTCTTTAGCTGACTCCATGCCAGGCTTACCGCAGCCTTTGTGCGCTCGTCGGTGGCAAAACGCTTGATTCTTTTTATTTTAACATAGAACCGATGTAATGTATATTTAAGATTTCTTAATTTTGATTTCACAGAGCTTCCGGAAGCCTTCTTTTTCTTATGAGCCGGTTCTTCTGTCCGCTCCTCAGGCGCCCTTTCAACCTCTTTTGCTACTGCTTCTTCCGTATCCTGCCCTGCGGCTGTTTCTGTCTGTTCCTCTCTGTCCGCCTCTGCGTCTTCCTCCCAGTCTGCGAAGACTTCTCTGGCTCCTTCCCGGATCTCCTGCTCTTTGGCCAGCAGATCCTTTACCGTAAAGAACAGCACCTTCACCTTTGCCGACAGTTCCCCGTCCCGGTAGCTGACCGGCAGCCTTATCAGGTGCAAAAGCCAGTGCACCCTTGCCTCCGCCTGCAGCTCTTCCCTTTTTCTGATGTGGATTTCGTACCGGACAGGCACAAAAAGAAGCAATGCCAGAACCAGAATCCCCAGACCCAGCACCGCCGCAAGAATGAGCAGCACTATTTTCAATATCATCAGAATACTATGCCACATGCTGTCATTTCTCCGTCCTGCCAAAATATTCCCGCACAGCGAAGCCTCCGGTCTGCCGGTAGATATCCCCTATCATCTCCTGCACCAGCTCCAGCGCCTCTTCATAGCCGGAAGCAATTCCCACCACAAAGAGATCCTGCCGGTAAAAGGCAGGCTGCTTCAGATGGGCCGCGTGAAAAATATCAAAGAGATTCTGCGGATTGGAGGCCAGGGTAATCAGATAAATGCTGAGCATTCCTATGCCACGGTTGGCTTTTCTTATAATCTTATCCTTTTTCTTTGCCGTTTTATCTGTCAGATAAAGATGTTCCGCCCACTGCATCCGTGAATCCTCTCCATATTTGAAAAATGAGGGTATCGAAATCTGCTTGCGACACCCTCTCTTCCTACTTAAAAATACTTTTTATTGCCCCAGAGATTACTCTTTTTCAGATCCAGGTACTCATTGTAGGCACGCTCCAGAATCTGCTTCTCATTGGAAAACTTCAGCAGATGATAGGCCTCATGGTACTTATAATAACCCGAATCTACAAAATACTCCTCGCGCTGTGGTTTACTGTAATAATTGTCTGCCATCATCAGATACCAGTGGACGTCCTTCTCAACGGTGTCCTCCGGCACTGTAAATGAATACTGGCTCTTACCAATATATTTGATAATAGCAGCCTCTACGCCTGTTTCCTCGCGCACTTCTCTTAACGCCGTTTCTTTAAACTCTTCTCCCGGCTCTACAGTCCCCTTCGGCAGCACCCAGCCCTCGTACCGGTTCTTGTAATTCTTGTACAAAAGCAGGATCTTACCTCGAAATATTACCACACCGCCACAACTGGTTGCTTCAATCATTGCAAAACCCCCTGTCCTGGTGTGTCTCAAACTAGATATAGTATACCGCTTTTTGGGGAATTTGACAAGCGTTTGTTACTCTGTCCCGTTCATCAGCTCGTTTAGTGTTTTATTGGCGTACCATTCCCGGAAAATCTGATGGGCAATGGGTACGGCGTATTCGCTACCGCTGCCCCGTTCCTCCACCAGTACGCAGACGGCGATATCCCGGCTTCCCGTATCGGAAAAGCCCACGAACCAGGCATGGCTCTTCTTCTTATCACTGGTGTATTCCGCTGTTCCGGTCTTGCCCGCTATCTCAAAGCCCAGATCCGAAAGCTTCTTTCCGGTTCCCTCCGTAACCACAGCCTTCATATATTCCGTCAGCGCTTCTGCCTCCTGTGCTGTCATCAGAGGACCATATTCCTCTGCCTCAAAGGTTTTCGCAGTTGTCCCCTTTGCGCTGCGCACCTCGTCCAGCAGGCAGGGCTTCATCAGCACGCCTCCGTTGGCAATGGTGCCTGCCAGCATCGCCATATGCACGGGCGATACCAGGGTTTCTCCCTGACCGATAGCCGTCATCATCTGCTGCGCCGGCGTCGCGTCTGCCGTCAGGGAAAAGGAGCTCTTGGAATACGTCAGCGGCAACGGAAGCTCCCCGTTAAACAGAAGCCCCTCACAGGTATTTTTCAGGGAAACCTCATTCAGGGACAGGCCGATGGTGGCAAAGGCTGAATTACAGGACTTGGCAAAGGCCTTTGTCAGATCCTCCGTTCCATGGGCCTTCTTATTGTAGCAACTGATGGTATAATTGCCCTCTGTCACCTTTCCCTTACAGTTGTAGGTGAAATCCGCGTAATCCGGATTTTCCCGCATATATTCCAGGAGAGTCACAATCTTGAAGGTCGATCCCGGCGCGTAGAGTCCCTGGGCTGCCCGGTTATACAGGACGCTGCTTCCGGAGGAATCCTCCGACGTCAGGGTATCCCATTTTTCATTGATGGTGCCCGGATCAAAATCCGGCTTGGATACCATGGCAAGAATCCGGCCGGTCTCCGGCTCCAGTACCACTACCGCGCCCCGGTTCTTCCCCAAAGCGTCGTAGGCCGTCCGCTGCAGGTCTATATCCAGTGTGGTAATCACATTGTCACCGGGACTTTTCTGATCCTTTACCTGATTTTTCAGCTGCTCCGCCGGAGAGATCCCGGAGGTCAGCAGATAATAATTGGCCAGCTGCTCGATTCCCGTATTTCCCCGGGTGGAATACCCCACCACATGGGCGAACAGGTTCGCGTAAGGGTATTCCCGGGTTTCCGTTCCGTCGGACGCCACCTTTGTTTCTGCCAGCACCGTATCGTCCGAAGCCAGGATGCTGCCGCGAATGACACGTTCCGCAAAAGCGTCCAGTCTGGCATTGTAGGGATTGTTCACCACATCCGGACTTAAGACCGCATCGAAATAGATAAAATATCCCGCCATCAGCGCAAACAGGCCGATGAACAGATAGGTAACCACTGCCAGCTCATGATTTTTCTTTTGCTTTCTTTGCTTTTCTTTCTTTTGTTCTGGCTGCCCGCTCTTTTTCAATCTGCAAATCCTCGTCTTCCTTTAATAGATACATTCCCTGGATAATGTAAAACATCAGAATGCTGGATACCAGGGAGCTTCCGCCGTAGCTGACCAGCGGAAGTGTCACCCCTGTGGAGGGAATGAAACGGATCGCTCCGCCAATCGTCAGAAATACCTGGAAGCCGTAAAAGGTTCCAAAGCCCAGAGCCGTATATTTATAAAACCGGTTCTTAATCTGCATGGCAATATTGATAAACATAATAAAGCAGCTCATACAGATCAGAATCAGGCAGAGGGCAAAGATACCGCCCAGCTCCTCCGCAATCGCGGAAAAAATAAAATCCTGCTCCACCACCGGTATTTTATTCGGCATTCCCAGGTTCAGACCCATACCAAACCATCTTCCGGTTCCAATGGCGAAAAGCGACTGGGTGATCTGATATCCCTCCTTTTCTATGACGCTGAAGGGATCTGTCCAAGCCAGCACCCGGATCCTCACATGGGCGAAGAGCCGGTATCCTATCACCGCAGCCACCGATCCGGCTCCCAGGCCTGCCAGAAAATACAAAGGCTTTTTGGTGGCTACATACAGCATAACCAGATAAGTTACAAAGAACAATAGCGCGCCGCCCAGATCGCTGGACGCCACCAGCACCAGCACATGGGCCGCCGCCAGAACCGTAGTCCGCACCACGTCCGCAAATTCCGTGCTCCGGCTCAGCATGGCCGCCACAAAGAATACAAAGGAGATCTTTACGAACTCACTGGGCTGGAATACCAGCCTGCCGATCACCAGGGAAAGCTTCGCCCCTGACGTGGTTTTTCCCACCACTGCCACTGCTATCAGAAGCGCCAGACCTCCGATTCCGTAGATCCAGGGAATCCCTTGCAGAAACGCGCATTTCCGAATCAGCACCGGCACAAGCAGCGCCAGGGCCAGCGCCGCCGCCGCAATCTGAAACTGCCGTACCGCCTTATCGTAAGACAGACGGGTCAGAATTACAAAGCCCACAGCCAGCAGCAGGCACATATTGTTCAGCACTAGCCGGTTGACCTTAGGATAGATTACCCTTGTGAATACCAGCACCGCCTGCAGCAGAAAAAACTGGAACCCGTAAAAGAGCAGCAGCTTCGGATCCTCCGTCTGCACATACAGCACCACAAAGGCCAGCGCGTGAATCAGAAAAAGATTCAGAATCTGAAGCCGGAAGCCGTGGCGCACCTCCTCCTGATCCCGTTTTTTCAGCACGGAATAACATAAGGAGGTATAAAGCGCAATCAAAATGATAAACGCGTATTTGGATAAATCTGTAATCAGAAAGACCATAGCTTTACTGTACTCCCCGTTTTAGATGTCCCTTCGTGTAGCTGTATTCCGGTTTTCTGCCCGGCATGCCGCCGCAAAACACCTCTGTGTAATCCTTTAGAATCTGACGAAGCTCCTTTTGGCTCTCCAGCGTAAAGCACAGCCGCAGGGACTCCGGCGCAAGCCGTTCGATCTCTTCTTTATTATTCAGGAGAGACAGGGGCTCACTGTTATAAATTACATTATAGCAATAACGGCAGTTATTCACCACCGGAAATTCCTTCTTATATCGATCCACCAGCATACGGACCGTCTCCTTATGGTCGCAGCGCTCCACCGTCCGGTGCAGGCAGCCTGCCGTCGTCATCAGCGGAAGATACCCGTAAGCAATCAGCTCGGCCCCGTCTGCGCCCCGCTCCCGAAGCTCCCTGTCATTGAGCTCCAGCGGAAGAGTTTCCCTTGAAATTCCCTGTTTTTTCCAGAATTCTGCTGCTTCCCGGTTCCAGCTGTACAGGTTGTGATCGCCAATCAGCGGCAGTCCGTCCAGCCCCTGCTCCTTTACGAATTCCAGCTCCTCCAGATTCTTCAGCACCAGACCGTCCAGTCCCGCCTTTTGCAAAAGGGAAATCCGTTCCTCAAACCATCGTCTGGCAGGCGTGCGGAAAATCGCAGGCAGCACCAGCAGACATTCCCTGCCTGCCTCATGGCACTGCTTCACATATTCCGGCAGGCGTTCAAAATCCAGCTTTTCACTGGTCAGATAAACCGCCTTCACTTGCGGAAATGCCAGCACCTCCTGCAGATACTCCCCATGCTCCAACTGTACCCGGAGTGTAAATTGATCAGGCTTCTCCGATCCTTCTCCGCTTTCCGGCGCCCGCAGGGGAGGTCTTTGCTCCCCGCAGCTTCTATAGCCTTCTTCCCTGCACCCGGCTGCCAGCTTTTCCAGAGCTTCCCGCCGCATCCGGTTCAGCTGGCCGTTGGGACAAAAGATCTCTCCCTCCATCTGAATCTCCAGCTTTTCGAAGGTAAAGGGCGTATCGCCGGTCTTCTGAAGCTGTTTTCTCAGATCTGCCTCCGTCATGGGCTGATTTTTCGGTATCTGCCCCGGCTCGCCCTCCACGCTGATCTCCAGATCCCCATAACGAACCCTCAGCTTAGATGGGGCATCCCCAGAAATCCGGAAGCTGCCTTCGATGGCCTCCTTCTTATTCTTGTCCAGATATTCTTTTTTTATCTCCTGAAGAAGTTCCTCGTACTGCTGCTTCTCCTTAAGCGCCTTCTTTCCCTTTTCTTCGAAATGACTGGGTCTTGTCAGGGAAATCATTTCCCGGCCGTTGTGCACCTCATAATAGCCTCTGGAAAAGCCACCCCGGTTATAAAGGGCCTGCAGCTCACCATAGTCCTTCGGTTCCACCCGGTACGCCTCTCTGCCGTATTCCAGATAGCGGTCGAGATATTTCCGGTAAATCCGTACAACCCCTGCCGTATACTCCGGCCGCTTCATCCGTCCTTCAATCTTCAGGGAACAGACGCCTGCCTCCAGCACCTCCGGCAGGATCTCAATGGTACACATATCCTTGGGGCTTAAAATATATTCCTCTCCCTTTTTTCCCAGAATCCGTCCTTCTCCTTTTAACTGATAGGGAAGACGGCAGGGCTGCGCGCACCGTCCCCGGTTTCCGCTCCGTCCGCCAAACATACTGCTCATCAGGCACTGTCCGGAATAACAATAGCAAAGGGCTCCATGCACAAAGCTCTCGATCTCCACATCTACCGTATCGTGAATCCGGCGAATCTCCTCAAGAGACAGCTCCCTGGCCGTCACCACACGGGACGCTCCCTGCTCTTTCAGGAATCTGGCTCCTTCGGCTCCCAGTACCGTCATCTGCGTACTGGCATGGATATCCAGGTCCGGAAAATTCTCCCTGATATAAGAAAACACGCCCAGATCCTGTACAATCACCGCATCCAGGCCGCTCTCGTAGTAGGGCTTCAGATACGCGCCCAGCTCCTCCATTTCCCCGTCTTTCAGGAGCGTATTGACCGTCATATAGAGATCACAGCCATGAAGATGGGCAAATTCTATGGCCTCCAGCATTCCTTTTTCGTCCGGATTGTCCGCATAGGCCCGGGCTCCGAAGCGGGTTCCGCCAATATATACCGCGTCTGCTCCCGCGTTAACCGCAGCCCGCAGACTGTCAAAGGAGCCTGCCGGAGCCAGAAGCTCTGTCTGATGTCTCATTTTCCTACCTCCATAAACACGCTTTCACAAAAGAAGGCGCCCAAATCTTCTCTGGCGCCCTCCTCTTTTTATTTCTGTTGTCTGTTGTTTCTGTTATTTGCGGAATTCTGTCCGGAGTTCTTTTTCTCTCCCTTCAGATTCTCCAGCTCAAGCTGCGCCTCGATCAGATCATGCCGGACGCCGTACAGCTCCCGTTCCTTCTTCTCCAGCTCAGCCGTCAGCTTTTCTACCTGATTCTTGGCTTTAAAATAATCGTCTGCCAGATTCATACTCAGCATCAGCTGGCGCTGGTCACTGCTCTGCTTCCGGTAATTCTCCGTCTTATGGCATTCGGTCATTTTTTCATTGATATAGACTGCTATCTGATGCAGATATTCCTGGCTCTCATATCCGCTGATCTTATAGACCCGGCCATCGACAACCACTTCTACCGCGTTTTTCATTGCCATCCTGTTCACGTCCTTTGATTTTTTGGATACCTGTTTCTATTATACCACAGGGGTCCCCTCCGGCACAACACCCAGGTGATGATATCCCAGCTCCGTAACCACCCGGCCCCGCGGCGTCCGGTTGATAAAGCCTTTTTTAATCAGATAGGGCTCATACACGTCCTCGATGGTGCCGGAATCCTCGCCGATGGCCGCCGCCAGGGTATCCAGGCCCACCGGACCCCCCATAAATTTCTCAATCATAGTCAGAAGAATCCGTCGATCGATCTGATCCAGCCCATAGCGATCCACCTCCAGCAGATCCAGCGCGAAATCCGCGATCTCCTTCGTGATCTTCCCATCGTATTTTACCTGGGCAAAATCACGTACCCGCTTCAGAAGCCTGTTCGCCAGTCGCGGCGTTCCCCGGGAGCGTCTGGCCAGCTCCAGAGCGCCTTTGGGGTCAATCTCCACGCCCAGCACCTGGGCCGATCTCTCCACAATCATCTGCAGCTCCTCGTCCGTATAGAACTCCAGATGATGTACCACGCCGAACCGATCCCGCAGCGGTGCCGTCAGAAGTCCCGCCCGGGTCGTTGCCCCAATCAGGGTAAAATGAGGCAGATCCAGCCGGATAGAACGGGCAGACGCCCCTTTTCCGATTACGATGTCAATGGCAAAATCCTCCATCGCCGGGTACAGCACTTCTTCCACCTGCCGGTTCAGCCTGTGGATCTCGTCCACAAAGAGTACGTCACCCTCGGACAGGTTATTGAGAATCGCCGCGATCTCTCCCGGCTTCTCGATAGCCGGACCGGAGGTCACCTTCAGATGGACGCCCATCTCATTGGCAATGATTCCTGCCAGTGTGGTCTTGCCCAGTCCCGGCGGGCCGTAAAACAGCACATGATCCAGAGATTCTCCCCGGTTTCTGGCTGCTTGGATATAGATTTTCAGATTTTCCTTGGCCTTCTCCTGGCCGATATATTCGTCCAGCGTCTGAGGCCGCAGACTGTAATCTGTGCGGATATCCTCCTCAATCGCCTCCGTTGTAATAATACGTTTTCCCATCTGTCTGTCTCCTAGAAGCTGATGTATTTAAGCGCCGCCTTCAAAAGCTCCTCTACGGTCATACCGTCAGCCGCCTCTACCTTTCTTACGGCCTTCAAGGCGTCCGAAGCGGAGTAACCCAACGCTGTCAGCGCTTCTACCGCCTCATTCCGGGCTTCGCTCAGATCCGGAGCCGTTCCTCTGGCTTCCTTTTGTCCGGCATTCTCAAGCCGGGTCTCAAAGGCCTCCTCCAGACTCAGCTTATCCTTCAGCTCCAGAATCAGCTTCCGGGCTGTCTTCAGGCCGATACCCGGCGCTTTTGCTATCGTCTTCGCGTCATCTGCCAGTATGGCAAAGCGCAGATCGTCCGCAGACAATGCCGTCAGTACGCCCAGGGCAGCCTTCGGGCCGATTCCGCTGACTCCCAGAAGCTGCTGAAACAGCTTCCGATCCTCCTTCGTAAAAAAGCCAAACAGAACGAAGGCATCCTCCCGTACCTGCAGGTGCGTATACAGGCGAAGCTCCTCTCCCACCGGGGGCAGCAGATCCAGATCCCGTCCAGAAAGCAGGATTCGATAGCCGATTCCGCCGCTCTCCAGAACTGCCACGCCTTCCTCCGGTTCTGCATAAGCTAAAGTACCTTTGATATACGCAATCATGACTATCTCCTATTCTGTGAAACCTGTACCGGTTTTCTTCTTCCGAAGGGCTTCGGTACCGTCAGTTGTTCTATAAACGGTACGCACAGATTCGATACCAGGATTGCGTACACCATACCCTCTTCTATCCCGGCCAGCCGAAGTGCCGCCGTCATGACGCCAATCAGAACGCCGTACCAGATCTGGCCCTTTCTCGTAATCGGTGACGTCACGCAGTCCGTCGCCACAAAGAAAGCTCCCAGAATCAGGCCGCCTCCCAGAAACTGTGTAGTGAAATAGAGCTGATCAAAGCCCTTTCCTGCGCCAAGAAACAGCGTAATCAGAAAGGAGATCCCAATCGCCGCCGGAATCCGCAGATGAATGATACCAAAGGCCAGCAGCAGTACCGCGCCAAGGAGCAGCATCGCCGCCGATACCGTACCGATACTGCCGTTGGTATTACCCCAGAGCATTGGATAAGGATCCACGGTCTGTCCGGATAAAAGCTGTCCCAGAAGCGTCTGGGAACCAAAGCTTCCAAAGCTGTAATCCTTCATATATTTCGGAAAAGCCAGAAACAGCAGGCAATAGCCTGAAAGGGCCGGGTTCAGTCGGTTCTTTCCAAGGCCTCCAAAAGGCAGCTTAACCACGCCGATGGCAAAGATACCGCCCAGCGCTCCCAGCCACAGAGGCGCGTTCACCGGCAGCATCAGAGCCAGCAGCACGCCTGTTACCATGGCGCTTCCATCTGTCACGGTCAGCGGCTTATCCCGAAAGGCCTCATAGGTAAATTCGGTAAGGGTACAGGTAACGATACATATCAACAGGTGTAAAAGTACCCGCGGTCCGAAATGAAGGATGCCGAAAATCTCCGCGGGAAGAAGCGCCAGAAGCATCATACGCATCATGCCCTCCGTAGTCATCGTTCCCTTTACATGGGGAAAGATCCATCTGTAATTTTTTTCTTCCATCTGATTCGATCCTCCCTATCGTTTTCCCTGTCCCAGAAGCTTCCGACGCATCTCCTGAATCGAAGGCGCCAGCAGTCTTCTGGCCGGGCACACAAAGCTGCAGCTTCCGCAGCCCAGACATTCCATACCGTTCATATCCCGGAACTCCTGTTCCTTTTCTGCCTCCGCCGCGTCAGAAAGCTTCGTGGGAAGCAGAGAAATGGGGCAGGCCTCCGCACAGGCTCCGCACCGGATACATACGCCGGGTTTATCGGAATAGTCCCGGCTCATGCAGAGAAAGCCTGTGACCGTCTTCGTTACCGGAACCTCCAGACTCTTCATTTCCACGCCCCGCATGGGACCTCCGCAGACATACTTTTCAGCCTTTTTCGCGTAACCGCCCGCAGCCTCCGGAAGCTCCGAAAAGCTGGTGCCGATCCGAACCAGGAAGTTTTTCGGATCCTTCAACGCTTTTCCGGTCACCGTCACAGCCCGCTTCGTCACCGGCAGGCCGAGAACCAGCGCCTCATAGATGGCGTGGAGCGTTTCCACATTCAGTACGATACAGCCCGCGTCCGCCG
Organism: Candidatus Merdisoma sp. HCP28S3_D10; assembly: GCF_052065835.1. Lineage (NCBI taxonomy): Bacteria > Bacillati > Bacillota > Clostridia > Lachnospirales > Lachnospiraceae > Candidatus Merdisoma > Candidatus Merdisoma sp. HCP28S3_D10. The sequence continues at coordinate 444,275 of NZ_JBQHTG010000002.1, forward strand.
GAAGCTGGGACGCGTTGATCTCCGCGCCAGTGCAGGCGTAGATCAGCATACGCTCCGCGCCCTGGGGATACTTGGTTTCCAATACCCGGACCTCCATCCGCGGTTCACTTCCGCTGGCCAGCTGCATGGCTGTAATAGCGTCCCGTTTATTATCCTCCACGGCAAAAATACCGGTGGCACGCTCAAAAAGGCTCAAAACAATCCGAAGTCCCTCCACCAGACACTCCGGTGATTCCAGCATTCTGCGGTAATCGCTGGTCATATAGGGCTCACATTCGGTGCCATTGATCAGAACATAACGGATTCTCTTGGGATTCCGTACTGCCAGCTTGATATGGGTCGGGAATCCGGCTCCTCCCATGCCGACCACTCCGGCCTCCTGGATCCGGCGCAGGCGCTCGCCCACCTCCAGCTCCTGCCATGGCTTTATCTCCGGAACCGGCATTTTCTCATACAGGCCGTCATTTTCGACTACCACAGACAGAATCTCTTTTCCGGATACGGTTTTCCGCGGCTCAATCGCCTTTACCGTACCGGACACCGACGCATGAACCGGCGTGGAGATATCGCCGCTTGCCTTCGCAAGCAGCTGTCCCTCCAGTACCCGGTCTCCCACAGCCACCACCGGCACTGCCGTGCCGCCGATATGCTGACGCAGGGGATAGATCAGATCTCCCTTCGGCAGATACTCCTCCAATGCTTTTTCTCTCGTAAACCGCTTTCTCTTGTGCGGAAACACTCCGCCCTTAAAGGTCACATGTGCCATGAATTTTTATCACTCCGGTATTTTTTATTTCAACTCGTTACTGTTCTCTGGAATCCTTGCCAACCTTGCGTATCGCCCGCTCCTTCAGCGCCTGTGCCCGGGACTTCATATTCGGGTACGCGTTCATGGTACGTCTGGTAAATACGTTGCCCATGCCCTTCAGGCGTTCAAATCGCTTCTGCGCTGCGCTGATACGCTCTGCCAGCTCTGCCCTTCTGTTCTCCTGACGGCTTCTCAGCTCATCCGGCGTCTCACCGGCAAAGGCAACCATGGCGTTGACCCGTTCCTCAAGCCGGTGCTTAAGCTCCGGCACGTACTCATTCAGACGATAATGCGCCAGACGGCCCTTCAGCTCCTCTGTACTCTCATACAGCCTGCTGTTCTGAATATATTCGTAAAGCTCGTCCATAACCGCGTCCATATTCCGCAGCTTCTCGCCAATCTGCATGGCGTTCATATAGGACATACCGAAATCCACCGCATAGACCAGGGTCGCGATCCGCACCAGAAGTTCTCCGGTGGCCGCGCTGTACAACGCCACAATCCGCTCCACAAAGGGCTGGAATACATAAAAGAGAATCACGGAAAAGGCGCCCCAGCCCAGGGAGGCTCCCAGGCAAATCCGTCCCTGGAAATTATATTTGTTCTTACTGTAATCCCACCAGCTGGTATGGAAGAGCGTTTCCATCAGCACCGCCGTAGCATATTCCAGAATCGTCGGTACGATAACTCCGCCCAGATACAACAGGATGATATTTCCGGAAATCGGTTTCAGAATCAGGTAGACGATCACAGCGCCGAACCCGTAGATGGTACAGACCGGACCGGTGACAAAACCACGGTTGACCAGCTTTTTTTCTTTGAACGACACATAAGAGCTTTCCCAGAGCCACCCCAGGAAGCTGTAAATGTAAAACCAGTTGATAATATGGTATATATCTGTTCCGGCAATCTGTATCTCCCACATGCTGTTTTCTCTCCTGTAAATGTTCCCGGAAAATACACGAGGACACGCACGCCCAAGTGCCTGTCCTCCCGTCTGTGTATATCCGTTTTTAATTCAATGCTTACTCTTCCTCAGCAGCTACTGCGTCGATGTCTACGTCCTCAACATCTCCGGCATTCTCATTGCTCTGCAGAGCCTTCATGCTCAGGGAAATCTTCTTATCCTCGCCGTTGAAATCTACAACCTTTGCCTCGATCTCCTGACCGATGCTCAGTACGTCAGACGGCTTCTCCACATGCTCTCTGGAAATCTGGGATACGTGAAGCAGTGCGTCCACGCCCGGCTCCAGCTCTACGAATGCGCCAAAGTCTGTCATTCTTGCTACCTTACCGGTAACTACATTGCCTACTGCATACTTATCTGCAGCATACAGCCACGGATTCTGATCCTCGAACTTCAGGCTCAGGGCGATCTTGGTGTCACGGATATCCTTAATCAGAACATTGAGCTTCTCGCCAACCTTGAATACCTTCTTCGGGTTCTCTACGCGTCCCCAGGACATCTCAGAGATATGAAGCAGACCGTCTGCTCCGCCCAGATCTACGAATGCACCGAAATCGGTTACGTTCTTAACAACGCCCTCTACCACATCGCCTACATGGATGCGCTCGAAGAGCTCTTTCTGCTTCTCTGCCTTCTCAGCAACGATCAGCTGCTTGCGGTTGCCGATGATACGGCCGCGGCGCGGATTGAACTCTGTAATTACGAAGCTGATCTCCTGGCCTTCATACTTAGCCAGATTCTTCTCATAGGTATCAGATACCAGGCTTGCCGGGATAAATACTCTGGACTCATCTACAACAACACTTAAGCCGCCGTCCAGAACCTGGGTAACCGGTGCGGTCAGAACTTCCTCGTTCTCAAAAGCCTCTTTCAGACGCTTGCTGCCCTTCTCTGCTGCCAGACGCTTGTAGGTCAGGAGAACCTGTCCCTCGCCGTCATTTACCTTCAGAACCTTAACTTCCATTGTATCGCCTACATGGATCACTGTGGTCAGGTCTACCGGGCTGTTGCTGTACTCGCTCTTGGTCAGGATACCGTCGGATTTGTAGCCAATGTTCAAAATGGCTTCATCTTCTTTGACATCAATCACAGTGCCTTCGACAACCTCTCCGTTTCTTATTGTTTTCAGTGAACCTTCAAGCATTTGTTCAAAACTTAATTCTGACATGTTTTTGAACCTCCTCAATAATTTTGTTTGGGGTCGAAGCCCCTGCTGTAATACCTACGCAACGGATGGACTGCGATGTCTTCAAATCCAAATCATCAAGTGACTGTATATAGTAAGTATTTTCACATTCTTTTTTACATATTTCAAATAGCTTCTGTGTGTTGGAGCTGTGACGTCCCCCGATCACAATCATCGCATCTACATCGGCTGCAATTTCCCGGGCTTCCGTCTGCCGCTCCTCTGTTGCACTACAGATCGTATTTAAAACAATTATATCATACCCCTTTTTTGAAATAATTTCAACTATATCTTCAAATTTATTGTAATTAAATGTCGTCTGGGATACGATACACAGCTTTTCATCCGCCGGAATCCTGAGGTTTTCCGCCTCTTCCGGGGATTCCACCACGTAGGAGGGCGCTTTGCACCAGCCCCGGATTCCTTCCACCTCCGGGTGCTTCGCATTTCCGATAATCAGGATACGCCGGCCGTTGGCCTCCTCCTTCTGGGCAATCCGGTGAATCTTTTTGACAAAGGGACAGGTGGCATCCACCAGATTCACGCCCTGCCGCTCCAGCAGATCATAGACTTCCTTTCCCACTCCGTGGGCCCGGATAATCACGGTGCCTCCGGTCAGTTCCTTCAGCTCCTCCAGGGAGTTCAGGACGCGGACACCCTTTTTCTCCAGCTCCTGCACCACCATCTCATTGTGTACAATGGGGCCATAGGTGTAAATAGGGCCTTTCTCCTTCTCTATCTGCCCGTATACCGTATCCACCGCCCGGCGCACGCCGAAGCAGAACCCGGCCGTCTTCGCAAGCCTTACTTCCATATGCGCCTCCTCTAGCGGATCAGGGCGGTAATCGCCTCAATCACCTCTTCGATGGTCATATCAGAGGAATCCACGTAAACCGCATCCTCTGCCTGACGAAGAGGCGCGAATTCCCGCTCCATATCCCGCTTGTCACGTTCCACAATATCTGCCTCAATGGCTGCCAGATCGCAGCTCTCGCCCTTTTCGGTCAGCTCATCGTAACGGCGTTTCGCGCGGCAGGCTGGGGAGGCCGTCAGATATACCTTTACATTGGCCTTCGGAAGCACATAGGTGCCGATATCCCGGCCGTCCATCACGACGTTTTCCCGCTCAGCCAGTTCTCTCTGAAGCTCCACCAGCTTCAGGCGCACGTCCCGGTTGACCGAAGACGCCGAAGCCATATTACCTACCTCCTCGGTACGTAAGAAGCCGGTCACATTCTCCCCGTTCAGAAGCACCTGCTGGAGACCGTCCCGGTATACAATCGTAATGTCCGCGTCGCGGCTTGCCGCGCTGATTTTTTCACATTCGTCCGCCCGGATTCCCTGACGCAGCAGATACAGCGCCATAGCCCGGTACATGGCTCCCGTGTCCACGTAAATATAGCCCAGCTTCTTTGCTACTGCCTTGGCAATGGTACTTTTTCCTGCTCCCGCAGGTCCGTCAATCGCTATCTGATAACTCATATGTTCCTCCTCTATATCGCATTACCGGCCGCGTAGGCTGTGGACCAGGCAATCTGAAGGTTAAAGCCTCCGGTCACCGCATCCAGATCCAGCACCTCGCCGATAAAATATAATCCCTTTACTAATTTCGACTCCATGGTGGAAGGATTGATCTCCTTTACCGCCACGCCGCCCTTGGTGATAATGGCTTCCTTATAATCCCGAAGTCCGGTCACTGTCATGGACAGGCCCTTAGTCAGCCTTACGAAATTCAACCGTTCCTCCCGGGAGATATCATGAACCTTTTTATCCGGATCCATGCCGCTTAATCCTATCATGACCGGGGTCAGCTTTGCCGGAAACAGGCTGCCGATGACATTTTTAAAGCTTTTATTGGGGTTCGCGTCAAACTCTCTCAGCACCCTCTGATCCAGCTGTTCCTCGCTTAAGGCAGGCTTCAGATCCAGCACAGCCCGAAGCTCCTGCCGGGCTGCCAGAGTTCCCACAAAGCTGCTAGCTGTCAGCACCAGCGGTCCCGTAATGCCGAAATGGGTAAACATCATTTCCCCAAACTCCCGGAACACCTCTTTTTTCCCGTTGTAAATGCGAAGCTCCACATTTTTCAGGGAAAGTCCCTGTAATTCTTTTACAAAATCCTCCCGGATATTGAAAGGTGTCAGGGAAGGGATACAGTCTGTCACCTTATGTCCCGCTTCCTTTGCGAAGCGATATCCGTCGCCGGTCGAGCCCGTAACCGGATAGGAAAGCCCTCCGGTGGCTACGATCACTCCGTCGCCGTCCACCCGGGTCTTATCTGCCAGAATCAGCCCCCTGGCCTGTCCGTCCTCCAGAATCAGCTCCTTCACCTCTATATTCAGGTGAATCTCTACGCCGGCCCGGCGCATGCTGCGCCGCAGAGTATCCAGGACGTCTGCAGATTTGTCCGACAGGGGGAACACCCGCTCGCCCCGCTCGGTCTTGATTTTCAATCCCTCCTCTTCAAAGAAGGTCATAGCGTCCTTATTGGTAAAACCATAGAAAGCGCTGTACAAAAACCGGGAATTGGTCCGCACACTGGCAAAAAGAGCGTCCATATCGCAAGCATTGGTCAGATTACAGCGCCCCTTTCCTGTGATATACAGCTTCTTACCCAGCTTTTCATTTTTTTCATAGACGTGGACTTCGTGACCGTTACGTGCCGCGAAGATGGAGGCCAGCATACCGGCTGCGCCGCCGCCCACGATTAAAACCTTACTCATCCGCAAACTCCTGTTATGATCATTTAAAATTAAAAATAGAATCCAAAAACAGCGTTGGCGGGTTTCGCCAACGCTGTTAGTGTACCACATTTTTGCCCTATCGGCAATCTGTGATTTTTTTAACCGGATTAAACCGGATATGCTCCATTTTCGGTGTCCGCAACGGTTGCGTCCATCTTCTTCTGCTGTGCGTCTCTGTACTTGAAGAAGTCGGTAGCTACCTGCGGGAACAGTGCGTAGGTCAGAACGTCCTCCGGCTGCTCTTCGTACTGCTTCATCTCGCTCTCCAGAGTCTCCAATTCGTTCGGAACCAGGTCTGCCGGGCGGCAGGTGATCACCTCGGCGTCGCCGATACACTTCTTCTGAACCTCCGGATTGAAAGGCTTTACTGTCTTTCCGTAGTGTCCGGACAGCAGATCCTTGGACTCCTTGGTTACCATCTTGTAGCGCTCGCCGCCTACTACGTTCATAACAGCCTGTGTACCTACAATCTGGGAGGACGGAGTTACCAGCGGGCACTCACCGAAGTCCTTACGTACACGCGGAACCTCCTCCAGTACCTCGTAGTACTTGTCGGAAGCGCCCAGATCCTTCAGCTGGGAAGTCAGGTTGGACAGCATACCGCCCGGTACCTGATACAGCAGGGTCTTGATATTAACGCCCAGGTTCTTCGGATTCAGCAGGCCGCTCTCCAGAGCCTCGTCGCGCATGGGACGGAAGTAATCCGCGATCTCAGCAAGAAGCTTCTGATCATAACCTGTATCATAGGGAGTACCCTTGAAGGTTTCAACCATAACCTCGGTTGCCGGCTGGGAAGTTCCCAGAGCAAAGGGAGACATTGCGCAGTCGATGACGTCTACGCCGGCCTCTACTGCCTTTAAGTAGGTCATGGAAGCCACGCCGGAGGTATAGTGTGTATGCAGCTGAATCGGAATTTTGACGGTCTCTTTCAGTGCCTTAACCAGCTCAGTAGCCTTGTACGGAAGCAGCAGGCCGGCCATATCCTTGATACAGATGGAATTAGCGCCCATCTCCTCAATGTTCTTCGCCATGGTGGTCCAGTACTCCAGGGTGTAAGCGTCACCCAGGGTGTAGGACAGCGCTACCTGTGCATGGCCGTTCTCTTTGTTAGCAGCCTTTACTGCTGTCTGCAGGTTACGCAGATCGTTCAGGCAGTCAAAGATACGGATAATATCGATACCATTTGCGATAGATTTCTGTACAAAGTACTCTACTACATCGTCACCGTAGGGACGGTAACCCAGAATGTTCTGTCCACGGAATAGCATCTGCAGCGGAGTTTTCTTTGCCTTGTCTTTGATTTTACGAAGTCTCTCCCAGGGATCCTCATGCAGGAAACGAAGGGATGCGTCGAAGGTAGCTCCTCCCCAGCACTCCAGGGAATGGTAGCCTACCTGATCCAGTTTTTCCACGATGGGCAGCATCTGCTCTGTGGACATACGTGTAGCAATCAGAGACTGATGTGCGTCACGCAGTATAGTCTCGGTAATCTGTACCGGTTTCATATCTGACATAATAGTTCCTCCTATTATTACGGCTTCAAAGTCATATGCCTTATCGTGCAAGCGCGAATGACATCTGACTTTTTGAGCCTGGCATCATTAAAGCGGATATTCGCAATCCGCTTCGCTACTTGCTCATAACCGAATAACTGCTCCGCAGTTTATCAGAAGGAGCTTGTACCCCTCCTGATACAAGCAAGTCCCCACCCATTGCTTATTGCTTTTCGCAATTGAAGCAGGGGACTTACTTGATTCGGTTAAATTCCAAAAATTGCCATAAAAGTTCCGGCAGCTACGGCTGTACCGATAACTCCGGCTACGTTCGGTCCCATTGCATGCATCAGCAGGAAGTTGGTCGGATCTGCCTCCGCTCCTACCTTCTGTGATACACGGGCTGCCATCGGAACTGCGGAAACTCCGGCGGAACCGATCAGCGGGTTAATCTTGCCCTTGCTGAGCACGTACATAAGCTTGCCCAGAAGAACGCCGGCCGCGGTACCGAACGCGAACGCAATCAGACCCAGGGCTACGATCTTCAATGTGCTGATATTCAGGAATGCCTCTGCGCTGGTGGTTGCTCCTACGGAGGTACCAAGCAGAATAACAACGATGTACATCAGGGCGTTGGACGCTGTATCCATCAGCTGACGTACCACGCCGGACTCGCGGAACAGGTTACCCAGCATCAGGGCACCTACCAGCGGAGCGGTGGTCGGCAGAATCAGGCAGACAACGATGGTTACAATAATCGGGAACAGGATCTTCTCCAGCTTGGATACCGGACGAAGCTGCTCCATCTTGATTTTACGCTCTTTCTCGGTTGTCAGCAGCTTCATGATAGGCGGCTGAATAATCGGAACCAGAGACATATAGGAATAAGCAGCTACCGCAATAGGTCCAAGCAAAGCGGTCTGCTCCAGCTTTCCGGCCAGGAAGATGGAAGTCGGGCCGTCTGCTCCACCGATGATGGAGATAGCCGCTGCCGCCTTGTTGGAAAAGCCCATGAGCATAGCGCCCAGATAAGCTGCGAAAATACCGAACTGAGCTGCTGCTCCCAGAAGGAAGCTCTTCGGATTCGCGATCAGCGGACCGAAGTCGGTCATGGCTCCGACGCCCATGAAGATCAGGGACGGCAGGACAGACCACTCATCCAGTACATAGAAGTAGTACAGAAGTCCGCCTACTCCGTTTGATGTTTCCTCCGGACTTGCGATAATATCCGGATAAATATTTACAAGAAGCATACCAAAAGCGATCGGAACCAGAAGAAGAGGCTCGTACTCTTTTTTGATAGCCAGATACAGGAACACGCATGCCACCAGGACCATGACGTAATTTCCCCAGGTCAGGTTAAAAAACGCGGTCTGATGCATGAGGTTTCCCAGGGTTTCTAAAATGTATCCCATGTCTTAACCTCCGTTGATTTCTCTTAAGGCTATGCCATTAGTTCAGGGATGCCAGTAAATCTCCGGACTCTACAGCCTGTCCTACGCTTACGTTGATGCCTGCTACTGTGCCGTCCTGGGGTGCTACTACCGGGATCTCCATCTTCATTGCCTCAAGAATGATGATGCTGTCACCGGACTTCACTGCCTGTCCGACACTTGCCTCTACCTTCAGTACCTTGCCCGGTACGGAAGCTTTTACTGCTACTGCGCCTGCTGCCGCGGGAGCTGCTGCCTTCGGAGCTGCTGCCGGTGCCGGTGCTGCTGCGGGAGCTGCCGCTGCGGGAGCTGCTGCTACTGCGCCTGCGCCCTTTTCTTCAACGACTACATCATAAGCTACGCCATTTACGGTAATTGTATAATTTTTCATCTCTATGAATCCTCCTAAATATGAGCATGCGTTATGCTTTTTTCCATTTATTGTTGCTTCTGCGCTTGATAGAACGTACTACAAAGCCATCTGCAGATGTACCCTCTGCCGCCGCAATTGCCGCGGTGATGACGGCGATAAGCTGCAGATCGTCTGCAGGCGCCGCTTCCACAGGCGCTGCCGCTGCCGGTACCGGTGCTGCTGCTTTTTCTGTCTCTGCCTTCTTCTTTCCGCGATTTTCGAATACGGAAACATACCGGAACAGGGAAATAATAAACGCCAGAAGAATCAGCACAGCAAATACGGAGCCCATACCGATCAGGGTATTCAGGGCTGCCTTCTCGGCAATCTCACCCTTGCTGTAAATGGGGTCCATGGTTACGGTTGTAATAATGTTGTCCTTATCAAACTCCAGACTCAGACGCATGTTATGATCGGTGAACTCATAGACAGCGCTGTAGGTTACATTGCCGTCCTTATCCGTGGTACCGCCTTCATATTCCTCCACGCCTACGAAATCACCCAGTTCATCCAGGTTTGCGTCGTATGACTTCAGAAGGCTTAAGTAAGCGTCTGCGGTAAAGTCAAACTTCTGTCCGGTTCCGCCGATATAGGGATACAGAGCTACCTGCTGCTCAAAATCATCATAGTTCTCTTCCAGATTGTTTAACTGAGCCTCCAGTGTCGCTGCGTCTGTACCAACCAGCATATTCACACAGCTGTCAAGCTTGCTCTGGTAAAGCTCTTCCTCGGGAAGCGCTTCCTTTGCGCCGCAGCCGGTCAGTACAAGAAGTCCCATAAGGAGCAGCAGAGCCGATAATTTATTCAAGCTTCGTTTCATACTCTCACTCCTCTTAGACGGTTCCGTGTTTCTTCGCCGGACGGTCCTCTCTCTTGGTAAATAACATCTCAAACGCGCCGATCACATACTTTCTTGTATCCTGCGCCTCGATAACGGTGTCCACATAACCGCGTGCAGCCGCTGCGTCTACGCTGTCCTGAAGAGCCGCGTACTCTGCCGCCTTCTCCTTCTGGGTTTCAGCGTCCGCGTCCGCATACATGACCTTTGCTGCCAGGGAAGCGTCCATCATGCCGATCTTCGCGTCCTTCCATGCGTATACCAGATCCGCGCCGATTCCCTTGCTGTTCATCATCACATAAGCGCTGCCGTAAGCTTCGCCTGCGATTACATTCACCTTTGGAACGGTTGCGTTCGCGAATGCGTAGGTAAGCTTTGCCGCTGCCTTGCCGATATTGCGCTCGGTGCACAGGGAAGCCTTAAAGCCCTTTACATTGGTAATGGTCAGAACCGGGATGTTGAACGCGTCACAGAACTCTACGAACTCTGCTGCCTTCTGAGCACCGCGTGCTGTCATCTCCTGCTCTCCGTTGGCTACCGCACCTACGGTCATGCCGTTCAGACGGATAAAGCCTGTTACCATATCCTTTGCGTAAGCTGCCTTTGTCTCAAAGAAAACCTTGCCGTCAGCGATGGTGGAAAGGATATAGGATGCGGAGTACTCTACGCCCTGAAGCTCTGCGCATACACGGTTCAGATCGTCCACACACTCGGTATAGGAGGAATCCTCCTCATTGTTTGCGGGAAGCATGCTTACCAGCGCGCGAATCTGAGCAAGGATACCTGCCTCATCCGCAACTACATCTACGCTGCCTGCTTCTTCTGCCTGGAACGCAGCGGAAGCGCTGTCACACTTCTTTGTATTGTTGCCTGCGATGGCATTGGGAGAATTCACAAAGAGCTTTGCGTCCTTCTCTTCCATAAAGGTAAAATCTGTAAGTCCCGGTACCATAGCCAGTCCGCCGCCGCAGTTTCCGAATACTGCCGTAATCTGCGGAACAACTCCGGACGCAAGCGTCTGCTGGGTATAAATCTCTCCGAACGCGTTCAGGGCGTCTACGCCCTCCTGCAGACGGATACCCGCGCAGTCGATCAGACCGATGACCGGTGCTCCCATCTTACATGCCAGCTCGTACAGACGTACAATCTTCTTTGCATGCATCTCACCCAGGGTTCCGTTCAGTACGGAAGCATCCTGACTGTACACATAGACAAGATTACCGTCAATTAGACCATAGCCGGTAACTACTCCGTCTGACGGGCACTTAGACTGCTGCAGATTAAAATCAGTGCTTCTGGCAGTCACCTGTCCGCCGATTTCCACAAAACTGTTCCCGTCCAACAGACCTTCAATTCTTCTGCAAGCCGGGCTCTGTGCTGTATTACTCATTTCCAGCCCTCCAAATATTTATTTGATAGTGTATTGTATAACCTGCCATTGATACAAAACGATATCGGGATTAATTTTAGCAAAAAATGAACAGGGAATCAATATGAAATATGCATGATTTTTGCTTTTTCCCCTAAAAACTTGTTATATATGTATAAAAAAAGAAATGGCGCGACACCATTTCTTTTTTCGGAAGCTTCTTTAAGATTCCTGCTTTGTCTTTGTATAAGCCTTATAACAGAACTCGATAATGTCCTTTCTCGTTACAATTCCGATAAAAATTCCCTTGTCGTCGATAACCGGCACAAAGTTCTGGTTCATGGCCTTTGACACCAGATCCTCCATGTTCGAATCAATGGAAATGGGATCACAGTGCATTCTCCGTCTGACGGTGCTCAGGGGCACCTCCTCCGCCTGCCTCAAATCCAGGGAAAACTTATTTTTCAGGGACCAGAGGAAATCGCCCTCCGTAATCGTCCCGATATACGCTCCCTGACGGTTGATGACCGGAATCGCCGTATAACCGCTGCGTTCCAGCTTTTCCAGGCCCTGACGCATGGAAAAATCCTCGTAGAGATAAGCTACCTCTGCCTTCGGTTTCAGAAAAAATAAGATATTCATAATGATAAAACCCCTTTCTCGGTTACAGAAGTGGCGAGAACACCCGGAGTACCGCGCAGAACAGGCGGCCGAAGAAGCCCTGTCTGGTATCGCTTAAGTGAATCTCCCTGCCCTTCGCCATGGTGTTCAGACTATCCTTCTTTACGTCTGCCACCACCGAATTGCGATAGAAGAAGGTACCGCATTCAAAATGCAGATACAGACTCCGGTAATCCATATTGATGGTGCCCACTACGGCAGCCTCGTCATCGCTGACAAAGGATTTTGCGTGAAGGAAGCCCGGCGTATATTCAAAAATACGCACGCCTGCCTTCAGAAGCACCGGATAATAGGAGCGGGTAAGCTGGAAGATGGTCTTCTTATCCGGAATGCCCGGCGTCATAATCCGCACGTCGACTCCCCGCTTGGCTGCCAGACACAGCGCAGTCTGCATCTCATGATCCACAATCAGATACGGCGTAAAGATATACACGTAATCCTTTGCCTGGTTCAGTATGTTCAGATATACATTTTCACCCAGCCGTTCGTCATCCAGGGGCGAATCGCTGTAGGGCTGGATAAAGCCCTCGCCTTCAAAGGCTTCCGGATGCCACACATGGGGCCGGAAGGGCTCATAGCTTTCATCTGTGTGACGGTAGGCATTCCACATACGCAGAAACATGACCGTATAATTCCAGACTGCCTCGCCCTTCAGCATAAAGCCCGTATCCTTCCAGTGACCAAAGCGCTCTTTTTCATTGATATACTCGTCTGCCAGATTAATCCCGCCGCTGAAGGCCGTATGTCCGTCAATCACCGCAATTTTCCGGTGATCCCGGTTATTCATCACCAGGGACCATAAGGGGATAAAGGGATTGAAGGCAAAGCTCTTAATGCCCTTTGACTCCAGAATCCTGCTGTAGGCAGGCGGAAGCAGCGATACACAGCCCAGATCATCATAGACAAAGCGCACGTCCACGCCGGCCGCAGCCTTCTCCTCCAGAACCTCCAGAATGCTGTCCCACATCTTTCCTTCCCCTACGATGAAGAATTCCATGAAAATAAAGTGTTCCGCTTTTTTCAGTTCCGCAAGAAAAGACGCATAATACTCTTCTCCTATCTTATAATAAGTAGCCAACGTATGATCCCAGACCGGATAACCGCCAGTCTTCATCAGATAGTAAGCAGAGCCGCGCACTCTTCTGTCCATTTTTCCCAGTTTATCAAGCACCGCTTCTCCCTGCACAAGCTCTTTCTCCGTCCGGCTGCGCTCCGCATCCAGCCTTCTGCGCATCCCCTTAGACGGGCGCTTATGGCCGACCATCATATAGAACAGACCGCCCAGAAGCGGAAATACCAGAACCAGGATAATCCAGGCTATCTTGTAGGCCGGATTGTCCTCTGTGTTAATAATCCACAGCACTGCCAGAACGCTTAAGACCAGCAGGACCATTGATAAAACGTTGGAATAATTGACGAGCTTCGTAAACAGAAGCAGAAACCAGCCAAGCTGTATGGCCAGCAGTACGCCGAACACTACCAGACGGTTCAGCACCTTTTCCAGGATTTTTTTCATGATGACTCCCCTCTTTCGTATGTATCAATCTATGGTAACATATTTTCCGACAGTTTCCAACCGGCGGGAACCTGATTTCACAAAAATTTAAGGACTGTAAATTTCTGTTTACAGTCCTTCGCCTTCCAAAGACGTTTGTTAAATCTGTTATTTAAAGCACAAAGTATTTCACAATAAAAGCGATAATTCCAAGGACAACAACTGTATCCACCAGCCAATTTCGCTTATCTTTGCAAAACAGGAGCCCCGCAAGGCCGAAAACGGTCATAAAGATACCGATTCCGGCGTCGAGCCAGACTCCTTTGGAGATGGAATGAAGCGTCCATAGTACAGACATAAAAATGTAAAGAATCGTGATAAAATTTCCGGTCCAGATTTCTTTTCCCTGCATAGAGCCTTCCTCCCTTAAATCTGAGTTCTCTTTCGGCACGTTTCTTTTTATGAAAACTTTTCCAGTACAAGGCGAATCGCATTCAATACAACATAGATGCCGAAACAGCTCAGGCTCTTTTTATAGCTTTTTATTTTTCTTCCTTTGAAGTAAAACACAACGCCTAACACAAAAAAGATACATACCGCAACCACCAAGATTCTGTTAAGAAGCACCGTAATTTCCATGTCGTTTTCCTCCCCATAATCAGGTAACAGATTGTCCATTTTGCTTCATTTCAATCTACTGCATTTACAATCTTATGATATATTGTCCTCCTTAAATTGTCAATTATTTCCGGATTTTTTCGGTTAATCAGCCTCTTCTTTCCTCTCCGGCCGGTAATCATAGGTCACGGCCTCGCCTTCTGCGACAGGCTTCGCGCCCAGGTACTCCTCCAGCGTCACGCCGCTTTCGTAGATCTCCTTTGCCGCTTCCAGGCCCACATACCGGAAATGCCAGGGTTCATAGATGATCCCTGTTATGTCCGTGCTCCCGTTGGGATAGCGCAGGATAAAGCCGTATTCCCAGCTATGCTCCTTCAGCCACTGAAAGCCCTTTGTCTGTTCCTGTTTTTCGTCCAGTCTCCGGTATTCTGAGGAAACCATATCGAGAGCCAGTCCCAGATGATGTTCGCTGGTGCCGGGCACCGCCACCACCTGCCCCGCTTTCGCTTTGGCGTCCTCCAGGGAGTATCCCTGCTTCACATAGGAATCCGTCTTTTTCTCAAACAGGGTAATCTGCTTTTCCAGATCCCGGTAGGAAGAGGTCACGTAAATGGTCACCCCGTCCTTCTTTGAGGCCTGAATCATGGCTCTGAAATCATCATAGGCCCGGGCGTCAATCTGATGTCCGCTGCCAATGCTTTTCAGCTCCACCTGATAATCCTCCGGAATCGGATGGGTCTTATTGACCAGAATCAGATTCCAGTCCTCCGGCAGATTTTCCTCCGTATTCTCCGTTCTTTCTTCATCATCTGTGTATTCTGTCACAAAATTCTTCGTATCTTCCGCTTCCAACACATCCGGAAGCGCTTCCTCCGACGTAGTCAGCACCGGTTTATCCAGGCTCTGGGCGTATACCTGGCCGATAAAAACACCCATGCCAAGCATGGTACACACCACTCCCGTGAAAATCCAGGCTCTTTTTTTCTGTCGTCCGGTCATAAGGTCTCCTTCGTTTTTTGTCGTCTTTTGTCCGTTCTTCAGTATAAAAGAAAAGAGCCTGATTTGCCAGACTCTTTTTCTGAAATCTTTCTTAAGATTTTCGAAAGCGCTTTCCTTACCATTCCTTCTTTTCCACAATCCGGATGGAAATATGGTAGGACACAATCAGCCCCACGATAGCCAGCGCTCCGAAGACTGCGCCTATGGACAGGAATCCCCGATCACCCAGTCCGGAAAGCCATGTTTTCATGTTATCTATACTGAACAGCAGCGCAAAGCCGGCAAATACAAGCAGGTAAGTCGCTACAAATAAAAATCGGGACTTTTCTACACCGAATTTATAGATGCAGGGCAATATGAAAACAATTGTCATCAGATAAATACAACTGATGGAACATGTGGACGCCAGAAGATCTCCGTATCCCATCTCTGCCTTTCCTCCCAGCACCGCAAGCATACCTGCGCCGACCAGAATCCCAAGCGTCACCATAACCGTGAAAAGGAGCAGCGAAAACAGGTATTTCGCCTGTACCAGTTTCTTTGGCGTCAGGGGAAGGGTCAGCGCGTACCGGTTAAAATGGGAGGCTTCATCGTAGGAGGCTGTCGTAATTAAAAGCATCAGCCCATATACCAGAAGCAGGCTGGAAAGTATGGTTGGATTGTCTGTAACCAGGCCCCAGATCACCAGGCACACCATGCAAATCAGATAGATCTTCCCCATCTGCCGCAGTGTATACAAGTCCTTCAAAATCAGTCCCTTCATCCCTCACACCTCTCATTTCCCGGCTCTCCCGCCGTATAAAGAAGAATATCCTCCAGGCTTGCCCGATCCATAACCAGATGCTCATCTGCCTCCAGCCCTTTCCGGCTTCGCACCAGCACCTCTGTATCGAACCGACCCCGGCGGACGCCCACCACAATGGCCGGATTCAGCTTCGCGGCCTCTTCGGCGCTGCACCGGATCAAGGCGTATTCCTCCAACAGCGTATCCCTGTCTTCATACAGAAGAATCTCCCCTTTATGAATCAACAAAATGTAATCCGCGATCTTCTCGATGTCACTGGTGATATGGGAGGACAGGAACACCGTATGCTGCTCGTCCATAACAAATTCCCGGAGCATATCAAGGATCTCCGCACGCACCACCGGATCGAGACCGCTAAGCGCCTCATCGAGAATCAGAAGCCGGGCCTGATGGGACATGGCCGCCGCGATGGAAAGCTTCATTTTCATGCCTCTGGAATATTCTTTGATCATCTGCTTCTCCGGGAGACCAAACCGCTCGCAGAGCTTTTCAAAGCGCTCCTCCTGCCAGCCTCTGTGAATGGCTTTCAGCATCCGGTTCACATCCCGCCGGTTCAGATAATCCGGGAAACAGTTCTCGTCAAAGACTACGCCAATCTGTTCTTTCAATGTCTCGTTCTTTGCGCCGTCCGGCTCGCCGAGCAGTGTAATTTCTCCGCCGTCCCGCTTTATCAAATCCAGGATCGCCTTTATCGTAGTGCTTTTTCCCGCGCCGTTCTCTCCGATAAAGCCGACGATACTGCCCTCCGGAATCTGAAAGCTCACATCTTTCAGCGCAAATCCCGGATACTGTTTTGTCAGGTTTCTTACTTCTATGGCACTGCCCATATCTACGCCTCCTCAAATAACAGCTTCAAAATGTCCACCAGCTCCGTCTCGTCCATGCCGCACTGTCTGGCCGCGTCCACCGCCGCCTGCAGGTGCCCTTCCACAGCCCGCAGCCGTTCTTCCCGGACAAACTCCTGATCTGCTTCCCTTATAAAGCTCCCCTTGCCCACCACCGTGGTGATAAAGCCTTCCCGCTCCAGCTCCTCGTAAGCCCGCTTGGTGGTAATCACACTGATCCGAAGCTCCTTTGCCAGAAGCCGCATGGAAGGCAGCGCCTCTCCCGGCTTCAGGGAGCCATTCATAATCTGCCCCTTAATCTGGGCTGTGATCTGCTCATAGATGGGCTTGCCGCCGGAATTGCTGATAATGATATCCATAGACCCTTCCTCTTGCTCTTTTTCTGTGTGTTTTTGTTTATATAATGTATATATCATATATATACATTATAGTCAATCATTTTTTGCATTTAATTTTGCCGTAAAAAGCGCCTGCCTCCGGTTTCCCGAAAGCAGACGCCTGTAAGCTCTGTCTGTTTTATTTCATTTTAATAATATCTCCTGACCGAAAGAATACTCCGGTAGGTGGCAGAGCTGATCTTGATACCCGTTTTGGCTGTGCTGGCATGGACGATACGTCCTCCGCCAATATAGATTCCCACATGGCCGCCATAATAGATGATATCTCCCGCCTGGGCGTCCGCATAGCTGACAGACTTGCCGGAATGTCCCTGGGCGTCAGACTGCCGGGGAATGGAAATGCCAAAATTCTGGTACACTGCCCAGGTAAAACCGGAGCAGTCCGCGCCGTTGGTCAGACTGGTGCCGCCGGACACATAGGGATTGCCCACAAACTTTAAGGCATAGCTGGCGATAGACGCGCCGGAACCTCCGCCGGACACAGTGGCTGAGGATCCGCTGCCGGAGCTGTTGCCGGAACTGCTGCTTGCGGAACCGGACGAAATGGTTCCTGTAGTTGTCTTTTTATCATTCTTGGCCGCTGCAGCAGCTGCCTCCTGTTCTTTTTTCTTCCGCTCCGCTTCCAGCTTCTTCAGCTGGCTCTGCTGCTCCTGCAGTTGCTTCTTATATGTGGCTGCCTGGGATTTGGCGGCCGCCAGCTGACTGTCATAATCGGCCTGCTCTGCCTTCTTCTGCGACAAAGCGGCCTCCGTAGCGCTCTTCTGATCCTCGTACTCCGCCTGCAGATCCTCCATGTCGGCCTTTTCCTGCTCCAGCTCCTCCAGCAGATCCGCTACCTCCTGCTTGGTCTCCTGGTATTCCAGAAACATCTCCCGGTCCTTGGTCTGAATCTCCTGGGCAAAATCTGCCCGGTTCAGGAAATCCGAGAAATTCTCCGCCTGCAGGAACAGAGAGAGATAATCCATATCGCCCTCCTCGTATATGTACTGAATCCGGAGCTTCATGGCCTCATACTGCTCTTCTTCTTTCTTCTTGGCCGCCTCGTAATCTGCCTGAGCCTGCTCCACCTCTTCCGCCTTCGCCTCGATATCGCTTTCCAGAAGCTCCATGTTCAGCACCAGCGTCGTCAGTTCGGAATTCAGGGAATTCACCTGGCTCAGTACGCTGTTCCGCTGGCTCTCGATGGACTTCATCCGGGAATTGATCTCATTTAACTGCTTCTGTGTGGCCTGCTGCTGTTTTTTGATCTCCGACTCTGTGGTCGCCGACGCGGTAATGGAGAAGCTCATGACTCCCACCAGCACCAGCGCCGCAATTTTCTTACCTGTATATCTGAATTTTTTCATCCAAATGCTCTCCGTATTCTTATGGTTTTCCCTGCTCATAGATGTCTTAATTATAGCTGTTTTTCAGCCCTATTTCAAGCAATAATGGACAATTTCAGTTTCCTTTTTCTGGGAAATTCCTATCTGCGTATTTTTATCCCTGCAGCACTTTTTTCAAAAGCTCCAGTCTGTGGCAGAACATCTCATAGTACTGCGGCAATGCTGCGAAGCAGGCCCGTTCCACTTCTTTTTTCTGGCACAGGCCGACGCGTCTGACCGCCTCAACAGCCGCCTCCTTCTGCGTCTTGTGCTCCCGGTGAAACAGCGTCTGACAATTTGCTCCCTCTTCCGTATCATAGGCATAAAACGCCCGGTTAAAATCCATCAGCTTATGCAGACCCACCGGCTTATTGGTTTTATTTTTTACCAGCACGCCCCAGTTTCCCCAATGCCGATCCGTATTGCCCGTCAGATAATCCAGAATATTCATCATGTAATAGCTGTGGCGATCCAGTCCCAGCACATATTTTTTTGTATCCCGTCCATGATTGGCCGAATAGATTTCAAAAGCCTCCATAGAAACAATGGAATATTCCTTGGAGGTAATATTATCACTGGCCGTCACCATTACTCCGTCAAAATAGTCCTTTTCATAAAGCACCTGATTTGCGTCAAAGCAGCGACAGATTTGACTAGCCAGAAGCTCCCGTTCCACTGCTTCCTCTCCGCCGTCTTTCAGTAATCGGAAACCGCCCTCCACTCTCTGCCAGGCCTTGGGAAAGCAGCCGTTGGTGGCCAGATCCTGCGCCAGCTGTTCATGATTTACCGTATATTGTTTTCCCCGCAAGGCGATATCCATAAAGGTGTTGGAAAGGTGGTTATCGTAGAGATTCACCTGTGCAAAGGTGACCTGTTCTTTCTGATTGCGGACCCAGAATACATCCGTCAGGGACACACAGCGATAGGACAGGGCAATCCGGGCACGTTCCCGATCCGTAACGGCCTGCTGCATTCCGATGCTGTTCAGAATCTCCTTTGCGTACTGCCTGTCCAGCGTCAGGACGCGGGTGGAGCACCAATAATAAAAATTCGTCACATTATTGACCAGTGTATCAATATCCGTCTCTTCTTCCAGATACAGATTGTAGGGCAGAAAAGAGCGGTAATAGATTTTACACCGCCCGGAAGTATCGATTCTCGCTACCCGTCTGTCCATATGCATAATTTCATAGATTTCTACGCCCATCGGTTCTCTCTCCCTTTTCTTCATTCCTTATTATATACCAGATTTCCGGCGCTTTTCCACTGTTTTTTACATATGAATCAGTAAATACATATTCTCATATCATCATATTTTCAAATATTATTCTTGTCACCTTTTTTTTCTTATGTTAAAATAAATACAGTTTTATCAAATATTTCCAAAAGGAGGGATTGTTTTTGAGCAGTGAACTGACGCCCGCCGATGACGAGGTGTATTATCTTTCTGAATTTTTTAAGGTGTTCGCGGATTCTACGCGGATTAAGATTCTGTTTGTTCTCCGGGAAGGGGAAAAATGTGTCAACGATATCGCTACGGGGCTGGAGATGTCCCAGAGCTCTATCTCCCACCAGCTGCGGGTGTTAAAGCAGAATCGGCTGGTAAAATTCCGCCGGGACGGCAAAACCATCTACTATTCTCTGGCTGACGACCATGTGGTCAACATTCTGTGTCAGGGACTGGAACACATCGAAGAATAAAGGCCGGATTTTATTCCGGCCGAAATTCCTTCTGTATTGTTCCATCTAAATCTTTCCAGGTAAAGGTACCATCCTCCAGAAGCATATAGCCATGCCAGCTGTCCTCCTTCGGGATCGACACGGAGCCGGGATTCAGATAGACGTAATCCTCCGTCTCCCTGCATACGGGCACATGGGTATGTCCGTGAAGCAGAATGTCGCCCTTATGAAGCTGCGGCAGGTTCTTCTCGTGAAACACATGGCCGTGGGTGGCGAAAATCATCCGGTTATCCAGATACAGGATACAATAATCTGCCAGAATCGGGAATTCCAGCACCATCTGATCCACCTCAGTGTCGCAGTTTCCGCGCACACAGAGAAGGTCCTGCTTTCTGGGGTTCAGCATGGCAATCACCTGCTTGGGCGCGTAATCCTTCGGCAGATCGTTGCGGGGACCGTGGTACAGGATATCGCCCAGCAGCAACATTTTATCCGCCTTCTCCTCATCGTAGGCTTTCAGAAGCTTTTCACAGTAATAAGCGGAACCGTGAATATCTGACGCTATCATCAGTTTCATTTTTCATTCTCCTTTGTTATCCATTATTTTTTATGCTGCCGTACAAACCGAATCATGCTCATGGCAGCTTTTGCGCCCTCGCCTACTGCCTTGGAAATCTGCAAAAGGCCTCCGGTGCAGTCTCCAGCCG
This sequence comes from Candidatus Merdisoma sp. HCP28S3_D10, assembly GCF_052065835.1. NCBI lineage: Bacteria > Bacillati > Bacillota > Clostridia > Lachnospirales > Lachnospiraceae > Candidatus Merdisoma > Candidatus Merdisoma sp. HCP28S3_D10. The sequence continues at coordinate 465,114 of NZ_JBQHTG010000002.1, forward strand.
CGTAAAGACCGGGTACGTTGGTGGCCATTTCTTCGTCCACCTTGATGCTCCGACCTTCGGTCATGGCACCGATTTTCCGGGCCAGGTCCGCAGCGCCGGCGCTTCCGAGCGCCACGAAAATACCGTCCAGGGCAAGGCTTTCCCCGTCCTCAAAGGTGACGCCCTCCACCTGCTCTTCTCCGTTTACAGCCGTAAGTTTCTTCTCATAAACCGCTACACCCTCCGGCACGTCTGTATGCAGAGGCTTTCCATTGGTCAGAAGCACCGCCTCTCCCACCACCGGAAGAAGCTGGCCCAGCTCATGGGCGGCATAGTCCTCATTTCCCAGAACGCCCACCTTCCGTCCCCGGTAAAAGAAAGCGTCGCAGACAGCGCAGTAGCTGATGCCGCGGCCCTCCAGCTTCGAAAGGCCCGGAACATCGGCTGTCTTCCGGGAGGTTCCCGTAGCCAGCAGCACGGCCTTCGCTTCATAGGTTTCCTTCCGGCCTTCCAGCCGGAAGCTTCCGTTCCAGCTGATATGGAAGATCTCGTCCTCTGTAAGCTCTGCTCCCAGCGTTTTCGCCTGCCTCTTGGTATTCTCCACCAGCTCGCAGCCGGATACCGGCTCTGCCATGCCGAAATAATTTTCGATTTTATCCGCCTTGGTCAGGGCGCCGTTGTCCTTGCCGATCACCAGGGTCTGAAGCTTCGCCCGGCTGGTGTAAAGGGCCGCCGACAATCCGGCCGGCCCGTTTCCCACTATAATTACATCGTATACCATCTTATACTCCTAACAGCTGCTTCACGGTATCCTTGGACTGCAGACCCACCAGGGTGGCGGCTGCCTGTCCGTCCCGGAAAAGCATCAGGGTCGGAATGCTCATGACCCGGAACTTCTGGGCCAGGCCCATGTTCTCGTCCACATTCAGCTTTCCAAACTTTACGCCCTGTACCTCTTCCGCCAGCTCGTCGATAATAGGTCCCTGCATCTGACAGGGTCCGCACCATACAGCCCAGAAATCCACCAGTACGGGAACGTCGGACTTCAATACCTCAGCCTCAAAGTTTGCTTCTGTAATCTCTATCACTGCCATTATATCTGCCTCCTGTTATACGAATTTTTCTTACCGCTTTACTCTATCACATTTCCATTGAAAATGCTACCTTCTGTTCTCAAAGCTTCCCCGTTTTTGTTCTTTTATTCATTTTTTATCCATTATGAATGTGCTTGACATTTGGATGCCTCTATGGTATTTTGTGTTTAGATAGTTAGATAATCGTCTAATTATCTAACTGTCGGTTTTGGATTGCTTTGAAAGGAGGAACTATGTTAAATGACGCATTTAAGGCTCTGTCGGATCCCACCCGACGGCGGATTCTGGAGCTGCTGACCGAGGGAGATCTGACTGCCGGGGAAATCGCCGGCTGCTTCGATATCTCCAAGCCTTCCGTCAGCCATCACCTGAATGTCCTGAAGTCCTCAGGCCTGGTGCTGGACGAGCGCAGGGGCCAGAACATCGTCTACAGCCTGAATATGACCGTTTTTCAGGAACTTATGAAATGGTTTTTTGACTTTTCCAAAGGAGGAAATAAATAATGAAATTAACGAAAAAGGATTCTTTTTTTATCGGACTTTCCGTAGTCTCTCTGCTGGCCCACGCCTGCCTGCTGCCGGAGATGCCGGATATCGTGCCTACCCACTGGGGCTTTGACGGGACGGTCAACGGCTATTCTAACAAATACGTGACCCTGTTTCTTGCGGCGCTGCCCTGTATCCTGTTCTTTTTCATGAAGCTGCTGCCCTGTATCGATCCGAGAAAGAAAAGCTACACGCTCCATAAGAAGGCCTATGATATTTTTATTTACACCATGACCCTGTTTCTGATCTGCCTTACCTGGGCTACCGACGCTGTCATTTTCGGCCTTCCGGTGCGGATCGAGCAGGTGGTTCCCGTGGCCGTGGGAATTCTCTTTCTGGCCATCGGCAACTATATGCCGCAGCTTCGCACCAATTACACCATGGGAATCAAGACGCCCTGGACCCTGGAAAATGAATATGTCTGGAAGAAAACCCACGCCATGGGCGGCGTTCTCTTCTGTATCATGGGAATTCTCCTGATCCTGTCCGGCATCTTCCCCTCCAGACTTATGACCGTGCTGGCCTTTGGCTTCATTCTTGCAGGCACCCTCTGGCTCTACGTATATTCCTGGCTGGTATACCGGAAGCAATCCGGCTCATAATCCGTTTCTTCAATATCTTCAATAAGGGGCGTGCGCGGAGCGGAATTTTTTCGTCCCGGGCACGCCCCTGTAACTGTTTCAAAGCCTTATCTGGTTCTGGCCATTGCCTCCTGATAATCCTTCGTATCCACGAATATCTCTTCCTTCCACGGATTCTTCTTCTGTACCTTCGCCTGCTTCAGGATATAAGCGAAGCTAAATACGTTGACTGCAAACGCAATCACAGAAATCAGTCCCTGCGCCGTAGGATTCGCGGTAACCGGCATGGTGCTTCCCATTGCCGCGGCTATGCCGCCCTCGCCGTAGACGGAGGTCACCGTAGTGAAACGGCTGGCGTCCTGGAACAGCGGAAATACCTGCGCGAACATACACCACAGTGCCAGGGTATTGGCACGGTTCTGGATCCAGCCGCCCTTATTCCAGAGAGCCGCTGCAAAGGTGGGCGCCAGAAGCAGCGCCAGACCGCAGTACCAGGAATGGGTCGGCAGATTCAGATAGGTATACTGGAAATCTTTTTCTTATAGCTCGTGAATTATTCCACTTCTATTTCCTTAATGTTGAACTCATTTCCGTGCAGAAGATAGGTCTGCCCGCTGCCGCAAAAGGGGCAGGTTTTCCCATGCTCCACCGTGGGATAGGTTTTCTTGCAATCCTCACAGTAGGTAACTGCGGGAAGCGTCTCAACAATAAGTTCTGCTTTGTGAACCTCACATGACTAAAGTCACGTGCTTCTCAGCCGCCTTAAGCGGCAAGACTTCATATCGGCGGATACGCCTGCGACTTAGAATCGGCGCGGTTACGCACTTTTTCTGGCCGGATACGGTCAGTTTCCACATCTCAGGTAGTCCACTGTATATCTGCCTGTATCTATGCTGCCTTCTGGCTCGCCAGTTCTGCACTAAGCAGCCGTAAGTCTGCATAGACGCATGAGGTTCTACGCTTTACCGAAGGAACTTTTGCCTCCAGCAAAGACCTTTCCGTTTCCGAAAAGGGTTTGAGTAATTCCCGTATAAAATATCTTGCTCCGATATTATAAGCTGCAGACAGATCACAGTTATACTGTTTTCCTGTCGGGAAGGTACAAAGGCTGTGATTCTCCGGATTTCGAACTACCGGACCGCTTCCATCATATGCCAGCCTGCTGGTGTTTCGGGCGCTGATCCTGGATACGTGGATTCCTTGCCGGTGCGCCTGATGCTCGCACTGCTTCTGGATATCCCGTTTTCTCCACAAATGCAACCTCTGCTTTTTATTTCCGCTGATCTTGCCCTGCATTTCCAGATACTCAAAAACGATAACATCTGCGTGATTTTCCGCAGCGTAGGCTGTAATGGCCGCCGCTGTCTTCCGGGCCAGCTCCATATTCAGCCGCTTTGCGTAAGCCCAGCGGCTCTGTGTCTGTCCGGAGCCATGCTTTCTCTGAAATTTGCGGATTCTGCCCAATGCATGATGCAGCCGGTCTTTATCACTGGGGAAGTCGATAAACTTCCGTCCCAGGACAGTTCCGTCTGCCTGCATGATGGTGCAGGCCGCGTCCGTGTTGATTCCCAGATCCACACTGCAAATGGTCTGTTCTTTGATATCTGTTTTGGTAAGGCTTACTTCTTCCGTATAAGAAAAGCGCAGAAAGTACTTGTGATGTCGTTTTTCCAGAGTAGGAGCAGAGGCCTTTTCCCTAACCCAGTTTTTTCGCAGATATTCCATATCCGTATGGAGCAGCTTTACCCGGAACCATTTCCAGTCGTGGCCGTCATACAGCTTCAGATACGCCGCATCCTCCTGCGGTTCTGCCTCCCGGTACATGACGTCACGGTAAAATACCGGCATGGCATGATTTTCCGAAACCAGCTTCGGTTTTCCCGTAAGGAGTCCATTTTCCCATAAATCAAGTCTTGTTTCATAGGAAGCGACGCTTCCAAGCGCATGCTGTATCGCTGCCCTTCTCAGGTAAGATGGCATCTTCGGAAAATGCAGGTCGAAATCATACCTTGCATGGTTCTTTTTCGTCTCATGCACCAGATGTTCCGCTGCATTAAACCGCTTCTTTGCGTTATCAATCTGGGAAAGTCCTTCCCAGCTTTCCGCGTACACCTGAATCAGATAACTGACTGCAGAGCGGTAAATCCGCAGCGTATGGCGGATGGGAATATTCTGTTTTTTGATTTCCACGCCATAACTGGATGTGAGCCGCATGATAAAACCTCATTTTCTAGTTTCTTCGCTTTTCTTTTTCTTTCTGCCCCTCAATGTATGCCAGGACCTGTTCCCTGCTCCGATCACTGACTGTCACCGCGCAATAAGATGGATTCCACAAATGCCCGCCCCACAACTTCTGCTTTAATTCCGGATGTACAAGAAACATTTGTCTTGCCAGATTTCCTTTCATGATTTTTATCATATCAGAAATAAAAAACTGTGGTTTACAATCCACCAGCAAATGGATATGATCCGGCATAACCTCCATGGCCAGAATCTGAAAGCGGTATTCCTCCGCCAGCTTTTGCAGCATTTCCTTGCATTCTGTATCAAGGCCATCTGTCAACACCTTTTTCCGGTATTTTGTACACCAGACGAGATGATATTGCAAAGAGTACACATAACCTCGACCATATGAAAGAATGTTTTCTCTGATAGTAAATATATCTTTTCCCATATTTATATCTTACCATATGTAGCACAGAAAGTAAACATCAGTTCTGCTTTTTGGTCAAAATGGAGATAGGACTCAATCACCGTAGAGACCTCCCCCAGCTCCAGAACCACCTTCCGGACCCTTTCCAAATCATTTTCCTGGGCTACCTTCTCCAGCTGATCCATGATGTGAAACGTCACGCCTAATTCATGCATGCCTGCATTCTCCGATCCTTATTTCTTCTTTGCGAATTTTACCTTTACCGACTGCTTTACCATATTCGGAAGAATGTATTTCAGCTTGTCCTCAGAAGCGCGCATAACCGACGCTCCCGGAAGCTCTCTGTGCAGATGGATCGCGTCGAAGACGCACCGGGTCGTACAGATTCCGCAGCCGATACATTGATTCGGATCTACCACAGAGGCTCCGCAGGACAGGCGGCGGGAGGTTTCCACCTTTACCTGTTCCTCGGTCAGACTGTGGGACAGATCCCGGAAGGTTGCCGCCTGGGCTTTCTCATCCGCTTTTTCCGGAACCTAGCGCTTGGAGGTATCATAGCTGTCGATGGAGATATTCTCCTTGTCCAGCTCCACAAAATCACGGCGGTTTCTTCCGATGGTCAGCGTACAGTTTTCGTGTACATACCGATGCAGGGAAATCGCTCCCTCCCGGCCTGCCGCAATCGCGTCAATGGCAAACTTCGGTCCGGTATACACGTCTCCTCCCACGAAGATATCCGGCTCTGAGGTCTGATAGGTCAGTCTGTTGGCCAGGGCTCCTCCATTGGGCCGTCTCTTCAGATCCAGATTGTCCAGCATATTGCCCCAGTCAATAGCCTGTCCCACAGAGAAGAGCACATGCTTACAGGGAACCGTAATGGTCTCTTCCTCGTCATATTCCGGTGAAAATCTGCCCTGCTCATCCAGAACCCGGGTGCACTTCTTGAACACTACCGCCGTTGCTTTTCCATTTTCTTCCAGCACTTCCCTGGGACCCCAGCCGCAATTTAACTGAATTCCTTCTTCCAGCGCCAGATAGTATGCGCAGGAGAGTCCTGCGGGACCCGCTCCGATTACCGCGATTTTTTCCTCAAATCCGCCCTTCAGGGAGGGAACGGTCTTTTTCGGAATGTATCTTGTCTCCGTCTTCAGATCCCGCTCTGCCAGGAAGCGTTTTACTTCATCGATTGCTACCGCCTCGTCGATGGTTCCTCTGGTACAGGCGTCCTCACATCTTCGGTTGCAGACATGGCCGCAGACAGCCGGAAGCGGATTATCCTTTTTGATCAGCACCAGAGCCTCCTCATAGCGGCCTTCCTTTGCCAGCTTTAGATAGCCCTGCACCGCGACATGGGCCGGACAGACCTCCACACACTTGCCGCAGGCTACGCAGTTGGCCTTTTCTACCTTCGCCACATAAGCGGAGCGGGACATATTCGGCGTGTTGAACAGCTGGGAGGTGCGCAGCGCGTAGCAGACATTTACATTGCAGTTGCAGATGGCAAAAATCTTGTCCGCGCCGTCAATGTTGGTAATCTGGTGTACGAAGCCGTTATCCTCCGCCGCCTTTAAAATCTCCAGCGCTTCCTCGCGGGTAATATAGCGTCCATCCTTCTGGGTTTCCACCACATAATCCGCCATATCGTCCACTGCGATACACCAGCCCTCCGGATCGTCCGCGCAACCCTCTCCGTGAGTAAGGCGGGATATGTGCTCAAAGAAAGTTCCCATCTCCGGATTGGATTCCAGGAGCCCTGCGTTCATGTTGAAAATTTCCGAGCAGCCGGGCACGTACATGGGAAGCACATACTGTTTTTCGTGTTTCTCATTTTCCCAGTTGTATTCCAGAAGGCCTTTTCGGGACATTTCCTCCAGCATAGCTTCGCAGGCCTTCTCCTCCATACCGGAAAGCTTCACGATCTGCGCCAGCGTCTTGGACTTTCTTACGCCCAGCTTCAGGGCCAGCTCTGCCTCTTCATCGGTCAGAACCCCGGCCAGCCCCCAGTATTCCGGATCGTTTCGGGTAATCTTCTTAAGACCCAGCTTCTGCGGAATCCGGTCGGTAATCTTCTTTCCCAGCTTCGCAATGGGCTCCCGGAACGCCTCGTCCGGATCCGGGGTAAATTCCGGATAGACATACTCCGGATACAGCTCTTTGTCCAATTCTTTCTTCATCTTCTTTCTTCTCCCTCGTTTATCTTTTTTATCACGCGTTTCCGGTCTTCCATTCCCGCACCTGTCCGATCGGCTCCCGATCAATCCGGAAACATAGACAAAAAAAGTGAGAGATGATTGGTGAAAAAGTCATCTCTCAAATCTTATTTCTATTGTATTTTTATCCGATGGTCCGTTCTTCTGTTTTCCGTATCAGTCTCCGCAGGGGCAGCGCCACAAGAAGCAGGCCGAATACCACGAGGCAGATCACCTGCAGTACCTCAGGTAAAAAGCCCAGGGCTCCGGCTACCAGCGGTTCCACAAGGTAATACCCGTTAAACAGCATATGGAAGGCAATCCCGGCCCAGATGGAACGGCAGCGCAGCACCAGATATCCGGCCAGAAGACCTATCAGAAAGGCATAGCTTCCCTGTACCAGGTTGAGATGGGCAATGCCAAAAAACAGAGCCTGCAGGATATTGATCACCCAGAAGGAGGCTCCCGCCCGCTTCAGATATTCGACCGTCAGGCCGCGGAAGATCAACTCCTCCGCAACCGGGCCGATGATGACCGTCGCCAGGATCGCGGAAATTCCGCTTTCTCCAAGCCCAGCGCCCTCTATCAGATCCGTGTACTCCTGCATGGATTTCGGATCCAGCACCTCCCAGCCGCTCATCAGAATCCCTATCAGAAACTGCGCGCCCACCGCCATCAGAAGTAATCCTATCAGATCTTTTTTTTGAAACAGCGACGTCTCCCGGATCCCGTATTTCTCCCGCCGCCGTACCACACTGATATAATACCAGAGACCTGCTACGCCAAGCAGCAGTACGTCCGAGATCAGCAATATCGTCATGGTATCGTTCATGTATATCTGTGTTCCCTCTTCCACGCCATATTGCACTATGAACCTTATCATCTGAACCGTAGAAGCCGCAAATTGTATCCCCAGCATAGCCACCAGCGGCAATATGCTCTTTAAGTATCCCCCAACCCTTTTCATAAGTACCTCCTTATTATAAGACAAGCTCCAGCAACAGGCCAGCACCTGCGGAAAGCAGATACAGAAGCGCTACAATCCCAATATTCTCCTTCATGGGGTGGTTTTCCCGGAACAGCACGGCCAGACCGATGCCCGCTCCGGCGCACAGTCCCCCCATGGCGGAGGCCAGGCTCAAACCGCCGGCCAGATACAGCTCGGTTATCAGAATCGAGGACGCGCAGTTGGGAATCAGGCCCAGGAGCGCCGTCAGAAACGGCTGGAACCAGGTGTCCTTGCCCAAAAAGGTGGTCAGGGCGTCCATACCCACCAGACCCAGCACCAGATTCAGGACCGCCGTAAACAGGAAGATATAGAGCGTCAGCTGAACCGTATGACGCACCGCAGGCTTCACGATACCGCTGTCGTCGCTGCAGCCGCAGCCCCGGCACATATCCCCGATATGCTTATGCTCTTTTTTATTCCGGAACAGGAAATCCAACAGATAGCCGAACACAATTCCGATCGCAATCTTACCCAGGAGAAGCTGCGCGATGACCCGTCCGCTGCCCGGATGGCCAAACAAAATCAGCACCGCCTCATCGGATGTAGAGAGAAATACGGCCATCAGGGTTCCCAGGGTAATGACGCCGCCGGAATAGAGATTGGCCGCCGTCACCGAGAAACCGCACTGGGGTACGCAGCCGAAGATGGCTCCCGCCAGCGGTCCCGCCTTTCCCATTTTTCCAAGGGCCCGGTTCATATAATTATTGGAATAGTGCTCCAGCGCCTCCAGTATCAGGAACGCGATCAAAAGGAAGGGCACGGTTTTCACCGTATCCAGGAGCGCGTCCAGCAAAGCATCCAGAATCATGGTTACACCTCTTTCTATCACATTTCTATCACAAAACATTTGTTTTCTAGAATACCATGTCCTGAAAAAATATGCAAGGAGCAGCTGCAAAAGTTTTGTTAATTTTTTGATAATCTTTCTTGCTTTTTTAGGAATCTATGATATAATGTACCTGTTCCGATACAATTCCAGTATCCGCGGACAGAAATAAATAATAGCGAAGTAGGATTTTATGCGTCAAGTGTTCGCAGGCTGGGGAGTCGCCGCGAAACGAAAAGTAGAGTTTCTGACTCGGTCTTACGATATATTATCCGCACCCGTTGCTACAGATGAGTACATCTCATGTGTGGAGGAATCGGGCTTCATAAGCAGTCTTGATATTATTTATTTTGTAACCTGTTTCTCACACATCATTATGGAGGTGTATTTTTTATGCAGTTTTTTTCCAAAGACGCCCTCGCCTTTCGTGATCAGTTTAACAATCTCCGGAAGGTTCAGAGTATCTGCCTCTGCGGTCTGTTCGTGGCCGCTTACGTGGCGCTTTCCTTTTTCAATTTAAAGCTTACTCCCTATCTGGAGTTCCGCTTCGCGTTCCTGGCGCTGGCTGCTGCCGCTGCCTACGGTGGACCTGTGATGGGTATGACAGCCGGTATCGCAGGCGATGTGGTCAGCTTCTTTGCTGCCCCCCAGACAGGCCCCTTCTTTCCGGGCTTCACACTCAGCTACGCGATTCTCGGCTTTGCCTTCGGTCTGATCCTGTACCGTTCCAAAGTGACCCCGGTCCGTATTTTTGTGGCTACCTTTTTTGAGTTTGTAGAAGCCTGCACCCTGAATACCCTGTGGCTGCACTTCATGTACGGTATGGAATGGAAGTATCTTTTCACCATTCGTCTGGTGAAGTGTATCGTATCCCTGGGTATCAATACCGTGCTGCTCTTCATCTTTATGAAGGCCTTCAGCAAGATTATTTCCAGTGTTCTGACTCCCGCAAGCGCATCCAGATCCTAGGATTCTAAAAGAAATAGATTCTAAAAAACCACAGTCCGGAGAATCGAGCTCCGACTGTGGTTTTTTGCCTTTCTTATGCTTTTCTTCTGCGGCTTCCCATATAGCTCCACAGACAGCCGAAGCCTGTCAGCGCCGTGGCTCCCGCTGCCAGAAGCCAGCCTGCCGGGTTCTTTGTATCCCCGGTCTGAACCGCCCGGACGGTACTTCTGTGGCTTCCGGCTCCGGAGCTTTGTTCCGGAGCGCAGTATTGATTCGAAAATCGGATCGCTTCTGCCTTCTCCTTCTTTCCCTCACGCTCCACGTAAAGCCTTGCTGTCAGCGCCTGATTTTCAAGCCTTGTCACCTGCACCGTCACCAGATACTTCTCCCGGTCACAGGTGAAGCCTTTTGTCTCCTCCGTGGTCTGGAGAATCCGGTACTGGTATGTCCCGACCTTCTCATAGGATACCGGCCCAAGCTTCACCAGACCCGCCCCGGTCCGGCTCTTCTTCCTTTCTGCCGGAAGGGGCGCGTCCTTCGTCACCGCCTCCAGCGCCACCTGATACTCCTTTTTCCCCGGAATATGCTCTCCTTTTGCCTCGATCTCCACCGGAATCGTCAGCTCACAGCCGTTTCCTGCCGCCTGTACCCTTCCGGGAACTGACAGTCCCAAAAGCAGAAGCAGAAGCGGCACCCAGATCCGGCCCTTTTTTTTCTTTTCCTTCTTTTCTTTCATAAGTGTCTACACCTCCCTTCCGTCCGGCTCCTCCAGAAGCCAGCCGAATATCACTGCGCGTCCGTTGGTCTCTGTCTCATCGGCACAGGTGGAAAGTCCGATCAGGTTCTCTCCCTTTTCTATATCCCGGTACTGCACCGACCGTTCCCGGATATGCGACAGCAGCTTTTCCGGATCCGCGTCTTCTCCGCTGTGATAAATGATTTCATCATAGGCGTCCGTCTCCACGCAGGCGAAGAAACAGATGCGATAGCTTTTCTCCGGCAGATAAAGGGTCCCGTCCGGGTGATCTTTAAAATACGCTTCTTCCTTAAATCTTGTCACATCTCCAAACATGGCTCCATTTTCCATATGGTGTCCGTATAGCAGACTGTAGCCATCTGTGAAATCCGGACGGTTCTGACTGGACAGAAAGATGGCTCCCGACAGAGAAAACGCCCCGTAAACGTCCTGATTCACGTAGACCATGTCATGTTCTCCCTGCACCACCGGATAATCGATATGGGTACCCGGAACCGTAATCCAGGCCCGCACATCCGGGTTCAGCTTCTTAAGATCCTCCAGGCCTGCCTCTCCCTCTCCCGGCTTGTAGGCCAGAAGCGCCTCTGACACATAGGCGTTTCCCGTAATCTGAAAGGTATCCCAGAGAGAGTAGGTACCGTAGGTCAGCATTACGAAAACCATAAGGCCTGCCGTCACCGTCAGAATCCGGTTGCCCAGTCCGGCCGCCCGGCCAAGCACCCTCCACATACATTACGCTCCGAGATGTTTTTTCTTCCGGCCGAAGAATGCCAGCATAGCCGCTCCAAAGGCAAGCAGCAGGGCATAAGGAGCTACAGTTGTCGCTACGCCGGTGGGAATGCTGGCCTCACGGTGATTGGTTACCGTAACGATAGCTCCATCTGTCTCTGCAGTTCCCGTGTTATTCTGATTGGTCGTAATGTAGCCGTCAGCAGTATAACTCTGCTCATTGACCGTATAGGTATCGCTGGCACTCAGACCAAGAATCTGAATGCTTCCGGTATCTTTGATTGCATATTCCACCGGCTCCTCTCCGCTCTTTACCTGATATTCCCTGGCCGCCGCGTTCCCAGTCTCCTTTACCAGCAGCTTATACCATTCTCCTTCTCCGCCGGCCACAGAAACCTGAAATTTGAACAGCTTATCGGTTTCTCCCATATTTCCGGTTACTTCCTTTTTGATGGTCACGTCATGGGTGCTGTCATTGCTTCCTTCTCCGTAATTATTGGTAAAAGCCAGATCCGCCTTTACCGCCCTGCCATTTTCATCCGGCTTCGTACAGAGGATGCTCTTTACGTACAGGCTTCCGGTCTGATCCCGTAACACAAAGGCATAGAGATCGTACACCGTACCGTCATAGAGCATTCCCTCGTATCGGTCAGCCTCCTCCGGTATGGTCTCCCTTGCCTGATAATGATAGACGCCGGGTTTGGTGAATTTCGACAGATCCACCCGGATACTGTCCGTCCCTTCATAGGAAGCCGCCGGACTGGTTCCGGAGGGAGCAAAGGCAATCTCTCCCTTTTCCAGGCTCAGACCTCCGGCCACGCCGGAGGATACCACATTTCCCTCAAAAACCGCCGGATTCTGATCTCCGCTGTGATCCACCGGCGTCAGCCAGAATCTGAAAATGGTGTTGGGCGCATAGGTTTCGCCGTCGGTGGTTACGGTTTTCTTATAATCCAGCTTCGTTACCGGAGCATTTTCCGGAGCCGCAAACGCGGTTCCTCCAAAGGCGGTAAGGATTACCGCTCCTGCCATTACGCCTGCCGCCAGTCTTTCTGCCATGTTCTTAGTTTTCATAGGATTTCCTCTTTTCTTTCCTGTTCTGTCTGATTTACAGTTCCGATCTACGGACCGCCGTCATGACGATCCCCTTTATCTCCCCGCGCTTCACAGGTCCGAAATATCGGCTGTCCTTTGCCCCTTCCCGGTAATCGCCCAGAAGAAAAACCTCGTCCTCTCCCAGCTTCGCCGGATACTCTACCCTTCCTTCATAAAAGGGGGTGCGATAGTAAATGTCATTTTCCACAATCCGGCTGCCGTTGATATAGATTCCCTCATCGCCGGTCACATCTACCGTATCTCCGCCCCTGGCTACGATTCGTCCGATGTACTGCTGTCCGTCCTTCTTTATGACCACTACGGAACGATCCTTTGGCTTCTTATCCAGGCGGTAATACAACACCAGATCCCCGGCCTCCAGCTTCGGGCTCATAGAATCGTCCTTCATGGATGTCACGCCGAATACAACGCCAAACAACAGCCAGAAAACCACCAGCATGACGCCAAGGCGTAAAAGGAAATATTTTACTTCTGCCTTGTCACGTTCCATGGAGCCGGCCTTTCCGAAGCCTCAGACCACACAGCACTGTCATGAGAAACAGACCCAGCAGCAGGGAAAGCCAGCCACCTTCCGGCTGTCCGTCCAGGGTAAGCCCCGTAGGCACCGGAATATCCACTCCGTCCAGCTTCACCACCGGCCTGGGAAACGCTTCCTCCCGCGGGGTGTTCCCGTTCCAGAGATACGTAACCTTTGCTCCGTCATTGGAATAAAAGCCCAGCCCCTCCGCATGGGTTCCCGTATCTGCGTCCGCCCGATCCGGATAGGCTTCTCCCGCCGCAAAGTATTTTCCGTATGCAGCCTCTGAGGGCTTCATATGCAGGGTAATCCGGTAGGTCCAGCCATCTTCCAGTTCATAGGAGTCCGGAAAATCCAGCGTAAGGCGCCGGGAAGCCCCGTCGTAATGAACGGTTGTCCCCTCCGGCACACCTGCGGCTTTCCCGTCCGCATCCAGGACAGAAAGAGTGTATACCGGCTCCGCTGTGCCGGTCAGGATTTTCCCGTCCTGATCCAGAAGCGCCACATTTTCACTGAGCACGTCGGTAATCGTCACGTCGGTGCAGACCAGCTCCAACATATGGCCCGCCATCTCCCGAAAGGCGCTTTTCAGCTCCTCCAGGCTGCCGCAGAGATAGGGATCGTTTCCCTCCCGTACCTTGCAGCCTCCCTGATTTGCCGCCGCGATCCGTCTGCTCAGCTCCTTTAAGGTATTCGGGTTGATGGCGTTTTCATCTTTTCCAATCCCGATGGTATAGAAATACTGGATTCCTGTCATTGCGTCCGCCTGGGTATACGCCGCCCCGGAGCAGCTTCCCGGATTCACCAGCTGTCCCCACCAGCTTCCGTCCGCATCCTCATTTCCATGTCCTACGGTTTTTCCCGAAGCGTTATAGTAATACGTTGGCTTTCCGTCTGACAGAAACAGAACGGCCTTTTCCGCATCGGAACGGGCCTTTTGAAGCTGTTCGGCCCCGGTGCGGAGCCCCGCCTGATAATTGGTTCCACCGGAGGGTTCTCCGGCCAGGCTCTGATACACCACGGTTCCATTCCCGGCGCTGCTCCAGTCCAGCCGTACCCTGGCGTCATTGTAGGCCCGATCCCGGTCGCTCTGATCTCCGCTGTAGCCCACAATGCTGTATCGCACGTCCAGGCCCTGGTTTGCCGCCAAGGTATTGACAAGCTCGGCTGCCGCCGCCTTGGCGCTTTCCCAGCGGTTCTTTCCGCTTCCGTCATTCATGGCTTCCTTCATGGAGCCCGACTCGTCCACAATCAGAAGGACGTCCAGCTTTCTGGGCGTGCTTGTGGTATCTGTTTTTCCGGTAATTTCCAGTGTCAGATCGTAGGTGCCGTCCGCCCTGCGCTCTGCGTATTTCCGGCGTGCCAACGACACCGACGGCTCCGGATCCTCCAGGCTCAGGAAGACTGGCTCTGGCGGTTCCTCCTCCGCAGGTTTCTCCTTCGCAGGTTCTTCCTTTACCTCTTCTACCGTCTCTTCCGCTTCTGTTGTCTCCGGGGCTTTTGTTTCCTCCGGGACTTCGGTTTCTTTTTCTGTCTCTGTCGCTTCTGTTCCCTCCGGGACTTCGGTTTCTTTTTCTGTCTCTGTCGCTTCTGTTCCCTCCGGGACTTCGGTTTCTTTTTCTGTCTCTGTCGCCTCTGTTTCCTCCGGGACTTCGGTTTCCTCCTGCATGTCCTGTTTTTCGTCCTTTTCTTCTGCTGTCTCAGCTACTGTCTCAGCTTCTGTCACCACCGAAGCGCCTTCCTCCTCCGCCCGTACAGAGAAGCTACTTCCTCCGGTCACTGAAAAAAGCAGCAGAAGCACCAGCAGACCGGCCCAGATTCTTTTTGCTTTTCTCCTCAACTTTCTCATTCTCCTTTTTCGTTGCAAGCTGTCCGGTTCCTCATTCCCTCCTCTCTTATCAGCTACTTTCCATTCTATGTGATTTTTCCCAGATTATTACAATCCATGTTGCAAATCGTTCGCCGGATTTCGCAAAAAAGCGACTAAAAAAGGTCCACCGGACCTTTTTGTCGTATGCTTGGCAACAAAAATACCGTATCAGACAGGAGCTTCTCCTCTCCTTATCTGATACGGTATCTGTCTTTCTATTTTCAGTTCTGATTCTCCAGGCTCTTCCTTGCGGCCTCCGTATGGGCCAGATACATCTTTCGCACATCCGGGTACTCGCCCAGTCCCTTCATGACGCAGGACACCTGATATCCTTCCGCCTCAAACTGGCTTCTCCAGGAATCCTCGTCCTCCC
The DNA here is from genome assembly GCF_052065835.1 of Candidatus Merdisoma sp. HCP28S3_D10. Lineage (NCBI taxonomy): Bacteria > Bacillati > Bacillota > Clostridia > Lachnospirales > Lachnospiraceae > Candidatus Merdisoma > Candidatus Merdisoma sp. HCP28S3_D10. Next base: position 480,300 of record NZ_JBQHTG010000002.1, read on the forward strand.
CGGACATATCGTGAATGGCATGATCACCCGCCACTACCATAAAGGGCGCCAGGATCAGCTTTTTGGGCGACAACGCGCGAAGCTGCTTCTTCAGGGATTCCATGGACGGGTAAGCTTCCACCGTTCCCAAGAAGGTTCTGGGATAACCCAGATCCTTAAAGGTATAATCCAGGGCTGCGTATACGCTATTGGCGTAATGGGTGGTTCCGTGGCCCATAAATACCAGCGCCTCGTTCTCCTTCATCTCCCCGAACTCTGCCATAACCGCCTCGATCACCGCCACATGATCCTCCGTCGTTGTCAGCAGCGGATCGCCAAAGGCAATCTTTTCAAAGGCGTCCCTTCTGGCCAGCACAGCCTCCTTCATCAAATCATTCTCAATGCCGTTGATGATATGGGTGGGCTGCACCAGCAGCTCCTGTACCCCGTCCGCAGCCATCTGCTCTACCGCCTCTTCCACCGTGGGAACTTCGATTCCGTCCCGGCGGCGGAGCTTCGCGATGATCATCTTGCTGGTCCAGGCCCGGTACAGTGTATAATCCGGATACGCGGCGGCGATATCTGCCTCGATCCGATCGATGGTCTTTTCTCTGGTCTTGGCAAAGCTGGTGCCGAAGCTCACCACCAGAATCGCTTTTTTCTTATTCTGTTCCATATATCTGTTCTTTCCTCTTGATTCCGTTTTACTTTCCGGCAAGAATCTTCAGGGTCGTAATCGAGATATCTCCTACCACTGCCAGATCCTCTGCCTGGTAAGCATAGGGGAAATTATCCTCGAAAAGGATCTGGGACGCAGGCGGAAATTCATCGTCGCCGGTCCAGAGGATAAAGCGCACATGAAGACCGTTGATATATTCAAATTCATAGGAGGCGTCGCCCAGGGTCAGCTTCTTTGCGCCCAGCTTCTCCATGGCCGCGCAGAATTTGTCCAGTTTAAAGCCAAAACCAAATTTCAGCCTGGTCAGGCAGCGTCCCTCGAACTGACGGAAATACACCTCTCCCCAGGGAACCTCCCGGTAGGTCAGATATTTTCCGGAGCTCTGTACCAGCTGTCCGGAAATCAGAAAACGAAGTACGCTGATCTGCGCCGCTACCGTATCCAGCAGCAGAAACGGCCCTTCCTCTTCCTCATGCTCCTTATGCACCGAAAATTCCGGATAGTCTACCAGATAATGATAACCCATCAGCCGTATATGAAACTGCTGCTTTTCTTCATCATATTCCACGTTGCAGCGTTCCGCGGCGTCCTTCGGATCGATTTTCCGGTATTCATTCAGGTAGTGCTCCAGGGGGATTCTCTCTTTATTGTCCTTCTCGTAAGGAAATTCCATAGTTAGCTTGTCTCTCTTTCTCGTTAAAATTCTGTCTTTATAACTGTTCCATCACGGTCGGGAACAGGGAGCTGTCCGTATGGGGCAGGAAGCAGCAGGCCACAAATTCGTCCATATATCCGGGCTCTGTGGAAAGCTCCAGATAAGTCATATTTCTGGCAAGTTCATAAACCTTGCGCTCTGCCTTCGTAGACAACAGCATCGCGTAAGCGCCGCACAGGGAGGAGTTGCCGATATAGTGGTAATATTCGATCGGAATATCCGGGAACATACCGATATTCACTGCGTTCTGCATATTGATACCGCTTCCGATACCGCCTGCCACGTATACCTCCTCGATCATGCTGATATCGAAATCCAGGCTCTTCAGCATGGTCCGGATAGCGGAGAAAATCGCGCCCTTGGCACGGATAAAGTTGTCGATATCTACTTCCGTGATCTCCACATCCTTGGAGCTCTCAGCCTCCTCTTCGAAGGCCAGCACGTAGCTTCCCATGCCATAGTGGTCATGCTTGATCCGCTTACCCTCCCGAACAAACTTGCCCTTGGGGCTGATGATACCACAGCGGAACAGCTCTGCAATCACATCGATAATACCGGATCCGCAGAGACCGATGGGCTTCTGTCCCGGATCACCGATGATATCAAAGGTCGGCTCCATGGTTTCTTTATCAATCTTACATGCCTCGATGGCGCCGTCGGTCGCGCGCATACCACAGCTGATGTCGCCGCCCTCGAAGGCAGGACCTGCTGAGCATGCACAGCTCATCATAAAGTCAGAATTGCCGAACACCAGCTCGCCGTTGGTTCCCAGGTCGATAAACAGGGAGAAATGCGGCTGGTTCCAGAGCATGCTGACCAGTGCTCCCGCTGTAATATCGCCGCCTACGTAGCTGCCGATATTGGGAGCCATAATGATATGGGCGTCCGGATGTACCTTCAGGTTAATATCGGACGCGTAAAAAGCATTGGTCTTAAAGAAGGCCGGAATATAGGGCTCCATACGCAGGGGATCCGCATTGACGCCCACCAGCAGATGATTCATGGTAGAGTTGCCCGCGATAGCCAGCCGGTATACCTGCAGCGGACTGATTCCGGCGGAATGGCACATCTTAAGAATCATGGGATTCAGGGTTTCCTCCACAATCGCGTCCTGCAGCTTCTTATGTCCGCCCGGCTTCTGGGACTCAATGATACGGTTGATGACGTCCGCGCCGTACCGGATCTGTCCGTTGCCTGCGGACGCCTTGGCCAGAATCTTTCCGGTCAGCATGTCTACTGCAACTGCAGATACGGTGGTGGTTCCGATATCGATCGCCACTCCGGCCGCCACAGCCTTCTTTTCTTTTTCCAGAACGTCGTAGACAAATACCTGGGTCTTGCCCTGGGCAACGACACACTGTACATCAAAATCGCTGGCCCGCAGCACGTCCGGCAGCTTCTTCAGCACGTGATAGGGAATCCGCACCTTCTCGACGCCGGTCTCTGCCTGCAGCGCCCGCTCCAGACGCTCCACGTCCGGCATGGTATCCTCCAGACTGGGGACATCCATCTTCACGGAAAGGATCCGCATATTGTTGCCATGCTCCAGATCCGCTTCCTTCAGATGCTCCATACAATCATCAAAGATCTTGATCTCCTGGGGAGAGCTTAAATCTGCCACCTTCATACGGCTCCGGTAGGCGGACGCAATATCCGGTACCATAATCTGCACGTCTCCCACTACCTTACTGCAGCAGGCCAGACGCCAGCCCTCTGCGTACTCCTCGTCGCTGATATGACGGGTCTTCTTGGAATCCAGTTCTCCGCCTAACAGCTTTACGCGGCACTTTCCACAGGAACCGTTACCGGAACAGGGCGCGTCAATGACCACATTGGACTTCCGCGCCGTTTCCAGCAGGTTCTCGCCAACCATCGTTGAAACCGTCACCTTTTCGCCGTTTTCAAACTGGAACGTTACATTTGCCATTTATTATTTTCCTCCTGACTTATTCCCTTCTTGAACAAAAAAATCCCTTTGGTACGAGTATACCATACTCTTCGCATAGAACGCAATCGCACTTCCGGGATTTTTCTACTTTTTCAACTTTTCTCTTGTCCGCCCGGGACATTCTGCCAGGAGGAGCCGGTTCTGCTTTTGCTCTAGTCCAACTTCAGATCTCCGTCCTTGATCCAGCCCAGCTTCCGCTCGATTTCACAGAAAATCACGCTCAGGACTGCCGGAAGCACAAAGCAGATCAGAATCAGGCCTGCCCAGTCAAAGCCGGTAATCGCCGCTCTGGTGCCTGCCTCGATCTCATTCATCCAGCCTGTATACACGCCAATCTGGCCTACCAGACCGCAGGTTCCCATACCGCTGGACACCGGGGTGCCGTTCATGGTCATATGGAAGATACAGGTGGCAATCGGTCCGGTAATGGCGCTGGCCAGTGTGGGAGCAATCCAGATACGGGGATTCTTTACGATATTGCCCATCTGCAGCATACTGGTACCGATACCCTGGCTGACCAGGCCGCCCACGCCGTTTTCTCTGTAGCTCATGACCGCAAAGCCTACCATCTGGGCACAGCAGCCTGCCACAGCGGCGCCGCCTGCCAGACCGGTAAGACCCAGAGCCGCGCAGATTGCCGCGCTGGAAATCGGCAGCGTCAGCGCCATGCCGACCAGTACAGACACGATCATACCCATCAGCAGCGGCTGAAGCTCGGTCGCCCACATAATCAGCTGACCTACGCTGCTTGCCGCCGCGCCGATTCCCGGCGCAATCAGCTCTGCCAGGCCGACGCCCACGAAAATTGTCACGCCCGGAGTCACCAGAATATCAATCCTGGTCTCCTTGCTGACCAGCTTACCACATTCCGCAGCGATAACCGTGATGACCAGAACTGCCAGCGGGCCACCTGCGCCGCCCAGGATATTGGCTGCATTTCCCACTGCCACCAGGCTGAACAGTACCAGAGGCGGACACTGAAGCGCCCAGCCGATGCTGACTGCCATGGCGGGTCCTGCTACGGCGCTGGCATAGCCGCCCAGCTCTGTCAGATATTCAATCCCCAGCTGCTTGCCCAAAGTGCTGACAATCGTACCGATCAGGAGGCTGGCAAACAATCCCTGCGCCATAGCTCCCAGTGCATCTACCAGATAGCGTTTTACGCTGATCTCCACATTCTTCTTTTTCAGAAAAGCTTTCATTTTCTCCATTTCCTTACTCCTCTTTTCTTATGCTTCTGTTGTTGCCTTTCCATCATACCATACAGGTGACAAGACAGCAATCCAAATGTACATTTTGTTTGTTCTTTCTTTTTGTCCGCTTGTCTCGAATTCTGTGGAAATTTGTGATTTTATCTGAATCTTTTTATATTATTCTGATATTTATAATATAATTCTAAAGATTTCATCATAATTTCGTAATATATTCCTGCTATGATAAATAGTAGAAAATGAATTTGAATCTTAAATGAGGTGATCCTATGAAAAAAATATCCTGTATCTTTTTCGCCGGACTGCTGGCCCTGGCACTTTATCTGGAGCCTCTTTCCGTAAATGCTGAACAATTGCCGGAGGAAACCGCTCCGGAGGTTTCCCTTACTTATACCTCCCTGGAGGAATCTGAAAAATGGATTCTGGACGAGGTTCTCTCCGATTACGTATCGGAACACGTAGTCGATATGGAAGAGGCTTCCATTCCCTGCACCATCGGTGAGCTGGTGGATCGGGGTACTTCCTCTTACCTGTTCTATCAGGACGAACAGGCGGACGGCACCGTCTATACGGCAGCCGGTTACGCTTTAACCGGAGACGGCAGCTACGTATACTTTGAGCTGACGAGCGCTTCCCCGCTGGATACTGCCACCGTTGATTTTGAGATTGCAAGGAACTTCGGAAGCACCGGTGACGCCAGCTCCTTATCCTAAAGAAAAGTTTCCTTTGTGTCCTTTGATTCCGTATTATACACAGAAAGCCCCGGCTGTCATTTCCGACAGACCGGGGCTTTCCCGTCGCTTTCTTCTTATGTTATGTCTTATATCAGTCCAAAATGAGCCAGGGCATGGGCGATACCGCCCTCTCCGACGCCTTTGGTCACATAATCCGCGATTTCCTTTACCTTAGGATCCGCATTTCCCATGGCCACGCCGATTCCCGCATAGGCAAGCATTTCCATATCATTTTCCCCGTCGCCGAATGCAATGATTTCTTCCCGGCTGATACCATAATGGGCCAGCATACGCTCCATGCCCCTGGCCTTGCTGTTGCCCGCGGCGATAATATCCACGCCGTAGGGATTCCAGCGGGTCATGCTGCAATGGGGCAGATCCGCCAGCACCCGGGCTACATCTTTCTCATCGGCAAACACATTGATCAGATAGACCGGATTGCCCGTAAAGCTCCCCGTCTCCGGCAATTCCGAGGAAATATCCGCCTGGGTCTGCCGCACCCGATCGTTGATGAAATTGATATAAATCTGTTTTTCTTCCACAAAAGCCATCGGCAGCTCTTTTTCCCGAAACCAGCGCAGCGCCCCCTGAATATCCTCCTCCGGTATGGGCCTGGAATCCAGGAGCTTTTCATTCCGATCCAGGCATATCTGTCCGTTCAGAAGCACATGACCGTCAAAGGGAATCCTGGTGATACCCAGCTCCTTCAGTTCCTTTAAATGGCGGCCGGTACTGGTGCAGACCAGGATCCCGTTTTTCTGCAGCTTTTCCAGCGCTTCTTCCGTATCCTCCGGAATTCTTCCGACACTGTGATCCAGTAATGTCCCGTCGATATCAAAAAATGCCGCTTTTATCATCTCTGTAAGCCTCTCTTATTCCGCGTCCAGAAGCACCACGCGGACTACCTCCTCCTGCTCGTTCTGCCAGATGAGACACCGGCTTCCTTTCTGAATATCCTCAGCCCGGACTACATTCCGGGTACGGAAGGGCTTTATCTCCGCCGTGTCCGGAATCACATAGCTCTCTCCATCTTCAGCAACCACCTTCAGGCCGCCGTCTTTCGCAACCGGCTTCCGGGCAATCACTGCGTAATAGGGTGCCGCTTCCTTCTCCGAAACATTGGTGAACACGACCTCCGGCGTACACTGAGGCGGTAATGACAGGGTCATGGCCGGTCCCAGATATGCCACAAAGCTTCCCTTTTCCACATCAGAAAGCTCCAGCAGCAGACCGCTCTCCCCATCTACCAGAACCGTATTCTCCGGATCGATCGTCAGAATCATCTCTCCCTGGGAAGACATGTCAGACTGATTATCTACGATGATATCTTCTTCCGAAACCTCCTCAATCTCTCCATAGATACGGACTGCCGTATCCTCTGCCTTACTGCCGCAGGCGGTCGCTGCCGTCAGCGCCAGGGTCAGTCCCAGTATCGGTATCACTCTTTTTAATTTCATATTCGTCCTCCTGAATCTTTTTCCCTAACCTGTCTCTCCCTACAGGTTAGCCCCATTGTATCAGATGGATGCAGAAAAAGGAAGCTTTCTTAAGAACAATTAAGAATCCAAAAATGGGGTCTGGCTTTCTGCAGCCAAACCCCATTTTCTGATTCTATCGTTTTATCAAAAACCCTGTGTTACATAATCGGATCCAGACCCAGTACCGGATGGTTCTTCTCCTGCAGGAACGCCATCAGAGTTTCCTCATCGGTTGCTACGGTCTCGTCTGCGATCATATCGGTAAAGTTATCAATACCGTATTTCTCCTTTGCAGACTTATTCAGTCTCTCGGCTACGTCGTCCTTCAGCTCCTTCGGCATCCATACGATACGCTCAAAGCCGCCCTCAGCGCTCATGAACTTCTTGGAGGCGATAAAGTGACGTCCATGACCCATGAAGCCCGGCGTCTGAACTCCGCCGCCTGTCATACTTGCCAGCTCACCGAAGGTCATGCCAAGAGGCGTCATGCCTGCGTACTCACGGTTGGCAATGATAACGCCATTGGAGAAGGGCTCGATACCGCAGATACACTCGAAGCAGCCGCAGGAGGTCATCGGGTCTTCCATAATGGAGTACAGGGTTACTTTCTCAAGAGCTCCCTGAGTTGCCTCAGCTACCATACGGTTTACATCCGGGTAAATTCCCTTTACTTCGTCCTCGCAGCCTTCCTTGGAAATCGGCTGGCAGGGTCCGGTGGGATTCAGCTCCTTGGTTGCCTTTGCATCCAGCCATGATACAGCTCCGCAAAGTCCCAGACGCTCCGGAGTTACCACGCAGCAGTGTGACGGCGCGAAGGACTGGCACAGAGTACAGGTGTAGAACTGATCTACGCTCTCATCAGTCAGGGTCTCCAGACGCTCGTCACGCTTCTCATAGGTCGGCATAGCGACGGTATCCAGAAGCTCCTGAACCTTATCGGTATCGGTTACGATGGTAACCTGACATTTATCTACGACGATATCAAACTCGTCCATGATCATATTGTAAAGCACCTCTGCGAAATGGGTCAGGCGGAGTCCTGCCTCATAAGCAGCCTTGCTTACACGGACACGGATCTGATTTCTCTGGCCGGTGTGCATCACACCTTCCATATAGTTGTACCATGCATGAATCTTACGCTCGATAACCGGCTCGAAGTCAGGCTGCATCTTTGCTCCCGCTACCTGTACATAAGTAGCCAGCGCGAAGGTCTGTCCCTGCTCCAGCTCGTCCAGATCCTTGCCGACAATGGTAATCTTGTGATCCTCAATCTCATCTGCATTGCAGGTCTGTACCAGCTCGCAGGTGGGCGCCTTATGGGAACTGAACTCTACCTGCATATCGCCTCTACGGATAATCTCACCCTCAAAGGCAGACGCGAAGGCAACCGGAATCGGAAGCTCAGTTACTTTAATCTTAATGTTGCGCAGCTCCAGGGACTTCTTCACGGTCATGCTGTGATCCAGAACAGACTCCAGCGCGCCCGGAACCTGATTCTCGCCCAGATCCACGTCTACGACTACCGGGAAGCCCAGCGCGATAGCGCCTGCGCCTGCGGATACAACCACCTCGTTCAGAGCGCCGAAGGTATTCACGAATGCAGGTACTCTTTCCTTGGTGTATTTTAACAGTCCCGGCAGATCGCCCGGCGTTACATTACCGAAGATCAGAGCCGCACGGATCGCTACGGTTACGACATGGATCACTGCGGTCACATCATGTCCCAGCGGAACTACACGGAAATCCAGGCCAATCTTTACGCCGCCCTCTGCGCACTGCTCGATGACGTCGCCAATCAGGAAGGTCATGATACCCTTGCTCTGGTAATCTTTTACAACTGTCACTACATCTTCTGCATGGTCAGCCTTGCCGAGTACAACCGCTACGCCGGGAATATCTCCGGTTACAAGCGGAACGCCCAGAGAACGGATAACCGGGTCCGGTACGAAGCCGATCCCGCTGTCATTCGCATAGGGGTCTGCATTGTCTACATATTTCAATGCCTCGATGATCTCTGCTCCCACTGCGGTAGCCAGACCTGCGTTCAGTGCCTCTCCCAGGTCTTCCTTGTTGCTGATCAGGCTTTTCATTACGCCTACACAAGCCGGCAGATCGCCAAGCTTTGTAACCTTTACGCCGGTAGCAGCGTAGATGGTCGGCAGGAAGTACGCCGTATCCGGCATTGCCACCTTCTTGTCCTCGCCATACTTTGCAATCGCGTCATTGACTGCGCCTTCGGTCAGTCCTGCGACTGCGTTTGAGCCTCCGTAGATTAAATCTGTTAATACGCTCATTTTTCATGTCCCTCCTTGGGTTATGTAGCTGTATTTTTTGGAAATAACTCTTAATGCTTAAATTTTAGCACTGCCGCATAAGGAAGTCAATATCCCCCGGGCGGGGATTTTGGGAAAATAACAGATCAATCAAAGTAAAACAAAAACAGCCGCGGCTGCGTCATCTGCAGCTGCGGCTGTTCTATTCCTGTATTTTATTACAGCACCTTACTCAGGAAATCAATGGTTCTGGGCTCCTTCGGATTCGCCAGTACCTCCTCCGGGGTTCCCTGCTCTACGATATAGCCGCCTTCCATGAAGACTACCCGATCTGCCACCTCGCGAGCAAAGCCGATCTCATGGGTTACGACTACCATGGTCATACCCTCCCGAGCCAGCTCCTTCATAACCGCCAGAACCTCGCCGACCATCTCCGGGTCAAGGGCAGAGGTAGGCTCGTCAAAGAGCATGATATCCGGCTTCATAGCCAGAGCACGGGCAATAGCCACACGCTGCTTCTGTCCGCCGGAGAGCTGGCTTGGGAATGCCTCCGCCTTATCTGCCAGGCCGACACGGGTCAGAAGCTCCATAGCTTTTTTCCGGGCCTCGTCCTTGGTCATAACCTTCAGATGGACCGGAGCCAGCGTCATATTGTCCATCACATTCAGATGGTTGAACAGATTAAAATGCTGGAACACCATACCGATGTTCTGACGCACCTTATTGATATCCGTGTGCTTGTCCGTCACGTCATAGCCGTCTATCAGAATCTGGCCTGCCGTCGCCGTCTCCAGCTGGTTCAGGCAGCGCAGGAAGGTGGATTTACCGCTTCCGGAGGGTCCCAGGAGAACCACAACCTCGCCTTCGGTGATATCCATACTGATATCCTTCAGAACCTCCAGCTTTCCAAAGTTCTTTTTCAGGTTCGTTACATGAATCTTATTATCTGCCACGGTTTACCCTCCTCTCGATTCTCTTTGCCAGCTTACTTAAGGTAATGATGACAATCATATACATCACGCCGACGATGGCCCAGGACTGCAGCGGCTTTAAGGTATTACCGGAAATGGTTTTACCAATCAGCGTCAGCTCCGGGAACGCGATAACGGAAAGAATCGACGTATCCTTCAGGGTAATGATAAACTGGTTAATGATAGACGGAATCATGGTGCGTACCGCCTGGGGTACTACGACCAGCGCCATGGAGGAACCATAGGAAAGTCCCAGACTCCGGGAAGCCTCCATCTGTCCCCGATCCACACTCTCGATACCGGCGCGGATAATCTCCGCCATGTAAGCGCCGCAGTTTAAGGAAAGGGCGATAGTACCTGCCTGAAGCGCGCTCAGACGGAAGCCTCTCATTCCCATACCCTGCATACCGGCCGGAATACCGAAGAATACAAAATAAGCCAGTACGATAAGCGGAACGCCTCGAATTGCGTCCACGTAAACGGTACCGATCAGATTCAGTACCCGGTTGCGTCCCACGTTCATCAGGCCGAAAATCATACCAATGATCGTCGCGATGACCAGGGTCAACAGTGTCATCAGCAAAGTCTGTCCCATGCCCTTTAAAAGCATGATTCCATACACTCGAAGAATTGCTGCCATATATCTTTTCTCCTCACTTGTTTACTCCCGCTGTCCGCGGGGCTTCTCTGCCGCGGAATACTTCCTGCATTGTGGAAACCTCCGTATCCGGGAGCTTTCACAGTACAGGAAGCAGCTGCATCGCTACGCAGCTGCTCCGCACCTTTTATCCCTATTCGCCAAGATACTTGTTCAGAATCTCATCGTAGGTTCCGTTGTCCTTAATCTCCTGCAGTCCCTTGTTGAACATATCCAGAAGCTCCTGATTGTCCTTGTTCATGATAGCAAAGCCATAGGGAGCCACCTCACTTGCGGTACTCTCAACGATGGTCAGATCCAGTCCGCCGGTCTTGATGTTGTCCGCCATAATCGGCTTATCCTCTACGCAAGCGTCTGCCTGGCCCAGTACCACTGCCTGATACATGGTCGGTGAATCCTCGTAGGTATCAATCTTAAAGCCATACTCGTCCTTCAGGCTCTCTGCGTAATTCGCACCTGCTGTAGCGTTCTTTACCGCGATGGTCTTGCCCTTCAGATCGTCCAGGCTCTCGATACCGCTGTCTGTCTTTGCAGCGAATACCTGATAGGAATCATAATAGGAATCGGAGAAAATCCATCCGTTTGCCTTACGCTCGTCTGTGATGCTCGCGCCTGCCAGCAGCGCGTCTGCCTGGCCTGCCTGAACCGCGGTAACTGCAGCGTCCCAGCCAAGGCTCTGAATCTCAATATTGAATCCCTGATTTGCTGCCACTGCCTTGATGATATCCACGTCGATTCCTACGAACTCACCATTTTCATCGGTGTACTCAAAGGGACGGAATACGGTATCCATTGCGATAACCCATGTTTTGTCAGAGCCGGTGCTCTCAGCAGCGTCTGTGCCTTCGGTTGTCTCTGCAGGCGCTGTCTCAGCAGCCTTATCAGAGCTGGAGGATCCGCATGCAGCGAGACCCAGGGTCATGCTTGCAGCCAAAGCCAATACAAGTAACTTTTTCATAATGTATACGCTCCTTTTCCCCGGCTCATTGGCCGGTCATATTTAACACAAGGGCGATGTATAGTTATACACCGCCCTTGATGCCACTTCTTAAGTATAATTTTTTCTGTTAAAGTTGTCAAGCAAAAAACTTTTTCGTTTTCCCTTAAATCTCCTTAGCAGCTGCCAAAACCATTTCTACTGCCCTGTCAATTCCCAGTTTTTCTGTGTTGATCGTCAGATCGTAGTTCCGGGCGTCCCCGTAGGTCTGCTTCGTATAATACTCGCAGTTCTTCTTACGGGAGCGATCCGCATCGCGGATATCCTTCTCCACCTGGGGAAGCGGTACCCCCGGCATCATGGCGGACATACGGTTGACTCTCCATTGGAAGCCGGCATGGGCAAATACGTGGAGACAATGATCGAATTCCCTTAAGATATACTCGCTGTTCCGGCCTACAATCACACAGTTCTCATGATTTGCCATTTCACGGATCGCGTCTCTCTGAGCTTGCCAGAGCTCCTCGTCCAGGGGCTTATTGTAGAAATCAAACAGACTCTGGGCAAAGCCAAAGTTTTTCGGCACTCTCTCGTCCCATTTCCGCACCAGCTCCGGATCCAGCTTCGAATTGGCCAGGGCTGTTCTCAGAATGATATCCTTATCGTAAAACTCAATTCCCAGCTCCTTCGCCACTCTCCGGCCGATTTCACCGCCGCCTGCACCGAATTCACGGGCAATCGTAATAATCTTTTTCATGAAAGCTTCCTCCGTTCTGTAAGCCTGTCGGCTCCGTCTTCTATTTCATTATAACGAACAAAAAGAGTTCGGGCAACCCCTTTCTCATAGAGATTCTCCACAACAAAAGAGCACCCCTGATTTCTCAGGGATGCTCTTAAAAATTCCGAATTAAACCTCAAGATAAGAATCTGCGTACAGATTGTTGTTCTTGATGATATCGCAGGACTTGATGGTCTCCATCAGTCTTAAGTCGTTCGGGTTAACGATAGCGGAGGTCAGACCGTTCATCATAGCCATAGCTACCATAGCGGAGTCCATGATCGGACGGATGTGCTTCGGCATACCGTTGGAGTTGTTGGACAGACCACCTGTGGACTGCATACCCATGTCGGAGATCATCTTGATGAACTCCAGAACCTGCATCTGCTTGTCCTGCATTCCCTTGATAACCAGGAATAACGGGTCAAACCACATATCCTCAGCAACGTCCATACCATGCTCCATACCACGCTCCATCATGGTCTGCATGTACATCATACGCTCGTCGTTGTCCTTAGCGATTCCCTCGCCGTTGCACAGAGCGATAACGATAGCGTCGTTAGCCGCTGCCAGGTCGATGTACTCGATTCTTCCGGCTGCGTCTGCAGAGTTAACGATGGGTTTTCCTTTTGCACGGTTGTATACAGAGATACCAGCCTCGATAGCTGCTACGTTGGAGGTATCCAGTGCCAGCGGAACGTTGTCGAAGTTGCCCTGAAGCAGCTCAACTGCCCACTTCATCAGCTCCGGTCCGTCGTTCTCTGCCGGTCCGATATTTACGTCCAGATATGTAGCGCCTGCATCCAGCTGCTGTTTTGCACGCTTCAGGATCGGCTCCGGATCTCTCTCTGTAAACGCTTTGTTTACAGCCGGTGCTGTGGTGGAAAGTCTCTCACCGATGGTAATAAATTTTGCCATAGTTTTCTTCTCCTTTTATAAATAAAATAATTAGATCTCGCCGTTAGCCTGCAGATCCTTCAGGAACTTCACAAGCTGTACTGCCTCGTTGGGAGCTACGATAACTTCCCAGCCCGGCAGCTTCGCCTCGATATCGCCCTTCAGAACTGCTACCTTTCCGGGGATGATCAGCTTTCTGCTCTTAACCTTCGGCTCTACGTTCTCCTGGATAAACTTGGAAACAGAGGTAGAAGAAAGCTTACCAGCTGCCCAGGCTGTCAGTACGGAAAGTCCGCCTGCATCGTTGATGATCAGGTTGCAGGGAACGCCGGAACGCTCCAGCTCGCCAGATACTACGAAGTAGGTCAGCGCGAAGTCTACGGTGGTCAGACATACGGAATTCTCATCTCCGCCGTTCAGCGGGTAGATGCCCGGCTCAACCTTCATGGGCTTCTGCGGGTCGGTAAATACGTTCTGACGCAGACCGTACAGCGGCAGAGCCTGTGCATAGTTCATGCCTTCCATAACGATGATGGAACCGTATTTTACAGTGAACATAGAAGCAAGTGCTGCCTGCATGATCGGATCTCCTGCAGCCAGTGCTCCGACATTAACGATAGAGGGATAACCGAAGGTTCTGTTCTGATCCTTCAGAGCCGCGCGACGAATCTGTACTGCTGTTGCAAATGCATCCTTAACAGAAGCAGTTCCTACATTCAGAACCAGGTTCTTGTTGCCCAGCTTCTCAAGAGCTGCTGTGGTATCATAGAGCTCGTTGATGTCTGCGCCACGAACACCCAGAACAACGCCTGCCTCAGTAGCAACCGCATTCATAGCCTCATAGTTGGAAGCGTCTGCGCCATCCAGAACCGGCTTCGCGTCCTTGCATACAGCCAAAGCTGCCTTTGCAGCCTCAACATCGGTACAGTCAAGTACCAGAGTCTTGCCGCAGTTCATAGCCTTCTTAACCAGCTCAACGTAAGCGTCTACGCCGCAGCTTCCGCAGTAGCTTAAGTACAGCATCTCTACGTGCATACGCTCACCGATACGATCGTAATCTACCTTCTTAGCTGCCTCGAGCTTAGCGTCAGCGTCTGCGTCACAGCAGGAGATGGTAGCTGCGTATCTCGGCTTGCTTACGAAAGTCTTCTCATGACGGAAGAGAACGGTCTCGCCGCCCAGTGTATACTCAGCCTCGCCGGTACCAACCTTGATGGTCTTCATGGGCGGAGCAGTTGCCTCTGACAGAGTAGCCAGCGCTTCTTCAGACATATGCGGACACTTGCTGAGATCTACAGCGCCCTGAGCAACCTTCATAGCAAATGCCATACAGGTCGGGCTTCCGCACTCCTTACAGTTTGTCTTCGGTGTTAATTTAAAAATATCCAAGCCTTTTAATGCCATGGTAAATTTCTCCTCCTTCCTCGATTAAACCAGTGCTTTAATTAATTTTGAAATCGTTGCAACCGAGGTCGGATGTTTCAAAATTACTGCATTGGAGCCGGATGCCAGTACTGCTGCGGCTGTCTCAACTTCCATATCAATTCCACGCTCTTCCTGGGCTCCCCACTCCGGCATATCTGCTTCGGAAGCCATAGCCTCTTTTACATTCCATGCCTCGTCAGCTACCGGTGTCATAATCGGCATCTGAAGCTGTACATCACCCTGAGCCAGAGCTGCTGCCTTTACACGGTCCATAGTAGAAACTACGTACTCAAAACCGTATCCGGCTGCTGCGGAACCTACGTTCATGACAACGTTAGCCTGATCTACGCCCAGCTGTCCGATCAGCACGTTCAGCTGTTTTGCAAGGTTGATATCTACGGCAGACTCTGCTCCAACCTTCTGGCCGTAAGCAAGACCAGCTGCTGCTGCAACTGCCTTGTAGTTCTCTTCTCTTGCGGACAGGATCAGTACGTTCTTTCCCTGAAGCGCTTCTGCAACCTTGGAGAAAAGCTCTGCATCCTTCTCTACATTCTTACATCCCTCAATTACAAGAGGAGCTGTGATCGCGTCGCCAACCTCTTTCGCGATAGCTACGCAATCCTCAACGGAACGGTTCTCGCCATTCGGATCCGCTCCCTCAAAGCGGAGAACAACGAAATCTGCTCCAGGCATTTCTTCGGCTTTCTTTGCAATCTCTGCAAAACTTGTAGCACCTGCATAGTAGTCCTTGATTCCTGCAACTTCATTCTCCAGACCCATGTCTGTAATCAGAACTCCAATCTTCGGTGCATTCTCGATCGGCGCGTCAAATGTATAAAACGGCAGTACATTCTCTCCGCCAAGCTTCACTGCCTTATCTCCGGTTCCGATTTCTACGGTACGGATAGCAGCGTTGAATTTTCCTGATTTTCCAGTAAACGGCATTTCTTAGTTACCTCCTTGTCCTTTACGTGGTTTTAACGCATAGGGGCACAGCCCCTATGCGTAAACCAATTATCTTACATATTATACTACATCATCGGGTCCATGCCAAGTGCCGGATGTCCTTTTTCTGTAAGGAATGCCAGCAATGTTTCCGGATCCTCTGCGATAGTCTCGTCACCGATCATATCGGTAAAGTTGTCGATTCCATAGAGATCTTTTGCTGTCTCATTGAGACGCTCTGCTACGGACTCCTTCAGCTCCTTGGGCATCCATACGATACGCTCGATTCCGCCCTCAGCCTTCATAAACTTCTTGGAAGAGATGAAGTGCTTTCCATGTCCCATGAATCCAGGTGTCTGAACTCCACCACCGGTCATACTTGCCAGCTCGGAGAAGGTCATTCCCAGCGGAGTCATACCTGCGTACTCACGGTTGGTGATAACAACGCCGTTGGAGAACGGCTCGATACCACAGATACACTCGAAGCATCCGCAGGAGGTCATCGGCTTCTCCATGATGGAGTACAGGGAAACCTCTTCCAGAGCACCCTGGGAGTAAAGCTTAACCGCCTCATTGACATCCTCGTACTCACCGATTCTCTCATCGATGGGCTTCTCTTTGGTGATAACCTGGCAGGGTCCCTGGGGATCCAGCTCGTTGGTAGCCTTTGCGTCCAGCCATGAAACGGCACCGCACAGACCCAGACGCTCCGGAGTAACCACGCATACGTGGGACGGGGAGAATGCCTGGCACATGATACAGCTGTAGTATACGTCTACAGACTCGTCAGTCAGAGTAGCCAGACGGTCGTCACGCTTGTCAAACAGCGGGATAGCAGTCTCATGACGCATCTTGGTACACAGCTCCGGATCGGTGATAACCTTAACCTGGCACTTATCTACAACTGCGTCAAACTCATTCTTAATTCTTGCGTACAGAACCTCACCGATGTGCTTTGCACGGAAGCCTGCGTCGAAAGCGTTCTTGCTTACACGGATACGGATCATATCACGCTGACCGGTATGCATAACACCCTCGATGCAGTTCAGGTAGTTATGGAACTTACGCTCGAATACCGGCTCAAAGTCAGCCTGCATGCTCTTGCCGGCAACCTCTACAACGTAGCCGATGCTGTGCTTGCTGCCTACCTCGAACTCGTCGAAGTCCGGTCCGATTACTTCGATCTTGTGATCCTCAACCTCAGACGCATCCTTTGCCTCAACCAGCTCGAAGCAGTCCACACGGGAACCGTCGAACTCTACCTGCATATCGCCGCGGCGGATAATCTCGCCCTCGAATGCGGATGCGAAGGAAACCGGGATATCGATCTTGGTAACCTTAATCTTGATATCTCTTGCTTCAATAGAAGTAGCGTTGAACTTAGATACGTCCTCCTGAACGATCAGGCTCTTCGGTACACGGAAGATGTTCTCAGTCTCGTTGGTAACTACCGGGAAACCAAGAGCGATTGCGCCTGCACCGCAAGCTACGATAACATCATCCAGCGGCTTGAACGCATTTACGAACGCCGGTACACGGTCCATGGTGTACTTCATCAGCGCGCCTGCGTCGCCCGGTGTTACGTTGCCGAAGATCAGAGCCGCACGAAGCGCTACAGATACAACGTGGATTACTGCGGTTACGTCCTTGCCAAGCGGTACGATACGTACGGCGTTGCCCATGTTCAGGCCTGCCTCTACGCACTGATCGATAACGCCGCCTACCAGAGTAACCAGACAGCCCTGTGCCTGATAGCTCTTAACCAGCTCTACTGCTTCTTCTGTAGAAGGAGCGCTTCCCAGGATAACAGCTACGCCCGGGATATCGCCGGTTACAAGGGGTACACCCAGCTCACGGATGATAGCGTCTGCCAGATGTCCGTAGCAGGGCTCCTCGTACGGCTTTGCGCCGTTCATGTACTTCAGTACCTCGATGAACTCTGCGCACAGAGCTGTTGCAACACCGCTCATGAATGCGTCGTTCAGTCTCTTCTCTCTGGTCATCAGAGTTTTTACAACTCCCAGAGCTGCCTTCAGTTCTTTCAGGTTGGTAACCTTGCTTCCTGTTACGGCATAGTAGCAGGGAAGGCTGTATGCAGTGTCCGGGAAGGATACTGCCGCATCTTCTCCGTACTGTGCGATTGCGCCGTCGATAGCAGCCTCAGTCAGTCCGTAAACTGCGTCGTTGCCGCCGAATACTCTATCAAATAATGTCACGGTATTTTACCTCCAAATTTTAATTCGATTGATCGAGGATTTCCTTAATCTTCCGGATCTCCTCCTTTGCGGACTCGCTTACATCGTAGGGGGATTTGCCCTGCCGGTCCGCATCTATCACTTCCGGGTTGTAATGAATAAATCCAAGTAAATCCTCTGCCGGGATCTTCGAGCGGATGAACTCCTCATCCTCTGCTCCGCGGACTTTGTTGGCTACTACGCGTACGGTCTGAATTCCCAGGTCATGGGCCAGCCGTTTTACATTCTTATAGGTCTGAATGCTTCTCGCTCCGGGTTCAATGACTACCACGAACTGCTCCATACCTTCGCAGGTACCGCGGCCCAGGTGCTCCAGGCCTGCTTCCATGTCCATGATAACCACGTCCTTGCTCCGAAGACTTAAGTAGCTTAAGATCCGCTTCAGCATCACATGCTCGGGGCAGACACAGCCGCCCCCTCCGGTCTCTACAGTGCCCAGCGTCAGGAGCTTGACTCCGTTGTAGGTCTTGCTGTAGGTATCCGGGATATCATCCACCTTGGGATTCAGCGTGTACATGGCATTTCCGGGGCCTGCCCCTGTCCGTTCCTCGATGAGCTTTCTCATCTTGGAAATCGGAACAATCGAGTCCAGAACCTCCTCCGGAAAACCGAGCGCCAGACCTAAATTCGCGTCCGGATCCACATCGGCTGCCAGAACTGTACATCCCTCCTCCGCATATAATCTTGCAAGGGTGGCTGCAAAGGTCGTCTTTCCGACTCCGCCCTTTCCGGTAATTGCAATTTTCACGTTCTATTCCCTCCGGTTCTTTCTTTACTCTTTTTATCCGGATTAGATTCCCAGTGCGGTTCTCTTCTCCTCGATACGGTCGATCATCTTGTCAACCAGCTTCTCGATGTCTGTCTCGACAGTATAAGCTGCTTCAACCCAGTCACGAACGCCCTCAGTCAGCCACTGGCCCATCTCGGAAGAACCGGCTACATACGGGTCAACGCCCAGGAAGGTATCGATACCGGTTGCTACTACGTAGTTACCGATGGAAACAGCCTTCTCAGACATCCACTCCGGAGCACAGCCTACAACCGGAAGCTGAGAAATATTCAGTCCGGAATCCTTGGCCAGCTCTGCTACCAGAACCATCATACGGCTGATATCTACACAGGAGCCCATGTGAAGTACCGGCGGGATGTCTGCCAGCTCACATACTCTCTTCAGACCGGCGCCGCAGAGATCCTTTGCTGCCTTGTCCATCAGACCAGCCTTTGCTGCTGCCTGTGCGGAACATCCGGATGCTACCACTACGATATCGTTGGCAATCAGTTTCTTCATCAGCTCGATATGCGCGTAGTCCGGGCGGATCTTCGGGTTGTTACAGCCTACCATAGCGACTGCACCACGGATAACACCCGAGGTGATACACTCGATAAGCGGCTTGGTGGTACCTGTTACATCTACCTGGGAGTTGGTTACACCATCCAGAGTCTTTACCAGAGCCTCCAGAGAGTATCCAACGGTTGCCTTCTGCTTCATATCCGGAATGTATACCAGATCCGGCTTACGGTTCTTGAAGTTCTCACATGCAGTCTTAACGATCTGCTTTGCCTTCTCTGCAGCGGTACCTACATCAAAACGGATGTAATCGGAATCCGGCATCTGCGCGATCGGAGAAGTGGTGATGAACTTGGTATGGAAGCACTTGCTCAGGGGTCCGAGTGCCGGGAAGATACACTGAACGTCTACAACGATAGCCTCACATGCGCCTGTCAGAACTACGTTCTCCTGCTGCAGGAAGTTACCTGCCATCGGAATACCGCGACGCATAGCTACCTCGTTGGAGGTACAGCATACACCGGATACGGTGATTCCCTTCGCGCCCATGCTCTTTGCATATGCGATCATCTCCGGATCGTCTGCGTACTCACAGACCATCTCAGACAGTGACGGATCATGTCCGTGTACTACGATGTTTACATTGTCAGCGTTCATAACGCCCAGGTTTGCCTCGGTATCGATGGGCTTCGGAGTTCCGAACAGTACGTCGGAGAACTCGGTTCCGCACATGGATCCGCCCCAGCCGTCAGCCAGACCTGCTCTCAAGGACTGACGAACCAGTGCCTCCGGCTTGGAAGAACATCCCATATGAGTCATATGTAAGGAAGTAGCTACCTCTCGGTCAATGGCTCTCGGCTCGATCTCAGCGTCATGCCACAGCTTCTGGGTATGCTCCGGAGCTCTCTTAAGCCATCTCTGTACACCGAAGGGCTTACCATACTCCATCAGAGCTGTCTCTGCCATCTCGTGAGCCAGATCGTAGATATCCTTACCCTCGGTCTCTACGCCCCACTCCTTTGCGATACGGATCAGCTTCTCCGGATCCTTAACCTTGTAAGCTCCGTCCGGCTGTGCAGCATACAGTGTGTGGCAGATCTCACGGCCATGGTCAGAGTGTGTAGCTGCTCCGCCTGCTGTGAATTTCAGATAGTTACGGCCTACGATACCATGTACGTCACATCCGCAGATACCTCTCGGTGCCTTCGGTGTAATACGGCACGGTCCCATAGCACAAATTCGGCAGCAGACACCCTGCTCACCAAACTTACAGTGCGGCGTCTGGTTCTTCACACGAAGCTGCCAGGCATCAGCACCTACCTTTGCTCCTGTCTCCAGAAGTCTGGCTGTTGCGGCTTCCATTTCCTCCACCGTTGTCAACTTTAAATCTCCCATTATAAACCTCCTACCTTTTTTTATTTTCATAAATTTATTATGAAAGATCCAACTGGTCAATAATACTGTACAGCGCCTTGCGGACCGGAGAATCCTCCGGAAGCTTTACTGTGGGCACGCCGTCACAGTCATACTCAAACACCTGCTCGTCCTGAGGAACGACGCCCAGCAGATGAAGGCCCTGTTTTTCGATCTCTTCTTTCGTTCCCGCATTCAGCACTCCACCCGGAGCGCGATTGATAATCAGTCCTACGGACTTGGGCTTCAGTCCACATTCCGGAATCAGCTTCGCGATACGTCCTACCGCCTGCACGCCTCTGCGTGAGCAGTCGCTGACCAGAATAATGGTATCTACCGACGGAAGAATTCCGCGGCTGATGTGCTCCATTCCCGCTTCATTGTCTACTACTATATATTTGTAATTCTTGGCATATCTTGCAATCTGGGTCGTCAGGAGCCCGTTGACGAAGCAATAGCATCCCTTTCCCTGTGTGTGACCCATCACCAGCAAATCATAATCATCCTGCTCGGAAAGCGCTTCTCCGAATTTGAGCTCCGCGTAATCCTGCTTGGACATTCCCTTCGGAATCGGGTTGGAACCCGCTGTCTCTGCCTTTGCAATCTCCTCACGAATCTCGCCCAGGGTCGGAGCAGCCTCCACGCCCAGTACCTCGTTCAGATTGGAATTGGCATCTGCATCTACAGCCAGAACAGGTCCCTGCTTCTTCTGGCACAGGTATTCAATTAAAAGTCCTGTAAGTGTAGTTTTTCCCACACCGCCTTTTCCGGCTACGGCAATTGTATGTGGCATATCTTTGTTCTCTCCTGCCTTTTACCGCGGGCAGGTTTGTGCCCCGCCCGCAATTTTAATAATCAATTTTAAGTAACTAGATTAAGGTCTTCAGACCTGCGCGGTCGATGATCTCGGATACATCTTTCCACTTGTTCAGAGCGTACAGATGGATACCGTTTACACCCAGAGAACGATAGGTATCGATCTGCTTGATGGTGTACTCGATTCCTGCCTCGCGGAATCTCTTAATCTTATCATCATAGAACATATCGAACGGCTTGCCCTCAGCGTCCTTAGCTGCGAACGGGTTCGGGAACAGCCAGTTCTGGGAAATAATCTTGCACAGCTCGTGATCCATTACACAGCCGTTGCGGGACAGTGCCATATTGATGGTAGCTGCCTGATCCAGAATCGGCATAACTCCTACGTCTACCGGCATGGTAACACCAGCGGAGTAGATAGCGTCCAGCCAGTACTTGAACTGCTCCATATCCCAGCAAAGCTGAGTCATGATGTAGTCAGCGCCGTTGTCCTGCTTCTGCTTCAGAACTGCGATATCGGACTCCAGGCTTCTGCATGCGATGTGTCCCTCCGGGGAACCTGCTACAGCGATCTCAAACTTATCGCCGAACTCATCACGTACAAACTTTACAAGGTCTGTAGCATACTGGAAATCACCACAGGTAGTAGTCTCACCCAGCGGAATATCTCCACGGAGAGCCAGAACGTGATCTACGCCCTCGTTCAGGTACTGCTGCAGCTGATCCTTCATGCCTTCCTTGGTGTTCTTGATTACGGTAAAGTGGGTAACCGGTGTAGTGCCAGCGTTCTTAATCATCTGACATACCTCGCGGTTTGCTCCTACGTTTCCGCCGCCTGCGCCGTATGTACAGGAAATGTAATCCGGCTGATACTTGCACAGATGCTCAATTGTGCCCGGAAGATTCTCCATACCCTTCTCAGTCTTCGGCGGGAAAACCTCGAAAGACAGCGCCATGCGCTCGTTCATGATGTCTGTTAACTTTGTCATTTCAACCAACCTCCATTATTTTGCTATATCAACATTATTGATATCACTTTGATCGTCCGCCTGCCATGCGGACTGCTGCCCCGCTTACGCAGACGGGCAGTTTAACTTTACGACGGAACCGGTCAGGTCTACAAAGGAAATCGTTCCTTCTACCACTACCTCCGCGCCCATAATATCTACCAGGCGCACCTGACTTCCTTCCACGTAAATCTTGCTGACATTCTTCAGCACAACCTCTTCTGTATCCTTCGTGTTCTTATATACAGTTGCCAAACACATAATGATGCCTCCTTATTACTGTACTAAGGAAAGTGCCAGACTCAGATACAGATTGCCCTTGTCAAAATTCTCAATGGCCTTTTCAATCTGTACAGCCACGTCTTCCTTTCCAACCTCGCGGAACTTCTTAGCCACATCTGCCAGCTCAGCCGCATGATGCTTATTATGATCTAACATATAAGAAAGAAGCGCCTCCTGCTCACTGCCCGGCTTATGATCGTGACCGCCGCAGCCGCAGCTGCAGCCCTCATGGCTGTGATCGTGAGTATGCTCATAGCCGTGGTCATGGCAATGCTCATGATCGTGGTCATGCTCGTGTCCGTGACAATGTCCGTGTTCTCCGTCTACCATATGCATCGCATATTCCTCCTTTTATTTAAACTTAAAATTGTGTTAATTTCATGACAATCTTAATACAATTATACCCTCACGGGGGGATTTTATCAAGTCGAATTTGCCCGAATTCTGACCGTAAATTGTTTTTCTTTCCATACATTCCAAACCCGTCAAAATGCAATTGACATTTTTCCGATTTTTTTGTACCCTTAGTAAAAGTGTACACGATAACCCCAATAACTTCAAGCAAAAGGTGTAAAAATGGACAAAACTTTCAACATAACAGGCGCTACAAACCTTACCTGTCTGCTGGGAAATCCTGTTTCCCACAGCATATCCCCCGCCATGCACAACGCTTCCTTCCAGAAACTGGGAATCGACTGTGTATATCTGGCTTTTCCTGTAGATGAAGCGCATTTTGAGCGGGCCATTGACGGACTGATCACTCTGGGGGCCGCAGGCTGGAACTGCACCATGCCCCTGAAACGGCTTATGTACGACCGGGTGGATACCCTTTCCGATTCCGCCCTTTTAAGCGGCGCAGTCAACACCGTCGTAAACCGGGACGGACAGCTCTTTGGCGACAATACCGACGGCTACGGCTTTCTGCAGTCCATGCGGGACGCAGGCTTCTCCTGCGAGGGAAAGCACGCGGTCCTGCTTGGCAGCGGCGGAGCAGCGGCAGCCATTCTGGCCCAGGCAGCCCTGGACGGCACTGCCTTTATCGACGTCTTCGCCCGAAGCGCTTCTGCATCCACCAAACTAATCGCCGAGGAAATCCAGCGGATCCACGCCCGCTGCGACTGCCGGATCCGTCTCTTTGACCTGGAGGACAACACTTCACTCAGGCACTGTCTGGACGAGGCCGACGTCCTCATCAACGCCTCCTCCGTAGGCATGGCTCCCCGTACAGACGCTTCCCTGATCCCGGATCCCGCTTTCTTCCATCTGGGTCTGGTGGTGGGCGACGTCATCTACAATCCCCGGGAAACCCTGCTTCTGCGCACCGCAAAGGAAGCAGGCTGCCACACCTTCAACGGTATGTACATGTTGCTCCATCAGGGCGCTAAGGCCTTTGAACGTTGGACCGGTCGGGAAATGCCTGTGGAATATATCCGGGAACGTTATTTCCGCTAGAAGATTCTCTTTCCGGATAATACAAAATTTCCCAGAAGCCAGAACAGCAGAAGATGTGACGGATAAAACCAGTAAAAGAAATACCGGGGCTGACGCCCTCTTCTTCCGTTATACAGAAGCAGAGCCAGAAAGCCAGGCAGGGCGTACAGCTCCATTTTTTCTCCCAGGATCAATAACAGCCAGGACAGGGCCAGCGCCGGAATTCTCTGTTCCCGTAACAGATACATCAGGACGATTACCAGGACGCCGGTGGCCCCATAGTCCGTATGGCCAAGCTCCGCCAGGGCTGCGGCCGCTCCCAGAGCCAGAAGCCCTCTCCATTCTCTTCCTGCGCTTCTCTGGAAAGTCCAGATTACCAGCAGTCCGAGCAGCAGGGTAAAGAACACATTCTGATGATTCCACCAGAAAACGGTATTGTGAAGAGCCAGGTTAAAGGGCAGTTCAGAGATCAATGCAAAAACGGCCAGTCTCTGCGCGTATTTCCAGGTATCCCGGGTATGGACCGCTCCCTCCACCAGCAGAAAGCAGAAAATCGGGAAGGCAGAGCGTCCCATATATCGCAGTATCCGATCGGTGTTCCACCACAATCCCACATTCTGCACAAAGCCTGCCATGGGAGAATTGCCATAGCCATTCAGGACAAAAACTTCCATCAGGCTGGCTCCCACATGGTCCATAAACATTAAGAAAATGGCAAGCCATTTCAGAGTGCTTCCTGAAAATGGCCTGCCTGCATTTGTTTTATTCATGCTTTTCGGCAACCTCTCCCTGTTTCTTATAGATCGAATCTGCCGGCACCACGCCGCGCACGGAGGACAGAGGATAGATATTGGTATGGGCGCCAATTACGGTTCCCGGATTCAGGACAGAGCCACATCCTACCTCTACCTCGTCACCCAGCATTGCGCCGAATTTCTTGATTCCGGTTTCCAGATCTCCCTCCGGCGTATGCACCTTTACCAGCTTCTTATCGGATTTTACATTGGAGGTAATGGATCCTGCGCCCATATGTGCTTTATAGCCCAGGATAGAATCGCCCACGTAATTGTAATGAGGAACCTGTACCTTATTGAACAGAATGACATTTTTAAGCTCCGTAGAGTTACCTACAACCGCGCTTTCTCCCACCAGGGCGTTGCCGCGGATAAACGCGCAGTGACGGACCTCCGTATCCTTTCCGATGATACAGGGGCCTGTAATGGACGCAGTGGGCGCCACCTTCGCGGAGCGGGCAATCCAGATATTCTCCCCACGCTTCTCGTATTCTTCTTCGCTTAAGGTAGCCCCCAACTCCAGAATGAAATCATGGATCTTCGGCAGGGCTTCCCAGGGATAGGTCACGCTTTCCAGCAGGGGCTCTGCCAGGGTTTCGCTTAAGGTGTACAGTTCGTTTACTTCCAATGCTTTCATTTCTTCTTCGACTCCTTTACTTTCTTCTCATTTTTATAAAAACGGGCGGACGCGTCAAAGCAGGGGCGCAAGGCCCTCCGGTAATCGGCGGCAAGCACCGCCTGCGTCTTATCCGTAATATACTTTTCCAGCTTCTGCATATAATACGCTTCGGTGATGGTCCCTTCTGCCATCTGGGTCAGTCCCTTCTCCCAGCTGGCTGTCAGCTCCGGATTCAAAAGACCATAGATCGAAGCCCGGACCACATCGAAGATCATTTCTCCCAGAAGGGTCGGCGTGATGATCTGGGTCTTTTTATTCAGCGCGATATACTTGTTATTCACCAGCTTTTTCAGAATCTCCGCCCGGGTGGCACTGGTGCCAATGCCGCTTCCCTTGATTTGGGCCCGCAGCTCCTCGTCCTCGATGAGCTGACCTGCGTTTTCCATGGCCAGAATCATGGAACCGGAATTGTAGCGCTTGGGCGGCGAGGTCTCGCCCTCCTTGATATGAAAGCCGGATGTCTCCACGGCGTCTCCCTTTTTCAGGTGCTTTAGAAGCTCCAGAAACTCCGCGTCCACGCGCATGTCCTCTGTCTCTTCATTTTCCGCGTCAGCCTTTTTCTTCGCCGCCTCGGCAGGACCCTGGGGCAGAACCCGCAGATAGCCCTCCTTCAGAAGCACACGGAAGCCTGAAAAGAACCGTTCTCCCCGCACCTCTGTCACCAGCTGTACCTTCTGATATTCCGCCGCCGGATAAAAGACAGCCAGAAATCTCCGGGCAATCACCTCGTAGATCTGCTCTGACACCGGATTCAGGCTCCGAAGCGCGGACAGCCCCTGTCCTGTGGGTACAATGGCGTAGTGATCCGTAATCTGCTTATCATTGACGTAACGAGTCTTCGCAATACTCTTCCACGCGCTGCCGTTCAGAATCTCGTTTGCGTATTCCGAAAGCTTTCCATAGGAGCGCAGGCCTCCGATATTCTTATAGATCTCCTTTGCCACGGCGCTGGACAGCACACGGGCGTCCGTTCTCGGATAGGTGACCATCTTTTTCTCATAAAGCTCCTGCACCACCCGCAGCGTCTCATCGGGGCTCAGCTTAAAGCGCCGGGAGCATTCATTCTGAAGCTCCGCCAGGTTGAACAGCAAGGGCGGATTTTTCTTCTCCGTCTTCCGCTCCATGGAGGTCAGCCTTGCCTGCACTGGCTGTTCCTCCTTCAGATAGGCGATCAGGCTTTCCGCGTCTTCCTTTTTCTTATAGCCGTTTTCCTTATATAATTTATGCGGCTCGCAGAAGGAAGAACCGGATACAGCCCTCCATTCCCCCTCGAAGCTTCTTCCATGGAGGCTAAAATCTCCCAGCACCCGGTAAAAGGGCGTTTTTACAAATTCCCGGATTTCACGCTCTCTCCGCACCACCATGCCCAGCACGCAGGTCATGACTCTTCCGACGGAAATCACCGTATAACGGGTATTCAGATAATTGGAAATGGTATCGCCGTATTTGAGGCTTAAAAGTCTGGAAAAATTAATTCCCATCAGATAATCCTCTTTGGCCCGCAGATACGCCGCACTGGCCAGGTTGTCGTATTCCGACAGATCCTTCGCCTCCCGGATTCCCCGCAGGATCTCCTCCTCCGTCTGGGAATCAATCCAGACCCGGCGGCGCTTCTTTCCCTTGACGCCTGCCATCTGCTCCACCAGGCGGTAGATGTATTCTCCCTCCCGTCCTGAGTCGGTGCAGACATAGATGGTCTCCACGTCCGGCCGGTTCAGAAGGCCGCTTACGATGGTATACTGCTTTTTCATGGCAGGGATGACCTCGTACCGGAATTCCTCCGGAAGAAAAGGCAGGGTGGAAAGGCTCCATTTTTTCAGGCGCTCGTCATAGACCTCCGGATAGCTCATGGTAACCAGATGTCCCACGCACCAGGTGACGATCGCCTCATCCCCCTCCAGATATCCGTCTTTTCTGGCCGTCTTTAGCCCCAGCGCTTTGGCAAATTCCTGGGCTACGCTGGGCTTCTCTGCTATATACAATGATTTTCCCATTCATTTCTCACTTTCTCTATCAGGATCAAGGGCTATTTTAGCACAGTCTCCATATATCTGGCAATGTCTTTCGGCATGGGCGCTTCGATGTGGATCGCCTCCCCCGTAAAGGGCTGGCAGAAATCCAGGGCCGCCGCGTGAAGGGCTGTCCGCTTTAGTCCGTTTCCCTCCGGCTTTTTGGGGCTTCCATAAAGGGGATCCCCAAGAAGCGGGCAGCCCAGGGACTGCATATGGACCCGGATCTGATGGGTCCGCCCTGTCTCCAGCCACAACTTCACCAGTGCTGTTTTCTCCCATTTTTTTACTGTTTCATAATGGGTTTTCGCGTACTTTCCGGATTCCGCGTCATATGTGCAGATCCGCATGCGGGTCTTGTCTTCCGGATCCGGCTGCAGAGGCTGTTCCACGCTTCCGCTCTCCGGATCCGGGATGCCCTCCGTCAGGGCCAGGTAGGTCTTGTGAAGTCTTCCCTGCTCCCGCTGCCGCTCCAGACGACCAGCCGCCGCCCTGTTTTTCGCCACCAGTACCACCCCGGAGGTATCCTTATCCAGGCGTCCCACGATCCGTATCACGCTTTCCTCGTCCTTTTCCCGAAGCCAGGCCACCAGACGGCCGGCCAGGGTATCCGCCTGAAAGGTTCCCCATCCGGAAGGATGCACCGAGATTCCCGCAGGCTTATTGACCACCAGCAGATCCCGATCCTCATAGAGCACCTCCGGCTTCTCCCGGGAGGCCGAAAGCTGTGCGGAGACCTTCCCGTCCTTTTCTGTCCGCACTGCTATTCTCTGTCCGGCTGTTACCCTGGCCGTCACCTTCCTCTGTACGCCGTCCGCGCAGATCCCCAGGGGAAGAAATTTGGCCCGGCTGATTTCCTTTTTGGTCAGTCCCATTCCGACCCGCAGAAAATGCTGCAGGGTTGCGCCATCGTATTCTGCCGTCACGGTTTTTTCCAGTATCCGATCCATACTGCCTCCTCCTTCCGTGGTTTCTCTGTCCCGCCTCTTCTGCCTGCTAGGGCAACATGACCGGCGTACGGGTATATTCATGCCGCAGTGGCTTCCCGGTCTTCAGTGTCTTCGCCCCTTCATAGAGATGGGCTGCCGCCACATCCTGCCTAAGCAGCTGACAGCGCTCCGGGGACAGCTTTCCGGAAGCGTCCGCCATTTTGGTCAAAAGCGGCGACCGGCTCTCTCTTTTGATGGCGGCCAGAAGCGGACCGGCGCTTTTTTTGAAGCCCAGCGGACGCAGATATACCGGATAATCCAGTGTCCGGCACGCGTCCAGTCTATCCTGGGACAGTCCCAGCAACATATGGCAGAGCGCCCGGGTCACCCGGGTGTGGGTCACCTGACGGGTTTTAATGAGATCCGCAAAGTCCTCTGCCGTCGTAAAGGCAAACCGGTTTTTGTAAATGCGGGCCGCCAGCTCCTCCCCTACCTCCTGCACAGCGCCCAGCTCCTCCTTAGACATGTTCAGTAGCCGGTAAAAAAGCTGCGGCGAAAAGTCCTGCAGGGATACCGTCTCTCCCTTTTGAAGCGCCTGCGTAAGAAGCTTTGCCGAGACTTTCGGAAGCTGGTCTCTCACCTGTTCTTCAAGAGCCCCCTGAAACTGCTCCACGCCTTTTCGAATCGCCGTGGCCGAAGCCATCTCAGCTTCCAGCGTCAATTCATGATAGCCTGCCGACTCCCGGCGGACCGTCAGCGGCCGAATGGCGCTATTCCAGTGAAGCAGCGCCCGCAGATACTCGACGCCCAAGATGTTGTTGGGCTCCTCCAGCACCGAAGCCGCTCTCCGGCAGTCCGCGTCGTCCGCGCAGCAGGGCAGGATCCGCTCGGTACTGTTCCAATATTCCTCCGCCGCCTGTCCCCGGGCCGCCGGAAAGCTTAAGCCCTGCTTCAGATACGACTGTAAGAGCTTCCGGTACAGGGGCGGCTCTTCCTCAAATAGCCGGGCATAGGGCAGAAGGGCAGAAAGCTCTCCCCTCTCACTTCCAAAGCACAGGGCGTCTATGCAGCCCAGCTCCTCCAGAACCGCCACCGCGCCCCGGGCGAAGGTCTCCGCGCTTCCGGTGGCATAGACTGCGGGAAGCTCCAGTACCAGATCCGCTCCGCCCGCAAGCGCCATCTCCGCCCGCAGATATTTATCGGTCATGGCCGGATACCCCCGCTGCACAAAGTCCCCACTCATGACAACCACAGCAAAATCAGCCCCGGAAAGCTCTCTGGCTTTCCGAAGCTGATAGGCATGTCCTTTATGGAAGGGATTGTATTCCGCAATAATTCCGACTGTTTTCATCTTATACAAACTCCAGAATGTCCTCCGGTTTTTTCAGCCTGTAGGTTGCCTCGATTCCGTCGGGCGCAAGACACCCCCAGAGCACCAGAGCCTGATCTACGCCTGCGCTCCGGGCGCAGTCCATGTCGTAAACGGTATCTCCAAAATAAAGAATCTCTTCCTTATCTGCTCCCGTCTTTTCCAGATAGGCGTACATGGGATCCAGATAGGGCTTTCCCTTTGGCGTATCGCTGGAGGTGATAACTGTTTCAAACCAGTCTGTGATTCCCAGTTCTCGAAACTGCGTATCATACTCCATGCGAATCTTTGAAGTAATAATCCCTATCTTCACCTCGCTCTGACGAAGCTGCTCCAGCACTTCCCGGATTCCCGGAAAAAGTTTCATACCCAACTGTCCTGCTATCATCTGATAACGTCTGATCCACTCGTCGGTGGCTGCCACCGGATCTGAAAATCCAAGCTTTTCCATGGTCGAAACTCCTGGAATCCCGAAAGAAAACGTAAGCTTTTCCACCGGAATTTCTTCCCCCCGCAAATCCTTTAAGGTTTTCTGCAAAGATTTCATATGAATGCGCACCGTATCCAGCAATGTTCCATCAATATCAAACACCAGATGCTTATACTTCTTCATGGATATTCCCCTTTTTATTTTTCTAAAATACGGCGCAGAAACCTGTCCTCTGCGCCGTATCCGATCTTTTTATCCTGCTTTTAGTTCTTGAAAGAATGTATGGGTGCCGGAATCCGTCCCTTACGGTTCACGAAGGCCTCACAGGAGAACTGGTTCACCGGCATAATCGGCGCATAGCCCAGAAGGCCGCCAAACTCTACGGTCTCGCCTACGCCCTTGCCGATGACCGGAATCAGACGTACCGCCGTAGTCTTCTGGTTGATCATTCCGATTGCCATCTCGTCGGCAATGATACCGGAGATGGTGCTGGCTTTTGTATCCCCCGGAATGGCAATCATGTCCAGACCGACGGAGCAGACACAGGTCATAGCCTCCAGCTTCTCGATGGTCAGGGCGCCCGCCTTAACCGCGTCGATCATACCCTGATCCTCGCTGACCGGAATAAAGGCTCCGCTCAAACCGCCCACATAGGAGGAAGCCATAACGCCGCCCTTCTTAACCTGGTCGTTTAACAGGGCAAGGGCTGCCGTGGTTCCCGGCGCGCCACAGCGTTCCAGGCCGATTTCTTCCAGAATCTCTGCCACGCTGTCGCCGATGGCCGGTGTGGGAGCCAGGGAAAGATCGATGATGCCAAAGGGAATTCCCAGTCTGCGGGAAGCCTCCTGTGCCACCAGCTGACCCACGCGGGTTACCTTAAATGCTGTCTTCTTAATGGTCTCGCAGAGTACCTCGAAGCTCTCTCCGCGCACCTGGCTTAAGGCATGCTTTACAACGCCCGGTCCGCTGACGCCTACATTGATGATGGCGTCTGCCTCTGTAACGCCGTGGAAAGCGCCTGCCATAAAGGGGTTGTCGTCCGGCGCGTTACAGAATACAACCAGCTTCGCGCAGCCCAGGGAATCCTGCTCCTTGGTATACTCCGCTGTCTGAACAACCATCTCTCCCATCAGACGGACCGCGTCCATATTGAGGCCGGTCTTGGTAGATCCTACGTTGATGGAGCTGCAGACACGCTCTGTCTTGGCCAGGGCCTCCGGGATCGAACGAATCAGGTTCTCCTCGCCCTTGGTCATGCCCTTGGATACCAGCGCGGAATAACCGCCGATGAAGTTCACGCCTACCTCTTTGGCCGCCTTGTCAAGCGTCATCGCCAGCGTCACATAGTCCTCCGGCTTCTTGCAGGCTGCCTCGCCGATGATGGCGATGGGCGTTACGGAAATTCGCTTATTTACAATAGGAATTCCGTAATCCCGCTCGATTTCTTTTCCAACTTTTACCAAATCCCTGGCTGTGGTTGTGATTTTCTCATAAACCTTCTGATTCAGACGGGTGAGATCGGAATCGATGCAGTCCATCAGGCTGATACCCAGCGTAATGGTACGCACGTCCAGATTATCCTGCTCAATCATCTGATTGGTTTCTTTTACTTCATATATGTTAATCATGTGGAATGGCTCCTTTCCCAGTTCATCAGATACGATGCATCTTGTCGAAGATTTCTTCCTGCTGGCATTTGATTACCACGCCGATCTCTTCGCCCAGAGCAGCCAGTCCGCCGGTCAGCTTCTCATAGGATTCCACTTTTCCGGTATCCACGATCATCATCATGTTGAAATAGCCCTGCACGATGGTCTGGGAAATATCCAGGATATTGACCTCATTCTGCGCCAAATAGGTACATACCTTTGCGATAATACCTACCGTATCCTTGCCTACTACCGTGATAATACTTCTTTTCATATAAAAATCCTCCTTGGTTTTTTACCATCTTCCTTATACCGCCACGCATGCGGACTGTTCCTCCCGGCTGGCCACCCACAGAGGGAAATCCCCTGCCTGATAGGGGCTTTCATTCAGCTTAAGTTCCAGCTTCACCGTCTCATAGGCCAACTCCGCGTAGTTGTTCTCTTTGCTGAGATGACCCAGAAATACTGCCTTCATCCGGTCATGCAGCACCTGGCAGAGAAGCTTTCCGGCTGTCTCGTTGGACAGATGTCCCCGGTCGCCGGAGATACGCTGCTTCAGATAATAGGGATAGGCCCCTACCTGAAGCATGTGAATATCATGGTTTGCCTCCAGTAATAGTACATCAAGATCCTTTAAGTGGTCAATAGTATAATCCGTATAAACTCCAAGATCTGTGGCTACCGCCATCTTTTTATCCCCGCAGGCCACCCGGTAAGCCACCGGCTCCGCCGCGTCGTGGGAGATATGAAAGGGGGAAATGTTCAGATCCCCGATGGCGAACTCCTGATCCGCGTGAATCTCATGAAAAAGAGAACTGTCAATTTTTCCCAGATTGTTCATAACCTTTACTGCCTCTGCCGTCCCCGGCGTCGTATAGATGGGGACGCCGTACTTGCGGGACAGGACGCCCAGCCCTTTGATATGATCCGAATGCTCATGGGTCAGCAGAATGCCGTCCAGATCCTTTCCGGTCAGTTCCAGGTTATTAAGTCCCGCTTCCACCCTTTTACCGCTGATTCCCGCGTCAATCAGGATGTGATGCTCCTCCGAGCCTATGTAAATACAGTTGCCGCTGCTTCCGCTGGCGATGCTGCACATTCTCATGTTGCTGTCTGCTCCTTTGTATCTGTCTCGATTCCCAGTTTCTGTAAAAGCAGATCTATCTGCCCGTACAGTTCCTCTTTGGTGCCATTGTTGTCAATGACCTCCCGGCAGTGGCTCCGGAATTCCGTGTCCGTCCGCTGTCTTGCGAAAATGGAATCGATCTTTTCGTCTGAATATCCGCGGGACTCCTTCAGGCGTTCCCGCCGAAGCTCCGGTCTTGTATAGAGATACCAGAATGCTTCACACAGATCCTCGTAGTGATCCTCGATAAGCAGGGCCGCTTCCACCACGAAGAGCTTACAGGTTCCCTGCTGCCGCTCCAGCCGAATCTCCTGCCGGATCCATTCCTTGATGGCCGGATGCATCAGCGCATTCTGCCATTCCAGCTCTTTTTTATCGGAAAAGATAATCCGAGCCACGGCAGCCCGGTCAAGGCTTCCGTCCTCTGCGATGACCCGTTCCCCGAAATGTTCCCGGATCCTTTGGAAGCACTCCGTACCCGGCTCCATCAGAAGATGTCCCACCTGGTCGGCCTCCAGCACCCGGACCACCGGAATAGCTTTCAGATATTTTAAAACCGCGCTTTTTCCGGCTCCCACGCCGCCTGTAATTCCGATTACTCTCATATTAATGGGCCTCATACCAGTTTTTTCCCTGCTTCATATCGATCTCCAGCGGAACCGAAAGCGCCGCGGCTCCCTGCATTTCCTCTGAAAGGATCCGCTCTACAGCGTCCAGCTCCTCTGTGTATGCCTCCAACAGAAGCTCGTCGTGAACCTGCAGAAGAAGCCGGGAACGCAGACCCTCTGCCTTCAGCCGCTTATCCACGCGTATCATGGCAATTTTAATAATATCCGCCGCCGTTCCCTGAATCGGCGCATTCATGGCTACCCGCTCCCCAAAGGAACGCTGCATGAAATTCGAGGACTTCAGCTCCGGCATGGGGCGTCTCCGGCCGAACATGGTCCGGGCGTAGCCCTGTTCCTTTGCCTCTTCCACACAGGTGTCCAGAAATTCCTTGATTTTCGGATAGGTCTCAAAATACTTCTGAATATACTCCTGGGCCTCTTTCCGGGATATGCTCAAATCCTGGGACAGGCCGAAGGAGCTGATACCGTATACAATGCCGAAATTCACAGCCTTGGCGTTCCGTCTCTGGAGATCCGTTACCTCGTCAAAGGGAATGTGGAACACCTGGGAAGCTGTCAGCCGGTGAATGTCCTGGGCCTCCCGGTAAGCGTGAATCAGATTTTCATCTCCGGACATATGGGCCAGCACCCGAAGCTCAATCTGGGAATAATCCGCATCCACCAGAACGCAGCCCTCCTTTGGGATAAAGACCTTCCGGATCTGCCGTCCCAGCTCCATACGGATCGGAATGTTCTGCAGATTCGGTTCTACGCTGCTTAAACGTCCGGTAGCCGTAATGGTCTGCTGGAAGGTGGTATGGATCCGCTCATCCGGGCCGATATAAGCCGCCAGCCCGTCCGCGTAGGTGGATTTCAGCTTCGCAAGCTGCCGGTACTCCAGAATGTCCTTTACGATCTGATTCTCCGGCGCCAGCTTTTCCAGCACCTCCGCCGAGGTGGAATATCCGGTCTTCGTCTTTTTGCCGCCCTTCATTCCCAGCTTGTCGAAAAGAATGACGCCCAGCTGTTTGGGCGAATTGATATTGAAGCTCTCCCCGGCTTCCTCGTATATCTGAGTCTCCAGTTCCCTGATCCGGACTGCCAGCTCGTCGCCGTAGGCCTTCAGCGCAGCGGCGTCCACCCGGATCCCCTCCTGCTCCATGCCAAAAAGCGTCCAGACCAGAGGCAGCTCCATCTCCCGGTACAGGTCTTCCATTCCCGTTTCCCGCAGGCTTTTCTCCAGCACTGACATGGACTGATACAGCACATAAGAGGCGTAGCCGCCGTAGATCCGGAAAGATTCCGCCTTTTCCTCCAGCGCCTTTGTAAGCTTCTCTTTTCCAAAAAACTCTGACCGGGAGGGAATGGTAAGTCCCAGATATTCCTTCGCAAGCTCCTCATAGGAATAGCTGTCCTTCAGAGGATTCATCAGATACGCCGCTATCTCCGCGTCCAGGAATGCGCTTTGCCGCTCTTCCTCCACGGTCACCCCATGGGCTGCCAGACATTTCAGTTCTTCCTTTAATTTCAGGGTGATAAGCTCCGATACCTTCGCGAAAACCGCTTCCAGGCGTCCCAGCAGCCAGTCGGCCGTCACAAAGCCCTGCACGGGAATGCTGTAGGATTCCTGCTCCGACAGCGTCAGGGACAGCGCCAGCACCTGCTCCCCTTCCCGGTGAATCACAAAAGCCAGACGGGACACTCCCGCCGCTTTGGTGAGCACCTGAGCCGCTTCTCCAAAATCTTCCACTATCCGGAAGTTTTTCTCGATTTCATCGTTGGCCGGGGCGTCCAGCTGAAAACGGGACAGCATATTTTTGAACTCCAGCCGTTTCAGGAACCGGTAGGCTTCCTCTGTATAAATATTGCCGAGCCGCGCCTTTTCCCAGTCGTAATCGTAGTCACAGTCAATGTTGATAGTGGCCAGAGCCTTGCTCATCTGGGCCATATCGTAATGCTCCCGCAGGGCGTTCTGCGCCCGGTTGGGCTTGATCTCATCCACATGGGCATAGGCGTTTTCGATACTGCCGTACTGGACAATCAGGTTTGTGGCTGTCTTTTCCCCAATCCCCGGTACGCCGGGGATATTGTCGGCGGAATCGCCCATCAGCGCCTTCAGCTCGATGATCTGAACCGGCGTCACCTGATATTTTTCGATGACGTCTCCGGTGTTGTAATTCTCTGTCTCCGTCACGCCGCCCTTGGTCTTCGGCAGGCGGATCCGGATATGGTCGGTAGCCAGCTGTAACAGATCCCGGTCTCCGGACAGAACCGTAACCTCCATCCCTCTTGCCTCACTCCGTTTCGCTACGGTTCCCAGCAAATCGTCTGCCTCCAGGCCTGCTTTTTCCATGGTCGCAATCCCCATGGCGTGCAGCACGTCCTTCAGAACAGGCACCTGCTCATGAAGCTCCGCCGGCATAGGCTTCCGGGTTCCCTTGTATGCGTCATACATCTGATGACGGAAGGTGGGCGCCTTTACATCGAAGGCCACCGTCAGGTAATCCGGCTTTTCTTCATCCAGCACCTTAAACAGGGTATTTAAAAATCCGTAAATGGCGTTGGTATGCAGCCCCTCGGAATTGGTCAGATCCGTCACTCCGTAAAAGGCGCGGTTGATGATACTGTGGCCGTCCACAAGCAGTATTTTTTCACTCATAATTTCACTATCTCCATTACCATAATTGCCAGAAGCGCTGCCATGGCAAGCACCTGGGAAAACGCATAATATACATTAAAAAAGATACGTCCCCGTACCCGCTGCTCGGAAACGTGCAGCGCCTCCTGAAGCAGGTTATTCATGTCCAGCCCTTCATTCTCGCCGTCCAGCTGGGACAGACCTGCGTAAATCGTATAATAGATCTCCAGCTCCTCATAGCAGTCCTTGCAGCTGTTGATATGCTCCAGAAACGGCCCGAGCTGCTTGTCTGTCAGTTCGTCGTTGATATAAGGCATAATCATCTGTTCTGCCTCTTTACAGGTCATATACGGGCCTCCCTTCGCCAGATTATTTTTATTATAGCACAGAATTTTTTAATTCAGAAGTAATCGGCACTTTTCTTTGCAGTGTTTATTATGCCATTATTGGAAGCAAATTGCAACATCTCTGTATTTGATTTGGAAGATATAAAAATAGCGCCCTCGGTCTGGTAAACTAAAGCGCTACTTTTATAAAACCAATTTACCGACGGCTAGCTATCGCCTTTATCGCCTGGCTATAACCCCGCCCACTGGACACCATATACAGCTTGCTCGTGTGTAAATCCACCAAATTCCAACTGGCTAATTAACTCACTTTTAGAAAAACTCAACCAACTAAGATATGAATATATTATTCCTCACATTCCTTGATTTTTAACATTACAAAGCTTGTTCCCATAACCACTGCGCACACCATACAGCCAACACCTATTACTGAATATCCTGTGAAATATGTACCATTGATAATATAATTGTATGCATCTCTTCCAACATACGCATTTTTGTTTAACGAATAATAATTTTCTGAATTGTAATATTCATTTTTTACATTATTTGCTCTGCTAAAGAAAAAAATTGCTGCTATTCCAAAAACACAAATACCCGTCAATAATATTTTTTTCATCTTACTCAACATCACATTCTTGTTGAGAATTTCCCCTTGCTCATCTTTCACAAAGCTACTCTGAACTTCTATGATATCAGATTTGTTCAGGGTCTCATTCTTTTCTTCCGTATGATTTTCCATTTGTGCCGTAGTTGATTCAGTATTGTCGCTTTCTACGTTTTCCTCATTTTCTAACTCTTCTTCCGGCATCCATCCGCAGCCTACACATTTCTTGGCTTTATCCGAAATTTCTTTTCCACATTTTGGACAATTAATTAACATTCTTATTCCTCCCTCTTTATAATACTGGTAAACTATCTATAATTGGCTGCACCTCATCACTTAATATGGTTACAGCTTTTAATATCGGTTCTGTATACGACATAATTGCTTCTTCAAGCCTTCCTAATGTTTCTGTCGGGTTTATACTCATATCTCCATATGCATACTTTAATAACTCCTCATAACATTTTCTTTCTTTATCATTTGCTGCTTCAATTTCAGATATTCCGTATCCCTCACATGAATACTTTGACATATCAATACTATCTAATCGCTTTATTCCCGCTTGTAGCATTCCAGCATTAACTTCACCATTTCCCATTGCTGTTTCCGGTACCTTACTTCGAACTGTATAATCCGAAGACTTATAATACTTTATTATTGAAAAATATTCACTATAACTTTCTAGTTTCACAGCTTTATTTAGGTAATCGCAAACTAATTCATTTGTGGTTGAATCATCTATGTCTATACTCTCAAGTATTTTTAAATATACTTCATATAAATACAGTTTTTCTAACGAAACATCATTTATTCTATTTATTTGTGTGTCTTTTATTATGTTTTTTATATATAATACAACCTTATTTTTATTATCTTTCGAAAGACCTTCTTCAATAATGTCTGTTGCAGTTTTGAATTTACAATCCTCTATATTTTTCACTATTTCATTATATATTTCTTTATCTCTTTCTGCCTGCTTCTCTGGAACTATTTTTATCCCCCAATATCCCAAGCCCCCTAAACATAATAGAATGATTGCCAAGCCAACATATTTAAGTCTCTTTTTCTTCTTTATAGGCTCAATGTTTGGCGCATTCTCCATTATGTCAACACCACAATTTGGACATATCTTTGCCTTATCACTAACTTCCTTTCCACATTCTGGACACTTAATTAATGCCATACTACATTTCCTCCCTACAAGAAATAAAACCATGTAATCTTTACACAATTTTACATGATTTTCTTTCATTATACTCTTATTATATGTTATTTTCAACAAATTTTTCTGAATTTGTGTATACATTTTCACCAATATGGAATTCTATATTGATACACTATTAGTGAAAGCAGGTGATACATTTGGTAAATATGGGTGAAAAATTAAAATATCTCCGACAAACAAAAAAACTTACTCAGAAGCAAGTTGCTGATCGTCTCGGTCTTGCTGTAAGTGCCATATCTTCCTATGAATCTGGTTCACGGTATCCAAGCTATGAATCTCTAATTAAACTTGCCTGTATGTTTCACGTATCCACCGATTATCTGCTTGGTATTACCGATAAGCGTATTATTGATGTATCTGACTTAAATACAGAAGAAATCGAACTTCTTTCACAATTAGCAGACAAATTAAGAAGTAAATCCTATTAATAAATAACTATGAGTTCTATCTTGCTCTAAAATCTTATACACAAACACAAAAATAGGGCATACCAAGCATTTCACCCGATATACCCTATTCATTCTATTCTTCCACAAAAATATCTTTCCGCACACTAATCGTATGGGAATCCTTTTTCTTCTTATACTTCAAATTCTCGGTAAATCCATTCTTAAGGTAAAATGTAATTTTAAATTCTACACCTATAGAATTCACTGCTATTCCACTACAATTTCCAGATCATCATAGCTTCCAGGCCGCAATTTTTCTCCAAACTTGTGAAAAACGGGCATCCAGTCCTCAGCTGTCCTGTAAATCACGGTTACCTCCCTGGAAGGTTCAATCTTATTGATATCTTATTGATATCGTATTGAGATACCTTTGTGACCTGTGCCAAATTCAGCTCGTCGTTCCATTCTATTGCATAACCACCTGGACCTACTTTTACAGATTTATACAGGGTCAAATCCTCTTCCCGTGCCTTTAATTGCGGCAATTCCTGATGGAGTTGGCGAATATTATAAGATTTCTCGGTGCCGTCCCAGAATATACATTTATATGAACATAGAAATCAAGAATAGTACCCAAGAATCTCCCTGAGTGCTATAACATAACTTTTAGGTATCGCTATAATGGTAACGGCAGGCCAGTATATACACATTATTTTCATCAATTTTATATATCACTCTATCTTTGTCATTTATCCGCCTGCTCCAATATCCTGCAAGGTTTCCGCTTAATGGCTCTGGTTTTCCTATGCCCTCATTTCCGTTTCTACAGATATCTTCAATCAACTTATTGATTTTCTTAAGTGTTTTCCGATCTTCCGTTTCCCAGTAGACGTAATCTTCCCATCCATTGTCAGTAAATACCTTATTCATCGTCCACCTCAATAAGTTCATGAGCCTTACACTGACCATTTTCTAATTGTGCCTTGGATTCCATTAACCAATCATAATTTACTTTATTTCCCATTACATAAATATTTTCCATAAGATTGTTGTAGCTTTCTTCTGATATCATAACAATATTCTTGTTATTTTTTCTCGTGACAATCATAGTTTCATAATCATCTGTTACCTTATCCATGTAACTTTTCATGTTATCTCTCAAATTTGTGTAATTAACTGCTAACATATAATCAACTCCTTCCGTACGTTTTTCTGTACTTATATTATACTGTACAGTTTTCTGTACGTCAATACTTTTTCAAAAATTAGTGCCCTCTGTCTGGTAAACTAAGGCGCTACTTTTATAAAACCATTTACCGGTGGCTAGGCTTCATCTAACCTTATGCCAGATAACTCTTGTCTTCTCTATTATACATCAGTGTATCTACTAAGTACTTGAGATTAATTTGAAATGCTGGCAGATATAAAAATAGCCTGCACATCTCTGTACAGGCCAAATTCAGTATTGAGTTATGAATCATGGGTTATAGGACAAAACGTGTTGATGGCTAATCCCAGCCATCAAACGTTCTATCCATTTTATGCAAATCACTCCAAACAATTGCATCACCCCAGATAGAGAGACTCTTTTCCAATCGGTTCTTCTCATTCAGCCGCTGTATTAGGCCTGGATGTTGTATATCGTTTCACTTGGCAAAACACATGAAATACGCACCGTTGATGCTTTGCTTTTGGCCATATTTTTTTGAGAGCTTTTGCAAATCCGGTTCCACCATCCGATACAACCATTCTTGGTTCCGCTATACGTTTCATTAACGCAATCCATGCTTCCGCATGTTCATAACGGCATAAATACCATCCCAACACATGCTTTTCATCACAGCAAATCAGAACGCAGGCTTTCCGACTAAGATATATGCCATCAAGAAATAAGACATCTCTGATTCCTTCTACCTTTGGCGGCATAGCCCATATATTCCAAAACTTTGCTGTCTTTCTTCGAAAGGTTCTTCCTTCTCCAGGCATCATTGCTTGAGATTCTTTTCCAAACAACCAATTTAAAAAGAACTGCAATTCCTTAGATTCATTATTTATTTTATGTGTCGACGATGTTTTGCAGCTCTTACAAAGCCAACGTTGCGAACCGGCTTTTGTCTTTCCTGATTTAACACATTTTTTACCACAAATAGGACAATTTACTTGATTCATTTAACCTTCCCTCCATGGTTCTAATTTTAAGGAAGATTAAATGCCTGCAAACCCTTTATTTTCAAGAGCTCACAGTACTTTCTATCAACACGTTTTGTCCTATAAGTCTGAATCATAGCACCGAACGCTACTGATATTTAATTTTTAGAGGATTTTTAAAGAGCAAACGTACAAGAATTTCTCCTTTCTTGTACAAAAAAACCAGTGTTATCAAGTGTTCTTGGAACGTTTGTTCTCGCAAATCGTTCTAACCCTTGATTTCACTGGATTCTCTGGGTGTTATAAAATGCCGGCGGCGGGACTTGAACCCGCACGCGGTTGCCCGCAACAGATTTTGAGTCTGCCTCGTCTGCCATTCCGACACGCCGGCATTCGTTGCCGTTATCAGCAACTCATTTATTATAGCATACCGGTTTTCTGTGCGCAAGCCCTAACTTGACATCTTACGCAATTTTTCCAGCAGCTTTTCAAAATACTCCGGAAGCGGCGCCTGAAATTCCATATATTCCCCTGTCGTCGGGTGGATAAAGCCCAGCACCATGGCGTGAAGTGTCTGCCCCTCCAGCTTAAAGGGGGACTTTCCCCGTCCATAGACCTCGTCGCCCAGAAGCGGATGGCCCAGACTGGCCATATGCACGCGGATCTGGTGGGTCCGGCCCGTCTCCAGCTGGCATTCGATATAAGTATATTTACCAAACCGTTCCAGCACCCGGTAATGGGTGACCGCCCGCTTCCCGCCGCTGCGCACAATAGCCATTTTTTTCCGATCCTGTGGGTGCCGCCCCAGGGGTGCGTCCACCGTTCCTTCGTCCTCCTTCAGGTTGCCGCAGACAATGGCCCGGTACTTCCGGGTAATGCTGTGCTCCGCCAGCTGCTCCGCCAGTCCGTTATGAGCCCTGTCATTCTTACATACCACCAGAACACCGGTGGTATCCTTGTCAATGCGGTGTACGATGCCAGGCCGCAGCACGCCGTTG
Source organism: Candidatus Merdisoma sp. HCP28S3_D10 (assembly GCF_052065835.1). Taxonomy (NCBI): domain Bacteria; kingdom Bacillati; phylum Bacillota; class Clostridia; order Lachnospirales; family Lachnospiraceae; genus Candidatus Merdisoma; species Candidatus Merdisoma sp. HCP28S3_D10. The sequence continues at coordinate 522,365 of NZ_JBQHTG010000002.1, forward strand.
ATACCGGAAAGCCCTTCCCGGCAGTGATACATGAGCCCGTTGACCAGGGTTCCCGTATAGTGCCCCGCCGCCGGATGAACCACCATATCCTTGGGCTTATTGATGAGAATCACATCCGAATCCTCGTAAAGAATATCCAACGGGATATCCTCCGGCAGGATCTCCGGCTCCTCCGGCTCCGGAATCGCAAATACAATCTCTGCGCCGGCCAGGGTTTTCGCGCTGGCCTTTACTGCTTTTCCGTTCATCTTGATTTCGCCGTCCCGGAATAGCTTCTGCAGATAGGAACGGCTGATATCCGGCAGGCTCTCCGCCAGATATTTATCGATTCGAATTCCGGCATGCTCCGGACTTACTTCCAGCCTCATACCTTCTTTTTCAGGCTTAGAAAGCCCAGCTCCTCGTCCTTGTATACAAAAAGAATCAGAATCGCCAGCAGGATGGCTCCCATCGTCACATAGCAGTCTGCCACATTAAAAATCGGGAAATCAATCAGCTTAAAATACAGAAAATCCACCACATAGCTCTGCATCATCCGGTCGATCAGATTGCCTACCGCCCCGGCTCCCAATAGAATCCCTACGATCCGCATGGGAAGATACCGCTTTTCCACCGGCATCCGGTTATAATAAAAAGCCAGAATTGCCAGTACCGCAGCCGTACAAATCAGAAAAACAACTTTCTGTCCCTGCAGGATTCCAAAGGCTGCGCCCCGGTTCTCCAGATAACGCAGTTCGAATACACCGTTCCAGATTACCATGGGTTCCTGCCCCATCAGATGTTTTACCGCCAGAACCTTCGTCCACTGGTCAAGTCCAATCAGCACCAGGGCCAGCGCCGCTCCTATCAGGTTGTATCTTATCTTTTTATTCATGCTCTTACTCTCCCAAAATCCAATGAATTGCTTCCAGAAGTTCTTTCTCTGTCAGCGTCCGATCCACAAAAGCCTCTCCGATATGGCGCAGCAGCACAAACCGGATGCTGCCCCCATCCATCTTCTTGTCGGACTTGGTGGTCTTTAAAACCGCTTCCGCAGCCAGATTATTTGTACGGATCGGCAGGCCAAATTCCCGCAAGCCTTCACAGACATAGACCAGATCCTTCTCGGAAATCAGTCCCCGCTTCCAGGACAGATAGGCGGCTGCCGCTGTTCCAATCGCCACACATTCGCCGTGGGACAGACTGAAATCCTTTAGCTTCTCCACCGCATGGCCCACCGTATGGCCGAAATTCAGAAGAGCCCGCTCTCCCTGCTCGGTGGGATCCTGCTCAACCACCGCACGCTTAATCTTACAGCTTTCTTCGATCATTGGAAGCAGTACTTCCATCTCATGCCCGCAGATGGCCTTCTGATTTTCCAGAAGCCAGCGGAAATATTCCCCGTTTTTGATCAGTCCGTGCTTCAGAATCTCACCCATGCCGGAGGCAAACTGCCGCTCCGGAAGGGTCTTGAGAACTGCCGGGTTGATGTATACCAGACGGGGCATATGAAAAGCCCCGACCATATTCTTGTAGCTGTCAAAATCCACGCCTGTCTTACCGCCGATACTGCTGTCCACCTGGGATAAAAGAGTCGTGGGGATCTGGATAAAGCCAATTCCTCTTAAGTAGGTAGCCGCCGTAAATCCGGTCAAATCCCCGGTCACGCCGCCTCCCAGTGCCACCAGCATATCCTTCCGGTCATAATGCTTTTCAATGAGACAGGTATAGACCTTACGCACCGTATCCAGGGTTTTGTATTCCTCTCCGGACGGAATCGTATAGAGATCCACCCTATCCGTGACCTTTCGCAGCTCCCTTTGTACTTCCTCTCCGTAGAGCTTTCCTGCCTTCTCGTCCGCCACAATACAAAGCTTTCTGCCTGCCACGCCAAGCGTCCTTACCTGTTCCCCCAGTTCGGAAAAATCCGGTCTCAGGATAATATTGTAGCAAAAAGCCCCATCCTTTTGAACCGGAAGTGTATGCGTGTTTTCTTTCATGGAATCTCCTCCTCTGTAGGTCCGCTCCTCTGATGTTATATATACTTCCACAGGGTCACATATTCCCGACCCTTTTTGGACTGCCCGCCGGCTCCCTGAAAACGGAACCGTCCCATACCGCGTACAGAAACCAGATCGCCTTCTTTCGGCTCATAGCCGTTTGATGTGACTAACCTGCCGTTTACAAAGACCTTTCCGCCCTCGATCAGACCGGTCAGACTGCTGCGGGAGGCCTGGAACGCCAGGGATAACAGCTTATCCAGCCGGACGGAGGCTACGGTTCCGCACAGCTCCTGATATCTGGGCTCGTAATGAAACGCTCCGGCTTCCACCCGCTCCACATAGACGGAGGTGTGCCGGATCCGGGTCAGGTTATCCCGGATAAAATCCGCCATCCGTTCCAGGCAGAACAGATACGCCGCTTTTTCCTCCACCAGGATATCTCCCAGGCAGGACCGCTCCAGTCCCAGATTCAAAATCGCGCCCAGATAGTCCCGATGGTTCAGCTCTTCCGCGAATTTTGCGTTCAAAGGCGTAATTTTAAGACAGGCAACGGGATAATCCGCATAAAAGACCGGAGCCTCAGGACGAAATACCGCTATCTGACGCTCCGCCAATTCATAGCCGCCGAAGCTCTCCGTCTCCAGATAGGAGAACTCCCGGCGTACACTCTGAAAGATATTCAGTTCGTTTAAATTCAGAAAATCGGAAAATACAGGAATTCCGCGCTGGTAAGCCGTCCTTGCCAGATCGCGGAAATGCTGCTCCAACTGCTGTTCTTCTTTTGTCATAATTATTTATTGTATACCGATGGAATATCCAGAGAACCGCTCAGGATATCCTGAAGGTCACCGGAGATATCCACATTCTTCGGCGTTACCAGGAAAATATAGCCGGATACCTTCTGTAGATGACCGCCAATGGAATAGCAGCCGCCGGAGGTAAAATCAATGATTCTCTGAGCCACATCCACGTCCAGGCCCTCGAAGTTCAGCACTACCGTACGGTTGCTGAGCAGTGTATCCATAACCTCCAGGGAATCCTCAAAGCTGGTGGGCTTGATAACACAGACCTCCATGCCGTTGCCGGATTTTCTCTGGGTCTGTCGAATCGGAGTCACCTTAGTAGGCTTGGAAGAAGCGCTGTCCGCCGGAAAATCATCCTCTGCGTCCTCGTCCTTTTTTTTCTTAAAAATGCTCTTTTTCGGCTTGTCCTCGTAGTCGTCCTCGTAGTCGTAATCATCCTCGTAATCGTCGTACTCGTCGTCTCCTCCGAGCTTCATGACATCCAGAAATTTATCGATTACACTCATACCGCTGTCTCCATTCTATTAGATTTCGTAAAATTAGATCTTGTAATTTCTTTCTCCGAAAATACCTGTTCCCACGCGTATCATGGTGGCGCCCTCCTCAATGGCTACCTGATAATCTCCGGTCATACCCATGGACAGGACATTCATAGATACATTATCAATATTTTTCTTCCCGATGTCAACAGATAATTGCTTTAATCTGGAAAAATGTACCCGGTTGTCCTCCGGATTCTCCACATAAGGCGCTATGGTCATCAGTCCCCTGATCCGGATAGCCGGAAGCTTCGCGATTTCGCGGACCAGCGCTTCCGTTTCCTCCGGCGTCACGCCAAACTTGCTTTCCTCGCCCGCCACGTTGACCTCGATGAGTACCGGAACCGTCACACCCTTCTTTACGCCTTCCTCGCTGATGGTCTCAGCCAGACGCAGGGAATCCACGGAATGAATCAGATATGCCTTGTCCACGATATATTTTACTTTATTGCGCTGCAGATGGCCAATCAGGTGCCAGCGGATATCCCGGGGCAGCACCTCGTATTTCTCGCAGAGCTCCTGTACCTTATTTTCACCGAAATCCCTGGTTCCTCCCGGAAGCAGCTCTTCTATCATGGACACCGGCTTGGTCTTGCTCACCGCAATCAGCGTCACCTCGTCTCTGGAACGCCCTGCCCGGGCGCAGGCCTCCTGTACATGTTTTTCCACTTCCGCGAAATTTTCCACTACCATACTCATCTTAACTCCTCCTGTTTAGAAACTAGTAAATAACCTGATCCTCCTTGACCGCCAGCGCGTTCAGCACAATCCGGTCGTAGACGGAAAGGCCGTAGCTGGTTCCCTCCTTCACAATACAGTACTCCTCATTTTCGTAGAGAACCTCTATCCGCCGGAAAATCGTATAACCCTTGTTGATATTGTAGACACCTGTAAGCTGGGAGGTCTGCCCCACCTGGAAGGTGTCAGAGGAATCGGTCTTCACCAGCAGATCGCCGCTGTTCAGCTTTTTCTGGGAGGTGCTGAAGCTCTCCTCCTCCGGATCCGCATAAGCATTCTCTTCGTCCTGATAATAAATGGTACAGTTCACAAACTGGGCGCTGACCGTTCCGTCTTCCCCAGTCAGCTGCTTCATAAAGCCGGTGTCATTTTCCACCTTTGTCAGGTAATCCACCGGAATCACATAAAACTCCTTCTGGGTGACGGCGGTCTGCGGAATCTTAAGCCCTGTGGTCTCATCGCGCAGAACCTCGAAGTTCAGATAGCGCTCCCCCGCGTAGCGTACCATGGAATTCACAAAGGACAGCACGCCGTAAGCCTGTCCGTCCCGGTACTCCACCGTTACGGAGGGCCAGACTGCCTCCTTATCCTTGTCAAAACGAATCTGTATGTAGGTTGTCCGCTGGGTCACTGTCCCATCCTCAGCGGTCTTCTGATTGGCCTCTATCTTATCCAGGATATAGCGTTCCATATCCTGATCCAGCGGAAATACCAGCTTCCAGTTTTCATCGGTAACCAGCTTATATACCGGGTCTCCGGAGCTGACCAGCTCCTCCGTCCGCAGATTCTGCCGCTGATACTTCGTCTCGTCGAACCAATCCGCGCTTAAGCCTTCGAGGCTGGCGTCCTCATAGCCGTCTATATAATACTCCACCACTCCGGCTGTTGCCGCGTTATACCGGGTAAACAGGGCGCTGTTTTCCTCCGCCGTACTGTCCAGCCTGTCTATCATATTCTGATTCACCAGATCCAGAATGGTGCTGTCTATGTTCGTCTTAAAATTGTATACGCCATTGAAATCCATATCGGAAAAGCTGCTTGTATAGGTACCGATCTGGGAACGCAGCTCCGTGTAATCTTCTTCAGAAAGACTCACGTCTCCGGCGTTCTCCTTGAGAATATCCGCCATTCTGCCGCTTTCGTCCACCGTATAAACCGTAGACAGCACGGACACCTTTTCATTTTCCGACGCATAATAATTGACATAGCCTGCTTTCTCTGCCGTATAGACCTGCTCAGTCCGCAGCGCAATGCCTGTATAGCGGTAATCTGTCGCCAGATTTCCCTTGATAACCTCATACCCGGATATATGGGTCGAGGTGAAATACAGATAGATACAGACTATCAGATATACGGCAATAAACCCAAAAAAGACAACGCCGATATTAAATGGGCGTCGATATCTGACAATCTTCTTATTCTTTTTTCCGGCTCCTGCCACCCGTCAAATTCCTCCATATTTAACGAGAGGACGCCCTGAAATCAGGGCATCCTCTTATGTACTGTGCAGAATCACTCAATCTTAACAGGAAATGATAACCTGTTCTTTCGCAAATTCAGGAAGCTCGTTCTCCTCTACGGAAATGCTCAGGCAGAAGTTTACCTTAAACTGCTCGCTGATAGCATTCAGCTGGGTCAGAGCGTCTGTCAAATCCTCGCCTTCCAGATGGGCAATCTTCAAAAAGCTGTCCAGATACATCTGCTCCAGGTCGTAATCCTGAGAAATAATACCGCAGATAAATCCGATAAATTCATCACAGTTCTTAAGCGGATAATCAGCTACATTGATAAGACGAACCTTGTTGTCAAGCTCATGCATATGCTTGGTATTCTTATCCAGGTATACGATATTGCCTGAAGCTGTCTTGATCTGGCTGTTTACTCTGTCCAGTAAATGTTTTGTCTTTCCGTCTCCCTTACTTCCTACAATTAACTGCACCATAGCCGTGTCCTCCTTGGTTTTCCCATTTTTCTTTAAAAAGGCTTTCCGTCCTTTTTTATATAATACCAGTATAGTCGATCTGCCCTAAAAACACAACTATTATTTACTTTTTTTCTAACTAATTATACAACTCTCTCCATTCCATATCTCCACGATCCAGAGCCTTGATCAGAAGCTCCGCCGTAGCCAGATTGGTAGCCAGCGGAATGTTGTACATATCGCAGAGCTTCACCACGTTATTCACGTCCGGCTCATGCTGCTTGGGATTCAAAGGATCCCGCAGAAAAATCACCAGATCCATCTGGTTATGCTCGATCTGGGCCGCAATCTGCTGCTCTCCTCCCAGATGGCCCGCCAGATAACGGTGTACGTTCAGATTGGTCACCTCGACAATCAGCCTGCCTGTGGTACCGGTAGCGTAAAGCTCATGCTTACAGAGAATTCCCCTGTAGGCAATGCAGAAATTCTGCATCAGTTTTTTCTTTGCATCGTGTGCGATTAATCCAATATTCATAGGAGTACCCCCAAGTTAGTATTTTTTCGGCTGTAAGCCGACATTCAACACAAAGCCGATCGCCATGAAAAGCGTCAGAAGAGACGTCAGTCCATAGCTCACAAAGGGCAGCGGAATTCCCGTATTGGGAAATATTCCTGTCGCAACGCAGATGTTGATAAAGCTCTGAAATCCGATGTAGCCTGCTACGCCGCAGCAGATCAGTGTGCCCGAAAATTCCCTTGATCTTTTACCAATCCAGATACATTCTATCACAATTAACGCCAATAGTAAAATAATTGTTGCGCAACCGATAAAACCAAGCTCCTCTCCCGCCACCGCAAAGATGAAATCTGTCTGGGGCTCGGCGATAAAGCTGCCGTTCTTTACCGAGGAAACCAGGTTATTGTTCAGACCCTTTCCCACCAGCTGTCCGGATCCTATGGCCATAATGGAATTCTGCTGCTGGTACGCATTGTCCGCGTACTTGGTCGGATTCAGCCAAGCCATAATACGCAGCCAGGCGTAATGATCCAGGATCTTCTGATTCGGCTGCATAATCAGGCTGATGAAAATCACCACCGCGGGAATCCCCACTGCCAGCGCCCCGCCGATAAGCTTATAGCTTAAGCCCGAGACAAAAAGCAGGATACCAAAGGTCATACAGATAGAGATGGTGGTGGACAAATCCGGCTGGCTCTTAATCAACGCTGCCGGAACTGCGAAAAATGCCGCCATCATTCCCAGAATCTTCCAGGTATTCAGGCTATCCCGGTACTTCTCCAGCATTTTCGCGAAAAACAAAATCAGAAGCAGCTTGGACAGCTCCGAGGGCTGAAAGCGGAAGCCTCCGATCTTCAGCCACCGGACCGCTCCGTTGGCGTCGTCACCCAAAGGCGTCTTCACCAGAAGCAGCAGGAGCACATTAAACCCATAAAGCAGCCAGTAAAACTTCAAAACCCAGTTGTAATCAATCAATGAGACTACGATCATGGCTATGGTTCCCAGAAAAAGTCCTACTATCTGCTGATTCTGAACGGACTTTTCCGCGCTGCCAATAACCAGGATTCCTAAAATAGTAATCGCATATACATAACACACAAGTCTGAATCTGTAATCCCTCAATCGATACTGTTTTAACATATAACTCCTTTGTCGTTATCTCTGCTGATCCTTGTGTTTCAGATCCTTAATCGGGATATTGGCACACAGGGCCGGCACGCGGCCGTTCTGGCCTTCGGACTCGGTCTGTGTAATCTGGATATCCAGATTTTCGCAGTCAATCTCCATGTATTTTGAGATAACCTTGATAATATCATTTTTGATCAGTTCCATCACTTCAGGGGAACAGTTTGCCCGGTCAGAGATCAGCAGGAGCTTCAGTCTGTCCTTCGCCACATCCCCCGAACTCTTTTTCCGGAAAAAATCCATCAATGCCATTTTCCTTCTCCCCCTTTACTTATTTGAACAGCTTGGACAGCTTCGCGAAAAATCCGTTGTTCACATCCAGATTCAAAAGCGGCACATCCTCGCCCATGATACGCTTACAGATGTTCATATAAGCGGTTCCTGCCAGAGAGGAATCGCCGGCCAGCGGCTCGCCCTGGTTGGTGGCTACTACGATGCTCTCGTCATCCGGTACGGCTCCGATAAGGTCGATCGCCAGAATGTCGATGACGTCATCGATGGACATCATGTCGCCCCGCTTCACCATATCCATACGCAGACGGTTTACAATCAGATGAATCTTGTGGATATCGTTGGCCTCCAGAAGTCCGATGATACGGTCTGCGTCGCGGATAGCGGAAACCTCCGGCGTCGTAACGATAAGCGCCCGGTCTGCAGCCGCGATGGCGTTCTTGAAGCCCTGCTCGATACCTGCGGGGCAATCCAGCAGTATGTAATCAAATTCCGGACGGAGCTCCTCAATCAGCTTCTTCATCTGCTCCGGATTTACAGAGGTTTTATCTCTGGTCTGCGCGGAAGGAAGCAAGCAGAGGTTGGAATACCGCTTGTCCTTGATCAGCGCCTGTTTCATCCGGCAGTTACCCTCTACCACGTCTACCAGATTGTATACAATCCGGTTCTCCAGTCCCATAACCACATCCAGGTTACGCAGTCCGATATCGGTATCGATCATTACTACACTTTTGCCCAGCTTCGCAAGTCCGGTTCCAATATTCGCGGTGGAGGTGGTTTTTCCTACGCCGCCCTTACCGGATGTAATTACAATTACTTCACTCATACCTTTTTCCTCCAAAGATTTTATAATTTAATATCATTTAATACATCTTTCGTAATGGGTTCTATATAAATATTCCCATTTTCCACAAAGGCTATCTTCGGCGTATCCTCCGCCTTCTTTTTCCGCCTTGCCGCTCCGTCTGAGCTGCGGGCAATCACGTCTCCGATACGAATCTGCATGGGATCCATGGACAGGGCCGCCACAAAGGCCGCTTCATTTCCTGCCGCTCCCACAAAGACATTTCCCTTCAGGGCTCCCAGGACGATGACATTTCCCTTGGATACCACCCGGGCTCCCGGGTTCACATCACCCAGAATGATAATGCTGGTCTCAGACTCCAGCACCTGGCCGGAACGTAAGGTTCCTTTATAGAAGCGCCCATCCTGCAGATTGGAGAGCTCCGGCTCCTCCCGGGATCCGGATGCGTCACCTGCCCGCTCCACTGCCTGCTTCATGTTCTGCTCGGTGATCTGATTTTCATCTACCAGGCACATAACCTGAATCTGGCAGCTCTGACTGATCACCTCCACAAGCTCCTGCTCCTCCTGAGCACTGAGCTCTCTTCCCTGAAAGCACAGGGCCATCTGGGCATTTCCAAAAAATTTGGCAGAAGCGCTGAATTTTTCAGCCACTTCCTTCTTTATAGTCTCCCAGTCGGGTTGTCCGTCCAGAATGACAATCAGCCCGTACCGGTTACTTTTGATGATAACTGACTGGTTCGACATCACTTTCACTCCTAATCACCGATAGTCTGTCCGCTGGAGCCGCTGGCGGTTCCGCTTAAGATCTCCTCCTCATCCGTAAGGTTAAAGTAATACTTAAACACATCGGAAGCTACCTCCGCACAGTTTGCAGAGGTATATCCGTTCGCAATACGAACGGCAATCGCGATCTCCGGCTGCTCATAAGGCGCAAAGCCCACGAACAACGCATGGTTCGGATGGCTCTTGCTCTGCTGGGCCGTACCTGTCTTTCCGGCCACATTCAGTCCCAGATCGCTTAAAGACTTCAGGGCGCTGGTGTTCTCTGCCACCAGACGCATACCCTGCTGCACCGCGTTCCAGCTGCTGTCCGAAATCTTTACCTGATTGTGCAGCACCGGATCGTAATCCTGAATCAGCGTTCCGTCCGTCTCTGTAAGCTTATCCAGAAGCGTCAGGTCATAGCAGCTTCCCCGGTTGGCCAGAGTCGCCACGTAGCGGGCGATATGGGAAAGGGAATAGCTGTTGGTACCCTGTCCGATGGCGGAACGCACCGCGTCCTTATCGGAAATCTGCGGCTCATACTCGGAAAGCTCCAGGCCGGATTTATCGCCCAGGCCAAACATTCTAGCATATTTTTCCAGAACTGAAAGGCCCTTATCCACATTGTAGCCGCCGGCAGAACGTCCTCCTGCCAGACGGTACCCCACTTCATAGAAAAAGCAGTTACAGGAATCCCGGATCGCCGTCGTTACCGTCTCATTGCCATGATGGCCGCCGTACTGGTTGAAAATCCAGCAGGTCGGCGACGGCGTGATCTCCGTAAACTGTCCGGACGCGTAAATCACGGTAGACGGCGTAATCGCCCCTTCCTCCAGACCCGCGATAGCCGTAATCGGCTTAAAGGTAGAACCGGGAGCCAGGTTTTCCTGGGTCACACGGTTGACGAAGGGGGAGGACAAATCCTTCCGCAGGCTATTGTAATAATCGGAATCCATCACATTGGTCAGCCGGTTGTTATCGTAGCTGGGATAGGTCACACAGGCCAGTGTCTTGCCTGTTTTCGTATCCACGATTACGATACCGCCGCTGCAGGGCTCCAGCGCAAGCTGCGCCGGGGTAATCTCCAGATTCCGGATCTTGTCCAGCATAAAGCTGTAGGCGCTGAGAGCACCGGATTTCAGCTTTGACACCGTATCCTCATCATATTCTAACACATTCTGCTCATATAATAAAAGACAAATTTCCCTTCCGGACACCTGGTCGCTTAGCAGCATGTATTTATAAAGCATCTTACCAAACTCCGCGTCCTCCAGAAGGCTGTCCCGGATATAGTCCAGCACCGACTGGTAGATCTCACTGGAATCCAGGTAAGGATTGTCTCCGGAAATCTTCGTTACATCGATCCAGTTTTTGGAAATTGCGTACTGCAGATATTCCCGCAGACTGATGGTTTCATCTGTGGTCCACGCTATATAGGTAGCGTCCGAGGTATCCACCGCGTCCTTCATCAGCACCTGATGGTCACCCATCAACACATTCGCCACAATATAGCTCATGTAATTTTTCATCTCTTTGGAGAGATTCTGGTATGGCGCGGCCTGCGCGTTGTTCAGCTCCGCAATCAGACTGTCCACGGTGCCTGCAAGCTTGCTCTGGAACCGGCTGTAGATACTCTGCTCCAGCTCTGTGGCGTCCTCCGCGTTAAAATGGGTGGTATCGATAATATAATTGTTGATCAGCGCGTAATATACATCGTAAATCGGGATCATAATCTTGGCCGCGCTGGCATTGGGTCCCGGGTTATACTCCTTGGTGTTCTGAATCTTGGAAATCAGGATACCTGCCAGCTTCTGCTCCAGAATATTGTAGCAGGCCATCTGCAGCTCCTTGTCAATGGTCAGATAGACGTCATTGCCCGGAACCGCGTCTTTCTGCTCCGATACCTCCAGAATCCGTCCCACGCTGTCCACATACATCCGCTCATAGCCCTTGATTCCCTGGAGATCGGTCTCCATATACTGCTCGATACCGGATTTTCCTACGATATCATTGAGTTCGTAATCCGGATTCTTCTCCTGCAGGCTTTCCAGCTCTTCCTGGGAGGCCTTGCCGATATAACCGATAATCGGCGCGAAGTATTCGCTGTCCGGATAGACTCTCCGGCTGCTCTCCTCGATTTCCGCGCCCTGCAGCTCGCTCTGATTCTCCAGAACGGCCGCCACCGTCTCATCTGAAACGTCGCTGGCCACGGTTGTCGCCACGTACCGCTTGTAGTTATTGGCGGAAATACCGAACCGGATAGTCGCTATCTTCAGCTGCTCCTCCGGCGTATAACCGGATGTGCTGATTCCATATTTTTCCTGTTCCTCCTCCGTATAGGAGCTGCGAATATCGTATTTCTTCTCTCCGCACAGATAAGCCATCAGCTCGTCCGCTGTGGCGAGTTCCTGCTTCGGCGTCAGCTCGCTGATCTTATTCTTGCCATATACGTCCGCTTTTAAACGAAGAAGGGAATTTCCTTCCAGGGAATATTCATAATGTCCGTTGCTGTATACAATTCCCAGATCGCTGACGACGCTGTCCCCGTTCTTCTCAATCAGCTGAATCAGCCGGTAGATGGTATCGTTGAGCTTGGGATTCTTGGTTTTGCTGGCATAGGTGCCGTTATCCTGGATGGTTACCGAATAGGACAGCTCGCTGTACGCAAGCAGCTCTCCGTTCCGATCGTAGATGTTTCCCCTGGTACTGGCCACCGACACCTCCCGTTCGGTTTTCAGGGAAAAGGATTCCTGGTAATCGTCGCCCTTTACAATCTGCAGGTAGAAAACACGCTGCAGCAGAATTCCAAACAGCACCACGAACACCACGCCGAGAACGAAGGTCCTGGATTTTATTAAATTGCTTAAGGCTTCTTTGATTTCGTCCAACAATTTTTTTACTCCTCTGTCTTACTGTCCGTCTGTCCCCGCCCCGTCATTATCATTATAAGGTATCACGGGAGAAATTTTCCTGCTTTCTCCCTCTTCTTTTTCCTTCTGCTCCAGCCAGTGATTCAGGGACCGTATCACACGGTAAAAAAGAATCGTGACCACTACGGTATACACCAGCTCCGGAAGAATGATATTGGTAAAATAAAAACCGAAATGGAATTTGCTGCGCATCAGAAACAGGAAGAAATAAACGCTCAGTCCGTAGACCAGCTCCGAAAGCGCGATCCAGATCATCGGAAGCTTGATATCCTCATCGTAGAACATACGGTGAAACAGCCCGCTTCCATAACCCAGGAACAGATACAGAAGGCTGTAAAAGCCAAACAGCTGGCCAAAGAAAATATCCATCAGAAGACCGGAGAAAAAGCCTACGGCCATTCCCTCCTTTTCGCCCCGCATAAAGCCCAGGGACGAGGTCACAATCAGAAGCAGATTCGGAACAATTCCCGCCAGGGCCAGAGCCTGGAACACGGTGCACTGCAGGATAAAGCATACGATAATCAGAAGCGCCTCTATTGCTTTACGTCTCATCCTTTTTCACTCCCGTTCTATTCTTCCACCGTCTGCTTCCGATCAGTGATGACAAGCACCGAATGCAGATGCTCAAAATCCACCGCCGGAGTCAGGGTTCCGGAACGCGTCAGATTGTTGGAATCCAGACTCAGCTCATTGATATAGCCAATCAGAAGTCCCTCATGGTATTTGTCGCTCACATGGGAGGTCACAATGGTATCGCCGATGCTGGCCTTTCCTTCCGTATCCCGCAGCTGGGTCAGCTGAATCAGCCCCGACTCCATCAGCTGCAGATCGCCCTTCACAAAGCAAAGATCCGAGGTAGACAGCACCTGGGCGCTGACCTCGCTCATATCATCGATGATAGAACGGACCTGGGCCCAGTTATCTCCCACCTTGATGATAATACCTGCCAGGCCGCTGCCGGCAATGACATTCATATCCACTGCCAGGCCGTCCCGGCTTCCCTTATCAATGATAAAGGTATTAAACCAGTTGCCGGAATCGCTGGCGATAATATTGGCCGCCACCTTATGAAATTCCTCGTAGGTCTGATCCAGGTTGTAAAGATCTTCCAGTTCCTGAAGGCGGTACTGGTTCTGGGTCAGTCTGCTGTTTTCCAGGGTCAAAGCATCCACCTGCTCCTGCAGAGCCCGCTTTTCCGCCTGGGCGTCCTTCAGATCCTGCAGGTTGTCGCCCTTGTCCCTGGCCCAGCCGCCCACACTGTTGATCCCCCGTTCAAAGGGAACAAAGACATAGCCGGTGATCCGGCCCAGGGTTCTGCCCGCAAAGCCTGTGGCATAGGAAGCATACATCATTCCGATACAAAGAATCGCCAGTGCCGCGAATATGTACCTGGGCGGCACGGAAAAATGATTTTTTTTCTTCATATTTCACCTGATCATTAATTATAATTCTGCTCTTTGGTCACAAAGGTCAGACTACGGAATTCCTTCTCTTTGATTACCCGTTCCAGTCCTCTTGCCACGCACTCCTCCGGCTTGTCAACCAGATTTACCTTGATATTGGTGGCGTCCGCGATCAGCTGATCCAGTCCCTTTAAGTTAGCCACGCCTCCGGTCAGGAAGATACCGTTGCGGATAATATCCACGCCCAGCTCGGGCGGAGTTCTCTCCAGAATCACCTTGATGGCATCCACGACGGACTTCAGATTCTCGGAAATCGCATTAGCCACAAAGTCCGCGGTAATCTCCAGGAGCGCCGGAAGTCCGAGGGCCATATTCCGTCCGCAGATTTCCCTTCTGGAGGTGGTGTCACCCGGCTGATAGCCCAGCTCATTTTTCAGGATCTCCGCTGTCTTATTGCCGATAAAATAACCATATTCCCGGCGGATGGCGTTGGCAATGGCCTCGTCAATTTTATTACCGCCATTCTTGATCAGCTTACTGGTGACGGTGCCGCCCAGGGACAGAATGGAAATCTCAGTAGTATCCGCTCCCACGTCTACAATCATGACGCCCTGGGACTGGGTTACATCAAGGCCGAGACCCAGGCCTGCCGCTACCGGCTTGTCAATCATCTGGATATTCTTGGACTTGAGGCCGGTACCCTGAATCAGTGTGCTGAATACACGATCCTGCACATCCGTCGGCAGGGCTACGACGAATTCCGCGCCCTTTAAGCTGCCCTTGGTGTGGGTCTCCAGGAATGCCTTCAGGAATTCCTGCATATAGGTAATGCTGGCTACGGTTCCGAAAGACATGGGATAAAGCACTTCGATATTGGAGGGCGCCTTCTCATGCATCTCAAAGGCCTCGTCTCCGTATGCAATCATTCCCTTTCTTTCTTCAATGGCCACCATATTCTTTTCGCTGAAAATGGTATCGCTTTCCTTGCTGTAAATTTTGATGCTGCTTGTACCAAAGTCGCATCCAAAACTCTGTGCAGACATGTTTCTTCCTCTCTTTCTTTCCCTGTAACTGATTCTTATTTCTCTGATAGTATTCCCCGCTCCCGAAAGGAGCTATAACAGTGATCACCTATAATAATATGATCCAAAAGCTGGATTCCCAGCATTTCGCCCGCTTCATAAATCCGGTGCGTCATCCGGATATCCTCCGGACTGGGCATAGCGTCTCCGCTTGGGTGATTATGCACCAGTACCAGCCGCACCGCGTGACATTCCAGCGCCTCCAGGAAAATCTCCCTGGGTGAAACCAGGGAAGCATTGACCGTTCCCTGAAACAAAAGTTTTTCCTTCAGAAGCCCGTTTTTCGTATTCAGAAACAGCGTATGCAGCTGTTCCTGCTCCGCGTAGCGCAGATCCTCCATGAAATAATCCGCTACCGTCTCCGGCGCGTCAAAGCAGAGACGCTCAGCCGCTTCTGCCCGGGACATCCGGGCCGCCAGCTCCGCCACGCATTTTAGCTGTACGGCTTTCACATTTCCAATGCCCTTAAGCTTCATCAGGCGCTCCATGGGAATCCGGCTCAGCCCTTTAAGTCCCTGGTAGCCTGGCAGGCTCAAAACTCTTCCCGCCAGCTGACAGGCGTTTTCCCCGCAGGTCCCGGTCCGCATAATCACGGCCAGTAGCTCCGTATCGGAAAGCGATCCGGCTCCGGCCTGCAGGCATTTTTCATAGGGACGCTCTTCCCTGTATAATTCCTTCATGGTTGTGGTTGTATTCATTCCCGTTCCTTTCTGCTCTCCAGACAGCGAATCACGGCAGTACAACCCTTTCGGAGCCTTTTACAGCTTCCGGTAGATAATAATCGCAAGCACCACGCCGATGATACTGGCAATGGATATCTGTATCGTCAGACCGAAGGTCAGAATCAGGAGACCCAGATCCAGTACAATCGGATTCTCCAGTCCGAAGCTCTGCCCGTAATTCAGCCAGCTAAGGCCTGATACATTGGCGGTCAGCATTCCGATGAAGCCTCCCAGTACAATGCCGGAAAGCAGCATCACCAGCAGCACCCAGCCGTTTTTTGATCTCATAACATCCCTCCGTCTTTCGTGATTATCACATTTTATAATAGCACAAAGGCTTTCTCTTGTATACAAAAAAAATCCTAAAGTTCTCTTAAGATGTCGCCGGATTTCGACTGTATTTTCCTGCAATCATCTCTGCCGTCCGGACGCCGTCCATGGCCGCCGAGGTGATACCTCCCGCATAGCCTGCGCCCTCTCCGCAGGGATAAAGTCCCTTCACCGGACTTTCCGCCCGATCTCCTCTCAGAATCCGCACCGGAGAGGAGGTCCGGCTTTCCACGCCGGATAATACCGCGTCTGCCCGGGAAAAACCAGAAATCAGATGCTCGCAGTCCAGAATCCCCTCCTCAAGGGCCGCCGACAGATACTCCGGAAAAATTCCCCGCACATCGCCAAACTCCCAAGCGCCCTTGATACAGGGTTCCACCCCGCCAAGACCGGTGCTCAGCTGTCCCCGGCAGAAATCTCCCAGAAGCTGGACCGGCACCTTACCGCCGCCTGCCGCGAAGGCCGCCCGCTCCAGCTTTCTCTGGAATTCCACGCCGGAAAGCAGATCCTCTCCGCCAAAATCCTCCGGGCGCACAGTCACAATCATGGCGCTATTGGCGTTGCGGCCGTCCCGGGCCTGATAGCTCATACCGTTCACCGCCAGTCCTCCCTCCTCAGAGGAAGCGTTGACCACATAGCCGCCGGGACACATACAGAAGGAATAGACGCCCCGATCCCCGCCGACCTTCCGGGTCACCTTGTAGGCTGCCGTGGGAAGCTCATCGGGATAATGCTCCCCATACTGGCTCACATTGATCAGCTCCTGGGGATGCTCAATCCGCACGCCCACCGCAAAGGCCTTCCGCTCCATAGGAATCTTCCGATCCCGGAGCATGGCAAAGGTATCCCGGGCGCTGTGACCGATGGCCAGCACCAGCACCTCTGTCTCCAGATAAGAGGGCTCGCCCTCCTGCTCCCCGCTTTTTCTTGTATACACGCCGCAGACCTGTCCGTCCCGGATCTCGATATCCACAAGCTGGGTATCAAAATATACCTGGCCGCCCAGATCTTCGATCTCCTTCCGGATATGCTCCACCATGCCAATGAGCACGTCGGTGCCCAGATGGGGCTTATTCCAGTAGAGAATCTCCTCCGGCGCTCCGGCCTGTACAAAGGTCTGGAGCACCAGCCGTCCTCTTCCCTCCGGATCCTTGACCAGGGTGTTCAGCTTTCCGTCTGAGAAGGTTCCTGCCCCGCCTTCGCCGAACTGCACGTTGGAATGAAGCTTCAGGGCGCCGCCGCCCCAGAACCGATCCACCGTCTCCTTCCGCTTTCTGGCCGTCTCTCCCCGCTCCAGTAAAATGGGCCGGTATCCTGCCCGGGCCAGCATCAGCCCGCAGAACAGGCCCGCAGGTCCCGTCCCCACGATAACCGGACGGTGCGGCAGCTTTTCCCTGCCCGGCTCCGGAAAATGATAGGCCTTCTTTACCGCCGCCGTCACATTCCGGTTGTGAAGCTTCTTCAGCAGCTTCTCCTCACCTTTTAGCTTCACATCAACCGTATACACGTAGGAAATCGGTTTCTTCCTGGCGTCCACAGACTTTTTCTGAATGGTCAGCTGCTCTATTTTATCAGAAGATACCTTCAGCTCCCGGGCAGCCGCCTGGACAAGCGCCAGCCCGTCGTGTCCTGTGGGAAGCTTGATCTGACTGATTCGTATCATATACTCTCTCCTTTATTCTGCCGCCGCGCTGGTTCCCGCCAGCCAGCCGCTGCTGAAGGCCCATTGCAGATTGTAACCGCCGCAGGCGCCGTCCACGTCCAGCAGCTCTCCTGCCAGATAGAGTCCCGGCACCTTCCGGGATTCCATGGTCTCCGGGTTCAGTTCCCGCAAGTCCACACCGCCGGAACAGACCTGCGCCTGGGAAAAATCGCCGCTTCCCGTAATCTCTGTCTCAAAGCACCGAATCGCCCGGCTTAACCGTTCGATATCTTCCCAGTTCCAGTCCCCCGCCTTCTTTTTCGTTTTTCCCAGACCGCTTCGTTCCAGCACACAGGCGCTCACCTTTGCCGGCAGAAGCCCGGTCAGAAACTGCTCGCCGGTTTTATAGGCGTTATTCTCTATCCGTTCTTTTAAGAAGGCCAGGAACTCGGTCTCTTCAAAGACCGGCATCAGGTTCAGCCGTCCGCGGACCTGTCTGCCCTGCGCAAGGGCCCGCACCGCATAGCGGCTCACCTGGAAAACCGGAATGCCGGAGATCCCGTTCTTTGTAAACTGTACCTCGCCCCGGTCGGAGGCCAGCCATTCTCCGCCCGCATAGAGCTCCACCTGAGCATCCATGCGGACTCCCGCCAGCTTTTCAAAGAACTTTTCCCTGCAGCAAAGCTGTACCAGCGCCGGAAGCGGCTGGATCACCCAGTGTCCCAGCTTCTTCGCGAAGCCATAGCCCGCGCCGTCGGATCCGGTCTCCGGAGCCGCCTTGGAGCCACAGGTGAGAATCACAGCGTCCGCCGGATAGCTCCACCCTTCCGTCTCCACCAGAAAGCCATCCGGATTCCGGGTCACAGCCCGCGCCTCTGTATTCAGGGCCATCTTCACGCCCAGATGCTCCGCCTCCAGACGAAGTGCCTCCGACACTGCGGCCGCCTGATCGCTGTAGGGATAGAGATAGCCGTTCCTGTCCTTGGTAAAAATTCCCATTTTTTTTAAAATCTCCAGGGTATCTTCCATGCCAACCCGGCTAAGGACCTGTTCCACAATGGAGGGGTCCGTGCTTCGGTAATGGGACAGGCTCTGATCCCGGTTGGTCAGGTTGCAGCGGCCATTTCCGGTCACCAGTATTTTCTTTCCCACCTGTCTATTTTTCTCCAGCAGTGTCACCTTTGCCCCGCACCGGGCAGCGCCGATGGCCGCCATCAGCCCGGAGGCTCCGCCTCCCACAATCAGAACCTTTTTCATCCTTCTTCTCCTTACAGCTGTACCAGTCCCGCGTCCACCATTTTCTGCAGGGACATCAGAATGCCCAGCTTTGCGTGGGGCCAAGTCAGTCCGCCCTGGAAATACACTGCGTAGGGCGGTTTAATGGGTCCGTCTGCGGAAAGCTCAATGGACGAGCCCTGCACAAAGGCTCCCGCTGCCATAATGACGTCACTGTCATAGCCCGGCATAGCCCAGGGCTCCGGCGTCACATAGCTGTCCACCGGCGCTGCCGCCTGAATTCCCTGACAAAAGGCGATGACGCCCTCCGGCTTTCCGAAGGTAACCGCCTGGATAATATCGTGACGGCTCTCCCTGCTGTCCGGTACCACTGCGTAACCCAGCTTTTCGTAAATATTGGCTGCGAAAATCGCGCCCTTCAGCGCCGCTGCCGTCACGGTCGGCGCCAGAAAAAAGCCCTGATAGAAGCTGGTCATAACGCCCAGGGAAGCGCCTACCTCCTTGCCGAGACCCGGAGAGGTCAGGCGGTAAGCCGCGTTTTCCACATACTGTTCTTTTCCGACGATATAGCCGCCGATGGGCGCCAGTCCGCCGCCCGGATTCTTAATCAGAGATCCCACACAGAGATCCGCTCCCACATCTGTGGGCTCTATCCGCTCTACAAACTCGCCGTAGCAGTTGTCTACCATGCAGATCACGTCCGGCTTTCTTTCTTTAATGAAAGCAATGAGCTCGCCGATACGCTTTACCGACAGAGTCGGGCGGGTCTGATAGCCCTTGGAACGCTGAATCGTCACCAGTCTGGTGCGCTCGTTCAGCGCCGCCTCAATGGCCGGATAATCGAAGCTTCCATCCTCCCTCAGATCCACCTGGCGGTAGGTCACGCCATACTCAGCCAGAGAACCATTGGAGGGACGGATTCCGATCACCTCCTCCAGGGTATCGTAGGGCTTTCCGACCGGGGAGAGCAGCTCGTCTCCGGGACGCAGATTGCCGGACAGGGCCACTGCCAGCGCATGGGTTCCACAGGCGATCTGGGGACGCACAAGGGCTGCCTCCGCATGGAACGCGGCAGCGTATACCTCCTCCAGCTTATCTCTTCCCAGATCGTTATAACCGTAACCGCTGGTGGCCGCGAAGCAGGCTGCCTCCACCCGGTTCTTCTGCATGGCTCCCACCACCTTCAGCTGATTGTATTCCGCTGTCTCATCGATGGCGTCAAAGCGCTCCTTCAGACCCTTTTCTATCTCCTGTCCAAATGCGTATACGGCCGGGCTGATTCCCAGCTCCCGGTACATCATTTCTGTCTCTGTCATTCTTCTGTTACTCCTTTTTCTCTCCATATTTTCAGCATAAATGCAAGAATTTTCTCATCGTCATAGCCATACTCCGGCTTCTCTACCCAGACGACGTCCCGCTCCCGTTTAAACCAGGTGAGCTGACGCTTAGCAAAATGGCGGGTATCCCGTTTCAGAACCCGCACAGCCTCCTCCAGGGAAACAGAGCCGTCCAGATAATCCAGGATTTCTTTGTAGCCCAGTCCCTGCATGGATACCATGCCCCGCTTACAGCCTTCTTCCTTCAGCCGCTTTACTTCCTCCACCAGACCAGCCTTCATCATCTCATCCACCCTCTGGTCGATGCGTTCATAAAGCCTGGAGCGCTCGTCATTCAGGACAAAATAGGCAAAGCAGTACGGAGATTCCTTTTCCCGCTGCTCCTCATTGTGCTCTGAGATACGCTGTCCGGTCAGCCGATAATATTCCAGGGCGCGGATCACCCGCTTTACATTGTTGGCATGAATCTCCTCCGCGGCCTTCGGATCCACCAGGGCCAGCCTGGCGTGGAAACGCTCCGGTCCCTCTGCTGCCGCCAGGGCCTCCAGCTCTTGGCGGACGCCGGTTCCCTCTTCATTTTCTGTAAAATCGATATCGTAAAGCAGGGCCTGAATATAGAATCCGGTTCCTCCCGTGAGAATCGGAATATGCCCCCGGCTCCAGATTTCTTCCATAGCCGCCCGGGCCAGTTCCTGGAAACGTACCACATTGAAGTCCTCTTCCGGCTCCAGCACATCGATCAGATGATGGGGAATCCCCTCCATCTCCTCCGGGCGGATCTTGGCCGATCCGATATCCATGCGGCGGTAGACCTGCATAGAGTCGGCGGAAATGATTTCTCCCTCCACAGCCCTGGCCAGGCGGATCGATAATTTAGTTTTTCCGACAGCAGTGGGGCCGGTCAGGATAATCATGGGTTTCTTCACGGGCTTCTCCTCCTTGGTTTATTGCAATCTGTTTTATTCTAATATTAAATAGGAACTTTTTCAAGATTAAAAATAGAATCCTGCAATGCAGGATTCTATTTTTTTCCACTTTAATATAGCACAGTATTTCCTATAGAGCAAAAAAGGTGCTGTCTTCCAGCACCTTCATTCTGTACCTTATCCCTGTGTAAACCGGGACAGGAACTGTTTTGTACGCTCCTCCCGGGTATGTTCGAACACTTCCTCCGGCGTTCCCTTTTCCAGGATACGGCCGTCGTCCATGAAGATCACCTGGCTTGCCACATCCCGGGCAAAGGCCATTTCATGGGTTACGATGATCATCGTCGTATTCTGGTCTGCCAGCTCCCGGATAACCCTCAGCACCTCTCCGGTCAGCTCCGGATCCAACGCCGAGGTCGGCTCATCAAAGCAGAGGATATCCGGCTTTAACGCCAGGGCGCGGGCAATCGCCACACGCTGACACTGTCCGCCGGACAGCTGATGGGGATAATTGTTCATCCGGTCCGCCAGTCCCATCTGGATCAGCAGGCCTTTGGCCTCTGCCTCAATTTCCGCGTGAATTTCCTTTTTTCTCGCTTTATAATCCGGCTGTTCCCTGGCCAGAAGCTCCTTGGCCAGCATTACGTTGCCCAGGGCTGTATACTGGGGAAACAGGTTGAAGGACTGGAACACCAGTCCAAAATGCAGACGTTTTTTGCGAATCTCGGATTCCTGCAGGGTCAGCGGATCCTCCGCGTCAAACAGGGTCTCCCCGCCCACACGGATTACGCCGGTATCCGGCCGCTCCAGAAAATTCAGGCAGCGAAGAAAGGTGGTTTTACCGCTTCCCGAGGAACCGATGATGGATACCACCTCTCCCTTCTCCAGGGTAAAGCTGATATCCTTTAATACCTCTGTATTATCAAAGGTTTTACTTACGTGTTCTACTTCCAGTATTGCCATTCTTAGCGCCCTCCTTATCTGAAATAATCCAGTTTCCGCTCCAGCCGCTCCAGAAGAACGGTCAGAACGCCGTTGAAGATCAGATAATAGACAGCCGTAAAGAACAGCGGCCAGATCTCACCTGCAATTCCCTGGGAGCCCTTCATAAATGCCTGTCCGGCCCAGATAATCTCCTGAAGGGCAATGATCCGTGCCAGGGAAGTATCCTTAACCAGGGTAATGATCTCATTGGACATGGGCGGTACAATCCGCTTAATCATTTGCATCAGCTTGATTTTAAAGAAAATCTGGCTTTTGGTCATACCCAGCACCAGGCCTGCTTCCTCCTGGCCCACCGGTACGCTCTGGATGCCGCCCCGGTAGATCTCAGAAAAATAACAGGCATAGTTCAGGATAAAGGAAATGGAAGCCGCCAGAAAACGACCGGCCTCTCCACCGCCCCAGATCTGCTTACCCAGTACTAGACCCGGAAAATAAAAGATAATCAGCAGCTGGATCATAAGCGGCGTACCGCGTATGATCCAGACGAGCAGCTTGGATAACATGCTCAAAGGGCGGAACCTCGACATGGAGCCAAAGGCTATCACAAGCCCCAAAGGCACCGCTCCGATCAATGTGATAAAAAACAGTCTCAGTGTCTGCAGAAAACCGCTGTTCAACGCGCCCAGAACAATCGGCATCTGTTCTATAATTCGTTCCATATTACTTCTCTTTTGCCTTCGCTTTTATTCTTATTCCTGTACCAGGGCTGCCTGGACGCCGTACTTCTCTGCGCAGGCCTTCATGCTGCCATCTGTGGTAGCATTAGCAAAGAACTCATCCAGCACTGCAGCCAGGTCGGAACCCTTCCGGAAGCCTACGCCGTATTTCTCACTGTTCAGCGCAACGGTGTAGGTCAGCTTTTCGTAGCTGGTTCCCTCGCCAATCAT
Organism: Candidatus Merdisoma sp. HCP28S3_D10; assembly: GCF_052065835.1. Lineage (NCBI taxonomy): Bacteria > Bacillati > Bacillota > Clostridia > Lachnospirales > Lachnospiraceae > Candidatus Merdisoma > Candidatus Merdisoma sp. HCP28S3_D10. The sequence continues at coordinate 545,350 of NZ_JBQHTG010000002.1, forward strand.
GGCTGCCGCCATCAGAGAGTCGATGACTGCCGCGTCAGAGGTACCGGATGCCACCTCCAGAAGAGCGTCAGACTGTGCCTTGACCGGTGTGTAATCCAGTCCCAGGGCGCTGACCTCAGCCTCTCCTGCGCTGCCTGCCTCTACTGCAAAGCTTAAATCCTTCAGGCTGTCTGTATCCTGATACTTGTCAGCCACGTCCTTCGGAACTACAACCACCTGGGCGTTGTTCAGGTACGCGCCGGTACATTCCATGGAGCTCGTTACCTCGTCGGTCAGGGTCATGCCGTTCCATACACAGTCAATGCTCTTTCCATCCAGCTCCAGGACCTTATTATCCCAGTCGATCTCCACAAATTCCACATCGACACCCAGGCTCTCCGCGAAGGCCTTGGCCATATCCGCGTCGAAGCCTACCCAGTCGCCATTCTCATCCTTGTAATCCATGGGTTCAAAATCAGTAATGCCGACTACCAGCGTTCCCTTATCTACCACATATGCCATATCGCTGTCTGTGGAAGCCGCGTCTGCGTCTGCCTCGTCCATATCTTTATCTGCAGCCGCATCCTCTGCATCCGTATTGGTTACCACTTCCTCCTGCTTGGAAGAACCACAGCCTGCCAGCATGGACGCTGCCAGTACTCCACATAAAAATACGCTTACTACTTTCTTTTTCATAATAATCTCCTCCCGCGGGTTCGAATTTCTTTCTGCTACCACTGCACTTTATTAAAGTGTCGGTACCATTGCATTCTATCATCTGACGCCGTAACTGTCAACCGGAAGTTATGCGTAACGGGCATTTTTTTCATATTCCCGCTCCAGCTCGTAGATTTTCTCTGTCAGAGATTCCGGCAGGCTCAGATGCTCCCCGGCCTCCCCAAGAAGCCTCTCATACTCCTCCATCAGCTCCAGAAGCTGCTCCCCGCCTATATTCTGAAGCTCCATAGCCTGCTCGAAATCATCGTCCGACAGGCCCAGACGCATGGCGAAGACGTATTCCTTCAGCACCTCCGGATCCTTCTGATACTGCCAGGAGGTCCGGAACGCCCTGGCCGCCTGCCCGAACCGGAAAAGCCTGCAGCAGCAGACTCCCAGATTATTCCAGACATGGGCGTAAAATTCCACGCCCAGGCGATCGCTCTGCCGGATATCCAGAATCTTCTCATATTCGTAGATCGACGCCTGGTAATTGCCGTTGATAAAATACTCATCTGCCCGCAGCTTCAGGCGTTCCTGCTCCTGATAGGTCTTCAGCACCTTCAGCCGGGCGGAAAGCTCCGTCAGCTCCTCCTGGGTATAGTAATCCACACTGCGCAGAATGGTCAGCACCATGTTCTGGATGCTGCTGCCCGCCTCTGCGCCCTTTTTCAGCTTTTCGGCCAGTTCCGGATTGTGAATCTCGGTACGGATCCACTCCCAGAGCCGTTCCCCCAGCATCTGCCGATCTGCCAGATACACATTTTCATAAAGGAAAAAGGCCAGCTCTTCCATAGAATAAAGGCGGATCCCCATACTTTCTATGTAATAAGGCGTCTTTACCGGTTCGTCCCGGCATATCATAACGGTTCCCATCTTCAACAGCCCCCTTCCTGTCTAAAATCAACGACCTCATTCCAGGTCAGATCCGAAGAAGGAAAGAGTTCCCCAAAGCCCATATCCCGAATCTGGATTTTCAGCTGCTCCACTCCAGAGAATTCCACCGAAATATCAAGCCTGGTGGTTCTGGGCGGCCGCTCCGGAAGCCCCGGCAGGGCAACCGTATCCTTCAGGGTTTCCTTCCCCTGCATGGGCTTCAGGATAAATTCCAGCACCGGCTCGTCCGCCAGCAGTACCTGACACTCTGCCTTGGCCTCGTACCAGCTGGTTCCCGCATTCAGCAGTGTATACACACTTTCCCTGCTGCCACGGGTGCGGATTCCCACGTTATAGGAAATCTTATCCTCTCCCAGATAGACAAAGGAACGCTCCTCCGGCTTCTTCAGTTCTTCCATGGCCCGGTAGCAGGCTCCCTTGGCAAATAAATTGTTGCCGGCAAACACCCGTCTTCCGGCTCCGCATAGAATCTTCAGGCTCTCCTCATACCAGTTTTCCCCAAAGCCGTCGCCCACCAGGAAAACAGAAGAAACCGGACGCCCGCCAAAAATATCCCTGGCAATTCCGGACAGCAGCAGATCCTTTTCCGTCGCCGTATAGCCCTCCAGGGAGGCCTGCCATTTTTCTTCCTTCTCTGTCCGTGCCATAACCGGAACCGTCCGGCTGTTGCTGTTGAGCACCGTGCTCTGAAGCTGTTCTCCCTCACAGGTAAACAGCACCGCCTGGTGCCGCCAGATTTCCCGGGACTGATGCAGCACATAAGCGCAGAAGCTCTCTTCCCGGGACTGGACAAAAATCCGGCTCTCCGGGACTCCCAGAAGCTGCATGGCCAGGCGTCTCAGCTCCTGAACGGCCGGTTCGTCCGCCTGCTCCAGGCAGAACACCAGAGCCTCAGCCTCGTGAAGCTTCCCGTAGGGCTTTAAGAGCCGCATGGCCCTCTTTAAAAAGCTCTCTGTATTTTCTGTCGGAATCCGGTATTTCTCTGTGCCGGGCTCGATGGAAACCGAAACCGGTTCTTTGGATTTGTCATTCCAGCAGCAGATCTGGGAATATTTCTTCCCCAGATCAAACCCTATTACAAAGGCTCCCACTGTCTGCTACCTCCTATCCTTTTACGCATTATTTTATGGAAAACATGGTTTCCACCAGAAACTTCTTTTTCTCATAAGTCCGGTACTGTTCCTCCAGAGTGTCCCTGTCATGCTCAGACAGCGAACGGGCCATCTCATAGACGCCGGCGTATTTGGTGCCGGTCACAAGCGGCTCCTCCTCTCCCTCCACAAAGCTGTGATCCGGAGTGGCGTGCTCACCCTGTCCGTCCTCCTCAGTCACGAACCAAGTCAGGCGATCCCCGTAAAAAAGGGTAAATTCTTTTACAAACAGTCCCGGCTCCACCGGATACAGACGCTCCGCCACATAATTGCAGTTCCGAATCCGGGGCGATTCAATCACATAATGGAGAATGACCTTATGAGCCGGATTAGCCCGGTATTCCACAAAGGTTTTGTCCTCCAGAAGCTCCGGTCGGCCCAATCTGCCCAGAAGCCACTTCATAAATCCAAAACGCATTTTCTTCTGAACACACACTCTTACCATCTGTTCTGCCCGGATCTCCTCCGTCTCTGTCATTTTGCGCTTGCCGGACAGATACCGAAGATAGGCCAGATCGCAGACCGGGGCCAGACCGACTTCCCAGACGATGGCCTGCTCGAGTTCCCCATAGACCGCCTCCGGTGCCTTCTCGTCCCGCACAAAATCCTGCCAGCACATCCAGGTAAGCCACGCCTTTGCCACCAGGCCGTCGCCTCCCAGCCTGCGGTAATCCAGAAAAATCTCCGCAGCCTCTTCCCGCACCTGGCCGGTAAAAAGCATCTGTCCCAGAATCCGCTCCTCCAGATCAAAAACGTCCAGTTCAAATTCCCGCGCTTCCCGCCAGACTTCCTCCATGACCGCCATGGAGCCGTAATAATAACCGGACAGGTATTCCAGGATTCCCTCGTTGTACTTATGCTTCCGGAAGATATACAGACAAAGCTTCAGCAGAAAGGCATCCTCCTCATACTCCAGCTCCCGCATTTTCCAGACTGCCAGCTTCAGCAGAAGCTTTACCCGGACCATGGAATAATCATAGCTGCGGACCAGATTCCAGGCGTCCTCATACAACCCCCGGAGAATCAGGATTTCCACGTAGCGTCCCCGGTCCTTCGGGGTCATCTGCGTAGTCTCCGTCACAAAAAACTCCTGATCCAGCTCCTCCAGATCATGGCTTGCGTAATAGAACTGCAGGATTTCCTGCCGCACATCTTCTTTGTAATGGGCCGTAAAGCCCTCTATCTTCAGTACCCGCTTATAATTCTCCACATTGTCCCCGGTCAGCACATGATTCCGGCTCATACCGTCGCAGAGATAGAGATAGAGTCCCTGGTGATAGCGGAGCAGCTCACGGCACTTCTCCACATAGCGCCGCTCGTTCAAAAGCCGGGTCAGCGTATAGGGTACGCTGGAGGTATAGCAATTGCCCTGATCATCCACCAGCACAATCACCGCTCCCGGCGTGTATACAGGAATCAGCGCCTCCCCGTGAAGTAACGGCACGGTAATCTTCTGCTGCAGCTGCTCATAGAGCACCTGCACCTGCCGAATCCGCCTGTCCTGACACCGGATCCGCCGCAGAAACATAATATCCGCCAGCGCTTCGGCAAAATCTATGGTCAGCAGCTCTTCCACCAGAAACCGCTCGTAGATCACCGCCATATTTTCACTGAGTCTGCGCTCCAGAAGCTGATCCAGCATGAAGCTCTCGATTTTATCACGGTATCTGCGGTACAGATCGGAATTCTCATCCTGGAAACGGATCACATTGGCGTATAAAAGCGCCTTCTGAGCGTTGTTCAGGGTATTTTCCATCAGGAAATATAAAAGCAGATTTCTGGGAAATGCCTCCCCGTAGGAATCCGGCACAGCCATCATAAAATACTCGTAGAGATTCGTAATCTTCAGTTCCAGATCCACGCCCCTGCGGTACCAGGAAAAGCTGTCCTCATCCGTACAGCCGCTCTTAATCAGAATCGAGCAGATAGCCGACAGCAGATCCTTTCCGCCGTACTGCTCATAAGCTTCCTTCACCCGGGCAAAGCCCTGGGCCTCCGGACGCCGGCCGCGCAAGATCTGATCCGCCAGCTCCAGGGCCTCCTGGGGCGTCAGCTCCTTTTTTCCTGTATCCGCAACAACCTCTGTCACAGGCTCGGCCTCCTGCCGGTCCGGTTCCTCCGGCAGCGGCTCTATGGGATCCGCGGAGATAAAGTAGGCGTAGCCCTCCTCCTTCGGCGCCTCGTGGGCCGCTACCCGCACCGTATAGGGAAGCAGGTACTCGCCCGCCTCCGCTACGATACAGAATTCGCCTTCGATCTCCTCTCCGCCCCAGAGTCCCCGGCCGTCAAAGCAGTAACCGATACGCGCCGTCCTGGCTGAGAAGCTGGGATGCTCCACCTGCATCCGCCAGGAGGAAGCGTAGACAATCCCCTTTATCGGCCGATCCGCCGTAACGGTAAAGCAGCCTTCTGCCATCTCTCCCGGCATACAGTTCAGGGTAATCAGAGATTCCGAGAGGGTCATCTCCGGCTTTTCGTATTCTATCTTTCCTGCTGCGATTCGTTCCAGCTTTGCCCGCATAGACTCTCCGCTCCTTCCGCCGCCCCTGCGGCTTTCCAAGTTATCATTGCATTTTTCTGAAATAAAGTTATAATCAGTATAGCATTATTTGTAACAAAGTACAAGAAAAGAGGATACGCAAATGCTTAAGCACAAAGACCATTTCCACGGAAGTGACCTGGAAAAAATAGAAGAAGTTTACGGTATTAAAAAGGAAAACATTACCAGTTTCAGCGCAAATGTGAACCCCCTCGGTATCTCTCCGAAGCTGCGCTCCTCGTTGATTGATCATATCGACGCGATCACCTCCTATCCGGATCGGGAGTACACCTCCCTGCGGAAGCAGATCGGCGCTTACGTAGGTGCCCCCGCGGACAGTATTCTGGTGGGAAATGGTTCTACGGAGCTGATTTCCCTGTTTATCCAGATGGAGCACCCGAAAAAGGCCCTGATTCTGGGACCCACCTACTCGGAGTATGAGCGCGAGATTTCTCTGGGCGGCGGCACCTCCCTGTATTTTCCTCTGCGGGAGGAGGACGATTTCGTCCTGAATCTTCCCGCCTTTAAGGAAGCCCTGAATGAGAGCATCGATCTGCTGGTGATCTGCAACCCCAACAACCCCACCTCGACTGAGATTTCCCAGGACTCCATGCGGAAAATTCTGGACGAGTGCAAGCGGTATGACATTTTTGTAATGGTAGATGAAACCTATGTGGAGTTTGCGCCGGACGCGGCGGAGGTGGATTCAATTCCCCTGACACATTTTTACAATAATCTGGTGGTTCTGCGCGGCGTTTCAAAGTTCTTTGCTTCGCCGGGACTGCGGCTTGGCTATGCGGTAACCGGCAACGCCGATCTGCTGAAATACATCAACACCCATAAGAACCCCTGGACTATCAACAGCCTGGCCGCTATCGCGGGAGAGCTGATGTTCTCTGACGAAGATTATATCCTGGAAACCCGGAAGCTCATTGCGCAGGAGCGGACACGCTGCTACGAGGAAATGAAGGGCTGGGGAACCGTGAAGGTCTATGAACCTGCCGCCAACTTTATGCTGGTAAAGATTCTCAAGGAGGGCGTAGACGCGGATATGCTCTTTGAGCACGCCATCCGGAAGGGACTTATGATTCGGAACTGCTCTACCTTCCCGTTCCTGGACGAGCGATTTTTCCGGTTCTGCTTCATGAGCCCGGAGAAGAATACGGAGCTGCTGCGCTGCTTACACGAACTCTTGTAGGCGAACTATAAAAAACCGGCCGGGAAACTTTCTTCTAAGCCGGTGTCCGGCTTTTCGCGGATTGCTGTCTGATTGGGGCGGACTTTTCAAAGTCCGTTCCAGACAGATAGCTGTCCGTGAAACGTCCGAACACTGCAGAAGAAAATTCCCGGCCGGTTTTTAATTTCCATCAAGATTCAGTCTCCGAAATGCGCCGTATAGATGGTCATGAAATTGGGAGCTGCCTCGCCGCTGTAATCGGCAAAATGCACCTTATTCCAGAGATGCTTATTGAATTCCGACGGCGTATCCGCCATCAGAGCCTCGTAGGCCTCGCTGAATTTCTGATCCCGGCGTTTTTCCACCAGCGTCACTTTATTGGCTTCTGTAGCCTCCCGGTCGAAATGATTGACACATTTCAGGATATAGTAGCCGTCTGCGGTTTCAATGACGTCGCTTATCTGATCATTTTCCAGGGAAAAAGCAGCTTCTTCATACGCCTGTTCCTTTTCCCCCCGGCTTAAGGTGACGGTAGTCTGGCTGTCCTTATTGTAGGCCGCAGCCACGGTGCCAAAATCTTTGCCTTCGTCCAGACGGGCTTTCACAGCCTCCGCGTTTTCCCGGCTGTCCAGATGAATCTGCTGAATGGTAATAATCCGCGCGTCATCATCGCTGACCTCTGTATTGACGTCTTTGGTGATCTCTTTATAGACCTTGCCGGACAGCACATGGGCGGCGAAGAGATCTTCCACGTCGCTTTTTTCTATTTTCATGTATTTTTTCTGCTCGTCCGTCAGAGCCTGATAATATTCCTCCGCAGCCTGGCTGACTTTTTCTTTTTCACTGCTGTCTAAGGTAACCTCATGCTCTTTGGCCAGCAGCGTAATCGCTTTGACAGAGGCAAGCTGGGCTACGATGGTGTCTTTTACATATTCTTCCAGTGTCACGCCGCCAAAGTCGTGCTCCCACATTTCTACCCCATAGGCATTTTCATACTGCTGCTTATAGTCCATCACGTAGATCATGGCTTCGGGCAGGGTGCAGACGCTTTTTCCCACCTTGAACAGCTGATCTCCGGACAATCCTGTGGTCAGGACAACCTTTGTGTTTTTTAAAACGCCGCAGCCCGTCAGACTGCCGGTGAGAACCAGGGCTGCAAAAAAAGCTGCTATCCCTCGTTGGATCATGTTTCGCATCTTATCCCTCCACAATCAGGTAGGTTCCGTCTTCCAGGGCGAAGACCTCTGCGGTCTCTTCCACTTCTTCATCGCTCATGCCACTGACATCCATTCCACTTTCTTCCAGATAATTCCGGACATCCTCCAGACTATCTACTACAACCGCCATGCAATCCTCCAGAAATTCTTCCGCCTCCTCCAGGCTTCCTGCTACGGGCTCGTCAAAAAGCTGTCCCTGGTTTTTCAGAAAGGTTTTCAGACATTCTTCTGTATATTCGTTCATAGTATGCTCTCCTTTTTATCGTTTAATCAATCAAAGTACGAAGTACCTTCAGTACGCCATCGTTTACATTGGTATCCGCAATATGCTTCGCGGCTTTTTTGACTGCTTCCGCCGCGTTTCCCACAGCATAACTTTCTGTAGCTGCCGCCAACATCTCCAGATCGTTGTGGTTATCTCCAAAAACCATGGTCTCATCGGGACTGATTTTCAGAGTTTTCTGGATTCCCCGGATGGCATTTCCCTTATTGCTTTCCTTGCTCAGGAAATCTACCCAGATATCCCCTGCCACCGTACAGTGAAGCCGCTTTGACCACCGGGGAACCAGAAGATCCCGCACCTCTTCGATATTTTCCTTACGGTAGACCGCCATTTTATTGACCTTTAATTCCTTTACAAGTGCATCCTCCCTCTCAAACAGGACGCTGCGATACCCGTTCCGCACCAGATCGATAAATTCCGGATCCTTACTTTCCGTATAGAAGCCCTCTTTCGTATCCAGCGTAAAGCTAGTCCCCGGAATCTGCCGGACCTCCTTTACCCACTGACAGACATCCTGCCAGTCCATGCTCTGCTCCAGAATGCTGTATCCCCTGCAATTTACATACGCACCGTTTTCTGTGATAAAAATCATGTCATTCTTCACCGGTTCAAATAGCTTCGACATACTGGAATAATGACGTCCACTGGCTGCTGCAAAAAGTATTCCCCGACTTTTCAATTTTCGAATTATCTCAAAGATCTCCGGATTCAATTTCGCAGTTCCCTCAGGAAGCAGAGTTCCGTCTATATCGCTGGCCACCAATTTTATCATCTTACTTACTACCCTTTCTATAAATTTCTATCAGTTCTTCTGCTTTCTTTACCACGACATTCGCTCCATTTTTCTGAAGTTCCTCCGCGTCCCGGAAGCCCCATTCGACTCCCACGGTATACATATGGGCCGCCGTTCCGGTCTGCATATCGGTCCCCGTATCCCCCATGTACATGCATTCTTCCGGTTTCACGCCGAACTGCTCCGCAATATAGAGTGCTCCCGCCGGATCCGGCTTTCTGGGAAACGCGTCTGACTGTCCCTGAATCCAGTCAAAAACGCCCTCCTCAAACACGGTATGAATCACATTTTCCGTATTTTCATGGGGCTTATTGGACAGCACGCCAAGCTTTGCCCCCTGTGCTTTCAGTTCCTTCAGCGTATCCACAATCCCCGGATAAGGCTTCACATGGTACAGACAACCCTCATTAAAATACTCCATATACCGTTCTTTTACTTCTTTGAAATGAACTCCCTCTTCGTCTCCCGCAAACCGCAGCAGACGTTTGATCAGCACATCTACACCGTCTCCCACAAAAATTTTATAATCCTGAATAGACGCTTCCTTCAATTCAAAATCACGCATGGCGTGGTTGGCGCTGTTTGCGATAGATTCCACACTGTCGCAGAGCGTTCCGTCCAAATCAAAAACACACGCTTTAAAGTTCATAATAATCCTATTCCTCCTCTGTCGGCTTCTGCAAATCTATTCCCTTTTTCAGAAGTTCCTGATAAAAACGGGCCGCCGGAAAACCAACCACCGTTGTATATTCTCCGTGAATCTCCCGGATATAAGGCATACAGCCACCCTGAATCGCGTAAGCTCCGGCCTTGTCCATAGGCTCGCCAGTTTTAATATACTGCCAAATCCATTTCTCCGTCATGGGATACATCGATACCTTCGTACCCTCCGCAAAGTGAACCACAATTTCCCCGGTTACCGTATCCACAACGGCTACTCCGGTATAAACCATATGGGAAGCATTCTGCAGCTCCTTCAGCATCCGGAACGCTTCTTCCTTATCCCGGGGCTTACCCAGGATTTTTCCCCGGCTCGCTACTACCGTATCTGATCCAATCACCAGAGCCGGCTCCTCTGTCTGTTTCGCTACCTCCCGGGCTTTCTGCAGCGCCAGTGTTTTCACAGCTTCAACCGGATCCTCTGTTTCCAGTTTTTCCTCTCCACAGGCCGGCTGAACCTGAAAGCTCAGTCCCATCTCCGCCAGTATCTCACGCCTTCTGGGGGAGGCGGAGGCCAGTATCCATTTTCTCTTTTTCACTTTCTGACTCCTCTTTTCTCACTTCTACTAGAGTAATATATATTTTTTAGATTGACAATAAATTTTTTAGATTTTTTTGCTTTTCTTTTCCCCGGAATCGTATTACAATATAGGAAATGCATAAGGAGGGACTGTACCATGAAAAAAATAGCAAAAATTTTCGGAGCATTTGCTGCCGTAAGCGCTGTCATTGTCGGAGGGGTAGCCCTTTATAAAAAATTCTTTTCCCTTGATGGAGATCTGGACGACTTAGACGAGGATCTGGAAGACGAATTTGAGGACGAAGACCTAGATGCCGAGCCCGCAAAGGCTGCTGACAGAAGCTATGTATCCCTGACGCCGTCTGAAGAGCAGAAAGAAGAGACTCCGGCAAAAGTCGATACAGAGACTGCTGCAGCAGATGAAACCGAAGTTTCCAAAGACGCAGCAGAAGCTGACACTGAAACCGAAACTGCGGACGAAGAGTAAAATCGTCCATAACAGACACCGAGGCTGTTTACAACATCATCCGGTAGAGATGATGTTGTGGCAGCCTCATTTTTTATTCTTCTTTTTTCTGTTCCCTCAGCATTTTCCGGTAATAGGATACTCTCCGGAACTGATCCTCAAAATAGGAATTGATCTCCGCGCCAATCAATATGATATACATACAGAAATACAACCACAGCATTACCAGCACAATGGTCGTCAGGCTGCCGTACATATTGGCAAGTCCCGGTGATAGCTCCACGTAAATGGAAAATACGATGGAGAATCCATACCAGCAGACCGCGGAAAAGGCCGCGCCCGGCGCCTGGCGGAGCAGACGTACCTTCCGGTTCGGCACAAAACGGTACAACAGCATAAAGAATACCGCCAGAATCCCGATGGATACCATACCCTTCAGCTTCAGCAGAATCCCTGTCACATAAGAAAGAATCGGAACATATTCCAGCGCCACATGATGCAGGGAATTGCCAAAGACCAGAATCACCAGAGACAGAATGACTGCCACCACGAACACCAGCGTATAAAAAGCAGACTGCAACCGCAGAAGGATATAGTTTCTGCGCTCCTCCACGTTATAAATCATATTCATTCCCTGAATCAGACCCATAAAACCCTTTCCCGCAGACCATGCCGCCATGATCGCGGACAGGGAAACCGTCACCGCAGTCTTACTGTAGACCTCATTGATGATTCCCTGTACAAAGGAGTCCATGCTGGGCGGAAAAATCATCTGGGCCGCCTGGTAGATATCCTCCGGTGTCAGAGAGGTGTATTGCACCAGAGTTATCAGAAGAATAAAAAATGGAAAAAAGGACAGCATAATAAAGTATGCCGTCTGCGCCGCATACGCTCCCACGCAGTCCTCCTGCATGGCATTCAGAAAGCCCATTATCAACTTCATGCATTTTTTTACAAACTTCATGCTTCCCCCCGCTGCGTCCCGCGTTTCCGGAACCTTTTCTCAACCGTATCTTTTATTTTATCATAAGTCACCGATTTCCGTCAAATTCACATCTGTGTAAAAAAAGTGCAGAATATCACCATATCTCTTCCCCTGCCTTGCCATGCCGTTGGCTCCGTTCTGGCTGAGTCCCACCCCATGACCGTAACCGCCACCGCTAAAATGCCAGCCGGACAACTCTCCTTCTTCATCAAATACCGGCTCGATCTCCAGATAGGCACTGGGAAGAAGCGCGCCTCCGTCTGCCACAGAACCGTCTTTCCGCCGGATTTTCCCGCCCTGTACATTTAAAAGTGCCCGCACATTGTATTCCGTACAGACCTCGATGGTATGACGGCTTCCCCGGATCTGCAGCCTTACAATGGCTCCGCCCGCGTTCCGTTCCAATACGTCGATACCCCGGATCCGTCCGATGGTTTTAATGGAACGGCTCTCCAGACGGGAACCCAGCCGGGTGAGCACCGCCTCCGGATTGGCTGCGATCCGTCCCGCCAGCGCCCGGTTCAGGTTTTCGGAAAGAAGCCGGTTGTCAATCTCCGTTTCCCAGCGGTACCAGCTGACGTCTGCGTCATATCCATCGTGCTCTTCCTCCAGAAAGCTGTGAAAAGCCTCCTCTGAGCTTAGATCCACGATCTTCCCCGCCGCGTCCACGGTTTTCCCGGTCAGATAGGGCGTCAGGGCCTGATTTCCCTCCCACCAGACCTCCTGGTTGCCGGTGGCTCCCCAGGAGGTAGAAAAATAATACGCCGTAATGGGACTGCCCTGGCAGGTCAGAATCTGACCGGCTGTCTCCCGCACCGCCTGGTCGGTGCTTTTCGTCCGCCCGGTATTGCCGTAGACCTGAAAGCTGACGCTGTCGTCCACATGAGCCTCGCACTCCGGATAAGCGTAGCCGGAAAGCTCCTGATATGCATAGGTCCTGGCGCAGACTGCCTGCGCCTTCAGAGCCTCCTCCTCATAACCGGATGGCATCTCACTGGGCACCACGTAAGCCAGATACGTCTCCAGGTCTACCTCATTGACCAGATAAAAGCCTCCGTCCGCAGGCCGGATCTCAAACGTTCCCTCATAGGACGGATGACCGCCGCCGCGTTCCAGGGAATCCACCCGGATCCGCCCCTCTGCCGCTGCGGCGCAGAGGCATTCCGGCCGCTCCCCGGCCGGCTCTCCGTTCAGAAACAATACGCCGTCCTCTGCGGTCAGCTCCAGACGACTTCCCTCCTCCAACACATCCCCGCTTTCCCGATCCGTCAGCGTCAGCTCTGTTCCATTTTCCGACACAAGCGTAACCTTTTCATGAAGCAGATCCGCAAATTGATCGGTCTTTAACAGAACCCGGATCCTGCCTGTGAAGGGAAGCGGTTCCGGATCTCCGGTATCTTCCGTCTCTTCCCCGGCTTCTTCCTCCGCGGGCTCCCGCTCCGATACGCTCTGGCCGTTACTCTTATCTTCCGGTTTCCGGCTTACAAGTGCCAGCAGCACCGCAAGACCGAGCAACAAGAACACCAGTTTTATTTTAAGAAGCCTTTCCTTTTCCATCTGCTTATCTCCGGACAAAACAAAATTCTATCAGAATTTCCTATAGAGTAAAAAAAGAAAAGACAGCCGTCTCCGACTGCCCTTATCTTTCTTGTAAACCCAAAGTGCCGTTTCCGCGATTTTGACGCCTAGCTAATGCTAGGTGGGTAACCTCAACTGCCTTTCTGCCTTCCACTGCACACTCGGAGGCCTGACATCCGGGACAGAGATATTGGAATCCCATGAACGTAAATGTAGGTTCAAAATAGCGGGTTCACGCACACCCCAGGAATTTTACCTGTTCTTAACTTCTGAAACTATTATACCCCAATCATTCCTGTTTGGCAACAGAAAAAATCTGACCTATGGTCTTTTTGAAAATTAAAAGCGCCGCTGCCGCCGTTATCCATTCTGTAAGCCAGAAACCGTGCCAGACTCCTGCCGCGCCCCAGAACAGGCTCAGCACAAAGCCTGCCGGAACCAGCAGCACCAGATACCGTAGCAGGGAAATGATCAGTGACGGAAGTCCCTGTCCCAGCCCCTCCAGCACGCCGCCGGAAATAATGGATACGGAGGACACCAGAAAGCCTGCCGATATGATCCGGAGAGCCTCGGCGCCCATCCGGACAGTCTCCGCATTCTTCGTAAAGAGACCGAATAATGTCTCCGGGAAAAGCAGACAGATACCCGTTCCCAAAGCCATAATAACAGCCGCAAACCAAAGAGCCGTCCGATAAATCTTCCGCACCCGCTGCTCCTCTCCCGCTCCGTAGTTATAGCCCACCAGAGGCCGGATTCCCTGGACGATGCCGTTGGCGGTCAGATACAGGAAGGTCTGTAGTTTATAATATACACCCAGCACCAGCACATAGACCTCCGAAAATCCGGCAAGAATCGCGTTCAGGGCAGAAATTGTCAACGAGGGCACCGCCAGATTCAGTGTGGCCGGAATTCCCACACCATAGATACGCCCCAGCACGCCTTTTTCAAAAGCCAGCGTTTTACAGCTGATACGCACAGGGAGAGGCCGCAGAAAACAGACTGCCAGATAGACTGCCACGCTCACCGACTGTCCGATTCCGGTAGCCAGGGCCGCACCCTCAATGCCCATTCCCGGAAAAGAGCCCACGCCGAAAATCAGCAGCGGATCCAAAATGATATTACCAAGACAGCCCGCCATCAGGCCGATCATAGAAACCTTCATTCTTCCTACGGACTGGAAAATCTTCTCAAAGCTCAGATTGAAGGAAAGGATCACCGCAAAAGCAAAGACAATCCGGGAATAACGCAGCGCATAGTTGATGACCACTGAATCCTTCGAATATAACCGCAGGAATCCCGGCATCACCAGCATACAGAGAACCATCAGAATCAGGCTCTGCACCGCATTGATGAAAAAGCCTGCGGACGCCGCCTGATCCGCCTGCTCCTTCCGTCCTGCCCCCAGGAAAAAGGCAATGGCCGCGTTGATGCCGATGCCAAAGCCGATGGCGATGGCATTGAGCAGATTCTGGATGGGGAAGACCAGAGACAGGGCCGTCATGGCTTCCTCCTGAATCCCGGCGACAAAATAGCTGTCTACAATATTATAGAGGGAATTCACCAGCATAGACAGTACCATGGGCAGCGACATGGACAGCACCAACCCCGGAACCTTTTTTTCTTTCATAAATGTATTGTCATTCATCACTTAATTTTTCCTTGAAAAAGAGTGCGATAATATTTTATTGTGTAATAGGAATTTCCTATTACACAATAAAATCGCCACACAGACAGGTATGCCCTGTCTGTGTGGCGAAAAGCGGAATTACTTCCTGAAAAATCCACGTCCCTTACGGGTTTTAATAATTGCGAATTAGAGCTGCGGACCTGCTGCAACCAGTGCCTTGCCGTCTGCATTGCTCTCGTATTTTGCAAAGTTCTTAACGAAACGCTGTGCCAGATCCTTTGCCTTTGCATCCCACTCAGCAGCGTCTGCGTAGGTATCGCGCGGGTCAAGAATTCCTGCGTCAACGCCCGGAAGAGCTGTCGGTACCTCAAAGTTGAAGTACGGAATGGTCTTGGTCTCTGCGTTCAGAATATCGCCGTTCAGGATAGCGTCGATGATTCCACGGGTATCCTTGATGGAGATACGCTTGCCGGTGCCGTTCCAGCCTGTATTTACCAGGTATGCCTTAGCGCCGCTCTTCTTCATCTTCTTAACCAGCTCATGAGCGTACTTGGTCGGATGCAGCTCCAGGAATGCCTGGCCGAAGCATGCGGAGAAGGTCGGTGTCGGCTCTGTGATTCCACGCTCGGTTCCTGCAAGCTTTGCAGTGAATCCGGACAGGAAATAGTACTCGGTCTGCTCCGGTGTAAGAACGGATACCGGCGGAAGTACGCCGAACGCGTCTGCGGACAGGAAGATTACATTCTTAGCGTCCGGACCGGAAGAAATTACATTTACATTCTGCGCAATCTTCTCGATGTGGTTGATCGGGTAAGATACACGGGTATTCTCTGTAACGCTCTTATCAGCGAAATCAATCTTGCCTTCTGCATCCAGAGTTACGTTCTCCAGCAGAGCGTTTCTCTTGATTGCATTGTAGATATCCGGCTCAGAGTCCTTATCCAGGTTGATAACCTTTGCGTAGCAGCCGCCCTCGAAGTTGAATACGCCGTTGTCGTCCCAGCCGTGCTCGTCATCACCGATCAGCAGACGCTTCGGGTCGGTAGACAGGGTAGTCTTACCTGTTCCGGAAAGACCGAAGAAGATAGCGGTATTCTTTCCTTCCATATCTGTGTTTGCGGAACAGTGCATGGAAGCGATACCCTTCAGCGGCAGATAGTAGTTCATCATAGAGAACATACCCTTCTTCATCTCTCCGCCGTACCATGTATTTACGATAACCTGCTCGCGGCTGGTGATATTGAACATAACAGCGGTCTCAGAGTGAAGACCCAGCTCCTTGTAGTTCTCTACCTTTGCCTTGGATGCGTTGTATACAACGAAATCCGGCTCGAAGTTCTCCAGCTCCTCAGCGGTCGGCTTAATGAACATATTGGTTACAAAATGAGCCTGCCAAGCTACTTCTACGATGAAACGGATAGCCATACGGGTATCCTTATTTGCGCCGCAGAATGCATCTACTACATACAGCTTCTTACCGGACAGCTCTTTCTTTGCGATATCCTTTACTGCAGCCCATGCTTCCTGAGTTGCCGGATGGTTATCGTTCGGATACTCCTCGGTAGTCCACCATACAGTGTCCTTGGAATTCTCATCCATAACGATGAATTTGTCTTTGGGAGAACGTCCGGTATAAATACCTGTCATAACGTTCACTGCGCCAAGCTCGCTCTCCTTACCTACTTCAAAGCCTTCCAGACCCGGCTTTGTCTCCTCCTCAAAAAGCATCTCGTAAGAAGGATTGTGTACGATCTCTGTAGTACCTGTGATACCATACTGAGTTAAATCAATCTTTGCCATCTTTCACTCGACCTCTTTCTTTTCATATAGTATGTGTCAACCAAAGGGCTGCTCTGTATGCAGCTGCCATCCTGCATACGGGGTACTTCTACCCACGCTCCCTATTATCACATCTTGTGAAAAAAAAGTCAAGGAAAAGTATCCGGAAAAGTACAAAAAATAATACAATTTCTCATTTGTTACCAAATTCTTAAATATCTGTAAATTTTCTTCTTTTCGCATGATTTTCTGTCCTTTTTATGCTATCATATTGCTTAAAACACGTTATAACCAGAAAGGAGCATTTGCCTATGGTAATTCATTCATATTCCGAAATCACACCTGAAATTCTGGATCTTTCCCATTTGAGTGAAAAAACCAGTCAGATCAACGCAGAGCTTTACAAAAAATATGATGTAAAACGGGGTCTTCGCGACATCAGCGGTCAGGGTGTTCTGGCCGGACTGACCGAGATCGGCGAGATCCACGCTTATGATATGGTGGACGGCAATCTGATTCCCTGCGAGGGTAAGCTTTTCTACCGGGGCATGGATATCGAGGAGCTGGTCCGTGGCTTCGTAACCGAAAAACGCTTCGGTTTCGAGGAAATCACTTACCTGCTTCTTTTCGGCGAACTGCCGGACAACGAAGAGCTTCAGATGTTCCAGGATCTTCTGGGCTCCTACCGCTCTCTGCCCACCCATTTTGTCCGGGATATCATCATGAAGGCACCCAGCAAGGATATGATGAACACGCTGGCCCGGAGCGTCCTGACCCTATATTCCTATGACGACCGGGGCGACGACATCTCCATTCCCAATGTGCTCCGGCAGTCCCTGCAGCTCATCTCGCTGTTTCCGATGCTTTCGGTCTATGGATACCAGGCATACTCCCATTACCACGACGGAAAGAGCCTTTACATCCATCCGCCCAAGCCGGAGCTGTCCACCGCAGAAAATATTCTCTACACCCTGCGGCCCGACAGTAAATACACGGATTTCGAGGCGAAGATTCTGGATATCGCCCTGGTGCTGCATATGGAGCACGGCGGAGGTAATAACTCCTCCTTCACCACCCATGTAGTGTCCTCCTCCGGTACGGACACCTATTCCTCTGTGGCCGCTTCCCTGGGTTCCTTAAAGGGTCCCCGCCACGGCGGCGCCAACATAAAAGTAGTGCGGATGTTTGAGGATATGAAGCAGCAGGTAAAGGACTGGACCAATGAGGAAGAGGTAGGCAGCTATCTGCGCGCTCTGCTTCATAAGGAAGCCTTCGACCACGCAGGTCTCATCTACGGTATGGGCCACGCGGTTTACTCCCTCTCGGATCCCCGTGCCAATATCTTCAAGTCCTTCGTAAAACGTCTTTCTATTGAGAAGGGACGGGAAGAGGAATTTGCTCTCTACTCCATGGTAGAACGTCTGGCTCCCCAGATCATCGGCGAGGAACGCCAGATCTACAAGGGCGTCAGCGCCAATGTGGACTTCTACAGCGGCTTTGTATACAGCATGCTGGATCTGCCCCTGGAGCTTTATACTCCTATCTTTGCCATGGCACGTATCGTGGGTTGGAGCGCGCACCGCATCGAAGAGCTGGCCAACAACGGCAAGATCATCCGTCCGGCTTACAAGAGCGTGGCAGAGCGCCAGGACTATGTAAAGCTGGGCGACCGGTAATACCTTTCGATAAAAAGAGCGTAAAAAAAGCCTTCCGGGTCTTTCCATAACCGCGGAAGGCTTTTTTACATCTGTACTTATTTATTTACCAGAACTTTTATTTACCAGAACTTTTCGGTTCCCTTTCGCGCCATCAGCGCGAACCAGATCAGGATCAGCAGAAATACAAACATCATTACATTGTAAAGCATAGAGGGAAGCGGTGTCACATAGCTATTGACCAGCCCCATACCACCATAAGCTACAGCACCCACTCCAAACACCAACATCTTCGGCGCTATATAAGCCTTGTAGCCTTCCAAATTCTTACATTTTTTCAATTCAATGTCCTTACTCATCAGGACTTCCTGCTTAATCTCGCCCTTTTTTTTCATAAGAAACCAGGCATACAGCATATAGACGCCGGCTCCCACAAAAATAATATCCAGAAAACTCCATATATTATCCATTTTCATACCTTTGGCCGCCCTCTCTCCCGGGGACAGCGCTTCCTTTTCTTTTTTTGATCTTACATACCGAGAAATGCCTTTACAGCCGCTTTCATATCCGGTACCTCTACCACCGTATCATGAAGAACCGGCGCGGTACGGATCTCTTCCACTGCCTTCGGCACCTCTACGCCGGAAAGCCGGGACAGTTCATCCGCCAGAGCGAAATCATCCCTGCCCTCGCAGTTGATTCCCATAGCTTCCATGACGCTTCTGGTAAACTTATAGGGACTTGCGGTGGAAGCAATCACGGATTTGGTCTCATCCTTCGTCTCCGCCTTGTATTTCTTGTATACACAATCAGCAACCGCCGTATGGGTATCGATCACGTAACCGGTCTCCTCATACAGATTGTGAATGGTCTTCGCGCCCTCTTCCTCTGTGGCGTAATTTCCATAGAAATCACCCAGCTTTTCCCGCATGGCCGGTGTAATCTCGTATCTTCCATTCTCGCTTAAGGACTTCATGAAGGCCGCGTCCGCTTTGTCGTCGTGATCGGCAATCCGGTAAATCAGACGCTCCAGATTGCTGGAAATCAGAATATCCATGGACGGGGATGTTGTCAGCACAAACTCCCGGTTCCGGTCGTAGCTTCCGGTCTGGAAGAAATCATACAACACCTTATTGTCGTTGGAGGCACAAATCAGCTTCCCAATGGGCATACCCATCTGCTTTGCGTAGTATGCCGCCAGGATATTGCCGAAGTTGCCGGTGGGAACCACCACGTTGATCTTCTCATCCTTTTCAATCTCGCCATTTGCATATAATTTCGCGTAAGCATATACATAATATACAATCTGTGGAACCAGACGGCCGATGTTGATGGAGTTTGCGGAAGAAAACTGGAAGCCTGCCGCGTCCATTTCCTTCGTCAGATCCTTATCACCGAAAATGGCCTTTACCCCACTCTGGGCGTCGTCAAAATTGCCGTGGATGCCGATGACCTTCACATTCTTACCCTTCTGGGTCACCATCTGCTTCTCCTGTACAGGGCTTACGCCGTTTTTCGGGTAAAATACCACGATTCTGGTCCCCGGTACGTCCGCAAAGCCTGCCAGGGCTGCTTTTCCGGTATCTCCGGAGGTAGCGGTCAGGATTACGATCTCATTCTTTACCTGATTCTTCTTCGCGGAAACGATCATCAGATGGGGCAGGATAGAAAGGGCCATATCCTTGAACGCAATGGTAGAACCATGGAACAGCTCCAGGAAATAAGCGCCGTCCGCCTTCACCAGCGGAGCAATCTCCGGGGTATCAAACTTCTCATCGTAAGCGCTATCGATGCAGTGCTTAAGCTCCTCCTCAGTAAAGTCTGTCAGAAACTTGCTCATAACCGCGTAAGCAGTCTCCTGATAGCTCATGTCCGCCAATTTATCCAGGCTCACGTCCAGCGCCGGAATGCTCATAGGCACAAACAGACCGCCGTCTGCGGAAAGGCCTTTTAAGATAGCCTGGGAAGCAGTTACCTGCACGCCGGAATCTCTGGTGCTTCTGTATAACAAATCCATAGTCGTCGTCCCCTTTTTTCTATATGATTTAAAATGAAATTTCAAAAGTCCCTGCTATTATAGCAAAATAAAAGAGCTGCGTCAATGCGCAGCTCTCTGTTACGTTAAAATATTAAACTTCCCACTGCTTCTTTTATTTTATGCCACAGAATTGTTGATGGCTGTAAGAAGCGCGTCGATGGAAGCGCGGATGATATCCGGGTCTACGCCTGCGCCCCAGGCCAGGGTTCCGTCCGGCTTCTGGAGACCCACATAGGCGATAGCGCGGGAGCTGGAGCTCTGCTCCAGAGCATGCTCCTGATACGTAACCAGGCTGTACTCCAGGCCGTATCCCTTCTTAAGCGCATTGCTGACTGCGTTCAGACGGCCGTTTCCGGTAGCGTAAAGAACCTTCTTTTCTCCCTGGTACTCGGTATGCACCTCTGCCGTGATACCGTCCACCTGCTTGAAATGTACTTCCGTGATATTGTAGGGAGCCGTAATGCCCTCGAACTTCTTCTTGAAGATCTCGAAGATCTCCTCCGGCATCAGCTCCTTGTTCTGGTGATCGGACGCGTCCTTGGCTGCATAGCCCATAGCCTCCCGCATCTTCGGCGGCAGATTGAGACCGAAGTTGTGCTCCAGGATATAGCCTACGCCGCCTTTGCCGGACTGGCTGTTGATACGGATAACGTCCGCGTCGTAGTTACGGCTGACGTCGGTGGGATCGATGGGCAGATAGGGTACGGTCCAATGCTCCGGATCGTTTTCCGCGCGGTAGTTCATGCCCTTTGCGATAGCGTCCTGGTGAGAACCGGAGAAGGCCGCGAATACCAGCGCGCCTGCGTAGGGGCTTCTCTCATTGACCTTCATGCCGGTATATTTCTCATAAGCCTCGCAAATCTCCGGCATATTGCTGAAATCCATCTTCGGATCCACACCCTGGGAATACAGGTTCATGGCCAGGGTCACCACATCTACATTACCGGTGCGCTCGCCGTTTCCAAAGAGAGTTCCCTCTACACGGTCGGCGCCTGCCAGAAGACCCATCTCTGTGTCTGCCACGCCGCAGCCCCGGTCATTGTGGGGATGCAGGGAAACAATGACGTTCTCGCGGTATTTCAGGTTCTCGCACATATATTCCACCTGGCTTGCGTATACGTGGGGCATGGAATGCTGTACCGTCACCGGAAGGTTGATGATGGCTTTCTTATCTGCCGTGGGCTTCCACACATCCAAAACGGCGTTGCACACCTCCAGCGCGTACTCCGGCTCGGTTCCGGTGAAGCTCTCCGGACTGTACTCGAAACGGAAATTACCCGCGGTCTCGTCCGCCAGCTTCTTCAAAAGCTCCGCGCCGTCCACGGCGATTTTCAGGATTTCTTCCTTGGATTTATGGAACACCTGCTCCCGCTGGGCCACGGAAGTAGAATTGTATACATGGACAATGGCCTGCTTCGCGCCCTCCAGTGCGGCAAAGGTCTTGCGGATGATATGCTCCCTGGCCTGTGTCAGCACCTGGATGGTCACGTCATCCGGGATCAGATCCTGCTCAATCAGGGTCCGCAAGAATTCATACTCTGTCTCGGAAGCCGCCGGGAAACCAACCTCAATTTCCTTAAAGCCTACCTTGCAGAGAAGCTTGAAGAATCCGACCTTCTGCTCCAGGGTCATGGGAACCACCAGGGCCTGATTGCCGTCGCGCAGGTCTACGCTGCACCATACGGGCGCCTTGTCCACATAATCCTTCTCTGCCCATTTCATGCAGGGATAGGGCGGTAAGAAATACTGTCTCTGGTATTTTCTGTAATTCATCATGTTCTTCCTCTCCTTCTGTCCTTGTTGTCTGTTCTGTTTTTTGTTAAAGAATCCTGCGAAGCAGAATTCTCCGCCTGCGGCGGGTCGCGTAAGCGACATGATTCCATTCCGCCGCAGTGCGATAAAATTTTTTTATGTACTGGGGGATTCCGTAGGAATTTCCCAGTACATAAAAAAATCCGTCTCCGTCAGCATCTGCCAACGGAGACGGAAGACTTTTTCTGCCTTACGCGGTACCACTCCATTTTTGTGAATTACCTTCACACACTCATGGGATACGGATTCCTTTTCGAATCTTATATCCTTCCCGCTGTAACGGTCGGGCTCCGTCTGCGCCTACTCTTCCGGAAGCGGAATTTGGGGCAGCCGCTCTGAGGTCAGTTCCCATTCTCCCTTCCGCTGCTTCACACCGGCCAGCAGCTCTCTGCGCTCCGGGGGAATCGTACTAGTCCTCGTCCTTGCATTTGTCTGATATTTGTTTTTTAGAATAGCAAATAGCTATCCGGTTGTCAATCCTTTTTTCCCATTTCCACAGATATTTTCACAGATAAAATTCATGACCGTGATAGGCCTGCACCAGGGTCAGGTGGCTTCGGAACCATTGAAGGTTCCCGGCATCGGCCAGGGACGGATTCACAAAATACAAAGCCCCTCCGGAGGCATCCTCCCCTGCAAGGGCGCGTTCCACTGCAGCCCGGGTCTCGTCGGAGACGGTTACGCGGTCGATTTTACCGCTGCCCACCGGAGAAAACTGGGCCTTCCCAGCCTGCTGCTGATAGACTACCTCATAGACCGTATCCGGGAACGCCTCGTTCTCCACCCGATTCAGAACCACATTGGCCACCAGCAGGCGGCCTGTCTCGTCCTCGCCGGAGGCTTCGGCCTCGACGATACGAAGGAGGGCGTCGTAGTCCTCTGCGGTGAGCTGGTAATTGCTGTTTTGCAAAGCAGTCAGCTCCGGATGGACTGCTGCGGCCTCTGCCACCGGTTCTGTCTCTGTCGCTTCTTCCTCCGACCAATCTGCCTGCGCCTCTGTGTATGCCTGCCGCATGCGGCCAGAATTCATACTGTTTTCTGCCAGAGCGCATAGCGTCTCATTTCCGATTCCCCGGAGCACCCCGACGGTTCCATCTTCTGTCGCTCTATCGATACTTTCACTTTCGTAAGAGATTTTTGCCTCCACATCCTTCGTATCAGCCGACGCCATCAAAAGCACGCCCGCCAATCCCAGCACGATTGCACCATCTCTTAGTCTGTTCATATGCCTATTATAAAAATGTCGGTTTCAACCGTCAAGCGGTCTGTAACATTTTTGTAACATTTTTTGTATTTTATTTCCTATATTATCCTTTTTATGAATAATTCCCGTGAAATAAACCAAAAATATGTTTCATAAGACAGACATTTTGGAGGCTTTTCTGTTCTAAACGAAAAGGAAACCATCTATCAGAGGAGGATCTGTATGAAAATCCGCGAGCGCATCAACCTGGCAGCCGGAATCATCTTCACGCTTGCCACCGGCACACTGTTACATTTTACCTATGAATGGAGCGGGGAGAACCCCTTTGTGGCCCTCTATTCCCCCGTCAGTGAATCTGTCTGGGAGCATCTGAAGCTTTTATTTTTTCCGGCGCTGCTCTATACCTTTTTTGAAATCCTGGTGCTGTACAAAACCTCCGGACACTTTCTGACCTGCCGGCTGCTGGCCATCCTGGCCGGCATGTTCTTCATCGCTTCGTCCTTTTTTACCTACACCGGGCTTCTGGGCCGGAGCTTTCTGGCCGTGGACATCGCTCTTTTTATCCTCAGTGTCCTGCTGACCTTTCTTCTGTCCCGTTACCTGGAGGTGCGCTGTCCCGGCCTGCGGCTGCCGCTGCTGGCCAACTACGCCCTGCTGCTCCTCATCGTCATCTGCTTTTTTTCCTTCAGCTTCGCTCCGCCGGGGCTGCCGCTTTTCACCCCACCGGCCTGAGGCAGCTGCTTTTATTTCTGATTGATGTAATTGATTAGGCCCTCGGCCCGGATAATCTTCTGCATAAACTCCGGAAAGGCCTGTCCCTGATACTGCTTTCCTGTGGTGCGGTTGTAAATCATACCGCTGTCAAAATCCACTTCTACTTCGTCCCCGTCCTGAATATCCTTTGCCGCCTCCGGGCACTCGATAATCGGAAGACCGATGTTGATGGCGTTCCGGTAAAAAATACGCGCGAAGGTCTCCGCAATCACGCAGGAGATACCGGATACCTTGATCACCAGCGGCGCATGCTCCCGGGATGAGCCGCAGCCGAAATTCTTGCCTGCCACCATGATATTGCCGGGCTGTACCTTCTTCACGAAATCTTTGTCAATATCCTCCATGCAGTGCTCCGCCAGCTCTTTGGGATCCGCAATGGCCAGATATCTGGCGGGAATGATTACGTCTGTATCTACATTGTCTCCATATTTGAATACTTTTCCTTTTGCCTGCATCTTCTCTTCCTCCTATAATCCAAGCTCTGCCGGAGCGCTGATACGACCGGTCACGGCGCTGGCTGCGGCTACCGCCGGGCTTGCCAGGTAAACCTCGGACTCCACGTGGCCCATACGTCCTACAAAGTTCCGGTTGGTGGTGGATACGCAGCGCTCGCCCGCCGCCAGAATTCCCATATATCCGCCCAGACAGGGTCCACAGGTAGGCGTGCTGACTACTGCCCCCGCCTCAATAAAGGTCTTCAAAAGTCCCTCGTCCATGGCGTCCATGTAAATCTTCTGGGTTCCCGGAATCACGATGCAGCGAAGTCCCTTCTTCACCTTTCTTCCCTTCAGGATCTCAGCCGCCGCCCGCAGGTCGTCGATCCGGCCATTGGTACAGGAACCGATCACTACCTGGTCGATTTCAACAGGTTTCGTAATCTCGTCGATGGTCTTCGTATTTTCCGGCAAATGGGGGAATGCCACGGTGGATTTCAGAGTACTCAGGTCGATGGTATACTCCTCGTCGTACTCGGCGTCCGGATCTGCCTCGTAGATCTTAAATTCTCTCTTGGAATGCTCCTTCATGTAGGCAATGGTTTTCTCGTCCACCGGGAAGATGCCGTTTTTGCCGCCTGCCTCGATAGCCATGTTGGCAATGGTGAACCGGTCGTCCATAGACAGGTTCTGAATTCCCTCGCCTGTGAACTCCATGGATTTATAAAGGGCTCCGTCTACACCGATCATGCCGATGATGTGGAGGATCACATCCTTGCCGCTGACCCATTTGGAGGGCTTACCCACGATATTAAATCGGATTGCGGACGGCACCTTGAACCAGGCCTTGCCGGTAGCCATGCCCGCCGCCATATCGGTGCTTCCCACGCCGGTAGAAAAGGCGCCCAGAGCTCCGTAGGTACAGGTATGGGAATCCGCGCCGATGATGCAGTCGCCGGCCACGGTCAGTCCCTTTTCCGGAAGCAGAGCATGCTCAATACCCATCTCTCCCACATCAAAATAGTTGGTAACCTCCTGACGACAGGCAAATTCCCGGACACATTTGCAGTTTTCCGCAGACTTGATATCCTTATTCGGGATAAAATGATCCATCACCAGGGCAATTTTATCCCGGTCAAATACCTCCTGCTTATTCAGCTTCTGCATCTCCCGGATCGCCACCGGCGTTGTAATATCATTTCCCAGAACCAGATCCAGATCGGCCTCAATAAGCTGTCCCGCCTTCACCTCGGGAAGGCCTGCATGCGCCGCAAGGATCTTCTGTGTCATTGTCATTCCCATGTTTTTATTCTCCTTTTATCTGTAATTTCGCATTTTCTTTCATTTCTTGTATTCTAGCACATTTATTGATATAATTAAAATACATAATAATCATATTTATTATAACTACAGATTATATTATTGGGCCATTGCCAGACAATCCGGCTCTATCTGACTTTTACTCATAGAAAGGATTTTTCTCATGAACCAGAATTTATCTCTCTACCGCATCTTCTACACGGTCGCCCTGACCGGAAATATCTCCCATGCCGCTGACGAGCTTTTCATCAGCCAGCCTGCGGTCAGCAAATCCATCCGGAAGCTGGAGCAGTCCATGAATACCTCTCTGTTCACCCGGTCCTCCCGGGGCGTCCAGCTGACCGAAGATGGGGAACTGCTTTTCTCCCATGTAAAATCTGCCTTCCAGACACTGGAAAATGCGGAAAACCAACTGCGGCTCCGCCGGGAGCTGGGCATGGGCCAGCTTCGAATCGGGGTCAGCTCCACCCTCTGTAAATATGTGCTGCTGCCCCGGCTCTCTGCTTTTATCAAAGCCCATCCCCACCTGCGGGTCACTATTTCCTGTCAGTCCACCAACCAGACACTGCAGATGCTGGAGAACGGAGACCTGGATCTGGGGCTCACCGGGCGGCCGGAAAATCCGGGCATGCTCCGTTTTTCCCCGGTCATGGAGATTCAGGATACCTTTGTGACTACCCGGGATTATCTGGACAACCTGGCGCGGCAGCTGGGACAGCCTGTCTCCGACTCTCTTTCTCCGGAGGTTTCTGTCTCTTTCCTGAAAAATGGCGTCCTGATGCTGCTGGATCAGGAGAACCTGACCCGACAGTATCTGGACGCCCATCTGAAGGAGCATATTCTGTTTCCGGAAAATATCCTAGAAACAACCTCCATGGATCTGCTGATTGATTTTGCCCGGGTGGGACTTGGTATCGCCGGAGTTATCCGGGAATTCGTACAGGCAGAGCTTTCCGGCGGCGCGCTTCTGGAGCTGCCGCTGCCCTTCCCTCTTCCGCCCAGGGAAATCGGGTTTCTGTGCCGGGAAGAGGCGGAGTACAAAAGAATCTAGGTTGTGTACAAACAGAGAACCGCGATACCTTCTCTCCGGAACACGTCGATTTTTCTGTTTCTCGCAGACGGCTTATCCGCGCCCGATCGCCAAACTCGGCCCTAATGGGCCTCGGACAGTGGCTCCTTCGGGCGCTGCCAGTCTGCTCGTCACTACAAAAAATCAACTATCGTTCCTGAGAGAAGGTATCGCGGTTCTCCTATCTATTTTACTCCACCGTCACGCTCTTCGCCAGGTTCCGGGGCTTATCCACGTCCAGTCCTCTGGCTACGGATACATAGTAGCCGATGAGCTGCAGCGGGATAACTGCCAGGGATGCTGCGAAATGTTCGTCGGTCTTCGGAATGTAGGTGACGAAATCGGCCGTATCCTCGATGTTATAATGGCCGTAGGTGGTCAGCCCCATCAGATACGCGCCGCGGCTCTTACATTCCACCATGTTGCTGACAGTCTTTTCATAGAGCGCGCTCTGGGTCAGGATTCCGATGACCAGGGTACCGTCCTCGATGAGGCTGATGGTACCATGCTTCAGTTCTCCTGCCGCATAGGCTTCGGAATGGATATAGCTGATTTCCTTCATCTTCAGGCTGCCTTCCATGGAGATAGCGTAATCGATTCCCCGGCCAATGAAAAATACATCGTGGGCTGCCGCCTGCTTGGAAGCAAACCACTGGAGCCGCTCTTTATCCTGGAGAATCCGGGTAATTTTCTCCGGCAGCGTACCCAGTTCCCTAATCAGCTCCTGATAACGCTCCCCATCAATCTCGCCCCGGGCCTTCGCGAACTGGACTGCCAGAATATCGCAGGCCAGAAGCTGCGTGCTGTAGGCTTTTGTGGTTGCCACGGAAATCTCCGGCCCGGCCAGGGTATAGAATACCTTATCTGCCTCCCGGGCAATGGAGGAACCTACCACATTTACGATAGCCAGGGTACGGATTCCCAACTTCTTCGCCTCCCGGAGGGCTGCCAGGGTATCGGCTGTCTCGCCGGACTGGCTGATGAGGATCACAAGCCCCTTCTTATCCAGCAGCAGGGTCCGATAGCGAAACTCGGAAGCCAACTCTACCCGGACCGGTATCTTCGCCAGATCCTCTATTACATACTGGGCCGATACGGCGGCATGATAAGCGGATCCGCAGGCTACCATATAAATCTGACTGACATCCCGGATCTCTTCGTCGGAAAGTCCCATCTCAGACAGATCGATCACGCCGTCCTTCACCACAGAGCTTAAGGTATCCTGAAGGGCTCTGGGCTGCTCGTGAATTTCCTTCATCATGAAATGCTCAAAGCCGGCCTTTTCTGCCGCTTCCGCATCCCACTTGATTTCCACCGGAGTTTTCTCAATCTCATCGCCGTCCAGGTTGTAGAAGGTGATAGCGCCCTTCTGCAGACGGGCCAACTCCATGTTGCCGATATAATAGACATTTCTGGTGTGTTTCAGGATAGCCGGTACGTCAGAGGCCACATAGCACTCCCCATTTTCCACTCCCAGAATCATCGGGCTGTCCTTGCGGGCCACATATATCTCCTCCGGATAATCCCAAAACATGACAGCCAGGGCATAGGATCCGCGGATCCGCACCATGGCGTGGTTGATGGCGTCCACCGGAGTGCCCAGGTATTTCTTATAATAATAATCGATCAGCTTGATCGCCACTTCCGTGTCGGTCTGAGAATAGAACTGATAGCCCTTCCGCAGCAGCTTATCCTTCAGCTCCTGATAGTTCTCGATAATCCCGTTGTGTACGCCCACCACATTACCGTCGTCGCTGCAATGGGGATGGGCATTATTCTCGGAAGGCTCGCCGTGGGTCGCCCAACGGGTATGGCCGATCCCACAGTCGCCTATCAGCGCCTGACCGCCATTGGTCTTCTCTGCCAGAATCTTCAACCGTCCCTTAGCCTTTACAATCTCAATAGGCGCGTCTCCGTTCCGCACCGCCAAGCCTGCGGAATCGTATCCTCTGTACTCCAGCTTGGAAAGTCCATCCAGCAAAATCGGAGCTGCCTGCTGATTCCCAACAAATCCTACAATACCACACATATGTCTTACATCCTCCTGTTCTTCTTTCTATCTATACGCTGTCAGATAAAATGTCAAAACTGTATTCGCCGGGTTCCATAAATCGGGACCGACATGTTATAGGTATTGTAGCAGATAATCCAGGAATTGAAAAGTGCAAATTGAATTTTAACTAAAAAGTGCAAATATACATTTTTAGTTGTGTAAAAATGCAAATATGTAACTAAAAAGTGCAAACTCATTTTACCACAATATTCCAAATCGCTGACGCAACTAAAAAAGAGAACCTCACGGTTCTCTTTTTCAGATAAGAAGAATGAAAATAATTTATGCTCTCTTCTGCTTCTTCGCTGCGATTGCTGCTACGCCAAGTACGGCTGCTGCTGCGAACCATACCATATACTCAGCAGTCTCGCCAGTCTTCGGAGAAGTTGCTCCTGTGCTGGAAGAGCTGGAGCTGCTGGAACTGGAGCTGCTGGATCCGGAACTGCTGGATCCGGAACTGCTGGAGCTGCTGTCTGCTACTACGATAACCGGAGACAGGCTCGCGAACTTCACAGTGATGGTCTTTGCGTCTGTATCTACATTAGACGGTGTGAGAACTTCCCAGCCACTTCCCTCTACATAGTGAAGAACTTTTACGTTCTTTACACTGTTGGTCAGGTTCGCAATGCCCAGAGTTACAACATACTTTCCATCTGCATCCTTTGTAGCTGTGGTTGCTGTTACATCGATAACAGAAGTCAGTGCTTTCTTTCCTTCTACTGCCTTCTTCACATCCTCAGGAGCGCCTGCGCTCAGCAGATTGCTCAGAGTAGCCTGGCTGCCGTCATTGAATTTTTCAATTCTTTCCTTTACAGCTGCGTCTGATACATGAGCCGCTCCATCAGCGGTCACAACGATTCCGTCAGTCTTGGATACTGCGTCCGTGGTCTTGCTCGGTGCTGCGCATACGCTCAGTGTCTGAGCTGCAAGCAGACCTACCATCAACATTGCTGCAAATACTTTCTTTTTCATTTGTTTTGCCTTCCTTCCATATCATGTTTTTCATTCTTCTATCGATACCAGTACAGCCTGTACCAGATATCTTCTGTCAGCCATTCCTGCATAGCAGGTGGACAGGGTGATAATCCTGTCCTCCGCAGTCACTTCCATCGAAGTGTCTACGAACGAATTCATGTCGCGCATAGAGCGCACATCCTCCAGATACCCCGCAAATACCTGCGGATCCTGAAAATCAAAATTCAAAAGCAGATGTCTGCTGTCATAAAGATACGCCGCAAAAATCTTATAATGCAGAATTTTGTCCGGCATATAAATCGTAATATCCCGATTTTCATCAAAAAAGCTTCGATCCCTGTAGTTATGAAGCGTCCGGAACATACTTCCGTTCTTCATATTGTGTCCGTAGATAACCGTGTTGGGATCTGTAAAATCTTTCCTGTTATAATTCTCCGTAAAAATTGCTCCGGCGATATCCTCTTTTCCATCGATGTCATGGTTCAGGTAATAACTGTTGTCGCTGTCATGCTGCAGAATCGGGTAATCCACCTTGGTTCCCGGCACAGTAATCCAAGCGTAAACCTCCGGATTTTCCTCCTGCAGCGCCGCGAAGTCAATCGGTATCTCCAGGCTTTTCTCCGGCTCTTTTTCTGCCTCTTTCGGTTCTTCTGTCTTTACCGTCTGCTGCAGCTCCTCGTACTGTTCTCCACTCTCCCTGGAGACTGTAAGCTTCCAGATCCCCACTGCGGCACAGAATACCGCCGCAACTGCAATGATAACTGCCGCCCTGTTTTTCATGCTACTCTACCTTCTTATAAAATGTCTCAAGCACCTTTTCATAAAAAGCGCTGTCATCTATTCGATACTCGTCAAATTCGCCGTCAAAACTACTCTCACCCGGAACCGTCCAGCTTTCACTGTCCGCCTCGTTGCCAAGGGCTTCTGCCAGCTTCGCGAACCAGTCATTATGAATCGTGCCCGTCATATAAGGCTTCAGCTTCTGATACATACTTCCCACAAGACCCGGATCCGAGGCCAGAGATTCCCGGACCTTTTCTCCCAGTGCTGCCAAAAATACCTGCTGACGCTCCATCCTGGCTACTGCGCTCTCATGCGTCTCAACATCCCGATACCGCACAAAGGTCTCGGCATTTTCCGGTGTAACCGTGACCGTCGCGCCCTGCTTCATTTCTGGATCTTTTTTCTCCAGGCTGTCATTGGGAACCACCACATCTATGTTACCCACACATTCCAGCAATGCCGGAATGCCATCCAGGCTCAAACTGCTGGTTCCCTGAATCGGAATTCCATAAAACAGTCTGCTCACCGCTTCCTCTACCAGCCTGCAGCTTTCATAACCTCCATCGCCATACGCATAAGCCAGGCTGATGTGATCCTCGGTCAGCCCCAGGCTCCCGCCGGCTTTATCAAAAACTTCTATCTGCGTCATGGTATCGCGCGGAATAGAGATAAGCTTTACGCTCTTTTCTACCCGGTCATAACTGACAAGATACAGCGCGTCAGACTGTCCGGCGTCTGCCTGTCCGGTTCTGGTCTCCATGCGTTCCCTTGTATCGATTCCTAGAAAAAGGAAATTGCTCAGGTGATCATTGTATTGATACTGCTCCCCCTGCCAGATAACCGCGCCGTCCGCCGCTGCCTCTTCTTCCGCAATCTCCTGGGGCTCTGTCTCTTCTGCATTTTCCTGCTGTTCTGCTTTTCCGCAGCCCGCCGCAAGCACCAGAGCCAGCAAAAAGCCGCCGGCTGCCTTTTTATATTGTTTACGCATTTTCTGTCTTATCATAATCGTATTTATAATATCCGTAATGCTTGTAATACTTGTCCTGTTCCAGATCCACTTTATTCAGCACGGCGCCCAGAATTTTACAATTTGTCTGCTCCAGCTGCCGCTTTACGCGCTGAAGGACCTTATAGCTGACACGCTTGTTCTCAATAACCAGAATGACGCCATCGCACCATTTCGCGGCAATCAGGGCGTCGCTGACGCTTCCCAGCGGCGGCGCGTCCAGGATAATACAGTCGTACTCGCCCCGGAGCTGCTGAATCATCTGACCAAAGGCTTCATCCTCCAGGAGTTCGGAAGGATTCGGCACACAGGGACCTGCAAATACCACATCCATGTCCGGAAAATTCGTCTCATAGCAGACTTCTTCCATATCCGCCTGCCCGCAAAGGTAATTGGATAACCCCTTCAGATTCTTTCCTTTTACCCGATAACGGCTGACAAAGGTGGATTTGCGGATATCCGCATCCAGAAGCAATACCTTTTTGCCCATATTGCCCATCTCCCTGGTCAGCTGAAAAGCTATATTGCTCTTTCCCTCATTGGGGAAACAGCTTGATATCAGAATGACACGGATACCTCTTCCCGCAAACTGCAGGTTGGTACGCAATGTCTTAATCGCTTCTTCATAAAAGCTGTCCGGCTTTTTTGGATCCGTCATAACTATGCTCTGTTTCATTTTTTCACCTTTTTTACTTTTTTCTTTTTCGGTTTCTGTTTATCGGACTTCCTCTTATTATTCAGGAAATCTTTTCGATCCGGTACAACCGCCAGAGTAGGAATACCCAGATAATGTTCCACATCCTCCTCCGACTTAATCGTATCGTCCATCAGCGTCAGAATCACAACAATACCGCAGCTTACCATCACCCCAAGCAGAATGCCCAGTGCTATGTTCTTTTTCATGCTGGGACTGGAGGGATATTCGGCTACCTGTCCCTCATCGATGATCTTCGGCGGAATTCCTTCCATCTTATCACCGATAAATTCCGATGTCACAGAAGCCACTTCATCCACGATCCGTTTCGCTTCCACCGCATTCGGATAGCTAATTGTAATTTCCATGATCCGGCTGTCTCCCGGATTGTTAATATTCAGATCCGCAACCAGCTCATCGTAGGTAATATCCAGCTTCAGATTCTCAATGACCTTGTCCACTACCTGATGGCTTGTGGTCAGAATCTCATAGTCCTTGGTCAGCTGCGTCCCCATCTGCAGATCCGCCAGGGAAGCCAGCGTTGTCTCCTTGGTAAGCACCAGCATGGTGGTGGTAGACTGATACATCGGTTTGAGCACCAGCCTGGTATACCCAAAGGCTGCCGCTCCACATATCATTCCTGCCAGACAGATCCAGATCAGCTTTCTCCGGAGCGCGTATAAAAGCTCTACCAGATCGATCTCTATTTCGTCATCGTACTCTTTTTCCATAACCAAACCCCTCAGTCTATCAGTATCTCTTCCGCGTTTTTCCAGAGCAGCTCCTGTATCGTATCCTCTTCCAGATGACGGAGCATCCAGCTTTCCGCGGCTTCTGTCACAGGCGGCCGATGCGCGGTACTGTGCATATCGGTTCCCAGGAACGAAATATTGCCTTTTTTCAACTGCTTTTTACACCAGCGCGCCGTCTCGTCCGTCCATCCGCCGCCTACGCTTCTGTAATTCAGCTGTACCCGGATATCCGAATCCAGCAGTTCTTCTATATAATCCTGTTTTCTTAGAACCGGATACCGCTCCGCATGTGCCAGAACCGGCACATACCCGCAAAGACGTACATTCCGTAACCCCCGGTACATTTCCGACCAGCTTATATGCGGTCCGAACTCTATCAATACATATTCACTGTCGGCCAGACTCAGAAGCTTACCTTTTTCCAGCTTCTCCGGCACTGCTTCTGTGTAGAAAATCTCCTGTCCCAGATATAATTTCATCTCCGGAAGCTCTTTTTGGATCTTTTCTTTCAGTTTCTGAAATAAATCCTTCAGTTTTTCCGGATCCTCATTGGGAAACTGCAGCGAACCATGCGGCGTGGCAATCAGTTTCCGAAAGCCCTGCTCTGCCGCCATTCTGACCAGCGCCAGACTTTCTTCCTCACTTTTCGCCCCATCATCTACTCCCGGTAAGATATGACAGTGGATATCTGTCTTTTCCATTTCTCAACACCCTGTTTCCCACAAATTTGTCAATTTGTGTAACATCTCAAAAACTACGGTCATTCTACCACTTTTATTATAGCTCAACAAGGTTTTTTTACACATTTTCACTTTTTAACCATTTTTCTACATAATGAGCAAAATAGGGGGCTTTTTCCAAAAAAAACGCAGGCATATTTCAACCTGCGTTTTTCCTGTTTCCTATCTTCTGGAATTATTTGTCATTTTCCGGCAGATCCTTGATGGAGAAGCTGAAGCGTCCCATCTTGTCCTTGCCCAGGCAGATAACCTTTACCACGTCGCCCAGTGTCAGCACATCTTCTACATGGTTGATACGCTGCTTTGCGATCTTGGAGATGTGTACCATGCCCTCTTTACCCGGAGCGAACTCCAGGAATGCGCCGAACTCCTTGATGCTGACTACCTTACCGGTAAGGATCATACCCTCTTCAAAATCGGTTACGATAGTCTGAATCAGCTCGATGGCCTTATCCATAGCAGCCTTGTCTGTTCCGCATACGGATACAGCGCCATTGTCGTCGATGTCGATCTTCACGCCGGTCTGCTCGATGATGGCATTGATAGTCTTTCCTCTCTGACCAACCACATCGCCGATCTTCTGCGGATCAATCTGGATCTGTACGATCTTCGGTGCATACTGGCCAACCTCTTTGCGCGGCTCGCTGATGCAGGGCTTCATACAGTTATCCATGATAAAGAGACGGGCCTCACGGCAGCGGGCGATAGCGCCCTCTACGATAGGACGGGTCAGGCCGTGAATCTTGATATCCATCTGGATCGCTGTGATTCCCTCGGTGGTACCTGTTACCTTGAAGTCCATATCACCGAAGAAGTCCTCCAGACCCTGGATATCGGTCAGAAGTACGAAATCCTCATCGGTCTCGCCTGTTACCAGACCACAGGAGATACCTGCTACCATCTTCTTAATCGGTACGCCTGCTGCCATCAGGGACATACAGGAAGCACAGGTAGACGCCATAGAGGTAGAACCGTTGGACTCGAAGGTCTCGGATACGGTACGGATTGCATAGGGGAACTCTTCCTCAGAGGGAAGTACCGGCAGCAGCGCACGCTCAGCCAGCGCTCCATGTCCAATCTCACGACGTCCCGGTCCACGGCTGGGCTTAGTCTCTCCTACGGAGTAGCTGGGGAAGTTATAGTGGTGCATATAACGCTTGCTTGTCTCATTTTCATCCAGGCCGTCCAGACGCTGTGCCTCAGACAGCGGAGCCAAGGTACAGATGTTGCAGATCTGAGTCTGTCCTCTGGTGAACATAGCGGAGCCATGTACCCGGGGAATCAGGTCTACCTCTGCGGACAGTGGACGGATCTGGGTAAGCTCACGGCCATCCGGACGCTTGTGATCCTTCAGAATCATCTTACGGACTGTCTTCTTCTGGTACTGGTATACGGCCTCGCCCAGAACCTCCAGCCACTCTTCCTTATCTGCAAACGCCTCTTCCAGACGGGCGGTAATCTCACGGATATTCTCCTCACGCTTCTGCTTCTCGTCTGTAAATACAGCCTCTTCCATCTCTGCGGGAGGTACGATCTCCTTGATAGCCGCGAACAGCTCTTCCGGTACCGCGCAGCTGGTGTAGCTGTGCTTTTCCTTGCCGCACTCTGCTACGATCTGATCGATAAAGGCGATAACCTGCTGGTTTACCTCATGAGCCTTGTAGATAGCCTCGATCATCTTTGCCTCGGGGATCTCATTGGCTCCTGCCTCGATCATGATGACCTTTTCTCTGGTGGAAGCTACAGTCAGCTTCAGGTCAGATACCTTATACTCTGCCTGTCCCGGGTTTACGATGAACTCGCCGTCGATCATACCGATCTGGGTGGTCGCGCAGGGACCTGCAAAGGGGATATCGGAAATCGCGGTTGCGATAGCGGATCCCAGCATAGCAGTCAGCTCCGGGCTGCAGGTGGGATCTACGGACAGAACCAGGTTGTTCAGGGTTACGTCATTGCGGTAATCCTTCGGGAACAGCGGACGCATGGGACGGTCGATGACACGGGAGGTCAGGATCGCGTTCTCGGACGCCTTACCCTCACGCTTATTGAAGCCACCCGGGATCTTACCTACGGAATACAGCTTCTCCTCATACTCTACGCTTAAGGGGAAGAAGTCGATGCCCTCACGGGGCTTGTCGGATGCGGTTGCTGTGGAAAGTACGGTCGTATCGCCGTAGTGCATGAACGCTGCGCCGTTTGCCTGCTTTGCTACACGTCCCACATCTACTGTCAGGGTACGTCCGGCCAGCTCCATAGAAAAACTCTTGTACATAATATTCTCCTTGTTTGATTAGAGGTAGGAGCTTCGCTACTATCCGCTTGCACAGAGAACAGTAACGGAGAAACCGAAACTACTGATCCGGCTACGATGGGCTCATATCCGCATCAGTGGTCTCGGAACATTTCTCCTACCGTGAATGGGTTACACAAAAACCGGGCGAAAGAACCCTGGGATTCCTCCGCCCTTTTGGAAACTTATTTTCTCAGTCCTAATCTCTCAATCAGGCTACGATATCTCTCGATATCCATCTTCTTCAGGTATGCAAGCATATTACGTCTCTGACCTACCATCTTCAGAAGTCCTCTTCTGGAGTGATGATCCTTCGGGTTAGCCTGCAGATGAGCAGTCAACTCCTGGATACGTGCGGTCAGGATAGCTACCTGTACCTCCGGTGAACCGGTGTCTCCCTCTTTTAAACCGTACTCTGCAATAATAGCCTGCTTCTTGTCCTTTGCGATCATGATGTTTCCTCCTTAAAATTTTTTATACGCTGGGTATCAAGCAATGGTCGGAGTGTCCAATAACCGGATACCAGCAAACTCATACTATAATAAGATACCATAGGGGTTTTATGGTGTCAAGGGTGATTTTTCAAAATCAGTCCTTCAGGATCCGCGCCGCGCTCACCGGGCTTCTGTAGTACATATTGGAAATGGTGATACCGGTTCTCGCGTTGCTGGCATGTACGACCCGGCCGCCGCCAATGTACATGGCCACATGGTTGATACGCTTGCCGCTGCCGTAGAAAATCAGATCGCCCGGCTTCACATCTCCCACCTTGATCTTCGTTCCGCAGTTGGCCTGGGCTCTGGAGGAATGGGGCAGGGAAACGCCGAAATTCCGGTATACCGCCAGGGTAAAGCCGGAGCAGTCCGCTCCCTTGGTCAGGCTGGTGCCGCCCCATACGTAGCGGTTGCCCACATACTGCTTGGCAAAATCACAGATGGCAATCCGCACGTCGGTAACGCCCTCGCCGTACAGCGCCTCAGACAGGGTCATAGCCGTATCCAGCTCGCTTTTCACATCCACGTACTCAGAGGCCACATAGCCGTCCTCGCCGTCGATATCTACCTTAATCCAGTCTCCCTGATCCTCGAGTACCTGCAGCTCTTCACCCGCCGGAACCTTGGTCCAGTAATCCGCGTCTGTGCTGGGCTCCATGCGCACATAAAGGGAATCGGTATTTACCTTCGCCATAGTCTGTCCCAGATCAAAGGCCAGATCGATAGCTTCCTGTCCGGTGTACAGGTATTCCGCTTTCACGTACCCCTCTACCTCGCCGGACTTGATATGAGCCCACTCTCCGTCCATATCCAGCACCTCGCAGGCGCCGTTTTTACGAAGCTTTCCCACCAGGGAGCTATCGCCATCCGCGCTCTGGCGGATATTCAGGCTGTCCTCCACTCTGGCGATGGCAATATTTACATAGCCCTCCAGGGGAGTTCCGGTCCATACCACCTCTGCGGTGGCCTGAGTCTGCTCCTCCGTATCCGTGGTCTGATCAAAATTCGTCGCGATTCCTTCTCCCAGGCTTCCGCTAAGCGGCGCGGCCTGCACCTGCATGCCGGTCATCGCCATCAGAATCGCTCCTATCATAAATCCTGCTTTATATCTTCGAAACATAAAATCCTCCGTCAGATTTTGAATTATTACAAAAATGTTAAGAACCTTTTACACTTTATATCAATCCCACGGATTTGTCAAGCCATTCTTCTGTTTTTTCGGTTATTTTTGCGGGATTTTGTGGATTTTTTTACCATACGGTTCAGTTCCTCCCGATCCCACAGTTCCACGCCGATTTCGTCCGCCAGCTCCTCTGCAGACGGGGTGAAATAGCTGTTGGTGACCACCACCGGCACGTCGCAGCCGTAAAACTCTGCTCCTGCATAGGCCTCCTGAACTGCTTTATTGCTGATCTTCGCCTGGTAATGCTTACACTGAATCGCGTAGGAAACCCCATCCCGCTCCGCCAGCACGTCCACGCCCTGATCCCCGCTTCCCCGGGTGACCTCCACATGGATATAGCCGTCCTTTACCAGAAGCTCTCCCACATATTCCTCAAATTCCCAGCCGTCCATGTCGTCGTAATCGGCCCGGCGGAACCGTCTCCGTTCTTTTCTCCAGCGGTGCAGCCATCCGGCACAGCGCAAAACTGTCCGGAAAGGCCAGAACAGCACCCGCAGAAGAAATAATGCAGGTGCTGCTATCAAATAATAAAAAAGTCTCATATTTTATACTCCGGCAAAATATTCTCTGCCCCAGATCACATCCAGCTGAATCCGCTCCTTCAGAGCCTCCAGCGAATCAAATTTCTGCTCCGGACGCTCATAGCCGTAGAAGCTCACAGTCAGGATTTCCCCGTACAGGTTCCGGTCCAGATCAAACAGGAAAGTCTCCACACCCGGCCGGGTCTCTCCGCCAATGGTAGGCTTGTAGCCGATATTGGTGATCCCCTCGAAGATCTCGCCGGCAATTTTCGTCCGGGTGGCGTAGACGCCGTTTGGGGGCAATAGCTTTGTAAGCTCCGGCTGCTGATTGACCGTAGGAAGCCCTAAGGTCCGTCCTATCTGATGTCCGTACAGCACCTCTCCGGTGACGGAAAAGGTATAGCCCAGAAGCTGGTTGACCAGTTCCATATTGCCCCGCTCCAGCTCCTTCCGGATCCGGGTGCTGCTGATCTCCTCGCCGCCGTAGCAGGCCTTCTCTATCACTTCCACCTGAAAACCGCACTCCTCCTGCATATCCAGGAGAAGCTGATAGCTGCCCTTCCGGTTGTGCCCGAAATGGAAATCCGTTCCCACGGCCAGATACTTTACATGCAGCCGTCTGACCAGAATCTCCCGGACAAAATCCTCTGCCTCCATGTGAATCAGTTCTTCCACGAAAGGACATTCCACCAGGTAATCCACGCCCCATTTTTCCAGAAGGGCTCTGCGCTCCTCCGGAAGCAGAAGCTGGGGCCGGTCTCCGAAATCAAAGGTAAAAATCAGGCTTTTTAAGCCCTCCTTCTTCTTTTTTAAAATGCGTTCCACCAGAAGCTGATGACCCATATGAAGCCCGTCAAATTTTCCCAGGGAAATGGCCGTGGGCTCCGTGATCTCAAATTCTGTCGTTCCGGTTATTACTCTCATCGTAAGTCCTTATCCTAAAAACATTTTCTCTGGCTTATAGCGCTTCCCGCCCTGCTCCCGCCGGTACAGGCCCATAAAGCCGCCCCGGGAATTGTATACACGAACGCAGGTCCGCTCAAGCTCTGTCCCCTCTGCCGGAATCTCTCCGGTATGCTCCGCAACATCCTCCCGGGTAAAGGGATTGCCGTTCTGAATCAGCCGGTCGCTCTCCGGGCGGATCCTCACAGCCGGGCAGGCCGCGAACACCTGATCCACCGGAAGCAGCACCTCTTCGATCCGTCCCCCGCGCATCAGCTCCTCCAGCTCGGAAAGCTTATAACTCTCGGAAAGCCCGAACCGATCTACCTGAGTCCGCAGCAGACTTTTCATACAGCCGCCGCAGCCCAGCTTCTCTCCTATATCCTGACAGAGGGTCCGGATATAGGTGCCGCTGCTGCAGGTCACCGTAAACGTAACCTCCGGCAGACGGATCTCCTGAATCTCTATCTCCAGAATCCGCACCCGTCTGGCCTGCCGCTCCACCTCTTTGCCCTCCCGGGCCAGCTCGTAGAGCTTTTTGCCATTGACCTTCAGAGCCGAATACATCGGCGGGATCTGATCGTAATCCCCAAGGAAGCTTACGATCGCCTCACGCACCTCTGCCTCATTCGCCGTCACAGCCGCCTCTGTCAGCACCTTTCCCGAGGTATCCTGGGTATCGGTGGTCTGTCCCAGCAAAAGAACGGCTCTGTACGTCTTCTCCTTTTCTGTCAGAAGTCCGCAGAGCTTTGTGGCATTTCCCAGACATACAGGAAGAACTCCCTCCGCATCCGGATCGAGAGTTCCCGTATGGCCTATCTTTTTCTGTTTTACAATTCCGCGGAGCTTCGCCACCACATCGTGGGAGGTGAAGCCCGCTTCTTTATAGACGTTGATTACACCATTCATGTTCGTTTATATATCCTGTGTTTGGTTGAGCTGCTGCTCAATATGCAGGGTCAGATTGTTGATTACATCGTAAATCGTACCATGCATGGTACAGCCGGCCGCCTTCACATGTCCGCCGCCGCCAAAGTAAGCGCAGATCGCACTCACATCCACCGGCCCGTTGGAACGGAGACTGACCTTATACTCGTGGTTGCCTGTCTCATAGAGGAAAATAGCTACCTCCACGCCCTCGGTGACCTGAAGCTGGCTGACGATGCCATCCAGATCTGCCGGAGTAGCTCCGTAGAATTCCATGTCCTTTTCCCGAAGCCGCCCTGCAATCACCCGACCGTCCAGCAGGAGAATACTCTCTACCAGCGCCCGGCCCAGAATCTGATTCTGGACATAAGTCTTCTTATTGAAGGTATCGTCCACGATGCGGCTGAAATCAATGCCCTTGGCAATGAGACTTCCCGCTATCTGCATGGTCTCGGGCGAGGTGTTGGAATACTGGAAGACGCCGGTGTCATGGGCAATGCCCATATACAGCGCCTCCGCCGTATGTTTGGAAATCTTTTCCTCTTCCATGGTTTTCCATACCAGCTCCGACGTACTGCTGGCGTCAGCTACAATCCAGTTTACCTCCGCAAAGCCCCCGTTGGTAATATGATGATCGATACATACCGTATGCTTTGCCGTATCCAGATATTTCACAGCCGCTCCCAGCCGCTCCTTATCACTGGCGTCCAGGGAAAGGAACAAATCGTAGGTTTTCTCTGCGCTGCAGTCCGTCTTCACCTGATCCGCCCCGTTCAGGAAGCGGAACTTGGGAACTACCTGCTCCAGGTATACGTCTGCCTCAATCTCCGGATAGTGCTCCCGGAGATAGTTCCACACGCCCAGACAGGAACCCACACAGTCCCCGTCCGGACGGATATGTCCGGCAATCGCCACGGTTTTCACATTTGCCAGCTCATCCTTAAGTCTGATCATCCTCTTCATCCTCTTCTTTACTGCTGCCCTGATTTACATCATCAATAAGCTTAGACATATGGACGCCATACTCGATGGACTGATCCATAACAAAACGGATCTCCGGCGTATTGCGAAGGTTGATGGACTTGGCCAGGGCGCGGCGGATATAGCCCTCCGCGCTCTTAAGGCCCGCCAGGGTATCCTTCTGGGCCTCGGCGTCGCCCAAGACACTGATATAGGCCTTTGCAGTCTTCAGGTCCGGAGCAACCTCCACCTCTACGACCGAAGTCATGGGGCAGATACGCGGGTCCTTGATCTCATTTAAAATGATATTACTCAGCTCCCGGCGTACCTCGCCGTTGATTCTTGTATTCTTAATACTGTTCTTTCTCATCTATCATTCACCTCAGCTTGTGCCTATCTGGGCACCTCTACCATGGTGTAAGCCTCTACGATATCCAGCTCCTTGATGTCGTTGAACTTCTCGAAGACCAGACCGCACTCGTAGCCAGCCTTTACTTCCTTCACATCGTCCTTGAAACGCTTCAGGGAAGCCAGCGGGCCCTCAAAGATCTGCTCGCCCTCGCGGGTGATACGGCACTTGCAGCCTCTCTGGAATACACCGTCCAGTACATAGGAGCCTGCGATATTGCCCACGCCGGAGGCCTTGAAGATCTGGCGTACCTCTGCGTGACCGATGACCTTCTCCTCGAAGATCGGATCCAGCATACCCTTCATGGCTGCTTCCACGTCGTTGATCGCGTCGTAGATGACACGGTACAGACGCAGATCCACCTTCTCGCGTTCCGCGGTTTCCTTGGCTGTGGCGTCAGGACGCACATTGAAGCCGATGATGATCGCATTGGACGCTGCCGCCAGGCTCACGTCGGACTCGTTGATAGCGCCTACGCCGCCATGGATAATCTTTACTACAACCTCTTCGTTGGAAAGCTTCAGGAGACTCTGCTTTACAGCCTCCACAGAACCCTGTACATCGGCCTTTACGATGATATTCAGCTCCTTTAAGCTGCCGGACTGAATCTGGGAATACAGATCGTCCAGAGACATCTTCAGCTTAGTATCCTCGATCAGCTTCTCTCTGCTTTCCTTTACATAGGTCTCGGCAAAAGCTCTTGCCTCTTTATCTGTCTCCGGAGATACGAAGATCTCTCCGGCGTTCGGTACGTCGTTCAGACCCAGAATCTCAACGGGCTTGGAGGGACCTGCCTCCTTCACACGACGGCCGTTGTCGTCCATCATGGCGCGGACCTTACCATGGCAGGATCCTACGGCAATGGGGTCGCCCACATGCAGGGTACCCTTCTGTACCAGTACGGTAGCA
This sequence comes from Candidatus Merdisoma sp. HCP28S3_D10, assembly GCF_052065835.1. Taxonomy (NCBI): domain Bacteria; kingdom Bacillati; phylum Bacillota; class Clostridia; order Lachnospirales; family Lachnospiraceae; genus Candidatus Merdisoma; species Candidatus Merdisoma sp. HCP28S3_D10. The sequence goes on from NZ_JBQHTG010000002.1 coordinate 587,722, forward strand.
ACCGGGCCCTTACCCTTGTCAAGCTCTGCCTCGATGACCAGACCTCTCGCGCGGCGGTTCGGGTTGGCTTTCAGCTCCAGAACCTCGCTGGTCAGAAGAATCATCTCCAGCAGGTTGTCGATACCCTCATGGGTATGAGCAGATACCGGACAGAAGATGGTGCTGCCGCCCCAGTCCTCGGGGATCAGTTCGTACTCGGTCAGCTCCTGCTTTACACGCTCGATATTAGCGCTGGGCTTATCGATCTTATTGATGGCAACGATGATCTCGATGCCTGCGGCCTTGGCATGGTTGATGGCCTCGATGGTCTGGGGCATTACACCGTCGTCGGCTGCCACTACCAGGATGGCAATATCAGTGGAGTTAGCTCCACGCATACGCATGGCAGTGAACGCCTCATGTCCCGGTGTATCCAGGAAGGTAATCTTCTGGCCGTTGATGCTGACCACGTAAGCACCGATGTGCTGGGTAATGCCGCCTGCCTCCCGGTCGATGACATGGGTATCACGGATCGCGTCCAGAAGGGAAGTCTTACCATGGTCTACATGACCCATAACGCAGACTACCGGCGGACGGGAAACCAGGGTCTCCTCGCTGTCCTCTGTATCCTCCAGCATCTTCGCGATAACGTCCTCTTTCTCCTCCGGAACCGGATCAAAGTTCATCTCCATAGCCAGCTCGCCTGCTGCCTCGAAATCCAGCTCAGAGTTTACGGTTACCATCTTGCCCTCCAGGAACAGCTTCTTGATGATCACAGACGGCTGAATCTTCATCTTCTCCGCCAGATCATGGATGCTGATCATCTCCGGAAGCTCGATTACCTTAGGTGTGTTGTCTTCCTTCTTGGGTGCCGGTGCCGGCTGATGATTCTGCACAGCGCCCTTGCCTCCCTTGCCGCCCTTCTGATTCGGGCGATTGCCTCCCTGGTTCGGACGACGTCCGCCCTGAGACGGCTTACCGTTCCAGTTATCATTGAACTTGGTGTTCTTGTCTTTCTTCGTATCATCATTCCGGTTTCTATTCTCCGCTCTGCGGTTCTCGGTCTTGCGAAGCTCTGTAGGCGCTGCCGGGATATCCATGGAAGAAGAACGGCGATTGTCTCTTCCCTGGCCTCCTCTGTTCTGACCGTCGCGGTTCTGGTAGCCGCCTCTCTGGCCGTCACGGTTCTGATAGCCGCCCTGACCATCTCTTCTCTGGCCGTCACGGTTCTGATAGCCGCCCTGACCGTCTCTTCTCTGACCGTCGCGGTTCTGGTAACCGCCCTGGCCGTCTCTTCTCTGGCCGTCGCGGTTCTGGTAGCCGCCTCTCTGGCCGTCACGGTTCTGATAGCCGCCCTGGCCATCTCTTCTCTGACCGTCACGGTTCTGATAGCCGCCCTGGCCGTCTCTTCTCTGGCCGTCACGGTTCTGATAGCCGCCCTGGCCGTCTCTTCTCTGACCGTCGCGGTTCTGGGGACGGGTCTGGGGAGCTGCCGGTGCTGCTGCCGGAGCCGGTTTTACCTCCGGCTGGGGAGCTGCAGCAGTAGTTGCCGCAGGCTTCACAGGCGCTGCCGCAGGCTTCGCGGGAGCTGCCGTGGGCTTTGCTGCCGGACGCGCCGGAGCGGTCTTGGCTGCCTGCTTCTTTTCAGCTCTCGGATCCTTGATTCCTGTCTTACTGTTGTGGGTATTGTATACAGCAATGATTTTTTTCTTCTTCTTTACTTCCTGTTGTTCTTCTCCATTTGTATTCATATGGCTGTTTCCCTCCAAAATCTCTACCTCCGTTAAAGTTTTAGATTTTTCTCTATACTCTTTGCAAGTCCCTCATCCAGAATCGCCAGAGACGCGCGGAATTCCTTTCCCATCGCGTGACCCAGCTCTTCCTTTCCACCATAGAAATACACGGGTACTTCGTAGTAGTCACACATATTTTGGAACTTTTTCTTTGTATTATCGGACGATTCATCCGACACAATGACAAGCGCCGCCTTTCCGGCCTTGACCGCGTGCTCGGTGGCGAATTCGCCGCTGGCGGTCTTTCCTGCCTTCTGGGCCAGGCTTATCAGGGATAATACTCTATTCTGTGCCAAGCTCATCCAACTCCTTTTCCAGGCTGTCATATACGGCGGGAGGAATATTCATCTTCAGAGAACGCTCCAGGCCCTTATTCTTTCTGGCCTTTGCCAGGCATTCCCTGGAAAAGCAAAGGTACGCGCCCCGGCCGTTCTTCCGGCCTGTGGCGTCCAGTACAATCTCATCCTTCGCGGTCCTAAGGACCCGGAGCAGCTCTTTCTTGCTCTTCATCTCCTGACAGCCGACACACTGGCGCATGGGTACTTTTTTATTCATCCTGACTCTCTTCCTCTGTCACGGCTTCGCCTTCCGCAGCCTCTGCCGCTTCTGCTGCTTCTGCCTCTTCCTGAGCCTGGGATTCCTTATACTCCTCGAAATCCTCGTACTCCTCATACTCCTCGTCTACGTCCAGCCAGCCCTCGATCTCTCTTGCCTGGGTCTCACTCTTAATGTCGATCTTGAAGCCGGTCAGTCTCGCTGCCAGTCTTGCGTTCTGGCCTTCCTTACCGATAGCCAGGGACAGCTGATAATCCGGAACAACCACCTTGGCCGTCTTATCCTCGGGATCTGCCAGGACAGCGATTACCTTCGCCGGGCTCAGCGCGTTCTCAATCAGAAGCGCCGGGTTCTCATTCCAGTTGATGATATCAATCTTCTCGCCCCGCAGCTCATTGACAATGGCGTTGACGCGGGCTCCGTTCATGCCGACGCAGGCGCCTACCGGATCTACGTCCGGATCGTTGGACCATACGGCAATCTTGGTTCTGGATCCTGCCTCGCGGGCGATACATTTAATCTCTACGATACCGTCCCGTACCTCGGTTACCTCAGACTCAAACAGACGCTTTACCAGCTCCGGATGCGTTCTGGACAGCAGAATCCGCGGTCCCTTGGTGGTATCCTTTACTTCCAGGATATAGACCTTGATACGCTCGGTGGGCTTAAATACCTCGCCCCTTACCATCTCATTTTCATTGAGAATCGCGTCTACTTTACCCAGGTTTACGCTGACGTTGCGGCCTAAGTATCTCTGGACAACTCCGGTCACAACCTCCTTCTCCATGCTGTAATACTGGTTAAACAGAACCTTACGCTCCTCCTCGCGGATCTTCTGCAGGATCACGTTCTTCGCGTTCTGTGTGGCGATACGTCCGAACTCCTTGGACTTCACCTCCACATTTACCACATCGCCCAGCTCATACTTCGGGTCGATCATCTTGGCGTTGGCCAGGCTGATCTCCGTGGTATCGTCCTCCACATTCTCTACTACCTTCTTCTCCGCAAGCACGGAAAACTGGCAGGTTACCGGGTCGATATTCACCTTGATGTTATCGGCTTTGCCAAAGTGCGCCTCGCAGGCTTTCAGCAGAGAATTCTCGATGGCCTCCAGCATGGTCTCCTTGCTGATATCCTTTTCCTTCTCCAAAAGCTCCAGCGCTTCCAGCAGTTCTGTGTTCATTCTTTTCTTTCCTCCTGATATTTTATACGTTTATGGGATTCTGCGGGTGATTCCGCGAATCAAAAGTCAAAAGCCAGACGAATCAGCGCAATGTTGTCGCGGTCAAATACCCGCTCCTGTCCGTCCTCCTGCTCAATCGTTACGGTGTCCTTATCCCAGGCCTTCAAAAAACCCCGGAATTCCTTCTGCTTCTCAACCATGCGATAAGTGCGGATCTCCACCTCTTCGCCCTCGCTCCGGACAAAATCCCGCTCTTTCTTCAGCGGCCGGCCCAATCCCGGGGAACTGACCTCCAGAATATAGGAGTCATCGATGAAATCGTCCCGGTCCAGCAGATCGCCAAGCTCCCGGTTCACAACCTCACAGTCATCCACCGTGATTCCGCCCGGCTTATCGATATAAGCGCGCAGATACCAGTTCCCGGCTTCCTTTACATACTCCACGTCCACCAGTTCGAAGTTATTCTTCTCGATGATGGGTAAGAGGAGCTGCTCCGTCTTCTGTTCATACTCTTCTCTTTTTGTCATATCTTTCCTTTCACCTGGGGCGGTCTGTTGCATGCTTTTCTTCAAAAACAAAGAGTGAACTTTCGTTCACTCTTTTCGGCCGCGCATTTATTCTATATCAATGTATCACATTTTCTCAGTAAATGCAAGGGGTTTATACGTTAATTTCCGCTTTTTCTCCCAGAATATCACTGTATTTCGCAAGAATCGGACGAACCACCTGGGAAAGGAAGGCGTCTACCTGCTCCGGGGCGCGTCCCACGTAACGGGAGGGCTCCATGGTCTTCTTCAGATCCTCCAGGGAAAGTCCGAAGGCCGGATCTGCTGCAATCAGCTCCAACAGGTTATTCTCCTGACCGTTTACCTTCACGTTTCTGCCTGCTTCCATGGAAAGCTCACGGATACGCTCATGCAGCTCCTGACGGTCGCCGCCTGCCTTTACCGCATCCATCATAATATTCTCTGTCGCCATGAAGGGCAGCTCTGCCATCATGTGCTTCCGGATAACCTTCGGGTATACCACCAGACCGTCTACCACGTTCAGGCACAGATCCAGGATACCGTCGATGGCCAGGAAGCCCTCGGGAATGGACAGACGCTTGTTGGCGGAATCGTCCAGGGTTCTCTCAAACCACTGGGTCGCGCTGGTGATAGCCGGATTCAGGGCGTCCACGATCACATAGCGGGACAGGGAAGCGATACGCTCGCTGCGCATGGGATTCCGCTTGTACGCCATAGCAGAGGATCCAATCTGGGATTTCTCAAAGGGCTCCTCTACCTCCTTCAGGTGCTGTAAGAGACGGATATCGTTGGACATCTTGTGGGCGCTGGCCGCAATTCCCGCCAGTACGTTCAGCACACGGGTATCTACCTTACGGGAATAGGTCTGTCCGGATACCGGATAGCACTCCTTAAAGCCCATCTTCTCCGCAATCATGGGATCAATTTTATTAATCTTCTCCTCGTCGCCCTCAAAGAGCTCCTTGAAGCTGGCCTGGGTACCTGTGGTTCCCTTGGATCCCAGAAGCTTCATGGTGGAAATCACATGCTCCAGATCCTCCAGATCCAGGCAGAACTCCTGCAGCCACAGGGTAGCGCGCTTTCCGACGGTGGTCGGCTGTGCCGGCTGGAAATGGGTAAACGCCAGGGTCGGCAGATCCTTATACTTATCCGCGAAATCTGCCAGCTCATTTAACACATTCACCAGCTTCTTATGAACCAGCTTCAGGGCCTCGGTCATGACAATGATGTCTGTATTGTCTCCTACGTAGCAGGAGGTTGCTCCCAGATGGATAATGCCCTTGGCCTTCGGACACTGGCAGCCGTATGCGTATACATGGGACATAACGTCGTGGCGGACCTCCTTCTCCCGTGCCTTCGCCACATCGTAATTGATATCGTCCTGATGAGCCTTCAGCTCGTCGATCTGCTCCTGGGTAATGGGCAGGCCCAGCTCCATCTCTGTCTCCGCCAGGGCAATCCACAGCTTTCTCCAGGTGCGGAACTTCTTATCCGGGGAAAAGATGTACTGCATCTCCTTGCTGGCGTAACGCTCAGATAAAGGGCTTACGTATCTGTTTGTACTCATGGTATTCTCTCCTCTTATTGATCTTTTTGCTTCTAAAAAAGGGGAAGCCTTTCTGATAGAAGCCGCTCTTCTTTCATTCTACTATATTTAGAGCTATATCTCAATCCTATTTTTCAAAGCTGCCGCGGATATCCTCGGTGGGCGGCGCAATGGGATACTTCCCGGTAAAGCAGGCCGTACAGTGTCCAAGCCCCCCGACCATCTCGCCCAGACGCTCCTTGCGCAGATAAGCCAGGGAATCGGCTCCGATAAGACGGCACACCTCCTCCACTGTCCGGTTGTGGGCAATCAGCTGATCCTCTGCCGGTACGTCCGTACCGAAGTAGCAGGGGTGCAGGAAGGGCGGAGAGCTGACGCGCATATGAACCTCTCGGGCTCCCGCCTCCCGGAGCATCTTCACGATCCGGTCGCTGGTGGTGCCCCGGACGATGGAATCATCGATCATGATAACCCTCTTGCCGTTCACCGCCTCCCGGAGCACATTCAGCTTTACCCGGACGCTGGATTCCCGGCTGCTCTGTCCCGGCTTGATAAAGGTTCGTCCCACATAGCCATTCTTTACAAAAGCAGTTCCGTAGGGAATTCCGGACTGCAGGGAATATCCCAGGGCCGCCGCATTGCCAGACTCGGGCACACCCACTACCAGATCTGCCTCCACCGGGCTGTCCATAGCCAGGAATCTTCCCGAACGAATCCGCGCCTGATAGACGCTGACACCGTCGAAATGGGTATCCGGCCGGGCGAAATAAATATATTCAAAGATACAGCGGGCCTCCTGATCCTTGGGCAGGCAATGGCTCCGGTCGGATTCCACGCCCTTTCCCGGCGTAATGGTCACGATCTCGCCGGGCTCCACGTCCCGCACAAACGTGGCACCGATGGTATCCAGGGCGCAGGTCTCGCTGGCCAGGATATAAGCGTTGTCACGCTTGCCGATACACAGGGGCCGGAAGCCGTAGGGGTCTCTCGCCCCGATCAGCTTTCTGGGGGACATGACAATCAGGGAATAGGCTCCCTTAATCTTGTCCATAGCCCGGGACACCGCCTCCTCCACGCTGGCGGAATGAATCCGCTCTCTGGCGATATGGTAGGCAATCACCTCAGAATCAATGGTCGTCTGGAAAATCGCTCCCGTATACTCCAGCTCCCGCCGAAGCTCCGGCGCATTGACCAAGTTGCCGTTGTGGGCTAACCCTAAGGTTCCTTTTACATAATTCAATACCAGGGGCTGGGCGTTCTCCCGGGTGCTGCTGCCAGCCGTACTGTAACGGGTGTGTCCCACGCCGATATCGCCCTTCAGGGCGTCCAGCTGCTCCGGAGCAAACACTTCATTTACCAGTCCCATGCCCTTATGGCTCTTCACCACGCCTTTGGGTCCCTTCGTATCGCTGACCGCGATACCGCAGCTCTCCTGTCCTCTGTGCTGCAGGGCAAATAAGCCGTAATAAATCGTAGAGGCTACGTCGTTGCCGTCGAAATCATAGATTCCGAATACGCCGCATTCCTCCCGCAGCTTCTCCTCTTCTTCGTATTGTTCATGGATCATCTCATTATTCATAAGGTACCTCCCGCTGTCCTGGCTTCTTGTCATTTAGTACGTAAGAAAGTATAAACCATGATTTTTTGAATTGCAAGAACGGATCCGGCCCCGATTATTACTTATTCTAATGGATTTTTTCCCCACTTTCTTATAAAAACAGTCAAAAAAAGCCGCCGCCTTTTCCTTTTTCGGAAGAAGACGCCGGCTTCTGAAATGTTTTTGGTTTTATGCTTCGCCAAGGAAATATTTTCCGTACCGGTCTGCAGCCAGGATAGCCGCATAAACGGACTCCGGCGTTACCTCAAAGGGCATATTGTGCAGAGTATCATTTTCCGCGCAGGCAGCCTCGGCAACCGCCATCAGCTTCTCCTTCGTGGGATTCTCAATTCCAAGCTCCTTCAGGGTCACAGGCAGACCCAGCTCGATACACCAGTCGATGATATCCTCCAGCTCGTCTGCCGGAATATTCTCCAGCACCAGCTGGGTAATGGTACCGAAGGCAACCTTCTCGCCATGGTACATATGATGGCACTCCTCCAGAACGGTAAAGCCGTTGTGGATAGCGTGGGCTCCGGCCAGACCGCCGCTCTCGAAACCGATGCCGCTGAGCAGGGTATTGGCCTCGATCACCTTCTCTACTGCCTCGGTGCAGGCTCCCGCCTCCAGAGCCAGCTTCGCCTTTACGCCCTCATCCATCAGGGTATCAAAGCACAGCTTAGCCAGAGCCATCGCCGCTCCCGTCACCTTGCCGCCTGCGCAGGTCATTGCCCCGCTGGTCTTGCAGGCACGCGCCTCAAAATACGTCGCCAGCGCGTCGCCCATACCGGACACGGTCAGACGAACCGGGGACTTGGCGATGATTTCCGTATCCATCAGAACCATATTCGGGTTCGCCGGAAGGAACAGATACTCCTCAAATACCCCTGCGTCCGTATAAATCACAGACAGTGCGCTGCAGGGAGCGTCTGTGGACGCGATGGTCGGGCAGATCAGCACCGGCGCCTTCTCATAATAAGCTACCGCCTTGGCTGTATCCAGAATCTTACCGCCGCCGACGCCAATCACCAGGTCGCAGCCGTTCTTCTTCATTACCTCCATCAGACGGTTGATCTCTGTCTTGCTGCACTCTCCGTTGAAATAATCCAGAACCGGTTCGCAGCCGGAATCCCGGAATGAATCCTCCAGGATCGTTCCCAGTCTCTTATGACCGGACGCTGTCACCAGCACCAGAGCCTTCTTTCCATAGGTCTTTGCGTAGGTACCAAGCTTCTTCAGTTCGCCTGCTCCCTGTACATACTTGCCGGGGCTTGTCAAAATCTTTGCCATGATAAAAATCCTCCTGTCATATGATTGCTTTCCATTTATAGTTACCAGATAGCAGCATCACCATACGGCCTGCAGCGTTGATCTGTTATCTTTCCAAGGAGTATTTTAACGCTGGCAGGTGAGATTGTCAATATTTTAACAGTTTTTTTGTGAGCGTTTCGGGTTATATATGTTTTCCGTCTTACGATTTTCTCCAGACCATCTTATCCACGACTCCCGTGTAGCTCTGAATAATCTTCACAACCTTTGTACTTACATTTTCTTCCACATAATCCGGAACCGGAATACCGTAATCATGCTCCTGATTCAGTTCTACCGCTGTATCCACCGCCTGCAGAAGGCTCTTTTCATCAATACCGGCCAGAATAAAGCAGGCCTTATCCAGAGCCTCCGGACGCTCTGTACTGGTACGGATGCAGACCGCCGGAAACGGACGTCCTACAGAAGTAAAAAAGCTGCTCTCCTCCGGCAGGGTGCCGCTGTCCGATACCACCGCAAAAGCGTTCATCTGCAGATGATTATAATCATGGAAGCCCAGCGGCTCATGCTGAATCACCCGCTTATCCAGCTGGAAACCACTGGCCTCCAGACGTTTTCTGGAACGGGGATGACAGGAATAGAGAATCGGCATATCGTATTTCTCAGCCAGCCTGTTGATAGCTGTAAACAGGGAAAGGAAATTCTTCTCTGTATCAATATTCTCCTCCCTGTGGGCAGACAGCAGGATATACTTCTGCGGTTCCAGGCCCAGCTTCTCCAAAATATCCGACTTCTCAATCTCAGCCAGATTCTGGTGCAATACCTCCGCCATAGGAGAACCCGTCACATAGACCCGCTCCTTCGGCAGCCCGCACTCATGAAGATACTTTCTGGCGTGCTCTGAATAAGCAAGATTCACGTCGGAAATGATATCCACGATTCTCCGGTTCGTCTCCTCCGGTAGACATTCATCCTTACAGCGGTTTCCTGCTTCCATGTGAAAAATCGGGATATGCAGGCGCTTCGCCGCAATGGCAGACAGGCAGCTGTTGGTGTCGCCCAGGATCAAAAGCGCATCCGGCCTGATCTGATTCATCAGCTTATAAGAACAGTTGATAATATTCCCAACCGTCGCGCCCAGATCATCGCCAACTGCATCCATATAAACCTCCGGACTGGCAATCTTCAGGTTTTCAAAGAAAATGCCATTCAGATTGTAATCATAATTCTGTCCCGTATGGGCCAGAACCACATCAAAATACTTCCGGCACTTGTTAATCACAGCCGCCAGACGGATAATCTCCGGCCTGGTCCCCACAATAATCAGAAGCTTCAGCTTCCCGTTTTCCTTAAAATGCACATCGGAATAATCCGTTCTGATCTCCATTACGCTTTTTCCTCCACAGGTTCAAAAAAAGTATCCGGATGCTCCGGATCAAAGGATTCATTGGCCCACATGACTGTCACCAGGTTCTCTGTCTCCGACAAGTTGATAATATTGTGAGTATATCCCGGCAGCATATGCACTGCCTCAATCTTCTCCCCGGACACTTCAAAATTCCGTACCGGATAGGGCTGTCCGTTTTCATCCACGCCGATTTTACGCTCCTGAATCAGCCCATGTCCCGATACTACGATAAAAAACTCCCACTTGGAATGATGCCAGTGCTGTCCCTTCGTAATTCCCGGCTTACTGATATTCACAGAAAACTGTCCGCATTTCTCTGTCTTTAAAAGCTCTGTAAAGCTGCCTCTGGCGTCACAGTTCATCTTCAACGGAATTTTCGTTTTCTCCTCCGGTAAATAAGACAGGTACGTCGAATACAGCTTCTTCACGAAGGAAGCCTGCGGAATCTCCGGCAGCATCAGCGACTGGGGCTGCAACTGAAAGCTCTTCAAGAGCTCCACGATCTCCCCCAGCGTCACCTTATGGGTCGTCGGAGCAAAGCAATACCGTCCCTCTGTCCGTTCCACTGCGTCCACACCATCGAATTCACAGTGATGCTCCCTTCCTTCCAGCGCATCCAGCATCTCTGTCACCAAATCGTCAATGTACAGAAGCTCCAGCTCTACTTTCGGATCGCTGACCTGGATCGGCAGATCGTTAGCTATATTATTACAGAAAGTGGCTACTGCGGAATTATAGTTGGGACGGCACCATTTTCCAAAGAGATTGGGGAAACGATACACCAGCACCTTCGCCCCGGTTTCCGACCCATAGCTGAAAAACAATTCTTCCCCGGCCAGCTTCGACTTTCCATAATCAGAGCCTGCATAACGGCCCAGAAGCGTAGCCTGAATCGACGAAGAAAGCATCACCGGACAGGTGTTCCCATGCTTTTTCAGGGTTTCCAGCAGGGTCGTGGCAAAACCGAAATTTCCCGCCATAAACTCCGCATTGTCCTTCGGCCGGTTCACACCGGCCAGGTTGAACACAAAATCCGCCTTCGCGCAATATTCCTCCAGGAGTGCCGGATCCGTCTGGATATCATATTCATAAATCTCATCCACACTCAACTCCGGGCGGGTACGGTCCTTTCCATCCCGGATATTTTTCAAGGACGCAACCAGATTCTTACCTACAAAACCAGCTGCGCCAGTTACTAAAACCTTCATCTCATCTCTCTCCTATTTCTTCCAATTTTCAAGAGCTTCCTTTACATAGTCCGTAGTCAGAATCTTCCTTACGGTTCCCTCCACATCCAGGCGCTGCGTATTGTGGCTGGTATAAGCTTCATTTGCCATGGTCTGAACCTGTCCCTTTACAAAGAACTTATCATAATTCAGATCCCTGCCGTCCGGAAGTACCCGGTAATAATCGCCCATGTCCACGCTGCGCATGCACTCCTCATTGGTCATCAGTGTCTCAAACAGCTTCTCTCCATGGCGTGTTCCAATGATATGCGTACCCGTATCGCCAAAGAGCTGCTGTACCGCCTTCGCCAGATCTCCGATGGTGCTGGCGTCCGATTTCTGTACGAAGAGATCGCCCGGTTCCCCATGCTCAAAAGCAAACATAACCAATGCCACTGCCTCATCCAGATTCATCAGGAAACGGGTCATGTTCGGATCTGTGATGGTCAGCGGATTACCTGCCTTAATCTGATCGATAAAGAGCGGAATTACCGAACCGCGGCTGCACATGACATTCCCGTAACGGGTACAGCAAATCGTGGTTTTTCCTGCTGCCACGCGGGCATTGGCTCCGATCACCTTCTCCATCATAGCCTTGGAAATACCCATGGCGTTGATTGGATAAGCAGCCTTGTCCGTGGACAGACACACGATACGCTGAACCCCCGCGTCAATGGCTGCGTGAAGCACATTATCGGTACCCTCCACATTGGTGCGGACTGCCTCCATGGGGAAAAACTCACAGGAGGGCACCTGCTTCAGGGCTGCCGCATGGAAAATATAGTCTACGCCGGGCATCGCGTCCTGTACGGAACGCATATTTCTCACATCTCCGATATAAAACTTTACCTTGCCTGCCAGTTCCGGATGCTTTGCCTGCAATTCATGCCGCATATCGTCCTGCTTCTTCTCATCGCGGGAAAAGATACGGATTTCCTTCAGAGCCGAATCCAGGAAATGCTTTAATACGGTAGAGCCAAAAGAACCGGTACCTCCGGTAATCATCAGGGTTTTGTCTTTAAAAAATTTTGAAGTTGCCATACTACAATCTCCTTTATTATAACATTTTAATTTATAAAAACGCGCACGAAAAAAGGACCTGACGGCCCTTTTCGCACACATATTTCCACATTCTTAAATTTCTCATTGAAAAAACATCGACGGATTATATGATATACATATAGGATTCATTCCTGTCTGACCAATCACCTTACGAAAGATACGCCTCTTGAGCAGCTCGGTCTGGCCTATAAAGCTCATGAGGACGACCCGTTATATCAGACCTTCTTAAATGCGGTAATCCGCGCCAATTCTATAAAAGAAGGAGATGAACAGCTTATGTGTGAAGCATTGGAAGAATTATTTGCTGGGAGGTTGGAAGCTCAGAAACAGCTTGGTATACAACTCGGCGTACAAAAGGGAGCTCAGGAAGCTTTATCTAAAATGTCTTCTCTCATCAACAAGCTTCTTAGCTGTAACCGCATCAATGATGCCAAACGTGCTACAGAAGATCCCGCTTATCGAGATACTTTGATGGCAGAATTCAAATTGTAGGGTTGAAGAGAGCCCCGCCGGATGGCGGGGCTCTCTTCATATTTCAAAATAATTCTAATCATACATTAATATACGAAATCTTTCCTCAACTTCACTTAGAAATCAATCATTAACATAACCATTATTTTCAAGACATCTATGCCCTCATTTTCCCTTAAGAATCGCAATTGTATGCTCAGCCCCTTCTTTCATTGAAAACAACCCTTCCCAACCTAATTTTTCGAGCTTATCTGACTTCAGGCTTGAATTTACCATCATATTATATCCTTCTTTCTCTGCATTTGATGGTATACTATATACTATTTTGCCTTTCCCTGCTTCAGTAAACATCTCCGCCATTTCCTTTATAGTTACAATGGAATTTTTATTAGAAATATTATATGCCTCTCCTGAAATTCCATTTATCAATACAGTCAGTATTGCAGATGCACAATCCAAAACATAACAATAAGACCTAATCTGCTCTCCTTTACTTTTCATATTAATTATTCCTGTATTCAAAATATCTTTGGGAAATTGTGACGAAGCTCTTGTGTCACTTTCAGACATCGTTGGGCCATAAATATGACCAGGTCGTACAATTACTGTGTCTACCTTGTATTCCTTTTCATATGCAATACATAAGGTCTCACCTGCTTGTTTTGAAATTGGATAGCATGCACGTGCATTCAACAAATCAATGTACCCGTAATCATTCTCCGAATATGGCATATTATCTTTTTTGTTTCCATACACCTCGCTTGAAGAAATGTATAATACTCTTCCTTTTTTTTGCTTTACTGCATGTTGAAGTAGTCCATTTATCCCATTTATATTGGTCAACATTGTCTCTACAGGTTCTTCCACATATTTTGCCGGATTAGCATTACTTGCTCCACAAATTATATAATCAAATTGAATTTCTGAACAAAATTCTTGATTTGCGTCATATGAAATAAAATGAAATTCTTCTTTGTCCATATATTCAAAGAATCTATTTTTTAATGATTCTTCTTTCCTTGCTGCTGCATATACTTGAACCTTATCGTTATCATAAAGATTTTTATTCATTATGATATCAACAAGTGCAGAACCTATCATCCCAGTTGCTCCTGTAATCAGGACCTTTGTATTGTTTAATTCTTCAATATTTCTTATATTTTTTTGAGCTTTAAGTAAGTCCTGCTCATATGTATTACTGTAAATCATACACAGCCTCTTTCTACTTGATCCATGATTCCTGTTTTGTATGTAACAATGCTTTAAATATTTTTAGGTCGTCTAATGTTGTAATTTTCAAATTTTCTTCTGATCCTTTCGAAAAATAACTTTCTCGTCCCAGTTCTTTCATCAACATACATGACGCTGCTGTATTTTCTATTCCCTTTTTTTCTGCCTCTAAATGTGCATGGTATAGATCGAAAAAATTGTAAGTATGTGGTGTCTGTGTTCTAAACAATTTTTCTCTGTTTGTTGATACGCATGATGAAATCTTATTGTCGCTCTCAAATACTACCTCTGTACAAGGAATAACTGCAACAGCATTTCCATATTTTGCATACGTAGCTAAGCTATCTGAAATTACTTCTGCTGAAACCATAGGTCTATTTCCATCATGAATCATAATAACATCTTTTTCACCCATTCGATCCTTAATTGCTTCCAAGCCATTTCTGATTGATTCCTGTCCTGTCTTTCCTCCCGGAACAACTGTCTTTAATTTTGTAATGTTGAACTGCTTTGCATATGCCATTAAAACTTCCGTCCACGACTCCAGTGTTACAACTACAATTTCATCAATTCCCGGATGATTTTGGAATGCTTCCATCGTATAAATAATAACTGGTTTATTATCTACATGAATAAATTGCTTTGGTATATCCTGGTGCATTCTTGTTCCATTTCCAGCTGCTGTTAATAACGCAATGTTCATTTTTTTTGCACAGTATTTTTTACTGTGCTCCTCCTTTCTTTTACACTATTGCCATATTTGCTTTATCTTACAAATAACACGGCAAATTTTCTGATATTTTTCATTTTTTTACATCCGGTTAGTTTCTGTTTTATCATATTATGAAAACATTTTTTCACTCGTCATAACCAAACCTGATAATGATTTATGTGTTCCATCAAATATAAATCTTATTATCTGTCTACAGTTATCTGACAAAACACAATTTCGAACATCACTATTGGGAATTTAAAATTGATTTATGATACCAATAATATAACTCTGTTCTTCATCAGTCATGCCATTGTACATGGGCAGGGAAAGCACCTGTGAAGCATACTGCTCGGTAATCGGCAGATCACCCTTCTTATGTCCCAGATACTGATATGCCTCGGACAGATGGGGCGGAATCGGATAATGGATAATCGTTCCAATCTCCTTTTCTGCCAGATACTGCATCAGCTTATCCCTCGCCTCGCTTCTTACCACAAACTGATGCCATACAGCGGTCGCTCCCTGCTGCACCTCCGGCAGAATCAGCTTGTCGTTATGGATCTCAGACAGATAACGGGCCGCGATCCGGCAGCGCTCCTCCTCGCACTCCTCCACATGGCGCAGACGCACACGCAGAAGTCCTGCCTGCAGCTCGTCCAGACGGGAATTGGCTCCGACCACTTTATTATAATAGCGCTTCTCGCTTCCGTAATTGCGGAATACACGGAAATCCTCCGCCAGGCCCGCATCCTTTACCACCACGCCGCCGCCGTCGCCGAAGGCTCCGATGTTCTTGGAGGGATAGAAGGAAAAGCAGCCCACATCTCCGAAGGTACCGGTCATCTGGCCGTCGAAGCAGGCTCCATGGGACTGGGCGCAGTCCTCCACCAGCTTCAGATTGTACTTTTCTGTCAGCTTCTTCACCTCTGCCATATTGGAGGCCTGACCGTAAAGATGAACCACCAGAATCGCTTTTGTGCGCTCGGTAATCTTCTCCTCAATCTTCGATACATCAATGTTGTAATATGCATTCGGCTCTACGAAAACCGGAGTGGCGCCGTTCATGGTAATTCCCATCACGCTGGCAATGTAGGTATTGCCCTGGACGATGACCTCGTCGCCTTTGCCGATCCCCAGCAGCCGGAAGGCAATCCACAGCGCGTCCAGGCCGCTTGCCAGACCTACGCAGTGATTGCCGCCTGTATAGGCCGCAAATTCTTCCTCAAAGCTCTTTACCTCGTTACCCAGCACATACCAGCCGGAACGGAGCACCTCCAGAGCCTTTGTCTCAAACTCCTCCTGATACCGGAAGAAGCCTCTATCCATACGATTTGCCATAATCTTCATCAAATTATCTTCTCCTTGTGTAATATAGCCTTTTAGATTTTATAGTCTGAATTATTTTATATATTTCTTGCCTGTTAGTGATTAACCAAACACCTCCCACAAACACTAATACAGCGCATTGTATATATATACTGCTTCTTGCGTATGCCATTAACGTACCAATTATCTCTATTACAATTACTCCTAGACATTTGATGCTTATATCAAGTTTTATATCTTTTATGCAAAACGCATATCTACAAATCGCTGCTACCGCAAACCCTATCATCAATGCTATATTTGAGCCTTGCAAACCAATCCTGCTAATTATAAGATTTGCTATAATTACATTACTGGCTGCTCCAATAATCGTTGATATTAACGTTTGCATAGTTTTTTTATTCACAGCAATGACAATACTAAATAACCCTGATATTTCAGATATTAAAGTTGCTCCAATTGCTAATGGGATAAAAATTCCCGCATTTATATATTCTTTCCCACCCAATATTGGAATAGTAAAATAAGAAGCCATAATAAATACTGGTACACCTAATCCTATTACATTAAAGAATTTATTAATATAAAAAGAATAACTTTCCGCTCTTGTTTCCTGTGAAGCTTTCTGGAAAGCAACTTCTTGCCATGCAAGAGAATATACCGAGATTATTATTGACAATATCGCTGAATATTTTAATGCAAATGCATAATATCCACTTGCCATTTCCCCCAGTTCTCTTAAAACGATATTTTTGTTATAAGTTCCCAAAAACAAAAATGAAAATGAATTTATCATAAGCGGAAAGCAATATAACAGCATTTCTTCTTTTTTTTGCTTATCTGTTATTTCTTTCATTCCATTCAATATTGAATGTGTTTTTATTTCAACATATAATACCGCAAATAAGAATCCAACTATTTCTGATAAAATCAGAAAAGATACTCCTTTATGCAGAACAACTATTCCATATATATTCATTCCGCACGAAACAATTGTTCTAATTACTCCAGACACAATATAATCTACATTTTTCCCCAATCCTCTGCAAATATTGTTAAAGCAATTAAACATCATATATGATATTCCATATATGACAGTCAGTATTGGATATCTGATTTCCATTATAAAAGATAATAAAATTACCCCTATTGCATAAAATATCATTAATATGGGTAATAACTCTATACAGGTCTTTATTGTTTTATAGGGTGACGTATCTGCCTCAAACATAAACCTGATAATTCCTGACCAAATTTCAATAAAAGAAATAGAAACTAGCATTTGCATATTTGAAATTAAAACATCATAATATCCATAATCTGTAGTTTCCAAAAATCTGGTATATATAGGAATCATGCAAAACACAAGAACTTTTGAGAAAAAGATTCCTATTCCATATATCACAATTTTCTTTTTCATATAGTAAGTGCTCCATTCATTGATCTAAATTAAATATATATGATATGGTACAATTCCTCCTGCATTTGTTATTAAGTAATAATAATAAAATAAAAGACTCATTCCCCAAACTGTAATTTCAGCTACCGCTTTATTTGTTCCGGTACTCGGAATTATTTCAGGGATAAATAGAAGTAAAAAATAGTCAAAATAATATCCCAGTCTAAAAATATGTGGTATATATTTTCCTAAAATTCCCACATATACTGAAAATATTACCATCAATGACAATAAAACTATTTTTCTACTATGATATCTTTTATTAGCATATACATAAATTACCATGGCTATTTCTATAATTATAAGTAACCATCTCAATTTTCCTATTGCCATATTTCCAAGCTCTTCTTGGGAAAAATAAATTCTATATTTAGGAAGATATTTTAATATACACTGTACAATTACTTCTATTACCGGTATACACAATAGCAAAAGCGTACTTATTCTAAGTATATTTTTATATGTATAGCTAATAAAATACATAATTATAAGCATCATGCTACAAATTATAGACGTTTTATGGAACAATACCCCTGTCAACACTACTACCATAGCTTTTTTATATTCCTTTTTTAAAAGCAATGGATATAACCATACCACTATCCCCATTGCTATATACTGTCGCCAGGCCGTCATAGAATTTGTAAAAAAATTCAATCCAACAAATAAAACCATGCTGAGCCAAACATTCTTTGAATTTGCATTTAAAAACCATAAATGTAAGCCTAATATTAATATACTAACAATTACTAATAAAATTCTTGGATTCTGTGTAAATTCAGCTATCAAAAGATTTAGTACTTTATATCCTATCTCAACATCTCTAGTTGGATGATATAAACTATTGGTCCAACCAGCTTTACTGTAATCTATAAACCAATTTATATAATTTATCGTATCTTCACCTATTGTAAAATCACGCAAGCACTCTATTGTACCAAATATTATTAAATTGAAAGTCAAAAATATTATTTTATAATTTTTTGAAATTCCTTTATTAAATATTATCTTTCCGTAAAAAGACATCATTATAAACACTGCTAAATAAATATGCATCTTCTACTTTTCCTTATTTCTGTATCCAGGCAATACAATCATGTCCTTTTCTTTCCCCAATCGGCGGCAGCTTCATATAATCGCCATATAAAGAGCTTAAATATATTTCTGGATTATTATATGTTGAAAATTCTCGTCCACAAAATTCTATTTTTCCGTCTAAGAGATAATCTTCTTTCTTTAAAACTTCTTTCATACCACTTCCCGTAACTACCGCTGCATATTGGCTGTTTTCATATGAATATTTCTTTGAAATTTTATCTAATTTTGTTATTAAAAACTCTGAAACATACGATGTATTTATTAGACATAATATTTTTGATATACATCTCACTATTCTTTTTTTATCTTCAATTCTATACTGCCCTCTTTTAATATACGCCCTTAACAATTGCCAGAAATGTACGCTCTTTAAATGTTGCTCTTGTTTCTTTCTTATATCTGGCATTCCATCTACCGGAAATATGTCAATATATACATGCGTATGTATTTTCTTTGTCTCTGGAAATTCAATCATAGTTGTTTCCATATCCACCACTTTTATATATTCATAGATATAATTTTTATCCGCATGAGGTGTTAATATTTTATACCTTTTGGGGCTTTCTTTAGAAAAAATCCCTATGAATTTTTCATAATCTCCCCTCGGCATTACAATATCTATATCATCGTCCCACGGTATAAATTCCCCATGCCTGACAGCTCCTAATAATGTTCCTCCTGCTAAAGAGTAATTCAAATTGTTTTTTTCACATATATCAGCGGTAACACATAAAATATCAAACTCTACCTTTTGTAACTCTTGCAAGGATAATTTTTTCATTATTTTCTCACCTAATAGCCTTTTCAATATTTTGATAATATACTTCCGACATATTTTCTAACGAATATACATTTGCAACTTTTAAACTTTCCTGCCCCATTTTTTTACACAGTTCTGGATTTTCCAACAAATATTTCATTTTTTCTGCTGCCGTTGATGCATCTTCGTTTCTTACAATATATCCATTTTCCCCATTTTCAACCATTTCCGTTGCTGCAATACATGTATCTGTTGATATTATCGGCAACCCCATAGCGCAAGCCTCATTTATAACCAATCCCCATATATCCTCTCGAGTTAATAAAACAAATATATCTGCCGCTTTCAGATACTCCATTATCTTTTCTCTATTTAAAAATGAAATAAAATGCACATTATTCAGCCTGTTGCATTCAACAAATTCCTTTAACTCTTGATATGGATCTCCTCCAATCAGATAATAACCAATATCATCAGTATTAATAATTTGAACTGCCTGTAATAAAACATCAAATCCTTTTCTTGGAATCATTTGTCCTATAGAAACAACAACTCTTCTTTCCTTAATCTGCAATCTTTCTCTATAATATGTTTTATCTGGCAACGCATCCAAAATTTCTTTTTTCCACACTGATGTAAATGGATATTTTATAATTTTTTTCTTGTCTGCACCATAAAATTTTAAGTATTTAGATGTTTCCTCTCCAGAGCTAAAATATATGCTTGCAGAGGATATTAAAAATTTTTTTATTTTTCTTTTAAATTTGTTTTCATCGAAATTAATAATTCCTCCATCTGCATGAATTGCAAAAGGAATTCGTTTACTCTTTAAAAATAACAATGCTAAGATACCCGTCGGTGAGGAATAATTTCCCAAAATATACATATCACTTTCTTTTCTCAACTGCCCGATAACCTGTGGGCAAAAAGCCATGTCATTTGAAACTGATAATCCTCTTAAAAAAATCCCTTTAAAATTTTTATATTCTCGCTTTAACCAACTGTTTTCTCTATCTTTTGCCCTGCTTCTCTCAAACACAACCGTTAATTCACACTTTTTTCCTATTAACTCAAAAAAATCAATTGTGTATGGTGCTGGAATATTTGTTAAAAACATTATTTTCATAGCCACTTTAATCTTTCAATTTTTTTAAATTTACAATGTCGCCAAAAGCTCTTAATCTATAAGGCATTATATTCCTTTGAATAAATGCCTTGACTACATTACTTGAATAACTTTTTTTACTTGAAAATACCAATCCATATCTTTCTTTCAGCATTTTTCTTATGCTTTCTATTTCTGTTAAATACGGTTTATATATTTTCATTTTCATTTCTTGGTCATTACACTGTGAATTGATATTAACAAAATCCTTGTTAATATATTTCACATTTTGAAAGTGGTAAAATACTAATTTAGTTTCCGATTTCTCTTCCTTATGTACCAAATAAATATTATTATCTTTTGTATTTTTCCCAAGCGAATATTGTTTCAAATTCCAAGGAGCAACTCCAGCCCCCAGATTTTCAAATACATGAACATTTGAAAATCTAAGTGGAAATTGCTCCAGATATTTTTGATCTCCATATTTTTCAATATCATTTACATCTGCTGGTTCGTACCTACTATAGCACCATTTAAAGCATTCCTCTTTCCACCATTTCAGTACATTTTGAGCATTTATCGAATTATCAAAATAATTATATTCGACGCAATATTTTCCTGCTCTGCGATATTTTTCCTTTTTCCAATCGCTCTCAGCAAATCTATGTTCCATAATTCCAACCTGAGCGTTTTCTTTTTTTATTTCATTCATTAACACAATAGGGTCTGAATAAAAATAAAGATCTGTATCAATATATGTGCAATTATCTAATTTAAATCTCTGCATCATATACTCTATTGATGCAGCAGTACATGTCCAACAATATTCCGGCCTATTTCTTTCAGCCTTTAATTTAAGTAACTCTGTTGTTTCAAATTCGTTTAAACGTACTGTTCTAAGATTATTCAAATGTAAATCTTCAAGAATTTGATATGTTTTTTCATCCATGCATAATACATACAGCATGTACTCAGATGCATTCCGCTCCAGGGAATAATAAAGAGCCAGCCCCTTGTCGATATATTTGCTATCAAATAATGTACAATAGTTTTGCATTATTTTATAACCTCTTCTAAATACTTTTGATAATCTCTTATGTATTCTGTTCCATCATAATGGGTACTTGCCAATACCAGCAAAACTGAATCCTTAGAAAAATCATACATATCCTTCCAGATCATTTTAGGTATATATAATCCCATCATTGGTTTATCCAATGAAATTATCATCTCTTCTTTCCCATCTGTAACCCTTACTTTAGATGTTCCACTGACATTTATTAATACAAATTCTGATTCTCGGTTTGCATGTTCGCCTCGAACTACACTGGAATCAGAATCATAAATATAAAAAACACGTTCAATTTTAAAGGGGATCGCTTGCTCTCCTTCTACAACTACCAACTTTCCTCTTTCGTCGCCCAAATCATTAAAATATAATATTTTACATTTTTCTCCTATACTCATACTTTTTTCTCCCTGTCTTTTACAACTTGCATTATTATGTTATAACCGTTTTCTGCAGAATACTCTTTGTTTAATTTTTGAAATTGCGGGGTTTTAATTTCCAATACATCTTTTATAGCTAGATTAAAATGCTCGACACTGTTACTCTCACACCAACAACCACATTCATTTTCAACAATAATTTTTCCCACATCTGTGTTAGGATCTGTAACTGCTAGAACAGGAATTTTAGCCTGCATATAACTCAAGAGTCTGCTTGGAAAATTTGGAATTGTAAACCTATGATCAAGAAAAATCATGCCCACATCGCAAGCCCCCACCATAGCGTCATAATCTTCCTTCGGAAGGCGTTTCATAAGCTTAAGATTTTTCTGTTTTAAACTTTCTACATAAGCTTCAAGCTTTCCAAATTCAGTACCATCTCCCACTACTAAGAAATAAAGGTCATCATTATCCTTCTGACTTGCCAGACACTTAATCAAAAAATCTATCCCCTGTGGTTTTCCCAAATTTCCACCATATATGAATACTTTTTTCCCCAATGGAATTCCGTATTTTCTTCTCATTATTTCACGTTCTTCCAATGAAACACTTTTATCCATTACTTCTACACTGTTGGGACAAATTTCTAACTTTTCCTTTGGTATTTCCGGATTATGCTTCAATACATAATCTACATTAGCCTGTGACATACAACCAATTTTATCTGATATCCCATACAAACGTTTCTCTTTATTTCTAAAGTATCTGTATAAAACTCCTTTTACTCCTGTTTTTTTCAAGAGCCCCAGATCAACTGCATTCTGTGGAAAAATATCTTTGAGCATTAAATATGTTTGCGCTTTGTCCCTTTTTTTTACGTATGATACTACTCTCTGAAATGTAATAGGCGGTGTAGAATATAAGACCAAATCAAATTTAACATCTGAAAAATATTTTTTTATTGCTCCTAAAAAAAGGGATTCTACTGTCAATGTAGAAATCCCTTTTTCGATACAATTGGTCTTTTGCATATTTCCAATCTTCAACTTAAGAATAGTTGCATTCTGCTCTTTTATAAGCTTTGTTATCTGTTTTTTTCTTCTTTCAACCGGTGATATTGCATATACCTGATTGTCACGTTTTGCAAACTCACGTAATAAATCTGTGTAAATATTATGTTCATCTATTGAATTAAAATCTAGCAGTGTGAGAAATAAAACATTCATTTCGTAAACTCCCTCTCTCTTATCTTCTTTACCGGAATTCCCACATATGTTCCTGCTTCTTCGATATTCTTTACTACAACTCCTCCTGCGCCTATCATGCAATCTCCACAAATAGAAAGATTATTACCGACTGCTGCTCCTATCCCTATCCAGCTTCTTCTTCCTATGTGTACAGTCCCTGCCAGTTTTGCACCTACAGATATATGAACAAAATCTTCCAGAATGTTATCATGCTCCACAACTGCTTCTGTATTGATAATGCAATGCTTTCCTATCTTTGCTCCCGCATTAATTACTGCGTTAGCCATAACAACGCTTCCTTCTCCGATTTCCGTATCTATTTGGGAAATAACTGCTCTTGGATGAATGGCCGTATACCATTCCGTTCCCTGCATTTGTTTTGCTATTCTCTCCCGAATTTTCGCATTACCGATAGCAATTACATATTTCGCATTCAGATAATCCTTATAACTTTCCACTGTTCCTAAAATAGGAATCCCAATAAACGCTTCCCCTATATCCGGAGCGTCATCCAGAAATCCTTTTACTTTATCTCCAGAGCACTCTACAATATCAGCCACAACCTTACCGTGACCACTTGCTCCAATGATAATTACTGTTTCATTCACCTTTAAATTCCTCCATCGTCATCGATGTTTCAGAAGAAATTCCTTCTTTTTTTAATACCGTTTTTACAGTATCTAAAATAATTCTCAAATCTCCTAAAAATGTAATATGCTGTACATACCACACATCCATTTCAAATTTCTTTTCCCATGACACATGATTTCTCCCATGTACCTGAGCATACCCGGTAAGCCCAGGTCGCACATCGTGACGATGATGCTGATATTCAGTATATAAAGGCAGATATTTTACCAATAACGGTCTTGGACCTATCAACGCTAAATCCCCTGTGAGAATATTCCACAATTCTGGAATTTCATCCAAACTGGTGCTGCGCAAAAATTTTCCATATTTTGTTAATCTCTGATCATCTGGCAGCAATTTCCCTTCCTTATCCTTCTTATTTGTCATGGTCCGGAATTTAACCAGTTTGAAAATTTTTTCATCCTTTCCTGGGCGCTCCTGGATAAAAAAGGGATTTCCTTGCATTTCTATAGCTCCGATAATAATCAGCACCAAAAATAATGGTGATAAAATAATCAATCCTGCACATGCCAACGCCGCATCCAAACATCGCTTAATAACTCTTGCATAAATTCCATATTGGGGATTCTCAAAAGCTTTTTCCATCACTCAAAACACTTTCTAATAATCTCTATAATCACATCCTGCTGCTCCACCGTCATCTTATTATCACTGGGCAGGCACAGGCCTCTCTGGAAGATGTCCATTCCCACATCCAGCGGTCTGCCGTCTTTGCCTTTTGCTCCGCCTGCGATATAAGCATTTGTTTTGGCTCTTCCATTTCCCTCTCTGGTCACAAAACCATTCATCCGGTAAATCGGCTGCATATGCATCGGTTTCCAGATGGGACGACCCTCTGCGTTATATTTTGCAATCATTTCCAGGATTTCTGTAGGACAGCTTTTTCCATGCTCCGGCACATACAGAGCCTCGCATTCGCCTCTGACCTGACGGCACATAGCTCCTTCATCAATCATCAGACAGCTCAGCCAGAAGTTCGGTTCAGAATTCTCCCCATCAAAGGGATTCATGCTGACCGGAAGCCCCTTCAGGCCTTCCTTGTACCGTTCATAAATAGCCTTTTTCTGCGCGATATGCTCTTCCAGATACCCAAACTGTCCACGGACTACGCCTGCGATTACATTACTCATACGGTAGTTGTAGCCTAACTCCTCGTGCTGATACCAGGGAGCATTTTCCCGGGACTGGGTAGACCATTTTCTCACTTTTTCAGCATCCTCTTTGCTGTCGGTGAGAAGCATTCCGCCCGAAGAACCGGTAATGATCTTATTTCCATTAAAAGAAATAGCACTTACATCTCCGAAAGTGCCTGTCTGTCTCCCTTTATAACTGGCTCCCAGCGATTCTGCTGCATCCTCCACAATCACCGCGCCATGTTTATCACAAATACTTCTGATCTCTTCCACTTTTCCCGGTGTTCCATAAAGGTGCGCTACTACGACCACCTTCACTTCCGGGTAGATCTCAAAGGCTTTTTCCAGAGCCATCGGATCCATATTCCAGGTGTCGTACTCCGTATCGATGAACACCGGGACACCGCCTTCATAAACTACCGGATTGACTGTTGCGTCAAATGTCATATCGGAGCAGAATACCTTGTCTCCCGGCTTAATACCTGCCAGCTTCATAGCCAGATGAAGAGCCGCAGTTCCGGCGGACAGGGCTACCGCATACTTGCAGCCAATTTTTTCTGCTGCAAGGCGCTCTACTTCATTGATATTTTTTCCTACGGTAGACATCCAGTTTGTCTCGTAGGCCTCTTTTACATATTCCAGTTCCGAACCATGCATGGTTGGGGATGAAAGCCATACCTTGGATTCAAATGCTTTTAAATCATGATTTTCCTTAAACATAATTCTGCTTCCTTTATTTCTATATTTTTCTCACAATCTCCAGCCCCGCCTTCAGTCTCCGCGCCTCTCCCAGCAGCTTCACCTTCAGCCAGGCAATCCGCTTATGCCGGTCCGCCCGGCATATCAGATGTTCCAGCCCCTTTAACGGGCCTTCCGTTACATAGATTCTGCCATCCATCTGATATCCCCGGGACATTTTCAAAAGCCGCTCCTGTCCGGATAAAAGCTCCAGCAGCAAGATGTCTTCTTTCGGAAGAGACGTCCATCTTTCGCCTGTGCCAAGCAGCCTTGTGAGCCTTGGAATGCGTTTCAATGTCTCGTAGAGCAATTCCGGCGTCTCTGTGATGACAAAGAGATAACCCGGGAAAATGACACCTGTAAGCTCTTTCCATTCTCCCTGTATCTTTTTCTGATTTTCCCAGTGTGGGGTAAAGATTTCTATCAGATACTTCGTCACCTCATACCTTTTTGCCTCTTCTATGATTTGTTCTTCCTGTCCCGTGGGAACCTGAATGACATACCACATAACTTCCTCCAAATGGGTGCGCTTCGCCACTCCGCGCGCAGCCCGGATTGTATTTTATGGATGACCGCCTGGATACAGAACGCGGCAATGCGACGATTCTGTACGTCAGGTTTCTTGTTAAAAATTAAATATCCTATACCAGAACTCTTCTTTCGAAGGTCTTCTGCTCTGCGGCGTTTGCAGGAAACCGAAGTAACGCTGCCTTTTCCCGTTTTTGCAGAAGCTTTTCTCCTTTACGGAGGTTGGCCCGCTCCAAGACCCTATAGAAATACGCCGGGATTTTCCCGACATGATTATCACAAATTTGTCAACCTGCTGCCTGCAGATATTCGGTCTGCAATTCCAGAAAACCGGCGTAATCCAGCCTGCAGGCCTCCTGGTCAAAATGCTTTAAATCCTCTGACACATGCCCCAGTAAAAAGGCGCTGTACAGCTTTTTATCCACCCGCTGCCCCTCTACGATGCGCCAGCTCTTCCGCAAGGGCATGTTTTGATAGGTTCCTGTGTGATGGTTGAAGCCTGCGGCCTTCAAAATGAACGGCTGTATGAAAATCAGTTCCTTATCCTGCTGCGTTAGCTTCTGCTCCAATACGGTCCGGAACCTGGCCGGGCTGTAGCTCTGTGCGTATCTGCCGTTGGGTTTTCTCCTCCGCAGCTTTGTGTACTGGATCGCTTCTATATAAAATTCGGTTCCGCTTGCCGCGATTGCTTCTGCCAGCCGGAACTGTTCTTCCTTCTGCAGCGCTCTCTGCTTTCTGCAAAGCTCCCGATAGCGTTTTCTTGCTCTCCGGTATCTGGCAGAGAGTTTCCACTCGCAGCTTCCCTTTCGAAGCGTCCCGTTTGCCTCGTAGTTGTCTGGATTCTGTGCCTTCCGGCTTCGCTCCATATATGCGGATAATTTCTTTTTTTCTGCTTCCAGCTTCTGTGCTTTTCCCGGAAGCGGATAGATAACTGCTTTTTCCCGGCTGACTACCGCGATTTGACGAAATCCCAGAGTCAGGCCAACCTTTTGAGCCTTCCTGCTCTGCAGATGTTTTACCGGAGGCTTTCCTTTCAGCACCAGTTCCGCAAAGTATCGTTTTTTTCCACGGATTTCTTCCCGCTTGATCCGACAGAACCGAAGTTCGTTTTTTAACGCTTCCGTTTCGTATGCATTGTGTTTCAGCCCTGCCGGAAGCTCTAAATTTTTCCACAGAAGCGTACCGTTCCGATACTTTATCGAGGTCTGATTGGTTTTCCCGGAAAGACTGTGTAATTCTTTCTTTTCCCAAACCTGCTCTGCCTGGCCTTTTACCAACGCATCCATGGCTCTCCATACGTCAGCCGCCAGGTTCTGTGTGATCGGGCTGTCTGTATGCTCTTTGTAATGGCGGCGATAGCTGGTCGCGTCTCTGCAGATATCTGCCCGGGTCAGCCGGTACTGTTTTACCAGCTGGTCCCTTTCCCTCAGCAGTTCTTTTCGCGCTTCTTTTTCTTCCTCTACCGCCAGCTGCTGACAGATTCTCCGATATGCTTTGGTCTGCGCCATTTGTCTGTATCGCCTGTATGCTTTTGAAAGCAGCGCATTGTATATCTGCCTGTTAATTTCAAACCGTTTTTCCAGAAGATGCTGCTGCCGGATATCCGGCTTTAAGGGCAATGTCAGCACAAAATACTGTTCTGATATCATCTGCCTACCTCATTTCTGAATTGTAACTGTGTGATTTCCATGGAGATTTCGTAGAGTAACATACTTCACGAAAAAAAAGAGAATATAGAAGGTAAATAGAAGTCGTTTGTTGCATAAATTATGGGATGTTTTTCCAAAGAATGTATGGAATCAAGAAAAGGGTTTACCTTTTTTGGAAATTGTGCTATCATAGACAAGAAAATTGGAGAAATAGCGGTTTTTATTTTCGTGAAGTATGTTACTTCACGAAATTTTTTGATTTTTTTCTATTTATACAGGTTCTTCTATACTGCTGTCACTTGTTCTTGACTTTCCTTCCCCCGCCCCCTATTCTATAAGTAATCTTACGTTTACAGAAAATCCGTTTTTTAGAAAGGAGTTTTTATGAATCCGCTTCGTATCGGCATTTTAAGTACCGCCTCTATCGTTCCGCGTTTTGTGGGCGCGGCCGGCACCCTGGAGGACTGTGTAATCACAGCCCTTGCTTCCCGAAACCTTGCCCGGGCAGAGGAGAAGGCTGCGCTTTTAAGTATCCCGCAGGCTTTTGGCAGCTTCGAAGATCTGCTCGCCTCCGATGAGGTTGATATCGTCTATATCGCCACAATCAACAGTGAGCATGCTTCCTGTGCCCGTCTGGCATTGGAGCATGGAAAGCACGTATTATGTGAAAAGCCATTTGCGCTAAAGCCCAACGAGATCCGGGATCTTTTCTCCCTGGCCCGGGCAAAAGGACTTTTTGTGATGGAGATGCAGAAGTGCGTCTTTCTCCCGGTGATACAGGAGCTGAAAAAGCGCATCCGGGCCGGGGAATTTGGCCGGATTACTATGGCAGATTTTTCCAGTTCCTTCGACGCAGGCTATAACAGTTGGATGTTTGACGCATCCAAGGGCGGCGGTCCGCTGTTCAGCAATGCCAGCTACAGTCTACAGCTGATGCAATATCTCTTTGATTCCTTTGCCGTGGAACAGACCGGGCTCTGCACCTGCGCGGACAGTCCTGTAGAAAATCAGTTCGCGGCTGTCATGCGCATGGACAATGGAATCCTCTTTACCAATAAGACCAGTACGGCCTCTGAAACCATTCACATGGGTTATCTCTACGGGGAAAAGGGCTATATTGAGCTTCCGGATTACTGGAAGGCGCGAAGGGCGGTTCTTCATTTTAAAGGCCAGGATCCGATAGAGCTTACCTGTCCCTGTGAGTTTGAGCTGCGCTATGAGCTGGAGCATGCCCTTGCCTGTATCCGCAAGGGGCTCAGTGAAAGCCCTGTTATGACGGAGGAAATGTCCTTCCGGGCTATGGAGACTCTGGACGCCCTGCACCGGATGTGGAATCCTGCGATGCGATCTCCGGAAGGTTTTTTATAGAATAGGGAATTCTAACGAAATTTCATATTCCATATTAAAAATGCATGCTATGTGGAAGCGGTATTCTCGCTTCCGTATAGCATGCAGCTAAAATTATACAGTATTAACCTCTATCCGCGTATCTCCTACATCTCTATCAGCTCATACTCCCTGCTTCCCAGGCCTATCTCTTCGCCATGCTCCAGGCAGCTTTTGTACTCGGAATCTACCGTCGTATTTTCGAAATGGTCGTGATGATCGCAGAAGTCTGCTTTCTTCATGTTGTCGGAAAGTACGCTGTTGGGAAGGGGCTGCTGCTTTAAGCACAGATCCGCGCAGGCCTGGTCAAGGGCCAACGGGTCGAAGGAGGCCAGCATTCCCACGTTGGGCAATATCGGTGCGTCATTTTCCCCATGGCAGTCGCAGTAAGGAGACACATCCACAATCAGGGAAATATGGAAATTGGGACGACCGTCTACCACCGCTTTGGCGTATTCTGCCATACGGCAGTTCAGCTCCTTTGTAGCCGCGTCGTTGGCAAACTGGATAGCGTCGAAGTTGCAGGCGCCCAGGCACCGGCCGCAGCCCACACAGTTTTCCGCGTTTACGTGCATTTTTTTCGTGGTTTCATCGAACTCCAGACCCTGGTTCGCGCATTCCCGCATACAGCGTTTGCAGCCACGACAGACCTCCGGGTCGATGGACGGCTTTCCATTGGAGTGCTGATCCTTCTTGCCGGCCCGGGAGCCGCAGCCCATGCCGATGTTTTTGATGGTACCGCCGAAGCCGGTGGTCTCATGGCCCTTAAAATGTGTCAGGCTGATGAAAATGTCCGCATCCATGATGGTACGGCCGATTTTCGCTTCTTTGATGTAGGTACCGCCCTTGACCGGAACCGCGATGTCGTCGGTTCCCTTAAGACCGTCTCCGATGATCACCGGACAGCCTACCGTCATAGGCGTAAATCCGTTTTCCCAGGCGCAGTACATATGCTCGATGGCGTTCTTACGACTGCCCGGATACAGGGTATTGCAGTCGGTCAGGAATGGGATTCCGCCAGCCTCCTTTACCATGTCTGCCACCGCCTTGGCGTAATTGGGACGCAGATAGCTGATATTTCCCAACTCGCCAAAATGCATTTTGATGGCTACGAATTTTCCTTCCATGTCCATGGAGTCAAAGCCGGCTTTTTTCATCAGCCGTTTCAGCTTCGTCGGAAGTCCTTCCCCGAGACGTGCCCGGAAGTCTGTAAAATATACCTTTGATTTTTCCATTTTTATCCTCTCCTTTACATTTGATGTCTTACAATCCGATACTCGTCCCCGTACTGGAAATAGGGACAGCTGTGAAAGCTTCCCTGGATAAAGAGACGCATTTCGTCCTCATCCAAATCCATTTCGCAGACATAATATCCATAATCGTCGTCGTACACATAGTTTCCACACATTTCACAGTTGGTTGCCTTTGGTTTTTTCTTCGTCATTGTTCTCTCCTCACCGCACCGGCGCCAGCACCTTCTGCATGTTCCGCTTCATTTTTTCAGACAGGCGGGCATACTGAATCAGGTCTTCCTCCTCGAAGCCTGCAAATCTGGCCTCGTCGTAATCCTGCTGCACCGCTGTCAGCTCCTTAAGGATCGGCTCTGCTTCCGGCTGGAAGATGACGCGGATCCGCTTTTCCGGCGTCTTCTTTGCTGCCCCGTCCTTTTCCGCACCCTTCTCCTTCTTCGGTCGCTCAGGCTTCGGATTGGGGATATCCTCTGTCCGGATCAGCCCCCGCAGCGCCAGCTTCTGAAGCTGCATGGCCAGGGCGCTCCGGGATATCCCGGCAAAGTCTGCCAGATCCTTTTTGCTTACATTTTCTCCCAGATGATTGATGCACAGAAGTAGATAGGCCTCCGCGGCAGTCAGATCACTTTTCAGGGCCGCCACCTCCAGATACCTCTGCATCAGCTTCCGCTCCCGGTACTGATCAGAAAGCATGCCTTCCCCGGCCAGAGCCGCCACGCTGACGCCGGTCCGCTCGTCCCCCAGCTTCTTGGTGCCCGGCAACAGCGGAATTCCCACCATGCCGTCACCGGCGGCGTCCACCAGAAACCGATACACCTGAAGCCGGTTCTTCTCATACTCTTCCTCGTCCAGCACATGCTTGTAGAAGTTATGATAGTATTCGAACACAGACAGCTTCATCTGTATGGTTTTCGTCAGGCTGGAGCCCTGGCTGACCAGAGAGCCCTTCCGCTTCACATAATAATAGATGGGAGCCCGAAGCGCCTGAATCCGCTCCGCGAAGCGGATATACTCCAGATTGAACATAAAGTCCTCGCACCAGCTGATTTCCGCATTCATCCGAAGCCCATGGGCTTCGATAATGGAACGGCGGTACAGCTTATTCCAGAGAACCCCATAATAAAAATCCGCCGGATTTTCCATCATATGGGCTGCAAAGGCTTCCTGGCTCATCACGCCCTCTTCCTCGATGTCACCCTTCCGGGACACCCGTTCTCCTACCACCCGGTAGAAATCCGCTATCACCAGATCGCAGTCGCCCTCTTCCGCTGCCCGCATCAGAAGTTTGGTGGAATCCGGCGTCATCCAGTCGTCGCTGTCCAGAAACTGGATATAGGATCCCCTTGCCTCTGACAGCGCCTGATTCCGGGCTGCGGAAACGCCCGCATTTTCCTTATGGAAAACCCGCACCCGGGAATCCGCCGCCGCGTAAGCGTCGCACATGGCTCCGGATCCGTCCCTGCTTCCGTCGTCGATAAGAAGCAGCTCAAAATCTGTATATTCCTGTCCCAGCACACTGTCCACACAACGGGCCAGATACTTTTCCGCGTTATATACCGGAATGATAATGGAAACCGTCGGTTTTCCTGCCTCCACAGCACCCTCCTCCTTTTTACACAATTCTCTTAAATTTTTTCTCGATTTCCTGCTTTGTCATGGCGATAATCGTAGGCCGTCCATGAGGGCAGTTATAGGGATTATCCAGGGTCAGCAGCTCCTCGATGAGCTCCCGGGCCTCCGCCGTGGACAGCCGCTGGTTTCCCTTGACGGCTGCCTTACAGGACATGGAAGCGATTTTATCCAGAATCATCTCTGTATTTTTGCCTCCGGCGTACTCCAGGTTGTCCAGAAGCTCCCTAAATAAATCCTGCTCCGCCAGGCCGTACAGGTTGGCCGGAACTGCGCTGACCGCGTATTCCTTTCCGCCGAAGGGTTCGATCTCAAAGCCCAGCTCCTTAAAATAATCCTGGTATTCCATAAGTCTGGCCGCCTCCTGCATATTCAGGGTCAGGATCAGCGGCGGGCTCACCATCTGGGAGATGATTTCCTTCTTCTCCAGAGCTTTCACCGTCCGCTCATAGAGCACCTTCTCATGAGCCGCGTGTTGGTCGATCAGATAAAATTTATCTTCAAACTGCACCAGCCAGTAGGTGTCAAACAGCTGGCCGATCAGGATTATATCGGATTTCGTCTTCGGGTTCAGCAAGCGGTGCTCAAAAAGATCCAGCTGGTACGCGCCCTCTTCCCGCAGAAGCTCCGGCTTCTGTTCCGGCTTCTGTTCCGGTTCCGGCTTCGCCTTCCGCTCCGGCGCCGCCTTTTTCTCCTCGTATTCCGCGTTTACCCGCTTCTTCATCTGCGTCATAAAGTACTCCAGGTTCCGTTCCTGAGGCGTAGGCGCGGGCGGGGGCGCTATCGGCTTTTCCTGCGGAGGCTTATCTTCCTGAGATTCTGCCTTCGGAGGTTCTGCTTTCGGCAGCTCTACCTCCGGAATCAGCTCCCGTCCCATCAGTCCCTGGTGAACCGTATCCTTCACAAACCGGTAAAGCTGCTCCTGGTTGGAGAAGCGCAGCTCCATCTTGGTGGGATGCACATTGACGTCCAGAAGGTCTCCGTCTATGGCAAAATGCAGCGCCGTAAAGGGGTACTTGTGCTGCATTAGAAAGGTCCGGTACCCTTCCTCTATTCCTCTTGCGATGACATTGCTCTTGATATACCGGCCATTGATGAAATAATTCTCATAGGCCCGGTTTCCTCTGGAAATCACCGGTTTTCCGATGAAGCCGGTCATATGCACCGGCCCCTGCACCGCGTCGATCTCTGCCAGGTTGGCCGCGATCTCACGACCGTAAATATGGTAAATCACATCCTTCAGGCTGTGATTGCCCGAAGTATGCAGCTTTGTCTGTCCATTGTTGATAAACTGGAAAGAAATGTCAGGATGGGACAGGGCCAGGCGCTCCATCAGATCGCTGATATATCCCGCCTCGGTCATGGGAGATTTTAAGAACTTCCGCCGGGCCGGCGTGTTATAAAAGAGGCTGCGCACCAGAAAGGTAGTTCCCTCCGGCGCTGCCATCTCCTCCAGTTTCTTCTCTACGCCGCCCTCGATGACGTACCGGACGCCCGCGTCCGCCTCCCTTGTCTTCGTAATCAGTTCCACCATGGCGATGGACGCAATGCTGGAAAGAGCCTCCCCGCGAAAGCCCAGGGAAACCACGTGAAAGAGATCCTCCACTGCCCGGATTTTGCTGGTGGAATGGCGCAAAAAGGCAACCGACACCTGATCGCGGTCGATCCCGCTTCCATTGTCAGTCACCCGGATAAAGGAGGTGCCGCCGTCACGGATTTCCACCGTCACAGCCGTCGCTCCCGCGTCTATGGAATTTTCCACAAGCTCCTTGACCACGGAGGAGGGCCGCTCTATGACCTCTCCCGCCGCGATCTGATCGATTGTTTTCTGATCCAGTACCTGAATATCCGCCATTCGATCACCACCTGTTCTTTATCTTATTCTGCAGCCGGTAAATGGTATTCAATGCATCCAAGGGCGTCATATTTCCCAGATCCATATCCCGGAGCTCTGTAATGATGTCATCGTCCTTCACGGTATCAAACAGGGAAATCTGCTCGGATTCCATGTTCATTTCCACTGGAAGCGCCTTCGGCTTCAGGGAGATATCCGCCGCACTTAACTCCTCCACCAGCTCCCTGGCCCTTGCAATCACCGGATCCGGCACGCCTGCCAGCTTCGCTACCTGGATGCCGTAACTCTTGTCTGCGCCGCCCCGGATGATTTTACGCAGAAATACAATATCATCGCCCTTCTCTTTGACGGCGATACAATAATTGTTGACGCCTGCCAGGGAGCCCTCCAGCTCAGTCAGCTCATGGTAATGGGTGGCAAAGAGCGTCTTGGCTCCGAGAATCTTCGGATTGCTGATATATTCTATAACAGCCCAGGCAATGGCCAGTCCGTCAAAGGTACTGGTTCCCCTTCCGATCTCATCGAGAATCAGAAGACTGTTGCCGGTAGCGTTTCGCAGAATATTGGCCACCTCTGTCATCTCCACCATAAAGGTACTCTGTCCGGAAGCCAGATCGTCAGAGGCTCCCACCCGGGTGAAGATCCGGTCTACGATACCGATTTTCGCGCTGTCCGCCGGAACAAAGCTTCCCACCTGGGCCATCAGCACAATGAGCGCCGCCTGGCGCATATAGGTGGATTTTCCAGCCATGTTCGGCCCGGTGATAATGGAAATCCGCTTGGAATTATTATCCAGATAGGTATCGTTGGGGATAAACATGTCATTTTCAATCATCTGCTCCACCACCGGATGGCGGCCGCCTTTGATATCGATGACGCCCTTTTCATTCATCTTCGGACGCACAAAATGGTTCCGCTCTGCCACGAAGGCCAGGGAGGCAAACACGTCTACCAGGGCCACCGCCTTAGCCGTCTTCTGGATCCGCAGCACCTGGGCGGCAATGCTGTCCCGGAGCTCGCAGAACAGGCCGTATTCCAGGGCTGTCAGCTTCTCCTCCGCCCCAAGAATCGTATCCTCCAGCTCCTTCAGCTCCGGCGTAATATAACGCTCCGCGTTGGTCAGGGTCTGCTTGCGCATCCAGGTCTCCGGTACCATGTCCTTATAGGAATTGGTGACCTCCAGGTAATAACCGAATACTTTATTATATTTGATTTTCAGGTTTTTGATTCCGGTCTTATCCCGTTCCTGGGCTTCCAGCCTGGCCAGCCAGCTCTTTCCCTCCGTTTTGGCCTTCCGGAACCGATCCACGTCCTCATGGTATCCGTCCTTGATGATATCGCCGTCCCGGATGGAGATGGGCGGATCCTCCTGAATGGCCTGCTCTATCATAGCCTGCAGATCCGACAGGGTGTCCAGATCCTCCCGGAGCTCACAGAGCAAAGGAGAGGAAAAATCTTCCAGGAGCGTATGGATATGGGGCAGCATTTCCAGGGAAGTCCGGAAAGCAATCAAATCTCTTGGGTTGGCGGTCTTGTAGCTGATGCGTCCGATAAGACGCTCCAGATCGTAAATAGGATTTAAGTATTCCCGCAGCTCCTCCCGGTTAATCGCGTTCTGATTCAGCTCTTCAATGGCCCCATGACGCTTCTCGATCTCCGCCCGGTCAATCAGGGGCTGCTCCACCATGGTCCGCAGGGCTCTGGCGCCCATGGCGGTCCTGGTCTTATCCAGTACCCACAGAAGGGAACCCCGCTTCTGCTTTTCCCGCAGGGTTTCCGTCAGCTCCAAGTTTCTCCGGCTGGAGCTGTCGATGATCATATATTTCCCGATGGTATAGGACTGCAGATGGGTCATATGGGTCAGGGGTTGCTTCTGCGTCTCGTAAAGATATTTCAGCAGAGCGCCCGCCGCAATCATACCGCAGCCAAAATCTGTAAGTCCCAGCCCCTGCAGACTGGCGATCTGAAAATGATCCAGCAGGGTCTTCTTACAGAGTTCGTCGTCAAAATACCAGGACTCCAGGGGATAGAGGGCGATATTCAGCCGGAATCTTAAGTCCTCCAGATCTACGCCGCTCATGGAAAAGGCCTCGTTGCAGATGATCTCCGCCGGGGCAAACTTATTGATCTCGTCCAGGAGCTTCCGCTCGGAATCCACCTCCGTAACCAGGTAATCTCCGGTGGTAATGTCTGCCGTAGAGATCCCGTACCGATCGGACAGATATACAATACACATGAGGTAATTGTTCTTTGTCTCATCTGCGGTACTCAGGTTCGTACCCGGCGTTACGATTCGCACTACTTCCCGGGCTACCAGCCCTTTGGCTTCCTTCGGGTCCTCCACCTGATCACAGATAGCCACCTTATAGCCTCTGGATACCAGCCGGTTCAGATACCCCTCTACAGCATGATAAGGAACGCCACACATAGGTGCGCGTTCCTCCAATCCACAGCTTTTTCCGGTTAAGGTTAATTCCAGTTCCTTCGACGCTATTTTTGCGTCGTCAAAGAACATCTCATAAAAATCGCCCAGACGATAGAATAAAATGCAGTCCTTGTATTGCTCCTTTGTCTTCAGGTACTGCTGCATCATGGGTGTCATTTCCGCCATGAAACTTCCTCCTAGCTGTTGCTGGAAACGGTTCCTGTCTCCGCGTCTACCTGCACAACAGCTCCATTCTTCAGTATTTCCGTCGCGTTGACTGCGCCTACAATGACCGGAATATCCAGGGTCAGACCTACGATAGCCGCATGGGAATTACAGCCTCCCTGCTCCGCGATTACCGCCTTGGCGCTCCTGATTTCAGAGAGCATTTCGTTGGTGGTCTCCGGCACTACGATGATATCGCCTGCAACAAAGCTCTTTTTAAGCTCTGCCGCATCGGCTGCCACACAGATGGGGCCGCAGACCTTTTTCTTGGTATAGCCCTTGCCCTTCACCAGGATTTTTCCTGCTACCTGAACCTTGATCAGGTTTGTGGTTCCGGTAACGCCCAGGGGTACGCCTGCAGTCAGAACCGTCAGATCCCCTCTGGATACCAGGCCGGCGTCCTCGGCTGCGGTTACTGCGCTGTTGAACAGTGCCTCCGCGTCCTCCTCCTTGGCAAGAAGCAGCGGCTGTACGCCCCAGTACAGGTTCAGCTGTCTGCATACATAATCGTCCATACAGCAGCCGATGATCATGCAGCCCGGATGGTGCTTGGCTACCATACCTACGGTACGGCCGGACTTGGTTACGGTAATAATAGCCGCTGCCTGCAGGTCTACCGCTGTAGTACAGGTCGCATGGGATACCGCATTGGTAATATCCGTACGATCCTCGATGCTCCGGCGCTTGAACCGGGCGTCATAATCGATATCCGCTTCGGTACGCAGGGCAATCTTCACCATGGTCTTCAGCGCCTCTACCGGATACTGGCCGGAAGCCGTCTCTCCGGACAGCATGATAGCGCTGGTTCCCTGATAGATAGCGTTGGCCACGTCTGTGGTCTCCGCACGGGTCGGACGGGGATTCTTCATCATGGAATCCAGCATCTGGGTTGCGGTGATGATCGGCTTTCCGGACTCAAAGGCCTTACGAATCAGCTTTTTCTGAATGCTCGGCACTTCCTCCAACGGAATCTCCACGCCCATGTCTCCGCGGGCAATCATGACTCCGTCGGCTACCCGCAGGATTTCGTCCACATTTTTAATACCCTGATCATTTTCCACCTTGGCAATGATCTTGATATAATTGCAGTTATTCTCCTCCAGAATCCGGCGGATCTCCAGAATGTCATCGGCGGTTCTGGTGAAGGACGCGGCAATATAATCAAAGCCCTCCTTCACGGCGAAAAGGATATCTTCTTTATCTTTTTTGCTGATAAAGGGCATTTTCAACTCTACGCCGGGCACGTTGATACCTTTTTTATTGGAAATGGTTCCTCCGTTTTCTACGGTACAGATAATCTCCTTCTCGGTCAGCTTTGTAACCTTCAGGCCGATCAGACCGTCGTCGATCAGAATGGAATCTCCTTCTTTTACATCTTTTATCAGATTTTTATAAGTGATGGAGACCATTCCTTCGTTTCCCATCACATCTTCGGTGGTCAGCACGAAGGTCTGTCCCTTCTTCAGCTCTACTTTTCCTTTTTCAAATTCACCGGTCCGGATCTCCGGGCCCTTTGTATCCAGAAGCAGTGCAACAGGCAGTCCCAGCTCCGCGCGGACCTTCTTTACCCGTTCCAGCTTTCCTCTCTGCTCCTCATGGGTTCCATGGGAGAAATTCAGTCTTGCTACGTTCATGCCTGCCAGCATCAGTTCGCGAATCACTTCTTCGGATTCGGAGGCAGGTCCCAGAGTACAGATAATTTTTGTTTTTCTAAGTTGCTTATTCATCTTCTTCTCACTCCATTTTTCTTTTCTTTTCCTACTTATTTACCCGCCCATTATAACACCGAAAAAGAAGCGCCGTCAAGAAACGGCGCTGTAAATTTTATGTATAAAGTTGTAATCTCTTATATCATCTGGAGAAGTACGCGTAATTGGAAATGGCGTTGGTATAATCTCCTTCCACCGTTCCATCCGGATTCACCAGATACGCCCCGTCCCCGCCTACAAGCCGCGCCTGGATACAATTATACTTTCCTTTTCCCCTGAGAACCGAATCCGGTATTTCAAATACTGCTTTTCCGGATTCCAGAGGCTGCATGTAAAACCAGAGGCCGTTGACCTGCAGGGAGATCCCGGTACACTCCGGTACCTCCGTTTCTACGGTAACAACTATATTTTTCCGAACAGAGGACAGATCCACATCCGATATCCAGACCAGACTGGTGTTTGCGTAATATCCCGTAGATTGCCGGAAGCTTTCTATCGACGCGAACTGCTCGTCCAGCCATTCAAACCGCAGACGGATAAATTCCTTCAGCTGCTTTATCCCCTCGTCGAAGGTCTGACCCTTATAGGTTCCCATGCAGCCGCCCCACCGGGCGTCGTTGGCTTTAGCCGCGGGACGTAAGAATTCCGCGTACTGATCAATCTTCCCACCGTCCCGGATCAGTTCCTCCAGCACCGGTTCCCGAATCTCCCGGTATTTTTCCCAGGCCAGCACCAGAAAATACGGATCCCGGATCAGATAGCGGTTCCACTGGACGCTCTGATAATAGGTCTCATAGGTGTAATAATCGTTGGTCGTCTGCCAGTCGTCCCAGATCCAGGTATCCACGTTATTCAGGCTGTTGCCCCAGGCCCAGTCAAAATCCCAGGCCGGCGATAACAGATACTTTCCGTCCACATCCTTGTATACAAAAAGACTGTGTTTCATGCTGTCCCAGTTCATGGTCAGTTCACAGACAAAGAAATTTACCAGCAGGGAATTCTCATCTAAAAGCTCTGTGTAATGACAGCCATCGTATTCTGCCGCGGAAAACTCTCTTTCTCCATAGACCACCTGCTCCCGGGCAAAGGCATGCTCGAAATTGCAGGTGCCCTCCTCTTTGGTTTCATAATGGCTCCCGTCCTCATGATACAGAAAATCCGTACTGTGCAGGGCGTATTCTGCCGCCTGCAGGCTGCTCTGGATATTCTGATACAGGGTCGGGTAAGTCTCCCCTGCCACAGGACTGACAAAATAAAAGGGCATATGGTAGGCCGTTGTCAGCGGCCTCTCTGTTTCCGCGTCATCCATCTCCAGCAGGACTCCGCCGGTGGCCGCCGGAAGCTTTTCATAATCCACATACTGTTCCATGAAAAAGGTATCCGGTATGGTACGGTTATGGGCTGCTCCCCAATCTTTCAAGGCTTCCGAACGGAAGCTCCCGGTTTCCAGCCATTCCAGATTTTCTGTCAGTTCTTCCTCCAGAAGCGCCGTAACTTCCGTCTGCTCATTTTTTTCAATCAGACCCTGGCTTTTTAAGGAAGCCGCTATCTTCCGGGCTGCCTCTGAAGCTGTCTTATCCCAGTCATAGACATTGACCCGTTTTTCTTCCACCCGTACCTGCTCGCTGAGCTGGTAGACGCCATAATATTCTCCATTGTAAATAAGGCTTATCTGTCTGGAATCTATCTCGCAGGGGGCTCCCAGTTCTGCAGCCAGCTCGTTCACCAGCTGGTTCCGGAGCAGCGTGGAGTCAATGGCATTGGCCAGCAGCACCCAGTGACGGCTTTCCTCCATTCCCAGAAGGGAGGCTTTTTTCTCCAGCCGGAGCTTAAAGGGACGCTTGGGAAAGCCTGAGGTACTGTTGCCTCGCAGATGAATGGCTGCAGCTCCCTGATACAGCTCGTTTGCTCCATAGCCCGTTCCGGCAAGCGTCGCCTGCACCTCTGTATTTTCGTCTTTTTTTACCTGTTTATAGTCGGTCTCACTGTCCAGGTACAGCACCGGAAGCACGCTCAGATAACGGGAATCCGTAAATACCGTCCCGTCGTCCAGCGACACCTCTACCCGGATAAACTGCTCCAGATCTTCTTCCTTGGGCGTATAGCTGCAAAGTCTTCCGCTCCGTCCGGCCTCCCGGTCTCCCACGTACCAGACGCAGCTTACAATCTTTTTTTCTCCCAGGCCTCCGGCCTTCAGCCGTATCTTCTTTCCGCAGCTTATATCGTTCCCCAGAATGTGGATCCTGATCTCGCCTTTTGTATGTCCATGCAGGCGGACGCCGCCCCACACAGCCAGCAGGCAGACGGACATCAAAAGCACGGCGCCCCATCTGCAGACGGCTTTTCTTTTCTCCCCCATGTACTCTGTTACCCTTCCTCGTAAAATAACCTCTTACTCTACAGAATAACACAGATAGGCGGAAATTGCATTAACATAATTTTCTTCTTCGGTTCCCTCTGGGTTCTGAAGCCAGTTGCCCTCTGCATCCAGAAGCCGCGCCTGAAGCAGGTTTTCTTCCTCCCGCAGGGCCTCTGCCGGTACAGAAAAACAGGCCTCGCCCTCCTGCAGTGCTTCTGTGACCGTCCAGGTTCCGTTGACCTGCAGGGAGACTGCCGCCGCCTCTGTAAGTCCGGTCGCGGCAGCTGCTTTCACGCTGCCGTCCGATTCTGTTTCTGCCGAAAGCTGCACCTGATCGGAGGTTACGCAAGATCCAATCGACTGCCGAAGATCCTCCAGCGTCTCAAACTGCTTATCCAGCCAGCTTACCCGCTCCCGCATAAAGCGTTTCAGTTCCCGGACGCCTTCTTCGAAAAGCTGTCCCTCATAGGTGCCCATGCTGCCGCCCCACCGGGCGTCATTGGCCTCGGCTGCGGGGCGGATGCTTTCCACGTACTGATCCAGCTTTCCGCCGTCCCGGATGAGTTCCTTAAGTTCCGTCTCCCGGATGCTTCTGTATTTTTCCCTCGCCAGCATCAGAAAATACGGATCCCGCACCAGATACCGGTTCCACTGAACGGTCTGGCTGTAGGACTCGTTGGCAAAATAATCGCTGGTGGTCTGCCATATATCGGTCAGAAAGGTATCCTGGGTATACATGCTGTTTCCCCAGCCCCAGTCGTAGTCCCAGGCCGGGGACAGATACCAGAGCCCTTCGATATCCTTATAGAGGTAGACGCTGTTTTTCATGGCGTCCCAGTTGACTGTAAACTCGCACAAAAGGAAATTATTTACAAGAGAGTCCATGTCGATGATCTGGGAATAATGCTTTCCGTCCAGCAGCGGCTCCTGAAAATCCGCCTCCTCATACTGTACTTCCACCCGGGCAAACTGATCCCCGTAATCACACCAGCCCTCGTCGGTGGTCCGGTAATGGGGCGAATCCTTATGATAAATAAAATCCGTCTCATGAAGGGCGTATTCCAGAGACTGTATGCCTGTCTGCACGTAGGTATACAGGGACTCGCAGGTCTTTCCCGACGCCGGGCTTACAAAGTGCAGCGGCTGCAGGTAAGCCGTCAGCATAGCGTTCCGCTCATCTCGCAGGTCCATTTCCAGCAGAACCCCTCCGGTCCGCTCCGGAAGCGCTTTCCATTCCGGAAAATCCGTCAATCCGATTTCCGTCGGAAAATCGGTTCCGTTTTCTTCATTCCAGGCTTCCAGAGATTCGGATTGAAATACTCCGGTATCCAGCCAGGACAGATCTGTCTCCAATTCGTTCTGAATCGCCTGGCTGAAGATGGCCTGATAGGGACATGCCTCTTCATTTTCCTCCGCCAGACGGGTAACGATAGCGTCGGCAAAAAGCTCCGCCTGTTTCTCCCAGTCATAGACAGCCACCCGGTTCTCTGCCACGCGGATCTGCTCGCAGAGCTGATACACGCCGCAGTATTCCCCATTGTAAATCAGGGTCACCTGACGGGAATCCATATAGCATTCTGCCCCCAGATCCCGGGAAAGCTCATAGGCCAGCTGATTTCGAAGAAGCGTCGCGTCAATGGCATTGGCCAGCAGCACCCAGTGTCTGCTTTTTCCCATGCCCAGAAGCCCGGCCTTTTCCTCCAGCTTTAGCTTAAAGGGACGTTTGGAAAGCTCTGCTGTACTGTTGCCCCTCAGATGGATCCGGGCTCCGCCCCGGTACAATTCTTTGACACTGTAACCTTCTGCCTCCAGACGCATGGAAACGGTACTTTCCTCTTCCTTTGTCACTGCGTCATAGGCTGTATCACCGTCCAGGTAAAGCACCGGCAGAACGCTGAAATAGCGGGACGCCTCATAGCTTTCCCCGCTTTTCAGAAGAACCCGGACCCGGATCATCTGCTCCTGATCCGCTTCCGTAGGTGTATAATTGCAAAAATGTTCCGCGCTGATTCTTTCTTCCTCTCCCACGTACCAGCTACAGCGTGCCACCTCCCATGTTCGGATCATGGTCTGATCCCACTGAATGGTCTGTCCTGCCGCAATATAAGGGGCTGTGATGGCAATGCTTCTGTCATTTTCCCGGCTGTATAAGTTCCAGAATATCAGCATCAGGATACCGGTCACCGCCAGCAGCGCTGCGTAACGGAGCATACGAAAGGGCGATCGCAGCCATTTTCCGGTCCGAATCTCCATAGTAACCTCCGACCCTTTCCTTTATCTGGTCAGATTTTTGATGATATCAAAGCAGTCAAAAGTGGCAAAATAATCCTTCGGCGTCTCCGCGCGGCGGATAAGCTTCGCTGTACCGTCTTCCTTTAAAAGAAGCTCGGCGGATTTCAGCTTGCCGTTGTAATTATAACCCATGGCAAAGCCGTGAGCTCCCGTATCGTGAATCACCAACAGATCGCCCTTATCTACCTTCGGCAGCGGACGGTCGATGGCAAATTTATCATTATTTTCACACAGGGATCCGGTTACATCGTAGATGTGGTCGCAGGGCTCCTGTTCCTTTCCCATGACAGTAATGTGATGGTAAGCGCCGTACATAGCCGGGCGCATCAGATTTACCGCGCAGGCGTCTACGCCGATATATTCCTTATAGGTATGCTTCTCATGAATCGCCTTGGTTACCAGGCAGCCATAGGGACCCATCATAAAGCGGCCCAGCTCTGTATAGATGGCCACATCGCCCATACCGGCCGGAACCATTACCTCCTCGTATACTCTGCGGACGCCCTCTCCGAT
The DNA here is from genome assembly GCF_052065835.1 of Candidatus Merdisoma sp. HCP28S3_D10. Taxonomy (NCBI): domain Bacteria; kingdom Bacillati; phylum Bacillota; class Clostridia; order Lachnospirales; family Lachnospiraceae; genus Candidatus Merdisoma; species Candidatus Merdisoma sp. HCP28S3_D10. The sequence continues at coordinate 631,069 of NZ_JBQHTG010000002.1, forward strand.
AACCCGGATATCATTGGGCTCCTGATCCGGACGGTACGGAATTCCGATACCACCGGACAGATTGATGAAACGGATATCCGCGCCGGTCTCCTTCTTCAGCCGCACGGCCAGCTCGAAAAGCACCTTCGCCAGCATCGGATAATATTCATTGGTTACGGTATTGCTTGCCAGGAAAGCATGAATACCGAAGTGCTTTGCTCCCTTCTGCTGCAGCACGCGATAGGCGTCAAAAAGCTGCTCCTCGGTCATACCATACTTGGCGTCGCCCGGATTGTCCATGATATCGTTGCTGATCTGGAAGATTCCGCCCGGGTTGAAACGACAGCTGATGGTTTCCGGAATATAGCCGATAGTCTTCTCCAGAAAATCGATATGGGTATAATCGTCCAGATTGATGATTGCGCCGATTTTTGCCGCATATTCAAATTCCTCCGCCGGCGTGTCGTTGGAGGAAAACATAATATCCTCTCCCTTTACGCCAAGCTCGTTGGCCAGCATCAGTTCTGTCATCGAGGAGCAGTCACAGCCGCAGCCATACTCCCGGAGAATATTGATCAGAAACGGATTCGGCGTAGCCTTTACCGCAAAATACTCCTTGTATCCTTTATTCCAGGAAAATGCTTCCTTCAAAGCCTTTGCGTTTTCACGGATTCCCTTTTCGTCATAAAGGTGAAAGGGAGTAGGATAAGTTTTGGTGATCTCCTGTAATTGTTCCAGTGTTACAAACGGTTCTTTTTTCATTGGTGACGCTCCTTTTATCTTACTTTTATTGTGAAATCTGTATGGTTTTCCATGTTATTCTTGACTATTATAACCTTATTCCGTATCATTTGTATATCAAATAATATTGATTATTATAATTCGTTTTTTCGATTATAGGAGGTATTATGGACACCCAGAATCTCAAAACCTTTCTGACCCTGGCCGGTGTGAAGAATTTCACCCGGACCGCGGAGCTTCTCTACATCGCCCAGTCTACGGTGACAAACCGGATCGCGGAGCTGGAACGGGAGGTGGGAAAACCGCTTTTTATCCGGAACAAGAAAAATATTTCCCTGACTCGGGAGGGCCTGATTTTCCAGGACTACGCAAGACGTATCCTGGATCTGGAGGAGCGCTCTATTCTGGAGCTGAACTCCCCTGCCTTTTCCCGGACGGCGCTCCGTATCGGCACCACCAATACCATTTATGAATGCTATCTGGCTCCGGCCCTGCTCCGGCTTCTCAGCGAGGATAACGGCTACGCCATCAATCTGACCATCAGTCATTCGGTCAGCCTCCTGAAGGATCTGCAGGACGGCCTTCTGGATTTGGCGTTCACCTACCAGCCCTTACAGAAATCCGGCTTCTGTTGCCGCCTTTTCCAGACCGAAGAGCTGCTCCTGGTGGCCTCTCCCTCTAACCCCCGCTGCCGGGACGCTGTTCGGAAGGAGGATCTGCCCTCCCTCAATTATCTGTTCTGTAATTTTGCCCTTCAGGAGGTCGGCCAGTTTATCCGGGAGCTGTTCCCCCCTTTTTACCAGTTTCCTTTTGAAATCGACAACAGCACCAAGCTGACCGACTATCTTCTCGCCGGAATCGGTTGCAGCTTTCTCCCCACCGGGCTGGTGAAGCCCCTGGTAGAGCGGGGTGATTTATGCGTCCTGCAGCTATTGGATTTCGAAGCCCCACGGATCAACTGCTATGAATGCTTTCCGGAGGGAAGGGAGCCTGTGAAGCTGGTGTGACAGCTGTTTTTTTTCGCTCCGCACATTCCTTCTGCTTTTTTCATAAGATATCTGGAATAGTTTTATAGGAAGGAAGCTGTGATGGCTGATTACAGAAATCAGAATTCCATGCGCTGCTCCTGTATGCGGGATCCCATGCGCGGTTTTGCGCTAGCTATCGCTTACATCCCCTGGCAGCACTGGGATCAGACCTATGAGCTGGATAAAGCTCTTCAATGGGGAACCATATTTCCCGAACTGAACAAACCATTTTCCGGAAAGCGGGGTGGATGCAGATGATGGTAAGAACCAATTGCCCACAGCCAAGAACAAACGCTGCCTGCCAGCCCGCTCCCGCCGCGCCCATGCCGGGCCCCGGACCCGTCCGGCCGGAACCTGGCTGTTCCTTAAGCGGTCTCTCCAGGGAACAGCTACTTTGCCGCATTGCCACCACGGGTTTTGCCTGTATCGACGCCAATCTCTACCTGGATACCCATCCGGAGGACAGCGAAGCGATCGCTTACTTTGAGAAAAATAACCAAAGCTATCAGGAAGCTCTCCATGCGTACGCCAGGACCTACGGCCCTTTGACCCTGTCCCATGCCTATCATCCGAAGGATTACTGGAACTGGGTGGATCAGCCGTGGCCGTGGCAATAGAAGGGAGGGAATCGGCATATGTTTAGCTATGAAAAACGACTGGAATATCCCATTCACATTAAAGAAACCAACCCGAAGCTGGCGAAGGCGATTATAAGTCAGTATGGAGGCCCCAACGGGGAACTCGGTGCTTCCATGCGCTATCTGTCCCAGCGGTACACCATGCCTTATAAGGAATGCTCCGCTCTTCTGACGGATATTGGTACGGAGGAATTATCCCACTTCGAAATGATTGCCACCATCGTTCATCAGCTGACCCGGAATATGTCCATGGAGGATCTGAAGGCTTCCGGCTTCGAAGATTATTATGTGGATCACACGCTGGCACTCTGGCCCCAGGCTGCCTCCGGTACGCCCTTTACAGCAGCTATGTTCCAATCTGTAGGCGATCCGATTACCGATTTGACGGAGGATCTGGCTGCGGAAGAAAAGGCCCGCACTACCTATGACAACATCCTGCGTCTCTGCGTAGATTCCCCGGATGTAACGGACGCCATCCGCTTCCTGCGCGCCAGAGAGGTGGTACACTTCCAGCGCTTCGGCGAGGCGCTCCGCCTGGTGCAGGATAAACTGAATTCCAGAAACTTCTACGCCTTCAATCCCGAATTTGATACGGGAAGCGCAGGCTGCGGCTGCGGATCCTGATCTGAAAATGCTGTGGGCAAAAACCCACAGCATTTTCTGCGTTTCTTTTATTTATTTTTATTTCTCAACTAAAAACTTATACCCTGTCTTCGTCCGGTAAAGCTCTCCCGCCTTTACGATAGGGCTTTTGAAATTCTCATGGTGACAAGCGTCCGGGAAGTACTGGGATTCAAAGCAGACTGCGCTTCGTCTTGTCAGCGTGCGTCCGCCCTTTCCGCCCTTCTCATTCTCCAGGAAATTGGCTGCGTACAGCTGGATACCCGGCGCGTCTGTGAAAACCTCCATACGGATTCCGCTTTCTTCCGAAACCAGGCTGCCACATAACGCGTACGTTCCTTCATTCTTCAGCACATAATTGTGGTCATAGCCGCCGGCCAGCTTTAAGGGCTCATAGTCTGCGTCAATCCGCTCCCCAATGGTGTGCGCTGTCCTAAAATCCATGGGCGTACCCTCTACGCTCCGAATCTCACCGGTGGGAATCAGACCCACATCCCCGGGCGTAAAGGCATCGGCATCCAGCCACACCTTCTGCTCCAGTACAGAATCCGATTCCTGTCCATCCAGGTTAAAATAAGAATGATTGGTCAGATTGAAAATGGTATCCTTATCTGCCTTGCCTTCATAAGCGAGCTGCAGCTCATTGTCATCCGTCAAAGTGTAGGATACAGTAATGTCCGCATTGCCCGGATATCCCTGATCCCCGTCGGGACTGTGAAGAGAAAATTCCACCTTATTGTCATCGACAATCATGGCCTTCCACATCCGGGTAAAATACATATCCGGACCGCTGTGCAGGTTATTCTCTCCGCTATTCTTTGCCAGCACATAGTCCTGACCGTCAATGGTAATGACTGCTCCGCCAATCCGGTTGGCGTTCCGGCCCACAACAGCTCCCAGATCCGGGCCGTTTACCTCATATCCCTCTACGCTGTCATAGCCCCAGACTACGTCCCGGAGCGCGCCGCTCCTGTCCGGCACATGAAGCTCTGCGAGAACTGCGCCCAGATTCAGGACTACAGCCTGCATGCCCTTTTCATTTTCCAGTATGTATCTCTTTACCTGCTGTCCGTCCCTGGTTGTTCCCCATGTTTCTACCCGAATACTCATGCTTTTGCTCCTTTATTTCAGTCCTTTTTTGCTCCCTTTAAATACAGGTACCAGTATACCACGCCGATAGCCGCTCCGCCAATCAGGTTGCCCAGTGTAACCGGGAGCAGGTTCTTCGCCCAGGCCGCGCCCAGATTCACTGCCGCGTTTCCAAGACCATACACGGAATTGCTGAAGATTCCCACCATCAGATAGTACATATTGGCGATACTGTGCTCAAAGCCGCCCAGAACGAAAATCATAATCGGGAAATAAAGTCCCGCCATCTTGCTGGCTACAGTCTTGCCTGCAAAGGACATCCAGACAGCCAGACATACCATCATGTTGCAGACGATACCACGGAATACCGCGTCCCCAAAGCTTAAGGCTACCTTGCCTGCTGCCACGGACATCACCACATCCAGAAGTCCCTTGTCCAGCAGCGACGGGCTGTGGCCAAAGGCCACCAGGAATGCCAGAATGGTAGATCCCACGTAATTTCCGAGATATACGCATACCCAGTTCTTCAATACGCCGGTAAACTTTACCTCTCCCTCCAGAAGCGGAATGACCAGCAGACAGTTGCCTGTGAAAAGCTCGCTTCCCGCAATCAGTACAAGCGCCAGTCCTGCCGGGAACATACAGGCTCCCACCAGCTTGCCGACAGCTCCTCCGATGCTTGCGGTAGCCATCTCATAGGCAATCGCGCCGATTCCGATGAAGATTCCGGCCATAATACCGAGAATAAACAACTTCAAGGGTGCTGTATTTACCTTTCCTTTTCCGATTCCTACATAATTTTTTGCGATTTCTACAGGTGTGTTCATGTAAAACCCTCCTTTTTTATTCGTTAAAATTATAACGTTCCAATAAGGCCATGACCATCATACAAGGTGTAGGAAAGAGCTGTCCCCAATCAGCCCTTTTTATTTCACATGCTCATGGGTAAACAGGTGATCCTGACAGTACTCATAATTTCCATTACACTTGGAGCAATACCGGAATACCAGATCATCCCCATCCTTCTCCGTCCGTCCGCAAACCGCGCATTTGTGGACAGTGGCCTTCTTCGCCCCCTGCTGCACGCTCCGGGCATATGCCTGTCTCCGGTGTACCTCCTTCGGCGTATAACGGCGCACGCCTTTCATACCCAGGAAGAAAATCAGGAAATTACCCAGGGATACCAGCGCCATGACCGCGTAAGCCGGATGGGCAATGATACCTGCCTGATACAGGGAGAGAATCATCGTCTGCGACAGGTAGGGGGCTGCGAAGCCCGCCACTATCGTCACGCCAAAATATACCGCATTGAGAATTCCCAGCCATTTCGCCTTGATCGGAATAAGGAAGAACAGCAGAAACTGCATATTGGGATAGGTTGCAGCAAAGGCAAAAAATAAGGAATAATTCAGATAATAAGTACCAAACATGGGCCCGATATTCACGCCGAATACGTAGCAGCTTAAAAAGGCCGCCACCACATGCAGCAGCATACCGGTCAGCAGATACAGATTAAACCGGAAAGCGCCCCACTGATATTCCAGCACCTTTCCGATGGAATAATACAGGTACATGCTGATCAGGAAGAAAAACAGTCCGGTGGAAGGCGGATAAATGATAAAGGTTACGATTCTCCAGATCTGTCCCCGCAGAATTGCCGTCGGATCCAGAGACAGGTATCCAAGATAAAATTCCGGCGCCATCAGATTGATCACATAGCCCAGCCCGTACAGCATAATCACATAGTACATCAGGTTGTGGATGGCATAGCGCCCGAATTTTTTCTCCAGCTTGTCTATCCAGTTCATAAAATAAGTCGTCCTTTCCTATAAATAAAAATAGCGTGATATAATATTTCCGGGCCGCAAAAACAAACTTTCCTGCGCATCCCGGAAACATTTTCAGATGATTTTATTATAGGCGCGGCACCCCGGTTTGTCAACCGGCGCCACCGGTCTTTCCCTCTCCCCCTTCTTCCTCCGGGGGTACCTGCCGCGGACGCCGCCGAAGGGGAATACACACCTCGTCCCCCACCTGCAGGTTGTAGACATTGATGTATGGATTGGCGTAAAGAAGCGCCCACAGAGGCACCCGGTAACGGCGGCTTAAGGCATAGAGCGTATCCCCTTTTTCGACCGTATGCAGAAATCCCATGCATTTTCCCATAAAATCCGGTTCCTTTTCTTCCTATTTATATACATTTACTGTATGCAATCTGGAAAATCCTGTTACCTCTGCGCCTTTTTGTTAAACTTTCCATAAATTGTTTATATTTTTTTTATTTGATTTCAAAAATTTTGTGTCGTATAATGTACGTTAGTGTCAAAGAAACCTTTTGCTGTCATTTAGAAAAGGAGGGGGGCGGAGTATTTCGCCTGTATTTTTATGAATCATTTATCTAACTACACACTGGGAATCGATATCGGTTCCACGACTGTAAAAGTTGCAATATTAAACGAGAAGCACAAGCTTCTCTTCTCTGATTATGAGCGTCATTTTGCCAATATTCAGGAGACTCTGGCTTCACTTCTTGAAAAAGCAGAGGGACAGCTTGGCGATCTGACCGTCTATCCGGCCATCACCGGCTCCGGCGGACTGACCCTGGCGAACCATCTGGGCGTACCCTTTATTCAGGAGGTTGTAGCGGTAGCGACAGCCTTGGAGGAGACCGCTCCCCAGACGGATGTAGCCATTGAGCTGGGCGGCGAGGACGCGAAAATCATTTATTTTGAAGGCGGCAATGTGGAGCAGCGTATGAACGGCATCTGTGCCGGCGGTACCGGCTCTTTTATCGACCAGATGGCTTCCCTGCTTCAGACAGACGCCACCGGCCTCAACGAATACGCCAAAAACTACCATTCACTCTATACCATTGCGGCCCGCTGCGGCGTTTTTGCCAAATCCGACATCCAGCCGCTGATCAACGACGGCGCAACCAAGGAGGATCTGGCCGCATCCATTTTCCAGGCAGTGGTCAATCAGACCATCAGCGGTCTGGCCTGCGGTAAACCCATCCGGGGACATGTGGCGTTCCTGGGCGGTCCGCTCCATTTCCTGTCTGAGCTGAAGGCTGCCTTTATCCGGACTCTGAATCTGGACGACGAGCACATCATTGCTCCGGACAATTCCCATCTGTTTGCCGCTATGGGTTCTGCCTTAAGCTGCGATCAGAAGGCCTCTGCTTCCTTAAGCGAAATGAAGGAGCGCCTGAAGGCCCATATTCAGCTGGATTTCGAGGTGGCCCGTATGGAGCCGCTCTTTGCCAATGAGCATGAATACGCCAAATTTCAGGAGCGTCACAGCCGCCATGAGGTTATGCGGGGAGATTTCCAGGCATACGAGGGCAACTGCTTCCTGGGAATCGACGCCGGAAGCACCACCACCAAGGCTGCCCTGGTAGGCGAGGACGGAGCTCTGCTCTATTCCTTTTACAGCAGCAACAACGGCAATCCGCTGGCAACCACCATCCGTGCCATCAAGGACATCTACCGTTTTCTTCCGAAAACCGCACGGATCGCGCGCTCCTGCTCCACCGGCTATGGCGAAGCCCTGATTAAGGCCGCCCTGATGCTGGACGAGGGCGAGGTGGAGACGGTTTCCCATTATTACGCGGCAGAATTCTTTGATCCAAAAGTAGACTGCATTCTGGATATCGGCGGTCAGGATATGAAATGTATCCGCATCAAAAACCATACCGTAGACAGCGTACAGCTCAACGAGGCCTGCTCCTCCGGCTGCGGCTCCTTTATCGAGACCTTTGCCAAATCTCTGAATTATACGGTAGAAGATTTCGCCAAGGCGGCTCTGTTTGCCAAGCACCCCATTGATCTGGGAACCCGCTGTACGGTATTCATGAATTCCAAGGTTAAGCAGGCCCAGAAGGAGGGTGCGGAGGTAGCCGATATCTCCGCCGGACTTGCCTATTCCGTAATCAAAAACGCATTGTTCAAGGTAATCAAGGTCTCTGACGCTTCTGCCCTGGGCAAAAATATCGTCGTACAGGGCGGTACTTTCTACAATGACGCCGTTCTTCGAAGCTTCGAAAAAATCGCCGGCTGCGAGGCAGTCCGTCCGGATATTGCCGGAATCATGGGAGCCTTCGGCGCAGCCCTGATCGCAAGGGAGCGCTACCAGGACGGCATGGCGACCACCATGCTCTCCATTAATGACATCAACAACCTGGAGTTTTCCACCTCCATGACCAAATGCAACGGCTGTACCAACCACTGCCGTCTGACCATCAATAAATTTTCCGGCGGCCGCCGCTATATCTCCGGCAACCGCTGCGAACGGGGCATCGGAAAAGAAAAGAATAAGGAACATATTCCGAACCTGTACGAATACAAGAATCAGCGTCTCTTTGATTATGAGCCGCTTACGGAGGAGAACGCCACCCGCGGTACCGTAGGTATCCCCCGTGTGCTGAACTTTTATGAGAACTATCCCTTCTGGTTTACCTTCTTTACGGAGTTAAAATACCGGGTAGTCCTCTCCCCCTCTTCCACCCACAAGCTTTACGAAATGGGAATTGAGTCCATTCCCAGCGAATCCGAGTGCTATCCGGCCAAGTTGGCCCACGGACACGTAACCTGGCTTATCCGCCAGGGGCTGAAATTTATTTTCTACCCCTGCGTTCCCTATGAACGGACTGAGTTCCCGGATGCGGGCAACCACTACAACTGCCCCATCGTAACCTCCTATGCGGAAAATATCAAAAACAATATCGACGAGCTGTCCGGCAGCGACATCGATTTCTTCAACCCCTTCCTCTCCTTTGAGAGCGAGCAGATCCTGGAAAACGGATTAGTGGAAGAATTTTCCAAGCATTGCGACATTCCCGCTGAAGAAATCCGCGTAGCTGCCCGGAAAGCCTGGGGCGAGCTGGTACATACCCGCGAGGATATTATGCGCAAGGGCGAGGAGACGCTGGAATATATGCAGAAGACCGGACGCCGGGGCATCGTGCTGGCCGGCCGTCCCTACCATGTGGATCCGGAGATCAACCACGGAATTCCGGAAATGATCAACTCCTATGGCCTGGCTGTCCTGACCGAGGACTCCATCAGCCATCTCCATCCGGTGGAGCGTCCTCTGTTCGTTATGGATCAGTGGATGTACCATTCCCGGATGTACGCGGCTGCCAGCTTCGTAAAGACCCGGGATGATCTGGATCTGATTCAGCTGAATTCCTTCGGCTGCGGTCTGGACGCCGTTACCACCGATGAGGTCAGCGATATTCTGACCAAGTCCGGCAAGATTTACACCTGCCTGAAGATCGACGAAGTCAACAACCTGGGAGCTGCCCGTATCCGGATCCGTTCCCTCATCGCCGCTATCCGTGTGCGTGAAAAGAAGGGCGACTGCAGAAGCATCGTTTCCTCCTCCTATGACCGCGTGATCTTTACGGAGGAAATGCGGAAGACCTATACGATTCTGTGTCCCCAGATGTCGCCCATTCACTTTGACGTCATTGAGCCAGCCTTCCGCTCTGCAGGCTACAAGCTGGAGGTTCTTCCGGATTCCGACCGGGCGGCCATTGACATGGGACTCAAATACGTCAACAACGACGCCTGCTACCCCTCTCTGGTGGTAGTCGGACAGATTATGACGGCTGTCCTGTCCGGAAAATACGACACCAATAAGCTGGCTGTCATCATTAGCCAGACCGGCGGCGGCTGCCGCGCCACCAACTACATTTCCTTTATCCGGCGCGCCCTGGCCAAGGCCGGACAGGAACAGATTCCGGTGGTTTCCCTGAACTTAAGCGGCCTGGAAGCCAACCCCGGCTTTAAGATTACGCCGGGACTGGCCATGAAGGGACTTTATGGTCTGGTATTCGGCGATATCTTCATGCGGGTTCTGTACCGGATGCGTCCTTATGAAAAGGAAGCCGGAAGCGCAGATCGGCTCCATGCAAAATGGCTGAAGATCTGCCAGGATTTTGTATCCCAAAAGCATGTAAGTCACCGACGCTTTGTTCAGATCTGTCAGGGTATCATCAAAGACTTTGACCGTCTGCCCATCGATGAGAATCTTCGGAAGCCCCGGGTCGGCGTAGTCGGCGAGATCCTGGTTAAGTTTTCACCCTCTGCCAACAACCATCTGGTGGAGCTTCTGGAAAGCGAGGGCGCGGAGGCTGTGGTTCCGGATCTGATGGACTTTTTGCTCTACTGCTTTAAAAATAGTGAGTTCAAGGCTGATCATCTGGGCAAGAAACGTTCCAGCGCCCATATCGCCCGGATAGGTATCCAGACGATGGAATGGCTCCGGAAGCCCGCTGCCAAGGCCCTGAAGGCCAGCGTCCACTTTAACGCACCCGGCAACATTGATGAAATGGCAAAGATGGCCTCCGATATCGTCTCTGTAGGCAATCAGACCGGCGAAGGCTGGTTCCTGACTGCGGAAATGCTGGAGCTGATTCATGAGGACGTTCCGAATATCGTATGTACCCAGCCCTTCGGCTGCCTGCCGAACCATGTGGTTGGCAAGGGCGTTATCAAAGAGCTGCGGCGGCGCTATCCCACCTCCAATGTGGTAGCTATCGACTACGATCCCGGCGCCAGCGAGGTCAACCAGCTGAACCGTCTGAAGCTGATGCTGTCTACGGCGAATAAGCATCTGAAGACAGAACAGAAATAAATCCTTTCAAACACAAAACACCCGCAGGAAGCTGTGTTATTCACAGATTTCCTGCGGGTGTTTCTTTTACTCTATAGGAGGCACTGTGTTACATTAAAATGTGAAAGTTATGATTCCTATAGAGCAAAAAGCCCCTCCGGGGGATCGCACTGCGGCAGAATAGAATAATGTCGCTTACGCGACCCGCCGCAGGCGGAGAATCCTGCTTCGCAGGATTCTTTCTTATCATTCTTTTATTCTGATTCTTCGCCGGTTCTGCTAAACAGCAGCAGACACAGCGGCACAAAAATCACGCTGTCGAAATGGAAGAACCGGTAGGTCGGTCCGCACAGTAACAGCATGGTTCCGTAGCTGTAAGCCAGAATCGGCAGAGTCAGGGTCATAGCCTTCCAGCCCTTTCCCTTCCGTGCAAATACAAACAGGGTACACAGAATCAACAGCAGCAGATGGGTTCCATTATAGGAAAACATCGTGTCCATGGGACTATCCAGCACCCACTGGTCAAAATCATTTAAAACCGTCCGCAGTCCTTCCCGTTCTGCCACATAACCGAAATTCCATTCATTTTCCTGAATCTGATATTCCAGATCCGCATGCCATTCCTCGCTTCCCCGGATATCCCAGACCATCCGGGTGACCTGATAAAGGGCCTGCAGGGACAAGCCCGGCGCGTTTTTTACCGTCTCTGCCGTGAACTTCAGAAATTCTCCCGGATCTGTCTCTTTGATTACCGCGTTTGCATTGGTTACAAACTTGAAGCTGTTGTAATTTCCCAGTTCGTAGATCTTCCAGCGCTTCTCCGGTCCGATTTCTCCCAGAAATTCTGCCGCCTCCGGGCTCAGGCTCTCCGGCGCCGTCTCATGGATATTGCAGAGGACGGTCATCGGAACGCCTACGGTTTCCACATAAGTCTGATCCGGACGGCTGGCTCCCACCAGATCGTAGACCGGATGCTCGATAAGCCACATACCGGCCAGCATCAGCACCAGTGAAACCGCCGCTTCCCGGCGAAGCTCCCGGAAGCACAGCAACAGCAGAAACAGCAGCGGAATGGTGTACAAAATTCCATTGTGCCGCACCAGAGAAACGGAAATCAAAACCAGGATAAAAACTGCCAGGTTCCTCTTCTTTTTAAGCCAGGCTCCGTTGGTCTTCCATATCTGAATCAGATAGACCGTAAACAGTACCATAAAAACGGTCAGGGCACTGTCCTTCCACATAAACAGCAAAATCCGGTGGGTCTGCGGATTGGCTGCCAGGAAAAATTCCGTTAAAATCAGTCCCCACACCGGGAACCGCCATTTTGCCATGGTATACAACAGATACCCGCAGGCCAGGCTGTACAGCAGAAGCTGCATAAAGACCGCAAAGCCGTAATGATTCACAAGCTTTGAGAAAGCCGCGATGATCAGTGTGTGAAAGACCGGATGCCAGGTATCGTACTGATGGTTTTGGATCTGCCACCACTGATCCAGATTATCCCAGTCAAAGGAGCCGGGAAAATAGGCGTAAAAATACACCATCATCCAGGCAAATACCACGCCAAAGCCCAGCACCGCCCAGAAGATCCGCCGCTTCCGCTCCTTCCCCGGATCGGACAGGGAAGTCTCTGTGAGGCTCCTGCCGGAACACCGGTACACGCCCCACTGGAGCCCCAGATATACCGGAACCAGCATGAGAAGCGCAGCCAGAAGCTTCACCTTCCAATATCTGGTATCCATGGGAACCTCCGCCATCATCTGCGGAATCAGCCACAATAAAAATACGATATAACAGGTAACCAGTCCTGTCAGAAGCTCCAGCATAATCCGCATGCCCTTCTTCTGCTCTGCATACCAGGCCCTGGCCAGTTTTATCTGCCTACACATTTTCTATCTGCCAGTCTATGGGTTCTAACCCATTTTTTACCAGAAATTCATTGGTCTGACTAAAAGGACTGCTTCCGAAAAATCCCCGGTATGCAGAAAGAGGACTCGGATGCGGCGCCTTCAGAATCAGATGCTTCGGATTGTTCAGCATCTGGGCCTTCTTCTGGGCCGGACTTCCCCAGAGAATAAAGACCAGAGGGCGATCCTGCTCATTCAGGATACGGATAGCCGCGTCCGTAAACTGCTCCCAGCCCATACCCCGGTGGGAATTGGCCTGATGGGCCCGGACAGTCAGTACCGTGTTCAACATCAGTACGCCCTGCTTCGCCCATTTGGTCAGGTAGCCGTTGTTGGGGATATAGCATCCCAGGTCGTCGTGCAGCTCCTGATAGATATTCACCAGCGACGGCGGAATAGCCACATCCGGCTTCACAGAGAAGCACAGCCCGTGGGCCTGTCCGTCATTGTGATAGGGATCCTGTCCCAGGATCACCACCTTTACCTCATGGAGAGGCGTCAGATGAAAGGCGTTGAAAATGTCGTCCGCAGGCGGAAAAATCTGCCGTGTGGCGTATTCATTTTTTACGAATTTGAATAATTCCGCATAATAAGGCTTGGAAAATTCCGGTTTCAGCGGCTCCAGCCAGTCATTTTGAATCATAGACATGATTATTTATCTCCTGTAAAAATTTGTATCCTTCCTGCTGTCCCTTATAGGCGGACAGATACGCCGCGTCCCCGCAGATATTCCTTCAGCTCTCTGATTTCCAGCTCCTTATAATGGAACAGGGAGGCTGCCAGTACCGCGTCTGCCTTTCCCTCTGTCAGGGCGTCGTAAAAATGTTCTTTCGTGCCTGCGCCGCCGGATGCAATCACCGGAATGGACACATTTTCCGCAACGGTGCGGGTCAGCTCCAGATCATAGCCATTCTTTGTCCCGTCGCAGTCCATGCTGGTCAGAAGAATTTCACCGGCTCCCAGCCGATCGGCCTTCATGGCCCATTCCACCGCGTCGATTCCCATATCTACACGGCCGCCATTTTTATAGATATTCCAGCCGCTGCCATCCGGACGCCGTCTGGCGTCAATCGCCACTACCACACACTGACTGCCGAACTTGTCTGCCGCTTCGCTGATAAGCTCCGGCCGCATAATGGCCGCGCTGTTCACAGATATCTTATCTGCCCCTTCCCGCAGCAGCACCTTAAAATCCTCTACGGTACGGATTCCGCCGCCTACCGTAAAGGGAATAAAAACCTTCTCCGCCACCCGGCGCACCATATCCACAACCGTACCCCTCGCGTCAGAAGAAGCCGTAATATCTAAGAATACCAGCTCGTCCGCCCCGGCCGCGTCGTAGGCAGCCGCAATCTCCACCGGATCGCCGGCGTCTCTTAAGTTTACAAAATTCACGCCCTTCACCACGCGTCCCGCGTGTACATCCAGGCAGGGGATCACTCGTTTGGTAAACATTGCCTAACCCTCCAGCTTCGCAAAGTTTTCAAGAATCTTAAGTCCCACCTGGCTGCTCTTTTCCGGATGGAACTGACAGGCAAAGATATTTCCCTGTTCCACGGATGCATCGATGGTCACGCCATATTCTGTCGCAGCCTTCACAATCTCCGGATTCTCTGCCTTCAGATAATAGGAGTGAACGAAATACACGTAGGCTCCCTCCGGCAGTCCCTCAAATAAACGCCCGCCATTTTGTAAATGCAGGGAATTCCAGCCGATATGGGGGACCTTCCGGCCTTCCCCGTCCGGAATCCGCAGAATCTCTCCCTTCAGAATTCCCAGTCCCTCTACGCCGGGAGCCTCTGCGCTTCGCTCAAACAGAAGCTGCAGCCCCAGGCAGATGCCTAAGAATGGTTTTCCCCTCTCTGCCAGCTCCTGAATCACCGGAACCAGTCCATAGCTTTTCAGCTTTTCCATAGCGTCCCCGAAATTGCCGACACCCGGAAGAATTACTTTATCCGCATGAAGCAATGCTTCTCTCTCACGGGTTATCAGCACCTCTTCCCCCAGGGAAAGGAGAGCCTTTTCCACGCTCTTCAGATTGCCCGCGTCATAGTCGATTATCGCTATCATTAATTGTCATCTCCTATCGTTGCCGCTGTTACTGTAATTAAATTCTTGGCTATTACACAAAGCGCCTCGAATGTGTACCGTTAAATAATATCACACTTGAGACGCCTTGTCGACTTTTATCTAATCCATAAAAAAAGAGCTATACATCTCTGCATAACTCTTTGCTTGTATCTTCAAAACTATATACTGTATATCTTCTTAGACATTTTCTATCCTATGACGCTTCGCGTTCCGCTTTCGCTTCACACTCTTGGTCAAGCCCTCGACCTATTAGTAACAGTCAGCTCCATGTGTTACCACACTTCCACC
>NZ_JBQHTG010000003.1:0-430425 GCF_052065835.1 Candidatus Merdisoma sp. HCP28S3_D10
CCCCCCCCCCCCCCCCCCCCCCCCCCCCCCCCCCCCCCCCGCCCCCCCCCCGCCCCCCCCCCCCCCCCCCCCCCCCCCCCCCCCCCCCCCCGGGGGGCCCCCTTTCTCCTTCCCGGGCGTCCGTCCTAATAATCCTCCTCGATCACCTGTACCTCCAGATAATCAAACGCAATCGAATCAATAAAGCTATCCTGATAAAACCGCACTTTCGCTGTCCGCTTAAAATCCTCAATACAGGACTCCAGCCAGATAGGCTTACTCAGATCAAACTGATGACAGATCTCGTCCAGCGCGTTGAAAATCTTGTGTGTCCGTGTTTCATCCGAAAAATCCTCAACCACCATATCCTTTAACATATGATTACTCTTAAATTCCCTGGCCCAGATTCGCATAAAAACCTCCCGTTTCAAAAATTATTTCTATAATAAAGAAAATAGATAACAAAGCGATAACGCAACACTTAGAGTATAAAGGCGGCCACCCTGTTTGTAAAGAAAGAATGCCTGGAAAAACCTTGAAAAACTGCGAAAAACCCTTGCTTTTGCGAAAAAATTATGTTATAGTATCACCTTGTGATATATTATTAAAATTCCTTGTTTCCCCCATAGTGAGGAAGCCAGAGACCAAAAGGAGGAAAAGCATGAACAAGTATGAATTAGCATTAGTTGTGAATGCAAAGGCAGAGGATGACGTCAGAACCGCTACCGTAGAGAAAGCGAAAGAGTATATCGCTCGTTACGGCGGTGTAGTGACAGAGGTGGAAGATTGGGGCAAGAAGCGTCTTGCTTACGATATCCAGCACATGAGAGAAGCGTACTACTACTTCATCCAGTTTGACGCTGACGCAACCTGCCCGGCAGAGGTGGAGAAGCACGTTCGTATCATGGAGAATGTCATCCGCTATCTGTGTGTTCGCAAAGACGCATAGAGACAAGGTTTTTAACCGAACAAGTGGAGGATTGTTGGTATGAATAAAGTAATTTTAATGGGACGTTTAACCCGTGACCCGGACGTTCGTTATTCTCAGGGAGAGAACGCGAGCGCATTCGCAAGATATACACTGGCAGTGGACAGAAGATTCAGACGGGACGGAGAAGCAACTGCTGATTTTATCGGCTGCGTGGCATTCGGACGTCAGGCTGAGTTTGCTGAGAAGTATCTGCGTCAGGGAACGAAGATTGTGATTACCGGACGTATCCAGACCGGCAGCTACACGAATCGTGACGGACAGAAGGTTTACACCACAGACGTGGTTGTAGAGGAACAGGAGTTTGCGGAGAGTAAGGCGGCAGCAGGCGAGCATGCAGGCGTCTTCCAGCCCCAGAACAATTCCAATCCTTTCCAGTCTGCACCGGCTCCTTCCGCAGCAGCGGGAGATGGATTCATGAATATCCCGGACGGAATTGACGAAGAATTACCGTTTAACTAACAATCGTGGAAGAGAATTGAAAGATTAACAGGAGGTAAAAGCCATGGCTTACACAAAATCCGATAAAGGCGACGCGCCCATGAGACGTAGAGGCATGGGACGCAGAAGAAAGAAAGTCTGCGTATTCTGCGGCAAAGAGAATAACGAAATCAACTACAAGGATGTAGCAAAATTAAAGAGATACGTATCTGAGAGAGGAAAAATCCTTCCCAGAAGAATCACAGGAAACTGTGCAAAGCACCAGAGAGCTCTGACTGTAGCTATCAAGAGAGCACGTCACATTTCCCTGATGCCGTACGTAATGGACTAATTCATTTACGGGAATCAGACCCCGCAGTCGTAATGGCTGCGGGGTTTTGTTGTGAGAGAGGAAAATCATGATTCAAAAGAAAAAGCTGAATCAGTTTTATATGGAGCAATATGAGCGGGCGGGGCGGAAAAAGCCGAAGAAACCGGTAAAGGAAGCAGGAATGCAGGCCAGAATCGCAAAGGTTCAGAAAACGCTGAAGAGCGCCCGGCCGGGTCAGATTAATATCCGGACGCTGGAGGAGCTGCACAGGCAGCTGAAGAATACGGCTTCTTATGCTTATCGCAGAAATAAAGAAGAACTCATTGAGAAGCTGAATGAGGATATGCTGCCAAGACTTGTGGAGCTTGATTTGGGAATGCTGCTGGCGGAGCAAAAGGATGGGCTGAACGGTGAGTTCCTGGCCTGGGCGCGTCGGACCATGCCCTGTGCCATTTGTCAGGAACCTATGTTTACCCTGTATCCCAGATTCCGCCGGTATAAGGTGAAAAATAAAATTCTGGAACTGGTGCCGGCCCGGCCGGAGATGGAGTTTGCGGAGGTGCGGGAGCTGCCCCGGCATTTCGTGCTGCATATCGGTCCGACCAACAGCGGAAAGACCTTTCAGGCACTGGAGCGGCTGAAAAAAGCGAAAAACGGAAGCTATCTGGGGCCTCTGCGTCTGCTTGCCCTGGAGGTTTATGAGCAGATGCACGCCGCGGGCATTCCCTGTACCATGCGGACGGGGCAGGAATGCATTGAGGAAGAACACAGTCTGGTGACAGCTTCTACCATAGAAATGGCAGATTTCGATGAAAATTACGACATTGCGGTGATTGATGAGGCCCAGCTGGTGGCGGATACGGATCGGGGCCATTCCTGGACGAAAGCGATTCTGGGACTGCGGGCGGTGGAAATTCATATCTGCATGAGCCCTGCAGCGGAACAGGTTGTCTGCCATCTGATTGAGCTCTGCAGGGATACCTATGAGGTGAAACGTTATGAGCGAAAGGCGGAGCTGATTTGCGAAGAGAAGCCTTTCCTTTTTCCGGAGGATGTGCAGGAGGGGGACGCTTTGATTGCGTTTTCCAAAAAATCAGTGCTGGATATAGCCGGGCGGCTGGAGGAAGCGGGAATTGCCTCCAGCGTCATCTACGGCAGCCTGCCCCCGGAGATTCGCCGCCGTCAGACCCGGATGTTCAATAAGGGAAAAACAAAGGTGGCTGTAGCCACGGATGCTATCGGTATGGGACTGAATCTGCCGGTGCGCCGGATTGTCTTTATGCAGACGGATAAGTTTGACGGCGTGAGCCGTCGACCGTTGCGGATTCCTGAGGTCAAACAGATAGCGGGCCGGGCAGGTCGGTTTGGAATTTATGATAAGGGTTATGTGAATGCTCTGGGCGAGCGGGAACTGGAATTTATCCGGGAGCTTTATCAGGCGGCAGAGGAACCGCTGACCCAGGTGAACTTAGGCTTCCCGCAGGTGCTGCTGGATATCGACGCGCCTTTGGACGAGCTGATGAAAATCTGGTATTCCGTTACGCCCTCCGAGCCTTTTGTGAAGGAAAATATTGACGAAGCCCTGTATCTCTATGAGCTGGCGAAGAAATACCGGAATCAGATTGACGGGTTTGAGAATAAGCGCCTTGTATACAAGATGATTACCTGTCCGATTGATATTAAGGATCGGAGGGTGGTTCAGCTGTGGCTGGACTACTGCAGAAGCTATACAGCGGACGTATCATTGGAAAGACCTGCTTTTTACCGGGATCGCAAGGGTGGGATTGCCCAGTATGAGACCTATTATAAGCAGCTGGATTTGTATTATCAGTTTTCTCACCGGATGCAGAAGGAGCTGGACGAGGAATGGCTGGCGTCAGAACGGGAAAAGACCGAGATGCGAATTATGAATTATCTGACCCGCGGAAAACAGAATTATATTGCCAGATGCAGATATTGCGGAAAACTTCTGCCGCTGGGCTCGCCCTTCCAGGTGTGCGAGGAATGTTATGGGAAGCGTTGAAAAACGCTTCCTTTTTTGATTGTATTTCTGAAAATACAAGAAAACACATATTTGATACAGGTTGTAACATATACTAAGTTGTATTGCAATGAATGCTAAAAATGCAACGATATAGGAATGAAACTGGTAAAAGAGCATAAAGTGACGGCGAAAACCGGGAAAATAGGACTAAAAAACTGTGCAAATTAAACATATAGAAAAATGGAATATAAAAATAACTGGCAAAAAGAACGAAAAACAATACAACTTAGAAAATTTATTTTTCTGTATTCTATTGCAAATTTTTGACAGCCTGCATATAATAAAGTCATCAACAAGGTTACGGACATAACCCAAAAGGAAAAAACAAAACAGGGAGGAAAAAACATGAACAAGCTTTTCAAAAAAGTGACTGCCACAGCACTGGCAGCAACCATGGTTCTGGGAATGACAGCCTGCGGCGGTTCCAAGGACACTACAACAGCAGACAGCTCCAGCTCAGAAGCAGCTGAGACTCCGGCAGCAGCAACAGACAACAAGGATATCAAGATCGGCGTTTCCATCTGGTCCTCTACCGACGTACTCGGTTCCCAGTGTAAGCTGATTCTGGACGAGGCAGCAAAGGCACTGGGCGTTCAGGTACAGTATGTTGACCAGGGACATGTATCCGAGAAGGTTACAGCTTCTGTAGAGCAGCTGGTAGCAGCAGGCTGCCAGGGTATCATCATCTGCAACTCCTCTGATACAGAGATGACCTCCGCAATCAAGACCTGTAACGATAACAAAGTATATCTGGCACAGTTCTTCCGTGTAATCAGCAAGGACAACAGCGCAGACATCTACCAGATGGCTACCGATTCCGCTTACTACATCGGCGCAGTTCATGAGGACGAGCCGGCCAACGGTGAAGAGCTGGTAAATATCCTTCTTGAGAAGGGCGACAGAAACATCGGTCTGATTGGCTGGGAGCAGGGAGACGCAACCTGGCTTGGAAGATGGGAAGGCTATAAAGCAGGCGTTGAGAAATGGAACGAGGCTAACCCGGATGACAAGGCTACCCTGTCTGAGCCGCAGTACGCAGGAACAACCTCTGAGGGCGGTTCCAAAGCAGCAGAGGCTCTGATGGCAGCAGATCCGAACCTGGATGCACTGATTCCGGCAGGCGGCGGCGGAGACCCGCTTCAGGGTGCAATCGCAGCTGTAGAGCGTGCAGGCAAGACTCAGGACATCGACATCGTATCCACAGACTTCCTTCCGGACCTGGGAGAGAGACTTGAGAACGGTTCCATGGCTGGTGAGTCCGGCGGACACTACTGCGACCCGCTTATCGCGTTCATGATGGTTTACAATGCAATCAAGGGTAACTACACAGATTTCTCAGGCAAGTTTGAGGACGTTCCGTTCCCGTACCTGTATGTATCATCTGCAGATGACTACAAGGCATACGAGCAGTACTTTGTAGACCAGCTTCCGTACACAGACGAAGAGCTTGTAGCTATGTCTGAGCTGGATCTGGCAGGACTGAAGGAAGCAGCTGCTAAGGTATCTATCGAGGATGCAGCAGCACGTGCAGGCAAATAAATTCTAAGGGCTTAGAGTTTGTAGGAGCCGGTGTCGCGCGGCGATACCGGCTCCTATTATCAAAAAAATCCTTGCAGAAAAGGAAAAAGAGGTAAAGAGTATGGGTTCTAAAAAGTTGTCGGGAAGTACAAGAGGTTATCTGATTCTGTTAGGTCTGGTTGTACTTTCCTGGGGTATTTTTAAAGTACTGTCACCGCATAACTTCGGCTCCGCAGCAAATATGCTGAATTACTTTCAGGCCAGCCTGATTGCTACCGTAGGCGCGGTGGGATTCTATTTCGTAATGGTAATGGGTATGTTCGACTTCTCCATCGGAGCGAACATCATGCTTTCCGCTATTGTGGGATGCGTATTCGCAACAAGATTCAATCTGGGCTATGTGGGACTGATTGCGGGCTGTATCATCTGCGGCGCCATCGTGGGCGTTCTGAATGGTATCTTCTATGTAAAGCTCCGTATCCCGTCTATGATTGTTACCACCGGTCTGGCTCTGATTTATGAGTCCATCGCCAACTATATCGCAGGCGGCGTAGAGCAGACACTTCCGGCCAACCTTCGTATGTTCGGACAGATGCCGGGCGACATTATCCTGGCTGTCCTGGCCTGTGTGGTAGCTTACATTTTCCTGAATTATACAAAAATCGGAACTTATACATACGCCATCGGAAGCAACGAGTTTGTTGCCAAGAACATGGGTATCGATGTAAATAAATACAAAGTTCTGGCATTTATCCTGAGCGGCGCTTTTCTGGGCGTTATGGCAATCCTGACCATCAGCTATGGTTCTTCCATGGTAGCTGTAACCGGTATGGCGTCCATGAGCCGTAACTTTGTACCGACCATGGGCTGCTTCTTTGGTCTGGCATTTAAGAAATATGGTATGCCGCTGCAGGCCATTGTCATTGGTGAGTTTGTCATCAACATTATTTTCTTCGGTTTTATCGCTCTGGGAGCTCCGACCGCTATCCAGGACGTTATCACCGGTCTGGCACTGCTGATTATCATTACCCTGACCACCAAGGTGACCAAGGGCGAAATCGTGAAGTAATCGAAGGAGGAAAATGCAATGAGTGAAGTAAGATTACAGGTTAAAAATCTTTGCAAGTCCTTCGGTATTACGAAGGCGGTACAGAATGTATCTTTCAATGTAAATAAGGGCGAGGTTCACGCGCTGATTGGCGAGAACGGATCCGGTAAATCCACACTGACCAATATGCTGACCGGTATCTACAGCATCGACAGCGGTACCTTCGTACTGGATGGAAAAGAAATTCATCCGAAGAATCAGGTAGAGGCCAATGAAGAAGGCGTATCTATCATCGTACAGGAGCTGGGAACTCTGTCTGGCCTGACCGTAGCGGAAAATATTTTCCTGGGCCATGAGGATCAGTTTGTACACTTCGGTATCAAAAATACAAATGCCATGAATAAGAAAGCCACAGAGCTTCTTCATCAGTATGGCTTCGATCGGATCAAGGCATCCGATATCATTGACGAGTATAATTTCGAGGACAGAAAGCTGGTTGAGATTGTAAAGGCAACCTATTTTGACCCGAAGATCGTTGTCATCGACGAGACTACCACAGCTCTTTCCCAGGAGGGACGTGAGGAGCTGTACAAGCACATGAACCGGATTCGCGAGAGCGGTAATACGGTAATCTTTATCTCCCATGACCTGCCGGAGATTCTGGATAAATCCGATACCATCACCATTTTGCGTGACGGCGTCTATATCGATACGGTAAAGAGCGCAGATGTAAATGAGGACGACTTAAAGCGTCTGATGGTAGGCCGTGAGGTAACCGGCGATTACTATCGCGCGGATTATGGCGAGAAGGTATCTGACGAGGTGGTACTCTCTGTAGAGAATGTAACCGTTCCGGGCCTGATTGAAAATATCAGCTTCGATCTTCACAAGGGCGAGATCCTGGGCTTCGGCGGACTGTCTGAGTCCGGTATGCATGAGATTGGAAAGGCTATTTTCGGCGCTTCCTATGATAGAACCGGTAAGGTAGTGCTGGCAGACGGAACCGAGATCAACGACATCCCGTCCGCGATTAAGCACAGCATCGCATACACATCCAAGGACCGTGACAATGAGTCCGTAGTCCTGAATCAGAGCATCGGCGATAATATCTGCCTGCCGTCTCTGGACGAGCTGGCCGGAAAGACCCATATGCTCAGCGATAAGAAGCTGAAGGAATTCTCCAATAAGTTTGCAAAGCAGATGTCTGTCAAGATGGTCAATGTGGATCAGTTTGTATCCGACCTGTCCGGCGGCAACAAGCAGAAGGTAGTACTGGCAAGATGGATTGGAAAGGATTCCGACATCGTTGTGCTGGACAGCCCCACACGAGGAATCGATATTAAAGTAAAACAGGATATCTATCAGCTGATGAATCAGATGAGAAAGAACGGAAAGTCTATCATCATGATTTCCGAGGAGCTGATGGAGTTAATTGGTATGTGCGACCGTATCATAATCATGAAGGACGGTAAGCTCAGCGGCGAGCTGGAGAGAAGTCCGGAGCTGGATGAGAACAGTCTGATTACGATGATGGTATAAGGAGGCAGTTATGGAGAATCAAGTAAAGACAAATACAGAACAGAAAGAGCAGCAGCTCAAGAAATTATCAAAGATGTCGATGATCCGCGCCCTTCTGCCGATCGCAGGACTGATTGTAGTATTCCTGGTATTCAACGTTCTGACCAACTTCAGAATGATGAATAACATGTCTCTTGTACTTTCTCAGGTATATGTTACAATGATCGCGGCAACAGGCGTATTCTTTATCATGACCATGGGCGGTCTGGACTTCTCCCAGGGCTCTATTCTGGGTATCGCATCCATCGTAGTATGTATGCTGTCCAAAATCAGCATTCCGCTGGCTATCGTAGGCGGTATTGCTGCAGGCGCGGCTATCGGAGCTATCAACGGATACTTCTATGTGTGCCGTAAAATTAAATCTTTTATTGTAACGATTTGTACCATGTTCCTGTTCAGAGGCTTTATCAAGTATCTGACCACCAACGCTCCGGTTACCGGATCCGCGCTGCTTATCAACTATGACAGCACCGGTCTGAAGGTTGCCTGCACGGTAGTGGTTCTGGTGATTGGCTTTGTATTGTTCCGTTTTACCAAGTTCGGAACTTATCTGAAAGCTATCGGAGCCGGTGAGAAAGCAGCTATGTTCTCCGGTATCCGTACGGATAAGATGAAGTTTCTCATCTATGTGCTGGCAGGCGCTATCACCGGCTTCGCTGCATTTATCAACGTTATCAAGGTCGGCTCTGTAACCTCCTCCGGTGGAAATCAGCTGGAGACACAGATTCTGATTGCGCTGGTACTGGGCGGAATGCCGATCTCCGGCGGCGCGAAGGTAAGATTTGAGAACATCGTTGTAGGCTCTCTGCTTTATATCGTACTGAACAGCGGACTGACCATGATGGGCTTCTCCACACAGATGATGCAGCTGATTCAGGGTGTCGTATTCCTGGTATTTGTAGCTGTATTTGCGGACCGTCAGTCTATCCAGGTTATTAAATAAGGTACAGACAAAAGAGGGACGATATGTCAAAAAAAGGAAATGCACACAGTCAGGACATGCTGAAATATCAGAAGCTGTATAACTGGTGCAGAACGCTGATTACCAGCGGCGTGATTAAAAACAAGGATAAATTTCCATCGGAAAATATTCTGCAGAAAAAATTCGGATATTCCAGACAGACGGTGCGTACCGCACTGAACCAGCTGGAGGAAGACGGCCTGATTGTCCGTGTTAAGGGAAGCGGAACCTATGTGTCTTATGAAAATAAGAAGGAGGACCAGGGAAAACCAAAGGTTGGACTTGTCCTGAGTTATTTTTCAGATTATCTGTTTCCGAGAGTATACGATGGCATTGAATCCGTTTTGACGGAAAAGGGTTACGAGATCGATGTGGCGGTGACAAAAAACCGCCTGAATGATGAGGCCATGTATCTGGAGGGGCTGTTGTCCGGCAACCTGTCCGGACTCATCATCGAGGGAACGCGTTCCAGCTTCCCCAACCCGAATATCCGGCTTTACAACGAAATCCGGAAGAAAAATATACCGACCCTGTTTATTCATAATCATTATTCAAATCAGAAGTTTGACAGCGTGGAAATGTCAGACGCCAGGGCAGGCTATGAAGCAGCAAAGATTCTGATTCAGAATGGCCACCGGAGAATCGGGGGTATTTTCAAGTATGATGATATGCAGGGAATCGAGCGCTACAAAGGCTTCATCGAGTGCCTGTCGGATTATGGCGTCAAATTTGACGATGACTGGATTCGCTGGTATTCCACCAAGGATATGGAAGAAAAGCTGAGCAAAAAAGGTCTGCTGCGGATGTACCGCAGAACCAAGGACTGTACGGCGATGATTCTGTATAATGACGAGGTGGCAGAGCATTATATGGAGTTCCTGGAGGAGCGGGGGCTGAAGGTGCCGGACGATATCTCGCTGGTTTCCTTTGACGACGCGGAGCTGGCCCAGAACGGGGATGTAAAAGTACTTTCCGTTGTGCATCCCAAGTACCATCTGGGACGGCTGACAGCCAGAAATCTTCTTCGCATGATGGAGGATGAGGACTGGCAGAACAAAAACTATTCCCATCGTTTTCCCGTGACCCTTAACGACGGAAATTCGGTGAAGGATATACGCAGCCGGGGTTAGGGACCGGACGCGGGAACATGAAAGTTGGTAAATATTTCAGGAGGTAACGAACATGAAAAAACTTTATTTTGTAGTAGGCTCTCAGGATCTGTATGGTGACGAGTGCCTGAAGCAGGTAGCGGCAGATGCCCGGGAGATGGCAGAGTTCCTGAATGAAAAGCTGGAAGGAATCGCGGCAGTAGAGCTGCTTCCGACCGTAGAGACATCTGAAATTTGTATTGAAGATATGCGGAAGGTATCCTGTGACGATGACTGTATCGGTGTAATTACATGGATGCACACCTTCTCTCCGGCCAAGATGTGGATCAAAGGCCTGCAGGAGCTTAGAAAACCGCTGCTTCATCTCCATACCCAGGCAAATGAGAAGCTGCCTTATGATACCATTGATATGGACTTTATGAATCTGAACCAGGCAGCTCACGGTGACCGTGAGTATGGCTTCATTGTAGCAAGAATGGGAATTCCCCATGAGGTAGTAGCAGGCTACTATAAGCATGAGGACGTGGTAGCAAAGATTCGGAGATTTGCGCAGGTTGCAAAGGCGATTTCCTATTCCAAGTCCCTGAAGGTAGCTTCCTTCGGTAACAACATGAGACATGTGGCAGTTACAGATGGCGACCGTGTAGAGAGCCAGATCAAATACGGCTGGGAGTGTAACTACTATGCGCTGGGCGATGTGGTAGACATCATCAACGAGGTAACCGAGGCAGAGGTTGACGCGAAGATGAAGGAGTATACCGATAAGTATACGATGAAGACAGACCGCATCGACGCAGTCCGCGAGCAGGCAAAATATGAGGTTGGTTTTGAAAAATTCCTGAAGGAGAACGGCATCGGCGCATTTGCGGATACCTTCCAGGATCTGCACGGCTTAAAGCAGCTTCCGGGTATCGCGGCACAGAACCTGATGGGCAAGGGCGTTGGATTCGGACCGGAGGGAGATTATAAGATTGCAGCTCTGTCCGCAGTTCTGATGCAGATGGCAGAGGGACGCGAGGGAGCAACCGGTTTTATCGAGGACTACACCTATGACCTGACCGAGGGTCAGGAGCTGGAGCTGGCTTCCCATATGCTGGAGGTTCCGGTGGCCTTTGCTGCTACAAAGCCGGAGATTGATGTGCTTCCGCTTGGTATCGGTGGAAAAGAGGATCCCGCGAGACTGATCTTTGACGGCGTAACCGGAGACGGAATCCAGGTAACCATGGTTGATATGGGCGACCGCTTCCGTATCATCTGCGCAGACATTGAGCTTGTAAAACAGCCGAAGCCCATGCCGAACCTGCCGGTAGCAAGAATTATGTACCGTCATAAACCGAACTTCGCTATCGGAACCGCAGCATGGTGCTACGCAGGAGGCGCTCATCACTCTGTTGTATCTACCGCGCTGACCAGAGAGGATATCGCGATGTTCGCCCGTCTGACCGGAACCGAGCTTGTAACCATCGGCGAGGATACCACAGAGGCAGATCTTCAGAAGTTTTTCATGAAATAAGAGGATAATACTATAACAGGCAATACGATTAGAACCCATATTGCAGGAAACGCCGCCGAGTCCGGGAGGATTCGGCGGCGTTTCTGAGTTGTTTTAATTGTAATACAGGGGATGCTTGTGCTATAATAGGAATATTAAGTAGCAGTCAAAGATGAAAAAGAATGATAGAGGGGACAAAAATGAAAAGAAAGGTTCATTTAAAGGGCCGATTGAAACGGTACGTGCAGTGGCCGATTCTGATGAGTATTCTGCTTCTTGTTATGAATCTGTGCATGTATCCCATAGCAGTGAAGGCCGGTGTGGTTATGAGCGCCTTTGTGCTGGTGTATATTGCGGTGGTTATGGGACTGTATGTGCAGAACCGGGCGCAGATCTACGGCGAGCTGGTGTCCTTCGCGACTCAGTACGGACAGGTACAGCGGAAGCTTTTAAAGGAGCTGGCCATACCCTACGCCCTGCTGGACGAGGACGGAAGAGTGTTGTGGGCCAACAGCGCGTTTTTTACGGCCAGCGAGAAGGGAAAGAAGAATCTGCGGAAGTCCATCAGCTATTTCTTCCCGGATTTCACTGTGGATTTGCTTCCGGAGAATGACTTCGAGGACACCCGGACCGTGCGGTTCTCGTCAGAGGAGCGGGATTACCGGGCGGATGTGCGCCGGGTATATATGGATCACATCATGGAGGATAATACCTTTGTGGAGGTGGAGGAGGACGACAGCTTCCTGATCGCCGTATATCTCTTTGATGAGACGGAGATGAACCGGTATATCCGCATGAATAAGGAGCAGCGTCTGGTGGCCGGACTGATTTATCTGGATAACTATGACGAGGCCCTGGATACGGTAGAGGAGGTCCGCCGTTCGCTTCTGGTGGCGCTGGTTGACCGAAAGATCAACAAATATATCTCGTCCTTCGGCGGTATCGTAAAGAGCATAGAGAAGGATAAGTATTTTGTGGCTATTCAGGAGAAGGATCTTCCAGTAATGCGGGAGAATAAGTTTGAGCTTCTTCAGGACGTTAAGACCGTCAATATCGGCAATGAAATGGCGGTTACCCTGAGCATGGGCTTTGGCTGCGCGGGAAAAACCTTTGCGGAAAATTATGAGTTTGCCCGGATCGCCATCGATCTGGCCCTGGCCCGCGGCGGCGATCAGGTCGTTATCCGGGAGGGCGAGAAGATCTCATATTTTGGCGGAAAGACCCAGCAGGTAGAGAAAACCACAAGGGTCAAGGCCCGGGTCAAGGCCCACGCTCTCCGGGAGTTTATCGAGAGCCGGGATAAGGTAATGGTAATGGGACACCGCCAGACGGACGCGGATTCCTTCGGCGCGGCCATCGGTATCTACCGGGCAGCCAAGGTGCTGGGCAAGCGTGCTTATGTGGTAATGAATGAGGTGACCACTTCGGTGCGGCCTATGAAGTCCTGCTTTGAGGATAATCCGGTCTATGAGCCGGACATGTTCCTGAGCAGTGATCAGGCCATCGAGATGATTGACCGGAATACGGTACTGGTGGTGGTGGATACGAACCGCCCCAGCTATACAGAGTGTCCGGAGCTTCTGTCCCGGACGCCTACCATCGTGGTGCTCGACCATCATCGTCAGACCAATGAGCAGATTGAAAATGCGGTGCTTTCCTATATCGAGCCCTATGCGTCTTCCGCCTGCGAGATGGTAGCGGAGATTCTGCAGTATTTTGACGAGGGACTGAAGATTAAGGCGGTGGAGGCAGACTGCCTCTACGGCGGTATCATCATTGACACCAACAATTTCACCAGCAAGACAGGCGTGCGTACCTTCGAGGCGGCGGCGTTCCTACGCCGGTGCGGAGCGGACGTAACCCGTGTTCGCAAGATGTTCCGCAATGATATGACAGAATACAAGGCGCGGGCTGAGGCAGTACGCCATGCGGAGCTATATCACGGCTTTGCCATTGCCATCTGTCCCAATGAGAATCTGGAGAGCCCCACCATTGTGGGAGCCCAGGCAGCCAATGAGCTGCTGGATATCAATGGCGTCCGGGCTTCGGTGGTGCTGACGGATTATCAGCATAAGACCTTTGTCAGCGCGCGTTCCATTGATGAGGTGAATGTGCAGCTTCTGGCAGAGCGTATGGGTGGCGGCGGCCATCTGAACATGGCCGGAGCCCAGTTAGACTGCGGCGTGGAGGAAGCGCTGGAAATCGTAAAACACACCATCGACAAGCTGCATGAGGAAGGAGAATTTTAAAATGAAGGTAATTTTGATTGAAGATGTAAAATCCCTGGGTAAGAAGGGACAGTTAGTAGAGGTAAACGACGGTTACGCAAGAAACTTTATCCTGGCAAAGAAGCTGGGACTGGAGGCGACGCCCAAGAACCTGAACGATCTGAAGCTGAAAAAAGCAAATGACGAAAAGGTAGCCAAAGAGATTTACGAGGAGGCCAAGGCCTTCGGCGAGCGTCTGAAGGAGATGGCGGTCAATGTAACCATCAAGACCGGAGAGGGCGGCAAGATTTTCGGTTCCGTATCCTCCAAGGAAATCGCAGAGGCAGCCAAGGCGCAGCTGGGAATCGAGCTGGATAAGAAGAAAATGGTTCTGCCAAGTCCCATCAAGACACTGGGAACCACCCTGGTTCCGATTAAGCTGCATCCGAAGGTAACCTCTGAACTGAAAGTCAACGTAAGAGAAGCGTAAGAGAGCTAAAACATGGAAGAAGCAATCATCAAACGAGTGATGCCCCACAGTATCGAGGCAGAGCAGTCGGTCATCGGTTCCATGCTGATGGACCGGGAGGCGGTACTGGTGGCGTCGGAGATTCTGAAGGGCGAGGATTTCTACCAGCGGCAGTACGGCGTGGTCTTTGACGCCTGTGTGGATCTGTTTAGCCGGGACGAGCCGGTGGATCTGGTGACACTGCAGAATGAGCTGCGTTCCCGGGATGTGCCCGAGGAGGTCAGCAGCATGGAATTCGTCCGGGATATTCTGGAGCGGGTTCCTACCTCTGCCAACGTAAAATATTATGCCAATATCGTAGCGGAGAAGTCGACCCTCCGGAAGCTGATCCGGCTGAACGATGAGATCAATAACCTGTGCTATGCAGGCACCGAGCCTTTGGAAAATGTGCTGGATCAGACGGAAAAGAAGGTTTTTGATCTGGTACAGCGCCGGAACGCGGGAGATTTCGTTCCGATCAAGCAGGTGGTACTGAACGCCATTGAGAAAATCGAGATTGCGTCCCGCACCAAGGGAAATGTAACGGGACTTGCCACCGGATTTAAGGATCTGGATTACCAGACCTCCGGTTTCCAGCCCTCTGACCTGATTCTGATCGCGGCTCGGCCTTCCATGGGTAAAACGGCCTTTGTACTGAATATCGCCCAGTATATGGCTTTCCGGAGTGGTGAGACTGTAGCCATTTTCAGCCTGGAGATGTCCAAGGAGCAGCTGGTGAACCGACTTCTGTCCATGGAGTCGGGCGTGGACGCCCAGAAGCTTCGAAACGGCAACCTGTCGGACACAGACTGGGAGCGCCTGGTGGAGGGCGCCGAGGGCGTGGCCCGTTCCCATCTGATTATTGACGATACGCCGGGTATCACCCTGGCGGAGCTTCGCTCTAAGTGCCGCAAATACAAGCTGGAGAATAAGCTGGGTATTATCATGATCGACTATCTGCAGCTTATGTCCGGCGGAGGAAGATCCTCCGATTCCAGACAACAGGAGATTTCCGATATATCCAGAGGACTTAAGAGTCTGGCCCGTGAGCTGAACGTGCCGGTGGTGGCGCTGTCCCAGCTGAGCCGTGCCGTAGAGCAGCGTCCGGATCACCGGCCCATGCTTTCGGACCTGCGTGAGTCGGGAGCCATCGAGCAGGATGCGGATATGGTCATGTTCCTGTACCGTGATTCTTATTATAATAAGGATACGGAAATGAAGAACCTGGCTGAGGTAATCGTAGCCAAGCAGAGAAACGGCCCCATCGGTACCATCAATCTGCTGTGGATGCCGGAATACACCACCTTCAAGAATTTCAAGCCGGGTCCGCCGATGTAAATTGGAAAAATATGGTTGAAATTTCCTCTGAACCTGTTATAATGTGAAATATGGAAAAATATTACATTTCCACAAAGCAAACCGGCAGGGAGGAAATTTCGATGAGTGATGTGCGCTATATGATTTCTGACGCTTCCAGGCTGGTGGACGTGGAAGCACATGTGCTGCGGTACTGGGAAGAGGAACTGGAGCTTCCCATCGGGCGCAATGAGATGGGCCACCGTTACTATACTGAGGAAAATATCCGGTTATTCCGGCATATTAAGGCACTGAAGGACGGAGGCGTGCAGCTGAAGGCAATTAAACAGCTGCTTCCGGAGCTGGAAAAGGGCGATGTGAAGCCGGAGGGACTGCTGGCCAGGGCCGGAGGGATTCCGGTGACGGCAAACAGTGAGACGGCCCGGGAAGAAAAAATGCAGCAATTCCAATGCATTATGAGCCGGCTGATTGCGGAAGCCCTGGAGGATCACACAGAAAAAATGGGCTGTGAAATCAGCACCCAGGTCAGCGGTCAGGTGATCAAGGAGATGGATTACTTGCTCCGCATGAAGGAGGAACGGGAGGACGAACGGTTCCGCCGTCTGGACGAAGCCATAAGAAGCTCCCAGAAAAGCCGGAAGGAAAGGGCGGAAGTCACAAAAGAAGAAAAGCGAAAATGGAATTTTTTCGGACAGAAAAAGGGACAGGCCGTGTAGGTCTGTCCCTTAGTTTTTGTTCTCTCAGAGATTACTCTGCGCTGATAGCGCCGTGCGGGCACTCAGCCTCGCAGGTACCGCAATCCAGACATGCGTCTGCGTCGATTACGTACTTTCCGTCTCCCTCGCTGATAGCCTCAGCCGGACATACTGCTGCACATGCGCCACAATCCTGACAGTCATCACCAATTACATAAGCCATGATGTAAATCCTCCTTTTATAATCCTGCGCGACAGCGTCCGCAGGTGATATGTGTTGTAAGTATCGCCAAAGGCGATAGCTGTGTACAGGTGTATTTTATAATAAATAAGCGGATTATACAAGTGAAAAATCTATAAACTGTGAATTGTACCAAAAACTGTACAAAAAAATCCTTGCATAGTACTCGGAATTCGATTATAATAGTACCGCTATACATGAATAATACCGCTGAAGGGCGGTAACGATACTGATTATTATAAGGAGGAAATTTAAATGGCACAGGTAAGTAAAGATATGCTGATCGCTGACGTACTGAAGACCGATGAGAACATGGCAGGTATCCTGATGCGCGAGGGTATGCACTGCGTAGGATGTCCGGCACACCAGATGGAGTCTCTGGGCGAGGCTGCTATGGTTCACGGCATGGATCCGGATACACTGGTAGCAAGACTGAACGCGTTCCTGGCTGCAAGCGAGCAGGCATAAGAATCAGATAGAACGATCCGAGCAAATAAGGAAGACACTGTGGTGGAGACACTGCAGTGTCTTTTTGGTTTATAAACTTTTAAGAAAATCCTCACCCCATTTTTCTTGACGGGACAACCCGGCCTGACATATAATGAAGCCAGATTCCGACCGACTGGTCGGTCGGAAATTCGATTAAGAGGAGGAAAACCATGAAAAATAAGAGCGTACTGGCGCTGGGTCTGGTACTGAGCATGAGTGTGTCGATGGTGGGCTGCGGAAGCAAAGAGAAGACCGAAACAGAAAAGGTAAATGTGGAGGTACAGACGCCGGGGAGCGGCGAGGTAACTCTGGATACGGATTACATCGGAAGCGTATCTCCGGAGCAGCAGGTTTATGTGGTGCCTCTGGTATCCGGCACCGTGACCCAGGTGAATTATGCCGTGGGCGATACGGTAAAGGAAGGCGACGTGCTGTTCAAGATCGACGACGAGGCGGCGCAGCTTCAGATGAGTAACGCAAAAGCGGCTTACAGTCAGGCCCAGGCCGGAGTCAATGTGGCTACCGGAGGCTCCCGGCATCTGCAGAACTACCAGACAGAGCAGGGCATTGACAGCCTGGAGGAGAATCTGGATAAGGTACGGGACGGTATCAAGGATATGGAAAGCCAGATTGACACGTTGGGAACCCAGGAAACCCAGCTTAGTCAGGCTGTGACAGCAGCGCAGGCCAATGTGGAGGCAAAAAACCAGGTGCTCGCCCAGGAACAGCTGAAGCTGGATAGTTTGCTGAAGGCTGCGGAAACAGGCAATCCGTCCGGTGCAGGCGGTACAACACAAGCAGGCACAGGCAGTACCGGTGCGGCCGAGAATGGAACAGAGGGCGGAGCAACCTCTGGTGTAGAAAGCAGCGGCACAGCCAGTGAGTTGGCTATTCAGGAACAAAAGACGGTGGTAGCCAATGCAAAGCTGGAGCTGACCCAGGCCCAGGGCGCGCTTTCTCAGGCCCAGTCCGGCCTTTCTTCTGTGAAATCCGGGAAATCCCAGCTGGAAAGCGCGTTGGAAAGCACCAAGAGCCAGAAGGAGACCTTGAAGGATAACTTAAAGACAACCCAGAAGACTTATGAAATCACAAAAAATGAAGTGTACCCGGAAACAGACGCGACCTATTCCGCCCAGCTTGCCCAGGCCAATGTGGGTCTGGAGTCGGCCCAGTATCAGCTGGATATGTACACCGTCAAGGCGCCCATTTCCGGCCAGATCGAGTCCATTTCCGTGGAGAAGGATTCCATGGCTTCTGCGGGCAGCCCGGCCTATGTCATTTCCAATAAGGATTCGATGACCGTTACCTTCAATGTGGCAGAGAAGGTCAAGGATGAGCTGCAGGTGGGCGACGCCATTGAGGTAGAGCGAAATGGTGAAACCTTTGCCGGAACCATCACGGAGGTGGGAACCATGGCAGGGCCGCAGACCCGTCTTTTCCAGGTAAAGGCTTCTGTCATCGGAGCCGGAGATAAGCTGCCCAGCGGCGTGTCCGTCAAGGTGCATGCCACTACCCAGAGGGAAGAGAGCAGCCTGGTAATCCCCTATGACGCGATTTATTTTTCCGCAGGCAGCGCCTATGTGTATTGTGTAGAGGACGGAAAGCTTGTGAAAACCCCGATTACCGTGGGCCTGATGAATGATGACGAGGCGACTGTAGCGGATGGATTAAACGGGGAAAGTCAGGTGGTTACCACCTGGTCCTCCAAGCTTAGAGATGGTGCAGAAGTTGTGGTGAAAACAGAGGCGGAGGACGCGGAATAAATGAATCTGACAAAATTTTCCTTAAAAAGACCGGTCACGACCCTTCTGGTTGTCCTGGCGCTGGCGGTATTCGGTATCTCGTCCCTTCTGGGTCTGAGACTGGAACTGATGCCGGATATGGATATGCCGGTGATGATGGTTATGACCATTTATCCGGGAGCGGATCCGGAATCCGTAGAGGAGCTGGTAAGCTCTGAGATAGAAGGCAAGGTGGGAGCCTTAAGCGGTGTGGATTCCGTTACCACCTATTCCCAGGAGAACAGTTCCATGGTTCTCCTGCAGTATGATTACAGTGTGGATACCAACGACGCGTATCTGGATCTGCGAGCGGCGCTGGATTCGGTGGAGCGTTCTCTGCCGGATGACTGCCAGAGCCCCATCGTTATGAAAATGGATATCAATTCCATGCCCAGTATGATGTATTCCTTAAGCACCACCGACGGCAGCGACGTTCTCTCCCTGGCCAATGACGAGATTGTGCCGGAGCTGAAGGCGGTAAGCTCGGTGGCCAGCGTGGAGGTCAGCGGCGGACGGGAGAATTATATCCAGGTGAAGCTGGACGAGGAGGCCATGAACCAATATGGCCTGACCATAAGTAGCATCGCCCAGTTTATTGCGACCACTGATTTTACGATTCCGATTGGTTCCCTGGAGCAGGGCAGTCAGTCCATCAGTGCGATCAGTACGGCGGACGTCAATACCGTAGAGGATTTGCGGCAAATTCCTTTGTTTACCGCTACCGGCAGTATGATTCACCTGTCAGACGTGGCTGACGTGCAGTGGTCCCAGAAGGAGCCGGACAGCATCAGCCGTTATAACGGCGAGGAGACTCTGACGGTCAGCGTTACCAAGAACCAGAGCGCAAG
The DNA here is from genome assembly GCF_052065835.1 of Candidatus Merdisoma sp. HCP28S3_D10. Lineage (NCBI taxonomy): Bacteria > Bacillati > Bacillota > Clostridia > Lachnospirales > Lachnospiraceae > Candidatus Merdisoma > Candidatus Merdisoma sp. HCP28S3_D10. Next base: position 19,555 of record NZ_JBQHTG010000003.1, read on the forward strand.
TACCCTGGGAGTGGTGCGGGACGTCAGAAAGACCATGGAGCGGCTGCAGAAGGAGCATCCGGGACTGGTGGCGACAGCCTCCTACGACGCGTCGGATATGATTCTTCTGGCTGTAAAATCAGTAGGAAGCACGCTGCTCATGGGTGTCATCCTGTCTATGCTGGTGCTGTTTATTTTCTTCGGCGACTGGAAGGCCAGCCTGATTGTAGGAAGCGCCATGCCCATCTCCCTGTTGGTGACGGTGATTGTCATGGCCGTGGCAGGCTTTTCACTGAATATCATTACGCTGGGTGCGCTGGTGATTGCCATCGGTATGATGGTAGACAGCTCCAGTGTGGTACTGGAGAGCTGTTTCCGGGCGAAGGATAAAAAGCCGGGCTTTCGGGAGGCTGCGGAAATTGGTACCAGAGGCGTGGCAGGCTCTATCGTGGCTTCTACGATTACCACAGTCGTGGTATACCTGCCTCTGTGTATCCAGACTGGACTGACCGGACAGATTTTCGGACAGCTGGGCTATACGATTATCATCGCCATGCTGGCGTCTCTGATTTCCGCGCTGACTCTGGTTCCTCTGTTTTTCTGTATCTTCAAGCCGCAGGAGAAAAAGGAACTGAAGCTGAACGGATTTCTGGATAAGGTTAAGGAGAAATATGACAGGCTGGAGCGGAAGCTCTTACATAAGAAGAAGCTGAGCGTTCTGGTGGCGGTGGTGCTGTTAGTTATGTCCTTCGGTCTGGTGAGTCTGATGAAGGTGGAGCTGATGCCGGCCATGGACGAGGGAACCATTTCCGTGGCGGCTGCCTTCCGTAGCGGTACCAAAGCAGAAGAAGTAGATAAAAAAATGAAGGAGATGGAGGCTATGGTGGCTGCCCATGAGGATGTGGACAGCTATACCCTGACGTCCTCTAAGGGCTCCGGCAAAATCTCCGTTAATCTGAAAGAAGATCGGAAGATGTCCAGCCAGGAGGTGGCAGATGAGTGGCTGGAGGAGACCAGGGATATGACTGGCGTACAGTTGGATATCACCGTCAGCAGCCAGATGTCTACCATGATGCTCGCGTCAAGCGGCGGAAGCGTAACCCTGGCTTCAACCAATCTGGACGATCTGAAGGAAGCGGTTTCTGCCCTTCAGGAAAAGGCCTGGAATATTCCGGGTGTGTTGAATGTGTCCTCAGATGCCGGTGAAGGCGCTACCCAGATTCAGGTGGTAATTGATCCGTTGGACGCTATGGCCCACGGTATGACGCCCATACAGGCAGCAGGGGGACTCTACAGTATGATCAGCGGAACCGAGGCCATGACTATTACGTCAAATGGCGAGGAATATAGTGTCATGCTGGAGTATCCGGAAGGCACCTACACAAAGGCGAGCACGCTTCTGGACGCCTCCGTCGGCGGCGTACCTCTATCAGAGATGGCGACGCTTCAATATACCGATTCCCAGCAGACAGTTATGAAGCAGAACGGAAAATACACCACCACCATTACCGCTTCCTGTGTCTCAGAAGATACAGACGCGGTAGACGCGGCGCTGGATAAGCTGGTAGCAGATACAAAGCTTCCGGATTCTGTGGAACAGACCAAGGACACCATGGACGAGATGATGACAGAGACCTTTACGGCCATCGGTAAGGCGATTGCAGCGGCAGTATTCCTGGTATTCCTGGTTATGGCCATGCAGTTTGAATCTCCGAAGTATTCCCTGATGGTCATGCTGAGCATTCCCTTCAGTCTGATTGGTTCCTTTGGATTTCTCTTTCTGTCCGGACAGTCGCTGACCATGATTTCCATGATGGGTATTATGATGCTGGTGGGTATCGTAGTAAATAACGGTATCCTGTATGTGGACGGCGTCCATGCCCTGATGAATGAGGAAGGACTGGGACTGGAGGACGCGCTGATTGAAAGCGGAAAGACGAGACTCCGGCCGATTCTGATTACTACGCTGACTACCGTTATTTCCATGATTCCCATGTCTCTGGGACTGGGAACCGGAACGGAAATGATGCAGAGCATGGGTATCATTATCATCGGCGGCCTGACTGCCTCTACGATTCTGATTCTTTTGTTAATGCCGGTATTCTATCTGATGGCTTACGGAAATAAAAAAGAAAAGGGGCCGAAAAAACCGCGGAAATGGAGGCTTAGAAAGCATGGAACTGCAGAAACCGAAGTCGATGCCTGAGCTGAAGCCCAAGGTAAAAGCCCTCTACGATGCAGTGCTGGAGCTTCTGAATGAAAATGCGGATGTCAATACCCTGACCGTGTCGGATATTACGAAGCGTGCAGGTATCGGTAAGGGAACGGCCTACGATTATTTCAGCTGTAAAGAAGAAATCATTGCGGGAGCCATTATCTATGACGCCCAGATCCAGGGCGTGGAGAGCTGGGAAAGACTGGAAAATATTCCGGGCTTTGAAGAAAAGATCTGCTATTGCTTTCATTGGGTGGCAGAGTGTGTGCAGGAGCAGCGGGCCTTTGCCAGGTTTCTGTTCCTGTCGGCCCATCCGGGAGCGGCTAAGGACGATATTATGAAGAAGCTGCAGAGCATGCTTGCGGAAAGCAGGCAGTGCGGCGATATGGGTCCTATGATGATTCTGGGAAATCTGTGTGACTGCGGCATGCGGGAATGCTATATCCGGAAGGGACTCCCGAAGCAGGCGGCGGTGTATATGCTGCTTGGCAGCCTGACCTCCCTGGTGATGTATCTGGGAGAAAAAAAACAGACCGGGGATTTCTGTCCGGAGGAGATGGGAACCTATCTGTGCGAGGGCTTTTTAAAAGCAGTAAGGTAAGAAATAAGGAATAAAAAACAGACTGTGACTTTACCGTCACAGTCTGTTTTGCTATAATAGAACCGGTGGTTTTAGAAAAAAACGCATGGAAAATGCAGCAGGAGGTATGAGGTATGCTTTTGGAAAAACTGGAGCAGGAGGGTATCAAGAAGGAGCTGGAAGCCCTCGGATACAACTGTGAGGAGATCTTCGGCGGCCTGAAGGAGGAGACGGACCGGCTGTACGCGTCCTATTCCTGGCAGAAGATTCCCTGTACGGTAGAAGGAATCCGGGAGTATGTGATTCACGCGGTTCCGCCGAAGGAGCTTCGGGAGAAGGACTATCCCTGGGAGGAGTGGTTTATCCAGTTCGACGAACCGGTACACCACGTACTGTTTATGCACGATCAGGAGATCTGCAATGCGGAAGCGCCGATTCCGGAGGGAGATACACAGCATCCGGCGGAGATTTGCGGAAGAACCTGGTACTATTATGACGATAAGAACAGCTATCCGCATTTTGCGGGAAAGGCAGAGCCGAGATAAGGCTCTGCTTTTTTCTTAAGAAATTCAAAAGATTCTTAAAAAAACAGGTATTTCCTTGAATCCGCCGGAATATAATGCTAGAGTATAGCTTGCAATCCCTTTCTTTGTGGCAGGGAGCAAGACAACGGGTGGCGAAAGAGGAGAAGTTTATGAAAAAGAATAACCGAGGAATTCGTACGGTATTTACAGCGGGCGTTCTGCTTGTGCTGGTTATAGCGGCTGCATGGACGCTGAAGCACAGAAAGGCGGACGAGCCTGCGGATGCAGAGATTAAGATAGAAACGCCGGTTTCAGAGGAAGAGGCGCCAGTGGAAGAAACAGCTCCGGCGGCGGAGCCGACGGTGGATCCGGCCGCAGAGCAGGCAGCTAAGGACGAAGCAGCCCGTCAGGAGCAGGAAAAGAGTACCTTCGCGACGGACTATGAGAGCGAACCGCTTCTGAATACCACTTCTATTAAATATCTGAGCCTGGAGGTGGGAGGAACCGACGATGAGATCCGCCTCAACTGGATGTCTCCCAGCGGAAGCGCCGGACAGGTAAGCTGGTATACCGTGCAGGACGGGACATTTCAGATGGTGACGGCCCAGTGCAGCGCTTCCCAGACTATGCCCGGATATTATGTAAACAAAGCGACGGTGACCGGACTGCAGCCGGGAATGACCTATGCTTATAAGGTAGGAAATGACGCAGGCGGCTGGTCTCCCGAATACAAATATACGGTGCCGGAGGGCGACACGAAAGAGGGCTTTACCTTTCTGGTAACTTCTGACGCGGAGATTGGGCAGGATCAGTATCAGGAGGAAGAGGTAACGGTAGAAAACTGGGACAAGGTGGTGACACGCCTGACCAATTATGTGCCGGAGGCGCAGTTTATGGTACATGCGGGCGATCAGGTGGCTCAGTTTGGAAATGCGGAGGAATACAGCGGCTTCCTGGATCATCTGGGACTTTATAAGATTCCGCTGGCGCCGGTGACCGGAAATCACGATGTGGCCAACGAGCAGATTTGTAAGGAGCTGGGTTACGGCGGCGGCCCCTTTTTCTATGAGCATTTTAATGTGCCGAACCGCTCAGACACCTATGGAATGAGCGAATATGATAAGGACGGAGATTACTATTTTATCCGGGGCGATGTACTGTTTCTTGTACTGAACAGCATTACAGCCCAGGAGACGGATACGCATGAAGAGTATGTGCCAAAGGTGATTGCGGAGCACCCGGACACAAAATGGAGGGTGATTATCCAGCATTATCCGGCTTACAGCAGCGTGAAGCGCTATCAGGACCAGATGGATTCCTGGATTCGAAAGTCCCTGGCTTATATCTGTGCGGATAATGACATTGATCTGGTGATCACCGGTCATGACGCGGTGTATTCCCGCTCTGCCTTTATCAACCGGGAATGCGCCAGAATAGATAATAATTATGATTATGCGTCCGGAGCTACCGCTGTAAATCCGGAGGGAACCATGTATGTGGTCTGCGGAACTTCCAGCGGAAGCCTGTATCAGGGAGTGACGCCGAACGGCAACCTGGTCTGCCAGATAGAGCAGGAGCAGCCCATGGCGATCCGCTTTGATGTGACAGACAGGGAGCTGCGTCTGAAGGCGTATACGGTAGACGACTGGACGGTGCGGGACGAATATACAATCCGCAAGGAATAAGCCCGGAAGCCTTGACAATCCGCGGAAAGACTGCTATATTTACCTACAGTTAGACTGGAAAGAATAACGAAATCATGACAAAGGCAGAGAAAAAGAGGAGTAGGCAGGGCAGACGTCAAAAGAGAGGACAGCTCACGGGCTGAGAGGCTGTCGTGGAAGGGTCGCTTGCGGAAGGTAGCTTTGGAGCCGGAATGGTGAACCGGATCAATGTTCACAGTAGCCATTCACGCCTGACCAGCGTTAAAGGGTGAGAGATATGAGGCGGATTTTTGCTTCATAAGTAAGGTGGTACCGCGCACAAGCGCCCTTTCAGGATAAGAGAGGGCGCTTATTTTTTTCGACTGGTTCAAGAAGCGAAAGAAAAATGAAGGAGGAACAGAATGAAAGAGTTGGCAAAGACCTACGATCCCAAAGCAATGGAGGATCGTATTTACGGAGAGTGGCTGGAGAAAAAGTATTTCCATGCAGAGGTGGATCGGAGTAAAAAACCGTTCACGATTGTCATGCCGCCTCCCAATATCACAGGAAAGCTGCATATGGGACACGCACTGGACAATACCCTGCAGGATATTCTGATCCGTTACAAAAGAATGCAGGGCTACAATGCGCTGTGGATTCCGGGAACCGACCATGCTTCCATTTCCACAGAGGTTAAGGTCATCAACCAGCTGAAATCAGAAGGTATCGATAAGAACGAGCTGGGCCGCGAGGGCTTCTTAAAGAGAACCTGGGAGTGGAGGGAAGAGTATGGCCGCACCATCGTAGATCAGCTGAAGAAGATTGGCTCCTCCTGCGATTGGGACAGAGAGCGCTTCACCATGGACGAGGGCTGCTCCAAGGCCGTACAGGAGGTATTCCTGCGCCTGCATAAGAAGGGCTATATCTACAAGGGCTCCCGTATCATCAACTGGTGTCCGGTCTGCAAGACCTCTATCTCTGACGCGGAGGTAGAGCATGAGGAGCAGGCAGGTCATTTCTGGCACATCAATTACCCGATCAAGGGCAGCGACAAGTTTGTAGAGATCGCTACCACCAGACCGGAAACCCTGCTTGGCGACAGCGCCCTGGCAGTAAACCCGGATGACGAGCGGTATAAAGATATCGTAGGTAAGACTGTGATCCTGCCTCTGGTAGGCCGTGAGATTCCGGTTATCGCAGACGCTTATGTAGATAAGGAGTTTGGTACCGGCGTGGTAAAGATTACCCCGGCACATGACCCCAACGATTTCGAGGTAGGAAAGCGTCATAACCTGCCGGAGATCAATATTCTGAACGACGACGCAACCATCAATGAGAACGGCGGCAAGTACGCAGGCATGGATCGCTACGAGGCCCGCAAGGTCATGGTAGAGGAACTGAAGGAGCAGGGTCTGCTGGTGAAGGTGGTAGACCATGTCCATAATGTAGGAACCCACGACCGCTGCGGCACCACCGTTGAGCCCATGATCAAGCAGCAGTGGTTCGTAAAGATGGAGGAAATGGCAAAGCCGGCTATCGAGGCTGTTAAAAACGGAGATCTGACCTTTGTGCCGGAGCGCTTTGACAAGACGTATCTGCACTGGCTGGAGAATATCCGCGACTGGTGTATTTCCCGTCAGCTCTGGTGGGGACACCGGATTCCGGCTTACTACTGTGACGACTGCGGCGAGATCGTGGTAGACCGCGAGATGCCGTCCGTCTGCCCCAAGTGCGGCGGAACCCATTTCACACAGGATCCGGACACCCTGGATACCTGGTTCTCCTCTGCGCTGTGGCCCTTCTCTACCCTGGGCTGGCCGGAGAACACCGAGGATCTGGACTACTTCTACCCCACCGACGTACTGGTAACCGGATACGATATTATCTTCTTCTGGGTAATCCGTATGGTATTCTCAGGATATGAGCAGACCGGAAAGTGTCCGTTCCATCATGTACTGATTCACGGACTGGTGCGGGATTCCCTGGGACGGAAGATGAGTAAGTCTCTGGGAAATGGTATCGATCCGTTGGAGATCATCGATCAGTATGGCGCAGACGCCCTGCGTTTCACCCTGGTTACCGGCAACGCGCCCGGCAACGATATGCGTTTCTATATGGAGCGTGTGGAGGCCAGCCGTAACTTTGCCAACAAGATCTGGAACGCTTCCCGTTTTATCATGATGAACATTGAAAAGGCAGAGGTTCCGGAAGCCATGGATCCGTCTGAGCTCACCGGCGCGGACAAGTGGATTCTGTCCAAGGTCAACACCCTGGCACAGGACGTGACAGCCAATATGGATAAATTTGAGCTGGGTATCGCCGTTCAGAAGCTTTATGACTTCATCTGGGAGGAGTTCTGCGACTGGTATATCGAGATGGTGAAGCCCCGTCTCTATAATGAAGAGGATCAGACCAAGGCGGCAGCCCTGTGGACGCTGAAGACCGTACTGACCAACGCCCTGAAGCTTCTGCATCCCTATATGCCCTTCATTACCGAGGAGATTTACCGGAATCTGACCGGAGAGGAGTCTATCATGATTTCCGCATGGCCGGAGTTTAAGGAGGAGTGGAGCTTCGAAAAGGAAGAGGCCGAGGTAGAGCTGATCAAAGAGGCTGTCCGCGCTATCCGTAACGTGCGTTCTTCCATGAACGTACCGCCCAGCAAGAAGGCTCACGTGATCGTAGTATCCGAGAAGCCGCAGGTGCGGGAGGTATTTGAGGGCAGCAAGGCCTTCTTTGGTACCTTAAGCTATGCGAGCCAGGTGACAGTTCAGGAGGATAAGAGCGGTATCGGTGAGGACGCGGTTTCCGCGCTGATTCCGGACGCAGCCGTTTATATGCCCTTTGCGGAGCTGGTAGATCTGGAAAAAGAGATTGAGCGTCTGAAGAAAGAGGAGGAGCGTCTGACGAAGGAGCTGGCCCGTGTGAACGGTATGCTGAGCAATGAGAAGTTTATCAGCAAGGCTCCCCAGAGCAAGATTGACGAGGAGAAAGAGAAGCTGGAGAAGTACACCCAGATGATGAATCAGGTGAAAGAACATCTCGCAGCGCTTGTGAAATAAGAATAGAGAGGACTTTATGAAAAAGTTTTTACAAAAGGTTAAGGCCTGCGGCGCAGTGGTGAAGCGATTCATCGGGCGCTGCGCGGCCGTCCTGAAAAAGTGGAGTGAGGGGTGCAGCAGTCGGATGGAAAAGCCAGTAGCTATCGCTAACCGGTTTTCCCTGGTGCTTCATGCGGTTATGTCGGCAGGAATCTATTTCATTATGGAAGCCATGTCCCGCCATTCCGCACTGGAAGCATGGAATTTTATGACAGGAAGTCCGAAGGTATTTGCCTATAATACCTTTATGATTTTCATGACCTTTATGCTTGTGTATCTGTTCCGGAGACGTATTTTTGTGCGTCTTCTGATTACGGCCTTCTGGATATACCTGGGCTATATGAACGGAACGATACTAAATAGCCGCGTTACGCCGTTTACCGGACAGGATCTGCATCTGATTACCGACGCGCTGGACGTGGTAGGTCTGTATATGTCGCCGATGAAGCTGATTACCCAGGTGGGCGGTGTGCTTCTGGGATTGGCGGCGCTGGTACTTCTGTGGAAGTACGCGCCGAAATATCAGAAGAAGGTGAACTGGCCCTTAAGCATTGCGGGCGTGATCCTCGTTCCGGTGCTGTTTGCGGGAAGCACAAAGCTCTGTCTGGAGCAGCGTGTCCTGTCCACCTATTTTGGAAATATTGCGTTTGCTTACCAGGATTACGGCCTGCCCTACTGCTTCTTCTGCAGCCTGCTGGCTACGGGTATGGACGAGCCCTACGAGTACTCGAAGGAAACCATTGACAAGCTTGTGGAGGAGGATAAGCAGGCGGCGCTTAGTGAGGATAATGATACAGAGAAGCCCAATATCCTGATGTTGCAGCTGGAGACCTTCTTCGATCCGACTACCGTAGAATGGCTGGAGTTTTCCGAGGATCCCATTCCGAATTTCCATCGGCTGATGGAGGAATATTCCTCCGGCGCCTACAAGGTGCCTTCTGTGGGAGCCGGAACGGCCAATACAGAGTTTGAGTCCATTACCGGCATGAATCTGCGGTATTTTGGACCGGGCGAGTATCCCTACAAGACGATCCTGAAGAAGACTACCTGCGAGAGCGTGGCTTATGACCTGCGGAGTATCGGTTACGCGACCCATGCGATCCACAACAATAAGGCGACCTTCTACAGCCGTGCCGATGTATTTAAAAATCTGGGCTTTGACACCTATACTTCCAAGGAGTATATGGACGTGTCCAACACTACCCCCACCGGCTGGCTGAAGGACGAGATTCTGATTGAGCAGATTCTGGACAACCTGAAATCCACGGCCCGTCAGGACTTTGTTTACACCATTTCTGTACAGGGACACGGGGAGTATCCCACAGAGAAGGTGCTGGAGGATCCGGCTATTCAGGTCAGCGGGGCCGCCACAGAGGAAAAGAATAACCAGTGGGAATATTATGTAAACCAGCTTCATGAGATGGATCAGTTCGTAGCAGATCTGATCGACGCCCTGGATCAGTTTGGCGAGAAATATGTGCTGGTGATGTACGGCGATCATCTGCCTACGCTGGGACTGACCGTAGAGGACGTGAGCAACCGCTACCTCTTTGATACCAGCTATGTGATTGTAGATAATATGGGACTGGAGAAGGTGGATCAGACGCTGTGTTCTTATCAGATTGCCGCTGAGGTTCTGGATAAGGTAAATATCCATACGGGAACCATGATGCAGTACCACCAGAACCGCCGCAAGACGAAGTGGTACCTGCAGGATATGGAGCTTCTGCAGTACGATCTGCTCTATGGTAAGAAATATGCCTACGGCGACGACGGCACAACGCCCTTTGAAACCGTAGATATGAAGATGGGAATCCATCAGCCGGAGATTACGAGAGTGATTCCCCTTCCGGACGAAAATAAGGTCTATGTATTCGGAAGAAACTTTACGACGGCAAGTAAGATTTATATTAACGATGAATGGCAGAACACGAAATTTATCAGCAGCCATGTACTGCAGGTAAAGAAGGTGAAGCTGACCGAGGATGCCCTGGTAACAGTGAAGCAGCTGGCGCCCGGCAAGGCGAAGCGGGTTCTCAGCGAGGGCAATACCATGATGTATGTGGCGCCTGTGGAGGAAGAGCCGGAAGAGACAGAGGAAGAAGCTGTAGAGGAAACCGAAACCACGGACAGCCAGGCAGAAGGGACGGGAACTGCGCAATGATGACCTATCAGGAAGCGGTAGATTATATTGAGGAAACACCGAAATTCACAAAGAAAAATTCTCTGGATCACACAAGAGCTTTTTTGAAGCGGCTGGGAAGTCCGGAGGAAAGCATGAAAATTCTCCATGTGGCGGGAACCAACGGAAAGGGCTCAGTCTGCTCTTTCCTGGCTTCCATGCTTTACGGGGCAGGAAAACGGACCGGTCTTTTTACTTCTCCCCATCTGGTGGATATCAATGAACGGTTTGTAATCGACGAAGAGCAGGTATCTGACGAAGCCTTTCTAGAGGCCTTCCATAAGGTGATGGACTGTGTCCGGGCCATGAAGGAGGAGGGCTATCCCCACCCTACCTATTTTGAACTGCTGTTCCTGATTGGAATGGTGATTTTTGAGAAGGCAGGCGTGGAATATCTGGTGCTGGAGACAGGCCTTGGCGGACGCCTGGACGCTACGAATTCAGTTGCCCACCCGCTGGTAACGGTGCTGACCTCCATCAGTCTCGATCATACCGAGTATCTGGGAGATACGGTGACGGCGATTGCGGGCGAAAAGGCCGGTATCATCAAAGAGGGTGTCCCGGTAGTCTACGACGCCTCCTGTAAGGAAGTGGAAGAGGTTATTCTGGCTAAGGCAAAAGAAATGCATGCGCCGGCCTACGGGATCCGCCCAGATATGTACCGGATTTTGGGCGCAACCGAGAAAAATATTGATTTTTCCATTGATTGTGGGTATTATGATGATATCCGGCTGACCATATCCAGCGTGGCGGAATACCAGATGAAAAATGCTGCGGAAGCAGTGACCGCTATCCGGGTGATGGAGGGGGGAACCGCCTTCACCGACGAGCTGATTCGGAATGGTATTTCTAAGATGCGCTGGCAGGGCAGAATGGAGACCGTGCTGCCGGGTGTAATCATCGACGGCGGACATAATGAGGCAGGCGTAGAGGAGTTTGTGAAAACAGCCCGACGTCTGGAGGCGGATTTTCCGGTGACTCTGTTGTTCGCGGCCGTAGGCGACAAGGACTACCGCCATATGATTGAGACCATCTGCAGGAAGTTAAGACTGGAGCGGGTGATCGTGACAGAGGTGGGTGGTTACCGCAGCGTGGATGTGAAGGAGCCGAAGAAGCTGTTTGAGGAATTCGGCCAGAAGGAAATCAAGGCGATTCCGGATGTGGAGGAAGCCTTTGAGGAAGCACTGAAGGAAAAAGGAGACGGCATTTTATTCTGTGTCGGATCTCTTTATCTGGTAGGAAGCATTAAAAAAATATTACGGGACAGGAGGACGGCAAATGATTGATTTTGAAGAAGAACTGAAGAAATTTCACCCGAGCCTGGAAGTAGAGCAGGTAGAGGACAATGTATACAAGAACAAGCCCAGGGACATGTCGGACCTTCTTGATGAAATGCTGAAGGAAATGAAGAACGGCCGCCGCTAGGAACGGTCACAGGAGGAAGCTATGCGCTGTGTGAAATGTGGAGCGACACTTACCGATCCGGAATACTGCAGCTCCTGCGGAACGGAGATACATGTGTACGATAAAATTATCCGGCTGTCCAATACCTGGTACAATAAGGGACTGGAGAAGGCAAAGGCGAGGAACCTGTCGGGCTCTGCCCAGGATCTCCGCTACAGCCTGGAGCTGAATAAGCGTAATATACCGGCGAGAAATCTGCTGGGTCTGATTTACTATGAGGTGGGCGAGGTGGTATCCGCGCTGACAGAGTGGATCATCAGCAAAAACCTGGAGCCGGAGAACAATATCGCCGATGAATACATCCATGCGATTCAGGCCAATCCGGCCCGTCTGGAAACCATTAACCAGACGATCAAAAAATACAACCAGTCTCTGCTGTACTGTCAGCAGGGCAGCGAGGATCTGGCGATCATTCAGCTGAAAAAAGTGCTTTCCCTGAATCCGAAGCTGGTGAAGGCGCATCAGTTACTGGCGCTCCTGTATATTAAGACCGAGGAGTATGAGCGGGCAGGAAGGGAGCTTCGCCGGGCGCTGGCCATCGATAGAACTGATAACCTTTCCCTGCATTATCAGGCAGAGCTGGAGGCTCTGGCAGGAAAGGCCGTGAGCCGGGGAGGCAAAGCAGAGGATACAAAAGAGAATAAGAGCAAGGCTCCGGATCTGATTTCCTATACCAGCGGAAATGAGACGATCATTATGCCGGCCTCCTATAAAGAGAACACGGGCGTCAATGTGGTGCTCAACATCTTTATCGGACTGGTGGTGGGCGTGGCGCTGATGTGGTTCCTGGCAGTTCCGGCCAAGGTAAAGTTTGTGCGAAGCCAGACGGCGGCCCAGATCCGGGAATACAGCGATCAGATCACAGCCAAGCAGACAGAGATCAACAAGCTGCAGAATCAGCTGGAGGCGCTGGGTGGAACCGAAGAAGCCGGGGAAGAGAAAGAAGCGGAAGGCGGCAGCTATGAGCAGCTGATTGACGCGTATACCAGCTTCCAGGCCGGTGACAACGAGACAGCGAAGACAGCCCTGGATCAGGTTCAGGCAGACGATTTATCCGAGAACGCAAAGGCTATCTACAATCAGATGTACGGAACCCTCCATGCGGAGGACGTGAAGAACCTGTATGATGCAGGCGAGGCAGCCTATACCGCGAAGCAATACGAGGAGGCCGTGACAAGCCTGGAGCAGGTCGTGGCTATGAATGAGAAGTACAATGATGGCTACGCAATCTACTACCTGGCACGCTCCTATGAGGCGCTGCAGCAGAAGGAAAAGGCTATCGCTATGTTCCAGAAGTTCCTGGACAATTATCCGGGAACCTCCCGGGCGAAGTACTGTACCAGCGCGATTACACGGCTGGGCGGACAGGTACAGACCCCTGCGGCGGATACGACGACGCAGTCGACTACACAGACCCCTGCGTCGGATACGACGACTACGCAGGAGCAGGCGGCGCAGCAGTAGCGATATGTAGAGTGTAAATTACAGGCTGAAGCACTTGCTGCTGAAGACGTGAGAACATGATGCAGATGTGAGCAGATTCCATTCGCGAAGCGAATTTTCATGAATCTGCGAATATCATCTGTGAAGGAACTGAACAGATGATAACCCCTGAAGTTAGGGACATGGGAATTGACAAAAAGGTCAGTTTCCATGTCCCTTTTTGTATTCGGTGCAGTAGTAGAAAGGAGTAAAAATATGGGAAAAGAAAGAATGAAGCTGGAAAAACAGACCCTGACTATCCGGGTGCCGGAGGAGCTGGATCATTACAGTGCCGACGCCATCTGCAGGAAGGCAGATCAGCTGGTGCAGACCAGAGATGTGCGGGAAATCGTCTTTGATTTTTCCGAGACAGAATTCTGCGACAGCTCCGGTATCGGTATGCTGATGGGCCGCTATAAGATGATGCAGGCTCTGGGAGGAAGCGTGCGGGCCGTCCGGGTGCGGGAGCGGACCGCGCGGATTCTGCTGCTGTCCGGGGTGATGAAGCTGATTCCGGTTGAGACGCTGCAGGGAGGTGCGAAGCAATGAAAAATCATATGAGAGTGGAATTCGACAGTATTTCGGAAAACGAGGCATTTGCCCGGGTGACCGTGGCGGCCTTTCTGACCCGTTTAAATCCCAGCGTAGAGGAGGTGGCGGACGTGAAAACCGCCGTCTCCGAGGCCGTGACCAATGCGATTATCCACGGCTATCAGGGAACGGTACATACCATCACCATGGAAGGGGAGCTGGAGGGAAGCTGTCTGACTCTGCGGATCCGGGATGAGGGCGTTGGGATCGCGGACATCGGGCAGGCGATGGAGCCCCTGTATACCTCCCGGCCGGAGCTGGAGCGATCCGGCATGGGCTTCCTCTTTATGGAGGCTTTCATGGATGAGGTTCAGGTGGAATCGGAGCCGGGGAAGGGAACCTGCGTAACGATGAAAAAATGGATTGGCCGCGGCAGGGACTGATTATGGAGCGTACCGCCGGGCTGATTCGCAGATCACAGGACGGAGATAAAGAAGCAAGGGAGATACTGATACAGGAAAATATGGGGCTGGTTCACCATGTGGTCCGGCGTTTTCTGGGCCGGGGCGTAGAGGCAGAGGATCTGGTGCAGATTGGATCCATCGGGCTTCTGAAGGCCATCGAGCGTTTTGACTTAAGCTATGAGGTGCGGTTTTCCACTTACGCCGTACCCATGATTGCCGGGGAGATCAAGCGCTTTCTCAGGGACGACAGCATGATTAAGGTGAGCCGCGCCTTAAAGGAGCTGGCGGTGAAGGCCGCGAGACTTCGGGAAGAGCTGCGGATGGAGCGGGGCGAGGAGCCGGGTATGGAAGAGCTGGCAGAAAAGCTTGGGGTAGATCCGGAGGAGCTGGCGCAGGCCTATGACAGCTGCAGCGAAGTGGAATCCCTGCACAAAATCATTTATCAGGGGGACGGGGAAGGCGTCAGTCTCATGGAACGGGTGGAGGAGAAAAAGGATGAGCAGGAGGAGCTGCTGACCGGTATGCTGGTGCGACAGCTTCTGGACACGCTGGAGCCGAAGGAACGCCGGCTGATCATACTGCGGTTCTTCTGCGACAGAACCCAGGCCCAGGTGGCCAGGGAGATGGGTATGACCCAGGTACAGGTGTCCCGGCTGGAAAAAAAGATACTTTCAACCCTGAAAAAACGGGCCGGATAGAGAAAAATATGGAAAAATCGCGAAAATCCGCAAAAAAATCTTGAAATCTGCTATTTGACGGGCTATAATGTCCCCAGAAACAACGGAGTTTCAGAAAGGCGCGAGTGCACCTTCCTGAAGCTCTTTTTTTACGCGAGCAACGAGTCAAAGTCCGTGCTTGCACGAGACCTTGAGGACTGCCGCGATAACGAGTAAAATTCGCGAAGCGTATTTTATCTCGTTTCCATTTGAAGGAGGAGAATATTATGAAAAACAGAATGATCGCACTGACAGCAGCCGCTGTACTGGCTGTATCCCTGACCGCCTGCGGTTCCAAGGCAGAGGAGCCTGCGGCAGCAGACACTAAGACAGAAGCAGCAGAGGACACGGCTTCCGCAGATACCACAGGAGATAAGAAAGTCCTGAAGGTAGCCATGGAATGCGGATACGCGCCGTACAACTGGACACAGCCGGACGATTCCAACGGAGCCGTTCCCATCAACGACAGCTCCGATTACGCTTACGGCTATGACGTCATGATGGCAAAGAAGATTGCGGACGAGCTGGGCTATGAGCTGCAGATTGTAAAGCTTGACTGGGATTCCCTGGTACCGGCGGTACAGTCCGGAACGGTAGACTGCGTCATCGCAGGCCAGTCCATCACATCGGAACGTCTGGAAATGGTAGATTTTTCCAATCCGTATTATTATGCATCCGTAGTCAGCCTGGTAAAGCAGGACGGACCGCTGGCTGACGCCAAGGGTATCTCCGATTTTGAGGGCGCGACCTGTACTTCCCAGCTGGGAACCATCTGGTATGACGTATGCCTGCCCCAGATCAAGGACGCCAATATCCAGCCTGCACAGGAGTCTGCACCGGCTATGCTGGTGGCTCTGGAGAGCGGACGTACAGACCTGGTTGTAACCGATATGCCGACTGCAAAGGCAGCCTGTGTGGCATACCCGGATCTGAAGCTTCTGGACTTCACGGATACAGACGATGATTTCGCGGTTTCTGACGAGGAAATCAACATCGGAATCTCTGTACAGAAGGGCAATACCGAGCTTCTGGACGGCATTAACAGCGTACTGGCTACCATGACGGTGGATGATTTCAACAGCATGATGGACGAAGCCATCTCCGTTCAGCCGCTGTCTGAGTAAAATAAAAAACGGTAAGAAATAAAAGGGAGCTGTGAACATAAGATGTCCATATCAAATATGAATTTCCTGGAGAGAATCCTATATCTGCTCCAGCGCTACGGCGTTTCTTATCTGAAGGGAGCCGGAACGACGCTGGCAATCGCGCTGGTATCCACAGCCATCGGCTGTCTGATTGGCTTTGTGGTCGGCGTGGTACAGACCATTCCGGTGGATAAGAAGCGTGACAGCGCCGCGAAGCGGGGACTTCTGCGGGTAGTGAAAATGATCCTGAAGGCCTACGTGGAGCTGTTCCGCGGTACGCCTATGATTGTACAGGCAGTCTTTATCTATTACGGCCTGTCACAGATGTTTCAGATTCAGCTGGGAATGTGGTCCGCCGCATTTCTGGTGGTATCTATTAACACAGGAGCCTATATGGCGGAATCGGTCCGCGGCGGAATCATTTCCGTGGATCCCGGTCAGATGGAGGGCGCCAAGGCCATCGGCATGACCCATGTGCAGGCCATGAAAAATGTGATCCTGCCCCAGGCTATCCGCAATATTATGCCGCAGATCGGCAACAACCTGATCATCAACATCAAGGACACCTCGGTGCTGTCAGTTATCAGTATCGTGGATCTGTTCTTCGTACATAAGAGTGTGGCGGGCGCGCTGTATACCTATTTTGAGTCGGCGACCATCGTAATGGCCATTTATCTGACCATGACGCTGGTGACTTCGAGACTCTTACTTCTGGTGGAGAAGAAGATGGACGGCGACGCCAATTATGAGCTGGTGGATACCATGGATATCGGCAATCAGCTCCGTACCGTCCGGGAAAATGACGGGGAAGGGAGACGCGGATAATGAGTGAGAAAGAACTGATTCTGCAGGTTTCCCATCTTCAAAAGAGCTTTGGAAATCATGCGGTACTGAATGATATTGATTTTGAGGTGCGAAAAGGCGACGTGGTGTCCATTATCGGCGCATCCGGTTCCGGTAAGTCTACCATGCTCCGCTGTATCAACCTTCTGGAGGAGCCGGGCGGAGGTGCGATTCTGTTTCACGGACAGGATATCACGGATCCGAAGGTGAATGTGCCGGCCTACCGGGCGAAGGTAGGTATGGTGTTCCAGAATTTCAACCTGTTCAACAATATGACGGTGCTGGAGAACTGTATCGTAGGCCAGGTGAAGGTGGCGAAGAAGAAGCCGGAGGAGGCCCGGGAAAGCGCGATCCGGTATCTCCGTCAGGTGGGCATGGAGCCTTTCCTGAACGCCAAGCCCCGGCAGCTGTCGGGCGGTCAGAAGCAGCGTGTGGCTATCGCCCGGGCCCTGGCCATGGAGCCGGAGGTGCTGCTCTTTGACGAGCCGACCTCGGCACTGGATCCCCAGATGGTGGGCGAGGTCTTAAGCGTCATGGAGGATCTGGCGAAGCAGGGGCTGACCATGCTGGTCGTGACTCATGAGATGGCCTTTGCGCGGGATGTGTCCACCCATGTGATCTACATGTCCGAGGGCGTTATCGAGGAAGAAGGGACGCCAGAGCGGATCTTCGGGGCGCCGGAGAGTGAAAAGACGAAGGAGTTTCTGGCGCGATTCCGGAATACGAGTATTTAAAAAAAGTGCATAATTTTTGTTGATAGAAGCACACTAACTTTGAGAAATGGATTTCAAAAAGGAGGTGTGCTTCTGTGGATCATACGAAGTATCGGGTGTGGCTGGGAGCAATATTGCTGGTGCTGGTAGCGGCAGGCGTGGTGTGGTATCTGCTGGCGCAGGAGAGAAGAGAACCGGTGACGGACGGAACGCTGGTATACCGGGAAGTGACGGAAGAGCCGGCATGAAGATAGGAAAGCAGATCCTGATGGCAGTGCTCGGCTTCAGCTCCGGGCTCGGCGTGGCAGGCGGCGTGGTGGCGCTGATCATTGCCCTGGGACTGGTGTCGGAATTTGCGGAGCAGACCCACACGGCCCGGCATATTTTCCGGTATGAGGACGCGATTTCCGCCGGGGCTATCATCGGAAATGTGATCAGCGTATATCAGCTGACGCTGCATCTGGGACAGGCCGGGGCGGGTATGTTTGGTCTGTTTTCCGGAATTTTTGTGGGAGCCTGGTCCATGGCGCTGACGGAGATCCTGAATATCGTTCCCATTTTTACCAGGAGACTGGATCTCAGGAGAGGGCTGGGACTGATCGTCAGTTCCATGGCGGCGGGCCGGACGGTGGGTTCATTTTTATATTATTATTTTCGGTTTTAGGAGGAAACAGCATGAAGGAATTTCAGGGATCCCGGCGGCAGCAGCCGGACGAGGCAGGGAAAGAACGCTATAACCGGTATGTGAAGGACGTGACGCCTACCCACAGCCTTCCGGCGCAGATGGCAAAGGCTTTCATGACGGGCGGTCTGATCTGCTGCCTGGGTCAGGGAATTCTCAACTGCGCGCTGCGCGCGGGGCTGGATTCGAAGACCGCGGGAAGCTGGTGCTCGCTGGGATTGGTGGTGCTGAGCGCGGTCCTTACCGGTCTTAACATCTTTCCGGCTATCGCCAAATGGGGTGGCGCGGGCGCGCTGGTTCCCATCACCGGCTTTGCCAACAGTGTGGCGGCCCCGGCCATCGAATATCAGAAGGAGGGGCAGGTTTTCGGGATCGGCTGCAAGATTTTTACCATTGCGGGCCCGGTGATATTGTATGGCATATTTACCAGCTGGGTGCTGGGAATTGTCTATTTTCTAGTAAAATGATATGAAAAGTATGAAAAGGCGATTTTTCACTGGATTTCCGGTTGACAAATCCTCTGTCTGTGTTAGAATGTACGAAAGTGTAGCGGTTTAAAGTGGCGCATTGCTAAAAATATGCGGATCGTACACGGACTTCTTCTGAGGAAAGGCAGGAACTAAACCATGAATTACGGAATCTACAGTATTTTACCGTCTCTGGCGGCGATTGTTCTGGCGCTGGTAACGAAAAATGTATTTATCGCGCTGTTTATCGCATTGCTGCTGGGCAATTTTATTCTGAACCCCAGTCTTGTGAATGTGCTTGTGGGAACCAAGGACATGATGGTGGACGTGTTCTCCAGCCACTCCAGCACCTCGATTATCTTCATTCTGCTGATGCTGGGCGGTCTGTTTTATCTGATTGAAAAGGCGGGTGGCTTAAGAGGTTTTACTCACTTTATGATTGCGAAGCGGAGTGTGGTCAAGTCCCGCAGGGGCGCGGAGCTGTTTACCTGGCTCATCGGCGTTCTGATGTTCCTGGACGGCACCATGAGCGTGATGATCACCGGAGCGATTGCCAGACCCTTTACGAAGGCTTTTAAAATCTCTCCGGAGAAGACAGCGTGGATCGTGCATTCCACAGCGACGCCCATGTCCATTCTGATTCCGATTGCGGCGTATGGTCCCTATATCGCCAGCTTTATCGAAGCGCAGGGCGTGGCAGATCCCACGTCGGTCATGGTCCGCAGCATCGGCTTTAATTTCTACTGCATTATGGCTGTCGTAGGTGTGGCGGTCTTTACGCTGTTACATATTGAGTACGGCCCTATGAAAAAGGTTGAGGAAGCTTATATGCAGGGAACCGGCGGAAACGGACAGGATCCGGACGGCGAGGTGGAGCAGCCGGGAAGCGGAAAGGCCCGTTATTTGGCTCTGCCGCTGGTTATCATGATTGGCTTTGCGTTGATTTATTTCTTTGCGGCAGGGGACAGCGAGACCGGACTGATTCTGGGAATCTTCTTTGGAAGCCTGTATCTGATGCTGGATCTGGCGGTTCATAAGGTCATGAAGTTCGGCGAGACCCTGGACGTCTTTTTTAAGGGCTGCGGAAGCATGACCGGCATTGTGGCGATTATGGTATTCGCCTACGCCCTCAGTAACCTGCTGGGTGAGCTGGGTACGGCGGAGTTCCTGTCCGGCGTGCTGGTACAGCTTATCTCCCCGACCGTGTTTACGGCGCTTGCGTTTATCGCCACCTGCCTGCTTTCCTTTTCTACGGGAACCAGCGCAGGCAGCATTGCCATTATGATGCCGGTGCTTCTGCCCATGGCGCTGACGCTGAATGTGCCGGTGGTGCTGATTACCGGTGCTATCGCAGGCGGCGCGGTATTCGGAGACCATACCTCTCCGATCTCAGATACGACCGTTATGACCTGCTCCTCCTGTGAGTGCGACGTGGTGTCCCATGTGAAGACACAGCTGCCGTATGCGCTGACCTTTGCGGCTATCGCAGTTGTCATTTATCTGGTGCTGGGCTTTATCCTGTAGTATAATAAAGGCAGACAGTACGAGAAATCAGGTAACAGGGAAAAATTGGAATATGGGAAATAACAAAATCTATAATTTTGATGAGCCCATTTGCCGCATAGGACAGAACTGTGCGAAATGGGGAGAAGAATATATCGGAAGCGGCAGTGACATGCTGCTTCCGTTTTGGGTGGCGGATACGGATTTCCGGGCGCCGGAGGAGGTCAACGAGGCCCTGAGGGCCTGCGTGGAGCACGGAATCTATGGATATGTGCGCCCTTCCGCGTCCTGCCTTCAGGCGGCGGCCTCCTGGCAGCAGCGGCGGCATGATTTTCCGGCAAAACCGGAGTGGATTACGGTGGTTCCGGGGATTGACTGCGCCATGGCGACGGCAGTGCAGGCTTTTACAAAGCCCGGCGATAAGATTCTCATCAATACGCCGATTTACGATCCGTTTTTTGAGGTCATCGAAAAGAACGGCCGGGAGACGGTAGACAGCCCCATGGAACTTGAGGACGGAGGCTATCAGTTTAACTGGACGGATTTTGAAGAAAAGCTTAAGGGTTGCCGGCTGTGGATGTTCTGCAATCCCCAGAATCCGGAGGGACGCAGCTTCCGGGAAGAGGAGCTTCGGAAAGCCGGAGAGCTCTGCGCAAAATACAACGTGCTGATGTTGGCAGATGAGATTCACGGGGATATTGTCTACGACGGAAGAAAGCATATTCCGCTGGCGTCTCTGTCGGAGGAGTTCTGTGGGCGCACCATTACCTGTACGTCCCCCAGCAAGACCTTCAGTGTGGCGGGAATGGCGGCTTCCGTAATTCTGATTGCAGATGAGAAGCTGCGGGAGCAGTTCCGGGCGACGCTTTCCAAAAATACGCCGGGAGTAAGCTGCTTAAGCCTGGTGGCGATGGAAGCTGCCTATCGGTACGGGGATTCTTACGCGGATCAGCTTGTGGCCTATCTGCAGGGAAACCGGGATTTTATGCTGGAGTATCTGCGAAAATATCTGCCGCAGCTTCGGCCCGTCTATCCGGAGGCCATGTTCCTTATCTGGCTGGACTGCAGCGGACTGGGCCTTCCGGCAGAAGAATTACCGGCGTTTTTTGAGCAGGCAGGCGTACGCCTGTCCATGGGAAATGCTTACCGGGAAAAGAGCGGTCAGTCTGTACGGCTGAATTTCGGCTGTACCAGGGCAACCCTTCAGGCGGGCCTTGAGAGAATCCGGGCGGCAGTGGAGGCTCGCTGCATAGAAGCGGATACGAAGGAATAGGAAATGGAAGAACGGAAGCGAACGATTTGTGATATCTGCTGTCCCTCCTTTCACTGCGGGATTGACGCGTACGTGAGGGACGGACAGCTTGTGAAAATAGAAGGAACGGCAGAGCATCCCCAGAATCATGGGCTCCTGTGCGCGAAGGGACTGGCCTCCCGGCAGTATGTGTACCGGAAGGATCGGATCCGTACGCCGCTGCTTCGGACCGGGGAGCGCGGAAGCGGAGAATTCCGCCCCATAAGCTGGGAGGAGGCCTATGAGCGGATTGCGGAGCGTCTGCTGGATATCCGGAGGGAGAGCGGCCCGGAGGCGGTGGTATTTTTCTCGGGCTATACAAAATGGTACCGGCCCTGGCTGCACCGTTTGGCCAATGAGTTTGGAACTCCTAACTACATGACGGAATCCAGCAGCTGCATGTTTTCCACCTTTCTGCAGTGGCTGACGGTTACCGGCAATAAGATGTGCAGGCCGGACGTGGGCCAGACAGGAGTTTTTCTCGGCTGGGCCTACAATCCTTACTATTCCCGGAATCTGGCAGCGGCTGATGTGGAAGAAGCGAAGCGCCGGGGAATGAAGGTCATTATCGTGGATCCCCGGATTACGCCCGCTTCCCTCAGACTGGCGGATCTGCACCTGCGTCCGAGACCGGGAACTGACGGGGCGCTGGCTCTGGGACTTGCCCATGTATTGTTGGAACATGGCTGGTATGACAGGGAATACGTGTTAAAGTACGTCTATGGCTTTCCGGAGTATGCGGCCTATGTGAAAGCATTTACGCCGGAGAGGGTGGAAGAGCTGACGGGCGTTCCTAGGGAACAGGTAGAGGCTGCCGCAGAGCTGATAGGAAGGAATCTGCCTCTGGCGATTAACGAAAGCGCGGCGCCCATTGCCCACCATCGGAACGGATTTCAGAATTACCGGGCGATTATGGCCCTGTCGGCCATTACCGGCTCCTTTGATCGGCCGGGCGGACAGCTTCCGGTGAGCTTCAGCTACAATTACCAGGCGGCAGGCTTTGCCACCCGGGAAAAGGAATTTATCGGGAAAATAAAGGAAAAACCGGATCGCCCTCCGGTGGGTGGGAAAAAATATCCGTTGTGGCACGATCTGATTGACGAGGCGCAGTTTACGGATCTGATCCGGCAGATTCATCAGCAGAAGCCGTATCCGCTGCGGGCCCTGGTGGGCTTTGGCTTGAACCACCGGATTGGGCCGGGAAGCAATCAGATGGCGGAGGCGCTGAAAAAGCTGGATTTTCTGGTGGACGTGGATTTGTTTCTGACCGACACGGCGAAGCTGTGCGACATCGTGCTGCCTGCCTGTACCTCCTTTGAGCGCAGCGAACTGAAAGCCTGGGGAGGCGGATACATGACGGTAACGCAGCCGGTGATTGCGCCCCTGTATGAGTCCCGATCCGACATACAGATTATCTGTGATCTGGCCCGGAACATGGGACTTCCGGACAAGCTTCTGACGGCAGGGCCGGAAGCCGGTATCCGTTATCTTATTTCCGATTTGCCGGTGTCCTATGAGGAGCTTCTGGCGGCGGAGCTTCCGGTGAAGGTGCCGGGCGCCGGGGCTTACAGGGCCGGGACCATGCTGAAAGAGGGCATTCCCACGGCCAGCGGAAAATTCGAATTGTATTCGCTGGAGATCGAAAAGCTCCGGAAGGAAGATCCGGACTGCGGACTGGATCCGCTGCCCACCTATCGGAAGCCCTTTGAGGAGAAAGAGCGGGAGAAATATCCCTTTACCCTGTGCACCGGTCCCCGGATTCCGGGTTCCCTTCATTCCAGACTGCAGGGGGTTCCCTGGGCCAGCTCCCTTAAGCCGCATCCGACGGCAGATTTGAATCCGGAGGACGCGGCGGCAGCCGGAATCTGCCAGGGAGACGAGGTGGAGGTGTATACAGCCTTTGGCTGTATCTGTCTGAAGGCCAGCCTGTCATACAGTATAGACCGGGGAACGGTTTATGTCTGTCATGGGTATCCAAAGGCCGATGTAAATACGCTTCTGGATCCGGAGCACGTAGATCCTTATTCCGGGTTCCCGGCTTTCC
Organism: Candidatus Merdisoma sp. HCP28S3_D10; assembly: GCF_052065835.1. Lineage (NCBI taxonomy): Bacteria > Bacillati > Bacillota > Clostridia > Lachnospirales > Lachnospiraceae > Candidatus Merdisoma > Candidatus Merdisoma sp. HCP28S3_D10. The sequence goes on from NZ_JBQHTG010000003.1 coordinate 43,124, forward strand.
GGAGCAGCCAGGCAGGCGTACGAAAGAAGGTGCGGTAGATGAGCGCGAAGAGAATCCGATTTGACCGGGAACGGTGTACGGCCTGCTGTGCCTGCGTCATGGCCTGCATGGACGAAAAAAATACAGAGCTGGAGCAGGGAGAGCGGGCGCTCCGTCAGGTGTATACGGAAGAGCTGTTCCGGGACGGGCAGGTAAGCTTCCGGTTTCATTCGGATTCCTGCATTCACTGCCGGATTCCGGCCTGTGTGTCAGCCTGTGGAAAGGGCTGCCTCTACCGGGAGGAGGAAAGCGGTCTGGTGCTCTATGACACCGCAGCCTGCGACGGCTGTGGCCGCTGTCTGGAGGCCTGCCGTATGGGAGCGATTTTCCTGGATCCGTCCGGGAAAATCCAGAAATGCGACGGCTGTATCGAACGCCAGCGCGCCGGAAAAATCCCGGCCTGCGTGCGGGTATGCCCGACGGGAGCGCTGTATCTGGAAGAGGATTCATAGAAATTGAAAAAGCGTTGTCCAGTTATTATTTTTATGACGGGGCAGCGCTTTTTGTCTGTATAAAATGATTCTGACCGGTCAAACATAACCAGAAAGAACGATATACGGAGGAACCGTCCATGAGCGAAATCCTGTACCTGAAACCCGAAAAAAAGATCCGCACCTATAACCGCGTCCTGACCCTGGGAGAGGCCGTGGAAATGCAGTGCGCGGATCCGGCGGTGGTGAAGCGGCTGAAGACCGAGAAGCTCTACGTCTTTCAGGATGTCAAGCCGGGGCGGCACGCCTGCGCCGGCCGCGCGGTCCTCTCTATCCTGGACGTGGTGGAGAAAATCCAGACAGTCTATCCGAAGTTGGAGATACAGAATCTGGGAGAAACGGATTTCGTAGCAGAATATTCCACCAGGCCGGAGGAAAAGAAGCTGTGGACGTTTCTGAAGGTCAGCCTGGTCTGCGCCTTATGCTTCTTCGGCTCCGCATTTTCCATTATGGCCTTCAACAATGATGTCTCCACGGTTAAACTGTTCCGCCAGTTTTACACCCTTCTGACCGGGCAGCCCTCCGACGGCTTTACCATTCTGGAATTTACCTATTCCCTGGGGCTCGCGGTGGGGATCCTTGCCTTCTTCCATCATCTGGGCGGCCGCCGCCTTACCAGGGAGCCTACGCCCATCGAGGTGGAAATGCGTCTCTATGAGGACGATGTGGATACCACCCTTATTAAAACCGCGGCCCGGAACGGGGCGCATAAGAAAAAGTAGAGGACTATTTTTCCGCTCTCCCGCATAAAATAAATGTGTTCGGAGAAAATAATTTCCAGACAGAAGAAATGTGGAGGTGCGGAAAGCTATGAATACAATAAGGGGAAAGCAGAGTATCTGTTTTCAGAAGCAGCCGCAGATTGTGAGCGCGGCCAGCGTGGTAGGAAAAAAGGAGGGCGATGGCCCACTGGGCGCTCTGTTTGACGAGATAGAAAAGGATCCGATGGCGGGACAGGCCACCTGGGAGGAAGCGGAGAGCGCCCTGCAGAAGCGGGCGGCCCTGCTGGCTATGGAGAAAGCGAGAAGGCTTCCGGGGCCGGGCGTGCCGCCGGTCCGGTACCTGTTTTCCGGAGATCTGCTGGGACAGCTGATCGCTACTTCCTTTGGCGTGATGGAGCTGAAGCTGCCTCTGTTTGGCCTTTACGGAGCCTGCTCTACTATAGGAGAAGCGCTGATGCTGGGAGCCATGACCGTCCAGGGCGGCTATTCCGAGGCGGTGCTGGCCCTGACCTCCAGTCATTTTGGCAGTGCGGAGAAGCAGTTCCGGTTTCCCTTAAGCTACGGAAACCAGAGACCCCAATCCTCCACCTGGACGGTGACCGGGAGCGGAGCCTTTGTGCTGTCCGGCAGTGGCGGACATGCGAAAATCACCGGAGCCACGCCGGGAAAGGTCGTCGATTACGGTGTGAAGGATTCCATGAATATGGGAGCCTGTATGGCCCCGGCGGCCTGCGACACCATCTGTACCCATCTTGCGGACTTTGACCGACGACCGGAGGATTACGATGCCATTGTGACCGGCGATCTGGGGGCGGTGGGGCAGAAGATTCTGATTGATCTGGCAGCAGAGCGGGGCTATGATATCTCCGCGCAGCACCGGGACTGTGGGATCCTGATTTTCGATCCGGAGGTACAGGATACGCATTCCGGCGGCAGTGGCTGCGCCTGCTCCGCCGTGACGCTGGCGGCGTATCTGCTTCCGAAGATCGAGAGCGGAGAGTGGAAGCGGTTGCTGTTTGTACCCACCGGTGCTCTGCTGTCCACGGTCAGCTTCAACGAGGGACAGAGCGTGCCGGGGATCGCGCACGCCGTTGTGATAGAACATTGCTGAGAGCGGACGTAGCTTAGATGAAGGAGAAGAGTTTATGGATTACGTAAAAGCATTTCTGGTGGGCGGCCTGATCTGCGCCCTGGTGCAGGTCCTTATGGAAAAGACAAAAATGCTGCCGGGACGGATTATGGTGCTTCTGGTATGCAGCGGAGCGGTGCTGGGAGCGGCAGGCATATACGAACCTTTCCGGGAATTTGCGGGGGCGGGCGCCTCGGTTCCGCTTCTGGGCTTCGGGAACCTTCTCTGGCAGGGGGTCAAAGAGGCCGTAGATGAAAATGGTTTTTTGGGGTGCTTCCAGGGAGGCTTCCAGGCCAGCGCTGTCGGGATCAGCGCGGCGCTGGTGTCCGGCTATCTGGCCAGCCTGGTTTTCCGGCCAAAAATGAAAAATTAGCTGCTTGCCTTTTTCCGGTCAAACTGCTATACTTGTTGTATTTGTTATGAGAAAGTGACGATTTGGCACAGGACAGAATACGGAAGGAGGCAGCCCGATTGAAAAAGATAGCGGTTGTGACAGATAGTAACAGTGGAATTACGCAGGAAGAAGCACAGAAGATGGGGATCTATGTGCTGCCGATGCCTTTTACAATCGATGGGAAGGAATATTTTGAAGGAATCAGCCTGACCCAGGAGGAGTTTTATGAGAAGCTGACGGGAGACGCGGATATCGCCACCTCACAGCCCTCTCCCCATTCTCTTCTGAAGCTTTGGGACGAACTTCTTAAAGAATATGACGAGATCGTGCAGATTCCCATGTCCAGCGGCCTGTCCGGAACCTGCCAGACAGCGGCGGCGCTGGCTGCAGATTATGAAGGCAGAGTGTTTGTCGTAAATAACCACCGGATTTCCGTCACCCAGAAGCGTTCCGTAGAGACCGCCCTTGCCCTGGTGAAGGCCGGAAAAGAGGGAGCGGAGATCAAAGAGTTCCTGGAAAAAACAGGAAAAGACGCCAGCATTTATATTACCGTGGCTACCTTAAAATATCTGAAAAAGGGAGGCCGGCTGACTCCTGCGGCAGCCGCTATCGGAACCATGCTCCGCCTGAAGCCGGTGCTGACGCTCCAGGGAGAGAAGCTGGACAGCTGCGCCAAGGCTCGTACCATGCATCAGGCCAAGCAGCTGATGATCGATCACATCCGTGAAGATATCGAGACCCGCTTTGGCGGTCTGGAGGCGCACAGGGTTCATATGGATATTGCCCATACGAATAACGAGGCAGAGGCTCTGAAATTCCGGGAAGAAGTAGAGGCAGCATTTCCGGGGTATGAGGTAGGCGATATCGCTCCGCTTTCCTTAAGCGTATCCTGCCATATCGGCGATGGAGCCCTGGCTCTGGCGATTACAGAAATCACAGAATAAATGACGCGTTACACCCGGAGAAACAACTGATTTCTCCGGGTGTTTTGTTTTGACAAGCATACAGCCCTGTGATACACTAAAATTCAAGAATGTATGTAATTCACAGTGACTGAGGTGGAAAGCATTGGATAAATATGAATTTCAGATAAAGACAGAGCAGCTGGAGAAACAGCTGGACAAAAAAGATTATAAAACGGCGGCCAAAATTGCGGATTCTATCGACTGGAGAAAGGTTCACAATGTGGGACTGCTGATGGAAGTGGCAGAGGCCTATGAACGTTCGGAGCGCTATGAGGACAGCTATGAGATTCTGAATATCGCTTATGACTGCGCGCCCATCGGACGTATGATTGTATACAGAATGGCAGAGCTGGCAGTCCGGATGGAAGATTATGACGAGGCAGTAGATCTGTACAAGGAGTTTGTGAAGATCGCGCCCCACGATCTGGGCCGCTATGTGTTGAAATATAAGATTTACAAGGGCCGCGGCGCGTCCCTGGAGGATCAGATTGCGATTCTGGAGGAGTATAAGAGCCGGGAATATCAGGAGCAGTGGGCCTATGAGCTGGCAGAGCTGTATTATCAGGACGGTATGCTCTCGAAATGTGTGGAGGAGTGCGACGATCTGATTCTGTGGTTCAGCGAGGGAGAGTATGTGCTGAAGGCCATGAAGCTGAAGATGAAAATTCAGCCGCTGACTGCCTCCCAGGAGGAGAAGTACAGGCAGATGGCAGGCGAGGAGCAGGCAGAGGCCATTGAGATCAAGACGGTCAATATGGAGGATAAGTTCAATACCGTGAATCTGCAGGCGGCTCTGGCAGCAGGCGTACAGGATTATATTCAGGAGACTGATCATCAGGAGGAGCAGGCAGAGGAACTGACGCCGGAGAAAACCGTAGAAGATCCGGAAAAAGAGCAGGGATTCCTGGGACAGACGGAGACCGGACAGCTGACTTTTGATCCCGATGAGAGCGTAGTAGAGAAGCAGATCACTGGCCAGATGAGCATTGAAGACGTGCTCAGCAGCTGGGAAGAAAAGAAGCGTGAGACGGAGGCAGCCATTGCGGAGGCGGCGAAGCGTGATGAAGCAAGGAAGAAAGAACGGGAACACCTGCGCGCTACCGGACAGCTGCCGGAACTGAATATTGAAGTGAAGCAGACGGTGCCGGAGGAGGTACTGCGTCTAATTGAGGAGATTGAAGGACGGTATCCTTATAAGGTACATGTGGATCCCATTGAACGGCAGGCGTCGCCCCGGCAGGCAGTGCCGGAGGTAAAAGCGACGGTGAAACCGGCAGAAGCGCAGAGCGCTGCCAAAAAGCCGGAGAAGGAGCCGGGTGAGATCCTGGAGATCCTGGAAGCGCCTTCCGGTGTGGCAGCACAGGAAGAAAAGGCGGAGGAAGCGATTCAGGCAGAGGCTGCAGCTCCGGATACGGAAAAGGAACCGCAGGAGATCCTGGAGATTCTGGAAGCACCGTCCGAGGTGAAAGCAGATAACAGACAGACCGAAGCTCAGACAGAAAAAGCGACAGCAGAACTGCCGGAAAAAGGGAAGAAAGAGTCGCAGATGGAAGAGCAGGCTTTGGAGGATTCTGAGACAGTTTCTCCGATGTTGAATGATTTGGAAAAGGATCTGGAAGAAGCAGTATCCACACTGCCTCCCGGACAGCTTTCCGAGGAGCAGAAGAAATTATTTTCGTACTTCACCTCTGTCCGCGGCATGAATCAGCAGCTGGCGGCCCTTCTGGAGGAAGATCGGATGCGGAAAGAGCGCCGGGAAGATTCCCTGACAGGTAATATTGTTGTTACCGGAGAGAGCGGCAACGGCAAAACTACGCTGGCAGCCGATCTTGTGAAGGCCCTGCAGAAGCAGCGGCGTATCAAGGGAGCTAAGATGGCCAAGGTTCCCGCGGATAGTCTGAATGGAAAGAATGTATCCGGCATTATTCAGAAGCTGGGCGGCGGAGCTCTGCTGATTGAGAAGGCAGGCGCACTGAAGACCGAGACTGCCGTGCAGCTATCCCATGCCATGACCCGCAGGACAGGAGGCCTCCTGGTGATTCTGGAGGACGAGAAGGAAGAGATCCGCAAGCTCTTTATCCGCTGTGAGAGCCTGGGGGCCAAGTTTACCCGAACCATTGATATTCCGGTATTTACGAACAAGGAGCTGGTAGCCTTCGGAGAGTCCTATGCGCTGGAGCAGGAGTGTGTTCTGGACGAAATGGCAGTGCTGGCCCTTTACAAGCGGATTGGCAATAATCAGACCAGCGATCATCTGGTCAATGTGGCCGAGGTCAAGGAGATGGTAGACGAAGCCATTGACCGGGGCGGAAAGAAGAGCCTGTTCGGCAAAGTAAAGAAGAGCAGACTGGACGAATTCGGACATACAATTTTGCTGGAAAAGGATTTTGAAAAGTAGAACATGATGAAACATACAAATGATTTGGGAAAGGATCCGATTTTCCCGCTGGTGCTGCGGCTTGCGATTCCCACCATGCTGGCACAGTTTGTAAGCGTCCTGTATTCCATCGTGGATCGGATGTATATCGGCGCGGGAGTCGGGGATCTGGCCCTGGCTGGAGTGGGCGTCTGCGCGCCGATTGTTACGCTTCTTTCCTCCTTCGCGTCCCTGATCGGCCTGGGCGGTTCACCGATTATGGCCATGCGGATGGGAGCGGGGGATAAGCGGGAGGCCCAGAAGATTCTGAATAACAGCTTTTTTATGCTGCTGGTGACGTCAGTGCTTCTGACCTTTGGTTTTTTGGCCCTAAAAGAAAAATTTCTGATGTGGTTTGGCGCGAGTCAGGTCACATTTCCTTATGCGAATACCTATGTGACCATCTATACGATGGGAACCGTATTTGCGTTGTTATCCACGGGCATGAACAGCTTTCTGATTGCCCAGGGATTTTCCGGCCTGGGTATGGTGACCGTCATGCTGGGAGCCGTGCTCAATATTGTTCTGGATCCGGTCTTTATCTTTGGCTTTCATATGGGAGTGGCCGGCGCGGCTGTTGCGACAGTTTTGTCCCAGCTTGCTTCCGCCGTCTTTGTGCTGGTGAGCCTGCGGGGAAAAAGAATGCCCATAAGACTTGGCTGGGGCGGCTTTGCCAAACAGACGATGCGGAAAATCATAAGCTTTGGATTTTCTCCGTTTCTGATTATCGCCAGCGACAGTATCCTGCTGATTGTGCTGAATACGGTGCTGCAGCGCTACGGAGGTCCGGGCGAGGGCGATATTCTGGTTACCTGCGCCACCATTGTGCAGAGCTACCTTCTGATCATTACCATGCCCATGAGCGGGATTACTCTGGGCAGCCAGCCGGTGGTCAGCTTTAACTACGGAATGGGAAACGCGGAGCGCATTAAAAGGGCGATCTGGTGTATCACCGGACTCTGCGTGCTCTTCTGCAGCCTGATGATGGTGTTTACTTACACCCTGTCGCCCTTTTATGTGGGAATGTTTACGAAGGACGCGGCGATCCGCCTGCGCTCCGTGCGTTATATCAAGATATTTACAGCTATGATTGTGCCCCTGGCGGTACAGTATCCGCTGGTGGACGAGACGACGGCTCTCGGCCATGTAAAGCGGGCGCTGTTCTGTTCAGCCTTCCGGAAGCTGATTTATTTTTCCGGACTGCTTTTGCTTCCCAGACTGGTATCCGCAGAGGCGGCCTTTTTCTCAGAGCCCATTGCGGATATTCTGGCCGCCATCATGACGACGGTTCTATTTTTAAAAACCTTCCCGGGGATTGTGCGGGAAACAAGAGCCATGGAGAAAGCGAAAAAGGCGGAGGCCTGAGCTTCTATGCGATAATCTCCAGCTCCACCTGGGGCAGAAGTTCCTTCACATCGGCCTCCCGGGCAAGCAGGGTACCCTCCTGCCGTACAGAACCGGCCGCGCAGGCCATGGCATAGCGGAGCATATCGGCGGTGTCCAGACGCTTCCGGAGGGCATAGCACATGCCGGCCACCATGGAATCGCCTGCGCCGGTGAGACCCTTAGCTTCCACCGGAACGGCTTTGGCCCGGTAAGTATGTTCCTTATCCAGCAGCAGGGCTCCATCTGCGCCCATGGAAATACATACGTAAGGAATGCCGCTGTCCACGACCTGGCGGGCTACCTCCAGCGGTCCCTTGCCGGACTTTAATTCACTTTTAAAGGCCTGCTCAAATTCCTTGCTGTTGGGCTTGATCAGGAAGGGCTTTTCCTCCAGACCCAGCAGGAGCGGTTCTCCGGCGGTGTCCAGTACCGTTTTGACGTCCTTTTTATGGGCCAGCCGGATCAGTCTCTGATAGATATTGGCAGGAACGCCGGGTGGCACGCTGCCGCTTAAGACCAGAATGTGGGTGTGATCCAGTCGGACATCGATCTCGTCCACCAGCTTCTCGATAGAAGCAAAGGGGACGTTGGGTCCGGCCTCGTTGACCTCTGTCATGATGTGGTTAGACTGGTCAAAGAGCTTGATATTGGTCCGGATAGCGCCCTCAGAGCGGACAAAATAATAGGGCAGTCCCCGGGCGGTCAGGGTATGCTCCAGGAAGCTTCCGTTATCCCGGAAATTCAGACCCATGCACATGGTTTCTTCCTTTAGATTATTCAATACGGTACTTACATTCAGTCCCTTTCCGGACAGATCCACGCGGGTATTCTTCACCCGGTTGTAAGCGCCGATTTCCAGATTATCCAGATAAATTGTTTTGTCAATACAGGGATTTAAAGTTACAGATAAGATCATATAAGATACCTCACTTATTCGGATATTTCACGCATTTCCCTCTTCCCCTATTATAGAAAATACAGAAAAGAAAGTCAATGTCAGGGAAAATTCTGAAAAATAAGAAAGAATCCTGCAAAGCAGGATTCTCCGCCTGCGGCGGGTCGCATAAGCGACATGATTCCATTCCGCCGCAGTGCGATCCCCCGGAGGGGCTTTTTGCTCTATAGGAATCATAGCTTTCACACTTTAATGTGGCACGGTATTTCCTATAGAGTAAAAAAGCCGGGAAAAGATTGGCGGAAACCTTGACGGACTATACCGCTCGGTATATAATGAAGCCAGACAGAGAATCCGTGCGATTTTACAAAGAGGCAGAGAGATGGACAACAGGGAAATTATTCTTGAAACAGCGCTGGATTTGTTTTACACCCGAGGATACGATGCAGTAGGAGTACAGGAGATTGCGGAGCGATCCGGTGTGACGAAGCCGACGTTGTATTATTATTTTAAAAGTAAATACGGTCTTCTGGAACAGCTGCTTTTGAGCCGGAGCGAGGGCTTCGGAAGGGAGCTTCGGGAAGCCTGCGCCTATCATGGGGATCTGAAGAATACCCTGTGCGCGGCCGCCCGGACGGCAGCGTCCTTTGTGGCGCGGGAACCGAAGTTTTCAGCGCTTTTTGTGGCGTTGTACCATTCCGCAAAGGGAAATGAGGCGTATCAGGCGGTGCGTCCGTTGGTTCTTAAGCTTCAGCAGGAGATTGAGCAGATTTTTATCTCCGCAGCCGCGGATCTGGGGAATATGCACGGCCGGCAGCGGCAGTTTTCCTTAGGCTTTATCGGGCTGGTTCTGTATTATATTGTTATGAAGCAGGAAATCAGCCGGCGGGAGGCGGTACAGATCTCGGAGGAAGAGATCGAGGCTCTGGTCCACCAGTTTATGCATGGTATTTATTCGTAAAAAGAGATTTTTAAGGAGGCAGAAAAGATGGCAAAATGGTATGAAGAAGCCATTTTTTATCACATTTATCCGCTGGGGCTTCTGGGAGCGCCAAAGACCCATACAGAGGAGGGGACGGTACACCGCTTAAGGGAGCTGGACGGTTGGGTGCGTCATATGAAGGAATGCAGTTTTACCGCCACCTACATCGGGCCGCTGTTCGAGTCTACCAGCCATGGCTACGATACGAAGGATTATAAGCAGGTGGACAGCCGCCTGGGCGATAATGAGGACTTGAAGCACTTTGTGAAGTTGTGCCATGAGAACGGCATCCGGGTGGTTGTGGACGGCGTATTCAATCACACGGGACGGGAATTTTTCGCTTTCCAGGATATTCAGAAAAACCGTGAAAACTCCCCTTACCGTTACTGGTATCAGGACGTGAGCTTTGAGGGCAACACCCATTATAACGACGGCTTTTATTATAAGGCCTGGCACAACTGCTTTGAACTGGCGAACCTGAATCTCTGGGATCGGGGCGTGAAGGATTATCTTCTGGACGTGGTACGGTTCTGGATTGACGAGTTTGATATTGACGGCATCCGTCTGGACTGCGCCGATTGTCTGCAGTTTGATTTTATGAAAGAGCTGCGGTGGGTGACCTCCCAGAAGAAAGAGGACTTCTGGCTGATGGGCGAGGTAATTCACGGGGATTACGCCCGCTGGGTCAATCCGGAGACGCTTCACTCCGTGACCAATTACGAGCTGTGGAAGGGACTGTATTCCGGCCACAACGATCATAATTATTTTGAGATCGCCCATACGATCCGGCGGCAGTTTGACGCGAACGGCGGTATCTATAGGGGCTGCAGGCTCTATTCCTTCGTGGAGAACCACGACGTGGATCGGATTGTCAATAAGCTAAATGAAAAAGGCTTTTTACAGTCGGTATACACACTGCTGTATACACTGCCCGGAATCCCGTCTGTCTACTACGGCGGCGAGTGGGGCGTGGAGGGCCGGAAGGAGGGAACCTGCGACGACGGGCTTCGTCCCCGTCTGGTGCTTTCCGAGATGGAAGAGAGGGCGCCGATACCGGAGCTGAAAGGGCTGCTCTGCAGGCTGGGAGCGGTTCGCCGGGAGAATCCGGCGCTGGCCGACGGCGTATACCGGGAGCTTATGCTGACCAACCGGCAGTACGCGTTTGCCAGAATCCTGGGAGACAGCGCAGTGGTTGTGGCAGTAAACAATGACAGCAATCCGGCTCATTTCGAGATCAACTGTCCGGTATCTGCGGGAGGCGCAAGGGAAGCACTGACGGATACGGGAGCAGAGCTTCGGGACGGCAGAATTATCTGGGAAATGCCCGCGTATGGAAGCGCGGTATTTATTATGGAATAAAAAACAGGGGTGAGATTATGAAAGGGAAGAGAACACGGGCGGACGCCAAAGTAAGAGAGGCAGAAAAGGCGGCGAAGAGAGCCGCGCAGGGAAATAAACCGGTAAAAATAGCAGCGGTAAAGGCAGCGAAAGCAAAGGCGCAGAAGCCGGAGATGTCCTGCTTTATCTCTGATTTTGACCAGTATCTGTTCGGTCAGGGCAATCATTACGATATTTTCCGGAAGCTGGGCGCACATCTGACAGAGGTGGACGGACAGAAGGGCGTGCATTTTGCGGTCTGGGCGCCCCATGCGCTGGAGGTGTATGTCATCGGTGAATTTAACGGCTGGAATGAGCGCAGCCACCCGATGAAGAGACTGGATCCGCTGGGTATCTGGGAGCTGTTTGTGCCGGGCGTACAGCTGGGAAGTCTTTACAAATATCTGATTGAGTCCCAGGATCACAGGCTGCTTTACAAGGCAGATCCTTATGCGACGGAATCGGAACTGCGGCCCGGAACCGCGTCAAAGGTATCCGATATCTCCGGTTATCAGTGGTCTGACGGGGATTGGATGAATACAAGAAAAAAGAAGGAACCGAAGGAAGAGCCCATGTCCATCTACGAGGTACATCCGGGTTCCTGGAGAAGGCATCCCCACGGATCCGACGAGGACGGCTATTACAGTTACCGGGAGCTGGCCCATGAGCTGGCGGACTATGTCCATGAGATGGGCTACACCCACGTGGAACTGATGGGCATTGCGGAGCATCCCTTTGACGGATCCTGGGGTTATCAGGTGACAGGCTATTACGCGCCTACCTCCCGTCATGGAAGCCCGAAAGACTTTATGTATCTGATCGACTATCTGCACCAGAAGAAAATCGGCGTGATTCTGGACTGGGTTCCGGCCCATTTTCCGAAGGACGCCCAAGGACTGGCAGATTTCGACGGCCAGCCCCTGTATGAGTATCCGGATCCAAGAAAGGGAGAGCATCCCGACTGGGGTACCAAGATTTTCAATTATGAGATGAATGAGGTCAAGAACTTCCTGATTGCCAATGCCCTGTACTGGGTGGAAGAGTTCCATGTGGACGGACTCCGGGTAGACGCCGTAGCTTCCATGCTGTATCTGGATTACGGCAAGGAGGCAGGTCAGTGGGTTCCGAACAAGTTTGGCGGCAATAAAAACCTGGAGGCTATCGAGTTCTTCAAGCACCTGAATTCCGTACTGCTGGGCCGAAACCCGGGCGTGGTGACCATTGCCGAGGAGTCTACAGCCTGGCCGATGGTTACGGGAAGACCGGAGGACGATGGCCTGGGCTTTTCCTTCAAATGGAATATGGGCTGGATGAACGATTTCCTGGAATACATGAAGCTGGATCCCTATTTCCGTAAGGGAGCCCATAATCTGATGACCTTTGCGATGACCTATGCCTACAGCGAGAATTACATTCTGGTGCTGTCCCACGACGAGGTGGTACATCTGAAGTGTTCCATGATCAACAAAATGCCGGGCGAGTATGAGGAAAAGTTCGCGAACCTGAAGGCGGCCTATGCGTTTATGCTGGGCCACCCGGGAAAGAAGCTTCTGTTTATGGGGCAGGATTTTGCGCAGCTGCAGGAGTGGAGCGAGGCCAGAGAGCTTGACTGGTATCTGCTGGAGCAGGATCAGCACCGGGAACTTCAGAGCTTTGTAAAGGCGTTGCTCCATCTCTATAAGAAGACCCCGGCCCTGTATCAGCAGGACACCAGACCGGAGGGCTTCCAGTGGATCAACGCCAACGATGGATATCGCAGTATCTTCTCTTTCATGCGCTTTGATAAGGAGAAAAAGAAGAGCCTGCTCTTTGTCTGCAACTTCACGCCGGTAGAGCGTCCCGATTACCGGGTGGGCGTGCCGAAGAAAAAACAGTACAAGCTAGTTCTGGACAGCGACGCGGCTGAGTTTGGCGGCAGCGGTAAGACCAAACCCGGCATTTACAAAGCCGAGACCGGCGAGTGCGACGGCCAGCCTTATTCTATCGCGTATCCGCTTCCGGCATATGGCGTGGCGGTATTTGAATTCTAAGGCCGGGCTTTTTCCAGCGCCCGCTCCACTGCGCCCAGGATTGCCTGGGAGGTGTAGCGGGTGTCCGATGAATAGCTGAGATCCTCCAGGGACTGGGTTTCGCAGATCTGCTCTGCCAGACTGTCCAGGGCGGGCTGCATCAGCGGGTACATGGTTTCCACAGCTTCATCCAAGTGAGTGAAGGCGATGGATTCAATGCGGTGATCGCTGACTGTGACAGATACGTCTATGGCGTTGCCGCCCAGCGTGATGGAGGAGGTATAGACGCCCGGGATATAAGCGGTATCAGCAGAAGCGGCGCTTTTTGAATCCTTCGGCGCGAACATATACACCAGCAGCAGAATCAGCAGGATTCCGAGGGCCACAAAGATCCCGGTGTAGATCAGCTCTTTCATACGGAGTACGACGATTTTGGTTTTGGAACTCAAGGGAATGCCTCCTGCGGGGTCGATTGTTACAGAATATGCAGGAGGGAAGCAGGATATACGTATCATACCACAAACGGGCAGGGACTGTGTATTTATCTGTGTGCATCGTTTATCTGACACTGTATGTCTCCCACGGACGCAAGGTCCGCAGGAGACACACAGCGTCCGCTAAAAAGCTGCACACATGATAAAATACACAGTCCCTGCCCTGTTATAGCATATAGGTTAGCGTTCTACCGCTCGATAAAGCCTTCGCCCAGTACCTCCCGCACATCGGTTACGATGACGAAGGCATTGGGATCACATTCTTTAGTCAGTTCCTTCAGCATGACAATCTCCTTTTTGGATACCACGCAGAACAGCATATTTTTGGCGGTGCCGGAGTACATACCGGTGGCGGAGATACCGGTGACGCCCCGATCCAGATCTTCCATGAGAAGGGTGGCTACCTGGTCGGGATTCTCGGTGATAATGAAGGCTGCCTTGGAGAATTTCAGACCGTCTATGAGACCGTCCGCCACACGGGAGGTCAGATAGATGGCGATGATTGCGTAAAGCGTCATCTGGATGCCGAACAGGTAGGCTCCGAACAAGACGATCAGAGTATCCAGGATCCACATGATAGAGGCGGTACTGTAATGCCGCAGGAAATGCTGAATCAGCGCCGCGATCAGGTCGGTGCCCCCGGTGGTAGCCTGTGCTACGAAGACCAGACCAATGCCGGCTCCTACGATAAGACCGCCGTACAGGGCGGAGAGAAGCAGATCGTCACCGGCAATGGGGACGACCGGAAGAACGGAGAGCCAGAAGGACAGCATAATGGTGGCAAAGCCTGTCCGCAGGACATAGCGGAAGCCTTTCAGCTTCATAGCCAGCAGCAGAAATGGAATATTCAGGGCCAGGTTTGTGACAGAAAGGGGAATGCCGCCGGGGATCAGCCTGGATGAGAGCTGACGGATAATGATGGCCAGACCGGAAAAGCCTCCGGTGATCAGGCTGACCGGATCGAAAATCGAAGCGACGGCAAAGGCCATCAGGCCGGTTCCTATAATAATCAGCAAAATGTCTTTCAGTTTCATTTTTTTTGCAGATGACATGATAAAAAATCCTTTCAGAAATATTCTCGTTCAAATCCATTGCTAAGATCAAAGCTAACATAGGAAGGGAAAAAAAGCAAGGGAAACATGGGAAAGGCTCTTTGTGAACAATGTATAAGGAAAAATTAGGGAATGAAATGGAAAAAACTTGAGGAAATGCATAAAAAATTTGTATTTCCTCTTTTCAATTTTGTAATTTTGCATTACTATATAGAGTAAGTATTTGTGTTTTGATAGAAATAGGCGTGTTTTTATTGTAAATATTGCCAGAAATGAACGAGGAGAGGGACTGGCGATATGCACAAAATAAAAACTATATGAAAAAAAGGAGCGGAGAGTTATGATTTCAAATCAGGTATTACAGAACACGATAGACGGGCTCAAGGGCATTACCAGGATCGATCTTTGCATCATTGACACAGAAGGAAAGGTACTTGTGTCCACATTTCCGGAGGCAGACGCCTATACAGGCTCTGTAATGGCTTTCATAGATTCTCCGGCGGACAGTCAGGTGATTCAGGGCTTCCAATTCTTTAAAATATTTGACGACAATCAGCTGGAATATATTCTTCTGCTGAACGGCGGAAGCGAGGATGCTTATATGATTGGCAAGCTGGTGGTATTCCAGATCCAGAATTTACTGGTTGCATATAAGGAGCGTTTCGATAAAGATAATTTTATCAAGAACCTGCTTCTGGACAACCTGCTTCTGGTAGATATTTACAACCGTGCCAAGAAGCTGCATATCCAGACAGAGGTGCGCAGGGCAGTCTTTGTCATTGAGACGGGCCGGGAGGAGGATACGGCTTCCCTGGAAAATGTACGCACCCTGTTTGGAGCCAAGTCCCATGATTTTATCACGGCGGTGGACGAGAAGAATATCATCGTGGTGAAGGAGCTGGCGGATAACGAAGGTTATCCGGAGCTGAACCGGACAGCCAGGGTTATCTGCGATCTACTGAACAACGAAGAGGGCGAAAGGGTACACGTGGCTTACGGCACAATCGTAGGAGAGATTAAGGAAGTGTCCCGTTCTTATAAAGAGGCGAGAATGGCTCTTGACGTCGGCAAGATTTTCTTTGATGAGAAGGATGTTGTTGCGTACAGTACGCTGGGTATCGGCCGTCTGATTTATCAGCTTCCGATTCCGCTGTGCAAAATGTTTATCCGGGAAATCTTTGACGGCAAGTCTCCGGATGATTTTGATGAGGAGACGCTGACTACCATCAACAAGTTTTTTGAAAACAGCCTGAATGTGTCCGAGACCTCCAGACAGCTTTATATCCACCGGAATACGCTGGTGTACCGCCTGGATAAGCTGCAGAAGAGTACCGGCCTTGATCTTCGGGTGTTCGAGGACGCGATTACCTTCAAGATTGCGCTGATGGTAGTAAAGTACATGAAGTACATGGAATCCATGGAATATTAAGCTACGGCTGAGGAGTGAAAAAATGATTGACATGCAAAATGTGACAAAGTCCTATGCCACCGGCGTGCAGGCCTTAAACGGCGTGACCCTGCACATTGACAAGGGCGAATTTGTCTTTATCGTAGGAAACAGCGGTTCCGGCAAGTCCACGCTGATCAAGCTGCTTCTGAAGGAGCTTGAGCCAAGCTCCGGAACCATCAAGGTAAACGGAATCAATCTGAACCGGATGAAGGCGAAGGCGATTCCCAAATACCGCAGAAAGCTGGGTGTGGTATTTCAGGACTTCCGTCTTCTGAAGGATCGGAACGTCTATGAAAATATCGCCTTTGCGCAGCGGGTTATCGCTACGCCCACCAAGGATATCCGGAAAAATGTGCCGAAGATGCTTTCCCTGGTAGGCCTGGCGGAGAAGTACAAGTCTTTCCCGAAGCAGCTCTCCGGAGGAGAACAGCAGAGAGTTGCCCTGGCGAGGGCACTGGTAAACCGGCCGAATATTCTACTGGCCGACGAGCCTACCGGTAATCTGGATCCGAAGAATTCCAGAGAGATTATGAAGCTTCTGGAGACCATCAACGAGCGTGGTACGACCGTGCTGGTGGTAACGCATAACCAGGAGATTGTAGATCAGATGAAGAAACGGGTAATTGTCATGAACAAAGGCGTCATAATCAGTGACGAGCGCAACGCTGGGTACACACAGAATGCGAATTAGTTCCATCGGCTACTGCCTGAAGCAGGGCCTGAAAAATATCTGGCGTAACAAAATGTTTTCCCTGGCGTCGGTTGCCACTATGTCTGCCTGCATTTTCCTGTTTGGGATCTTTTTCTGTGTGGTAGAAAATTTCCAGTATATGGTAAAAGAAGCGGAAAAATCCGTAGCAGTTACCGTATTCTTTGACGAAGGAATGTCCGAGGAGGACATTCAGGCTATTGGTGAAAAAATCCAGGCCCGGAGCGAGGTGTCCGAGGCAGTCTTTGTATCCGCGGAGGAATCCTGGGAACAGTATAAGGCGATTTACTTTAAAGATAACCCCCAGCTTGCGGAGGGCTTTGCAGATGATAATCCGCTGGCCAATCAGGCCCATTATGAGATTTATTTGAAGAATGTGGAACAGCAGGAGAGCCTGGTAGAATGGCTGGGCAGCGTGGAAGGTGTCCGTAAGATTAATCAGTCTGCCCAGGTGGCAGATATTCTGACGAATTTCAATATGCTGATTGGTTATATTTCTGTAGCAGTGATTATTTTGCTGCTGTGCGTATCGGTCTTCCTGATCAGCAATACGGTCACCATCGGTATCGCGGTCCGCAAAGAAGAAATTGCGATCATGAAGCTAATCGGAGCCACCAACGGCTTCGTCAAGGCCCCCTTCGTAGTGGAGGGTATCATCATCGGAATCCTGGGTGCTGCTTTCCCGCTGGCGCTGCTGTATTATCTGTATACACAGCTTGTGGGCTTTGTGGGAGATAAGTTCAATGCGCTGACAGGGCTTCTGCAGTTCCTTCCGGTAAATGAAATGTTCCGGATTCTGCTTCCGGTGGGCCTGGCGCTGGGCGTGGGTATCGGCTTCTTCGGCAGCTTCTTTACGATACGGAAGCACCTGAAGGTTTAGAAAGTTAAGAAAAGGAAAAACGGATGAAAAGAACGCGTGTGGTAAGCGCACTTCTGATAGCGGCGCTTGCGGTTGGCTGTATTTTCACAAAGGATAATCTGAGGGTATCGGCGACAGAGGCACAGATTTCTACGGACGGATCTGATGCGAAGACCACCCGGACGGAGAAAATTGACACCAGCGATCTGGAGGATAAAAAGCAGGATACGCTGGATAAGATCAAGGATATCAAGTCCGATATCAGCGATGTGAAAAAGAAAATTTCCGATTTGAAGAACAGTAAGAGCAATCTGGAAACTTATATTTCCAAGCTGGACACGGAGGCCAATGATCTGGCAAAGCAGATCGAACGGCTGAACGGAGATATTGCGGTAAAAAAAGAAGAAATCACAGTGGCAGAGGGCGAACTGGAGGAAGCAATCGCGACGGCGGACCGGCAGTATGAGGATATGAAGAAACGGATTCAGTACCTCTATGAGAACGGGAATCCTTCCTATCTGGAATTGCTGCTGACGTCGGAAAGCATGGCGGATTTTCTGAACAAATCCAGCTATGCGGAGCAGGTGACAGCCTACGACCGGAGCATGCTGGAGGAATATATCGCCCAGAAGCAGGCGGTAGAGGAAAAGAAAAAGCAGCTGGAAGCTGAGAAGGAAGAGCTGGATGCCATGGCGGACGCGGCCGCTGAGCAGAAGAAGACCGTGGATGCGTTGATCAAGACCAAGACAGCCCAGATTCAGAGTTATCAGAGCCAGATCGACAGTGAAAACAGTAACGCGGAGGAATATAAGGCAGATCTGGCCAAGCAGCAGAAGCTGCTCGATCAGATTGAGCAGCAGATTGCGGCGGCAGCGGCAGCCAACGCCCAGGACGGCGACGGCGACGGCGGAGCCTCCGGCTTTCTGTGGCCCTGTCCCAGCAGCAAACGGATCACCAGCGGCTTTGGAAACCGCGCCCAGCCTACGGCAGGCGCGTCAACCAACCATAAGGGCATCGATATCGGTGCTTCCTACGGAGCGTCGATTATAGCTGCGGCAGGCGGACGGGTGACTACAGCTACTTACAGCAGCTCTGCAGGCAATTACATTGTTATTTCCCATGGAAACGGTCTGTCTACCGTATACATGCACTGCTCTGCATTGTATGTGAGCGCCGGGCAGACGGTGAGCGCCGGACAGTCCATCGCCGCAGTAGGCTCTACCGGATATTCTACCGGCAACCATTTGCATTTTGGCGTGATCAAGAATGGAAGTTATGTAAACCCGCTGGGTTATGTAGGCTAGGTGGAATTGGACGAAGGATAAGGACATATACTGGAATTATGGAAAACAAGAAGCAGTTTATCAGGGGAATCGCCGTCGGTGTGGTGGTAACTGCGCTGGTGGCCGGAGGAGCCTTCTTTGGCAGCAGGGCTCTGACAAAGGTGTCGGATGACAGAAAAACAGAAAGCGGCCAGATGAATCTGACAAGCTCAGAGGTGGAGGGAAAGCTTACCGAGATTGAGGCGCTGGTCCAGAAGTACTATCTGAATGAGATTGATACGGAAAAAGTGGAAAATTATCTCTATAAGGGTATGATTGCCGGCCTGGACGACGCCTATGCAGCTTACTACACAGAGGAAGAATACAAAAGCATGATAGATTCCACCAACGGAAGCTATTTTGGCATTGGCGTGGAAATGAGCCAGAATATGACCACCGGAATCATCACCATTACCCGTGTCTTTGAGGGCTCGCCTGCGGAAGAGGCCGGACTTCTTCCGGGAGATCTCATTTACAAGGTGCAGGATACAGAGGTGACCGGAGAGGATCTGACCAAGGTGGTTTCCATGGTAAAGGGAGCGGAAGGTACGACGGTTCCGATTTCCGTAGCCAGGGAAGGGGAAAACGATTATCTGACCTTTGACGTGGAACGCAGAACCATTGAGATCTCTACGGTAGAGCACAGGATGCTGGACGGCAATATCGGCTATATTTCCATCGCCAGCTTTGATGATGTGACGGTCAATCAGTTCCTGACCGCTCTGGAGGATCTGGAAAATCAGGGCGAGACTGCGCTGATTATCGACCTTCGCAACAACGGAGGCGGCCTGGTGTCCAGCGCGGGCAGCATTCTCGACCGCCTGCTTCCGGAAGGGCTGATTGTATACACAGAAGACAAATACGGCAACCGGGAGGAACTGAAGTCCGACGCCGAGAACTATTTCGATAAACCGTTGGCTGTCCTGGTCAATGGAAACAGCGCCAGCGCTTCGGAAATCTTCGCCGGGGCCATCAAGGATTACGGAATCGGCACGCTGGTGGGAACCCAGACCTTTGGCAAGGGCATTGTCCAGAAGGTGTATCCCTTAAGCGACGGTACGGCTGTGAAGCTGACCGTATCCAAGTATTATACGCCCAAGGGCAACAATATCCACGGAATCGGCATAGCGCCCGACGTGGAGGTGGAGCTGGACGCGGACGTGGCCAACGCGATCACGATTCCGGAGGAGAAGGATAACCAGCTTCAGAAGGCTGTGGAGATCTTAACAGAAAAATAGAGAGTGGAAACCCTGTTCGGAGGATTGCGGACAGGGTTTTTATCTGCAAATCATAAAATATTCTAAAAAGTCATAAAAATCTGTAAAACCCCATGTGACATAACATGCATACAAAACATAAAAATTCAAAACGTTCATATAAATGAAGTAATTTAGTCAAAATGCAAAAAGATTGTTTTTAAATTCGTGCAATAAGCACAGAAAATTTGTTTAATGCTACAAAAATATCAAAACATACATAAAATGAACATAAAATATTGCAAAACGTTCATATAAAACCTTGCAAGATAAGAGGTGATTTTGTATGATAAGCACATAAGAAAAAAGAAACCAAGAATATAAATATCCAAGAAGAAAGGGAGATTTGAGAAATGTCCAAAATTAGTGAAATGACAAGAGACAGCTGGATCAAAAGCACCTTTCCGGAGTGGGGAACCTGGCTCGTAGAAGATATCGAGAACGAGGTTGTAGCTCCCGGAAACGTGGCTATGTGGTGGCTGGGATGTACCGGCGTATGGTTTAAGACACCGGCTGACACCAATATCACCATCGACCTGTGGTGCGGAAACGGTAAGAGAACCCACGGCGACAACAAGATGAAGCCGGGCCATCAGATGGCAAATATGTGCGGCGGACGTTTGATGCAGCCGAACCTGAGAAACGTACCCTTCGTCATTGACCCGTTTGCTTTCAAGCATGTGGACGCAGTTCTGGCAACCCATTACCATCAGGATCATATGTCTGCAGAGTGGGCAGCACATGTAATCCAGAGCGGAATGACTACGACCGATGAGAACGGCAAAGAGATTCCGGTACCCTTCATCGGACCGAAGAAGTCTGTAGAGACCTGGGTAAAATGGGGCGTTCCGGAAGACCGCTGCATTACTGTAAAGCCGGGCGATACCATCAAGATCAAGGACCTGGAGATCGTTGCTCTGGACAGCTTTGACCGTACCTGTATCGTTACCACAGACGATACCAGCGAGAACAGAGAAGAGCTGACAGGCGTTTGCCCCACGGATATGGACGATAAGGCAGTAAACTACCTGGTTAAGACTCCGGGCGGAAACATCTATCACTCCGGTGATTCTCACTTCTCCATTTACTTTGCAAAGCATGGTAAGGATTATGATATCGATGTTGCATTTGGTTCCTTCGGTGAGAACCCCATCGGTATGCAGGATAAGATGAGCTCTGTAGATATCCTTCGTATGGCTGAGAACCTGCGGTGTAAGGTTGTTGTCCCGATTCACTGGGACGTATGGACCAACTTCCAGGCAGACTGCGACGAGATCAAGCTGCTGTATGATTTCAAGAAGGACAGAAACGAGTACAAGTTCCATCCGTTCTTCTGGCAGGTAGGTGGAAAGTACACCTATCCCCAGGACAAGGATAAGATTTACTATCATCACAGAAGAGGCTTTGAGGACTGCTTCGAGCATCCCCAGAACATTCCGTTCCGTTCCTGTCTGTAAGCTTTGGAATAAGGGAGAAAGGGATTATGTTAAGAGAGTTTGTAGAAAAGAAGCATTATCTGTTTGCCAAGGAAGCAAAGGACTGGGAAGACGCTATCATCATGAGCTGCAAGTCCCTGGAGGCAGACGGAACGGTAGAATCCAATTACGCCCATGATATCGTAGAGTGCGTTCGCAAGTACGGTCCGTATATCGTAATCATGCCGAACATCGCGATGCCGCATTCCCAGGAGGGCGCAGTCGGTGTCAACAAGACGGCCATCGGCTTTATGAAGCTGGAGAAGCCGGTCAGCTTTGACCCGAATGACCCGGAAAAGGACGCTCAGCTGTTCTTCACCCTGGCATCCTGCAATCCGGATCAGCATCTGAACAATATGATGCGTCTGTCGGAAATGCTGATGAATGAGGAGCTGGTAGCAGAGCTTCTGAAGGCTGAGGGGCCGGAGGATCTGCTGAAGCTTCAGGAGAAGTATCTGGACAAATAAGAACCTGATCGCGGCCCGTGAGGGCGGGTTGCGGTTAAAGATAAAGGGGAAAATGTAGGAGGAAAAGAGTTATGGATATTTTAATGAGAGCATGGTCGTACTTTGCTACGAACATTCTGCAGCAGCCGGCATGGATGATCGGCCTGATCGTTTTGATTGGTTACATTCTGCTGAAGAAACCCTGGTATGATGTACTTGGCGGAACTATCAAGGCAGTCGTAGGTTACATGATCTTGGCAGCAGGTTCCGGCGGACTGGTAAGCAACTTCCGTCCGGTGCTGGTAGGTCTGAAGGATCGTTTCAATCTGGACGCTATGGTTATCGACCCGTATTTCGGACAGAACGCGGTAACCGCAGGAGTGGAGGAAGTATTTGGAAAGCCCTTCTCACAGGTTATGCTGCTTCTTCTGATTGCGTTTATCATCAACATTTTACTGGTTCGTTTCAGTAAGGTGACAAAGCTTCGTTCCCTGTTTACCACAGGTCATGTACAGGTACAGCAGGCTTCCACAGCTTACTGGCTGCTCCTGTTTGCACTGCCGGGACTGGCTACCAATAACACAGCGCTTCTGGTCGTAATGGCAATCGTACTTGGTCTGTACTGGGCAGTAGGCTCCAACCTGACCATTAAGCCGACCCAGGAGCTGACAGACGGCGCAGGCTTCTGTCTTGGACATCAGCAGATCATGGGAGTGGCACTGTTCTCCTGGATCGCAGGCAAAATGCATGAGCGCGATGTAAAGAAGGGCAAAGAGGCTTCCAAGAAGCTGGAGGATATCGAACTTCCGGGCTTTATGTCTATCTTCAATGAGAACATGGTATGTACCGCAATCCTGATGACGGTATTCTTTGGAGCAATCCTTCTGGTTCTTGGCAGAGATTATCTGACTGAGGCCGGATTCATGAAGGAAGGACAGAGTTTCCTGTTCTATATCCTGACTGTCTGCCTGAACTTCGCAGTATATCTGGCAATCCTGCAGCTGGGTGTTCGTACCTTCGTAACAGAGCTGACCAATTCCTTCCAGGGTATTGCCAATAAGTGGCTCCCGGGTTCCGTACCGGCAGTAGACTGTGCGGTATCTTACGGTTTCGGTTCTCCGAACGCAGTACCGATTGGTTTCCTGGCTGGTGCTCTTGGACAGTTTATCGCAATCGCGGCACTGATTATTCTGAAGAGCCCGGTACTGGTAATTGCCGGATTCGTACCTGTTTTCTTTGACAATGCGACCATCGCGGTGTATGCTAATAACAAGGGCGGTCTGAAAGCAGCGCTTATCCTGCCGTTTATCTCCGGTCTGTGCCAGGTATTCGGTTCTGCGTTAATCGCAGGCTGGGTAGGCATGGCAGCATACGGCGGATACCTTGGTATGTGGGACTGGGCAGTTGTATGGCCGGTATTCACAGTTCTGATGAAGTACTTAAGCTACGCAGGTCTGGCAATTGTAATTGTTGCCCTGCTGGCTATCCCGCAGCTGCAGTACAGAGCTGACAAGGAAGGCTACTTCATGATGACTGAGGACTGGGAAGCATACAAAGAGCTGAAGGCTAAGAAGGCTGAATAAAGATTCGTCAAATATACTAGTTAATCCGATAGGAGGAAACGACAATGCTGAACATTTTGGTTTGCTGCGCAAATGGCGCAGGAACAAGTCTGATGATGAAGATGACTACAGAGAAGGTTGTAAAATCCCTGGGTATCAAGGTTGGAAAGCTGCATCACTGCTCTCTTTCTGAGGGAAAGAGCTCTGCAACCCAGTTTGATGTAGTATTCTGCCCGCTGAACTTCATCTCCATGTTCAAGGAAGCAGAAGCAAAGGGTGTCCATGTAATCGGTCTGAAGAACGTAATGTCTCAGGCAGAGATGGAAGAAAAACTGAAAGCATCCGGAGTACCGCTTGAGTAATAAGTAAAACAGGAAATTACTGTTTGCAGTAACAACGAGGGCGCTTCCCCGTGGCTGGAAGGCCATGGGGGAGCGTTTTTCTGATGGATATGATTCAAAAGGATACAAGAAGGAGTGAAATGCCGTGAAAACAAGCCGTTCCATTGTGAACAGTCGAAGAGAGAAAATCCTGGAGACCGTAAGAAATGATGGAGATGTGTCAGTCAGCAGCCTGTCGGAAATGCTGCAGGTTTCTCCTCTGACGATTCGGCGCGATCTCCAGTATCTGGAAGAACATAAACTCCTGGAGCGCTTTTACGGAGGCGCAAGGACAGGAAATGCGGAAGTACCGCGAAAAAACAGCAGAGAGCTCCGGAAGGAGCGGATTGCAAAATATGCGGCCGGTCTGGTGGAGGATGGAGACAGCATTCTTCTGAATACAAGCTCCACAGCTCTTGCTATGGTAAAATACATTACCAGCCGGAATGTAACAATTATTACAAATAACGGCAATATTATCAATGAGGAGAATCCCTCTCAGGCAACGATTATTCTTCTGGGCGGGGAACTGCGGTATCAGAAGGGCGCCATGGTTGGTGATTTTACAAAAAATAGTCTGGAGTATGTGACCGCGAAGAAAAGCTTTATCGGATGTACGGGAATCAGCCCGGATATCGGCATGGTGACAGAGATGGTGAGCGAGGTAAACCTGAATCAGATGATGT
The DNA here is from genome assembly GCF_052065835.1 of Candidatus Merdisoma sp. HCP28S3_D10. Lineage (NCBI taxonomy): Bacteria > Bacillati > Bacillota > Clostridia > Lachnospirales > Lachnospiraceae > Candidatus Merdisoma > Candidatus Merdisoma sp. HCP28S3_D10. Next base: position 67,620 of record NZ_JBQHTG010000003.1, read on the forward strand.
TTCAGCGGGTAACCGGCGCATCTTATATTCTGGCAGACAGCTCCAAGTTCGGAGAAAGAACAGGAGGCGTATCCTGTCCGCCGGAGAAAATAGAAAATATTATCACGGACATGAACGCCCCGGCGGATATGCTCCGTGAATTTCGTGAAATGGGAACCTGGGTATATCAGGTAGATTAGGAGACGAGACTGCAATGAAAGTAAATAAAATCAAAACACACGAACTGGAAAAATGCTATTCTATCTGTCCGCTGACCTACAACGGAACAGAGCATATGCTGGTAGCGGCAGAGAAGGTGAATAAGTGCCTGCTGTTTGACCTGGACGGTAATCTGGAAGAAACCGTATGGGACGAGCCCGGCGGAGTTATGACGATGGTTCAGATTCCGGGAAGCAACGGCGAGTTCCTGGCTACCCATAAATTTTACTCACCGAACGATTCCAAGGAGGCGAAGATTATCCTGGCTTCTCCCAAGGGGAAAAATGACTGGGCGGTAAAGACCATTGCGGATTTGCCCTTCGTACATCGTTTCGATATCCTGACCAGAGGCGGCGTAAACTATATCGTTGCCTGCGCGCTGAAGTCCGGCCATGAGTTCAAAGACGACTGGAGTATGCCGGGCAAGATCTGGGTAGGCGAGCTTCCGGCAGATTTAAGCGATATCAACGAGGACAACCAGGTGAAGCTGATTCCCCTGAAGGAGAACCTGCTGAAGAACCATGGTTACTGCCGCATAGAAAAGGACGGCATCATGAGCGGTATCGTGGGAACCGAGAATGGCATTTTCAAGGTGACGCCGCCGGCAGAAAAGGGCGGCGAGTGGAGCGTAGAAACTCTGACAGAGGATCCGGCCAGCGATATGACCTTTGCTGATTTCGATGGAGACGGCGAGGAGGAAATGCTGGTTATGACCCCGTTCCACGGCGATACCATCAAGATTTATAAGAAGGTTGACGGTAAGTACAGCTGTATCAAGACCTTCGAAGGCTCCTATGAGTTCCTGCACGGTATCTGGGGCGCAGAGATTCTGGGGAAGGGTATGGCGATCATCGGAAACCGTAAGGGCGATCGGGATCTGATGGCATGCTATCACGATGGTAAGGATTATGTCCTGGAGGTTCTGGATCACAACGTAGGACCGGCAAACACCCGTGTATACAAGAAGCCGGGCAACAAGCTGGGTATCCTGTCCACCAACCGTGAGATTGACGAGATCGCGTTCTATGAGATTGAGAGCCTGTAAGCAGGATCTTTGTAGGAAAGGATAAAACATGAAAGCATACAGCATTGGATTATACGAAAAGGCTATGCCGAATACGCTGACCTGGAAGGAAAAGCTGGAGGCAGCGAAAGAAGCAGGATACGATTTTGTAGAAATCAGCATTGACGAAACCGATGACAAGCTGGCCCGTCTGGACTGGACAAAGGAAGAACGTTTGGAGCTGGTAAAGACCATGTACGAGGTGGGACTGCCCATCCGCAGCATGTGTCTGTCCGGACACCGGAAGTACCCGCTGGGAAGCAGCGATCCGGCTACAGAGGCAAGAAGCCTGGAGATTATGGAGAAGGCCATTCAGCTGGCAGATGATCTGGGCGTCCGCATCATCCAGCTGGCAGGCTATGACGTATATTATGACGAGTCCACGCCGGAGACCGTAGAGCGTTTCGGACGGAATCTCAAAAAAGCAGTTTGTATGGCAGCCAGAGCAGGCGTGCTCATGGGATTTGAGACCATGGAAAATGAATTTATGAACACCTGCGAAAAATCCATGAAATATGTGGATGAGATCAACTCTACTTACTTGAATGTGTATCCCGACTGTGGTAATATCAATAATGCGGCAATTACTTATGGAACCGATGTGCTTGCAGATCTTAGAAGCTGTGATGGCCATGTGGTTGCCATGCATTTAAAGGAGACTGTTCCGGGCAAGTTCCGCGACATGATGTACGGAGAGGGACAGGTTGATTTCCCGGCGATGATTGACACCGCATGGAAGATCGGTGTGCGCCGTTTTGTAACGGAGTTCTGGTATCTGGGTAAGGAGGATTGGAAGGCAGATCTGCATTTTGCCAATTCTGCCATGAGAAAGCTCCTGGATCAGAAGGTGGACGACTAAAGGAGGAGAAATCATGTTAGAGGAACTGAAAAAACAGGTTTATGAAGCCAATATGGAGCTTCCGAGAAGAGGACTTATCACCTATACATGGGGAAATGTCAGTGGAATCGACCGGGAAAAGGGTCTTTTTGTAATCAAACCCAGCGGAGTAGAGTACGATCTGCTGAAGCCGGAGGATATGGTAGTTATCGACCTTGAGGGCAATAAGGTAGAGGGCGATTACAATCCGTCTTCCGATACACCGACCCATCTGGAGCTGTATAAGGCGTTCCCGAAGATTGGCGGCGTAGTACATACCCACTCTCCGTGGGCTACCTCCTGGGCACAGGCAGGCCGCAGCATTCCCTGCTACGGAACCACACACGCAGATTACTTCTACGGCGAGATTCCCTGCGCCAGAAGCCTGACCGCAGAGGAAATCAACGGCGAGTATGAGAAGAATACAGGTCTTGTAATCGTTGAAACCTTCAACAACAGAGGCATCGATCCGATGCATGTACCGGGCGTTCTGTGCACCAACCATGGACCGTTTACCTGGGGAACAGACGCAGCCAATGCCGTACACAACGCAGTCGTTCTTGAGGAGGTTGCCAAGATGGCATGCCGTACCGAGATTTTGAATGCAAGAGTACAGCCGGCTCCGCAGGTTATCCAGGACAAGCATTTCCTGAGAAAGCATGGCGCAAATGCGTACTACGGACAGATTAAGAGATAATAGAGAATCAGATTGCAGCAGCCGGATCCAGTGTGATCCGGCTGTTATATTTAAAAAAGACAGAAGAGGGTGGATGATATGAATAGTATAATGGTGCGGAGAAGCATTCGCAAATATCAGAAAAGGGCAGTGGAAGAGCAAAAGGTTCATGAGCTTTTAAAGGCAGCTATGTCCTCTCCGACAGCAAGGAATCAGAGAGAATGGGAGTTTGTTGTTGTTACGGATAAGGAGATATTGAAGGCACTTTCGGAATGTAGTCCTTATGCTAGTCCGGCGGCAGAGGCTCCTCTGGCTATCATACCTGTAGCGAATGAAAAACGAATGAAGTCACCGGCATATTTTGAACAGGATCTGGCGGCGACAACGGAAAATATCCTGATTGAGGCTGTGGAACTGGGCTTGGGCGGAGTATGGATGGGAATTGCTCCAAAAAAGGAAAGAATGGATAAAGTATCGGAAGTACTTCATTTGCCGGAGCATACGAAACCTTTTGCAATTATTTCTATAGGATACCCAGCAGAAGAAAGAATCGAAACAGAGAGGTACGAAGAGGAGAGGATTCATTATAATCAATATTGATTGGCAAAATAAACAAAAAAATGAAAAAAATATATAAAATATACAAAATATTAAAAACCACATTGACAGTTATCAGAATTAGTGCTATGCTTTGTCATAACAAAGTAATGTTGTTATATAATTAAATGTAGATATCACAGGAACCGGAGCAACGATTCAGGCCTATACCAGGAAACCGGTGCTGGATAAGCGAATTATGAACCTGCGGCATGTTCTGAATGGCTGGGTACCATTTGGAAATATTGATTCTGCGGGTGGTGCGTTCCGCTGGCTGCGTGATAATCTCGGTAAGAAAGAGACAGAGACCGCACATGCAAAAGGAATGGACGAATATGCATATCTGTGTGAGCTGGCAGAACAGGTAGCGCCTGGTGCAGAAGGATTATACTTCCTTCCCTATCTGATGGGCGAGCGTACTATGGGAAGTGCAGATTCCAGAGGTTGTTATATCGGTCTGTCCCTGGATAAAGGCCTGGGTCATATGGTCAGGGCGCTCCTGGAGGGCGTAGCATTTGAGTTCAAGCGTACGCTTGATATTTTTGAGGCAAATGGAGAAAAGATTCAGATGGTATATCATTCTGGCGGTGCCGCAAAGGGAGATACCTGGAATCAGATCAAGGCAGATATTTATAATGTGCCGATTTGTACATTGGAAGCAGATGAGGGCGGCGTATTGGGCGTAGCGCTGATGTCAGCCGTAGCAGTGGGATTCGTGGATGATTTGGAAGCTGGAGCTGAGAAGCTTTTAAAGGTAAAGAAAATTTATCAGCCAAGACCGGAGAACCGGGCAATTTATGACAGAATGTATAAGGTATTCTGTGAATTGCACGATGTGCTGCAGCCTTCATTTAAACATATGGCGGAAGCGCAGGAGGATAAGTGATATGGATTTTACAAAAATAAAGAATCCAATTATAGCAGAACGCGTACGAAATGAGGGAGCGGCGCTGATAGCGCATTGCCATTTCGGAGTGCAGGGACTGACAAAGACAGAGGATGATGTAAAAAAAGCTTTATATAGATTGCTTGATACGGGTTTTAAGCCGGTTGCTTTTGATACAGAACCAGTTTTTGTAAAAATGATTCAAGAGATTACCGGAGGTTCTATCCGCCTGCATGCAGCAGTATCTTATCCGCTTGGGAGAATGACGTTAAAGAAGAAGCTTCAGGATCTGGAGCATTTATTAGAAATAGGAATTGAAGATACCTGTGTATGCCTTGACTGGCAGGCGATATTTTCACACAGATACAAAGATGTGGAGATGGAAGCAGCTGAAATTATGAAAGAATTTGATGGAAAATTCTTTAAAAATGCATTTGTGATACCGGCGACGCTGTTAAGTGATACAGAATTAGTAGAGGTTCTGAAAGCTCTGGATTCAGCAGGCGTATATTCGGTAAAAGTAAATCCGGGATGTAAATTAGGAGTATCTTTTGAAGAAGTAGAATTGATTAAACGGTGTTTCCCTAATCGGTTTGATATCCACCCATCGGGAAATATTCGTACACTGGAGCAGTTCGAAAGGTATCGGGCGTTGGGCTGTGAAGTAATACATACAGCAAGTACTCTGGATATTGCAAATACCTATATGGAGCGTCAGGCACGGTTATATGGAGGACTTGAGGCATGAAATACGCGGAAAGAGTAGAGTTTTCAAATATACAGCAATATGAAGTTGGGGATGAGCAGATCGAAAATCTGGTACTAAAGGCTGTACGTGCAGGAGGAAACACAGTTGTAGTAGGTCCCTCTGCGGTACCTGTAGTAAACAGTCTTTTGAATCAGGAGGATCAGATAAAAGTAGATTGTGCGTTATCGTATCCTTCAGGGGCATATTTCACATCTCAGAAAGTAGAGGAAGTGAAAGATATGCTGAATGAACCGCTGCATATTGACGAATTTTACATTGTCATGCAGGTGGGAATGTATTTGAGCGGACATAAGGATGAGATGCGGGAAGAATTGAAGGCGCTGGTGGAAGCGGCGGATGGAATCCCGGTGAAAATTGTGACAGAAATCAGTGTCTTTGACCACAGTCAGATGAAGGAGATATGTGATGCGGCAGCTGAGGCCGGAGTTAGTGCAATGGTGGTATCTGCAGACTTCCGTCCCTACGATATTCCGGAACCAACGATTGAGCAGGTACGTGAGTTTGTAAAACTGGCAGCAGGACGGTTTGAGGTTATTGGAGCAGGTAATGTAACAGAACCAAAGCGTTTTCTGGATATGCTGGAAGCAGGGGTTACACGGGTAAATACTCCGGTTGGGTTTGAAATTTTGACAAAATTAAATATGGAAGCATGAAAAGGACTCTTAAAGGAAAAAGGGATCGGTTTGATTGACAAATATCCAGATTATGCTAATATAAAATACAAAGATACTACAATCGGACATATAATTGTCATGATTGCATAAAAGCATAAAAAGGAAAGGAAAGACCAGGGAGGACATATGCTGCTTGGAAAAAAGTTAGACAAAACGACCCCCATTCCACTGTATTTTCAGCTGAAAGAATTGATTATGTCTGAGATTAAGAATGGGTCGTACCCGAAAGATAGCATGATACCGACAGAAAAAGAACTGAGTGACATGTTTGGTATCAGCAGGACAACGGTCAGACAGGCCATTACAGAAATGGTACAGGAAGGCTGGCTCTATCGTGTAAAGAGTAAAGGGACTTTCGTATCACAACCCAAGATTAATCAGGATTTTATTCAGAAGCTGGAATCATACAATGATCAGATTGTTCGGACTGGACGCACACCATATACGGAAGTGCTCGATTTTAAAGTAGAAAAGGCAAAGCCGGAGGTGGCGGAGCATTTGAATATCAGGCCGGAAGATCCAGTTGTCTTCTTGTATCGGAAAAGATATGCTGACGATGAGCCAATTGTGGTGTTAAAAACTTATCTTCCCTATGATCGTTGTTCTTTTGTCATGGAACATGATTTTACCAAGGAATCATTATATTCGGTATTATCAAGGGATGATTCCACAAGGGTATATTGTGTGAAACGTTTGGTGGAAGCAGTGGAAGCTACAGCCAGTGATGCGGAAATACTCGATATGAAAAAGGGAAAGCCAATACAGTTTTTTTCCAGCGTGGGCGTAAATGTATTTGGTCAGCCGATAGAGTTTTCATTGGCAAGGTACCGGGGTGACAGAAATAGTTTTGAAGTCACGGTATTTACAGATAAGTAAGAGGAAAGAGAGTCCTAAAGTGATGAATCATATGATAGGACTCTCTATTTTATTTCTTATTATATCGTAACAATACATCGTAACATCATTATTAAAAGGAGGAAATAAGATTGAAGATGGAAGGATTTGCGCATATTGGTCTGTTTGTAAATGATATTGAGAGATCGCTGAAGTTTTATACAGAAAAATTAAATTTCAAGCTGATCTGGGAATCTGTGAATCAGTGCGACGATGGAGATGTTCGAGTGAAGTTTATTCAAAACGGAGATTCAGTGATTGAACTGGTACAATTTCCGAAACCGATTCAACGGGAAGATGGTTGGTTTGATCACATTGCGATGAATGTGGAAGACATCGATGCAGTGATAGCGGAGTTGGAGAAAAAGGGGATTGCTTTTGAGGAGGGCAGCTATACGCATGCACCGCAGACATTCGAGAAAGGTTCGAAATGGGTGATGTTCCGCGGGCCGGATAATGAACATCTGGAATTAAATGAGAGATTGAAATAAAAGAAAAAGGAGGAAATTAAAATGTTAAATGTGAAAAAAGCAGAGAGGCCGACAATTTATTTTATTGGCGTAACTACCGGAAAATCATCGATTATGCGTGTGTTTCCGAAATGGGCGGAGGCACTGGGACTGGATGCAGTAATTCAGGGAATTGATTTTAAACCGCATTCGCCGGCAGAGGATTACAGAGAAGCGGTAGAATTTATTAAAAATGATCCGCTTTCCCTGGGAGCGCTTGTGACAACGCATAAGATTGATTTATATAATGCATGCAAAGAGTTATTTGAATATCTGGATCCTTTTGCGCAGAAGCTGGGAGAGATATCAAGTATCTCGAAGAAGGATGGAAAGCTGTGCGGACATGCCAAAGATCCGATCTCAAGCGGTCTGGCTTTGGAGCATTTTGTGCCGAAGGATTTTTGGAAGAAGTATGATGGCGAAGTATTCCTGATGGGAGCAGGTGGAGCAGCGCTTGCGATGTCCCTGTATTTTGGTCAGGAGAAGGGCGGCGATGACATCCCGAAGAAAATTATTATTTCTAATAGAAGCATGCCCCGTCTGGAGTCCGCAAAGAAAATTCTGACCGGTCTGAATCCAAATATCCAGTTAGAATATCTCTATACGCCCAATATGGGAGACAATGATAAGATCCTGGCTGATTTAAAACCGCATTCTCTGATAGTAAATGCGACAGGGCTTGGAAAAGATGCACCGGGTTCACCTTTGACGGATGCAGCGCAATTCCCGGTAGACAGTTTGGTATGGGAGATCAATTATCGTGGAGAGCTTGTATTTATGGAGCAGGCAAAGGCGCAGGAGAAAGAGAAAAACCTTACGATTAAGGACGGCTGGATTTATTTTATACACGGTTGGACGCAGGTAGTGGCAGAGGTATTTCATATCGATGATATGCAATCGAAAGTAATGATGCTCAGTGAAGTGGCAAAGAACGCATAAGGGGGATAATATGAATTCTTTTAATTGGGACAGCAGTTTTTCAGTAGATTTTGATTTGTTAAATGGGTTTTCAAAGACAGCGGAAAGTACAAAGAGATATCTCTCGCAGATGAAAAATATGTATCTGGATACGGAGGCGGCAGAAAAGATTCTGGAGATTTCTGATCCGTTGGTTTACGAGTTTTATGAGCTGGGATTTCCGGAGAGGAAGGGCGATCTGGGATTCGGTACTACTATTTTATATCCGGGTCTGGTTGGCGAAGAATATTTTATGACCAAGGGACATTTTCATACCCAGCTTGAGACAGCAGAGGTATATTACACATTAAATGGAAGCGGATATATGGTTTTAGAGAATCCGGAAGGCGATACCATGGAAATGCCGTTAAAAAAGGGAGAGGCCTTGTATGTTCCGAGAAGATATGCGCATCGTTCAGTGAATACAGGAAAAGAGCCGTTGGTGATGTTTTTCTGTTTCGCTGCGGATGCAGGCCATGATTACGGAACCATTGAGACAAAGGGATACCACAAATTGATTCTGGAGCGGGAGGGGAAACCTGTGATTGTGCCGAATCCTAAGTGGTAAAAATAAAGTACGGTGAATCGGATGAAAGGGCAAATACATACGGTACTGGGAAAAATAGAATCTAAGGATTTGGGATTTACACAATGTCATGAACATCTTCTGCTGCGGAAAGGAACCTCTTTTGAGATCAATCCGGCCTTATTTATGGATAACAGGGAATGGTCGGAACAGGAAGTGACGGACTATAAAAAAGCAGGCGGCTGCGCTTTGGTAGAAGCGCAGCCGGGTGGCTGTGGTCGGGACGCAGAAGGACTGGAAAAAATCAGTAGAAAAACGGGCGTGCACATTGTGGCATCAACCGGATTTCATAAGCTTCTGTTTTATCCGGAGAAGCATTGGATTCGTACAGTTGAAGAACGTAAATTGTGCGAATTCTATTGTAAGGAATTAACAGAAGGAATGTATACCGATACAGACCTGAAATTTTTCGAAAAACAGCAAAAAGGAAAAGCGGGGATCATTAAAACTGCTTTAGATAAGTGTAATTTACAGGGACAATACACGGTGTTATTCAAGGCAGCAGTGAGGGCACAAAAAGAGACAGGAGCACCGTTGATGGTGCATATCGAGGCAGAAAGCGATCTGAATGAGTTGTTGACATTTTTTAAGGCAGAAAGAATAAATATGGAAAAGGTTTATTTCTGTCATATGGATCGCGCGTGTGCAGAGGAAAGCTTTTGGAAAGTTTTGGAAACAGGAGCGGCGCTGGAATTTGATACGATTGGACGTTTTAAATATCACAGCGACAAAAAAGAGATAGCATTGATCAAAAGAATATTTGAATGTGGCTATGAGAGACAATTGTTATGTTCGCTGGATACCACAAGAGAAAGATTAAAAACCTATACTCCTGAGGGAGTTGGATTGGCGTATATCTTAAAAACATTTATTCCGGAAATGCGAAAACAGGGAATTACAGAAGAACAAATCCAAAAGATTTTCAGAGAAAATCCAGGACGGATTTTGGCGTGGGAATAGGAGGATGAAGGAGAGATGGATGTAAATAAGAAAATTGAAGAATTAAAAATTGTTCCGGTAGTAGTACTTCATAATGCAGATAATGCAGTCCCGCTGGCGGATGCACTGATACAAGGCGGACTTCCGATTGCAGAAATCACATTCCGGACGGAGGCAGCAGAAGCATCGATTCGGGCAATTACTGAGAGATTTCCAGAAATGTTGGTGGGAGCCGGAACGATTGTGACAGTAGAACAGGCAAAAAAAGCAGTGTCAGCCGGAGCAAAATTCCTGGTTTCAGCCGGTTTTAGCCAAAAAGTTACAGAATATGCCATTGAAAATAAAATCCCTGTTTTCCCAGGAATCTGTACGCCGACAGAACTTATGTATTTGCTGGAATACGGTTTGTCGGTAGCGAAATTTTTCCCTGCTTCACAATATGGAGGACTGGCGACGATTAAAGCATTATCCGGACCATTTCCCCAGATGCGTTTTATGCCGACAGGAGGTATTAATGCCGGCAACATCCGTGAGTATCTGGCAGATCCCAGAATTATAGCATGCGGTGGCAGTTGGATGGTAAAAGATTCATTGATCCGGGAAGGCAAGTTTGACGAGATAAAAAAGGCAACGATGGAGGCAGTCGAACTTGTAAAGGATTTGTAAGGAGGGATACCTATGGGAAAATACAGGGTTCTGGTAACGGCTCGTTCTTTTGGCAGTGTGGATTCGAAAGCAAAGGAGCTATTGGAAGCGCATAATTGCGAAATAAAAAACTGGAAGCAGCAGATGGGCCGATTACGGAGCAGCTTGCACAGGAGATAGGGACTGCCGATGCAATAATTGCAGGTTTAGAAAACTATGATCGCAGTTTATTAGAAAAGGCAGGGCAGCTTAAGGTTCTATCCAGATATGGAGTGGGATACGATAAAGTTGATGTGCAGGCAGCAGAAGAAAAAAATATTATTGTAACAATAACACCTGGTGCCAATGGTGATTCAGTAGCAGATATGGCAGTTGCTCTGATGCTAAATTGTGCACGTAATATTACCATAATGGATAATAGTATAAAAGGGAAAAATGGAGTGAGACCCTCCGGTGTCGAAATGTGGGAAAAGACTCTGGGTGTGATTGGGACTGGGAGGATCGGGAAAGGAGTAGCAAGACGATGCAAAGGTTTTAATATGCAAATCCTATGTTACGATAAATATCAGGATGATCTTTTTTCGAAAGAGTTTGGAGCAAAGTATGTTGATCTGGATACCCTGATTCAGGAGTCTGATTTTATTACGATACACTCTCCTTTAACAGAAGAAACAAAAAATATGTTTGGGGCAAGAGAGTTCCAGATGATGAAAAAAGATGCAATTCTGATCAACACAGCCAGAGGTGGCATAGTGGATGAAATGGCTCTTTATACTGCATTAAAGAATGGAGAAATCAGAGGGGCAGGTTTAGATGCAACTGTGCAGGAACCGCCGTATGATAGTCCGCTGTGTACGCTTCAGAATTGTATTATTACTCCGCATGCCGGAGCGGCAACCAAAGAAGCCAGCAGCAAGATGAGTTTGATGGCGGCACAAAATGTGATAGAGGTGTTGGAAACAGGAAATTGCAGTTATAAAATTTAGAAAAAGACAAAGAGCAGGCAATACAAGGGAAATAATTTGCCTGTTCTTTGTCTTATATTTTGATAATCTTTGTCCATACTAGGAAAAAAGGAAAAGGAGATTATCAAAATGAAGGCTTTGCAGATTGAGAAGGTTATCGGCAGGGAAATTCTGGATTCCCGGGGAAATCCCACAGTGGAGGCCGAGGTGATTCTGGCAGACGGCAGCGTAGGCCGTGGAGCTGCCCCCAGCGGCGCATCTACAGGGGAATTTGAGGCACTGGAGCTGCGGGACGGGGATAAGGGCAGATATTTGGGAAAAGGTGTTACAAAGGCGGTAGAGAATATCAACCGAATTATCGGGGAGGTGGTGAAAGGGCTGGATGCTTCCGATATCTATGCGGTAGACCGTGCCATGATGGAGGCAGACGGAACCGGGGACAAGTCCGGGCTGGGCGCAAACGCGATTCTGGCAGTTTCCATTGCCACCTGTCGGGCAGCAGCGGCAGCTCTTACGATTCCGCTGTACCGGTTCCTGGGCGGTGCCGGTGGAAATGGTCTTCCGGTTCCGATGATGAATATCCTAAATGGCGGCTGTCATGCACTGTCCTCCGGACTGGATGTGCAGGAGTTTATGATTATGCCGGTGGGAGCAACCTCCTTTAAAGAGTGCTTAAGATGGTGCGCGGAGGTTTTTCATGGACTGGCTTCGATTCTGCAGGAAAGAGGGCTGGCGACCTCTGTGGGAGACGAGGGAGGCTTCGCTCCGGCGTTACAGTCTGATGAGGAGGCTATTGAAACAATTTTGGAGGCTGTGAAGAAGGCGGGATATGAGCCGGGCCGGGATTTCCGGATTGCCATGGATGCGGCCGCCTCCGAGTGGAAAAGTGAGAAGGGGAAAGGTTTTTATAAGCTTCCGAAGGCCGGTACGGAATACAGCGCAGAGGAGCTGATTACCCATTGGGCGGAGCTTTGTGAAAAATATCCGATTATCTCGATTGAGGATGGCCTGGATGAGGAAGACTGGGAAGGCTGGCAGAAGCTGACCGTGCGTCTGGGTGACAAAGTGCAGCTGGTTGGAGACGATCTGTTTGTTACAAATACCGGGCGATTAGCCAAAGGAATCGAACAGGGCTGCGGCAACTCCATCTTGATTAAGCTGAATCAGATTGGTTCTGTATCTGAGACGCTGGAAACGATTCAAATGGCCCACAGGGCTGGATATACAGCGGTTGTGTCTCATAGATCTGGCGAAACGGAGGATACCACGATTGCGGATCTGGCAGTGGCTTTCCATACCGGCCAGATAAAGACGGGAGCGCCCAGCCGGAGCGAGCGTGTGGCAAAATACAACCAGCTGCTCCGCATCGAGGAGCAGCTGGGGAAGGGCGCGGTTTACCCGGGAATCCGGGCGTTTCATGTAAAATAGTTTTTGTAGATGGATTTTATTCTGCCTCAAAAACGGCGGTGATTTCCGTATTTCTCTGAAGTTGTACCAGGATCTCTTCCTTGTTGACGCTGTCGGACAGAAAGGTTCCATTTTCTAATTCCCAGCCCGCAAACAGATATCCCTTTGCGGGCTCCGCTTTCAGGGTTATCGGATAATCGGTGTAGTACCAGCCGTTCCAGCTTCCATTGGAAAGATCCGGGGTAATGGTGTTCAGAGTAACGGTTCCGCCATCGGTTTCGGAACTACTTTCCGGCTCTGCGCCTGCAGTCTGGATAGAAAGCGTCAGATCCACCAGGTCTCCGGTCAGTTCAAAGTGTTCGGCAAGAGCAGGAACGATGGCGTCGAAGCGGTTTTCGAAGAAGATACGGAGGGCTTCGATCTGCTCTTCGAAGCTGTCATACCAGGGAACTGTGTTCCAACGCTGCCAGCTGAGAGCTGCCTGGTCTGCGTATTGGGTTTTCAGCTGATCCAGTAAAACATTGACCCGCTCCGGACGGAAGTTTTCATTGGCCATATCCAGAAAGGTCAGGACGAACTGGCGGCGGAAATCTTCATTTTGCATAAGGGCGGGCAGAGGCTCCGTATCAAGAAAGCCTGCAGGATAGTAACCGGCGTGCTCTGTAAAGGTATCCATGAGCCAGGGCTCGGTATTTTCCCACTCGGTTCCCACAGCCAGAGAGTCATCCAGATCGTACAGGCTCCAGCGCCAACGGCCATCGTTCCAGCCTTCGCCGTCCGGACGGGTGCTACGCCAGGTATAGACATTTCCGCCCAGGGGGCGCGTGTCTGTGTTGGCGATGTAGATGTTGGTACAGAGCCAGTCGATCAGACTTTGCATATCGATGGTTTCTAACAGCGTCTCATAGGTATCCGGGTCGGTCAGATCGGAATGGAGCAGATCTGCGGCTTCCTGATAGAGGGCGATGTCTTCGGCCTTTCCAGATTGTACTTCTTCGGAGTCTTTGATGAGCAAAATATCATCAGCGGGAACCTGATAATGATTTTGCAGATATTCGGCAGAATATTTTTCCATGAGAAAATACATGCCCCAGTATTCCCCATCCAGGAAAACCTGACATGGCTGATATTCCTGAATGGCAGTGTCCTGTTCAGCTGCCAAGGAGAAGAAAAATACCTTTTTCAAAGTACGGCTGTTGTTGAGGATCATAGTTGGATAGGTTGCCTCCGGATTGGAAAAGATAGAGGTAAATGCGGAGTTCCCGTAGCGCTTCCGGGCGAAGAGGGTGAAACTCTTCTGAGGAAAGCTGCGGGATTCATTGCCCCGTATGCGGATTCCGCAGTCCTGGTCAAGCAGGGTATTACCCTGTTCATCAAAAAGAGCCAGATGGGCCGGACGTTCAGATTCCGATCCTTCCCGGTGATAATTCATATAATCCATCAGTTCAATCCAAGGAAATTCCTCGTAAATGATACCGTCCTTTAAGGCCTGTTCATAGCCGGAACCACGTACATAGATCCCCCGTTCTTCGGAAAACAGATAGTCCGGATCGGAGGTCAGGGAAAGAATCCAGGCATCCGGATAACCATTCTTCTGCTCCTGGTTGATAAAGTAAGAGGCAGTTACCGGATTGCTGTAATTGCCGTCTGCATCGAAAGCAGAAGCCCGGAGGACAATAGCCTTATCTACAGCCTGGGCAGGCGGAAGATAGTCGGTGGTTTCCGCCACAATATCTGTCAAAGCTGCATAGACATTAGGCTGGGCACTGGGATCTGTAAGGTGCAGGGGCTCCTGATAGACCGGAGAGGTTTCGTCTGGCGTGCTGCCATCCAGGGTGTACCGGATGGTCAGTCCGTCAGGTGCGGACATGGAGACGGTAACAGAATTTTGATAAAATCCGCTGGCAGTTTCGATGACCGGCTGTTCAGCTAAAAGGCCGGCAGCAGTCTGGTTGGAAGCGCCCGGCGAGGGACGCAGCGGAGCAAATTCTTCTCCGCCATCTTCTGTGCGGGCATAGACAGTGCCTTGTGTGAGACTGCCGGGCAGTGAAACAGAATCTACCGGCAGGGCCGGTTCTGTCTTTAGTGTGGCCAAATCGACGATTTTCTCCCAGGTAAGCGTTACTGTGTGGACGCCGGAAAGACTGAGCCGCACAGAAAGACTGCCTTCCGGTTCTGGTCCGTCTTCGGACAGGGCATAGATACAGGAGAAGCCGTGAGGCTCTATTTCCCCCACCAGAAGCTGGGCATTGTCTCCGGTATCTGTAGAGAGGCACAGTCCTGCCAGGGAAATGGTTTCTCCAGTGGGATTGTACAGCTCGATATAGCTCTGATAAGTAAGACCCTGTTTCACTTCTGTTCCCGGGTTATTGAGACAGATTTCATTGATTTTCAGGGAGAGTACGGGCGCATTATAATTGGCCTTTCGGTATTTTTGTCCCAGAAAAAATAAAATGGCCAAACAGAGCGCGAGAAAGGCCAGTCGGGTGTAGCGCAGGGTTTTCTGTCGGGGCGTGGACCGTCTCAAGATTCGTCCTCCTTATTCAGTAAGAGAAGTTCGCTGCCGTTCATGGCGTAGTCGCAGGGCTCCCCTTTGGTCAGAATAGCTTTTCCGGCTGTGCCTTCAGTCAGGGCGTTGCAAAAGGACTCCAGCTGTTCAGAGGGCACAAGAGCCTCTAACCAGACGGAATCGGTGTAGGCAGAATCCAGGGTAGGAATCTGGTTCTGTCCCATCAGATACTGAATTTTTCCTAAATCCGTGTAGTCCGTACGGATTTCCAGACGGACGCCAGACTGGCGGGTTAAGATAATGGAATTTTTCAATCCTTCCTGTACCGCGCCGGAATAAGCCCGTACCAGTCCGCCGGTTCCAAGCAATGTTCCGCCGAAATAACGGGTCACGACAATGGCGATGTTGTGGATATCTTCCTTTAAAAGAACATCCAGCATAGGCCGGCCGGCTGTACCAGCCGGTTCTCCGTCGTCGCTGCAGCGGGTCAGCTGGTGTCGGCTGCCAATGGTGAAAGCCGTGCAGTTGTGACGGGCGTCCCAGTATTGTTTTTTTGTCTGCTCAATAAAGCGCAGAGCTTCTTCTTCGGAGGTGACGGGGGCTACGGTCGCAATAAACCTGGATTTTTTTTCAATAATTTCGCCCGCGCCGCCTGCGTATGCAAAACGGTATGCTTCTGACATGTGAATTCCTTTCAGGAAGCCTGTCCGCTCTCCTGGGTCATCATATCATCCACAATTTCCAGAAGACACACAGGTGTTACCGCATTCTGAATGAGGCGCCGCAACATGTCCCGGGCCTGGCTTTCGGAATCAGATACCGGAGGAGTGCTCTCGGTTTCTTCCACGCCGGGGCGTTCGGCCAGGGATTTCTTGATGCAGATGCGATAGAGAGGGACTGGTGATGTGGGGCGTTCCTCTTCTATCAGGTAATATTTCAGGTGGAGCTGGTTTCCTTTTTCATCTGTGACAGAACGGGTTTCGATGAGGTATTCTCTTTGCATAATAATCTCCTTTTGGCAATGAAAACGCCGGGTTTTGAGAAAATTATACAAAACCCTATGGAAAAAGAATGTCGAAAGCTGTCACAGAAATTAAATTTTTAAAGTACCTATTATTATAGTATAAAGCGTCGCTCCCGTGCAAGGGACAGACGGGCAGAAATGCTTAAGAAACTGTGAATTTCTGAAATAAGTCTTTATTCCGACAGTACTTTTTGTTATAATGATTGAATGTATAGGAGGATAAAACATGAATTACGGGAAACGCAGTACTTCAAAAAAACAGAAGTCTATGCATTCTAAAAGCGCGAAGGCAGGGAAAAAGGCCAGCGTTATTTTTATAAAAGCATTCCTGGTCTGCCTGCTGGCAGCGGGAGTTATCGGCCTGTGCGCCGGAATCGGAATTGTGAAAGGAGTCGTTGATAACGCTCCGGATATTGACAGCACCAGTGTCATTCCGCGTGGATATAAGTCTGTGATGATAGATTCTGACGGAAATAAAATGGCAGAGCTTATCACTGCGGGATCCAACCGTGTCTGGGTGGATATAGACAAAATTCCGGATCACGTGCAGAAGGCATTTATCGATATTGAGGACGAGCGCTTTTACGAACATAACGGAGTTGATTTAAAGGGTATCGTCCGGGCAGGCGTGAAGGGCGTCGCCAGCGGCTTCCGGAAGACCGAGGGCGCCAGCACCATCACCCAGCAGCTTCTGAAAAATAACGTCTTTGATTTCATGAGCGAAGATACCATGATGGAGAAGATAGAACGAAAGCTGCAGGAGCAGTATCTGGCTCTTGAGCTGGAAAAGATTATGACCAAGGATGAGATTCTGGAGGCGTATCTGAATACCATCAATCTGGGACAGAATACGCTGGGTATTCAGGCAGCATCCAACCGTTATTTTAATAAAGACGTAAGCGAACTGACGGTTTCGGAAGCGGCTGTTATCGCAGGCATCACCAAAAGCCCTAACAAGTATAATCCGGTATCGGATCCGGAAGAGAATGCCAAGCGCCGGGAGCTGGTTCTGAGCGCCATGAAGAAAAATGGTCATATCTCGGATGCGGAATATGAAGAGGCCATGGAGGACAACGTCTATGACCGGATTCAGACCACCAATGAGACAAAGAGTACGGCGTCCGTGTATTCTTATTATGTAGACGCAACCATTGCCCAGGTGATCAATGATCTGCAGGAGGTTAAGGGTTATACCTCTCAGCAAGCCTACAATCTGGTTTATAATGGTGGACTGACCATAGAGACGGCTCAGGATCCGGCGGTTCAGAAGATTATGGACGAGGAGACCTCCAGGGAGGAGAATTATCCGGCAGGCTCCAAGATTGGCCTGGAATATGCCCTGACGGTGGTGAAGCCCGACGGAATGCAGAAGAATTACAGCAAGGAAATGATGGAGAAGTATTTCAAAGAGAATGAATCCTCCAAATTTGAATTGCTCTTTGACAGCAAGGAAGACGCGCAGGCTCACATTGACGCCTATAAAGAGGCGATCGTAGAGGAAGATGACAAGATCTACGAAACGATCAATATGACGGTGCAGCCTCAGATCTCTATGGTAGTCATGGATCAGTCCACCGGTTATGTGAAGGGAATTGTAGGCGGCCGCGGAGAGAAGACAGAGAGTCTGTCGCTGAACCGCGCGGTGGATACCACCCGTCAGCCCGGTTCTACCTTTAAGGTAGTGGCAGCCTATGCGGCAGCGCTGGATTCTGCGGGAATGACACTGGCGACCACCCAGTACGACGCGCCCTACAATTACGATGGCGGAAAGGGACGTCCTGTCCGCAACTGGACCGGCGGCAATTACCAGGGCTGGTCTTCCCTCCGCAGAGGTATCGAACAGTCCATGAATATCGTGGCGGTAAAGACCATTACGGATATTACGCCGGCTTTGGGTATCACTTATCTGGAGAATATGGGAATCACCACGATGCAGAAGGAGCTGAAGAACGGCAGAAACGATTATACCCAGGCTATGGTACTGGGCGGCATCACCAATGGTGTGAAAAATGTGGAGCTGACGGCGGCTTACGCAACCATTGCCAACGGCGGCGTCTATGAGAAGCCGGTTTTCTATACGAAGATTACCGATCATGACGGCAATGTACTGATTGATAATACAGAGGCTTACAGCAGAACCGTTCTGAAGGATAGCACCGCATGGCTTCTGACCAGTGCCATGCAGGATGTAGTAACCCAGGGTACCGGTAAAGCAGTTAACTTTGGCGGAATGAGCATTGCCGGTAAGACAGGTACCACCTCCGATAACCGTGATGTGTGGTTTGTGGGTTATACGCCTTATTACACAGCGGGTATCTGGGCGGGCTATGATAATAACCATGAACTCTCCAGCAAAAAAGGCGAGACTAACTACCATAAGAAAATCTGGAAGGCAGTCATGTCCAGGCTGAGCGAGGGACAGGAAAACATCGGTTTCCCGAAGCCGTCCTCTGTTACCAGCGCGACGGTCTGCGCGGCGTCGGGTAAATTACCGATTCCGGGAATCTGCGACGGCATGGTGAAGACGGAATATTTTGCGGAGGGAACGGTGCCGACCGAGTACTGTGATGTGCATGTGACAGGCGAGGCCTGTGTGGAGAGCGGCGCTCTGGCCACAGACGCGTGCCCGGTACATGAATTCCGTGTGATTACGCTGATTCCGGACGATAACAGTGTATCCGGCTCGCCTCTGGTAGCCAAGCCCTGCAGCCTGCACCCGGGTAATGTGCTGGGTACGGTAAATCAGCCGCCTACGGACGGAACGGCCGCAGTGGGAGAGATTCAGACGGAGGACGATGACGACACAGAATATGTCTGGGATGATGAGGATTCTGACGAATAAATCTGGGAGAGCGGAAGATGTATCAGACAATTTTCTTTGATCTGGACGGAACCTTGACAGATTCTGCTCCGGGCATTACCAATTCAGTGGCTCATGCCCTGAAAAAATGGAAGATTGAGGTGGAGGACCACAGAGCGCTTAATGTGTTTGTGGGACCGCCGCTGGCGGAATCCTTTGCAAAATATTATGGATTTACGCCGGAGGAATGTAAAAAAGCCATTGAATATTACCGGGAATATTATACGGACAAAGGAATGTTTGAAAATTCCGTTTATCCCGGAATTGAGGAGTTGCTGGCTCATCTGAAAAATACCGGACGGAAAGTAGTGGTGGCTACATCCAAGCCGGAGGTGTTCGCGGTTCAGATTCTGGAGCATTTTCATTTAGCTCAGTATTTCGACCGGATTGCCGGTGCCAGCATGGATGAAAACCGCGTGGAAAAAGCAGATGTACTTCGTTATGCCATCGAAGCGGGCGGCTATGATCTGTCGAAGGCAGTGATGGTAGGCGATCGGGAAAATGACATTCGCGGCGCCAGAGAGAATCAGCTGTTCAGTGTCGGCGTGCTGTATGGCTATGGAAGCCGGGCAGAGCTGGAGGAAGCCGGAGCTGCAGCAATTGCGGAGACCGTAGAAGAATTGAAGAAATATCTGGACGCGGAAACGGTGTAGAAATCCAAACACATATTCCCGGTTGGAACAAGCTGATTTTTATAAGCTTTTTCAACCGGGATTTTTGTGCAAAAAGCTGGAATTATTTTTGACTTCCGTGTATAATGTGAGACCGTAGCATGGATAGAGATTCGTTTAGAAGTGAGGAATTTTTGAATGAGTGAAGCGACAGCAGGAAAAATGCATGATATGACGACAGGAAGTCCTGTAAGACTAATTCTGTATTTTATGGTTCCCATGTTTCTGGGAAATGTGTTCCAACAGTTTTATAATGTGGCGGATTCCATTATAGCCGGACAGTTTCTGGGTGTGCGGGCACTGGCGGCCATCGGAAGCACCGGATCTCTGATGTTTTTTGTGACGGGCTGGCTAAACGGCCTGGCCAGTGGTTTCGCGATTCTGGTGGCCCAGTGGTTCGGCGCAAAGGAATATGAGCGGATGCGGCATTATGTAGCCATGTCGGTGTATCTGTCTCTGGGCTTTGCGGTACTGATGACCGTGGGACTTCGGGCAGCGAATGTGCCGATTTTGCGTCTGATGAACTATTCCGATGAAATTATGCCGGATGTGAAGGCCTATATGGGAATTATCTACGCCGGCCTTTTGGTAACGGCAGCCTACAATGCCCTGGCGGCGTTCCTGCGTGCCCTGGGGGATTCCAAATCACCTCTGTATTTTCTGATTATCTCTGCGGTGATTAATGTGGCCTTGGATATTGCCTTCATCATTTACGGTGGAATGGGCGTGGAGGGCTGCGCTTACGCAACTGTAATTGCACAGGGAATTTCCGCCCTGCTGTGTTTCATTTATATTATAAAGAAATATCCGATTCTGCATCTGAAAAAAGAAAACTTTACGTTTTCACTACATGCCTGTGGACGTCTGCTGGCCCTGGGTATACCCATGGCTCTGCAATTTTCTATAACAGCTATCGGAACCATTATTGTACAGGGCGCAGTCAATGTGTACGGGGAAACCTATATGGCGGGCTTTTCGGCAGGCGGAAAGCTGCAGAACATTATTGCGACGGTTTATGTGGCCTTCGGCGCGACGATTGCTACCTATGTGGGTCAGAACTGGGGAGCCGGGGCGAAGGAAAGAGTTCGCGAGGGTGTACGCTGTACCCAGATTATGATTTTGGTTTACAGTGTGTTTGCCATGGTGCTTGTGTTCTTCTTCGGTAAATATATGATGCGTTTATTTGTCAGCGCTTCGGAGACAGATGTAATTGATGTGGCGGTGTTATACTTCCGGATGGTATTCTGGTGCTATCCGTTTCTGGGCAGTATCTTCCTGTATCGGAATACGCTTCAGGGGCTTGGGTATGGGCTGGTACCCATGCTGGGAGGCGTCTTTGAGCTGTTTGCCAGAGCCGGAATTGTGCTTCTGGTAGCGGGGAAAGCCAGCTTTGCAGGCGTCTGCCTGTCGGATCCGGCGGCGTGGATCTCAGCGTTGATTCCGTTGGTGCCCTATTATTTTTATGTGACGCGGAAGTGGAGAAAGACCCAGGCGTAAGAAGGGAGGGGTCCGTATGGTAAAAATAGATTTAATCACGGGCTTCTTAGGTTCCGGCAAGACCACATTTATCCGGCAGTACGCCCGGTGGCTCATCAGACAGGGTTACAACATCGGCATCCTGGAAAATGATTTCGGGCCGGTGAATGTGGACATGATGTTATTGCAGGATCTGGAGGGCTAAAGCTGCGAGCTGGAGATGGTTTCCGGAGGCTGCGATAAGGAATGCCACCGGAGACGCTTCAAGACGAAGCTGATCGCGATGGGAATGAGCGGTTATGACCGGGTATTGGTGGAACCGTCCGGAATCTACGATGTAGATGAATTTTTTGACGTCCTTCATGAGGAACCCCTGGATCGCTGGTATGAGATAGGAAATGTGTTCGCTGTCGTGGATGCGAAATTACCCTCGGACCTTTCGGAGGCTGCGGATTACTTGCTGGCTACAGAGGTGGCTGACGCAGGCGTTGTACTCTTAAGCCGGGTTCAGGAGGCCGGCGCAGCGGAGATGGACGCGACCGTGGCGCATCTGAACCGGGCGCTGAAACAAGTCGGATGCAGCAGGCGGTTGGATAGAGAGATAATACGAAGCAACTGGTTTGAATTTACAGATGAAGATTTCGAACGACTGTTGCATGTGGGCTATCAGATGTCCGATTACTGCAAGGAGGCACAGCAGGAGGACGCCTTCGATTCCTTATTTTTCATGCATGTGAAAATGACGGAGGCAGAGCTTAGAGCTGCGGTTCAGGATGCCTTCGCGGATTCGAATTGCGGCCGCATTTTCCGGATCAAGGGCTTTCTGCCCATGGGCGAGGGCTGGATCGAGCTAAACGCCACGCGCCAGGAGACCGTGATAAATCCCATTTCCAGGGGACAGGAAATCCTGATTGTGATAGGGGAAAATCTATCGAAGACAGCGCTGGAAGCATACTTTGAAGAAGCCGGAAAATAATTTGATAAAAAATTGACAATTACATGGGAAGCCGCTATAATCAGGATATGGCAGAAAGGCACAGGCCTTTGAAAGAATGGTTCGGGTAACTAGTGACGCAGCAACAGAAAACCAGGAGGAAAAGAGGTCATGGAGAATTTTGATGTAATTGTTGTTGGCGGCGGTCCGGCCGGTTATAACAGCGCGGAGTATGCGGCGCACCACGGAAAGCGTGTGCTGCTGGTGGAAAAGAAAAGTCTGGGAGGCACCTGCTTAAACGTAGGCTGTATCCCTACAAAGACATTTCTTTACGCAGGGAAAATGTATCATTACGCGAAAGGGGCAGGCGAAGCCTACGGCGTAAAGGTGGAGGGTCCGGTTCATGTGGATCAGGCCGCTGTAACAGCAAAGAAGGACGAGGTTGTGAAAATGCTGGTGCAGGGTGTGGGAAGCGCGCTCCGACGCAGTAAGGTAAAGGTAGTAAACGGAACGGCAAGGCTTGGAAGGGCAGACGGAAAGCTGGCAGTGTTTGTGGGCGAGAAAGCCTACACGACAGAGGAGCTGATTCTGGCTACGGGATCTTCCCCGGCAGTTCCGCCCATTGAGGGAGCAAAGGAGGGCATGACTGACGGGACAGTCATGACCAGTGATGAGATTCTGGATCTGAAGGAAATTCCCAAGAAGCTTCTGATTGTGGGAGGCGGAGTGATTGGATTTGAGATGGCGGCTTATTTTCAGGAGGTTGGTTCTAAGGTAACGGTCATCGAGATGCTGGATAAGGTTCTAGGTGGAAATGACCGGGAAATCAGCGGTCTGCTTCAAAAAGAGCTGGAGAAAAAGGGCGTAACCTTCCATCTTTCCTCCGGTGTGAAAAAGCTTTCAGGCGGCGTAGTAACCTATGAAAAAGAGGGCAGGCTCCAGCTGGCAGCCTATGACCGGGCACTTCTGTGCGTGGGACGCCGGGCCAACAGTCAGATTGAGGGACTGGAGGAGCTGGGCGTACAGACCGAGCGGGGCGCGATTGTGACGGACGAGCACATGCAGACCAGTGTTCCCCATGTATATGCCATTGGCGATGTAAACGGCAAGGTTATGCTGGCGCATGTGGGATACCGGGAAGGTGAAGTGGCAGTGAATCATATTCTGGGCGAAGAGGATGCCATGAGCTATGATGCCGTCAGCAGCGTAGTTTATACCAGCCCGGAGGCAGCCTTTGTAGGTCTGTCCGAGGAGCAGGCGCAGGCCTCGGGACGGGCATATGAGATTAAGAAGGTTTCCATCAATTTCAGCGGCCGCCACGTGGCGGAGAATGGCCTGAGCGACGGTATCTGTAAGCTGATTGTGGATAAAGAAAAAGGAACGCTTATAGGCGCGGCCCTGATGTCCTCCTATGCATCAGAGTATATCTACGCGCTGGCACTGATGATTGATCTGCAGGTTCCGCTGAAGCGGATTCAGCGTACCATATTCCCGCATCCGACGGTATGTGAGATTGTGCGGGAAGCAATTATGAGCTGAGAATGTGGGAGAAAAAGTGAAGACAGAGGTAACGGCCTGGCATACAGGAAATGCGGGAATTGTAATCCGGGAGTATGATACAGAAAAAAATCAGAACGTGGCAGTAGGCTTCGATGTATTCGCGAGAGATCCCAATGGGCTCTATCCGGATACGCCGGACAGGATTCGGGAACAGATCCTGGAGGAGATAGAAACCGGAGCTATCGAAATGCTGGTGTTTACCCATGAGCATGGAGATCATTTCTGCCTCGTAGATACCCTGGAGGCCTTGCGGCGCAACCCTGCGCTTCGGATCCTGTCTACAGAGGCAGTAATCCGGCAAATCCGGGAACGGGAGCCGCAGGCGGGAAGGCTTACGGCAATTCGGGCTTCCGAGCAAAAATACAGAGTTGCAGATCTGGGCGCAGTCAGTCTGACGGTATTTAACAGCGTTCATATGGGCGACCAGTTTGCGGATATCCAGAACCTGGTCTGCCTTATAGAGATCGGAGGGCGGCACATTCTGCTGCCGGGAGACGCAAGGCCGGATTCGCAGCTTTACAGGCGCGCGGCAGCCTGGTCGGAGGACATAGACTGGCTGATTGGCCCGTTTCCGTTGCTGGGGCTGCCCTCCTCCCGCCGGCTGATCAGGCAAAATCTGAAGCTTGGACATGTGCTTGCGGTGCATCTGCCCCGGCCGGAGAAGGACGCGGAGGGCTGGCGGAGAAATGCGGAGCACATCTGCAGGACGGCAGAGGACGGACTTCCGGTACCGGTATTCGGATACGAGCCGGGAAAACAGTACAGGCTTTGAAAAAGTGCCTAAAAAAGCCCGGAAAATCAAGTGTATTTTTACAGAAAAACCCCTTGACACAGGGTTTTTTTCTTATTATACTAATCTAGTGTGCGCGAAAAGCATAGGGTATTTTTGCGCGCCTGAAACAGTCGAATTACCGACACAGCAGCCTGACAGGGCCGGCAACATTGCCTGCCACTCATCACAGGAGGTGAAAGGAATGCCAACATTCAACCAGTTAGTTAGAAAAGGACGTCAGACAACTGTAAAGAAGTCTACAGCGCCCGCCCTTCAGAAAGGATTTAACTCTCTGAAGAAGAAAGCAACTGATACATCCGCACCGCAGAAGCGTGGCGTTTGTACCGCAGTAAAGACCGCTACCCCGAAGAAACCGAACTCTGCTCTTCGTAAGATCGCCAGAGTACGTCTTTCCAACGGTATCGAGGTAACAAGCTATATCCCCGGAGAAGGACATAACCTTCAGGAGCATAGCGTTGTTATGATCCGTGGCGGTAGAGTAAAGGACCTGCCCGGTACCAGATATCACATTATCCGTGGTACACTGGATACAGCAGGAGTTGCAAAGAGAAGACAGGCACGTTCCAAGTACGGTGCCAAGAGACCGAAAGACGCAAAGAAGTAATTTAAAGGTCGTTTGGTTTTGTAACTAGTACAGGTTTCACGCTGTGAATATTTAGAGAGGTAACACCACAGTCACTAGGCTCGAGAATACCTCGCCAAGTGTCTGGGTGGACGTTCGCACTAAGCTCGAAAACACCTCGCTAAGTGCTCACAGTCAACAGAACTATTCGTTGGATAGACAATTGTCTATATTGCCGGAATGAAATATCGTCCCTTAGGCTGCGGGTCGTATATAGATTTGCCGTGCACGACACAAGTAGAAAGACACATGTGAGTACCTGAGAATTAAGAGTGAATCTTACTGAATCACTGATTCGGTAAGCATGTATTAAGGAGGGAAGTATTGTGGCACGTAAAGGACATACTCAGAAAAGAGATGTATTAGCGGATCCGCTGTACAACAACAAGGTAGTCACCAAGCTTATCAACAACATCATGCTGGATGGTAAGAAGGGCGTGGCTCAGAAAATTGTTTACGGAGCATTCGAGAGAGTAGAGGCTAAGACAGAAAAGCCGGCTCTGGAAGTATTCGAAGAGGCAATGAACAACATCATGCCGCTTCTCGAGGTAAAGGCAAGACGTGTCGGCGGAGCAACCTACCAGGTTCCGATCGAGGTTCGCGCTGATCGTCGTCAGGCTCTGGCTCTTCGCTGGATGACCATGTTCTCCCGTAAGCGCGGTGAGAAGACCATGGAAGAGCGTCTGGCAAATGAGATTATGGATGCAGCAAACAACACAGGCGCATCTGTAAAGAGAAAAGAAGACATGCACAAGATGGCAGAAGCAAACAAGGCGTTTGCTCACTATCGTTTCTAATTATTTGAGGAGGAAAATCCCGTGGCTGGAAGAGAATATCCATTGGAGAGAACCAGAAATATCGGAATCATGGCTCATATCGATGCTGGTAAGACCACACTGACTGAGCGTATTCTGTATTACACTGGTGTAAACTATAAGATCGGTGATACTCATGAAGGTACTGCTACCATGGACTGGATGGAGCAGGAGCAGGAGCGTGGTATCACCATCACTTCCGCTGCTACAACCTGTCACTGGACGCTGCAGGAGCACTGCAAGCCGAAGCCGGGCGCATTAGAGAACCGTATCAATATCATTGATACCCCGGGCCACGTAGACTTTACGGTTGAGGTAGAGCGTTCCCTTCGTGTACTGGACGGCGCTGTCGGCGTGTTCTGTGCGAAGGGTGGTGTAGAGCCGCAGTCTGAGAACGTATGGCGTCAGGCTGATACCTACAATGTTCCCCGTATGGCATTCATCAACAAGATGGATATCCTGGGAGCAGATTTCTACAATGCAGTAGATATGATTAAGACCAGACTTGGCAAGAATGCCATCTGTCTGCAGCTTCCGATTGGTAAGGAAGACGAGTTCAAGGGAATCATCGACCTGTTCGAGATGCAGGCATACATCTACAATGATGAGAAGGGCGAGGACATCTCCATCACAGAGATTCCGGAGGACATGAAGGACGAAGCAGAGCTTTATCACCAGGAGCTGATCGAGAAGATCTGCGAGCTGGATGACGACCTGATGATGCAGTACCTTGAGGACGAGGGAGCATCTATCGCAGTTGAGGATCTGAAGAGAGTTCTTCGTAAAGCAACCTGTGAGTGTACAGCTGTTCCGGTTTGCTGCGGTACCGCATACAGAAATAAGGGAGTTCAGAAGCTTCTGGACGCTATTATCGAGTATATGCCGGCTCCGACAGATATCCCGTCTATCAAGGGAACTGATATGGATGGCAATGAAGTAGAGCGCCATTCCTCTGATGAGGAGCCGTTCGCTGCACTTGCATTCAAGATCATGGCTGACCCGTTCGTAGGAAAGCTTGCATTCTTCCGTGTGTACTCAGGAACCATGAATTCCGGTTCTTATGTATATAACTCTACAAAGCAGAAGAAGGAGCGTGTAGGCCGTATCCTGCAGATGCACGCAAATAAGAGAGCAGAGCTGGACAAAGTATATTCCGGTGACATCGCTGCAGCAGTTGGATTCAAGTTCACCACAACCGGTGATACCATCTGTGACGAGCAGCATCCGGTAATTCTGGAGTCCATGGAGTTCCCGGAGCCGGTTATCGAGCTGGCTATCGAGCCGAAGACCAAGGCTGGTCAGGGCAAGATGGGCGAGGCTCTTGCAAAGCTGGCAGAGGAGGACCCGACTTTCCGTGCGCATACCGATCAGGAGACCGGTCAGACTATCATCGCG
The DNA here is from genome assembly GCF_052065835.1 of Candidatus Merdisoma sp. HCP28S3_D10. Lineage (NCBI taxonomy): Bacteria > Bacillati > Bacillota > Clostridia > Lachnospirales > Lachnospiraceae > Candidatus Merdisoma > Candidatus Merdisoma sp. HCP28S3_D10. The sequence continues at coordinate 94,921 of NZ_JBQHTG010000003.1, forward strand.
GGAATGGGAGAGCTGCATCTGGAAATCATCGTAGACCGTCTGCTGCGTGAGTTCAAGGTAGAGGCTAATGTAGGTGCACCGCAGGTAGCTTACAAGGAGACTTTCACCAAGGCTGTTGACGTAGACAGCAAGTACGCTAAGCAGTCCGGTGGACGTGGACAGTACGGACACTGTAAGGTCCGCTTTGAGCCGATGGACGCCAACGGAGAAGAGCTGTTTAAGTTCGATTCCGAGGTTGTTGGTGGTGCGATTCCGAAGGAGTATATCCCGGCAGTCGGCGAAGGTATCGAAGAGGCTGCACAGTCCGGTATCCTGGGAGGCTTCCCGGTACTCGGTGTTCATGCTACCGTATACGATGGATCTTACCATGAGGTCGACTCCAGTGAGATGGCATTCCATATCGCTGGTTCCATGGCTTTCAAGGAGGCTATGCAGAAGGGTAATCCGGTACTGCTTGAGCCGATCATGAAGGTTGAGGTTACTACTCCGGAGGAGTACATGGGCGATGTTATCGGTGATATCAACAGCCGTCGTGGACGTATCGAGGGTATGGATGATATCGGCGGCGGTAAGATGATCCGCGGATATGTACCGCTTGCAGAGATGTTCGGTTACTCCACAGACCTGCGTTCCAAGACTCAGGGCCGTGGTAACTACTCCATGTTCTTCGAGAAATACGAGCAGGTACCGAAGAATATCCAGGAGAAAGTACTCGCTGCTAAGAAATAATGATGTGAAAAAGCAAAATTCCTAAATTTTGCTTGAAAAATAAGGCTCTATGAAATATAATCAGAAGTAGCCGAGTTTTAATATCGAAACAGGAAAAAATCAACTTTTACCCTTAGGGTGAATGAATTCAAGGAGGACAATCAAAATGGCTAAAGCTAAATTTGACAGAACAAAACCGCATTGTAATATCGGTACCATCGGTCACGTAGACCATGGTAAAACTACTCTGACTGCAGCTATCACAAAGGTTCTGGCAGCTCGTGTTGCTGGTAACACAGCTACAGACTTCGAGAACATCGACAAGGCTCCGGAAGAGAGAGAGCGTGGAATCACCATCTCTACTGCACACGTTGAGTATGAGACAGAGAAGAGACACTACGCACACGTTGACTGCCCGGGCCATGCTGACTATGTAAAGAACATGATCACTGGTGCAGCACAGATGGACGGCGCTATCCTGGTAGTAGCAGCTACCGATGGTGTTATGGCTCAGACTAAGGAGCACATCCTTCTGTCCCGTCAGGTAGGCGTTCCTTACATCGTAGTATTCATGAACAAGTGCGACATGGTAGACGATGAGGAGCTGCTTGAGCTGGTAGACATGGAGATCCGTGAGCTGCTGAACGAGTATGAGTTCCCGGGAGATGACACTCCGATCATCCAGGGTTCCGCTCTGAAGGCTCTTGAGGATCCGATGGGACCGTGGGGAGACAAGGTTATGGAGCTGATGGATGCAGTTGATAGCTGGATTCCGGATCCGAAGCGTGCTACAGACCAGCCGTTCCTGATGCCGGTCGAGGACGTATTCACCATCACAGGTCGTGGTACCGTTGCTACCGGCCGTGTTGAGCGTGGTGTTCTGCATCTGAATGAGGAAGTTGAGATCGTTGGTATTAAGGAAGAGACTCGTAAGACCGTTGTAACCGGTATCGAGATGTTCCGTAAGCTGCTTGACGAGGCTCAGGCTGGTGACAACATCGGAGCTCTGCTTCGTGGTGTTCAGAGAACCGAGATCGAAAGAGGTCAGGTTATCGTTAAGCCGGGCAGCATCACCTGCCATACAAAGTTCACCGCTCAGGTTTACGTTCTGACAAAGGACGAGGGTGGCCGTCATACACCGTTCTTCAACAACTACAGACCGCAGTTCTACTTCCGTACAACTGACGTTACTGGCGTTTGCAACCTGCCGGCTGGTACAGAGATGTGCATGCCTGGTGACAACGTAGAGATGACCATCGAGCTGATCCACCCGATCGCTATGGAGCAGGGTCTTACATTCGCTATCCGTGAGGGTGGCCGTACAGTAGGATCTGGACGTGTTGCTACAATCGTCGAGTAATCTACGCGAAAGCAATGAGATAAGCGCCGAATAGGCGATGAAAAACAGCCCCTTGTGCTTGCACAAAAAGGGCTGTTTTTTATTGAATATGCGGGCATTTAACGAATGCCCGCGACCGAGGAAATGCATGGCATTTTCGAGGTTTGGCGCTTGTCTGAATCAAGGCTTCTGGGGAATTCCCCGGAAGCCTTTTTTTAGTTACAAATGTGTAATTTTCTTGTCGTGGTTCTAGTTTGGTTCTAAAAATTCGTACTTTCTATTTTCAATGGATGTAATCTTCTATCGGAACATTGAATAATCGCAGGGTATCTTCCAGCCACATCTCATATTCTTCTTTATCCAAGAGGCCATCCGCAAGCTGCTGGTTGACTTTGTTCCAATCAGGAATGAAGGTGGCGATCTGGGCGTTGGGAATGTCCAGAGCCAGGTGCGCCATGAGCTGGTTATCTTTCTGAGAGTAAGTCGTATTTCCTTTTATATGTAAGCCTCTGCGATCCAGGTCAATCAGAATAGCAAGAAAATCGGCAAAGGTTCGGACAGGCGCAGTTCTGGGAGTAGAAATCTTTACACCCAACAGTTCATTCATCGAGATTTTCAATATATCACAAAACTTCTGTATCGTTTCCACAGGCGGCTCACTGTAGCCATTTTCATAATTGGAATATGAAGAATTGGTCAGCTCCAGCCGGGTGGCCATTTCTCGCTGGTTGATTCCGGCGTTCATCCGGGCTTGTTTCATTTTCTTTCCTACTTCTAAATATTCTCCTAAACGCATGATTTTACCCTCCATGATACTAATTTAGCACAATAAGATACAGAAATCAATGTAAAAGATACAAGAATTTTAATAAATCATGTTGACAAATCAAAAATCTTGTATTAAATTAGAAATACAAGAAATTATGTAACAATACAAGAAATAAAAGAGGAGGAGTGAATTATGGGGACAAACTATATGATGACCGCGGACGAAGTAGCTGCGGAACTGGGGATTTCCAAGGGTCATGCTTATAAAATGATCCGGCAGATGAACGAGGAACTGGAAAAAGCCGGGTTCATCGTTGTAGCAGGTAAGATTCCGAGGGCTTTTTGGGAAAAGAAGTTTTTCGGATATCAGACATCAGCGTAAGGAGGGATGGATATGCCAGCATATAAGGATGAAAAGCAAAATACCTGGTACTGTCTGTTTTATTACAGAGATTGGCAGGGAAACAAGAAGAAAAAGCAAAAAAGGGGGTTCCAAACAAAGAAAGAGGCTCTTGAGTGGGAAAACAACTATAAGTTAACGGCCAATGCAAACATGGATATGACGATGGGAGCGTTCGTGGAGATTTATTTCCGGGATAAGAAGGGAGAATTGAAAGAGAGGTCAGTAAAAAATAAGCGCTATATGATAGAAGCGCACATTCTTCCGTATTTCAAGGACAGGCCTATGAACAGCATTACTCCGTCAGACATTATCCAATGGCAGAATGAAATGCGGACAAAGGGGTTTGCCCAGACCTATCTCCGTATGATACAGAATCAGATCACAGCGCTGTTCAATCACGCGAGCAATATTTACGGCCTGGGGAACAATCCCTGTAAAAAAGTAAAGAAGATGGGAAAGGCGGATGCGGACGAATTGGATTTTTGGACAAAAGATGAATACGACAAATTTATCAGCGGAATGGAGGAAGGGGACAGATATTACACGATTTTCGAAGTACTATTTTGGACAGGCTGCCGGGAGGGAGAAATGCTGGCCCTGACAAAATCAGATATTGACTTTGCAAGGAATCAAATCAGTATTAGTAAAACCTATTACCGTGCGGAGGGACGGGATATTATTACGACGCCGAAAACGGAGCAGTCGGCAAGAGTCATTGATATTCCACAGTTTTTAACACAGGAGTTGAAAGATTATGTGGATAAACTCTATGGAATATCGGACAACGAGAGGATATTTCCCATCGTGCCAGAGGCGGTGCAGCATAAGCTGAAACGGGAGTGTGAGAAAAGCGGAGTAAAGAAAATCCGCGTACACGATCTCCGTCACAGCCATGTTTCACTTTCACAGGGTTATTTCTGGGACAGTCTATCTGACTGCCTCAGATAACCCTTTTTCTTTTGCCTCACGTTCCGCCTTTTCACGCTCATATTTGCGACGCATATAAGTACGGTTCCATGCACGCTTACGGCGTTTGCGGTCTTCTTCTTTTATCTGTTCAGGTGTAAGCTCCGGCATCGGAACATCCAGCTTACCCACATACTTGAGATAAATATCAATCTGCTGAATTCTGTCACCGGTTGATTTGTCTGCTTCGTGTACCACGATTTTATCAACAAACTCATGAATCATAGGAGTAGTAAGTTCTGTGAAATCTGTGTATCGGTGTACAAGTTCAATAAACTTATCTACATTATCAGCATTCTCCTGATAGTCATTAAAAGTCTTTTCTAAAGCATCTACTGATAATTCCAATTCATTTTGTTCCGTTTCGTAGTCAGCCAAAAGCATTTCAAACCGCTTGTCACTTAGCTTCCCATTTACATTGTCCTCATAGATTTTCTTAATGAGGGTATTTAATTCTTTGATACGTTTCTGCTCTCTGGAAAGACGTTTTTTCAGTGCTTTGGCTTCGCTTTCCTGTTGAAGCTCCGTAGCACTGCGAACCTTTTCGATAAACTCGGATTCATGCTCCATCACATAAGTGCTGGTAGCTTTAATAACTTCCAAAAGCAAATCCCTGATAACATCCGTGCGGACATGATGCTGTGTGCATCTGTTTTCAAACTTGCTCTTTGCCTTACTGTAGGTGGAGCAGGTGTAATTGTCCTGTGCATTGGTGTACTTTCCGGTAGGATTACCATCCTTATCCCTCTTTTCATAACCGCCGGTGCGGTGGTTGAACATCTTAGCACCGCAGTCAGCACAATATACCAGTCCGGTCAGAGGATTGATGTCACCTTTCTTGGTGGGACGGTGCTTGGTTTCACGGATTTTCTGAACAGTAAGCCATGTTTCTTCGTCCACAATCGCTTCCTGAGTATTCTCAAAGATAACCCAGTCCTCCGGTGAATTATGCACAGAATGTTTATCCTTGTAGGATTCCTTTTTGGTACGGAAATTTACTGTATGCCCCATATATTCAGGTTTTCTTACAAGGTCTGAAATCGTAGAAGCAGTCCAAGTGAATGGTCTGTTCATGTCACAGCTTCCCCGACAGGTTCCAAGTCCCTGCTTTGCAAGATAATAGGAAGGTCTTTCAACCTTTTCATCCTTCAGAATCCTTGCCACCTGCATCGGTCCGTTTCCCTCAATGATAAGCTGATAAATACGTCTTACCACTGTGGCAGCCTCTTCATCAATAATCCAATGGTCTGGGTCATCAGGGTCTTTCTTGTACCCGTAAATTGCGTTGCTTGTCAGATGTTTTCCATCCATTCCCTTATTATGAAGTACGGATTTGATTTTCCGGCTGGTATCACGTACATACCACTCATTCATAATGTTAAGAAATGGGGCAAATTCGTTACTGCCATCGTTTAGAGCACTGTCCACATTGTTGGAAATGGCAATAAATCGCACATTTTTCTTTCGAAACAGCACTTCCGTATAAAAGCCTACTTCAAGGTAATTACGTCCGATACGGCTCATATCCTTTACGATAACGCATCCTACAGTGCCATCTTCAATATCCGCAAGCATACGCTTCCAGTCAGGTCTGTCAAAATTGGTTCCCGACCAGCCATCATCCGTATAGTGACGTAGGTTGACAAATCCCTGCTCGGTTGCAAATTTCTCCAACATTTTCTTCTGATTTATAATACTGTTGCTGTCACCACTCAGTTCATCATCACGGGATAATCTCTCGTAGAGTGCAGTGATTTTGTTAAGTTCCGGTTGTTTTGTTTTCATAAGATTCTCCTTTCAAAACAAACAACCAGCTTATCTGTGGTTTTATTCTACCACGAATAAGCTGGTTTGTGTAAAAATAATTATTGTCTCACTAATAGGAGAAATCCGAAAGAAAATCGGAACTGTTTTGTAAAACTTATAAATTTTAATTCCCCCGAATTCGGGGGAATTAGAAAAATGCAATTGAATTACTTCAATACCTTTGGATTTTGTTCTTCCAAAATGGACATTTGATGTATGGCAATCTTATTTAATTTTATCAGACGTTCTTTCTGACTTAATCCGTCTTCAATCAAAACTGCATTGATATTTTCCATGTTGGAAAGACAAATCAATTCATTAATGCTAGCATAATCTCTGATATTCCCCTTTTTGTCAGGATGTTCTTCACGCCACTGCTTGGCAGTCATACCAAACAATGCCATATTTAATACATCTGCTTCGGATGCATAGATTACAGAGGTCTGCTGTGGTGTAAGCTCAGCTGGAATCAGATTTGTTTTTATGGCATCTGTATGTATTCGGTAATTGATTTTTGCCAGCTCTCTTTTCGCACTCCAGCCAAGTAAAGCTTGTTCTTTCTTTTTTAACCGTTCAAATTCCTTAATCAGATACAGCTTAAACTGAGGAGATACCCAACTTGCAAACTCAAATGCAATATCCTTGTATGCGTATGTTCCACCATATCGTCCAGCTTTAGCTATGATACCTTTTGAATTGGTTCTGGTTACCCATTGCTTAACCGACATAATGAAACGATTCAGACCAGCTTCCTGCATAATTTCTTCATATGCATGGATATCAAAATCTTCGTTATACATTTCTTCCCATATACCAAGAAATTCTATTGTATTTTTATTACGAAGCCACTTCTCAATCAATGCCGGTCCGTTATCAATTTTTCGCACCATATCTGTTAAAGAAATATAATCATCTTCTTCAATCTGTAATACCTGTATTTCAGTACCATCGACATTGAGTTTTTCCATAAATCAGCCGTCCTTTCTTTATTCTTTATCCTTCGCCCGGCTCTTATACACATTATACTGGTTCTTGCATTTGCCGCTGCAGAATACGCTGTTTGGTCTGTTGGCAATAAAAGCATTGCCACAATGCTTACATACCCGGAGTGTGGATTTTTCATCGGTAAGCATAAAGGAAAACATCATCTGCACACCAAGTAAGAGGGAGTGGAAATCCCAGACAATGGTAGGTCGGTCAAGCAGCTCTATGTGATAGGTTGGTGCAATACCGCCAAATGCCGCCATGCCCTGACGGTAAAGCTGTTTTTGCATATCATCCAGCATGTCAAAGTCCTGATAGTAGAGAAAGCTTGACATAAAGGTAAATGCCCAGTCTTTAAATAAAGTCACAAGCCAGTCATACCGTTCTGCATATTCTTTCTGGAAACTCATCATTACTGCCTGCGATTTGTTTTTCATGGTCATAATCAGTGCCATCATCTGCACATCGTCCGTACTCCATGAAGATTCCATCCCTTTTTTTACAAAATCAATCTTATCAAAGGGAAAGAAGTAAGAAAGATATTTTTCCGTAGTCATGCTTTCCTCTTTGATGAAATGGTTCTTCGGCAAATATACCGCATGGTAGGTAATAAAGTCCGGTGTGGTAGGAAGTGCTGTCATAAATCCAAGCAGTCCGTAACAGGTAACAAAATCCATAATGGCACTCTGCAAACGTTCCTGTGTATTATTTTTGTCCATGCACATCAATCCAAGGTTTACCGCCTTTAATACAATCTGCTCCGAATCCTTTAGCGGATTATAAAGAGACACTTTCGCATCCGGTGAAGGTGTGATGTACAACGTACCTTCTTTATCTTCCTTCCATTCATATTTGTCATAACGTGCCCAGTTGGAGCTGGTTCTCTTAAATAGGTTACTCATAAAAGCCTCCAATCTGTCTGCTCTAAAATGTAATCTGTATCATTGGAAAATATATTACTATCATACCAAGCATGTCCTACAAGGTCAAATGGTATTTGTGATTTCTTTCGTTTTCTTATTCTTTTTATCCGTAATCAGTGACCGATAGGTATCATAAAAAATCTGCTCCGTCTTCGTAAGGGAAATGTGATTATCCACTCTGTTTTGTAGTGCCTGCATAAAGGATTTACGAAGCTTTTTTAACATGGTGTCACGGATTTTTCGGATATTTCTGTCGGTCTGCTCTCTACATGCTGCAATTAACTGGCAGGAGTATCCCTTAATGGCAAGCTGATATAAAAGCTCCTTCTGTACATCTTTTAACGCAAAGATTGCTTTAGAAATATCCTCGTCTGTTACCAGCTCATGTATTTCAAAGGGGCAGTCATAAATGGCATCAAGGAAATCCCCTTTCAGTATCTGCTTCCAGAAAACATGCCGGATGGGAGCAGGAATTACAATCTCATCCGGTGACATTCCCCATCCAAGGGGAACATCCGATCTTCCTATTTCATGGTAGCGTTCCTTACGTTCCCGGTTGGCATCAAACCTGTTCCACCATGTAACCACATTTGCAAATTCCTCCTCGGTTCTGGCAGAATCCTCAAGACGTGTCAGTGCTTCCTGTTCCAGTTCACGTTTCAGCTTGTTTCTTGTTGATGCTTCCGGTATCCCTGATACTTTCGGCTCATTTTCCATCTCAAGTTCTATTTCAAGAATAGCGGCATTCTCCCGTTCAAGGGCATCCGTCAGGTCATCTTCCGGCATGTCTTCTTCAAAATAATCATTTGTACATTCCTTCAACAGGGATTCACCACCTTTCAAAAAATATTTTCAAAACTTTTATAAAAAACAGTTCCGTTTTGGGACTGCATTTCTCCTATAGGTGAGGAAGTAATCTTATTTATCGAAAAAAGATTACTTAATACCATAAGAAAGGAGCCGGATTTTATGAAGATTTGTCTTATCCGTTGTCGCAGTCCGTCAAAGATACTTTGATTATAGCAAACATATGTTCACATTTCAAGGAGGAGGTGAAATAATTATGGAGCAGACAGCAAGTAAAGAGCAGGCGATGTCCTCTTTTACCAAAAGAAAAGGACAGACCACCTATAAGGTAAATGTGTTTTTCGCAGAGAATACTACAGCTACCTTTGAGGATAAGCTTTTGCATCTGATGGCAAATGATATTGCCAACCGGAAGCAGGGTATACCGGATGCAGAGTAATTGTTGCACAAATCAATTGTTTTTAAGCTGATATTTCATCAGCAGGAAGGAGTTTTGTATGGGTAAATCAACCAAAACCTATGAAGAAAGAATCCAGGAGAAGGATTTAAGGATCGAGAAGCTGGCACAGGAACTGAAGCGTTATGAGGCACAAAAGAAGCAGCTGGAGAAACGAAAGAAGGAGGAAGAACGGAAAATCCGTACCCACCGTCTGATTGAAATTGGTGCGGCGGTGGAGTCAGTTCTTGGAAGATGTATTGAGCTGGAAGAAATCCCTAAGCTGATTGCATTTCTAAATAAGCAGGAAGCCAACGGGAAATTTTTCTCCAAAGCAATGCAAAAAGGTCCGGATACAGATATGAAAAAAGAGGAAGTTGGGGAGTCAGGAGTTTCCTGATTCCCTTCTCTTTTTAGGGAGAAGGGCGCACTTATAGACAGGCAGAGCCTGTCTATTGCGCGCGCTCTGCGAGGCTTATGGGAAGCATCTGGGTTTTAAAAGATAAACTTTCGGAACGGTCTGCTTCCCATAGGAAGAACCCCTCCGGCGTTCTTCCACATAAGAATATGCACTTTTAACGAAGGAGGATATGCACTATGTCAATTTATCATTGCAGTATCAAAATCATTAGCAGGAGTGATGGAAAATCGGCAGTTGCTTCTTCTGCCTACCGCTCCGGCGAAAAGCTCATGGATGACCGCACAGGTCTTGTTCATGACTTTACGAAAAAGCGTGGAGTTGTATTTACAGAAGTTGCACTTCCGGCACATGCTCCGCCGGAATATGCTGACCGGAATGTATTATGGAATGCGGTGGAAAAGGCAGAAAAGAAATCCAACGCACAGCTTGCGAGAGAGATAGAAGTGGCACTTCCAAAGGAGCTTTCAAGGGAATGTCAGATTGAAATTGTAAGAAGGTATGTGCAGGATAATTTTGTTTCCGTTGGCATGTGTGCCGACTGGGCATTGCATGATAAGGGTGATGGCAACCCCCATGCTCACATTATGCTGACCATGCGTGGCATCAAACCCGATGGCACATGGGCACAGAAGGAAAAGAAGATTTATGCCCTTGATGAAGACGGAAACCGCATTCCACTCATTGACCCTGCTACCGGAGAGCAGAAGCTTGGTAAACGGAATGAAAAGCTTTGGAAACGCATTACTGTAGAACCAAATGACTGGAACGAACACAGTAAAGCAGAAATCTGGAGAAAATCATGGGCAGATATCTGTAACGAATATCTGTCTTTGGAACAGCAGATTGACCACAGAAGTTACAAACGGCAGGAGCTGGATTTAGAGCCTACCATCCACGAAGGGTATCGTGCCCGCAAGATGGAGAAGGCAGGCTTTGTTTCTAATCGGTGCGAATACAACCGGATTGTAAAAGCTATCAATTCACTTAAGACAAAATGGTTACAGACAGTCCGTGAATTACAACAGACCATTATAGAGAAAGGACGTTTTTTATATGAACGAATTGCAGGATACCTTGGAGGAAATCATGAAGATTTTTTCCTCACAGGAAGAGATGCTGGACATCATGGAGGAACAGCAGAAGGAGTTGGATTTTCTTCGGAATACGATTCAGAAGCAGGACGAATTGCTGAAGAAATTGAACGAAGAGAATGCCAAGCTGTCGGCAGAGAATCAGGAATTAGCCGGACAGAATCTGCGATTGCAAACACAGAATCAGCAATTGCAGAAATTATGCAAAGAGTAAAAGAGAAAGCGAGGGAACGAGATGAACGAATCAGAAAACTTAAAGAACGAAGACGACTTGTTGAGTCTGTCGGAGACACTTATGGAGGAGAACGAAACTTACCGTCATCGGATAAATCAGTTGGAGAATCAGATACAGACGCATTTATCCGACAGGCAAAAGCTGAAATCGCAGATACAATCCATGCAATCAACTCTGGACGCAATAGCGCAAGAGAATCAGAACTTGAACGCTCATATCGCCAGATTAGCAGAGAGCGATTTGGTACTGGTGGAGAACGAGAAGTTGAAAAAGGAAAATCAGCAGGTGCTGGCAGAGAAAGAGAAGGCTCAGAGAATCTTCGCAGAAGCCGAGAAAAAGGCAGAGAACGCTAATGTTGTCTTAATGAAAGCGAAGGCATTGGAAGCTGATTTTAACAATCATATTTCCGTTGAAGCTAAGCATATCCGCAAGCAAGTAAAAGCAGATATGCAAATACAGTTACAGGAAAAGTTGCGAACGCAAACCGCTACACTTGGCGTATGGACATGGGTAATTGCTTTTATCAGCATTGTTCAAACTGGTTATATCTTTTTTGTCAACAAAGATGTAGTTGCCACCATACCTGATTGGTTTCTGAATCGTGGCAGGAATGTGATGAACATTTCAAATTTGCTTTGTAGGGTGTATCAGTGGTGCTATGAATATCTGGCTCAGTATGTCCATTCCTATGTGGCAGTTGGTATTATTGCTTTAGTGTCTGTTGGGATTGCGGCAGGTGTATTTGTACTTGCGAAAATAGCATTTGACAGGATTACAGAAAAGTGTGATGACCGATGGCAATATTACAAAAACACTGGTGTTGCAGAACTTAGAAAGGCTGTGTCCGTAGCACTTTGTGTTATCAGTGTTACATTGTCAATGTTATCTGTTTCACTGATTCCGGTAGATATTAATGTGCTAAGCTGGTGGCTTATTCTTTCGGCAGGTCTGAATTTTTTGTATCATGGCAGTTGTAAGGGCAGTTACCATTAATGCATAAAAGTACTCCCATGGGCAGATGAAATCTGCTCACGGGAGAGTAATACAAAGGCGGTTCAAACTGGAAGTTGTCAGTCTTTCATCTTTTTTATCACTCACTAATTAACTGTAATCCATTAGGATTTAGCTGATATATTTTATCACACACCTCTTCAATGTACTTTCTATCGTGAGAAATGCTAATGACAGCCCCTGGAAATTCTCGGAGCATTTTTCTTATTACCGGGCCGGATAATGGTGAAAAATTTCTTGTAGGCTCATCCAGAATAAGAACATTCGCACCACTTAAACTCATCCTCAAAAGAAGCACTTTCGCCTTTTGTCCACCAGACAACTCCCGAATAGGATGCTCCATTTCATCTGGCGTGTATTTAAGTGAACCTAGGTATGTTCTAATTCTTGTACGCTCTTCTTTATCTCCTGTTTTATCAAGGTAATCAACCGGTGTAACAGATAGCTCCAACAAATCTTCATAATTTTGGGGCATATATTCTGCTTTAATATCATTCCGATTCATAAGTTCTTCCGCTATCTTTTTTAGAAGAGTCGTTTTTCCTGCCCCGTTGGCTCCTATAATACAGATTTTCTCTGATCCTTTTATTTTCAAATAAATTCCTTCTGCCAAAATTCTTTCGCCTTCTGGAGTCATTAGCTTTGAAAGTTCATATTCTATGACCGTTTTCCCTGTTGGAATGTATGCGTTTTTATCTCCTAATTTAAAAAAGATTGCTTCTTCCTGCTCCGGCATTTGCGTCATATTTTCGTCTTCTCTTTCAAATCTTCGCCCCATAGCCTTAACTGTGTGCATTTTGTCCTTCAAATTCTTTGCCACCGACGGCGCTTGTCTGGAACAATTTGCTAATGCGCTTTGCACACTCTGAGACACTCTTTGATATTTCTCATCTCGAATCTTTTTTTCCCTACGGTCACATAGTGCCCTCTGTTCTTGAAGTTCAAATTTATGAAGCCGTTCCTCCACATAGTTTCTATAGGGAAGCTTGGCCACGGTATATCTCGCTTCTGTTTTTCGCTTAATCTGCTCGATATGTATTACCATGTTGGCGGTACGCTCTATCAATGTTTCATCGTGTGAAATAAAAAGCACAATATGTTTCCATTCATTTATGGTTTTTTCCAGTAATGTAAGCGTCGCAATGTCAATATCATTTGAAGGTTCGTCTAACAATAGCACAGAAACATCGCGAATAAAAAGCCGCATGAGTTGTACCTTGACTTTTTCTCCTCCTGAAAGGCTCCCCATCATCTGACTACTGTAGAAAAAATCATTTTTTATTCCAAATTTTCCTGCAGTAACAGACAGTTCTTTTGGCGTTTTCTCCCAGAATATTTCTTCCTCAGAAAAATACTCGTATACGGTTTTTTTCTTATCTTCATCGGGCATCTCTTGCGGAAGGTAACCAAAACGTTCGTTTCCCATTACTCTTTCCCCATCCGCTTCTATATAGTTTTCTATAAGCGATGGATCATATATCCACTTCATTAATGTTGATTTTCCGTTCCCTTCTTCTCCAATGATAACTGCTTTATCTCCATCATTTAGCACAAGGTTGAAATCATCAAGAATTACTCTCAGGTCTTTTTTATGTGTTAAATTTAATTTCTTTATCTGTAACATAAAGTTCCTCCTTTTCGAAACACGAGTCAATTATTTTTGTACACACAAAAACGAGCCTTTTTTGCATACGCAAAAATAGACTCGCCAAATAGACCTTTATTCCTTTCCCTAAGGAAAAGCAAAGGAAATGCCTCTTGCGATAATCCAACTTAAGCGTACACAAAAATAAACCTATTTTCTACAGGCTCAATAACTATATGTGTCTTACTTAAATTAAATTATCTATTAATCATTTCCTCACCTTACACGAAATGTGCCATCCTTTTTTCTAATGATAATACTATCATACTGTATTTATTGTGTCAACACATTCCACCTTATAGAAGCGCAAATTCAAAGTTTCCATTGCCTCATTTACATAGTCAGGCTTTTCAAAATTCTTACTTTTTGTAAATTTCAAATTTTCGTTTCCCAATGTTTTGCTTTTCTAGCCTTTCCCATTTCTCACAATTGATTTTCTGCTTTTTATCCATGCATACAGCTAAAATTGTATTTTCATGCGAAATTCTCCATAACTGTTCCAACATAGCATCCATGGAATTCTTACCTTGTTCCCATTCCACCAAATTTCCGTATGGAACATCCGTAATAATTATATCAGGCAATATTTCCGGCAAAGGCATCGTACAATCCGCTTGGAAAATCTCTGTCGATATATCATTCCCCAGCATAATGCTTAATTTATCGCAACTATCTAATGCCTCCTTATGAGATTCCTTACCATAAGAATTGTAAAGTTCCTCTATCTCTGCTTTTCTCTTTTTCAAAGCAACATCAGTAAGTAAGGATATATTTTTCTTTGCATGAGCTACCATATCTTCATCAATATCACTACCATATATTTTTCTGATATACTTATTTTGAAAATATCCAAGAATTGTAAGGGAATAGCCTCCCCCACAACAAGGGTCATATATGACTAAATCCTCTTTTTTATTCGAACGCTCCAGTGCCCGACCGTAAATTTCAAGCAACAATCGAATCGGGAAATTCGGTATTCCTTTTCCTCCATAAAGAACCCGACCACTTGCAAAATCCTGAAAATTATCATCTTTACAATATAAATATTCCATTATCTGCTTAACCTATCGCTTTCGTCCAAACTCTTGATTTCGTTTTTACACAAAAACCTTTCCATGCACCCAATTTATCACATCATCAGCCACTTCTTTGGGCGATTTCATTGATATATCCAGCAACTCGTACTTGGTATCCCCCACCTGAGTATGTTCCATAAAATAACGATTATAATCGCATGAACTATTAATCCAGTTCTCGTCCGTTATTCCTCTGCCCTCTTGCATACGTTGTCTCAAAGAATCTTCATCCGTAACTAACGCCAAACAAATAATCTCACTAAAATACCGACTGTTGTATACTTTCGGAAAACGGTCAAGGCATCCCGCCATCGTCCACAAAACCAGTGTCCCTGACTGTATAATATCCTTTGAAATATTAGCAATAATTTCAACCCATTTATTACAGGATTCCTCATCATCCCAGTTTATAAAGCCTGTGAAAATATCAGCATCCAATACTACAAAATCAACTTTTCTCCTCATAATCTCAATCGCCGTAGTAGTTTTGCCTACTCCGCTGCACCCTGTCAGAATAAGTAACGGCAAGGATTTAAACTCCCATTCCGCACCGCATTTCGGGCAACGAAGTTTATTTTCAATTATTTCTTTGTCCCATTCGTAATTCCCACAATTTGAACATATCTCAATCATCCTTACACATCTCCAACTTCAAAGTTACTTTTCCTATAAATTGAACTTTAGCGTATACAAGCATTTACGAATTTCATTGGTACATCCATTCTTTCTGCCACTTGCTCTGGTGTCATGCCACTATCCAAGAAACGTTTACAAACTACTTTTATGTTCTCGCCAACCTCAATAATATGTTTATCAGGGTCATAAATTCTAACCACTCGCTGTCCCCATGAATGTTCCTTGATAGGATGGACGTATTCCACATCATACTTTTTCAGTCTATCAGCAAATTTGTCAAAGTTATCCTCTTCAAAATATACTTCAGAACTATTACTACCGAATGAAACGTTGTCTGTACCAATAAATTCATTCCAAGTTTCAAGTGTTTGCAGTGCCAAACCACCTGTCAAAGTCTTATTTGCACCAAAATCCATAATTACATGAAGCCCCAAAACTTTTATATAAAATTCCAATGACTTATTAATATCCGTTACTACCAACATAGGGTTTTTTATTTTCATCTACTATACCTCCGTCAAATTCAAATCTTCTGTTACTTTCAATCTCTCCACAAGACTGCAAGTTAATTTACAGTTCCGTATGAGCAATTTCCGTTCCTTTCTTAAATCGATTCTTCAAGGGCAGATAGTATATCAA
This sequence comes from Candidatus Merdisoma sp. HCP28S3_D10, assembly GCF_052065835.1. NCBI lineage: Bacteria > Bacillati > Bacillota > Clostridia > Lachnospirales > Lachnospiraceae > Candidatus Merdisoma > Candidatus Merdisoma sp. HCP28S3_D10. The sequence continues at coordinate 110,815 of NZ_JBQHTG010000003.1, forward strand.
CATCATGAAAAGCGGTTGCTGCCACGACAAGCCTATGACACACCCAATCAGTTTTATGTTCGCAGACAAAATGCCGACTATAAAGGCAAGAACAGAAGAAACAATAATTAACCATTTGGTAAATATTATCTCAGATTCCGTAACTATGTCTTGCTTTCTGATTGTTGTTACCCTAAGCAATATTGCGAAAATCAGAATAAATATCGTCGCAAACAATACAGCTGAGCCTATCACAAGAAAAATCGTCAATCCGTTTACTCCCGCAACTGTAAGGTTAGCTAATGGTGTAAAATCAGAACCGTCAATATTTATGTTGTCCACATATTTGATTAAATTTTTGCCCAACATTACATTATATATTTCTCTTATATATCCTATTGAAAATATCCAATTAAGTATTGATGCTGCAACCAGCAGAACTCGTCTGACTAAACCTCTGCCCATTGTAATTCCCCCACTAACTTCAAATTTCACTTCCTATTGTACCACGCACATCTCTTACATTCCACTTATATTTTTGTAAAGATTTTGAAAAAGGCGGACTGCTAATCTATAGCAATCCGCCCGAAAAATTACCACACTTCTAAACTATCTTCTGCATCAATCCAAGCTTGCATTTCTCCATCCAACACTAAGCGTGCATACTCCATAGGTTCATCAATCGCAAGAGCATTTAATGCGCACTGTGAATTTGGTGTGATCTTCAATCCTTCCTCCGCCTTACTACAATCTATGCGAAGAAGCATATTATCAAAAGTGGTTATATCTATACTATTGCAGTACTGGTTATATGTAGCATATATAAGTTTCATAGCTTTTCGTCCTTTCGTTTTTATTACAGATAAGCCGGTTGTATTGGTAAATTGTTGTGTGTCCTAGAATTATCCTTTAGAACATGATACACACGTGGCTTATCTGATTCATCAGGGAGTAGAGCCATTGATTATCAAAGAACGCCTGGGCCACCGAGACATTAAAATGACCCTGAATACCTACGGCCATCTGTATCCGAACCAGCAGAGGAAGGTAGCGGATATGTTGAACAACCAAAAAGAAAAGAGCCTCAGCAGCGGCAACGGTAGAGGCACAAGATAACAGGAACACTCTGCTATTTCGATGTAAATACAACATCAGTATAGCAGAGTGTTTTATGTATGATAAATAGAAAATGAGGTTTGTTCACAGAGAAACGAGAGCGTGACACGCTCCCGTAAAAGACAACCAGGACGGAAGTCACAGGGCGAAGACGGGAGTTTGAAGCTGCTCCGGGAAAGGATTTAGAAGCCCTCGGCGTTTGAGAGCGAAATACACCCATCGCACAAACTTCGTTTATGCTCTGTGTATTTCGCCCTTGCAGGGGGCTTAGCTGCCGAAAGGCAGAAAGTTCGTAAACAGGCACCGGAGCGCCTACTCACAAAGAAAGATGGTGTTGCTTATAGCGAGAAATTCATTTATTCAGTTATCGAAGCTGCCAAACGTAAAGGGCAGGATTAACTATATCGCCAGTCCTGCCAGACAGGAAAATCTCTATGCCGTGTATGAAACTACGGAGCGGAAATTCTGGTCAGAACTGGCAAAATGCAATCAAGAGGAATTCCGGAAGAGCGGGACAGACGGCCAGTGTATTGAAGCCAGGGAATTGATTATTGCCTTGCCAGAGAGTTTTACGGAGTATTATCCCCGCCGCTATGTATTAGCGTTATTTACAGACCATTTTAAAGAACAGTACGGAGTGGAGTGTATTGCGGCGCTGCACCACAATAAGCGAAAGACCAACTACCACATCCACCTGATTTTCTCGGAGCGGAAGAAGTTGAAGGAGCCTATTGTAAAGGTGGCTTCCAGAAACATGTTCTATGATGAACGAGGCGTCCATGTCAGGACGAAGAAAGAGATATTAGACGAGAATGGGGAGATAAGGCCGGGCTGCAGCGTCATAAAAAAGGGAGAGGTTTACGAAAAAAAGCTATTTGAAGCTAAGAACAGCTGGTTTAAAACGGCGGCTTTCCTGGATGAAGTGAAGCATTCTTACACAGAACTGATAAATCAGGAAGTGCCAGACGAGAAGCAGAAGCTGCAGGTATTCGGGCATGGCAGCCTGTATCTGCCTACTAAGAAAATTGGAAAGAACAATCCCAAGGCCGAGGAGATAGCAAAGGATAATGAAATGCGGAAGGAGTGGAATGCTACGGTGGATCAGGCATTGGTCAGCGGAGCGGCAGAGGAACAGATCCGGGAGATAAAGCGGGAGTGTATTTCGGAAGAGATAAAAGCGAGTATCGATAGGAGAGGAAAAAGGCCAGAGCTGTTTTTGCTATATCTTTTCGAGGCAGTTTTCAAGCTGAAAGAGCTGATTGAGAGGGTAAGGGAAAGAGTAGCGGAGGCGAAAGAAGAAAGACTGGAGTTTCCGGTAAGAAGCCCGCTTGCAGCCAAATACCAACAGCTTGAAAAAATAAAGGATGAATTAGATAGTTGTAATGGTATTATTTTAAAGAATGAGCGGGAAATCAAAAAAGCTGAAGAAAACCTATCTCATTTAACGGGAGTGTTTCATAGAAAAGAAAGAGGTACGGTGCAAAGGTGGAAAGATGCATTGGAACGAGAAAGTATCAGCATGAAACAGAGACTTTCAAGGATAGTTCAAGAGTATGGCTATGAAACAGTCCAGGAGTTTATGCAAGAATACCAGAAAGCTCGGAATGAATACAAAGCGTATAGGGATGCAGTAGAAGAATGGAAGGAGAGGACAGAAGCGAAAGGGTTTATGGATATGCAGATCCGGGAAGCAAAGAAAAGGACGGAGGCCAAGGAAGAATACAGAGGTTATCATAGCAGTAGCAGAGGAGCCAGATAGTGAAGAATCCCTCAGGAGAGTGTCCTGGGGGATTTCATTCTGTTTGGGAATCCAGTAAAACGGAATAATCAACTTCGAAGATTTTAGCAAAATAGGTTAATTCAATATCCGTGACAAACCGTTTCCGGGCTTCAATTCTCTGGATAGCATTCTTGTCCAAATCCAGGCCAAGAAGCTGCAAAGCGTCAGCCAGTTCTCGTTGAGACCAGCCTTTTTCTATACGAAGATTACGGATAGCAATACCAGAGAGGTTATTCATGTTGTCGATTTTGTTCTTATACATAGCTCACCTTTTGACAATTATTAAATGTCATTTACTTTTCTTATAGTGTATGATAGGATTGCTATACAAATGACATTTACTAAGTGTCAAAGATAAGTTTAAGCGAGGTAAATATAGAAATGGATAGTGAATTAAAATTGACAACAGAGGTCTATCTGCTTTGGCAGACCCTTGATTCTTTACCGGAAAATGAGCAGCGATTCATTCGATTGATTATTGGATATGGTGCCAGTGGCCTGATTTCGGATGATGATTATAGTTTTCTGTTGCAATACCTGATGGCGAAGGATAAGGAGTTGTATGAGGCCAGGGAGAAGATTAAGAGGCTTTCATAAAGGACGGTTTTGTAGTAGAATAGGGGTGTACAAATTTGAATTTGTGGAGGTGCTTTTATGGAATTAAAGAGAATTCATCAAGACTTCTCAGTCTGCCAAGTAGAAGATTATTCACTTGTGAATTTTGAGTCTCAATATTGCTTTATTGGAAAGACTGACGAAGAGAAATCACTTGTATGCGCTACAGGCGAAGCTCCAGCCAATGCTGTTCGGTGCGATGATGGATGGAAAGCTTTTCGCATTCAGGGCATTTTGGATTTTTCGCTGGTTGGAATATTATCGAAAATTGCTGTAATTTTGGCAAATCATGAGATCTCGATTTTCGCTGTATCCACTTATAATACAGATTATGTTTTGATAAAAAGCGAAAATTATCAGAGAGGATTAGAAATTCTGGAAGCCGCAGGGTATGAGATTGTGGACTGACAACTTCAAGTTTGACGAGGAGGTGCTTTACATGAAAAAGAGTATGTCAAGGATTATCGGTTTGATAATGCTGATCATAGCTATTGTATTTATAATGTGTGCATTGAATCATCCAGAAAAGAGTTTCCCTTGGAACAATACAATTACTTGGCTACTGTATGGTGTATATTTTCTTGTGACAGTAGTGTTGCTTATTGCTCCTAAGATGAAGAAGTCGGGAAAATGAAAATTATTATTTATGGTTCACAATATGGAACCGCCAGAAAATATGCGGAAGAACTCGCAAAAAGAACTAACATTGAAATTAAGAGTTATAAAGATGTTACAGATATAGATCAGTATAATACAGTTGTATATATTGGTAGTCTGTATGCAGGTGGTGTTTTAGGAATGAAGAAAACCCTTGCAAAGATTTCACAATGTCAGAAGAAAAAAATAATAATTGCCACAGTTGGATTAGCAGACCCGGCAGATACAGAAAATACAGATAAGATTAAAAACAGTATGAAGCGGCAGTTATCAAAGGAATTGTATGAAAATGCATATATTTTTCATCTTAGAGGTGGAATAGATTATTCCTGTCTCAATCTTAAACACAAAACAATGATGGGATTACTCTATAAGAAAGCAGCCGGATTACCGGAAGAGAAAAAAACCGCAGAGATAAAAGCAATGATTGAAACATACAATCAGGAAGTTAACTTTGTTGATTTTGAAAGTCTTAATCGGTTGACAGACTGTATTTAATATGAAAAAGTTATTTGAATTGAAAAATCGGCATTTAGAGAGATAGAAAATCAAAAAACATCGAAAAACAAGCATTTGCGGGAATGATACGAATCGTATCACGCATGTGAAAGAGCGTTTCTTTCATAGTTTTACACTTTTTGATAGGGTGAAGTTGTCGGAAGGACAAGCCAAAACAGAAAGGATGTAAAATTATGAATAAGAGCGAAAAAAAGAGTCTGCTGATGGGAAGCATATCCCTTGCAATGTTTGCAGTATGGACAGTTTTGATTCTGACTGTTGATGTGCAGCCGCTTGGTCAAAACGGAACAAGTATTGGATTTGCGACATTCAATTGCTGGTTTCACCATTTTACAGGGGTAAACATGGCAATTTACACGATTACCGATTGGATGGGGCTGGTGCCTGTTGTAATATGCCTTGTTTTCGCAGGGGTTGGACTGGTACAGTTGCTCAAAAGAAGAAGCCTTTTCAGGGTGGATGCAGATATCATGATTTTGGGTGTGTATTTTGTCATCGTGTTCTTGGCATATGCGATTTTTGAAATGATCCCAATCAATTACAGACCGATTTTAATAGAAGGAAGGATAGAGGCTTCTTATCCGTCCTCAACTACTTTGTTGGTATTAAGTGTAATGCCTGTTTTAATCGAGCAAATTCAGCGTAGACTTTCTGGTATTAGGGTGAAACAAATCATAACGATTGCGGCAATCGCTTTTTCGGTATTCATGGTGACTGGGAGATTGGTTTCCGGAGTACATTGGTTTACGGATACATAGGCGGTGAACTGCTAAGTGCCGGATTGTTTAAGCTTTATAAAGCGGTAGTTGTGCTGGCATTAAAAGAAAAATAGAATCCGTATGGGAGGTGCAGGTTTTGGAATTTCATGAAAAGCTTCAGGAATTAAGAAAAAGTCGAGGCTTGACACAGGAAGAATTAGCCGAGGCACTATTTGTTTCCAGAACCGCTATTTCAAAATGGGAGTCCGGAAGGGGATACCCAAGTATAGATTCATTAAAGGAAATATCCGGCTATTTTTCTGTATCAATTGATGATTTGTTATCTGGAGAACAATTGATTTTCATAGCAGAAAAAGAAAACAAATCAAATCTCAATCGTATATGCGATTTGTTATTGGGGTTTGTTGACTTGTTTTCGTTGATGCTGATATTTCTTCCGCTGTATTCCAAACCGGTCAATGGATATATCTATTCGGTAAATCTCTTTGGGTATGTAGATGGCAATGCTTTCATAATCAGAATCTATTGGGTATTGTTTATCAGCTTGACGATTACCGGAATTGTGAAAATACTAATGGTCTATTTCAAATTTGAAAAAGACAAAAAAGCGGTTACATTCATCTCTGTAGGACTCAGTATAATTGCTGTTTTGTTTTTGGCTATGGCGAGAGAGCCGTATGCGATAACAGTAACGTTCCTATTATTGCTTATCAAAGGCATTCTGCTTTATAAGCAAGCTAAGGCAGGTCGATAGGATATTGTGCCCTACAACTTCCAGGCTGTTTTACAGTTCACATTTTGACAAGACCATGAAGGTCGGAGCAAGCGTTGTATGTGCGAGACGTGGCGGATGTTCTGCAACATTTGATGAATTGAATAAATACTTTACCATATCGAATATGCCAATTGCATCCAGTTTCATCCGATAGGATGAAATTGATATTGATAAATTCTTAGTAATGGAGGGAAATAGTTAAAATGAAGATTCGTAAGGCAGAGAAAAAGGATATCCCAAGAATTCTTATGCTGCTGGGACAGGTATTACAGATCCATGCAGAGATCCGTCCGGATATTTTTATACCCGGCACCACCAAATATACTTCCTGCGAGCTGGAAGAGCTATTGAAGCAGGCGGAGACTCCTATCTACGTTGCCGTAAATGAGGACGATTTGTGTATAGGCTATGCGTTCTGTCAACTTAAGGAGCAGCCCTTTTCCAACAATATGGTGCCCTTTAAATCACTGTTCATCGATGACCTTTGTGTTGACAGGCAGGCACGGGGGCAGCACATCGGGGAAGGCCTGTTTGAATATGTGAAGCAACAGGCAAAAGAACTGGGTTGCTATGAAGTAACTTTGAATGTCTGGGCAGGAAATACTTCGGCAGAGCGTTTCTATGAAAAGATGGGCATGAAAACAAAAGAACGGCAGATGGAATATATCCTATGAGCCGAGCGAACGATTGAATTTTATGTTGAATTGTACCAGAATCAGATTTGATGGAGAATAATTGTTATGATTAGAAAGCTGCAGAATGGAGATATAAATAATGTTGCTGACCTATGGTTAAAGACGAATCTGGAAGCACATAATTTTATTCCTGGACAATACTGGACCGATAATTATGAAGCCGTGAAGAAAATGCTGCCACAGGCAGAAGTTTATGTGTATGAAGAGAATAAAATAATTCAAGGCTTTGTAGGTGTACAGGAAGAATACATAGAAGGTATTTTTGTTTTCGGTAAAATGCAGTCCCGTGGGATAGGCAAAGCGTTGTTGAATTATATCAAGGATAAAAAAGGCAGATTACAGTTAAACGTATATCAGAAAAATGTCAGGGCAATGTCTTTTTACCAAAGAGAAGGGTTCACGATTCAGTCGGAACAGTTGGATGAATTCACCGGCGAGAAAGAATATGTAATGGAGTGGAATCGTTAAAATAAAGATTCGTAAGGCAGAGGCTGCCGCTTAATCATCTGTTTTTGATGATTTTGCGACAGCCTCTTTTTCTTTTACAGAATGAAAGGATAGGGATTGACAGGGACCGGATTGCTTAGTAAAATAAAACCTATAGGAAATATAGGAAATAGAGAAAAGTAATTCAAAATTTGAGGAGTGAGATACATGAACAGAGGATTTCACACACGTTGTCTTCATTTGGAAGAAGCAGAAGGAAAAACAGAAAACTTTGGCGCAATAAGCTACCCCATATACCAGACGGCAACCTACGCGCATCCCGGCGTCGGAATAAGCACCGGATATGACTACAGCAGGCTGCAAAATCCGACTAGAGAACAGCTGGAGAAGATAGTTGCCAGCCTGGAGGACGGGATTGACGCGTTTGTGCTTTCAAGCGGAATGGCCGCGATTACACTGTTAATGGAGCTTTTTCAGCCGGGGGATCATTTTGTCGTTGAAGCGGATTTATATGGCGGGAGCATTCGATTATTTGAGCATGTTTCCAAAAAGAACCATTACGAATTTACCTATCTGGATTGCGCTGAGGATGATATCGAGGGAGCAATTCGGGAAAATACGAAAGCGATTTACCTGGAGACGCCGACGAATCCGATGATGAATGTATCGGACATTTCTGCTATCGCGGAGATCGCGAAGAAGCATCAGCTTCTGTTGATTGTGGATAATACTTTTTTATCTCCGTATTTTCAAAATCCCTTAAAACTTGGCGCGGATGTCGTGATACATAGCGGAACCAAATTTTTGGGCGGACATAACGATACCCTGGCCGGTTTCCTTGTAACGAATAACAGGGAAATACAGGAAAAGCTTCGATTTCTGATTAAGACAACCGGGGCAGGGCTGGCGCCCTTTGACAGCTGGCTGATCTTAAGAGGCATTAAGACCCTTGGAATCCGTATGGAAAAATCACAGGAGAACGCAATTAAAATAGCGACATGGCTGAATGAGCAGCGTATTGTTAAAAAAGTGTATTATCCGGGATTGCCGGAGCATTCGGGATATGAAGTGATGAAAAAGCAGGCAAGAGGCTTTGGATCTATGATCACGTTCCATGTGGACACCAAAGAGCACGCGCTGCAGATTCTCGAGCGCGTACGGATGATTAAATTTGCAGAGAGCCTGGGAGGAGTGGAAACATTAATGACTTATCCGACGACCCAGACCCATGCAGATGTGCCGGAAGAGGTACGTCTTAAAAATGGAATTACGCCCTGTACCCTTCGATTATCAACAGGAATTGAGGATGCGGAGGATTTGCTGGCGGAGTTATCCGATGTATTTCAGTCATTAGAATAGGATATGGTTTGGCAGGGAATGAAAAAGGAAAGGATGGATGGGGATGCCGGAAAGAAATTTGAATTTTGATGAGATCATTCAGCGAAAAGGAACCGATTGTTTAAAATATGATTTTGCGGAAAAACGGGGTATGCCCGGGGATGTGCTGCCTCTCTGGGTAGCAGATATGGATTTTAAGACCTCTTCCTATGTGGAGGATGCGGTGATAGAAAGGACAAGACACGGTATTTTCGGATACAGTGAAGCGCAGGAAGCGTATTTTGACGCATTGGCCGGGTGGATGAGCAGACACCATAATTGGAAGGTTGAGCCGGAGTGGCTCATAAAAACCCCCGGCGTGGTATTCGCCCTCGCCATGGCGGTAAAAGCCTATACGGAAGTGGGAGACGGTGTTTTGATCCAGCAGCCGGTATACTATCCGTTTTCGGAGGTGATCAAAGATAACGGAAGAGTGATTGTCAGCAACGATTTATATCTGGGAACAGATAACCGCTATCATATTGACTTTGAAGATTTTGAAAAGAAAATTGCGGAACACCAGATAAAGCTGTTTATTCTGTGCAGTCCCCATAATCCCACCGGGCGGGTATTTACGAAGGAAGAGCTGACGAAAATGGGGGATATCTGCTTAAAATATGGAGTGATTGTAGTCAGCGATGAAATTCATAATGATTTTGTGTTTCAGGGAGAGCATACGGTGTTTGCCTCTGTGAAGAAGGAATTTGCGGATATCTCTGTCACCTGTACCTCTCCAAGCAAAACCTTTAATCTGGCAAGTATGCTGATATCTAACATTTTTATTCCCAACAGAAGGCTGAAACAAAAATTCAGACATGAGGTCGACGCGGCGGGAATCAGTCAGCTGAGCGTTTTGGGCTTAGTGGCAACCAGGGCGGCATATGAAAAAGGCGACGAATGGTATGGGAAAATGATGGCGTATGTGCGGGAGAATATCGAATATGTAAAAAAGTATGTGGAAGAGTATCTGCCGGGCGTAAAGATGATTGATGGAGAAGGAACATATCTGGTCTGGCTGGATTTCCGGTCAACCGGTATGGATGTGGAAGAGCTTGATCGCAGAATCATATACGATGCAAAGCTATGGCTTGACAGTGGAAAGATATTCGGAAAAACAGGGGCAGGCTTCCAGCGCATCAACGTTGCGGCGCCCCGGAAAATTGTAGCAGAATGCATGGAAAGAATTCGAAACATTTTAAACTAGAATCTTTGGGATTCCATAAACCATCCGTTTGTAGTAAAATGGTTACCATACAGACCGGAAGTAAAGAAAAGAGGATGGAAAAGGAATGAAAAAAGAGAATTATTCGATTGTATTCAGCAGCCTGACAGGCAATACAAAGCTGCTTGCCGATACGATTCATGAGGCGCTGCCGAAGGAGGACTGTGAGTATTTCGGCGTGGGTAAGGCGGAAGAGCTGCGCTCGGAAGTGATCTATGTGGGTTTCTGGACGGATAAAGGAAGCGCGGATAAGAACACGTTAGAGCTTCTGGGAAAATTGAGAAATAAAAAGATTTTCCTGTTCGGAACAGCGGGCTTTGGCGGGAGCGAGGCGTATTATCAGAGTATCCTTGCGAATGTGAGAAAGTCGGTTGACGCCAGCAACCGGGTGATTGGTGAGTATATGTGCCAGGGTAAAATGCCGCAGTCCGTGCGGGAACGCTATGTGAAAATGAAAGAGCAGCCGGAGCATCCTGCCAATGTTGACGCGCTGATCGAAAATTTTGACCGGGCTCTCTCCCATCCGGATGCGGCGGATTTGGAAAAACTTAGGAATATGGTTACAGAAGGATAGATTTTCGCACCCCCTGTTCAGGGGGTGCATTTTTATAGTTTTTTTAGATTTAAGTTGTCTACCTTTGGTTTACATAAAGTTAAGCTGTATGGAAGCAGTCCGCGCGGCAGGCGCCAGGGGCGGCACCGTTATCCGCAGCCGGCGGATCGGAAATGAGGAGGTAACCAGCTTCTGGGGCTTAAGCGTCCAGGAGGAAAAAAGATTGTCCTGATTCTTACAGAATCTTCCAATAAAGTGCATCTTATGAAAGGGATTGCGCTTTTGAGTACTTTTTGCTAGAATAGAGTCGATAAAAGGGAGTAGCTTGCCGACAGAGTTCGGTTCACTTCTTCGTCAGGACAGTTATAACAGATAACTCGGAAAGTGATGGAATAGCGAGACTTTTACTGTAGCTGCAGTAGGAGTCTCTTTTTTTATCCATTTCTCCTGCTGTGACAGAAAACAAAGAAAGAGAGGTACGAATGATGTTGTGGCAGGTTATGATTTTACTGGCAGGTTTTCTGTTCCTGGTGAAGGGAGCGGACTGGTTTGTGGAGGGAGCGGCGTGTATCGCGAAAAAGCTGGGAATTCCGCAGCTGGTGATTGGGCTTACGATTGTGGCCATGGGAACCAGTATGCCGGAGGCGGCGGTGAGTGTCACGGCGGCCATGCAGCAAAACGCAGGTATCACGGTGGGAAATGTGGTCGGCAGTAATATTTTAAACATTCTGATTATACTGGGAATCACGGCAGTAATTACCAATGTGGCGGTCCAGCGTTCTACGCTTCATTATGAGATTCCCTTCATGCTTGCGGTTACGGCGATCCTGCTGGGATTCGGAATAACCGGCGGCCGGATTACCTTTACGGAGGGCGTGATTTTCTGGATCTTTTTTCTGGCATATCTGGGCTATCTTTTTGTGATGGCCAGAAAAGAGAATGCCGGGGAAGAGGGAACCGTGAAGGATTTTCCAGTATGGAAATGTCTGTTTCTGATGGTGTTTGGTGGAATTCTGGTTGTGAAGGGCAGCGATTTCGCAGTCAGCGGAGCCTCTGCCATTGCCCGTTGCTTCGGAATGAGTGAGCGGTTTATCGGTCTTACCATTGTCGCCCTGGGAACGTCTCTTCCGGAGCTGGTGACGTCTGTGACGGCAGCGAGACGGGGAAATGCCGGAATCGCCATCGGAAATATCGTCGGCAGCAATATTTTTAATATTCTTTTTGTAATCGGAACGGCTGCCCTGATCTGTCCCGTACTCTTTGAACGTAAATTTATCGCAGATACGGTAATCGCCATCGGGGCAGGCGTGGTGCTGTGGCTGGGAACATTCCGGAACAGGGAATTGAGAAAGCCCTGCGGCATCGTAATGCTCCTGTGCTACGCTGCATATTTCGCATATTTGTGCATTATGTAAGAAAAATCCCCCTTCTTTTGGGTGGTATGCGGGAGAGGAGTATGATATGATAGGGGCAGTGAATTAAATGTCGGAGGGAAAGAAATGACGAAGAAAAGCATTCTGAAGGAAATTGCGATCCTGACCTGGGCGGTTCTGATTATTGCGGTGGGGGTTTATTTCTTTTTGGTGCCAAGCCATACTTCCGTGAGCAGTATTTCCGGTCTTGGTATTGTGCTGTCCAATTTTGTACCCTTGCCCCTGTCTGTGATTACCATGGTTCTGAATGTGGTGCTCCTGATTATCGGGTTTCTGACCTGCGGGCGGGAATTTGGGGCAAAAACGGTGTATACCAGTATCATGCTGCCCTTCTTTCTCGGAGTGTTTGAGAAGCTGGTTCCTGATTTCACATCGCTGACCAACAGTCAGGAGCTGGATGTGCTCTGCTATATTTTGGTTGTGAGCGTGGGACTCAGCATCTTATTTAACAGGAACGCGTCCTCAGGCGGACTGGACATCGTGGCCAAGATTATGAATAAATATCTTCATATGGAGCTGGGAAAGGCCATGTCGCTTTCCGGAATGGCGGTAGCGCTTTCAGCCGCTCTGGTGTATGACAAGAAAACGGTGGTACTGAGTATTCTGGGAACTTATTTTAACGGAATGGTACTGGATCATTTTATTTTTAACCATAATATCAAACGCCGGGTCTGCGTGATTACGGAAAAGGAAGAAGAGCTGCGTAAATTCATCATAGAGGACTTACACAGCGGAGCAACCATATACGAGGCGATTGGCGCGTACAATATGAAAAAACGCAACGAGATTATCACGATTGTGGATAAGACAGAGTATCAGAAGCTGATGAATTTTATCAGCCAGATGGATCCGAAGGCGTTTGTGACTGTATATAATGTGTCAAACATGCGGTATCAGCCCAAACGATGAGGCGTTGCTGTAAATTACGGAAAGGGCAGAAGACAGATGATAAAAGCGATCTTATTTGACGTAGACGATACCTTATATGATTTGTCGCTCCCGTTTAAAGAGGCTCTTGGGGAGTTCTTTACAGAGGAGAGCATGGAGGCGGAGAAAATCTTCCTGGCCTGCCGGAAATATAACGATATGATTTATTCGCAGTTTCTAAAGGGCGAAATTTCCAAGGAGGAGCTGTATAGCTATCGGTTGGAACATGCGTTTCAGGATAATGGGAAAATTATAGATACTCCCACGGCGCTCCGGTTTCAGAAGGTGTATGAAAAAAAGCAGCAGACCATCTGCCTGACGGAGAATATGGAACAGCTTCTGGAAGCCCTGTCGAAGAAAACGATCCTTGGAATTATTACAAACGGTCCGGAGGAACATCAGCGAAATAAGATTCGTGCTCTGGATGTGGAACGCTGGATTCCGGTGGGACGGATCTGGATTTCCGGAGCTTTGGGCATTGCAAAGCCAGAGAAGGGGATTTTTACTCAGGCCCAGGAGAAGCTTGGTTTGGAGCCTGAGGAAATCTGCTATGTAGGTGATTCCTACGGGTATGATATGGTGGGAGCCGGAAGCGTGGGCTGGAGAACCGTCTGGTTCAATCACCGGGAGCGCAGGGCAGCGGGAGAGCTAAGACCCGATTACGAGGTCCGGACCGAAGCGGATCTGATAGGGCTTCTTATGCGTTTGCCAGAACAATCTTAATAAATTCCGACATACTCCGGGTCAGATATTTGTTGTTCCGGTAGTACAGGGTCACATTCCGAACCGCATTGGGATCGTCCAGCTTATAATAGATGATAGGCTGATTGGGAGACAGGTTTTTGACGACCGTATCACCCACAAAGGAAGCGCCCATGCCGTTTTCCGTCAGGTGATAAGTAGTTAGGAGCTGATCCAGCTTCAGAATGGGATTCAGCTTCACGCCGGCGTTCTGACAGATGGCCTCCATACGTCTGCGGGTATCGTTGGGCAGACGGAGGGTCACGAAGGGCTCCTCTTTGAATTTTTCCAGAGGAACGCCGGGAAACGCAGGATTTAAGTGTACGTCGCGCTTGACGTCCTCCCAGGTAAGCTGATACCGGGTGGCCCGCCGGTTGGAGGGGAAGGAAGCCGGAACGGCCAGCAGCAGGTATTCCTTCATGATAACCCGATGGCAGTAGATGTCATCGCTGGTGTGAAAATTATCAATTACCATATCCACTTCATTTACCGAGGCCTTCTGGGCCAGCGTCTGGGAATCGGACTCATAGAGGTTCACCTTGACGTGGGGATAGGCTGCCGAAAACTGTGAGATGTATTTGGGCAGAATATAGGAGGCAAAAAAAGAAGTGGTTCCGATGGACAAGTGTCCGGTCTTTAATTCGTTCAGATTATCCGTGGAGTAGGCAAATTCGTCCTCCAGATCCATGATTTTTTCCGCAATCCGAATATACTGCTCGCCGTACTCTGTGAGCTGGATGGGATTGGTGCTCCGGTCGAAAAGAGGAGCCCCGACCTTGGCCTCAATCTTCTTGATCATGGCGCTTAAGGAAGGCTGGGAAATGTAGAGATTCTTGGCTGCCTTGGAGAAACTTTGCGTCCTATAGACCTCATAGACATAATTCATACCACTGAACATAAAAACCTCCTGTTAATTATATAACGATTTCTGGAAAGCCCGATAGAACGGGCTTTTTTAGCGTATAAGCATCTAAATATATAGATAAATAACTATAACGTACATATAAATATAGATATTTGATAATATCATACCGCAATTTTATAATAAATACAAGGAGAAGGAAATTTATATTTGCAACGGAAAAATTTTGGGGTAAAATAGAAAGGAGAAACCAATATGGCATACAATCCCTATGATAATGTATTGAAGGTTATGGACGAGGCGGCACAGATTTTGGGCTACAGTGAGAGCGATATCGAACCGCTGAAGTATCCGGAGCGCGAGCTGAAGGTATCGGTTCCGGTGGTTATGGACGACGGAAGCACCCGCGTATTTGAGGGCTACCGTATCCAGCATTCCACCTCCAGAGGACCGGCCAAGGGCGGTATCCGTTTCCATCCGGCAGTAAACAACGACGAGGTAAAGGCTCTGGCAGCATGGATGACCTTTAAGTGCGCAGTTGTTAATATTCCGTTTGGCGGCGGCAAGGGCGGCGTTGTCTGCGATCCCCGTCAGCTTTCCGAGCGGGAGCTCCGCGCGGTTACCAGAAGATTTACCGCAGCTATCATGCCGCTGATCGGACCGGAACAGGATATCCCGGCACCGGACGTAGGAAGTAACGCAACCGTAATGGGTTGGATGATGGACACTTACAGTATGCTGAAGGGACACTGCGTACACGGCGTAGTAACAGGCAAGCCCATCGAGCTGGGCGGAGCTTTGGGACGAAATGAAGCGACCGGACGCGGCGTTATGTTCACCACAAGAAATATGATGAAGAAAATGGGTCTGGAGATGAAGGGCACCGACGTGGCTGTACAGGGTATGGGTAACGTAGGAAGCATCACCGCTAAGCTGCTGCACCAGGAAGGCATGAAGGTTGTGGCTGTCAGCGACGTCTCCGGCGGTATCTATAAGGAAGACGGACTGGACATTCCGGCAATTCTGGCATACCTGGGTAAGGATCGCAAGAACCTGTTGTCAGGCTATGAGGAAGCCGGCATGAGCCGTATTTCCAACGAAGAGCTTCTGGAGCTTCCGGTAACGGTTCTGGTACCGGCAGCACTGGAGAACCAGATCAACGGCTCCAACGCAGACCGGATCCAGGCAAAGCTTATCGTAGAGGCTGCCAACGGACCGACTGCCGCAGATGCAGACCCGATTCTGAACAGCAAGGGTATCACTGTCGTACCGGACATTCTGTCCAATGCCGGCGGCGTAGTCGTATCTTATTTTGAGTGGGTACAGAATATCCAGTCTGTAAGCTGGACCGAGGAAGAGGTCAACGCAAAGCTGGAACGAATTATGAACAACTCCTTCGATGCTGTATACAATATTGCACAGGAAAAGAAGGTTCCTATGCGTACAGGCGCATACCTGATCGCGGTGGACCGTGTAGTAAAGGCTAAGAAAGCAAGAGCAATCTGGCCGTAAATTACCGCGGTTACTCTCCCGCGTAGAGTATACTGCGAACGGAGTGAGTGGAATGAGCAGAGTGAAGGAAATAAAAAGAGTAAGGGAAAAGCTGGAAAGCGGACAGACGCTGGAATTTCAGGAGAAAAGGCTGCTTTGTAATGAGCTGATGATCCGTGAGCCGCGGATGGAAAAGCTGATTGTGAAATGGTTTACCGAAGAGGATTACCGGACGGTCCTGCGCTATAAGGTCGGCGACGGAGTCATCGGAGGAAAGGCCTGCGGCGTACTGCTTGCCAGAAAGCTGATAGAAGAAAAGCTTCCCGAATATGAGTCATTGCTGCTCCCACACCATTCCTGGTTTATCGGCTCCGACGTGTTTGCGGAATATCTCTGGGAGGAAACCTTCTCAGAGCGGACAAAAGGAGAATTCCGGGAACTGCTGAAGCACCTGGGACAGGATCCTTACGTGGTTCGTTCCAGCAGTACCCTGGAGGATGGCTTCGACCATGCCTTTACCGGAAAATATGAATCTGTATTCTGCACCAACCAGGGAGACGAAACCGAACGGATAGAAGAATTAAAGGCGGCGGTGTTCCGTGTATACAAAAGTGTCTGGAACGAATCTGCGGTGGAATACCGCAGAACCCGCGGCCTGACCCATACGGATGAACGGATGGCCTTACTGGTACAGAGGGTGGAGGGTATGCCCATGGGCAGTTACTACCTCCCTCTGGCGGCCGGTATGGGCTGTTCCTACAATCCCTATAAATGGATGGAAGAGATGAATCCCGAGGCCGGTATGCTGCGAATCGTGGCAGGCCTGGGAACCAGAGCGGTAGAACGTACCCCCGGAGACTATCCCAGACTGATTGCGCTGGATCGTGCCCGTGGAAATCTCTATTCGTCTGCAGGCGAGCGCCATAAATATTCCCAGCGGCAGGTGGATGTGCTGGATCTGAAGACGGCGGCGCACAAAACCATCTGGCTGGAGGAGCTGCTGCCCCTTTTGCCGGAGCGTGGAAAAAAGCTGATTTTAAGTCATGACACCGACGCGGAGCAACGGCTGCAGGAGATGGGCCGGTACCGTCCGGTGCTTTTTGCGGACTGTCAGGGAATCGCCTATGACGATGGCTTTATACAGATGATGCAGCGGATTTTGAAGATGCTGGAGGGGGAATATGGTCGTCCCGTGGATATCGAATTTGCCATGGAGCCGGGCGAGGACGGAAGAATTCATCTGAACCTGTTCCAGTGCCGTCCCTTACGGCAGGTGGCGGAGCAGAAATTCGTGATGCCAGAGGGCCGGGAGGAAGAGGTTTTATTCGATGTGAGAAGAACCTCCATGTGGCGTTCCAAGGAAGAAAGGCTGGATTTCATTGTCTGGGTAGATCCCCAGAAATACTATGACTGTCCCTACGCCAGAAAGCCGGAGGTGGCCAATGTAATCGGCCTTATCAACCAGTATTTCAGCAAGCAGAGTAAACAGCTGCTTCTGCTGACGCCGGGACGGTGCGGCACCTCTTCGCCGGAGCTGGGCGTTCCGGTGAAATACGCGGACGTCAGCTGCTTTTCCGCCATCTGCGAGGTGGCCTACAGCAAGGCCGGATACAATCCGTCCCTGTCTTACGGCAGCCATATGTTCCAGGAGCTGGTGGAGGCCGATATCTACTATGGCGCCATCAATGAAAACAGCAAGACGAAAATCTATCGGCCGGAATATCTGAATACCTTCCGGGACGTATTTCCGAAGCTTTGGCCGGATAAGGCGGAATTCGAAGGAATGATCCGGGTATTCGATGTGTCGGAGAACCGGGCGAGGCTTCTTCTGGACGCCAGGGAAGGCCGGGCCGTCTGCCGGATAGAGCCGGAGAAAAAATAAAAAAATGTTGACAGAAAAGCGGAGAAGTAGTAAACCAGTAAAGTACTATTTCTTCGTTTTTTATTCTATGAGGTAAAAAGATGTCAACAGTTTCTATGGTGAAAGATAATCCCTTAAAATCGATCCTACAGTTTGCCCTGCCCCTTCTGGTGGGCAATCTCCTGCAGCAGACCTATAATATCATTGACGCGGCCATCGTAGGCCAGACTCTGGGCGCGAAGGCGCTGGCGGCGGTCGGAGCCAGCAGCAGCGTACAGTTCCTGGTGCTGGGCTTCTGTATGGGAAGCTGTACGGGCTTCGGCATTCCGATTGCGAAGTATTTCGGCGCGGAGAAGCAGGATACTATGCGCCGCTACATCTTTAACGGCGCGGTTCTGACAGCGGGAATCGCCGTGGTGATAACCGCGGCCTGCACCCTGATCTGCGGCTGGATTTTGCGTATTTTATCCGTGCCGTCGGATATTTTTGAAAATGCCTATGCGTATCTGATGGTAATTTTTATCGGGCTTCCCTTTACGCTTCTGTATAACTATCTGTCTGCTATTTTGCGGGCGGTGGGAGACAGCCGGACGCCGTTTCTGTTCCTGGCATTTTCCGCCATTTTAAATATTTTTCTGGATTTGTTCTGTATCGTAGTCCTGAAATGGGGATGCGCCGGAGCAGCCATTGCGACGGTGACAGCCCAGGCCATCAGCGGTCTGCTGTGCCTGGTGTTTATCATTCGCCGGGTGGAGCTGATGCGGCTGTCCCGGGAAAACCGGGAGGTGGACGGAGAAGCCATGAAGGAGCTTCTGGTGATGGGACTGCCTACAGGCCTTCAGTTTTCGATTACAGCCATCGGCAGTATGGTCATGCAGTCGGCCAACAACAGTCTGGGAAGTATCTACGTATCTGCCTTTACGGCGGCTGTGAAAATCAAGCAGTTTGCCCTGTGTCCCTTTGACGCGCTGGCCACGGCCACTTCCGTATTCTGCAGTCAGAACCTGGGCGCAGGTCAGGCAAAGCGGATTCGCCAGGGTATGTCTCAGGGCATGGCGGTGTCCGTGGGGTACGGACTTCTTGCGGGCCTGGTACTGATTCTGTTCGGCCGGACTTTGTCCATGATGTTCTTAAGCAGAGATAACGTGGAGGTGTTGGATGCTTCCGCCAAGTATCTCCGATGTATGGGTTATTTCTACTGGAGCCTCGGGATTCTGAATGTATCCCGAATGGTGGCACAGGGGTTGGGCTTCTCCGGACGCGCCTTTTTCTCCGGCGTGACCGAAATGATTGCCCGGACGGTGGTCAGCCTTGGCTTCGTGGGGGCCTTTGGCTATACGGCTATCTGCTTTGCGGATCAGGCGGCCTGGATATCTGCCTGCCTGTATATTTTCCCTACCTGTCTGTATTGCATGAAGAAGGTTACGAAGCAGATTGACGCTAAGTCAGCGGCGTAAGCTGATTTTCCACATGCATAATAAATTCCTCAGCCACATGGGACAGCTGATGGTTCTTGCTCCAGATGAGAGCATAAGAAGCATAGGCGTCCGGGTGGCTGATTTTTTTTACGCAGAGTTCCGAACCGTGGAGCAGGGAGGAGATGGAGGCCGGGTAAATGGAGATACCGACGCCATGGAGACTGAGCTCGTAGGCGTTCACCATATGGGCGATACGGCCCCGGATAATGGGGGTGCGGCCTGTCTCCAGAAACCACTGGTCAATCTCATGCTTACGGGATTCCCGGGAGGGAATCAGCAGATCATAGGGAAGAAGCTGCTCCGGCGTCACGCTGTCCCCGGGCAGAGAGGCGAGGGGGTGATCCTGGGGGAAGATGGCAACCCAGGGCTCCCGGCAGACGGGCAGCACTTCGAAACCCTCTTTGTTATAGGGCGCAGTGATCATGGCTACCTCGGAGAGACCCTTGGCCACGCGGGCATAGACGTCGTCGGAATTGCCGTTCCAGAGATTGTACTGGACATGGGGATATCTCTGCTGGAAGGAGGCGATCCACTGGGAAAACAGATGGGGACAGCAGCCCTCGACCGAAGCGATGTAGAGCATACCCTGGAGTCCCTCCTTGACTTCCCGGACCTCCTCCGCGGATTTATTGACCAGGTCGAGGATCTGATTGGCATACTGGAGAAACAGCTCCCCCTCCTCGGTCAGGGAGATACTGTGGGGGCTGCGGAGAAACAGCTTGGTGTCCAGCTCCTTTTCCAGATCCTGGATCTGACGGCTCAGGGGCGGCTGGGCAATATTCAGCTTTTCTGCTGCCCGGGTAAAATTCTTTTCGTCTGCGACTGCCTTAAAATACCGGATATGTCTGAGTTCCATAAGTGCCTCCCTGTAATACTTTTCAAGTATGAATATGCTTTTATTATATGTATTTCACAGACTGATTGCAAGGTGCTACAGTAAAGACAACAAGAAACAGAAACCAGAGTCAGAAAGGAGCATGACTTATGAAGAAGATTTTAGAAAGAATCAACGAGTTCTTTAAGGAGTATTATGAGAGTTTTTCGGAGGCGCCGGTATTATAAAAGAGCCGGGAAAATGAAACATGGAAACGAAGAAATCGAATCAGAACCGAAAGGGACTGTCCTTCTGAAGTGTTATGGATACACGAATAAGAAGCGGCAGTCCCTTTTGATTTGTCTCATGGGTCTGATTCCTTCGCAAAGTACCGGCGGGTTTCTGAGCGGATTACGTCTGCCAGCAGCAGAAGGGAGAGAAGGTTGGGCAAGGCCATCAGCGCGTTCAGCAGATCCGAGATCTGGAAGATCAGGGAAAGCTTCAGAACCGGCGCGAACACCAGAGTGAAAATCCAGCAGAGCCGGTACGGGAAAAAGGCCTTCGTTCCAAAAAGATATTCCAGACACCGTTCTCCGTAAAAGGACCAGCCAAGAATGGTGGCGTAAGCAAAGGTGACGATGGAGACAAGGAGCATGGGCCGGCCGAACCGGGAAAGTGAGGAAAAAGCTCGCCAGGTAAAATCAGCGCCGGAGAGGACGGCGTCTGTTGTCAATAGCTCAGGCTCCTTTGCCAGCAGATGGCTTACGATGACCAGGCCGGTGATAAGACAGACCACCACCGTATCCCAGAAGGTGGCGGTAGAGGCTACCAGAGCCTGACGGACAGGAGAAGAACAGCGGGAGGCGGCAGCGGCCAGAGGCGCGCTTCCCATGCCGGCTTCATTGGTGAAGAGACCCCGGGCGACGCCGTAACGGGCAGCCAGCAGCATTCCGGATCCCACTATGCCGCCGGAGACAGCCCGGGGCGCGAAGGCGCATTTCAGAATCAGGCGGCAGGCTGGCAGCAGGAAACGGTGATTTTGCAGGAGAAGACACAGGCAGCCGGTCAGATAGAAGAAGGTCATAAAGGGAACCAGCCATTGGCAGACCCGGGCCACACTTCTGACGCCGCCAAAAAGAACGATCCAGGTGAAAAAGCCTGTGAGAAGTCCGGTATACAGGGGCGGAAGCGGAAGTACGTCGGAGATGGCGTGAACCTGTACGGCACAGCCGATCCCAAAGGAGGCCAGAACACCGCAGAGGGCGAACAGGAGGGCGGATCGCTTCCGGCGCAGAACATATTCCAGTACATACATGGGCCCGCCGACAGGGCTTCCCTCCGGCCCGAGGACACGGTAATGGAGAGAGAGCAGCGCCTCGGCGTAGGTGGTGGCGATCCCGAAGAAGCCGGTAATCCAGCACCAGAAGACAGCGCCGGGGCCTCCCAGGGCAATGGCAGTCCCTACGCCGATGATATTGCCGGTACCCAGAGAGGAGGCCAGGGCTGTGGAAAGGGCGGCGAAGGGAGTGAGGCCATTGCCGCCGGTATCAGGCTCTGTCTCCGGCGTCAGGGAGAGACGGATGGCCAGAGGCAGCCTTCGCTGGATCAGGTCTGTCTTCCAGGTCAGAAAGAGATGGGTGCCGGAGAGCAGGAGAAGCATGGGGAAGCCCCAGAGCAGCTGGTTCAGGGCTTTCAGGACAGCAGTGAGAGTTGACATAAGATGTTCCAAAGGAGGCTCTTTGTACAGTTTATGTCAAACTTTAACTATACAGAAGCGTCAAAAATTGGTAAAATGAAGATAATATTTGTACGAGATCCAGGCCTTCCGCTGCCCCCAGTGCGGCGGCGAGATTTACACCAATGACCATACCATTGCGGGCTTTTGCAGCTACTGCGGCGCGTCTGCGGTGCTGCAGCAGCGGACGGAGCAGATCAAAGTGCCTTTCCGGATTTTTCCATTTACCGTGGACAAGTCAGACTGCAGGAAGCGGTTCCGGGATTTTGTGAATCAGTGCGCCTATGTGCCGGAGGAGTATAAGAATCCGGAGGCGGAGCATGAATTCCGCGGAATCTACGTCCCCTCTCATTCCTATGAAGCGGAGGCGGAGGGCACGTACCAGATGAAGGGAAAGACTACCACTTATAACGGCAAGAAAAAAGGAAGACGGCACTATACGGTAAAGGAATGGGATATGAATATCGAGGCCTCCGGAAAGGTGACGGATATCACCCATGCGGCTTCTTCCTCTTTTCCGGACGAGCAGAGCGAGTGGATTCAGGACGGGATTGACCGGGGAAGCGGCCGGGTTTTCGCGCCGGGCTTTCTCTGCGGTTTCTATGCGGACACTGCCGACGTACCGCCGGAGGTCTATGAGCCGTATGCCGAGACTGTGGCCGGACAGAAGCTGGAGGATCAGTTAAATGCTAACCTGGCCGGTATGGATGTCACCCGGGCCAAACGGGAACCGGTTCTGCATACCCGTTATGCGGGCGACGTGCTGAAACCGGTCTGGTTCATGTCCTATCGGAACAGAGGGCGTGTAGCCTATGCGGCCATCGACGGGCGAAATGCGAATATCAGCTGTGACGTTCCCGTGGACAGTAAAAAATTTACAATCACATCCCTGATTCTGGCGGCTGTGTTATTTGTGATATTCAGCCTGTTTCAGGATCTGATGTTTACGGCAAAGACCATGCTGGGAATCACAGCCCTGTTTAACCTGGTGCTGTGGCATTCCAATATTAAGAGGCTTTATCAGAGAGAGGTTGCCCGGGAATACCGGGTAAAGAAGAAGCGCCGGAAGAAACGCCTGAGCAATGAAAAATGGAAGATTCCGCTGATTATAGTGGCCTCTGTCATTGGTACGCCCATCGGCATTTTCCTGATTACCTTTATCTTAGTGGCCTTCTGTGATACGGCCTACATGGAGAGCAGCAAGTCCCTGAAGGTGTTCCTGGCGCTGGTATCCGCAGTGTTCCAGCTGGTGCTCATTCTGAAGGATACGCCGAAGCGGACGAAGCTCTGGAAAAACCGGACCCGGACTCTGCCGGTAGACTGGCTTTGCCTGTTGGCGACGCTGCTGCTGGGCGTAACAGCTTATGTAAACCCGGTGGAGGATCTGTGGTATTATGCAGTGATCCTGGCGGCCTTCGGCGTGGACATTCTGATGCTTCTGGAAATTATCCGGGATTACAACTTAAGCTGTTCCCGGCCCATGCCGCAGTTTGAGCTTTATAAAGGAGGGCATAACCGTGAGTAGAGAAAAAGAGCCTTCTTTGGAAAATGGGGATTGCCTGCGCGGTGGTATTGGGCATTGGGCTTGGCATTCTGCTCATTGGAAATAAAACTGTTTTGGCGGCGGAACCGTGCGATATCATTTACGAGGATCAGGCAGAACTGGTGGGCGACGATGAAAAAGAAGCGGTTCTGGCCAGTATGGAGCCCATCTCCGAGTACGCCAACGTCATCTTCTATACCACAGAGGAAAAGGAGGCTTCCACTACGGCAGCGGTCTGTGAAAAGGTCTGCGCGGGATACTACGGCAGCTCCAAAAAGGCTCCTGTGGTCATGTTCACCATTGATATGTATCACAGGGAGATCTATCTGTACTGCACCGGTCCCACCCGGCATATTATCCGCAACCGGGACGCCAACTCCATTACAGATAATATCTATCGGCTGGCCAGCGCCAAACGCTACGACGATTGTGCCATCGGAGCCTTTGAGCAGTGCCAGAGACTTCTCACCGGCAGCAGCATCTGGCGGCCCATGCAGCGGATCAACAACCTGTTCCTGGCGATTATCCTGGGCTTCCTGCTCAACTACCTGTATCTGAGAGTAGCCCGGAGTATGACCGTTAAAAAAGAAAAAGTGCGGATGACTCCCTTTGATACCAACCGGTTTAAACTGAAGGTGTCCAAGCAGTGTATCCGTACCTACACGTTTACGGAAGCTGAAAGCTCCGGATCCGGCGGCGGAAGCGATTCCGGCGGAGGCGGATACAGTGGCGGAGGTGATTCTGGCGGAAGCTCCGGCGGAGGTCACAGCTTCTAAAAGCGATAGAGAGAATTTGAAATTACCCTGACAGAAAATGCCGGTTGACACAGGCTTTTCTTCGGGGTAATTTTTATAGCAGAAATAAAATGATATTTTTTAAAACTATTTCAAGGTTTCTGCCGTCTAACAGATAGAATGGAAGGAAAGGAGAACGGGACAGAAGATGAAAACAGCATCCTTACAGCAAAAAGTAGAAGACCAGATTCTGGACAATTATGAAGCCATGTACCGGCTGGCCTACTCTTATGTAAGAAACGAAGAAGACGCCCTGGACATTGTACAGGAAAGTGTATACAAGGCCATCAAAAACGCGGGCAAAGTGCAGCAGGAAGCCTATATCCGGACATGGCTCTGGCGCATTGTCATGAATACTGCCGTGGATCTGATCCGCAGCAGAAAGAATGAAACCGGACTGGAGGAAGCAGGAGAGACCGGAAAGGAAGATACCTATCAGGATTTCGATACCCTGGAGGCCCTGAATATTCTGGAGCCCAGGGAAAAGGCAGTGATTGTGCTGCGGTTTTTCGAGGATCAGAAGCTGGAGGACATCGCCCGGATGCTCCAGGAAAATACGAATACGGTGAAAACCATACTTTATCGAAGCCTGAAAAAGCTCAGAGTGGAATTAACGGAAGGAGAATTGCTCTATGAAGGATGAAAGGTTAAGGAAAATGAATCAGGAATATCATGAGATCCCCATTCCCGCAGAGCTTCGAAACCGCGTAAACGCAGGAATCCGGGCGGTGAAGAAGGAACGAAAGAGAAATAAAACGATCGTTTTCACAAAAACCGCGGGAGGAGCCGTTGCGGCAGCCCTTATCGCAATCACAGTCATGGTCAATTCCGGCGCCAATATCGCCCACGCCATGGCGAAAATCCCGGTGATCGGAGCTATCGCGGAGGTTGTCACCTTCCGGGAATATCAGGACAGCACCAATCAGATGTACGCCGACGTTAAGGTGCCGGAGGTAGAGGTGAAAAATGAAGACGGTACCGTCAATCAGGAAAGCACCGACGCCATCAACCAGAGTATCCAGGAATACACCGACGAGATCATTGCCCAGTATCAGGCAGACGTGGAGGCCGCAGACGGCCAGGGATATCAGGCGGTGGATCTGGACTATCAGGTGATTACCGATTCGGAGCGTCTGTTCTCTATCCGGTTTGATAAGCTGGTTATCATGGCCAGCGGCGAAGAAACAGTAAAAATTTACCATATTGATAAAAAGACCGGAGAGCTGATAAACTTAAGCGGCATATTCAAGGAAGGGGTCAATTACATCGATCCCATCAGTGAGAATATCCGGAAGCAGATGAAGGAGCAGATGGCTGCCGATGAGAATGTCACTTACTGGCTGGACAGCGACACCCCGGAATGGGATTTCAAGTCTATTACAGCAGACACCACCTTCTACATCAACGAGGAGGGCAGGCTGGTTATCGTATTTGACGAAGGAGAAGTAGCTCCCATGAGCATGGGCAGCGTGGAATTCACCATTCCGACGGAAGTGATTCAGGATATCGTGCAGGACGGATTTATAAAATAAAAAGTACATGAGAAAAGGGGAGCCGCGAAAGCAGCTTCCCCTTTTTGAGATAAATAGATTTATTTTTCCGGTCTGTACTTCCAGCCGGTTGCATCTAATTCCTTCAAAGCCTTTACAACGTGCTCGACGATTATATCGTTCATCTTCTTACCCTTCTCGGCGGTACCCTTGGTGGCATCGCCAGTCTGGGCAGTATCGGTCAGCTCAGAGAAATCCCATTTGATTTCTACTTCAGAAGGCAGATTTGGGATCACGCAAGTAGCGTATTCGGGTTCGCACCAATCCGGGAACAGGTAGTAAGCGATAGAGGTCTCTCCCTCACCTGCATGGCCCAGACCGTCCCATACCTCGAAGGTATCCTTCGGGAGCAGATTACCGGCTGCAACCCACCACTGGGTCAGGGCAGCGATCTGCGCGTCGGGATATTTCTCTTTGATCTTGCGGGAAGCAATCTCAATGGGGGCGATATTGCCATCGTGGCCGTTCATAATAAAGATATGGTTGATGCCGTTGCGCAGTACGGACTCGATGGTATCATACAGGACAGCAATGGTGGTGTCATAGCTGAAGGTCAGGGAGAAGGGGAAGCTGTCGTAATGGGCACTGTAGCCAATGGTAATAGGCGGAAGCACCATCATGCCGTCTACCTGGTCTGCGATTTGTTTGGAAAGCTTATAAGCTACCAGGGTATCGCAGCCCTCTGCGATATGCTGTCCGTGAGCCTCGCAGGAACCGATAGAGATGATTGCTTTTGTGAAGTGAGCTTCTTTCACCTGATGTGCCGTCATTTTCCATAATTCGTTCATCATAATATAAATCTCCTTTCAGGATACATAGTTAATGTAAATAAAGTCGTTTTTCAACAAAATCAATCTGATCAGCTGTAATCCGGTGAGCCTGCTCCAGATCTCTGCGTTTCATAGCCGCAGCCAGCTGTATGTGCATATCCAGAGAATTTTCCAGATTGGAGCGGCCGTCTATGAGAAGATCCCGACGCAATCGGTTAAACACATTTTCCAGGGCAGATATCAGGTAGGTATTCCTGGTAAGCCTGGCAATGGAAAGATGAAAGGTCAGATTCAGCTCATGGTACTGATTATTGAAATCCGGATCTTTCGGATCAAGGGTTCGATTGGCTAATTCGGAGATTTTTTCCAAATCAGAATCGGAAGCAAAACGAATCGTGTACTCCACTGCGCCGCATTCCAGAATGGAACGGTATTGACAGAGCTGTTGAAGCTCAGAAAGAGAGAGCTTGCGTATGAGATAACCCTTTCGTGGAATTTTCTCAAGGATCCCTTCCTGACAGAGCGTATTCAGAGCCTCTCTGGCAGGCGTTCTGCTCACCTGGAAGCGTGTGGATATCGCAGCTTCTGTAATAAACTGCTCGTCATAGACAAAATTGTTGATGTCGTTTCGCAGCTGATCCAGAATAGATTCTGTTGTAGAAAGATTTTTGGGTTGCGTGGTTAATGCCATAGAGTAATGTCTCCTCTTACAGTGGGAACAGACAGGGATAAATGAATTTAAGTTTATTATAAGTGCAATAATCAAAAGGATCAATGAGAAATTGACAGAAATATTTACGAAAATAAAGCAGACTTATTGGTATAAATGCTATTTTTTGCTGAATTATCTAAAAGCTATTGACGAGGAATGTATTTCTGTGATATACATCTGATATACATATATGCAGTCTGAGAGGAAATTCTTTTCGAACAACAGAGCAGGATGAATGAAACTAAGAAAACAGAAAGGAAAAGAGGTTTATGGATGAAAACAAAGTGAAAAAAGGTCCCCAGGAGTCGGAATATGATGATGGAGAATTTATGCTGGAACCGGTTCCGGTTACGGCACGTCGTTCCACAAAAAGTCAGTTCATGGTATGGATTGGATTTGGTTATGCAGTAACCGGTCTGATTATCGGTGGAACTTTGGGCGGTTACGGCGGAACCGGTGGAATGCCGCCTGCACAGGCTATGCTTGCGGTTATTCTGGGCATGGGTGCCCTGTATCTGATCACCTGTTTCCTTGGTATCGTAGCTCAGAAGACAGGTTTAAATCTGTCGCTTTTATCACGCTTTTCTTATGGCTATAAGGGAAGTGTTATTCCCATGGCAGTTATGGCTTTGCTGACCCTTGGATGGTTTTCTAGTATTTTGGGAATGATTGGAGACATCTGGGGAGCGTTTATCGGCAATCCTACAGGTATTATCGTATTTGATCCGTCTCAGTACGGCTTTACGGGTGTAGCTCCGATTACGCTGGAGGTTACGATTGCCTGCCTGATTTGGGGCATTGTATTTACTTATACCGCAGTACGCGGAATGGGTGCGATTGAAAAGGTATCCGATGTTTTTGCACCGCTGATTCTGATTGTTGCGGTCGTAGTAGGTGTGATTTTTGTAGTACAGGCTGGCGGCGTAGGTGGCTTTCTGGACGAGGCAAGCAGTCTTCATGGTCTGGGTATGGGTCAGGCGATTACCGCAGTAGTAGGAAGCTGGATTGCAGGCGCAGTTATGGGCGTAGATATGTTCCGCTTCAATAAGAGTGTAAAAGCAGTATGGGGCTGTGCGGCAGCCTGCTTTATTCTGACCAATCCGATTCTGAATATCGTCGGATATATCGGAACGGTACATATCGGCGATTTTAACTATGTGCTTTGGATGCTGGGCGTAAACCTGCTGGTTGCAATTCTGGGCGTAGTAGTATGGACCACTGCACTGTGGACCACCGATAACAGCGAGCTTTACTGTAACGCACTATATACAGGCCCATCTCTGAATGCTCTGGGTGTCAGAGTGCCGCGTAAAAAATTGGTTATTATCGCAGGCAGTGTGGGAACGATTCTGGGAACCTTTGCGTTCTATCAGCTGTTCTTTGCAAACTTTATCAATATTCTGGGTTCGATGGCCCCACCTCTCTGTGCCCCGATTCTTGCTGACTACTTTATCATCGGAAGAAAGAACAAAGATAAATACAATATGGAGCTGTTAAACAAGCATCCGAACTTCCGTTGGGCAGGAGTAATTTCCTTTATCATTGGAGCAATTCTCGGATTCGTATTCCAGTACAAGGTCCAGCTTCCTCTGGATCTTCCGGCAGGTCTGGTGGCAATGGTAATTTCCTTTATCATTTACATCGCTATTTACAAACTGACTCCGGACGCAAAGGTTGATGAGGAACTGGTAGCAGGATTAAAATAAGCGGTTATTTGAATAATATAAAAAGCAGGCCGGGCAATCAGTGACCGGCCTGCTTTTGGCGTAAGAAGTATTTTTTTAGTTCCCGTGGCGCTCCAGCCATTCTACAATCTCAGGAAATTCCATAAAATGGGAGGCCTTTACCAGAATGGAATCCCCAGGCAGAAGAAGCAGCGGCAGGGCCGTAAGAAGCTCCGCTTTGGCAGCAAAATGTCTGCAGATCAGCCGGCCTTCCGGATCCTTTGCCTGTACGCCCTTTACCAATTCCCGGGAAAGCTCACCTACGGCAAAGATGGCGTCGATCTGATCGTCTGCCGCATGGCAGCCTACGTTATAATGGAGCAGCTTTTCGTTTTCGCCAAGCTCGCCCATATCGCCCAGAATGGCCACCTTCCGTCCCAGGGCGTTGGTCAGAACGTCCAGGGAAGCTGCCATGGATACCGGGTTGGCGTTGTAGCAGTCGTCCAGAATATCCCATTTCTCCGTATGAATCAGATGATTGCGTCCGCTGACCGGCTTCAGCGCCTCGATTCCGGCCTGAATCTCGCGGAGCGTCAGTCCCAGCGCCAGACCCACGGCTGTACCTGCCAGCGCGTTATAGACCATGTGGTGGCCCGGAATCGGAATCAGCGCGGTAAAACGGCCCGCTTTTGTCACGAAGTCGCAGCGGCTGCCGCCCAGTCCCAGATTTTCCACATGCTCCGCATAGAGATCCAGAGAAGAATCCAGCCCAAAGAAAGTCGGCTTCGGCGTCCGGGACTTCAGGGTAATCAGCTTGTCGTCGTCGCCGTTTACAATAATCTGAGCGCCGGGCATGGCCTGTTCAAACATCTCGGTTTTGGCCTTCAGAATGCCGTCCCGGGTTTTCAGATTCTCCAGATGGCAGAGACCGATATTGGTCAGCACGCAGACCGTGGGCTTTGCCATGCGGGCAAGCCGGGTCATTTCTCCGAAGTCGCTGATTCCCATCTCCAGGACAGCCGCCTCGTGCTCCTCGCGGATACGGAAAATGGTCAGGGGCAGGCCGATTTCGTTGTTGAAATTGCCTTCGGTTTTCAGTACGTGAAAATGCTGTCCCAGAATGGAGGCAATCATTTCCTTGGTACTGGTCTTGCCCACGCTGCCGGAGATTCCCACCACCGGTATGGTCAGGGTACTGCGGTAATAGGCGGCAAGATCTTTTAAGGCCTCCAGTGTGGAAGCTACCTGGATATAAGGTCCGGCCGGATGATCCGGCGCGTCCTCACAGAGCACACAGGCAGCGCCCTTGGCGAAGACGGAAGGGATAAAGCTGTGGCCGTCCACACGTTCGCCCTTAACGGCGGCAAAGAGGAAGCCCGGCTCCACCTTTCGGCTGTCAATGACAACGCCTGTGACTTCGACAGATTTTAAGCCGTCATCTCCCACATAGGAGCCGCCGCAGGCTTTTGCGATTTCAGCTAAAGACATATGTTTCATTATCTTATACCTCGTTATGCTTCAGAGAAACCCGGATAAGCTCCTCGCACAGATCCTCAAAGGACATACCCAGAGCGGCGGCCTCCTGGGGCAGCAGGCTGGTGGGCGTCATGCCCGGCAGGGTGTTGGCCTCCAGACAGTACATTTCCAGTGTCTCGGTATCCAGCATAAAGTCCATGCGGGCGTAGGAGCGCATTCCCAGGGCTTCGAAGACCATCTCGGCGTAATGCTGCATGCTCCGGGTCAGATCCGCGGGCAGATCCGCCGGACAGGTCTCGATGGTGCTTCCCGCCTGGTATTTATTTTTATAATCATAGAAGCCATGAATAGGCGCGATTTCGATGATCGGGTAAGCCTTGCCGTCCACGACGCCTACGGAAAACTCACGGCCGGACACAAACTGCTCGATGATAACGTCATCTCCGAAGGAATAAGCGTCGTCAAGGGCCTTCGGAAGATCCTCCGGCTTTTCTACCCGGTAGGTGCCTACGCTGGATCCGCCGCAGGTGGTCTTCACCATGCAGGGATAGGGCACAGACGCCGGGTCAATCTGCTGGCCGTTTTTCGCGGTGATTCCCTTGGGCGTGGGGATACCGGCGGCCCGGAACAGCTGCTTGGACAGGCTCTTGTCCATGGCAAGGGCGCTGCTTAAGTATCCGGTTCCGGTGTAAGGAATGCCCATCAGATCGAAGGCAGCCTGCACGCGGCCGTCCTCGCCGTTGGCTCCGTGGAGTCCCAGAAATACGATATCGGCCATATTGCAGAGGGTCAGCACATTGGGGCCGAAGAGGCTCTTGCCGCCGTCCTTGCGAAGCTCCTTCAGATGAGACAGATCCGGCTGCTCGGCAGAGATGGCGGTTACGTCCTTATCCCATTCCACGTCGGCCTTAAAAAGATCCTCGTTGACAGGCAGCGCGCCCTCATAGCCCAGGTACAGATCCACCAGGATAGCCTCATGGCCTCTCTTTTTCAGCGCGCGGTAAATATTGCTTCCGGAAATCAGGGACACATCACGCTCGGTGCTGGTTCCTCCAGCTAAAACTACGATTTTCATAAGATCCTCCTATCTACAGCAGTGCCCGGTTTTTATCCAGCATTGCCTGAAT
Organism: Candidatus Merdisoma sp. HCP28S3_D10; assembly: GCF_052065835.1. NCBI lineage: Bacteria > Bacillati > Bacillota > Clostridia > Lachnospirales > Lachnospiraceae > Candidatus Merdisoma > Candidatus Merdisoma sp. HCP28S3_D10. The sequence goes on from NZ_JBQHTG010000003.1 coordinate 142,247, forward strand.
TTTCTGCTGGGTGTAAGCGCCCAGAAATTTCTTCTCCTCTTTGGAAAGCTCGGAAACTAGAATCGGCTCGCCGTACTCCAGAATCACATGGCAGCGGCGGATAAACGGGATATGATTTTCAAAGATCTCCGCGGAATTGGTGATGGCCATGGGAATGATGGGACAGCCTGTCTTCTCTGCCATCTTCATGCTTCCTTCCTTAAAGGGCAGAAGCTCGTCGTGATGGTTGCGGGTACCCTCCGGAAAAATACAGATAGAAATTCCGTTTTTTATATATTCGATTCCCTTGAGAATCGTTTTCAGTCCGGCCTTGATATCCCCCCGGTCCAGGAACAGACAGTACAGGTTCTTCATCCAGTCCCGTAAAAGCGGATAGCGCAGCATCTCCACCTTGGCCACATAGCCCGTAAGGCGGGGACAGCGGGCGTAGGTCATAACGACGTCAAAATAGCTGCGGTGGTTGCCCACATAGAGAACCGCCCGATCTTTCGGCACATGCTCTTCGCCGATGACGGTAAGCTTTACGCCGGTCATGAAAAGAATCAGCTTAAAGGCTCCCTGCACCAGGCGGAGAGAGCTGTAATCCTTGGCGCGCTGATTGAATTTTCCGATGATCCACTCGATGAGTAGCACCGGGATTCCCAGAATCAGAAAGCCGAATAAAACAAGGGCTACCAGTATTAATCGAATCATAAAGGCCTCCTATCGTCCGAACAGCTCCGTCATCTGACGAAGTCCGCCGGCCATGCCGGAATTTAAGCTTCCCTCGCGGAACCGCCATTCCCAGTTATGTTCTGCGGTTCCCGGCGTATTCATGCGGCAGTCGCTGCCTGCCTTCAGGAGATCCTGTACCGGGAAAATCGCGTACCGGGCAATGGTGCCCAGGCAGATACGGATAAAGTCCCAGCTGACGCTGGAAGCGTCCGTGTTCATGTAACGGCGTACCTTATCACGGGCGTAGTCGCTCGTATGCTGGTACCAGCCCACCGTGGTGTCATTATCGTGGGTTCCGGTGTAGCAGATGCAGTTGCGGGTATCAAACTGATGGGGCAGAAAGCTGCTCTCGCCGCCCTCAAAGGCGAACTGGAGAATCCGCATGCCCGGGAAACCAAACTGGTCCCGGAGCGCTGTGACCTCCGGAGTAACCAGACCCAGATCCTCCGCAAAAATGGGCAGGTCATCGCCCAGCTTCTTCTGAATAGCCAGGAACAGTTCTGCGCCCGGTCCTTTCTTCCATTCACCGGTCATGGCGTTTTCCGCGTCTGCCGGAACCTCCCAGTAGGCCTCGAAGCCCCGGAAATGGTCGATACGGACGTAATCCACCTGGTCGAGCTGGTGCTTTACCCGTTGGATCCACCAACGGTAGCCCTCTTTTTTGTGCTCCTTCCAGTCATAGAGAGGATTGCCCCATTTCTGGCCGGTGGCGCTGAAATAGTCGGGGGGAACTCCGGCTACGGAAGAGGGATAGCCCTTGGTATCCACCTGGAACAGACGGCGGTTGGCCCAGACGTCTGCGCCGTCGGGGGATACGAAGATGGGAATATCGCCTACGATGGCGATTCCCTTATCGTTGGCATAGCGCTTCAGAGTATGCCACTGGGTATAAAACATAAACTGCAGGAAGGCCTGATAGTGGATTTGATCCTTTAGCTCTTTCTCCCAGAAGATCCGGTTCTGCCGGTCCAGATTCCGCAGGGATTCCGGCCATTTGGTCCAGGAAAGGCCGTCCTGTTCGTCCCTCAGGGCCATGTACAGGCAGTAATCTGCCAGCCAGTCCTCGTTGTCCTGGCAGAAGGTATCGTAGTCCCTCTGAAGCTCCTTGTTCTCAGAATGGGCAAAGCGCTCATAGGCCTTCTGATAGAGCGGGTATTTATATTCCCGTACCCGGTCATAGTCTACCCGGTCCGGGTTGAAATCAGGAAGCTGTGACAGGTCAGCCTGCTCCAGAAGTCCGGCCTTCAAAAGCAGCTCCGGGCTAATGAGCAACGGTTCCCCCGCAAATACGGAATATCCCTGATAGGGGGAATTTCCGAAGGAAGTGATGGGTACCATGGGCAGGATCTGCCACAGGTGCTGACCGCTTTCTGCGAGAAAATCTATAAAATCATAGGCACCCTTTCCGAAATCACCGATTCCGTACGGAGAGGGAAAGGAAGTGGGGTGAGCCAGAACGCCGCTGTACCGGTAGTTGACCGGATCCTCGGTGGTAGTCATTTTTAAACGCATAATAATCCTCCTTGGGGTGGAAATCCACCTTTCGCTATTATAATAAAAAAGCCGTTAAAAAACAAGGATTACGGGGTTATTTTCCAAATTAAAGAACATAGACTGGTGGTATTTGGGCAGAGGGGCGCATAGACTGGTAGAAAGGAAACTGGGAGGTACAAGAAATGGAGCTTGTCCGAAAAACCATCCGCATGACCAGGCAGAAGGGAAAAGCAGTCAGCCAGATGACGCTGGATGAGGATTATAATATTTCGGAAACCATGCCGGACGCCGGAATGCTGGTGCAGGAAAAGGGAACGCTGGAAATCGGGGAGATCCGGGCGGAAAACGGCCGGGCGCTGGTGCAGGGAAAACTGAATTTCGATGTGCTTTATATGGACGATCTGGAGGAGAGCGGACTACATAGCGTCCGGGGACAGATTCCCTTTGAGGAAGCCCTGAATGTGGAGACAGCCCGGGACGGAGACAGCCTGAAGCTTACCTGGACGCTGGAGGATATCTCGGCCGTCCTGATCAATTCCCGGAAAATCGGAATCCGGGCAGTGGGCACGCTGGAGGTGACCGTAGAGGAGCTGGCAGAGGAGGAACTGCCCACAGAGGCACAGGAGGGCGAGGCAGAGATCCGGACGGAACACCTGAAGGCCGCAGTCCTGACGGTACAGAAAAAGGATACCTGCCGGGTCCGGGATGAAATCATTCTTCCTGCCAACAAGCCGAATATAGGGAAGCTGATCTGGCAGGATGTGAGCCTGCGGAGTATGGAAGTCCGTCCCGGGGAGGAGGAGCTTCTGGTCAAGGGGGAGCTGCTGGTATTTGTATTGTATGAGTGCGAGAAGGAGCAGAAGATGGGCTGGCTGGAGCAGAGCCTTCCCTTCAGCACACGGCTGGATATGAGCGGAAGCCGGGAAGGCGTGGCCGCAGGCCTGGGTCTTCGCCTGGCCGGGGCAGAGCTGGAGGTGAAGCCAGATTACGACGGCGAGCTGCGGGTGCTTCATGTGGATACGGTGCTGGGTCTGGATATCCGGATGTATGAGGAAGAAGAGCTGGACGTCATTACCGATCTGTATAGTCTGAAAAAGGAGCTGATACCGGTAAAGGAACGGGCGGATTATGAACGTCTTCTGATCTGCAGCAGCTCCCGGTGCCGGGCAGCCGGGCGGATCCGGGCCGACCATCCGGAGACACAGATCCTGCAGATCTGCCACAGCAGCGGCGAGGTACGGCTGGACGACTGCCGGGTCAGTGAGCAGGGCCTGCGGATAGAGGGTGCGTTACAGGTAGAGATATTGTACATCACCTCCGACGACAGCCACCCCATTTTGCGCAAAAAGGAAAATATTCCCTTTGAGCATCAGATAGATGTGCCGGGAATCACAGAAAATCATGTGCGTTATCTGGACTGTATGCTGGATCAGCTGGCGGTAGATATGGTCGGCGGCGGGGAGCTGGAGGTGAAGGCCGTGATACTCCTGAATCTGCTGGTACTGGCAAAGGAAAGCGTGGAGTCGGTGAAGGAGGTAACGGAGAAGCCCCTTAATCCGGAAGAACTGAAGGCGCTGCCGGCCTTTACCCTGTATACAGTACAGCCCCGGGACACCCTCTGGGATATCGCCAGGGGCTGTCGCAGCACCGGCGCGCATATCTGTGAAATGAATGATTGTACGCCGGAGGAAATCCGTCCGGGAAGGAAGCTGATCCTGGTAAAGGAATTGGGATAAAAACGGGAAAAACAAAAGGGTCGGGGGTAAAGATTTCTTGCATTTTACCCCCGTTTTTGTTATACTGTGTATACAAAAAACACAGGAAGTACAATACTATGGATAAGATGCAGTTAAAGGCACTGGCAAAGATTAATCTGGGTCTGGACGTGCTCCGTAAAAGGGAAGATGGTTACCATGACGTGCGGATGATTATGCAGACAGTGCGTATTTTTGATCGTCTTGCGCTGGTAAAGCAGGACAAAGAAGGAATCCGGGTCAGAACGAATCTTTATTATCTGCCCGCAAATGAAAATAACCTGGTGTATAAGGCTGCGAATCTGCTGTTTGAGGAATTTGACATCCGGGGCGGACTTTCCATTGACCTGAAGAAATATATTCCGGTAGCGGCAGGCATGGCGGGAGGAAGCTCCGACGCGGCAGCCGTTTTATACGGCCTGAACCGTATGTACGGTCTGGGCTTAAGCCAGGAGCAGCTCATGGAGCGGGCTGTGAAGATCGGGGCAGACGTACCCTATTGCATTATGCGGGGAACCGCTCTGGCAGAGGGAATCGGAGAGAAGCTGACTCCCTTGCCGCCTATGCCGCCCTGCAATATTCTGGTGGCCAAGCCCGGAATCAGCGTGTCCACCAAGTATGTCTACGAGAATCTCCACGCCAATGATCTGAGGCCGGATCAGCATCCGGATATTGACGGGGTTCTGGAGGCGCTGAAAAAGCAGGATCTTGCCGGCATGGCAGAAGCCCTGCGAAACGGCAATGTGCTGGAGACCGTGACGGCGGAGGCCTATCCGGTTATCGGAAAGCTGAAAGAAACCATGGAGGCGAACGGGGCAGCCGTGGCGTTGATGAGTGGCAGCGGCCCGACTGTATTCGGTATCTATGAGGATCGGATGCAGGCCCGCAGAGCCATGGCGGCTATCCGAAAGAGCCGTCTGGCCCGACAGCTGTTTCTGACGACGCCTTACAATAATAACAACAGGAGGAATGGCTGATGAGTCAGGAAATAAACGCAACTATGAATGAATATCTTCCACTGCGGGATGTGGTATTCCAGACTCTGCGTCAGGCAATCCTGCGCGGAGAACTGGAACCGGGCGAGCGTCTGATGGAGATTCATCTGGCCGATCGTCTGGGCGTGAGCCGTACCCCGATCCGGGAGGCTATCCGAAAGCTGGAGCTGGAGGGACTGGTTGTGATGATTCCCCGAAGAGGAGCCATTGTAGCCAGCATTACCGAAAAGGATCTGAAGGATGTACTGGAGGTGCGTCGGACACTGGAGATTATGGCGGCTGAGATAGCCTGCGACCGGATTACGCCGGAGCTTTTAGAGGAGCTTGCCCAGGCCGGAGAAGAATTCCGGAAGCTGAAGGATTCTGACGATTATACCAGCCTGGCGGCAGCGGACGTAAAATTCCACGATATCATTTATGCCGCAACGGACAACCAGCGTCTGATCAGCATCCTGAATAACCTGCGGGAGCAGATGTACCGCTACCGGCTGGAGTATCTGAAGGATACCGGAAGCCACGGAAAGCTGGACGGCGAGCACCAGGTAATCTATGAAAGCATCAAAAACGGCAACCGGGAAGCGGTGCGGGCCATGGTAGGTCAGCACATCGACAACCAGAAGGCAGCCATTCTGGCGGCTATCCGGGAAAATGAGAAGAAAAAAGCCGAAAAGCCGTAAGAGAACGGTATAAAACAGATGAAAACAGGGTATCCTCCGGAAAAACAAGAAAAGATCCGGAGGAGCCATGGAAAAGAAACACAGAAAACAGATCATAGAAGAAAGAATACAGGATATCGAAACATTTGTCAGAAGACATGGAGAGCTGGTATTGCTTTTGCTGTCCCTTATACTTGGAATGGCAGGAACCTGCCTGTACGCGGAATATGTCCGGGAGCCGGAGCCTGTTCCTGTGGAACAGACAGCCTGGTGGGGCGGACTATACCCGGAGTATTGTGTGCCTGGGACGGACAGCAAGGAGGTACGGGTTCAGTTTCGATATCTGACTTTTTTAAATAAAATGGTAGATTCCAGTCAGGTTAGGAGAGACAGATGAGTGATTTAAGAGAGGCCCCCATCGGCGTCTTTGATTCGGGAATCGGCGGTCTGACCGTGGCGCGGGAGATTATGCGCCAGATTCCGGAGGAGCGGATCGTGTATTTTGGCGATACGGCCCGGGTTCCCTACGGAAGTAAGAGCGGCAGCACCATTATCCGCTATTCCTGTCAGATAGGACGCTTCCTGCAGACCAGAGGCGTGAAGGCTATCGTGGTGGCCTGCAATACAGCCAGCGCGTATGCGCTGGACGCCCTGCAGCAGGAGGTAGACGTGCCGGTCATCGGTGTGGTGCGGCCGGGAGCCCGCGTGGCGGCCCGGGAAAGCGTCGGAGGCAACATCGGCGTCATCGGCACCGCGGCGACGGTGGGCAGCCATATTTATCAGAAATACATACAGAGCCTACGGCCGGAGGCACAGGTGTTTGAAAAGGCCTGTCCCCTGTTTGTGCCGTTGGTGGAAGAGGGCTGGCGGAAGGATCCGGTGACCCACATAGTGGCAGAGCGTTATCTGCAGGAGATGAAGGAGCGGAAGGTGGATACCCTGATTCTGGGCTGTACCCATTACCCACTGCTGCGTTCCATGGTGGCGGATATCATGGGGCCGGACGTGGTTCTGGTGAATCCGGCGTATGAGACAGCCATGGAGCTGAAACGGCTTCTGCGTCAGGAGCAGCTGGAAAATCAGGGAGACAGCAAGATTGCGGAGAATCCCTATGAGTTCTTTGTCAGCGATCAGGCGGAGAAATTCCGGGCCTTCGCGGATTCCATTCTGCCCATTGATATTACGATGGCGAAGCTGGTTCCCATTGAGGAATATTGAAAAGAGGAAGAACAGAATATGAAGAAAGAGATTTTGCTGAGTATCTCGGGTCTTCACATGATAGAGGAAGAGGACGCCAATGTGGAGGTCGTCACAGCCGGAGATTATTATAACCGGGACGGCAGACATTACGTGCTCTATGACGAGGTTGTGGAGGGCATGAGCGGACACATCAGCAATACCATTAAAATCGGGGAGAATTCCCTCGAGGTGATGAAGCGTGGCCTGACCAACGCCAGAATGGTGTTTGAGAAGGGAAAGAAAACCCTGACCCGGTATCAGACGCCCTATGGCTTACTGAACCTGGGGATTCTGGCCAGGGAAGTGAAGGTGGAAGAAAAGGACGACGCCATTGACGTGGCGGTGGATTACGTGCTGGAGGTTAACGAAGAACAGCTGGCCGAGTGCAGGATTCAAATGAAAATCCGGCCCAGAGAGGCAGGGCATATCAACCTGCAGGTCGATTCATAAAAAGAAAACAGATTACAAAAAACAGGAGTTCCGGTCCGGAACTCCTGTTTTGCATTACTTGTGTTTTATTTTTTACCAAAATGACGCTTGAAGAAGCCCTGCTTCTTCACCGGCACTTCCAGTCCGCCGCGGGCGCTCTTGATCTCTGTGATGTAGATACCGCTCACAACGACCTTGACTTCCTTCTTTACCGGAAGCAGCTCAAAGACCTGGGCGTCGCAGGCAAGCGTCATGATTCTCGGACCAACCTTTGCCTTGACAATCGGAAGCTTGTTTCTGCGAAGCAGCTTCGGCGTCTGCTGGATAACCTGTTCGGGCAGTCCGGATTCGGACAACTTCAGCTTCTTTTTGTCGATGATCAGCATGCTGACGGTCTGTGCTACAGCCTCCATCTGCTCCTTCTGGGCAATCTGGCGGCGCTGTGCTTTTCTTCCTACAAAGTACAGTACTACAAGCGCAACAACCAGTACTACTAAAATTACAAGTAATATAATCGTAAGCTTAGACATAATTCCTTGTTCCTCCTAGGCATTTCACATGAGTGCTATTATAACAGTTTTTGTGGTAAAGTGCAAGGAAAAATGGTAGAATACAGGCAACAGTGCAAACCGTGTGGACAGATGGAGATGAGCGTATGGAATTTTTGATGGGGCTGGGACACGTAATCCTCCGGACGGCAGATTTCTGGATGGATCATTTGTTTTTTATCAATGTGATACTTTCGATTGTGATTGTTTTTTTTGAGCGCAGGGATCCGAAGACAGTCTGGACCTGGCTTCTGGTGCTGTACTTTATTCCGATTCTGGGTATTTTTCTGTATTTTATCATCGGCTATGACTTCCACAAGCGGCAGATGTTCCGGACCAAGGAGATCGAGGACGCTATGTATTCGGCAGTCAGCAGACAGGAGGAAAGTATCTTCCGGGATGAATTTTCCCCCACGGATCCCCGGCTTCGGAAGTTCTCGGATACGGTGCTGATGAACCTGGAGGCGGCGGACGCGGTCTATACGGCGGACAACGAGGTAGCGATCTATACCGACGGAAAAGAAAAGTTCCGGGCTCTATATAAGGAAATGGAGCGGGCGGAAAAATTTATTCATATCCAATATTATATCATCCGCAGTGACGAACTCTGGAAGCCCATCGAGGAGCTTCTGAAGCGCAAGGTGCAGGAGGGCGTGGAGGTCCGGATTCTCTACGACAGCATGGGCTGCCGGAAAATGAAGCGTTCGGACTGGAAACGCATCCGGGCTGCCGGGATCCAGGTGGGTGAGTTCTTCCCGGCTATTCTGGGCAATCTCCAGCTTCGGATAAACTATCGAAATCATCGGAAAATCGTAGTCATAGACGGCAGGACGGCCTTTGTGGGCGGCTTCAACATCGGCCGGGAATATCTGGGGCTGGATCCGAAGTTCGGTTACTGGCGGGATACTCACCTGCGGATCCGGGGAAGCGCGGTGCTGGCGCTGCATATCCGGTTTATTCTGGACTGGAACTACGCCACAAAGCAGAACCTCTTTATCAACGACAGCTATTTTTCCTGGCATCCGGAGGAAAAACCCGGAAACGAGGCCATTCAGATCATTTCCAGCGGCCCGGATTCCAAGTGGCAGAATATCCGCAACGTCTATCTGAAAATGATCAGCAAGGCCCGGAAAAGTATCTATATCCAGACGCCCTATTTCATTCCGGACGGCGCGGTCCTGGACGCCCTGCGGATTGCGGCCATGTCCGGCGTGGATGTGCGGGTCATGATTCCCTGCAAGCCGGATCACCCGCTGGTATACTGGGCGACCTATTCCTATATCGGGGATCTTTTGGAGGCCGGAGCCAAATGCTACACCTATGACGGGGGCTTTCTCCATGCCAAGGGTATGGTGGTGGATGGACTGGTGAGCTGCTATGGTACGGCAAATATGGATATCCGCAGCTTCAAGCTGAATTTTGAGGTGAACGCGGTGATCTACAGTGTCCGTGTGGCACGGAAAATGGAGGAAATTTTCCGGGAAGATCTGAAATCCTGTACGCAGGTGACGGAATATCTCTATGGGAAACGCTCTTATCTGGTGCGGGTCAGGGAACAATTTTCCAGGCTGTTTTCGCCGGTTCTGTAAGGAGTTTCTTATGTAAGCTAATGCGACCCGCCGCAGGCGTAGAATCCTGCTTCGCAGGACTCTTTCTTGTTCCTACAGGTAAAATGTGATATGGTAAGAAAAGCGGAGCATAGCTTCGAATTCTGATAAAAAGAGGAGATTACAAAAAATGAAAAAGAGATGGATTGCGGCAGTCCTGGTGTGCGCCCTTGCGCTGACCGGAGGCTGTGGAAAAAGCAAAAGCACAGATACAGAAAATACTACCGGGACAGGCATTGCCGGCCAGTATCCGGACAGTAAGGTTACGAAGCTTGGCAATTATAAAGGCGTAGAGATTCCGAAGGAAGACGTGGAAGTAAACGACGACGAGGTGCAGAGCGAGATCGACAACCTGCTGGCTTCCTGTCCGGAGTATCAGAAGCTGGATAAGACTACCGTAGAGGATGGCGACTGGGTCAATATTGATTTCGTGGGCAAGAAGGACGGCGAGTCCTTCGAGGGCGGTTCCTCCCAGGAGGGCGGATATGATCTGCTGATTGGTTCTGGCTCCTTTATCGACGGCTTTGAGGACGGCCTGATTGGAAAAAATGTGGGAGACAACTTTGAGCTTCCTCTGACCTTCCCGGAGAACTATACGCCGAACCCGGATCTGGCAGGACAGGACGTGGTATTCGAGGTGACGGTCAACGCCATCGAGGAGGAAGTGACGCCGGAGTGGAACGACGCATTTGTACAGAAGAATACGGAATACCAGACGGTGGACGAGTATGTGGAAGCTACAAAGGCAAGCCTGCAGGAGCAGAAGGATTCCGATAAGGCATATTACGTGATGGAAGCCATTGTAAAGGATTCCGAGTTTGAATATGCCGATTCAGATGTACAGGCTCTGGTAGATACACAGAAGCAGCAGTATGAGCAGTACGCGTCCTATTTCAGCATGACGCTGGAGGATTTCCTGGCCAACAACGATATGACTGATGAGAAATTCGAGGAAAACGCGAAATTCCAGATTGGCTGTACGCTGGCCATTGACGCCATCGGAAAGGCGGAAAATATGACCCTGTCGGACGAGGAGTATCAGGGCGGCCTTTCGGATCTGGCTACCCAGTACGGTGCGGAGTCCGGAGAGGCCTTCGAGGAGCAGTACGGCAAAGAGGATATCGAGAACAACATTTTGTATGACAAGATTCTCGATTATGTGGTAGATCAGGCAGTTATAAAATAAATCAGAAAATAACAGAGAATGTAAGGCATTTCCGAATATCGGAAGTGTCTTATTTGTCATAAATAACTTGACAAATATGCCCCGCTGTCATACCTTTACAGGAGAAGATAGATGATAATATTTCTCAATAATACAAAAGTAAAAGAGGCAGAATATGACATTAAGAGAATTACCGATAGGGAAGACGGCCACCATCGTTTCCGTAGGGGGCGAGGGCGAGTTAAGACAGCATTTCCTGGATATGGGACTGATTCCCCAGGGAGAGGTGACCATGGTGAAGCTGGCGCCCATGGGAGACCCCATGGAGCTTCGGATTCACAGCTATGAGCTGACCCTGCGCCTGGCGGACGCAGAGAAAATCCAGATTGAAAATGTGCGGGACGCGAAAGCACAAAAGCCCAGAGAGAAGCGGGAACCCATCGCCCATCCGGGACTGGGTGAGGGTGGAAAGTATCATTTTAAAGAAACGGAAAATCCCCTTCCGGAGGGAACGCTGTTGACCTTTGCGCTGGCAGGCAACCAGAACTGCGGTAAGACCACCCTGTTTAATCAGCTTACCGGATCCAGTCAGCATGTGGGCAATTTCCCGGGTGTGACCGTGGACCGGAAGGACGGATCGATTCGCGGAAAGGAACATACCCTGGTGACGGATTTGCCGGGTATCTATTCCATGTCGCCTTATTCCAGCGAGGAGATTGTAACCCGGAATTTTTTGCTGAATGAGCATCCAAAGGGAATCATCAATATCGTGGACGCTACGAATATTGAGCGGAACCTGTATCTGACCATGCAGCTGATGGAGCTGGATATTCCCATGGTACTGGCTTTAAATATGATGGACGAGGTGCGGGAAAACGGCGGATCCATTCTCATCAACCGGATGGAGGAGATGCTGGGTATTCCGGTCGTTCCCATTTCCGCGGCGAAGAATGAGGGTATCGATGAGCTGGTATCCCATGCCCTGCATGTGGCAAAATATCAGGAGCGGCCCCAGGAGATCGACTACTGTGACGCCAACGAGGACGGTGGAGCGGTACACCGCTGTCTGCATGCTATCATGCACCTGATCGAGGATCACGCAAAGGAAGCGCAGATTCCGGTGCGTTTTGCGGCCTCCAAGCTGGCAGAGGGTGATAGGCTGATTCTGGAAGCGCTGCACCTGGATCAGAATGAGAAAGAGATGTTGGAGCATATCGTAACCCAGATGGAGACGGAGCGGGGGCTGGATCGGTCCGCGGCTATTGCCCATATGCGTTTTGATTTTATCGGAAACGTCTGTGACGAGACAGTGGTAAAGCCCCATGAGAGCAAGGAACACCTGCGCAGCGTACAGATTGACCGGGTTCTGACCGGAAAATACACGGCGATTCCCTGCTTCGTGGGAATTATGGGACTGGTCTTCTATCTGACCTTCGGCGTAATCGGCGCGTTTTTGTCCGGGCTTCTGGATCAGGGCATTACGGCGCTGGGCACTGCCGTGGATCACTGGCTGACCGCGGGGGGCGCAAGCGATGTGATTCATTCCCTGGTGATTGACGGTATCTTCAACGGCGTAGGCAGTGTGCTGAGCTTCTTGCCGATTATCGTGACGCTGTTCTTTTTCCTGTCCCTTCTGGAGGACAGCGGTTATATGGCCCGGGTAGCTTTCGTTATGGACAAACTGCTCCGGAAAATCGGCCTGTCCGGACGGAGTATTGTCCCCATGCTGGTGGGATTCGGCTGTACGGTTCCGGGCGTCATGGCCAGCCGTACCCTGCCCTCTGAGCGCGACCGGAAAATGACCATTCTGCTGACGCCCTTTATGAGCTGCTCCGCAAAGCTTCCCATCTATGGCTTTTTTGCGGCGGCCTTTTTCCCGGGAAAAGCGGCGCTGGTGATGATAGTCCTGTATTTTGGCGGAATCGTGATGGGAATTCTGATGGCGCTGCTTCTGCGTCACACCATGTTCAGCGGTGAGGCGGTGCCCTTCGTTATGGAGCTGCCCAATTACCGTCTGCCGGGAGCGAAGAATGTGGGCCATCTGCTCTGGGACAAGGCGAAGGATTTTCTGCAGCGCGCCTTTACGGTAATCTTTATGGCGACGCTGGTGATCTGGTTCCTGCAGACTTTTGATCTGCACCTGACCCAGGTGACAGATTCCCAGAACAGTATCCTGGCGCATGTGGCGGGAATCATCGCGCCGATCTTTAAGCCCATGGGCTTTGGCGACTGGCGGATTTCTACGGCGCTGATCACAGGCTTCCTGGCAAAGGAGAGCGTGGTATCGACCCTGTCGATTCTGTTTGGCGGAACAGAGGCGCTGATGAATCTTCTGACGCCGCTGGCCGTTGTGAGCCTTCTGACCTTCTGCCTGCTCTACACGCCCTGTGTGGCAGCCATTGCCTCTATTAAACGGGAACTGGGCGGAAAATGGGCTGTGGCAGTTGTGATTCTCCAGTGCGTAATTGCCTGGATAGCGGCATTCGCGGTACACACAGTAGGGATGCTGGTGTAATGTTGTATACAATGTACTATCCTTCCCCACTGGGAAGAATGCTTCTGGCGGCAGATGAGGAAGGGCTCGTCGGCGCATGGTTTGAAGGACAGAAATACTACGGCTCTGTGTTGGGAGATGACATTTTGCAAGAGAAAAATGACATTTTGCGCAGGGCAGAGCAGTGGCTGGATCTTTATTTTTCGGGAACAGAACCGGATTTTATGCCGGCCATTCATCTGACAGGCTCGGATTTCCGGAAGCAGGTGTGGAAGCTGTTGCTGGAGATTCCCTATGGGCAGACCAGAACTTATGGTGATATCGCGGAACAGATTGCCGCTGAAAATGGAAGAAAAAGCATGTCCGCCCAGGCGGTAGGCGGAGCAGTCGGGCACAATCCTGTGTCTATCATCATTCCGTGTCACCGGGTCGTCGGAGCAAAGGGAAGCCTGACCGGATATGCCGGAGGGCTTGACAGAAAAGCGAAATTGTTGGAATGGGAGCAGACAGAGCATGATAGAAGTTCGTGACGCTACAGAGAAGGATGCGGAGCGTATTCTGGAAATATATGATTATTATGTGAGAAACACAGCGATCACTTTTGAATATGATACGCCCAGCCTGGAAGAATTCCGGGAGCGTATGGAAAAGATTATGCGGAAGTATCCCTATCTTGTGATCCTGCAGGACGGAGAAATCAAAGGCTATGCTTATGCGCGGGAATTTGTCGGCAGAGCAGCCTATGACTGGTCCTGCGAAATGACGATCTATCTCGACCACAGGGCAAAAAAGTGCGGACTGGGAAGAATTCTCTATGAAACGCTGGAGAAGGCGCTGCAGGATATGGGCATTCTGAACCTATACGCCTGCATCGGTTATCCGGAGCAGGAGGACGAATATCTGACGGCCAACAGCGCGGATTTTCATGCGCATCTGGGATACACCAAAGTAGGGGAATTTCACCGATGCGGCTATAAATTCGGGCGGTGGTACCATATGATCTGGATGGAGAAAATGATTGCAGAGCACAGGGAGGTACAGCCGCCTGTCAAGAGTTATCCGGAGCTTTCGGGTATTCCTCTTGGAGGGAAAAATAAAATATGAGTTTTTTGTTGGGTATTATTTATCTTTCTTTTATCAGCCTGGGACTGCCGGACGCCCTGTTAGGTTCGGCATGGCCGAATATGTATCCGGAGTTTCAGGTTCCGGTGTCTTACGCAGGTATGATTTCCATGATCATCGCGTTTGGAACGATTTTGTTCAGCCTGCAAAGTGATCGCCTCACCAAATGCTTTGGAACGGGTAAGGTGACGGCGGCGAGTGTGGGGATTACCGCACTGGCGCTGTGGGGCTTTTCCGTCAGTCACAGCTTTCTCCAGCTGTGTTTATGGGCGATTCCCTATGGACTGGGAGCAGGAAGCGTCGACGCTTCCCTGAATAATTATGTGGCGCTGCATTACGCCAGCAAGCATATGAGCTGGCTGCATTGTATGTGGGGAGTGGGAACGACACTGGGACCCTACATCATGGGAGCGGTACTTACCGGCGGAGCCGCGTGGAATATGGGATATCGGGTTATATCGCTTTTGCAGATTGTACTTACAGCAGTTTTGATCATCAGTCTCCCTAAGTGGAAGGAAGAGAATTCTGCAGGAGAGGAAACAAAGGGTGGGAAACCGCTCACCCTCAGGGAAATTATATCGATTCCGGGGGCAAAGGCAAGCATGCTTTGTTTCTTCTGCTATTGCGCTGTCGAGCAGACAACGATGCTTTGGGCAAGCAGCTACTTGAATCTTGCAAAAGGAATCGACGCCAAAACAGCTGCTTCCTTTGCCGGAATGTTTTGTATCGGGATTACCGTCGGACGTGGAATCAACGGCTTTATAGCCATGAAATGGAAGGACGAACAGATGGTCCGTATGGGTGAGGGTATTATACTGATGGGAATTCTGGTAATGCTGCTGCCCCTGGGAAATCTTGCGTCCCTGATTGGATTTTCCCTGATTGGTCTGGGATGTGCGCCTGTATATCCCTGTATTATTCACTCGACACCGGAATATTTTGGAGCAGAACGTTCGCAGGCCATGATAGGAGTCCAGATGGCAAGCGCTTATGTCGGCATATGTCTGATGCCGCCCTTCTTTGGTCTGCTTGCAAATCACATATCGATTCGGATACTTCCTCTATACTTGCTGCTTTTTCTTGTAATTATGGGAATAATGTATGAATTGTTGAATAAGAAATAAAAAAGGGGCTGCCGCACGAAACTTAAATTCGTGCGGCAGCCCCTTTACTTAGCGGTTTACATAATTCAAAATCATTGCCAGCGCCAACATATGCACCGGATAAAATCCATAGCACAGATACTGGAAGGGTTTGCTGTGGTAGCCCTGTCGTCCGCGGTACAGCCAGATGGGAATCAGCGCCAACAGCGCCAGTCCCTGCTGACAGATCTCAAATTCGTTTCTGAACAGGTGAATGGGATACATCAGACCACCCAGCATTTCTACATTGACCCAGTAAAGCGCAAGGAACTGTCCCAGCAGGCACCACCATTTCCGTCCCCGGAAAAAATAGAAAATAAATACCGTCAGTATGCCCGCGCCGTAGTAGTCAACCATGCCCAGGGTTCCCAGTATCGTCCAGATTACAGTGACCGGGGCTGCCATAAGCAGGTACAGCCAGGTTTTCTGCTTTTTGCGTACAGCTTCCATCAGATGAACGCCGAGAAGAGCCAGAAGCAACGTCCAGATTACGTTCTGGTGAACCGGATAAAACCAGGTTCCGCCGTACATCAGATCAAAGGGGATCTCAGAGAGAACCGCGAATAACAGCAGACGCTGGGCGTATTTTTTAAAACTGTGGGTGTGAAAATATCCTTCTACCGCCATAAACGCAAAGATAGGAAAGGCCAGTCTTCCGGCGCAGGTCAGCCAGTCCCAGGACGGGAGAAGCGTAGCCCAGAGATGATCCATTAACATCAGCGTCATGGCAAGGATATGCAGCGCCGCGGCGCTTAAGTCGTGATTTTTTTTCATTTACTACTTCATAAAGATGGAAATTTTATAATCTGGCGGCAATCTGTCTGGCCACGTAGACTCCGCTTGCAGAAGCGTGGGACAGAGAATGGGTAATACCGCTTCCGTCGCCGATGATATATAAGCCTTCGTGACAGGTCATAAGATTGTGATCCAGCTCGACCTCCATATTGTAGAATTTTACTTCTACGCCATACAGCAGGGTATCATCGTTGGCGGTTCCGGGCGCAATCTTATCCAGCGCGTAAATCATTTCGATAATACCGTCCAGGATTCGCTTCGGAAGAACCAGGCTTAAGTCTCCCGCCGCGGCGTTTAAGGTGGGCACGGTAAAGGATTCGCTGATTCTTTCCGGAGTGCTTCTGCGGCCCCGGATCAGATCGCCGAAGCGCTGGACAATGACCCCGCCGCCCAGCATATTGCTTAATCTCGCGATACTTTCTCCGTATCCGTTGGAATCCTTGAAGGGCTCTGAGAAATGCTTTGCGACCAGTAACGCGAAGTTGGTATTATTGGTCTGCTTGGCCGGATCCTCATAGCTGTGTCCGTTTACGGTGACAATTCCGTTGGTATTCTCGTTTACGACTTCTCCCTTGGGATTCATACAGAAGGTGCGCACCAGATCCTCGTATTTGGAGGTGCGGTACACAATCTTGCTTTCGTATAATTCATCCGTCAGATGGGAGAAAATTCCGGCGGGAAGCTCCACACGCACGCCGATATCCACGCGGTTGGAATTGGTATGGATATTCAGATCACGACATACCTGCTCCATCCATTTGCTGCCGCTTCGTCCTGCGGAAATTACACATTCTTTTCCCTCATAACAGGAATCCCCGTGATAGATCCGATATCCCTGATCCAGCTTTTCCACCTTATTGATAAAGCAGTTAAAATGAAAATCCACGTTCTTTTTCAGATGATCATATAAATGCTCCAGAACGATATAGTTAATATCTGTTCCCAGGTGCCGGACAGAAGCGTCCAAAAGATGCAGGCCATTTTGCATACAGCTGGTTTTCAGATTGGAGCCGGCAGTGGTATACAGTTTTGTGCCCTCGCCGCCGAAAGCCAGATTAATCTTATCGACATATTCCATCAATTCCAGGGCGGATTTTTTCCCGATATACTCATACAAGGTACCGCCAAAATCGTTGGTGATATTGTATTTTCCGTCTGAGAATGCCCCTGCGCCGCCAAAGCCGCTCATGATAGAACAGTTTTTGCAGTGAATACAGGATTTGATTTTATCGCCGTCAATGGGACAGTGACGTTTTTTTAATTCATTTCCCATTTCAAAAACAGCAATCCGTAAATCCGGTCTTTTTTCCAATAATTCATATGCGGTGAAGATGCCTCCCGGCCCTGCTCCTACAATTAATACATCATACATTTCCGTTACCTCCTGAAATAAAAAAATGACTACCGATAGGGTAGTCAACCAGTTTGGCGGTTGGTAGAAACGTCTGCCCGTTTTGCAGACTTATACCCAATTTATTATACCTGAAAAGGAGCATGGTTTCAATACCGGGTTTTGCTTATATAGAGAATCTGTTTCCGGCAGGGTATAACCGCAGTTTCTCCTTCATAAGATGTAAAAAACGTTCTTATGGGGGAAAACCTTGAAGGATTATATCGAAGAACGAGCGGTAAATATAGCGAATTATATTATTGAAAACAACGCGACAGTGCGGCAGACAGCGAAGAAATTTGGAATCAGTAAGAGTACGGTACATAAGGATGTAGCAGACCGCCTTCTCCATATCAATCCGGGCCTTGCAAGACAGGCCCGGAAGGTTCTGGATATCAATAAATCAGAGCGGCATATCCGGGGAGGACTGGCTACGAGAGAAAAGTATCTGCATCAGCACGGGGTATAAGGAAAGTTTAAAAGGAGCCATACCAGTCTCAAAAAGTAAAAATACTACATTTAGAATGTTCCAATCATTGTTATACTATATATGGTATGATAATGATTGGAATTTTGTTTGTAATAGGGGGGATTTCTAACCATTAGTATATACGGTTCATCAAAAATCAGGTAAAATCATGTATAAGAAATCAAGTGATCGTTTTTACACAGGGCTGGAGGTGAGTGGGGAGATTTTGCAGGCGAAATGGACGAAATAATCAACGATATCTTTGGGTGGTTTTGCTTTTGGGAGTGATGAATATGAAAAAAATAAGATTAAAGAGAATGGTATGGATTGTAATGTGTATGCTTTTGACAGCGTTTCTGGGAGCCTGTGGCTCAAAGCCCGATCACAAGCTGGGAGATCCGGGGACAACGAAAACTCCGGGAACAGAGAAGGAGCAGAAAACGGGAGCAGGAACGGAGACGGAAGCTGCAGCGGCAGAAGCTGTGGAGTGGAGTGATTTTTGCGGCGAATGGATTCTGGCAGGCTATGAGTATGGGGATACCTTAGAGGATACGGAGCCCTCCGACAAAAATACGTATTATCTGCCGGATCACCAGTGGGAATATTCCCAGCTTTTCATATATGATGAAGATGACAAGCTGTACGCAGATTACTACGTCAGCGGATATCAGGCAGAATCCATCAATGGAATGGCTCTCGTGGAAGAGGATTCCGCTTCCGGGAATTTGCCCTTTGCAAGCTTAAAAAACAGATCGGATATGGAACAGACGACGCGGACAGTGACCCTGATAGGAAAAAATGAACTCCGGTATTGCGAGCGGTATTCCGGACTGGAATGTGACGCAGATCATATGCTGATCGCGACCTATCTGCGGGACGGGTCGAAGGAACTGGAGCAGAGCGCGGAATATCAGTATCTGAATGAGGTAACGGTATCGACCGTACAGGAGCTGATAGAGGCAATTCAGAACAGAACCAAGATTATCCTGAAGGAAGGCGTATACAATTTTAGCGAAATTGACTGCGACAGTATAAAAAATCCTAATATTGACTGGATCAGGGATTATGAAGGACAGACAGAGTTTACCGTACGAAATGTCCAGAATCTGTGTCTGGAAGCAGAGGAAGGAGCCAGGGTAGAGATTAGTACGGAGAATCGCTATGCGCGGACGCTGGCCTTTGAAGATTCCCAGGAGGTTACGCTTCGCGGACTGATCTGCGGGCATGAGGTGGAGCCGGGATATTGTACCGGAAGTGTCGTTTCTCTTTCCCAATGCAGCCATATGGCCATAGAGAACTGTGATTTATATGGCTGCGGAACCTATGGAATAGAAGCTTATCATATCTTTGGCCTGGCGGTGGCAGACACGGATATCTATGAGTGTTCCTATGGTCTTATCTGGCTTTCTGAGGTAGAAAACGCATCATTTTCAAACTGCAGCTTCCTGAACAGTGAAGAGTACAGTATGTTTTCCTTCCTTGCCTGCTACAGTATCCAGCTGGAGAACTGTAAGATTCTGGGAAACCGGGCACCCTCGGAGTATAACTCTTTTATAAACTGTCAGGACTCCCTGGAGGTTACCTTTGAGAACTGTCTGTTCCGTGAAAATGAGTATGAGGTTTTTCTGGCAGAAGGATATAATCCGCCGACCAACACGATTTTCTTTGAGAATTGTACGGTAGAGGACGGAAAAAAGGATTTGGAATACCCGGAAGGAATTACGCAGAAGACCTATGAATAAAAGCTTCCGGAGGACGGAACCGGGAAGGGAGGCGGGAGTTGGTGAAACATTTAAAAAAACTGACGATTCTTCATTCCAATGATATGCACGGGGATTTTCTGGCGGAGCAGATAGATGAAAAGCTGGTGGGAGGGGTATCCTTCCTCTCCGGCTATGTGAATCTGGTACGGAAGCAGGAGAAAAATGTGCTCTATGCGATTGCGGGAGATATGTTCCGCGGTTCTGTCATTGATTCCGAGTATAAGGGCGTGTCAACCATCGGCATTATGAATCTGCTGGGGCCGGACGTGGCGACCATCGGGAATCATGAGGTGGATTACGGACTGTCCCATCTTCTGTTCCTGGAGAAATGCGCGAATTTTCCTATTATTAACGCCAATTTCCATATCCGGGCAAACCGGAAGCGGCTGTTCCAGCCCTTTTACATTGCGGAAATGGACGGCATGAAGATCCTTTTTATAGGAATTATTACGGAGGACGTGCTGGCGCAGACAAAGGCAGACGAGCTGATTGGTTCCTTCGTGGACATCGGGGAGGCAGCCCAGGAGGTTGGAAATATCTGTAACGCATATAATGCGATTGATATTGATTTTACAGTGCTTCTGACGCATATCGGCTTTGAGGAAGATAAAAAACTGGCGGCCCTGCTGGATCCGGCCTGGGGCGTGGACGTGATCATCGGCGGTCATTCGCATACCTTTCTGACAGAGCCCGCCCTGGTAAATGGAATCTATATTGTGCAGGCAGGAACCGGTACAGATCAGATTGGGCGGTTTGATATTATGGTGGATACGGATCTCAATGCAATCGATACCTTTACCTGGCAGCTTGTTCCGATCAACAACACCACCTGTCAGAAAGATGAAGAAATGGAAGAATTCATCAATCATTACCGGCGGGAGACGGATAAAAAATATGACCGTATCGTAACAAGATTTACAAAATGCCTGACGCATCCGGTAAGAAATCGGGAAACGGCCCTGGGAAATCTGATTGCGGATATCTTGCGGGACAGTCTGGGAATCGATCTGGCGCTGATGGGATCCGGAGCTATCCGGAATTATGAACTGGGACCGGTGGTCCATTATCAGGATCTGGTGGAATGCCTTCCCTATGACGAAGCGATGTATATGGTTCAGGTGAACGGGGCACAGCTGG
The DNA here is from genome assembly GCF_052065835.1 of Candidatus Merdisoma sp. HCP28S3_D10. Classification (NCBI taxonomy): domain Bacteria; kingdom Bacillati; phylum Bacillota; class Clostridia; order Lachnospirales; family Lachnospiraceae; genus Candidatus Merdisoma; species Candidatus Merdisoma sp. HCP28S3_D10. Next base: position 163,160 of record NZ_JBQHTG010000003.1, read on the forward strand.
AACGGATGCTGCGTTACATTCTGCGGGAAGAAGCGTTTGAGGGAGAGCATACGGAGTTTTATCAGTTTTCCCATGGGCTGCATATCGTCTGGTCCCGCAGCCTGCAGGAGTTTGAAACGCTGACCCTGGAGGGAAAGGCGCTGAATGAGCAGAAGCTATACTCCATTGCCCTGTCGAAATACCATTATATGAATATGCAGGATTTTCTGACGGTATCCCTGGAGGAGGCGAAGGCCAACGCGCTTCCCCGCGTGCTGGCTACCTCCTGCCGGGATATCGTAGAGGAATATATGATGGTAAATCCTCACCTTTCCCGGGAGGTAGAGGGCAGGTTGGTAGTGAAAGCATAGAAGAAAGAAATCGTTGATCCGGAAGGAGAAAAACCATTGCTGTGCGCAAAAAATGTACGGCAATGGTATTTTTGATAGAAAATTGACAAAAATTCAGATATAGGGTATACGTTTTTTGGGAAAAAAGGTATAATGAAGATAAGTTTTCTGTATAGAAAAAAGAAAATGGGAAATATGGGGGGATTCTATGAAAAAAGGGAGGAACATCACCGGGCGTCTGGGGTATGGTCTGCTCGGTCTGTTGCTCGTTATAAGCCTGGCAGGCTGCGGGAGGGCAGCGTCCGGGGAACCGGTTACCGTTACCATCTGGCATGTCTATGGAGGCCAGGCAGAATCACCGCTCAATGATATGATAGCGGAATTTAATGAGACAGTGGGAAAGGAAGAAAATATCCAGGTACAGGTGGGAAGCGTCACCAATACCAATACGATCCATGAGAACGTGTTGTCCTCGGCATTTGGGGATCCGGGAGCAGAGGAGCTGCCGGATATGTTTGTTTCCTATCCGAAGACCGTGTTGGCATTGCCTGATGAAACAGAGCTGGTGGATTATCAGGACTATTTTTCTGAGGAGGAATTAAGCGGCTTTATTCCGGCTTTTCTTACAGAGGGACAGATCGGCGGCAGACAGCTGATCCTTCCGGTTGCGAAGTCCACGGAGATTATGTTTGTAAATGAAACGGCATTTAACCGGTATGCGGAAGTCAGCGGAGCTTCTCTTTCCGATCTGGAAACCTGGGAGGGAATCTTCCGTCTGGCCGAGGATTACACCAGATGGACGGATGAGCAGACACCGGATATTCCGGAGGACGGAAAACCTTTTTTTGTCCATGATTATCATTTTAACTATTTTCAGGTAGGCGTAGAGTCCCTGGGAGAGCATTTCTTTACGAAGGACGGAACGGAGCTTGTCTTTGGTCCGGCCTTTGAACGGGTGTGGGCACCCTATGCCAGAGCGGCAGTGGAGGGCGGTATCTGGCTTCAGAGCGGTTACGCCACAGAACCGCTGCGAACCGGGGATTCCGTCGTGTCCGTGGCCTCCTCTGCCAGCGTCCTGTACTATTCCGATACGGTGACCTATGTGGACAATACCACAGAGAAGGTGAATATGATTTCGATGCCCTGTCCGGTTTTTGAAAATGGGGAAAAGCTGGTAATGCAGCGGGGCGCGGGAATCTGCACGGTAAAGTCTACTCCTGAGCGGGAAAAAGCCTGTATCACATTTTTAAAGTGGCTGACAGACCCGGAGCGGAATGTGGAATTTGTGACACAGCTGGGATATATGCCGGTAAAACAGGAATCCTTTGAAAAATATCTTCCGGCTGCAATCGACCGGCTTCAGGATCCCATGTATCAGTCTCTGTACCAGGCATATTTACAGACTCAGGAGCAATATATCTTCTATACGGCTCCGCAGTATGATACCTATCTGGAGATGGAAACCAGATTTGAGGATCTGGTCCGCCAGAAGCTTCAGATTGCGCGCCGTTCTTTCCTGGAACTTCCGGAGCAGTCTCCGGAGGAGCTGGCAGAGACAACACTGGAAAGCTTCAAGAAGGATTATCAGTCCTGAAAGTAAGAAAGGCGGTGACGCAATGAGTCACTTGTTTCATAAGGTCAGCTATTCGCTGCGTCACTGGAATGAGGTCGGCGTATCCATGCAGCGAAAACTGACCCTGTACGTGGCCTGCATGGTGCTGTTTGTATTTGCGGCAGGCGTAGTTGTGATTCAGACAGCAGGGATTGTGCCGGGATCGGAGCGTAACCTGGGGGAGGCACTGGCGGTACAGCACCAGAATACCGTTTCAGCGATGACAAAGCAGATGGATCTCCTGACGGCAAGAAGCATTAATCTTTCGGAAGAAATCACGCGGATCATGGAGCAGGTGCTGATCGATCATGGAAAAAATTTTTCAGATCTCAATGACGATCCCCAGCTGATTCTGGAACTGGAGAATTCCCTGTATGGCTCCCTGGAGACGGTTCTGCGTTCCAATGCATGCAGCGGCGCGTTTTTCGTGCTGGACGCTACGGTAAATACAAAGGCAGAATCTGCGGATACTTCCCGTATGGGAGTTTACCTGCGTTTTTCGGATCTGAAGGCCGTCGGAACGGCAAACCAGCATATGGTGTATTTCCGCGGGGCGGCGGATCTGGCCAGAAAAAAACAGATCCAGATGCACAATCGCTGGAATCTGGAGTTCGACACGTCGCTGCTCCCCTGTTATGACACGCTTCTGCACTTTAACCGCAGCCGTCTGGCAGAAGGAGCGGTCTGGACAGAGCGGTTCCGGCTGCGGGATACCTGGGAGGATGTGACTCTTCTTTGCGTGCCGGTTCTGGATCAAAATGGGGAGCCCTGCGGGATCTGTGGTGTGGAGCTCAGCCAGCTTTATTTTGTCCTGTCTTATCCGGCGGCAGAAAGCCGGTTCGGAAATATGGTGACCCTTCTGGCTTCCGGCGAGGGAAGGAAGTATGATTTGTCAAAGGCCATGATCGGAAATGCGGCGGGAACGTATCTGAAATCCTCCGGTCTGTTAGAAATCCGGAGTGGAAAATACTATGAGACAGCCTCGACCGGCTCCACCCGTTATTTTGGATTGTCTACCCCGCTGGACGCCCGTCTTTCCAGCGGACAGACTCCTATGATTTTAACCCTGCTGCCCGAGGACAGCTATCACCAGGCGTCGCTTCGAAACCGTCAGCTCTGGTATGCGGGAACGGTTCTGTTCCTGATTCTGATTCTCCTTCTGGCCGGAGGAGTATCCGGACATTTTTCAGCTCCGATTGTGCGAAGCCTGAAAGCGATGCAGTTGGGGACGACGGGAGAGGATGGGCAGAACGCAGGTATCCGATCGGGAATTTCAGAAATTGACGCGCTGGTATCTTTCCTGCAAACCAGAAGCCAGGAGCTGAAAACCAGTGATCTTCCGCCGAACATCGAAACCATGCTGCAGGAGTTCAAGGGCCGGGTGGCAAGGCTGACGCCTGCGGAATTACAGATTTTTCAGATGTTTATCGAGGGCTGCGACGTTCAGACAGCGGCGGAACGGAGCTTTGTCAGCGTGGCAACGGTGCGAAAGCATAATACCAGTATCAACCGGAAGCTGGAGGTATCCAACCGGGAGGAACTGATGGTTTACGTCGATCTCTTCCGGCGGTGCGGACGGCTGGAAGAATTGAAAAAGTGATAGAAGAAAAAGGAGAATCCGGAACATGACCGGGTTCTCTTTTTTTGTGGAATACTCTATTCCATTGACACATTCTGCCTATGAAATAGAACATCTATATATAGTGAAAAAACTGGTTTAATCACTATATCTTGTATACTAATCATTGGAAAGTTATCGAAATAGTCTGATATTCCAACCGCTCCCATATATTTTTTCTGTAAAAACTGATATGCTGATTTCAGGTAAAAAATAACAAAACCAGAAATATAGATGCAACAGGAAAGGAGATTTGTTTATGGGACTGATTAAAGCTGGTATGGGTGCATTGGGCGGAACACTTGCGGATCAATGGAAAGAGTTTTTCTATTGTGAAGCGCTGGGGAAAGACGTACTGGTAACGAAAGGCCAGAAGCGTATCACGGGCCGGTCTTCCAATACGAAGGGAAATGACAACATCATTTCCAATGGAAGCGGTATCGCGGTAGCAGACGGACAGTGTATGCTGATCGTGGAACAGGGAAAAGTCGTAGAGGTCTGCGCGGAGCCTGGTGAGTTTACCTATGATACCTCTTCGGAGCCCAGTATTTTCGCCGGGAATCTGGGAGAGAGCATCCGCGAAACCTTCAAGGTAGTCGGAAAACGATTTACCTACGGCGGCGACACCGGAAAGGATCAGCGTGTCTACTATATTAATACCAAGGAGATGGGGGAAATCCTTTACGGAACCGCAACTCCGATTCCCTTCCGCGTGGTTGTAAATGAGGAGCTGGGATATAAGCTGTCCGTGGATCTCCGCTGCAATGGTAACTTTACATACCGGATCAGCGATCCGCTTCTGTTTTACACCAATGTCTGCGGCAACGTGGAAAACGATTATGAAAGCGCGGAAATCGCGCCCCGCTTAAAGGGAGAACTGATGACGGCACTGCAGCCGGCACTGGCAACCCTTTCGGCGCAGAAGATTCAGTATTATGAGATTCCTGCTCATACGCTGGAGCTTTCCGACGCGCTGAATGATGTTCTTTCTAAAACTTGGAAAGAAAAACGTGGTATCGAAGTATTTTCTTTCAACATTAATTCCTTAAGTATTCCGGACGATCAGCGCCTGAAGCTGACCGAGTGGGAAGAAAACGCGATGACTACCAATCCCAATACGGCGGCAGCCCGTCTGGTAGGCGGACAGATCGACGCTATGAAGGCGGCGGCAAACAACAACGCCGGAGCCATGACTGGATTTATGGGAATGGGAATGGCTATGAACGCAGGCGGAATGGGCGGCATGAACGCGCAGAACCTGTTCGCAATGGGCCAGCAGCAGAATCAGGCGGCGCAGCAGCAGGCAGCGGCACAGCAGCAGGCGGCAGCCCCCGGCGCTCCCCAGCCCGCGGCAGACAGCTGGAAGTGCCAGTGTGGAGCAACGGCGACCGGAAAGTTCTGTCCGGAGTGCGGAGCGAAAAAGCCGGAGCCGAAGACAGCGACGGCGGGAAGATGGACCTGCTCCTGTGGGGCAACCGCAACCGGAAAATTCTGTCCGGAGTGTGGCTCGCCGAAGCCGGCAGGAACACCGCTATATCGTTGTGACAAATGTGGCTGGGAGCCGGAGGATCCGACGCATCCGCCAAAATTCTGTCCGGAGTGCGGCGACCCGTTTGATGATGGAGATGTTACAAACTAAACCGGAAGGACAACAGGAAAGGAGGTTTTTATATGGGATTTTTTGATAAAAAGTATTGCGATGTGTGTGGAGAGAAGATAGGGCTTCTTGGAAACCGCAAATTAGAGGATGGTAATCTTTGTAAGAATTGTGCAGCGAAGCTTTCCCCTTTCTTCTCTGAGAGAAAGTCTTCTACGGTGGAGGAGATCAAGCAGCAGCTGGCTTACCGGGAGGAGAACCGGCAGAAGCTGGCCAGCTTCCGGGCGACACACATTATGGGTGACCGGATGAAGGTTATGGTAGATGAGCTTGGCAAACGGTTTGTGGTTACTTCTTCCAATGATATCCTGAAGGACAATCCGGATATTATCAATCTGTCCGATGTGATTTCCTGTAACCTGGATCTGGAAATGGACGATACGGAATTGATGCAGAAGGATGCCCAGGGAAAGGAAGTCAGCTACAACCCGCCCAGATACTGCTATTCCTATAACTTCTTTATTGAGATTTCGGTGAACAATCCGTATTTCAATCAGATTCGTTTCCGTCTGAATTCCAGAGATATCGAGATTGTGGACGAGATCTCCGGTATGGGGGCAGGCATTGGCAGAGTAGCGACCAGCCGCCGCCAGAGCATGGTGCATCCGGAATACAACATGGAATACCGCAAATACCAGCAGATGGCGGACGAGATTGTGGCAGTTCTGTCTGGTCAGCCCACCGCAAGAGGGATTGCAGCCAATGTAATGAACAACATGGCTGATGGCCAGGGCCTGGTAAATTCCATTGTAAACGGTATCGGCGCCGGAGCAGCCATGGCAGGCGGAATGCAGAACGGAAACATGACGCAGAACGGAAACATGACGCAGAACGGAAATATGGCACAGGGCGGAAGCTGGGTTTGCTCCTGCGGTATGACAAACACCGGAAAGTTCTGCCAGAACTGCGGAGCTCCCAGGGACGGCAGAGGTATGATGCGTTAGGTTATAGCTTATGGAAAGGGAAGGATTCTATTAGTAAAGGAGGCATGGAGAATGAAAAAGAGAAAACTTATGGCAGCAATGCTGGCGGCAGTGCTGGCGCTTAGCCTGACGGCCTGCGGCGGAGAAAAGAAGCCGGCAGACACAACTGATACCACAGATACCTCGCAGACCGATACTTCACAGACAGAAAAGGAGCAGCCGGAAGTGAAGCAGGAAGAAGCGGAGCCTGCGGAGGCTGAGAAGAAGATTCCGGAGAATGGTATTTTATTCCATTTGACAAATCCGAAGATTCAGGCACAGGCAAGTTTCTATCTTCCAAAGTTTGACTCTGAATGGGAGGTTAAGCGTTTAAGTGATACGGATCCGGTGGGCGCAGAACAGAGATACCTGTATAAAGCAAAGATTTCGGATGAACGGTCAGCACACGTGGATGCACGCCTTACTGCCACAACAACGGAAAATCTTCCTGCAATCATGGAGAAAGGAGAGAAAGTGAAAGTGTCCGGTCATGATGCAGTGTATGAAGAGGACACTACTAGCTGGAAATACACCGTTGATATGGGACCTTATGCGGATGGAGTGGAAATGTATATGGATCTCAAATTCTATACCGGCAGTGAGGAGTTCAAGGATGTTAAAGAATTGGCAGAAACAAGAGATATGGTGATAGAAACTCTGTCTGCAACCACCGATTATGAGGGCAAGGAAGACAGAAGCGGCCGTCTCTATCAGGGCAGTGGCCTTTGTTCTCTTCCGATGACCTTTGAGTATAACGGTCAGGAAGTTGAAGTAAAGCAGGAACTAAGAAGAGCAAGTGTTTATGCGCTGGCGGCAGAAATACAGGAAGATGGCGATATTCCGCTGTGTATCACTGCAGAAATCAACAATACCATAAAGGATTCTTATATGGAAGTAACGGAAAGCGATGGCTATGTAGACTGCACGATTGCAGGCTATCCTGGCAAGTTAAAACAGGTGGAATATCCGGCTTATGTAGAGAACCATGTACGTCTGACGGTAAATGATGTTAATTATGCGATGTATGCATCTACTGCTGTGGACACGGATAAAATTACAGATGCAATCGCTTTGGCATCCGCAGCGAAGGCTTTTAAGGAGGATAAGGCTTCCCAGTACCAGAAGAGCTTAGATTTCCTGGAAGCTATGGTATCCGCAGCTGAATTCAGAGATATTAGTGAAGACTGGCTTAAATAAGTAACGGCAGACAAAGGGGGATTGGAGCATGAAGCAGCACAAGCGTTGGTTATATCTGCTCCTGACCGGATGGATGCTCCTTGGAATTTCAGCCTGTGCTCAGAAGGAGTCTGTGACTCCTTCTGAGCCGGATCATATCATTCTGGATGATTATGAAATCCGGTATAAGGGCTTTACTGTGATGTCGGATATCAACGAGAACCCGGCGTTGGTCATAAGCCTGGATTTTACAAATAATGGGAAAGAGGCGACGTCTTATCTCTGGGCGGTATCAGAAAAAGCGTTCCTGGATGGAATTGGTCTGGATGTGGCGACGGTATTTTCTGATACAGATTCCTATGATACGGTTACGAAAGCACAGCTGACGGAGATTGTACCGGGAAAAACGATGGAAGTGAAATCGGCCTATGTTCTGCCGGACCGTGAGGACGAAACCGTAGAAGTGGAGTTTTCCCAGAATCTGGGAAAGAAAAAGGGCAAACTGAGCATTGATTTAACGGAAGCCTGGTAAGGAAGGAGAACAGGAGTATGGCTAATATTCAGGAATATAAATGTCCATGCTGCGGCGGAGCCATTGCCTTTGACAGCACCATTCAGAAGATGAAGTGTCCCTGCTGTGACACAGAATTTGAGATGGAAGCGCTGCAGGGGTATGATGAAGCCTTAAAGCAGCAGGAGCAGGGCGACGATATGACGTGGGATACCACGGCAGGAGGAGAATGGCAGGACGGAGAGGCAGGCGGACTGCGTACATACCAGTGTAAATCCTGTGGCGGAGAGATCGTAGGAGACGAAAGCATGGCGGCGTCTTCCTGTCCGTACTGCGGAAATCCGATTGTACTGATGGGACAATTTGCAGGGGCACTCCGTCCGGATTATGTGATTCCGTTTAAGTTGGATAAAAAGGCGGCGAAGGCAGGCCTGATGAAGCACCTGAACGGAAAACGCCTGCTGCCGAAGATCTTTAAGGATCAGAACCATATTGACGAAATCAAGGGCGTATACGTACCCTTCTGGTTGTTTGACACCAGCGCAGACGCCAATATCAGCTATCGGGCGACAAAACGGAGAACCTGGAGTGACAGCAGTTACAATTATACGGAGACACAGTATTTTATGCTGAGCCGGTGTGGAAGCATTGGGTTTGAACAGGTTCCGGTGGACGGCTCCACCAAGATGGAGGATGAACTGATGGAATCCATCGAGCCCTTTGATTTTCATGAGGCGGTTCCTTTCCAGACCGCGTATCTTGCCGGTTATATGGCGGATAAATACGATGTGTCCGCAGAGGAAAGCATCGAACGCGCCAATACCCGCATAAAAAAATCAACCGAGGATCATTTCCGCTCTACGGTAAAAGGGTATGACAGCGTAAGCGTGGATCAGAGCAGTGTACAGCTTCATGGCGGAAGCGCCAAATACGCGTTGTATCCGGTGTGGCTCTTAAATACCACATGGAATGGAAAGCAGTACCGGTTTGCCATGAACGGGCAGAACGGAAAATTTGTCGGAGACCTTCCGGTGGATCAGGGGGCGGCAAGACGCTGGATGATTCTTACGACGGCAGCGGTCGCGGCCGGAGCCTATGGCATAAGCTGGCTGTTATGGCTGGCAGGTATTTTATAGAAAGGGGAGTAGGACAGATGAAAAGGATGCTGAAACAACTTACGGGTATGACGGCTGCCGTACTTCTGGCTGTATCGTCTTTCTCTATTGTGGCAATGGCTGCCGGAGGATTTGCCCGGGAATATGAACGATTGATGGATATGGCAGATCTGCTGACCGAAGAGGAAGAGGAGGAATTGATTGCCACACTGGACGAAATCAGTGAACGGCAGAACCTGGAGATTGTAGTGGTTACGGCGGAGAATCTGGAAGGCTACAGCGATGGCCAGGAGTATACCGACGATCTGTATGAATACTGTGATTTTGGATACGGGGACGGGAAAGACGGAATCATGCTGCTTCTGGATATGGACGGCCGGGGCTGGTATATTTCCACCCAGGGCTATGGAATCACAGCCTTTACAGACGCGGCCATTACATATCTGGGAAATGAAATGCAGGAGGATCTTTCCTCCGGAAATTACGCCTCCGCGTTCCGGACCTATGCGGCAGACTGTGATCAGTTGATTACGCAGGCCAGGGAAGGCAATCCGTTTTCCAAGAAGGATCTGCCCCATGCGCCGCTGTCGCCGCTGGTACTTCCGGTTTGCCTTGTAATCGGTCTGGCGGCAGGGTTTATTACCGTAAATTCCATGAAGGCGAAGCTGAAAACGGTACGCAGCCAGACGGCAGCGGCAGGCTATGTGAAAAAAGGAAGCATGCAGCTTACAGCCCAGCAGGATCTCTTCTTATACAACAAGATTGATCGGGTGAAGAAAGAGGAAAAGAGCAGCTCTGGAGGCAGTACCACCCACAAATCTTCTTCCGGCACCACCCATGGAGGAGGCAGGGGAAAGTTTTAAAGGGCGTGGAACGGAAGAGGGGAAAGGAGGGAGCATGTGCATGAAACGGAATGGAAAAAACAGGAAAATTCGGATGGGCGCGGTGGCGCTGCTGACGGTGGCAGTTCTGGCAGGCTGCGGTAAAAAGCCGGAGGCTGTGAAGGAAGAAATGGCGGAAAACATTGAGAAAAAAACAGAAGAAATTTCCGGAGAAGAAATAACGGAACCTGCCGCGGAAGAGACTGCAGAGCTTCCGGATGCGGGTACGGCAGAATCAGACGGACTGGGATTTTGCCGGGTGCCGAACCGTTCGGCCTGGGACGGCACTTATTACCGGGAGGACGGAGCATACATCACCGTGTACGACACAGACGAGGACTATCTGTTTCTGTCCTATCCGGAGAGCTTCGATGAGCGTATGGTAGATATTCTGCAGTTTACCGACGCCGGAAAAACACAGGCAGTTTCCGCAACCCAGGATATAACGGCAGTGTATGCGCTTTCGGGAGACGTTCTTTCCATAGATTTCGGTACGGCATATGTTCCCTATATGCAGGGAATATATTACAGAAAAAAAGACGCGTCCTGTTGGCGGACAGAGGCCGACGGAACAGAGCGGTATCTGGATGAAACCGGGAAAATTCTGCGGAACCATATGACGCCGGATGGCTGGTACGCAGACGGAGACGGAAGAAAACTGTGGGAGATAGGAATGCTGCAGATTACGCCGGGGCTTTATGAATCCATGCCGGCGTATTCCGAGAGAGAGGATTATGAAACCTGGAGCTTCAGTATGTATAGCGGAGCAGAGGATTCCGGATTTTTCAACAGTCCGGACCAGCGGCTTGAGGTCGGAACCGTGGATTATACGGTATACGATCAGGAGATGAATCCCTATTACACAAAGGAAGCCATGTATGTGTATAATTCTCCCGACGGCTATGTGATCGAGGACGTGTCCGGACAGGAATTTGCCTGGTTTTATCCTTCGATTCACTGGAACGATCTGATGATCCAGATGTATGGGACAGAAGCCTATCATACGGTGCGCATGATAGAAAATTACGCAGATTATGGCGGCTGATTTGACAAAAGAGACAGTAAGTTCAGAATCCGGAGGCTGAGGAGGAGTGAAAAATGGGAAAAAAAGGAAACCTTAGAAAAAAGAAAGGGATGCTTCTGGCAGAACTCCTGTTGCTCTGTGCATTCCTTACCGGCTGCAGCCTCCTGGATATTAAAGACGGCGGGCTGGGCATGACCAATCCGGATTATGTGGAGCCGGAGGACGACGGAACAAATGAAGATAAGCCGGAAATGGCGCAGTTTAAAAAGGATCCCGCAGCTTCCTGGCTGACAGAGTCAGGACGGCAGGCGCTGGCCGAAGAGCAGGAAAGTCTCAGGGATTACGGGGCGGTCTTAGGCGCTGCGTTTCTGGGGTATACGGCAGATTACAGCTTTCCGGGAAGACAGGAACAGAGAGAAGAGACGTATCCCTATCTGGCGGGAATTCCCTCAGATCGGATTGTAGAATACGTGGGAGCCGAGTGGTATGTGATTCTTCCGGCAGAGGAGGGCTGGAGCATTTCTGTGGAGTCCTGTAACTGGAATGAGGATTTTACCGATTCCAGTGTGGGGGAGCTGCTTTGGGAGAGCACAGACGGACTTCCTTTGATTTTACGATGCAATCTCAGCGATATTTACTCCAATGTGCGGATCACTGCCCGAAAAGGAAGTCAGGAGGTTTCCTGGTATCCCTGTTATCTTGTTTTCGCGGGAGAGATCGAGCCGACGGAGGGAGTCATGCAGCTTTCACCGGGCTCCTACATGTCAGAGGAGGGATATCTTTACGGAATGGAAGGAAGCTGGTATTGCGATTCTGTGAAAACCGATGGAGGCGAACCTTATTTTTACAATGTTACATTCCTGACAGGCGAAGATGGCTTCCCGTCGAGTATACAGTATTATGGAGGTCTTTTGAAGGAAGGGTTGGAGGAGATCCGTTTTTTCTGGGATGGCTCTTATGCATATGGGGATACGCTTGGGGAATCGCTGGAATTCTGGCTGAATACACCGGATGGAATCCGAAACGGTACGATTTTGCTGAATCTGGAAGGAGACTGTCTGACCATTCAGGAAATGGAGGGGGACGCCTTTTTCCCATTTACAGGCGGGTCAGTGGAAACATTCTATCTGCGTCCCGTAGCGGCGTCCGGAGAGAGTTACGATGATTCCGGTAACGAGATAGAGTTACTGCTTGCGCAGCCAGAGGTTCAGGAAAAACTGGACCAGGGTATGGTAATCCGGGACGTGGATGGTATGGATACCATCCGGGGCGAGGCCTGTGTACTCTTTGCGCTGGGGACCGATCATCCGGACCAGTTTGTGGCGGAATATTATTATGCGGCGTCCTCTTCCGGGGCGGTTTACCGAATGGATTATCTGACCGGAGAATGGGAACCGATTTAAAGGAGGGAACAGTATGAGCGTAATTACATTAAACAAGCTTCCAAAAACATTGCAGGAATTACAGGAAATGCCAGAGGCGGGACTGTCCAATCCGGAGGAGGTGGCGGCCCTGACGGTAGCGGCGCTTGCCCTTTATCCTGAAAATCTGTCCGAGACAGAAAAAATGCTGGATTTTCTGCGCGGGCCAAGACCTCTGAACGGTATCGACAAACAGTTTTTAAGAGACCGGTTCCGTGGCAAGGAGTATCTGATGCGCTCTTATTTCTCCGGTTCTTCTCCGGATAATAATTATACGCCGGAGCAGCCCTACCGGATTTCTATATCAGAAAACCCCTACAGCCGGAGCCAGATAGGAGAGGGGTATCTGACCTTATATGTGGCCTGCAGCGGCGCAGACAGTCCAAGGCCGCTGAAGCTTCGGACAAAGCCGTCTACAGGACAGTGGTTTTTATGGGAACAGCAGCTTCTTAGTGGAATCCGGATACCGAAGGAGGCGGATCCCTGGGCATAGGGAGGAAAACCGTATCATAGGAGGATAGGGTATGGAGCAGGAAAAAATTATGACAATTCACTGTGCCAGCTGCGGAGCGCCGGCCCAGTATGACATTGTGAAACAGAATTACCACTGTCCGAACTGTGGAGAAGATACAGGAACAGAGATTCCGTTAAAAAAGCTCCGGGAGTTCCGGAGCCTTACGAAAACATTGCTGGAGCAGGAGCTCCCGGACAGTCAGACGGTCGCCTGTGAGTGCCCCAACTGTGGGGCGCGGGTGATTGTGAAGGAACACGAGGTAACAGAAACCTGTATTTTCTGTCAGTCTAAGATTCTGCGCTCGAACGTGCAGATGAGAGAAGGCTTTCCGGAAATGCTGATTCCCTTCCGGTTGAATCGGAAGCAGGCGGAACAGCAGCTGGACGAATGGATAGAAAAGCATTCCGATAAGAAGGAATCCGAGATTCTGAAGGAAAACAGGAAAAAATTAAAGGGAATCTATCTGCCCTATGAGCTGATACGCGGGCCGATCCGCTTCGAGGTGGCAAGAGATAATTCCGACAGGCGGTATACCTGCGGAGGATTTCTGGAGCATGTGGCGGTCAACGTAACGGAACGCTGCAATAACCTGCTGCTGAATGGAATGGAGCCGTTTTTGTGGGAGGATCTGGAACCGTTTCAGTTTGGATATATTGCCGGTCATGCGGCGGAGGTTCCGACTGCGGACGGCGTGGAGCTGAGACGGCGTGTATTTGAAGAAGTGGCGGAGGAGTATCGCCCTACCGTGGAGCGCACGATGCAGACAACCGGCTTATCTTTATATCCATCTACGGACGCGCTTCTTCGGCTGCCCGCGTTTCTGCCGGTTTATTTCCTGGATTGCGGAGACGTCCAGGCGGCGGTAAACGGGCAGACAGGAAAGGTATCTGTGCTGGCCGCAAAGGAAACCAGAACGTATCCCTGGGTGATTGAACCGCTTCTGGGGACGCTGGCTGTGATGATCTTTTTCTTCTTTGTTTTCCGCAATTATGGCGGAGTGCCCATGGATCCGAAGGAGCTGTTTGAGCTGGTGGGCATGGCCGGACTGTTGGCGGCGCTGATTCTCTTTACGATATTCAGTAAAGGAAGAGAGGCCAGAGTCCGGAGAAAAATTTATAAGAGTATCAGTGAGGAAGAAAAGAAAAATCCGGGGGAGACGATGGAACCGGTCTTTTTTGAACAGATCCAGGGTCAGGAGATTCCGGTGCGGCTGGGCTTTTATTCCGGCGGGCGTATGGTGAAGATTGCGCTGATTCTGCTGCTTACCAATCTGTCGCCCAGTATACTGGCATGGCTCTTTACGGCGGTTTCGTGTATCGGAACCGGAGACTGGGCGTTGCTTGGGCAGCTGGATTATAGCTACAATATGGTCTGGCTGTGTCTGTCCCTGCCGGTTTCCGTGGCCGGGTTTGTTGTATTCGGCCGAATCGAGATTTATGATTCACCGGTTATCTTCCGAATTCTGGAAAATGGAGGACGAAAACGGATCCGGGTGAAAAAGGAGAACAGGAAGACGCTGCATATGCGTTGGAGGACAGTCCGCAATACGATAGGAAACTGGGCGTTCCCCTTTTTGATTGTATTGCCGCTGTATGCCATGACAGTCTATATGATTATGAATCCTTATCCCTAAGAGGAAGGAGCAGACAGGAAAGGGGGAACGGAGATGAAAAAGAACTCAAAAACAGGCGCAGTGATACTGATAGCGCTCGGTTTGCTTTGCGCTGTCTCTACAGTGAAATCGTGTGGTACAAAGCATGCGGCCATGCAAGAAAAAGTGGATGATGTGGTATATGTGGGACAGGGCAGCTATGATCCGGCAAATGACGGAAAGGTTGTGATTGTCTGCGGAGAACTGAAGGTTCTGGAACAGGCCTATGATGACGAACTGGGACTTACGATCGATGCTCCCCGCGCCATGCGAAGCGCAAAAAAAATGAAGCTGAAAAAGTGGAATCTCCCGGCAACAGAGGAAAATATGGAATGGAATTCCGATCTGGGCGTGGGCGGGATGGAAATCTTCCAGGGTAAAGCAGATGTGGGAGCTTATCATCTGTCCGAGGAGTTTATCGACAATCTTATGCTGGGAAAAGAGTACGAATTTGATGAGGAGATGCTATCGGAGGCAGGACTTGCGATTCTCACAGACCGGAAATACCGCGGAGAGAAGTTCATCGGAACCCAGCGGATGGGCCGGGGCGTCTTCGAGGAAGGCGATCGGCGTTATCAGTATTCCGTTCCCCAGCAGAGCGATGGGAATATGGTGACGGTAATCGGCATTCAGGAGCAGGATACCCTGACCTATGTAAAGGGGGCTACCCCCAATATGCTGAGCGGAGAACTAGACCAGAAAACCGCGCTCAAGAAAAGCGGAATGTCCTCCGGCGGAGTCAGTATTTTCAGACTTCTGCTAACGATTTTATTCCTGTCAGCGGGAATTGGAAAGCTGTTTGGGAAACAGAAACAAAGAAAAGATGGAAGCGGCTTATGAAAAAAGGAAAGAAAGGCTGGATATTGCTTATGGCATTTACTACGTG
Organism: Candidatus Merdisoma sp. HCP28S3_D10; assembly: GCF_052065835.1. Lineage (NCBI taxonomy): Bacteria > Bacillati > Bacillota > Clostridia > Lachnospirales > Lachnospiraceae > Candidatus Merdisoma > Candidatus Merdisoma sp. HCP28S3_D10. The sequence continues at coordinate 178,517 of NZ_JBQHTG010000003.1, forward strand.
GGCGGCGCTGATCGCAGGCTGCGGAAAATGGCCCGGAAATAAGCCGGATAAGGAGCCGGAAGAGACGACGCTTCCGGATATTCAGGAGCTGACGTATTATATGCATGGAACGATGATGGAACCGATCTGGAGCGTAAGCCTGATCCGGCAGGGGGAGGAAGCGTTTGTAAGGATAGAGCCCTGGGACAAAGAAGAGGAGGAGTTCTGCGACTATCCGGTGGAGGCAGAGGTTCTTGAGAAAGCCCGTGTGATTCTGGAGATCTACGATGTGGCGTCCTGGGCCGGCTTCCGGGGAAATGATCTCAATGTCTTAGACGGATATTCCATGAGCTTTCAGGTGAAATTTACAGATGGAAGAAAGATAGAAGCGTCCGGTTCCAATCAATTCCCTAAAAATTGCCGTGATGTTTTCTCGGAACTGGATGAGCTGACGGCTGAGGCGAAGAATCAATTTTACAGATGACTGTAGCCAAATCCCGGGACTGAATTGCATAAAACCGAAAAAAGTATGGAGAAGGGAACAAATGTTCCGATTTCTCTATACTTTTTTCGTGATCCATGTTATAATTTCTGAGGACATGAAGTATGCTAAATCCATCAGAAAAAGGAAATCACACGATATGAAAGAACAAGGACATTCGCAATCCGCTTCGCTGCTTGCTCATGAAAGCAGCCCCAAAGGCGGTGCTGCTTTCAAATTACACAGCGAATACCAGCCCACCGGCGACCAGCCCCAGGCTATCGCGAAGCTGGTGGAGGGTTTTCAGGAAGGCAACCAGGCAGAGACACTGCTGGGTGTTACGGGATCGGGCAAGACCTTTACCATGGCCAATGTGATACAGGCCCTGAACAAGCCGACCCTGATCATTGCCCACAATAAGACTCTGGCGGCCCAGCTCTACGGCGAGTTTAAAGAGTTTTTCCCCGAGAACGCGGTGGAATACTTTGTCTCCTACTACGATTATTACCAGCCGGAGGCCTATGTGCCTTCGACGGATACTTATATTGCAAAGGATTCGTCGATCAACGACGAGATTGATAAGCTGCGGCTGTCGGCTACGGCCGCCCTGATTGAACGGCGGGACGTGATTATCGTGTCCAGTGTCTCCTGTATCTATGGTCTGGGCGAACCGGAGAATTTTGAGAAAATGATGGTTTCCCTGCGGCCCGGTATGGAGAAGGATCGGGACGAGGTGCTGCGGCAGCTGGTAGATATCCAGTATGACCGCAATGATATGGATTTTAAGCGCGGTACCTTCCGGGTGCGGGGAGATGTGGTGGAGATTATCCCGGCCAATGAATCCGAGCTGGCGGTGCGGGTGGAGTTCTTCGGAGATGAGATTGACCGGATTACCCAGATTGATGTGCTGACCGGGGAGATCAAAGGAGAGCTGGAGCACATCGCGATCTTTCCGGCTTCCCATTACGTGGTGCCCATGGAGCAGATCAAGCGGGCAGCCGCTGATATTGAGAAGGAGCTGGAGGAGCGGGTGCGCTATTTCAAGAGCGAGGACAAGCTTCTGGAGGCCCAGCGGATTGCGGAGAGAACGAATTTCGACATCGAGATGTTGAAGGAGACGGGCTTCTGCTCCGGAATCGAGAATTATTCCAGGCATTTGACCGGGGCGGCGCCGGGGACGCCGCCGAATACCCTGATGGACTATTTCCCTGAGGATTTTCTGATTATCGTGGACGAGTCCCACAAGACCGTTCCCCAGATCCGAGGTATGTACGCGGGAGACCGTTCCCGGAAGACGACCCTTGTGGATTATGGCTTCCGGCTGCCGTCGGCCCTGGACAACCGGCCTCTGAACTTTGAGGAGTTTGAGCAGAAGATCGATCAGATTTTGTTTGTTTCCGCTACGCCCGGAGAATATGAGGCCGACCATGAGATGCTGCGGGCGGAGCAGATTATCCGTCCTACGGGACTTCTGGATCCGAAGGTGGAGATCCGTCCGGTGGAGGGTCAGATCGACGACCTGGTGGGCGAGGTCAACAAAGAGGTGGCGGCAGGCCACAAGATCCTGATTACTACCCTGACCAAGCGTATGGCAGAGGATCTGACCGATTATATGCGGGAGCTTGGCATCCGGGTAAAATATCTGCATTCGGATATCGATACCCTGGAGCGTACCCAGATTATCCGGGATATGCGTCTGGACGTCTTTGATGTGTTAGTCGGCATTAACCTGCTCCGGGAGGGACTGGATATTCCGGAGATTACCCTGGTGGCCATTCTGGACGCGGACAAGGAGGGCTTCCTGCGTTCGGAGGTTTCCCTGATTCAGACCATCGGCCGGGCGGCGCGGAATGCCGAGGGCCATGTCATTATGTACGCGGATACGGTCACGGATTCCATGCGGCTGGCCATCGATGAGACAGAACGCCGCCGCGCTCTGCAGGAGGCGTATAATAAGGAGCATGGGATCACGCCGAAGACCATACAGAAGTCAGTCCGGGATCTGATCAGTATCTCCAGGGAGATAGCGAAAGAGGAGCTGCAGTTTGAGAAGGATCCGGAATCCATGAGCAAAAAGGAACTGGAGAAGCTGATTGCGGACATCGATAAGAAGATGAAAAAGGCAGCGGCGGAGCTGAATTTCGAGCTGGCCGCAGAGCTGCGTGACAAGATGATAGAACTGAAAAAGCAGGCGCAGGACAGGTAAACGGTCATACGCCTGAATGTCAATGATGAGGAGAAATACAATGGATAAATTTATCAGGATCCGGGGAGCCAACGAGCACAATCTGAAGAATCTGGATATCGATATCCCCAGAGATCAATTTGTGGTGCTGACAGGCTTAAGCGGTTCGGGAAAATCCTCCCTGGCCTTTGACACCATTTACGCTGAGGGACAGAGACGGTATATGGAATCCCTGTCCTCCTACGCCCGCCAGTTCCTGGGGCAGATGGAGAAGCCCAATGTGGAAAGTATCGAGGGCCTGTCCCCGGCTATTTCCATTGACCAGAAGTCAACCAACCGGAATCCCAGGTCTACGGTGGGAACCGTGACGGAGATCTATGATTATTTCCGGCTGCTTTACGCGCGGATCGGAATTCCCCATTGTCCCAAATGCGGCAAGGAGATCAAAAAGCAGAGCGTGGATCAGATGGTGGATCAGATCATGGCCATGCCGGAGCGGACAAAGCTGCAGCTTCTGGCCCCGGTGGTCAAGGGACGCAAGGGCGAGCATGTGAAGGTGCTTGAGCAGGCGAAAAAGAGCGGCTATGTGCGTGTCCGGATCGACGGGAACCTCTACGAGCTGTCAGAGGAGATAAAACTGGAAAAAAATATAAAGCACAATATCGAAATTGTGGTGGATCGTCTGGTGGTGAAGGCGGGGATTGAGCGCCGTCTGGCTGACTCTATTGAGACGGTTCTGAATCTGTCCGACGGCCTGCTCATCGTGGACGTTATCGGCGGAGAGCCGCTGACCATGAGCTCCAGTTATGCCTGCCCGGACTGTGGGATCAGTATGGAGGAAATTGAGCCCAGAAGCTTCTCCTTCAACAATCCCTTCGGCGCCTGCCCGGAGTGCTTCGGCCTCGGCTACAAGATGGAATTTAACGAGGATCTGATGATCCCGGACAAGTCCCTGAGCATTGCGGAGGGAGCGATTACGGTCATGGGCTGGCAGTCCTGTACGGATCCCTCCAGCTTTACCTACGCCCTTTTAAAGGCGCTGGCAAAGGAATATGAATTTGACCTGACGACTCCCTATGAGCAGCTGTCCCCGGAGGTACGGAGGATGCTGATTCATGGTACAGATGGCCGGGAGGTGAAGGTCTCTTATAAAGGACAGCGGGGCGAGGGCGTCTATGATGTGGCCTTTGAAGGACTGATTAAAAATGTGGAGCGCCGTTACCGGGAGACCAGTTCGGATGTGATGAAGCAGGAGTATGAGACCTTTATGCGGATCACCCCCTGTAAGGCCTGCGGCGGACAGCGTCTGAAGAAGACTTCCCTGGCCGTGACCGTGGGGGAGAAGAACATCGCAGAGCTTACCGCCATGTCTATCGTAAAGCTGTATGAATTTCTGCAGGAGCTTTCCCTTACGGAACAGCAGAAACTTATCGGCGCGCAGATTCTGAAGGAGATTAAGGCGCGGATTGGCTTCCTGATTGACGTGGGACTGGATTACCTGACCCTGGCCCGGGCGACGGGAACTCTGTCCGGCGGCGAGGCTCAGAGAATCCGTCTGGCAACCCAGATCGGTTCCGGTCTGGTGGGCGTGGCCTATATCCTGGATGAGCCCAGTATCGGACTGCACCAGCGGGACAACGATAAGCTGCTGGCGACCCTGAAGCGTCTGCGGGATCTGGGCAATACCCTGATCGTGGTGGAGCATGACGAGGATACCATGTTTGCGGCAGACTATATCGTGGACATTGGTCCGGGCGCAGGCGAGCACGGAGGAAGGGTGGTGGCAGCCGGTACGGCAGAGGAGATTATGGCCAACCCGGATTCCATCACCGGAGCGTATCTGAGCGGAAGACGCAAGATCCCGGTGCCTGAATCCCGGCGGACGCCTGCGGGCTGGCTGACCGTCAAAGGCGCTGCCGAGAACAACCTGAAGAATATCCAGGTGGATTTCCCCTTAGGCGTCATGACCTGCGTGACCGGTGTGTCCGGCTCCGGCAAGAGCTCCCTGGTCAATGAGATTCTGTATAAGGCACTGGCCAGAAAGCTGAACCGGGCCAGAACCATTCCGGGCAGTTATAAAGAAATCATCGGTATGGAGCAGCTGGATAAGGTGATCGCCATCGACCAGTCGCCCATTGGACGGACGCCCCGTTCCAACCCGGCCACCTATACCGGAGTCTTTGATCAGATCCGGGATCTGTTCGCGTCTACAGCAGACGCCAAGAGCAAGGGCTATAAGAAGGGCCGCTTCAGCTTTAACGTAAAGGGCGGCCGCTGCGAGGCCTGCTCCGGAGACGGTATCATCAAGATCGAGATGCATTTCCTGCCGGACGTATATGTACCCTGCGAGGTCTGCCAGGGCAAACGCTACAACCGGGAGACCCTGGACGTGAAATACAAGGGAAAGAGTATCTTCGACGTGCTGGATATGACGGTGGAGGAGGCTCTGCCCTTCTTTGAGAACGTGCCGTCGATTCGGAGAAAAATTGAGACTCTGAACGATGTGGGTCTTTCCTATATCAAGCTGGGGCAGCCTTCCACAACCCTGTCCGGCGGCGAAGCCCAGCGGATCAAGCTGGCTACAGAGCTGTCCAGACGGAGCACCGGACGGACCATTTATATCCTGGACGAGCCCACCACAGGTCTTCATTTTGCCGACGTACACAAGCTGACTGAGATTCTGAAACGGCTGGCAGAGGGTGGCAATACCGTGGTCGTCATTGAGCATAACCTGGATGTGATTAAGACGGCGGACTATCTCATCGATATGGGGCCGGAGGGCGGAGACCGGGGCGGTACCGTCATCGCGAAGGGAACACCGGAGGAGGTGGCCGGTCAAGAGATCTCCTACACCGGCCGGTACCTGAAGAAATACCTGTAGCGGATCTGGGGATTCTGTACAAAACAACCCATGGAATCGGGGAACATTTCCCTGTTTCTATGGGTTGTACTTTTGAGAAATATCGCATATACTTAAGTGGAATATCAAACAGAATCCAAATGGAGTACACAGAATGATTCAGAAATTATACGAAACACTTTGTCATATAAATGAAACCGAAAATGTTCTGCGGGACGAGCCCATGAGCCGCCATACCACCTTCCGTATCGGCGGTCCGGCAGCACTCTTTTGCACGCCCCGAACCGTACCGCAGCTGGCGGATACGGTGAAGGCCTGTGTGGAGGCAGGCGTGCCTTACTATATCCTGGGCAACGGCAGCAACGTACTGGTCAGCGACGCCGGATATGAAGGCGTTGTGATTCAGCTGTTCCGCAATATGGACGGCATCCGTGTGAACGGAACAGAGCTTGAGGCGGAAGCCGGAGCTCTGCTGGCCCGTATCGCCCATCTGGCGGCAAAGGAGGGACTGACCGGACTGGAATTTGCCTCCGGTATTCCGGGAACGCTGGGAGGAGCCCTGGTGATGAACGCCGGAGCCTACGGCGGAGAGATGAAGGACGTGGTGAAGGAAGCCGTAGTTCTGAAGCCGGACGGAGAGCTTCTCAGGCTTTCGAAGGAAGAGCTGGAGCTGGGCTACCGCACTAGTATCATTGCCAGAAAAGGATATCTGGTTGTGAGCGCCCTGCTGGAGCTGGAAGCAGGAGAGAAGGGGACAATCGAGGCCCGGATGCAGGAGCTGAAGGAGGCGCGGACCTCCAAGCAGCCGCTGGAATACGCCAGCGCCGGCAGCACCTTTAAGCGCCCGGAGGGGTATTTCGCAGGAAAGCTGATTATGGATGCGGGACTTAGAGGATACGCGGTAGGCGGTGCCCAGGTTTCCGAGAAGCATTGCGGCTTCGTCATCAACCGGGGAGGCGCTACCGCCCGGAACGTGCTGGATCTGGTGCGGCATGTGCAGGAGGAAGTAAAAAAGCAGTTCGGCGTGGAACTGGAACTGGAAGTAAAATTACTGGGATTTTCTGGAAATTAACAGGAGACGATACCGATGAGATTTGTAATTGTAACAGGAATGTCAGGAGCGGGACGAAGCACAGCTCTCCGGGTACTGGAGGATGCGGGTTATTTTTGCGTGGACAACCTGCCCATTTCCCTGATTGAGAAATTCTCGGAGTTGATTTATCCGGGGAATACAGAGGTTACCAAGGCAGCGCTGGGGATCGATATCCGGAGCGGAAAGGCCTTTGACGAACTGGCGGCTGTGCTGGAGGAATTGTCTGTGGCCGGCGTCAATTATGAAATCCTGTTTCTGGACGCATCGGACGAGGTCCTTGTGAAGCGCTATAAGGAGACCCGGCGCAGCCACCCGCTGGCCCTGGACGGCCGGGTAGCCGATGGAATCCACGAGGAGCGAAAAAGGCTGGAATTCCTGCGGAAGCAGGCAGATTATATCATCGATACCAGCAACCTGCTGACCAGAGAACTGAAGCAGGAGCTGGATAAAATCTTTGTACAGAATAAGAATTTTAAAAACCTGGTCATTTCGGTGCTTTCCTTTGGCTTTAAATACGGAATCCCCACCGACTCCGATCTGGTATTTGACGTGCGTTTTCTTCCCAATCCTTATTATTATGAGGATTTGCGGAAGCTCAGCGGCAACGACAGGCCGGTACAGGATTTCGTTATGGGCTTTGAAGTGTCCCACCGGTTCCTGGACAAGCTGATTGACATGATACAGTTTCTGATTCCCAATTATGTGCTGGAGGGGAAAAATCAGCTGGTGATCTCCATCGGCTGTACCGGGGGCAAGCACCGTTCTGTAACCCTGGCCAACAAGCTTTATGAACGGCTGCGGGAAAATACGGACTACGCCGTCCGGATTGAGCACCGTGATATTGAAAAGGACGCTGTTACGAAAGCGCATTAGACGAGGTGAACCATGTCTTTTTCCAGTGAGATTAAGCAGGAGCTTTCCTACCATATCCCACCGGCCAGACACTGCAGACTGGCGGAAATGGCCGCTATCTTGAGCTTTTGCAGCCATGTGGAGGAAGAATCCTGTATCAAAATGCATACGGAGAACCTGGCCGTTGCAAGAAAGTACTTTACATTATTAAGAAAAACATTTAATATAGAAATAAGCGTGTCAGTGCGGCAAAACAGAAATCCGAAGGGGAGCAGAAGCTATGAGGTGACTTCCCGGGGAGGACTGGAGCCTGTAAAGCATATGCTGGTCCAGAACCAGTGCTGTAAACGGGCTTACATCAGAGGAGCCTTTCTGGCGTCCGGTTCCGTCAGCGATCCGGAGAAGGGCTATCATTTTGAGATTGTGTGCAGCACGGAAGAGAAGGCAGAGCTTTTACGGGAATTGCTGACCGGCTTTGGAATTGACGCGCGGATTACCCTGCGGAAACGCAGTTACGTATTATATATAAAAGAAGGATCCCAGATTTCGGATATTTTGAATGTGATGGAAGCCCATGTGGCGATGATGAAGTTCGAGAATGTCCGGATTCTCAGGGATATGCGCAACTCGGTAAACCGGCAGGTAAACTGCGAGACAGCGAATCTGAATAAGACTGTTTCCGCAGCGGTAAAACAGATAGAGGATATCCAATTTATCCAGAAAACCATCGGCTTTGATGAGCTGCCGGAGAATCTGGCGGAGATAGCAGTGCTTCGTCTGGAACAGCCGGAGACCACCCTAAAGGAGCTGGGGCAGCTGCTCACGCCTCCCGTAGGGAAGTCAGGTGTAAACCACAGACTCAGAAAGCTGAGTATAATAGCAGAGGAATTAAGGGATCACAAGGAGGAGAAAGTATTATGATGAAGCGAGACATCACGATTCAGATACCGGAAGGGCTGGAAGCCAGACCGGTCGCATTGTTGGTGCAGGTGGCAAGCCAGTACGGCAGTGAGATTTATGTGGAGAGTGATAACAAGAAGGTGAATGCCAAGAGCATTATGGGTATGATGACGCTTGGTCTTTTCGCAGGCGAGACAGTAACGGTTTCCGCAGACGGCGAGGACGAAGAAGAAGCTATGGCAAATATTGAGAAGTTCCTGAGCAGCAAGTAAGAAAGCGCACAGAGGACTGCCGGAATTGTTCGGCAGTCCTTGTTTTTTGCCCGGAAATTTGCTATGATGAAATGTAATCATTCAGAAATTGAGGAGTTGGAATGGACGCGTACACAGGCTTTGCGGAAGTATACGATTTATTTATGGATCAGGTTCCCTATGAGGAATGGAGTGAACGAATCAGCAGGATCTTAAAGGAATATGGAATCTGTGACGGCCTGGTGCTGGATCTGGGCTGCGGAACCGGCAGCATGACAGAACTTCTGGCAGAAAAGGGTTATGACATGATCGGCGTGGACGCTTCGGAGGAAATGCTGGAGCTGGCCAGTGAGAAGCGGGCGGAATCCGGCCATGATATTCTGTATCTGCTGCAGGATATGAGGGAGTTTGAGCTTTACGGGACCGTGCGGGCCATTGTCAGTGTCTGTGATTCCCTGAATTATATCACAGAGGAAGCGGATCTTTTACAGGTGTTCCGGCTGGTCCGGAATTATCTCGACCCGGACGGTGTATTCTTCTTTGATATGAATACCATTTACAAATACAGGGATATACTGGGAGAAACAACCATTGCTGAGAACCGGGAGGAAGGAAGCTTCATCTGGGAAAATTATTACGATGAGGAGCAACAGCTCAATGAGTACGATCTGACCCTCTATGTGAGGGACATGGGTGACCGGTACGTCCGGTTTGAGGAGACCCATTTCCAAAAGGCTTATGAGCTTTCCAGAGTGCTGGAGCTGCTTGGGGAAGCGGGACTTAAGGCAGAGCAGATCTTTGATTCCGACACCGGGGAAGCAGTGACGGCCAAGACAGGAAAATTCTGTATCGCGGCGCGGAAGGCGTGACGGCGATAGAGCATAACGAAAAGAGGAGAAAAAATGGGAGATTATATTGTAAGGGCGACCGCGGCGGACCACCAGATTCGCGCATTTGCCATCACATCCAGAGAAATGGTGGAGCAGGCGCGCTCCATTCACAATACCAGTCCGGTAGCCGCGGCGGCTCTGGGGCGTCTTCTGACAGCCGGAGCCATGATGGGCTCCATGATGAAGGGTGACGCAGATTTGCTGACCCTGCAGATTAAGGGAGCAGGAGCCATCGGCGGCATTACCGTCACAGCAGATTCCAAGGCCCGGGTAAAGGGCTATGTGGACGAACCCATGGTGCTGCTTCCGCCAAACGCCAAGGGAAAACTGGACGTATCCGGAGCCATCGGACCCGGCACCTTACGTGTCATCAAGGATCTGGGACTGAAGGAGCCTTATGTGGGAACCGTAGAGCTTCAGACCGGAGAAATCGCGGAGGATCTGACCTATTACTTCGCCACCTCCGAGCAGGTGCCCTCCTCGGTAGGACTGGGCGTGCTGCTGAATAAGGACAATACGGTTCAGCAGGCAGGCGGCTTCATTCTTCAGCTGATGCCCTTTACGGACGATAAGGTGATCGACGCCCTGGAGGAAAAGCTTTCGAAGATGGATTCTGTGACGAAGCTTCTCGACCAGGGTATGAGCCCGGAACAGCTTCTGGAATATCTGTTAGGCGATTTTGGTCTGGAGATTAACGATACCATTCCGGCCTCCTGGTATTGTAACTGCAGCAAGGAGCGGGTGGCGCGGGCGATCGCCAGCATCGGCAGCAAGGATATCCGGGAAATGATTCAGGACAATAAGCCCATCGAGGTGAAATGCCATTTTTGTAATCATGCTTATCATTTTAATATAGAAGATTTGAAAGAGATTCTGAGTATAGCGAAAAGGTAAGGAGATCCAGCCATGAGACACGGGTTTATCAGAACGGCGGCGGTGACGCCGAAGATTCAGGTGGCAGATACAAGGGCCAACGGCGCGGAAACCATAAGGCTTGCCAGGGAGGCGGCCGGGAAGGGCGCGAAGATCATCGTATTTCCGGAGCTTGGTATTACCGGATATACCTGTTCCGATTTATTTTTACAGGAGCTGCTTTTAAAGAGCGCCAGAGAGGAGCTGTTCCGCATTGCGAAGGAGACGGCGGGTCTGGACGCGCTGCTTTTTGTAGGACTGCCCTGGGAGAAGGACGGCAAGCTCTACAATGTGGCGGCGGCCCTTTGCGGCGGCCATTTGCTGGGACTGGTGCCGAAGATGCACATTCCCAACTACGGAGAGTTTTATGAGTTGCGCCATTTTACGCCGGGCAGCAGCCAGGTGGAGGACGTGTGGGTTTCCGAAGAGGGCGAAGACGGCGATTATATTCCCTTTGGAACAAATATCTTGTTCACTTGTGAGGAACTTAGCGGCCTGGCGGTGGCAGCGGAGATCTGCGAGGACGTATGGGTGCCCAATCCCCCCAGCATCCGCCATGCGCTGGCAGGGGCGACGGTCATCGTGAACTGCTCGGCCAGCGATGAGACCACCGGGAAGAACCGGTATCGGGAGTCTCTCATCGGCGGACAGTCTGCCCGTCTGGTATGCGGCTACATCTATGCCAATGCGGGAGAGGGAGAATCCAGTCAGGATCTGGTGTTCGGCGGTCATAACCTGATTGCGGAAAACGGAACGATTCTGGCGGAATCCGAGCGGTTTACCCACGGAATCCTTTACGCAGAGCTGGATATCGCCCGTCTGGTGGGCGAGAGAAGAAGAATGACGACCTTTCAGGCGGACGCTTCGGAAGCCTATACGGAGATCGGCTTCCATCTGAAAAAAGAGGATACAGAGCTTACCCGCTATGTGGATCCGTCTCCCTTTGTACCCGGCAGCGACGGCGGACGGCAGCGCCGCTGCGAGGAGATTTTCGCCATTCAGTACATGGGGCTGAAGAAACGTCTGGAGCATACCCACTGCAGGACGGCTGTGGTCGGTATCTCCGGCGGACTGGATTCCACTCTGGCGCTTCTGGTTACGGTAAAGGCCTTTGACAGTCTGGGACTTCCCCGTTCCGGTATCCTGGGTGTAACCATGCCCTGCTTCGGAACCACAGACCGGACCTATCGTAATGCCTGCGATATGGTTGAGAAGCTGGGAGCTACGCTGAAGGAGGTAGATATCCGGGAGGCGGTGACCCTTCATTTCCGGGATATCGGACACGATCCGGCGGTTCACGATGTGACCTATGAGAATTCCCAGGCAAGAGAACGGACCCAGGTGCTGATGAATCTGGCAAATCAGGCGGGGGGTATGGTGATCGGTACCGGCGATATGTCGGAGCTGGCGTTGGGCTGGGCTACCTACAACGGAGACCATATGTCCATGTATGGCGTCAACGCGGGAGTGCCGAAAACTCTGGTGCGCCATCTGGTGCGCTACTATGCGGATACCTGCGGGGATTCCAGGCTGTCCGCGGTGCTTCTGGATGTGCTGGATACGCCGGTGAGTCCGGAGCTTCTGCCGCCCAAGGACGGAGAAATTGCCCAGAAGACAGAGAATCTGGTTGGACCTTATGAGCTTCATGATTTTTATCTGTATTACATTTTACGTTTCGGCTTTGAGCCGGAGAAGATTTACCGGCTGGCCCAGAAAGCCTTTGCGGGCGTGTATGAGAAAGAAACCATACTGAAATGGCTGAAGGTATTCTATCGCAGATATTTTGCTCAGCAGTTCAAGCGTTCCTGTCTGCCGGACGGCCCGAAGGTGGGTTCCGTGGCGGTGTCGCCCCGGGGAGACCTGCGGATGCCAAGCGACGCCTGCGCTGCGCTCTGGCTGGCACAGCTGGAGACGCTGGAGTAGAAACCAGACTGTATATTATGTAAACCAATAAGCAGCAGGGTATCAGGGGCTGCCAATTAAATTCAGGGGAGAAGAACATGGCATTTAAGATTATCACAGATTCTGCGACGGATCTGCCAAAGGAAATTATCGAAAAATATCAGCTTCATGTGATTCCGACGCCGGTTACGATTGACGGAACTGACTATTTTGACGGCAAGACCATTTTCCCGGAGGAATTCTACCGGATTCAGGCTGACGGTGCCGATATCAAAACCTATCATATCAACCAGTATATGTTCCGGGAGAATTTCGAGCCCTACGCGAAGGCCGGGGACGAGGTGCTGTATCTGTGCTTCTCCACAGGAATCGCAGGCACCTTCAATGCGGCGAATCTGGCGAAGGAGGAGCTTCTGGAGGAATATCCGGATTTTAAGCTGACGATCATAGATACAAAATGCGCGTCTCTGGGCTTTGGTCTGGTCGTGGAGAAGGTTTTGCGGATGCAGGCAAACGGCGCGCCGAAGGAGCTGATCCTGGAGGCGGCGCAGTACTTCTGCGATCACATGGAACATATCGTAACCGTAGAGACGCTGGAATATCTGTACAAGGGCGGACGCTTAAACCGTACCTCCGCAGTACTGGGCAGCGTACTGGACGTAAAGCCGATCATCGAGGTCAATGACGAGGGCGCACTGGTAGCTTTTGAGAAGGTGCGGGGACGGCATAAATCCCTGAAGCACTGCGTAGAGCTGGTGGGCGAACGCGGCGTGGAGCTGGATAAGCAGATCATCGGCGTGGTACATGGAAATGATCCCAAGACCTGCGAGCATGTCTGTGAGGTCCTGATGGAGAAATATCATTGCCGCGGAATCATCAAATCCTGGGTAGGCTGCGCCATCGGAGCCCATACAGGCCCGGGAATCATCGGTATTGTGTTCCTCAGTGCAAGTGAGGAGAAGTATGCGGAATACTTGAAATAATAAGGCAGAAAAGAGAAAATGTCCCCCTCGCCGGAAAATACAGCGTGCCCGGAGAGGGGGCATTTTCTCGTTTTTGCTAGCGTCATAATGTCAAGAAAATCTTAAGAATTATCATTGTGAGAAGTTAAAAAAGCCTTGTTATAACTATGGATAGACAGTAGAATGTAAGAGTATCATTTTACTGTCTATCTATGTTTTGAGAACGATATGAGGGTGAGAACATGAACAAAAAGAAAAACACGATTTTGGTCTGTGACGATGACAAGGAGATCGTAGACGCCATAGAGATTTATCTGTCCCAGGAGGGCTACCGGATCCTGAAGGCCTACGACGGGCTGCAGGCAGTGGATATGCTGGAGCGGGAGGACGTGCAGCTTTTACTTATCGATATTATGATGCCGAAGCTGGACGGCCTCAGAGCAACCCTGAAGATCCGGGAAAAGAGCAGCATTCCCATTATCATTCTGTCAGCCAAATCCGAGGACGCGGACAAGATTCTGGGTCTGAATATCGGCGCGGACGATTATGTGACCAAGCCCTTCAATCCGCTGGAGCTGGTGGCGAGGGTGAAGTCCCAGCTTCGCCGTTATACCAAGCTGGGCAACGCCGCAGGAGAGAACCAGAAGGTCTATCAGACCGGTGGCCTGATGATCAACGATGATCTGAAGGAGGTTACGGTGGACGGCGAGCCGGTGAAGCTGACGCCCATTGAGTATAATATTCTGCTGCTTCTGGTGAAAAACCAGGGTAAAGTTTTCTCTATTAATCAGATTTACGAAAGTATCTGGAATGAAGACGCAATTGGTGCAGATAATACGGTGGCGGTGCATATCCGCCATATCCGGGAGAAGATTGAGATTAATGCCAAGGAACCCCGCTATCTGAAGGTAGTCTGGGGAATCGGTTATAAGGTGGAGAAGCTGTAAATGAAGCGATGGGAATATGCAAGGCCGTGGAAGCTGGCGGCTCTTTTAGTTAATCAGATATGCGCTGTGGTGCTGGTACTGTCTGTGGTCGTATGTACGGTCTATGTGAGCGGCAGCGGCTTTGGCTTCGTGGGAAAGGATCAGAACTTTGAGAGCACCGGGTATTACCAGAATGAGGTGCTGGAGCAGATTTACCGCTGTGTCCGGGCAGTCAGCCGGGAGAGTAAGTTTGAAAAAAATGGCGTTTACGACGGAAAGCTGCTGGTAAATATTCAGCAGTACGCGAATAACAGCACCATCGGGAACGGGGATCCGAAGGACGGCGATCTCTATTACGCGCTGGCGGATCTGCTGAACTGGTCTCTGGAGGGAATGGAAACCGGAACCCTGATGAAGATTACCTACGACGACGGTACGGTAGGCTATCTGTCCAAGAGCTTCACCAATTATACGGAGCAGTCCCTGTACAGCGAGGACGGAACCGAGGTGGGTTCCATTTCCAGCATGAACGGAAGCAGCAGTATCGCAAGCTCAACCGCGGCCGCGCCGGAGCGAGAAAAAGCGGAGGAAGGGGCTGCTGCAGAAGAAGCAGCCGTGGACGAGTACGCGGCGGAAGAATACAGTACGGAAGAAGGCTATATAGAGGAATTTATTACCGACGGTGAGGAGATCCCCTTTGGAATGATGCAGGGAACAGTCCGCAATGTGGAGCAGCTGGAGGCTGTGGAGGAGCGTTACGCCCCGGTGGGCTATGACAGCATTACAGCCTATGCAGAGGAGCAGAAGCTGACGACGACCCAGCTGCAGGAGCTCTATCAGGATCTGGAGAGCACGCTTCCGGTTATCTACAATGACTATTTCGCCTATACGGAGAACCTGGAGCTGTTCAGCCCCGGTATGACCAATATGCGTTACTTTGTGATTCCAAAGTCTGTGGAACAGGTTTCCCCGGATGATTTCACCAAGAAGATCTATACCAATATGAAAAGCTTTGGAAAGACAAAATTTTCCAGTTCCGAGGGACTGCTGGATTATATCCGAAGCTATCAGGATTATCTGATCTATGACAGCGGGGATATGAGCTACGATTCCAGCGGTATGCCCATTTCCTTAAGTGAGCTGAGCAGCTATGTGAAGAGCTATCCGCCCTCGGTGGACGGCGACTATATTCTGGCTGTGGCGGTGGATACGGACTATAAGGCCAGTGATAAGCTGGCCCAGTATAAGAAGCAGTATGAGGAAATCGCGCCTGTGAGCCGGATGGCGGTGTACGGCGTGATCCTGGGCACATTGCTTTATCTGCTGACGATGGTATACCTGACGCTGGCAGCAGGACGGAGCACCGAGGAGGACGGGCAGATTGTGCTGAACCGTTTTGATCGGATGCATACAGAGCCGGCGGCCCTGAGCCTTATGATACCGGCCTGGCTGATTCTGGTACTGGTTTCCAACGGCGTGTCTGTGCGGAACCTGGAGATGAGAGAATTCGCGCTGACCGGCGGCGCAACCACCTTTGCGCTGAATCTGCTGTTCCTGATTGGCTATATCAGCCTGGTGCGGAGAATCAAGGCGCATACCTTGTGGAAGAACAGTGTGTTCTGTCTGGTTTGCAATCTCTTTGGGGAAATCATGAGAAACCGGAAGACCACCACAAAAACCATGCTTTCCTACGCAGGCTTTCTGCTGGTAAATGTAGTGCTTCTGATAATGGGAGAATTTGGAATCGTTCTGCTGGCGTTCTTTGACCTGGGAATGGGCATTTTTCTGCTCCGGCAGGCAGTCCAGCGGCAGAAAATTCTGGACGGGATTAAGAAAATTTCCGCAGGGGAGCTGACGGCACAGATTCCTATGAAACAGATCAGTGGAGACAACCGGGTCTTTGCGGAGGCAGTCAACCAGATGGGCAGCGGCCTGTCCGCAGCGGTGGAGAAAAGCGTCAGGGACGAGCGCCTGAAGTCTGATTTGATTACCAATGTATCCCATGACATCAAGACGCCGCTGACGTCGATTATCAATTATGTGGATCTCTTAAAGCGGGAGGATATCCAGAACGAGCGCGCCAGAAACTACATCGCGATTCTGGAGGATAAGGCGCTGAGACTGAAGCACCTGACCGACGATCTGGTGGAGGCTTCCAGGATCAGCTCCGGCAATGTGAAGCTGGAGCTGAACCGCCTTAATTTCCAGGAGCTGATTCAGCAGACCAATGGCGAATTCAGTGAAAAATTTGAGAATAAAGGTCTGAAGCTGGTGGTGGATATGCCGGAGGAGCCGGTGGTGATCGTGGCGGACGGCCGGAGGCTCTGGCGTGTCATCGAGAACCTGTATAACAATACGGCCAAGTACGCTATGCCGAATACCCGGGTCTACGTGGAGCTGACCACGGTGGGGCATATGGTGCGCTTCAGTATCAAAAATATCTCCGAGCAGCCACTGAATATCAACGCGGACGAGCTGACGGAGCGTTTTATCCGGGGAGATGTGGCCCGCAGCACCGAAGGCAGCGGCTTAGGACTTTCCATCGCCCGGAACCTGACGGAGCTTCAAAAGGGAAGCTTCAATATCTATCTGGACGGCGACCTGTTTAAGGCAACCATCATATTCCCGGAAGCGGATTTCCGGCAGGAAAAGGAATAAAAGGACCTGGAATAATGAGAAAGAGAGCTTGCAATTTCTGCAGGCTCTTTTTATAATGGAACGTAACAGGCCATAGGGCGATAGCAGTTTCCAGAAGACCCGCCCGTCTGCCTACACAACATTCACAACAGCAGGAGGAGAAACATGGTTCAATTACTGGAAGGCGGAGCATATCTGCTGAACGGAACAGAGATTATTCCGGATACCAAGGACGCGCCCAGCGTGTTGGAAAGCCAGCTTGGTCAGGTGCCGTCCAAAGAAGAAGCGAAGAAGCAGACCATCGCTTATGGAATACTGGAGTCACACAATACATCCGGCAATATGGACAAGCTGGAGATCAAATTCGATAAGCTGACGTCCCACGATATCACATTTGTAGGAATCATTCAGACAGCCCGGGCTTCGGGACTGGAGAAATTCCCGATTCCCTATGTGCTGACCAACTGTCACAACAGCCTTTGCGCCGTAGGCGGAACCATTAACGAGGATGACCACATGTTTGGCCTGACCTGCGCGAAAAAATACGGCGGCGTCTATGTACCGCCCCATCAGGCAGTAATCCACCAGTTTGCCCGGGAAATGTTGGCAGAGGGCGGCAAGATGATTCTGGGATCTGACAGCCATACCCGCTACGGTGCCCTGGGAACCATGGCCATGGGCGAGGGCGGACCGGAGCTGGTAAAGCAGCTGCTGAACAAGACCTATGATATCAATATGCCCGGCGTAGTAGGCGTGTACCTGACCGGAGAGCCCCAGAAGGGCGTAGGTCCCCAGGACGTGGCGCTGGCTATCATCGGGGCAGTCTTTGAAAAGGGCTATGTGAATAATAAAGTCATGGAGTTTGTGGGAGACGGCGTGGAGAATTTAAGCGCGGACTTCCGTATCGGCATCGACGTCATGACCACAGAGACCACCTGCCTGTCCTCCATCTGGAAGACCGATGACGCCATCAAAGAGTTTTATGAGATTCATGGCAGAGCTGGCGTCTACAAGGAGCTGAAGCCCGGCCCGGTGGCATACTACGACGGCATGATTTATGTGGATCTGAGCGCTGTAAAGCCTATGATCGCCATGCCCTTCCACCCCAGCAATGTCTATACCATCGAGGAGGTAAAGGCAAATCTGGGTGATATCCTGCGGGATGTGGAGAAGAAGGCCCTGGTATCCCTGGGCGGCGCAGTGGATTATCGGCTGACAGACAAGATCCGCGACGGAAAGCTCTACGTGGATCAGGGAATCATTGCAGGCTGTGCAGGCGGCGGCTTTGAAAATATCTGCGCGGCAGCGGATATCTTAAAGGGCGCAAGCATCGGCCCGGATGAATTTACCTTAAGCGTATACCCGGCAAGTATGCCGATTTACATGGAACTGGTAAAAAATGGAACTGCCGCTGCATTGATGGAGACCGGAGCAGTACTGAAGACAGCTTTCTGCGGCCCCTGCTTCGGCGCAGGCGATACGCCGTCCAACAACGGCTTCAGTATCCGGCACTCCACCCGTAACTTCCCGAACCGGGAGGGTTCCAAGCTCCAGAGCGGCCAGATTGCGTCTGTGGCGCTGATGGACGCCCGTTCCATCGCTGCTACCGCAGCCAACAAGGGTTACCTGACCGCGGCCACCGAACTGGACGTGGAATTCAGCAACCCGCGTTACTTTTTTGACAGCAAGATTTACGAGAATCGTGTCTTTGACAGCAAGGGCGTGGCAGATCCGAGCGTAGAGATCAAGTTCGGCCCGAATATCAAGGACTGGCCCGCTATGCCGGCCCTGGCGGAGCATCTGATTCTGAAGGTGGTATCGGAGATTCACGATCCGGTAACCACTACAGACGAGTTGATTCCCTCCGGCGAGACATCCTCTTACCGCTCCAACCCGCTGGGTCTGGCAGAGTTCACCCTGTCCCGGAAGGATCCGGCTTATGTGGGTCTGGCCAAGGAGATTCAGAAAGCCGAGAAGGCCATCGAGGCAGGAGATTGTCCCGCAGAGGCAGTGCCGGAGCTGAAACCGGTATTCCAGAATCTGAATGCGTGGTATCCGGGCGTGGACAAAACCAATGTGGGCGTGGGCAGCACCATCTTTGCGGTGAAGCCGGGCGACGGCTCCGCCAGAGAGCAGGCGGCCTCCTGCCAGAAGGTACTGGGCGGCTGGGCCAATATCGCCAACTCCTACGCCACCAAGCGTTACCGCTCCAACCTGATTAACTGGGGTATGCTGCCCTTCCTGATTGACGAGGGAATCCTTCCCTTTGCCAAGGGCGATTTCCTGTTTGTTCCGGAGATCCGCAAGGCAGTGGAAGAGAAGAAAACCGAGATTCCTGTATACGTGAACGGTGAGAAAGACCGGGAAGTAACCCTGAAGCTGGGCGGACTGACCGACGATGAGCGAGAGATCATTCTGAAGGGCTGTCTGATTAACTATTACAGAGGATAAAAGAAGTAATTTTGAAGTGAAAATGTGGAAAAGGAGTGTGCTGCGAAGTGAATTTGAGCATGCTCCTTTTTGTGTGCCTATATCATGCTTGAAAAACTGATAAAATATAATATAATCTTAAAATAGCAGACAATAATAAAAAAGAGTGGAAAAGCAAGTTATTTCTGCTTTAGAAATAAAAAGAAATGAAAAAGTGATATGGAAATAAGTGGATAAAAAATGAAGTGAATATGAGAATAGACACTTCATTATGAAATGAAAAATGAGAAAAATTGTGAAAAATGCACAAAATAGAAGGCGAAAACAAGTGGAAAAGTGAAAGGTGAATGAAATGAAAAGTAGAAAAATCTATCCGATATTTACTTCATTTGAAGTACGAATTAAAATAAAGTCAAGCAAAGGGAAAGAAAGCAGGGATGATGATGCATGAGATATTAGAAAAAATTGCAAGACTTATACCATCACTGCCGAGAGCGGAACGACGGATTGCAGAAGCCCTTGCGGAGAACCCGGAGGCAATTGAAAGAATGACACTTGCACAGATTTCAAGAGAATCTGGCACGAGTGAAGCTTCCATTGTAAGGTTCTGCAGACGGTTGGGATATGACGGATATACTACTTTGAAAGAAGCTTTTACCGTTGCGAATCATGAAGCGCCTGATACGATCAATACAATAGGCGTACAGGATGACATGACGGCAATTTTGAATAAATTATATAAGAATAATATGGAGGTACTCAGCGAAACGCTTGCCATTAAGGAAAATAAATACGAAGAAGCATTGATGGCGCTGCTGCAGGCTAATTCGATTCATTTTTTTGCAGTAGGAGACGCGTATGTTGCAGCAAAGCTGTCTTATATAAAGTTTAAACGGATAGGAGTTGCCTGTTCGGCAGAGGAAGATATTATGCTTCAGATGATTGCCGCAAGCAATCTGACCAAAAATGATGTGGCGGTTGCCGTATCTTATGAGGGCCGTTCCAGAAATGTGGTAGAAGCAATGAAGATTGCGAAGCAGAGAGGGGCAACGACCATCAGCATTACCAGACGGGATAATTCACCGTTATTGGAGTATACAGACATTCGCCTTTTGGTTTCGGCTAACGACCTGACAGTGGGCCGTGACAAGGTAACAAGACGTATCTCAGATCAGTTCATGCTGGAAGCGCTTTATCTGGGTTATGAATCAAGACTGGGACGAGGTTGCAAAGAACATATCACAGCTACACAGCAGGCAATTGATTATAATAAAATTTAAGAGGAAAATGAAAATGTATAAGCTGGGTGTGTCTCTGCTTGAATTGGATTATAGATATCTTGACAGAGATTTGAAAGCGATAGATGCGGCCGGAGCAGATTATGTGCATATTGATGTGATGGATGGAAATTTTGTTCCGAATCTGGGACTGGGAATCAAATTGATTGAAGGAATCCGTCCAAGCACCAGAAGAATTTTCGATGTACATATGATGACCCTGCATCCTGAAAAATTCATCAGGCGGATAGCGGAAGCGGGCGCGGACATTATTACGGTTCATTATGAAACCTGTGAAAATGTAAAGCAGGTAATGAGCGATATCAGGGCGCTTGGGCGAAAGGCGGGAGTAGTGCTGAAGCCGGGAACGCCGCTTACCGTGTTGGATGAGGAAATCCTGCGTATGGCAGATGTGGTACAGCTGATGACTACAGAACCGGGAGTCGAGGGTCAGACCTTCATTCCGGAATCGCTGGAAAAAATCCGCAGACTTCGTGAGAAACTGAACCAGATGGGTCTGGATACAGATATCGAAGTGGACGGTAATATTACAAAGGAAAATATTGGAGCTGTTGCAGCAGCCGGAGCTACCATATTTGTATCAGGAAGAGCAATTGTAAAAGGAAATATGGAAGAAAATATCCGTTGGATGCAGCAGGAAATTCGCAAAGGGAAAGAAGGTAAGCAGACGTGAAGTATGTAATAGGCATTGATTTGGGCACAAGCGCAACAAAGACAATTCTTGTGAATGAACAGGGAGAAACTGTAGCTTCCGCAGAACATTCTTATCCCATGTATCAGCCGCATAACGGTTGGGCAGAACAGGATCCCCACGACTGGCGGAATGCAGTTCTGGACACGCTGAAAGCCGTGGTAGAAAAAGCGGGGGTAAAGAGTGAGGATGTAAAGGGAATCGGACTTTCCGGACAGATGCATGGCTCGGTACTTCTGGATGAAAATGGAGAAACGATTGGGAACACCATTCTCTGGTGTGATCAGAGAAGTTCGGCACAGGTAGACGAAATGTTGGAAGCCCTTCCGATGGAGAAATGGCTGGAGATTTCCGCAAATCCGCCTTTGGCGGCCTGGACAGCAGCCAAGATTCTCTGGATTCGGGAAAATGAGCCTGAAAAATTCAAGAAATGCAGACACATTCTTCTGCCGAAAGATTATATTCGCTATGTACTGACGGGAGTATTTGCAACGGACGTATCCGATGCAACAGGCATGCAGCTTTTAGATGTAAAAAACCGTTGCTGGTCTGAAGAAATCCTGGATGCGTTAAAGATTGATAAAAATCTTCTGGGTAAAGTATATGAGAGTCAGGAAGTGACAGGAACCCTTCTTCCGAAAATCGCAGAACAGTGTGGGCTTTCCAAAGATACAGTAGTAGTAGCGGGTGGAAGTGACAATGCCTGCGCGGGAGTAGGAACCGGAGTGGTTCATGAAGGACAGGCCTTTGTTACCTTAGGAACCTCATCCGTTGTGTATTCACACTTTGATAAATATATCAGTATTCCGGAGGGTGGTCTCCATGTATGCTGCTGTGCAGTTCCGGGATGTTGGCATTCCATGGGTGGCCCCATGTCCGCAGGTTTGTCTGTGGAGTGGTTTAAGGATATGTTCTGTCAGGATTTGATTGAAAGAGCAAAGAAAGAAGGAAAGTCTTTTTATACTCTGCTGACAGAGCTGGTTGAGAAGATTCCGGTTGGAAGCGAAAAGCTGATTTACCTGCCGTTCCTGATGGGAGAGAGAACACCCCATATGGATCCGCTGTACAGGGGCGCTTTTCTGGGACTGAATACAGTACATACCCAGGCGCACATGCTTCGCGCTATCATGGAAGGCGTGGTATTCTGCCTGGCAGACTGCAATGATCTCTTAAAGGATCAGGGCATTGAGATTACCTCTCTTCGCGCCTGCGGCGGTGGAAGCACAAGCCCGGTGTACAGAAAAATGCTGGCGGATCTGTTCCGCTGTGGTATCCATACGTTGGCCAACAAGGAAGGAGGAGCCGCTTTCGGAGCTGCGATTCTGGCAGGCGTAGGCGCCGGAATTTATCCTTCTGTACGGGAAGCCTGCGATAAATTTATCCAGGAGCAGGATACCATGGACTTCGATCCGGCAGAAGCTGACCTGTATGAGAAATACCATGCAGTATATGATCAGATGTATGGCGCATTGAAAAAGAGTTTTACGGATCTGGCACATTTATAAAAAGGAAGGAAGAAAAATGTCCCTGATGTATACAGAAAACATTTTAAAAGAACTAGGGCAGGCAGTGTCCGGAATCGATGAAGAGGAGCTTCAGAAGGCGGCGGAGCTGATTCTTGGAGCAGGACAGATATTCTGCGATGGGCTGGGAAGAAGCGGTTTGAGCTGTAAGGCTTTTGCCATGCGCCTGATGCATTTGGGATGTAAAAGTTATTTTGTAGGAGAAACAACGACAACTGCCATTCAGAAAGGTGATTTGCTTCTTCTCTGCAGCGGTTCAGGCGAATCCAAAGCGCTGATTTCCCATGGGGAAAAAGCAAAGGAGAAAGGAGCCATGCTCCTGCTGGTGACCGGTAATCCGGAATCTACACTGGGAAAAATGGCAGATGTAACACTGGTGGTTAAAGCGCCAAAGAAAGAGGA
Source organism: Candidatus Merdisoma sp. HCP28S3_D10 (assembly GCF_052065835.1). Lineage (NCBI taxonomy): Bacteria > Bacillati > Bacillota > Clostridia > Lachnospirales > Lachnospiraceae > Candidatus Merdisoma > Candidatus Merdisoma sp. HCP28S3_D10. The sequence continues at coordinate 201,691 of NZ_JBQHTG010000003.1, forward strand.
CAGGGAAGCGGTATCGATTATGCCTATGGGAACATTGTTTGAAGGAGGCTCCTGTCTGGTTTTTGAAAATCTGGTTCTTGTGTTGATGAAAGCTAAGAATGAAACCAGTGAAAGTATGTTCAAACGGCATGCGAATCTGGAATAAAAGGGGGAATTACCATGATAAAGTTAGGCCTGAATACATGGCTTTGGGCTGTAACCTTCGGCGAAGAGGATTTGTATTGCATTGATGAAATTGCCAGGCTGGGGGCCGAAGCAATTGATTTGTCCGTAAACGATCCGTTTCATTTTCCGGCTGCAAAGGCGGCAGAGAAGTTGAAACAGTATGATATGGAGGTCATTGTGACTACGGCCATGTCAAAGGAGTACAATGCGATTTCACCGGATCCGAAGGAAAGGGAAGCAGCTCTGGTCTACATGAAAAAGCTTCTGGATGTGGCACACGAGGTGGGAGCAAAGATTGTGGGCGGCGTTAATTACGTAGGTTCCGGTTATCATACGGGAAAGCCCCGTACCCAGCAGGAAATCGACTGGGATGTGGAATATCTGAAGCAGGCGAGTGAGTATGCAGCCCAGTATGGTATTACCATAGCGCTTGAGGCTATCAAACGTTTTGAGTCGCATTTCCTGAATCGGGCGGAGCAGGCATTGGAGCTCATTGACCTGGTGGGAGCAGACAATATTAAGGTTCATCTGGATACCTTCCATATGAATATTGAAGAGGACGATATCCCCGGCGCTATCCGGTTATGTGGCGACAAGCTGGCATACATGCATTTGGTAGACAGCAATCGCGGTACGCCTGGTATGGGACATATCCCGTGGTTAGACGTATTTAAAGCATTGAAGGATATTGATTATCACGGAGCGGGTTGTGTGGAAACTTTCAATCCACAGAAATTAGATGAAATTGCACCGCTTACCTATCTGACAAGACGCTTCGCAGATACGCCGGAAGAGCTGGCGGAGCAGGGACTGCGTTACTTAAAGGCAGCCCGGACTATGGTTTACGGCGTATAACATGTATCAGGTTCTGACCGGGGCGACCGGTGAACATAAAAACTTTTTCTATAATAAAAGGAGGAAGAACATGAAAAAGAAAGTAGTAGCAGCATTGATGAGCGTGGCTATGGTAGCTACACTGCTCGCAGGATGTGGAAGCAAGGCAGAGGATACAACAACTGCAACTGACACAACAGCAACAACAGAGGACACAGCTGATAAGGCAGACGAAGCCGCAGCGGATACCAAAGAGGGCGGACACAAGTTTGGTTATACCTACTGGGCAGCATCTGATTTCTTCTCAACGATTGGCGACACCTTAACTGAGATCGCAAAAGAAAATGGCGATGAGGTTATCGTTGTTGACGCACAGCAGGATCAGTCTAAGCAGATCAGCATTATCGAGGACTTTATTACACAGGGCGTTGACGCCGTATTCCTGAACCCGGTAGACCGCGAAGGCATTGAGCCGGCACTGGATATGCTGGCAGAAGCAAACATTCCGGTTGTAAATATTGATACAGCTGTTGCAAATCTGGATAAGGTTAAATCCTACGTGGCATCTGATAACTATGGCGCTGGCGTACAGTGTGCAGAGAAGCTTATTGAGCTCGTTCCGGATGGCGGCGAGGTAGCAATTCTTGACTACCCGGCAAACTCTGCTTGTGTAGACCGTGTAAACGGCTTCACAGATACTATCAAGGATAAGGGTTACACCATCGTTGCTCAGCAGGATGCTCAGGGTAAGCCGGATCCGGGTCTTTCCAAGACACAGGATATCCTGCAGGCTAACCCGAACATCGTAGCAGTATTTGGTTGCAATGATCAGTGCGCTCAGGGCGCTTACGCAGCTATCAACGAAGCAGGCTCCAAGGCAATTATCCTTGGCGTTGACGGTTCTCCGGAAGGCAAGGAGTACATCTCTGAGGGCGGTGCTTTTGTAGCAACAGCAGCTCAGTCTCCGAAGAAGATGGCAGCTGATTCTATCGAGACTGCATACAAGATTCTTGCCGGCGAGGACTATGAGACCAACATCGCAGTTCCGACCTTCATCATCGACAAGAGCAATGTAGCAGATTACATGGATGGATGGCAGTAAGTCCATATAGGATAGACAAGAATAAAGTTCAATAAGCAATAAAATCAGAGTTGTCCCGGCGGCTGCGGGAGTGGCAGCTGGGACAACTCTTTAGAGTCAGAATAGGAGGAATCGATTTGAGCACCTTACTGGAAATGAAAGGTATTTGCAAATCGTTCAATGGCGTTCCGGCTTTGCGTGATGTTCAGCTCACGCTGGAAAGCGGCGAAGTTCATGCCCTGCTGGGTGAGAATGGAGCAGGAAAATCCACGCTGATCAAGATTCTGGGCGGTATTTACAGCAAGGATTCCGGCGAGGTATATATTGACGGTAAGCAGGTTGAAATTACAAATGTAAAAGAAGCGCGGGCAAACGGAATCAGTATTATTCATCAGGAGCTGATGATGCTGCCGCAGATGAGTATTTATGAAAACGTATTTCTGGGACAGGAATACAAGAATAATGGTTTTGTAAAGCGCAATGAAATGATACAGAAGACACAGGAAATGCTGGAATTCTTCTCTTTGGATCTGGATCCGAGGGAGAAGCTGGGTCGTCTGCCGATTGCACAGCAGCAGATTATTGAGATTATCCGGGCAATTTCCTTTGGAGCGCGTATTATTGTTATGGACGAGCCGACCTCATCCCTTTCGGATAAGGAGGTTGAATTCCTCTTTAACGCAATTCGCCGTCTGAAAAAGCAGAATGTAGGAATTATCTATATTTCTCATAGAATGTCAGAGCTGGATGAGATTGCGGACAGAGTAACAGTTATGCGTGATGGCGGGTATGTTTCCACTGAGATTGTAAAGGAAGTTACCCGTGAACAGTTGATTACGAAAATGGTAGGTCGTACATTGGGCGACTATTATATACATACCCACACACCTTCAGACGAAGTGGTTTTTAAAGTGAATGATTACAGCGATGGAAATATGGTTCACAACGCTTCCTTCGAGCTGAAGAAGGGAGAGGTTCTTGGATTTGCAGGTCTGGTAGGAGCGGGTCGAAGTGAACTGATGAATGCAGTCTTCGGTGTATCTAAAAAAACCTCCGGCAGTCTGGAGATGGATGGAAAACCTCTGGAAATTCACGGCGTAAAGGATGCCATGAAGGCAGGTATTGCGCTGGTTCCGGAGGATCGTAAATTCGAAGCCCTCTATCCGGATCAGAGCGTACGTTATAATATGACCATTGAGGTCATGAATAAATTCCTGAAGGCAGGAAGCTATAATAAGAAGACAGAAAAGTCTATCGTGGACGAGTATGTGGAGAAGATGTCTGTGAAGCTGGCATCCCCGGAGCAGAAAATTGTACGTCTGAGCGGAGGAAATCAGCAGAAAGTGATTATTGGCCGTTGGCTGGCTACGGATCCGAAGATTCTGATTCTGGACGAGCCGACACGAGGCGTAGACGTCGGAGCAAAGATGGAGATTTACGACATCATAGATAATCTGGCTAAGGAAGGCGTATCTATCATCGTCGTTTCATCCGAACTTCCTGAAGTACTGGGAATCTGCGACAGGATTGTTGTTATGGGTGAAGGAAAGATTCGTGGAATCTTAGACCGCGAAGAAGCAAATCAGGAGAAAATCATGTCTCTTGCAACGACTGAGTCATAGAATGACAGGTCAGAAAGGAACAAAAAATGAAAGAGAAGAAAAGCGGAATTCTGGGCTCTTCATCAAGCCTGGCTGTTATAAAAAATAATTTGGGATTGCTGATCGCCTTTTTAGTACTTTGCGTTGGCGCGACAGCAGTTTTGGGAGATACTTTCTTTGCATGGAAAAACTTTTCCAACGTTATTAAACAGTTATCAACCAATATGTTTCTTGCCTGTGGTATGACGCTGGTTATTATGCTCGGCGGAATCGATCTTTCCGTAGGCTCTGTGATTGCTATGGTAGGCTGCTTTGCGGCAGGATTTATATCCTATCTGGGATTGCCCTCCGGTGCAGCTATTTTACTGGCAATTCTGCTGGGAGCATGTCTGGGACTTTTTAATGGTGCGGTTGCCGCATTCACTACGATTCCGCCGTTCATCATTACACTGGCAACGATGAATATCGGACGTGGTATCGCGCGTGTATACAGTGCTACAAAGACCATTACAGTAAGCGATTCCTTCTTTAAATCTATTGCCGCTACTTATGTGGGACCGATTCCGATTCAGGTTATCTATATTGTAATTGTAGTAGCTCTTACAGCAGTGATCCTGAACCGTACGCAGCTGGGACGCCACATTCTTGCAACCGGTGGTAACATGCAGGCCGCTGCATATTCAGGCGTCAATACAAAGGTTGTTACGTTGTTTGTATTTGTATACAGCAGTATTCTGGCTTCCCTGGCAGGAATTATTTCATCCTCACGTCTGTTTTCCGGTACGCATACGGCAGGTGAGAGTGCAGAGATGGATGCTATCGCAGCCGTAGTTCTGGGCGGTACCAGTATGGCCGGTGGTTCCGGAAGTATTTCGGGAACAGTATTCGGTGTATTTATCATCGCTATCCTGAATAACATTATGAACCTGTACGGTATCGATGCTTCCTGGCAGTATATCGTAAAAGGTATCGTAATTATGATTGCGGTATTCATCGATTATTTCAAGAGCAGAAACGAGAAATAGTTATGGAAAAAGAAGCTTATACCAGATGTTTGAAGGAAACCTTTGCCATAGAAGCAGAGTGCCTCAGAGAGGGCGCGGCGGCAGTGGATATGGATGAATTTGAAAAAGCGGTTAAGCTGTTGGCGGAGGCTCCGAAAATCGGAGCCTCCGGTTGCGGTCATTCGGGAATTGCCTGTAGGGATTTTGCACATTTGATGTGTTGTATCGAGCGTCCTGCCAGATTCATATCTCCGGCAGAGGCAGTGCATGGAGCTACCGGTTTCCTGGAGGAAGGCGATGCGATGCTTTTTCTTTCCAGGGGAGGGAAGACAGGAGAACTTCTCCCGATTCTGGACATCTGCAAAAAAAAGAAGGTTCATGTGATTACGGTAACAGAAAATCCACAGTCGCCCCTTGCCCAAAATGCGGATGCTGTCCTGAAAATGCATATTACCCGGGAAACTGACAGATATAACAGTCAGGGAACTACCAGTACCACGGCGGCAATGGTGATTTTTCATGCATTGCAGGCTGCGCTGATAGAAGAAACCGGTTTCCGGAATGAGAGCTTTGCTCTGATTCATCCGGGGGGAGCTATGGGAGAAAAACTAAAGAAAGAATTTGAAGTACATTAATATCAAGAAAGCAGGCTGCTTACAATATATGTAAAATAGCCTGCTTTTATAGTTATTTAGCCTTCTTCTGTATGCACCCGTGGCAGCGTAAAGATAAATTCCGTTCCTACGCCCTCTGTGGAAATGGCGTTGATGTGCTCGCCGTGGGAGTTGATGATTTCCTTTACGATGGACAGTCCCAGACCGGTTCCCTTTTTATCTTTTCCCCGGGAGGAGTCGGTCTTGTAGAAGCGCTCCCAGATTTTCTTCATGCTGTCCCTGGGAATGCCGACGCCCTGATCCTTTACCGAGATAAATACCTTTTCGTGCCGCAGGGTTGTCTCGATGGTGATGACAGAATTATCCGGACTGAACTTGATGGCGTTATCCAGAAGGTTGTACATAACCTGCTGAATTTTTCCCATATCTGCGGACACAAACTGCTGTCTGGCGTCAAAAAGCAGCTCCATGGAAATATGGCGGGCTGTACAGCGGCCCTCGAAGGAGGCTACCGTATCCTTGATGACGGCGTTGATATCGAAATCGGTGATATCCAGCCGGTTTTTCTTGGTGTCAAAGGAATTTAAGGTCAGAAGACCGCTGGTCAGCTTGTTCAGGCGCTCCGTTTCCATCAGGACGATGCGCAGGTATTTCTCCTGCATTTCCGGCGGAATGGTACCGTCCAGAATCGCCTCCACGTAGCCCTTGATGGAGGTCAGGGGAGAGCGGAAATCGTGGGAAATATTAGCCACAAACTTTTTCTGATATTCATCGGTTTCGCCCAGCTCATGGGCCATATAATTCAGCGTAGCGGCCAGTTGGCCGATCTCATCTTCTCCGTAAATCTGCAATGCATAAGAAAAATTTCCCTCAGCGTACTGCCTGGCTGCTGCCGTGATCTTCAGCAGGGGCCGGTATACGGTAAAGGTAAAGACGCCCAGCACCAGCAGGGAAAATACAAAGATAAAAAGCAGGGTCAGGTAGGTGATATTGAGAAGCGAGTCCCTTTCCCGGGTCAGCTCTGACATAGGAAGGTGAATCAGGACATAGCCCCGGGGCTTGAAGTTGTAGCTGATGGGCGCGGCAACGGTGAGGGTGTCCTCCTGGAACATACCGTAGAAATTGCCGATCATATAGTAAGTGCTTCCCATATCCGTGGGATCAAAATCCTCAATCACCGTGGCGGATTCGCCGGAATATCCGGCAGCGGAGTTTACCAGTACGGTACCGTCTGCGTTGAGCAGCCAGATATCCGCGCCCAGGTAGGTATCCAGCGCCTGAAAATGGGAATGGATCGTGCTTAAGGAGCGGGAATCTGCGGAATCCGAATAATAATTCCGTACAAAATTAGAGGAAATATAGTTGGCCTCCCGGTACAGATCCTCCGCCTCATTTTTCGTCAGATAGTCCAGCGTCAGCTGGGAACTGAATACCGCGATGGTGAAGAAGCTTAAAAAGCCGAAAATCAGATAGGCCAGTATGAATTTCAGGTACAGGGAGTGCTTCATAGTTCTTATCCTTTGACGTCGAATTTATAACCAATGCCCCAGACGGTAGTCAAGCTCCAGGCGGGGTGATCCTTAATCTTTTCCCGGAGACGCTTGATATGTACGTCCACGGTCCGGGTATCGCCGATATACTCATAACCCCAGATATGATCGAGAAGCTGTTCCCGGGTAAATACCTGGTTGGGTGAGGAGGCCAGGAAATACAGAAGCTCCAGCTCCTTAGGCGGCATATCCACCGGTTTGCCCTGATACAGGACGGAGTAGTTGGTCTGGTTGATGACCAGATCCGGATATTCTACAATCTTGGCAGAGGGTGAGGCGGTGTCTGCCGGTTTTGCCGGCTGATAACGCCGGAGTACGGCCTTGACGCGGGCCACCAGCTCCTTGGAATCAAAGGGCTTGATGATATAGTCGTCTGCGCCCAGCTCCAGTCCCAGAACCTTGTCGAAGACCTCGCCCTTGGCGGACAGCATGATGATAGGAGTGCTGGATTTGGCGCGGATTTCCCGGCAGACCTGATAACCGTCGATACCCGGCAGCATCAGATCCAGCAGGATCAGCTGGGGCTTGAAGGTATCAAAGACCTTCAGGGCCTCTTCGCCGTCATTGACAATCATGGTTTCATAGCATTCCTTGGTTAGGTACAGAGAAATCAGCTCTGCAATATTGTTATCGTCGTCGACGATGAGAATTTTCTGTTTAGCTACCATTTTTTTACTCCTGTTTAAAGGTTGCGATTGTAACGCCTGCGTCTCCCTCGCCGAATTCACCCATGCGGTAGGATTTCACATATTTATTGCGCTTCAGGAGCCCCTGTACGGCCTTCCGGAGAGCGCCGGTTCCCTTACCGTGTACGATACGGACAGAGGGCAGATGGGCCAGGTAAGCGTCGTCCAGGTATTTATCCAGGTGCGCCAGGGCCTCGTCTACGGTCATGCCGATGAGGTTGATTTCGGTGCTCACGCTGGCAGATTTGCTCATTTTGATCTTACCTGCGCTGGTACGCTGGAACTGCTTGGCGGTGATGACAGCCTCCTCCACCAGCTCCAGATCCGTAAGCTTCACCTGGGAACGTAAGATTCCCATCTGGACATAGAGATTTCCCCGGGCGTCGGGCAGGGAACTGACGGTACCCTGCAGGTTCAGGCTGAGCACCTTGACCGTATCTCCCAGATGCAGGTCGGAGGCCTTCAGAGCCTTCTTCGGCTTTTTCTCCACCTCCCGGGTCAGGGTCTTTTCGGTCTTTTTCATACGCTCCCGGAGCTTGGCGCGCTCTGCTTCCATCTCGCTGGCAGATATGTTAGCCTTGCCAAACTTATGGAAATTCTTCATGGTTTCGTCGGCGTAGTCCTTTGCTTCCTGCAGCACCTTTCGGGCCTGCTCGTTGGCTTCCTGTAAAATGCGGTCGCGCTGGGCTTCCAGCTTCTCCTGCTTCTTCTCCAGGGCTTCCCGGAGAGAGCGGATCTCTTCTTTGTGCTCCCGGATCTCTGCCTGCTCCATCTCGATGGTCCGGCGGCTGCTCTCCAGATCGGACAGCAGATCCTCGAAGCTTTCGTTCTGTTCGCTTAAGTGTCCCCTGGCGTCCTCAATCAGGAAGTCGGGCAGTCCCAGCTTTCTTGAGATAGCAAAGGCGTTACTCTTACCGGGAATACCGATGAGCAGTCGGTAGGTGGGACTTAAGGTTTCCACATCGAACTCGCAGCAGGCATTTTCTACCCCTTCTGTGGAAAGGGCAAAGACCTTCAGCTCGCTGTAATGGGTGGTGGCCATGGTGCGGATGCCCATTTTGTGTAAATGGGAAAGAATCGCGATGGCCAGCGCGGCGCCCTCGGTGGGGTCGGTTCCTGCGCAGAGCTCGTCAAAGAGTACCAGTGAATTCAGGGACGCCTCCTTCAGAATCCGGATGATATTGGTCATATGGGAGGAGAAGGTACTTAAGGACTGCTCGATACTCTGCTCGTCGCCGATATCCGCGTACACATCGTCAAAGACTGCAAGCTTAGAATTCTGGGCGGCAGGAATATGCAGTCCGGCCTGTCCCATCAGGGTCAGAAGTCCGGTGGTTTTCAGGGAAACTGTCTTACCGCCGGTGTTGGGGCCGGTGACAATCAGAAGATCGTAATCCTGTCCCAGGCGGATGGTGACGGGCACCACCTTTTTGGGATCCAGCAGAGGGTGGCGTGCTTCCTTGATGTAAATCTGCCGGTTTTCATTGAATTCCGGCCGGGTGGCCTTCATATTCTTTGCAAGTCTTGCTCTGGCGAAGATGAAATCCAGTGTAGTCAGAAGCTCATAATCCTCCGCCAGCTCTTCGGTACAGAGGGCGGTCTGATTGCTCAGAGCCTCCAGTACGTGTTCAATTTCCTCCTGCTCCTTCAGATATAATTCCTTTAAATCGTTATTCAGTTTTACAACGGCCATAGGCTCCACGAACAGGGTGGAACCGGTGGAGGACTGATCATGAATCATGCCGGGCACCTGGCTGCGGTATTCGGCCTTGACCGGGATACAGTAGCGGCCGTTTCGCTGGGTAATCACCGCGTCCTGCAGGTAGGTTCTCGCGGAACCATTTACCATGCCGGAAAGGGTGGAATGAATCCGGTCGTTGGCGGCCAGAATGGAACGGCGCACGTGATGGAGGGCGGGACTGGCATCGTCGCTTACCTCGTCCTCAGAGAGGATGCAGCGGCGGATTTCAGAGGAAAGCTGGGTACAGGGCTCCAGAGCGGAAAAGAGCGGATCCAGGGAGTCCGGCTCCTCCTCCCGTCCGTCGTTCTGACGGGCGTACTGTTTGGCCCGGGCGGCTGTCTCCAGAAGGGAGCAGACATCCAGAAGCTCCGGGATATTTAAGGTGCTTCCGATCTCCAGACGCTTCAGGGAGGCACGTACATCCTTCGTACCGGAGAAGCCCACGCTGCCTCTGCGGTAGAGTCTTGTGAGCGCGTCCTCCGTTTCCTGCTGGGCGGCGGTAATCGCCGTCAGATCCTGCATGGGGGTAAGTTCCATACAGCGCTTGCGTCCGCCCGCACTTCCCGCCTCGGCAGCCAGACGCTCAATGATTTTATAAAATTCCAGTGTGTGATAAGCTTTTCTATTCATAATACCCAAAGTATACCGCAATTTTGCGGGAAAGAAAAGGGGTTTTATTTGTGGACAGCCATAGTAAATTGTATTAAAATAAAACATATCGGGATATGATTCCCCAGAGCGTCAGGGAGGATTTCTATGGCTGAAGACAAAAGATCAAACAATGAGGAATTTTCCTTTATCAAAGAAAAGATTAAAAAACAGCCCTTTTATCAAAACAAAAAATTCCGCCGTCTGTGCTGGTGGCTGCTGGTGTCGGCCCTTTGCGGCGCGATGGCCTGCTTTGTGTTTGTAAAGCTGGAGCCCTGGATGGAGCAGAAGTTTGGAAAAGAGGAAAAGACGGAGATTACCATTCCCAGAGACAATGAGGAAACGGACGAACCGGTACAGGCGCCGTCCCAGGAGCAGCCGGTGATCATTACGGAAGCCCAGGAGCTGGAGCTTACGGATTATCAGAAGCTGTATGGCAAGCTGCGGGCCGTGGCCGCGGAGGCCGGAAAAAGTCTGGTGACGGTGACGGCAGCCAGCAGTGATACGGACTGGTTTAATGAGACCTACGAGAGTCAGCGGGAGATCTGCGGGGTTCTGGTGGGCAATAACGGTGTGGAGCTTCTGGTGCTTACGCCCTACGAGCCGGTGAAAGATGCCAGCTATCTGCAGGTGACATTTACAGATGGGAAAATCCAGGAAGCGGTCCTGAAAAATTATGATAAGATAACGAATATGGCGGTTTTAAGCGTCAGTCTTGCCTCGCTGGAGGAAAGTACGGCAGAAGCGGTGAAGATTGCGGATCTGGGAAGCTCCAAGTCCCTGAAGGCCGGGGACAGCGTGATTGCCGTAGGCAGCCCTGCGGGCTTTTCCGGTTCCCTGAAGTTCGGTAATCTGGTGGCTTCCGGCCATAAGACCAGCGTGGTTGATGGCGAGTATCGTCTGCTGATTACGGATATGGAGCGTTCTGAAGAGGGTACCGGCGTGCTGGTAAACCTGGACGGACAGGTGGTGGGACTGATAGAAAATACCTATCTTCATGCCTCCAATGAACGGGCGCTGACGGCCTATGCTATTTCCGATATGAAGGCGGTCATCGAACACCTGTCCAACAGTCAGGATCTGGTCTACATGGGCATTCGGGGAATCCGGGTGACAGCAGAGATCGCGGAGAACCAGGAAATTCCCATGGGCGTCTATGTGTCGGACGTGGAAGCGGATTCTCCGGCCCTGAACGGCGGCCTGCAGGCAGGCGACGTCATTACGGAGATCAATGGAAAGGCAGTAAACAGCGTGGCGGAGATGCAGGAAATGCTCCTGAAATTTTCCAAGGATCAGGTAATTCAGACCAAGGTGATGCGCAAGGGAAAAGAAGAATATAAAGAAATTACGTGCAGTGTGAAGCTGGATGTGCTAAAATAGTGGTTCGGATATCAGAATGAGGAGAATATAGAGATGAAATATATTGAAACAATCCGGGAAGGCGAGCGTATTTCCGGCATTTACCTGTGCAAGCAGCGTCAGTCTGCAGTTACAAAAAATGGAAAATCCTATGAAAACCTGATTTTACAGGATAAGACAGGTGTGGTGGACGCCAAGATCTGGGACCCCAATTCCCAGGGGATCGATGATTTTGACGCCCTGGATTATATTGATATTATGGCGGAGGCTACCAGCTTCCAGGGCGCGCTGCAGCTGAATGTGAAGCGGGTGCGGAAGGCCCATGAGGGTGAATACAATCCGGCGGATTATCTGCCGGTCAGTGAGCGTGACGTGGAGGAGATGTACCAGGAACTGATGGGCTACGCCAATCAGGTACAGGAACCCCATCTGCGGGAGCTCTTAAAGAGCCTGTTCGTGGACGATGCGGAATTTATCAAAGGCTTCAAGTTTCATTCCGCAGCCAAGACGGTGCATCACAGCTTTGTGGGCGGCCTTCTGGAGCACACATTAAATGTGACAAAGCTTTGCGAATACTATGTGCGGAATTATACCTATCTCAACCGGGATCTGCTGTACACAGCGGCCATGTGCCACGATATCGGCAAGGTTTATGAGCTTTCGGATTTCCCGGAAAATGACTATACAGACGAGGGACAGCTGCTGGGCCATATTGCCATGGGTAGTGAGATGGTGGCGGAACGGGCCCGTCAGATTCCCGGATTCCCGAAGAAGCTGGAGAATGAATTGAAGCACTGTATCCTGGCTCATCACGGAGAGCTGGAGTACGGTTCTCCGAAAAAACCGGCTCTGGCAGAGGCCATGGCGCTGAACCTGGCGGACAACACAGACGCGAAAATGGAGACTATGAAGGAGATTTTCAAGACAGCGGGACAGAACACAGGCTGGCTTGGCTACAACCGCTTCTTTGAGTCCAATCTGCGTAAGACGGAGGTTTAATACTGGTGAAGAAGAACGATTTGGTGGAACTTACAATCGAATCGATGGGAAGCGCAGGAGAGGGGATAGGCAAAATTGATGGCTATCCCCTTTTTGTGAAGGATACCTTTCCCGGAGACAGGGCCAGGGTCAGCCTGACCAAGGTGAAAAAGACCTATGCCTTCGCAAGGCTTGTGGAGCTTCTGGAGCCGTCGCCGGATCGGGAGGAGCCCCGGTGCGCCCAGTACAGACGCTGCGGCGGCTGTCAGATTCAGGGACTGGCGTATGAAAAGCAGCTTCTATATAAAGAGGAAAAGGTACGGGAGGATCTGAAGCGTCTGGGAGGTTTCGCGGATCCGCCGGTTCAGGCCGTGCTGGGAATGGACGAGCCCTACCGCTATCGAAACAAGGCCCAGTTTCCTTTTGGAAAGGACAAAGAGGGACGGGTGGTGACCGGTTTCTACGCGGGCCGGACCCACAGCATTGTGCCGGAGACGGACTGCGCTCTGGGAATAGAAGAAAATCAGATTATTTTGAATAAAATTCTCAGCTTTATGAACGAGAATCAGATCGAGCCTTACGATGAGGCCACGGGAAAAGGGCTGCTGCGCCATGTACTGATTCGGAAGGGCTTTGCCACAGGGGAACTGATGGTGAGCCTGGTGATCAACGGAAAAGGTTTTCCGGAGGTTGAGAAGCTGGCAGACCGGCTTTTTGAGATTCCAGGAATGACCAGTCTGACGCTGAATGTCAATCAGAAGAACACCAATGTAATTCTGGGAGAGCAGATCATTCCGGTGCGGGGACGGACCTATATTACGGATAAAATCGGCGATATCAGCTACCGGATTTCGCCCCTGTCCTTCTATCAGGTGAATCCGGTGCAGACGGAGAAGCTGTACGGCACAGCCCTGGAATTCGCGGGTCTGACCGGTCAGGAGACCGTCTGGGAGCTTTACTGCGGCATCGGAACCATTTCCCTTTTCCTGGCGCAGAGCGCCCGGAAGGTATATGGGGTGGAGATCGTGCCCCAGGCTGTGGAGGACGCAAAGCATAACGCAGAGCTCAACGGCATTTCCAATGTGGAATTTTATCTGGGCAAGGCGGAGGAGGTTCTGCCTGAGAAATACGAAAAAGAGGGAATCCATGCGGACGTTATCGTCATCGATCCGCCCCGGAAGGGCTGCGATCCGGCCTGTATCGAGACAATGCTGCAGATGGAGTCGGAGCGTATCGTCTACGTGAGCTGCGATCCGGCCACCTTTGCGCGGGATCTGAAGCTTCTCTGCGCAGACGGCAGATATGAGCTTCGGAAGGTGCAGCCGGTGGATATGTTCCCCCAGACCGCAGGGATCGAAAACGTGGGCCTTTTGGTCCGCAGAGAGCGGGAATAAAACAGGAAAGGAGCCCAGAAAGGTATGACTGTAAGAAAAGAACTTGTGCTTTATTATACGCCGGAGAAATCCGACGCGGATCGGATGCTGAAGGGCGTGCTGGTGCGCATGGGAATCCGGATTCGGAATCTGACGCCGGAGCAGACCGGTGAAAGGGTAGGCGCCCTGGCCGGGCTTTCGGACTTTGAGCAGGAGGCGGCAGAGTGTCCCGTGATTCCGGAAAAAATGCTGATTTTGCATGGCTTTGGCAATCAGCGCCTGCAGGAGCTTCTGGCAGGACTTCGGAAAGCCAAGGTTCCTCCCATTGCGCTGAAGGCGATGGTGACTGAGCACAATGCGGATTGGACGCTTTATGAGCTGTATCAGGAGCTTCTGGCTGAGCATGAGAAAATGACCGGACAAAAAGGAGAGTAAATATATGGAAAAAGAAGCTTTTCAGAAACGCCTGGAGGATCTGGGCGAGCTGGCGAAAATCAACCAGAACCGTCTGAGCACGGATGCGGTGAAGACGTTTTTAAAGGATATGGATCTGACGGAGGAACAGTATAACCTGGTATTCGCCTATCTGGCCTCCAAGCTGATTACCGTAGAGGGCTATGTGCCTGCGGCCGGAGAAGGAAAGGAAGGCGCGCCGGAGCTGACGGAGGAGGAGCAGAATTTCCTGAACCAGTATGAGGAGGACTTGAGCTACCTGAGCATGCTGGGCGAGGAGGAACTGCTGGAGCTCTGCCGGGAGGTGGAGGAAAGCGGTGACAGCGACGCCAAGGCCCGCCTGACGGAGCAGCTGCTTCCGGATGTGGTAGAGACGGCGAAGCGCTACACAGGCAGAGGCCTGCCTCTGGGCGATCTGATCCAGGAGGGCAATATCGGCCTGATGCTGGCGCTGGAGACGCTGGGTCTTCGGGAAGGGGAATGCACTGCGCTGGATTACCTGAAGGCAGAGATTGAGAAGGCGGTCAGCGAAGCCCTGGAGGATCAGCAGACGGAAAAATCTGCGGGCGAGCTGCTGGCGGATCGTTTAAATGAGCTGAGCGACGGAATCAGGGAGCTGTCCGGAGAGCTGGAGCGTCAGGTATCGGTGGAGGAGCTGTCGGCGTTTATGGATATGCCGGTGGAAGAGATCGAGGATCTGCTGAAGCTGGCGGGCGAGGGCACCGGAGACGACGGCGGGGAAGGACAGAATTAAGATGTTTTTTATCATGGGAATCAATCAGGAGCAAAAGGATCTGGGAAGCTTCGGCCCCTATATCTGTGGAGCCTGCGGCAGCTACGGACGCTATCAGGTTTACATCACATACATGTGCCTGAGCCTGTTTTTTATTCCGCTTTTCAAATGGAGTAAAAGATATTACGTACAGACCAGCTGCTGTCAGAGCCTGTATGAACTGAATCCGGAGGTAGGAAAACGGATTCAGAGGGGAGAAACCATGGAGATCCGAACAGAGGATATGACGCTTGTGCGCCGCGGAAGCGGTGGCTGGCAAAATACGGCACAGCGTCGGGTCTGTCCGGTCTGCGGCTATGAGACGGAAGAGGATTTTGCCTACTGTCCGAAATGCGGCGCCCGGATGGAAAAATAGGTACGAAAAAGGCACCCCGGATGGGATGCCTTTATTTAGAAGCGACTTACGCTACTACTACAACGTTGGTAGCCTGCGGTCCACGATTTCCTTCGGTTACATCGAAGGTAACGGACTGGCCTTCCTCCAGAGTCTTGAAGCCATCAGCAACGATGCCGGTGAAATGTACGAATACATCCTCGCCTGTCTCAGAGTTGGTGATGAAGCCGTATCCCTTTGTTCCGTTGAACCACTTAACAGTACCCTTGTTCATAAATGAAGCCTCCTATAACTATAGAAAATAATTTGGTGTCTCATGCGCTCCCGAAAATAAAAAAATCACATGTTTTTGTAAAGCATCAAAGTGAACGATGACTTACAAAAACATGTGAATCAATCCTCTTCGAAAATACATTTAAACGACGTTATTATATCCCGAAAATGGCAGAAAGTCAAGGAAAACTTATTTCCTATAAAAAAACTGGGCATTGATCCGGACATCGATTTACGGTATGCTCAGAGGTAAGAAAAAAATAGAAGCAGGAGGAGAAATATGCAGAATGAAGCAGAGCGGAAGCTGGAGGCTTTGAAAGCTTATTTAAGGGAGCTGGGAAGTGTGGCTGTGGCCTTTTCCAGTGGGGTAGATTCCACATTTTTATTGAAGGCAGCCCATGAGGTGCTGGGAGACAGGGCCATTGCCATAACGGTCAGCTCCAGCTCCTTTCCAAAGCGGGAGCTGACGGAAGCAAAAGCATTCTGTGAACAGGAGGGGATCCGCCATGTTATCTGTGAATCGGACGAACTGGCGATCGAGGGATTTGCCCAGAACCCGCCCGACCGCTGCTATCTGTGCAAACGGGAGATTTTCCAAAGGATAAAAAAGCTGGCGGCAGAGAATGGGATCGCTTACGTGGCAGAGGGCTCCAATATGGACGACAACGGCGATTACCGTCCGGGTCACAGAGCCATCGCGGAACTAGAGATCAAGAGTCCCCTGCGAAAAGCGGAGCTTACGAAACAGGAGATCCGGGAGCTTTCCAGAGAGCTGGGACTGCCCACCTGGGATAAGCCGTCCTTTGCCTGTCTGGCCTCCCGTTTCGTGTACGGGGAAACCATTACAAGGGAGAAGCTAGGCATGGTAGAGAAGGCGGAGCAGCTGCTTCTGGACTATGGCTTTCATCAGGTGCGGGTACGGATCCACGACAACCTGGCCCGCATTGAGGTGCTGCCGGAGCAGTTTGACCGGATGATGGAGGAGAAGGTCCGCACCGACGTGGTGGCAAAGCTGAAGGAGTACGGCTTTTTGTACGTGACGATGGATTTATCCGGATACCGAATGGGAAGTATGAATGACGGATTGAAAAAATAAGGGAATCCAAAGAACGCCTGGCGGATTGTGCGAAATCCGTCAGGCGTTCTTGAGCATGTCTTAGGAAAGCTGGGTATCCTGAAGATACTTTTTGATCGCCGCGAAGCTCTCCTCACTGATATCGTGCTCCATGCGGCAGGCGTCCTCTATAGCGATCTCCGGGGACACGCCGAGGCGGATCAGCCAGCCGGAGATGACAGAGTGGCGTTCGTAGACGGTGGAAGCCAGCTTCTGGCCTTCGCCGGTCAGAGAAAGGTAGCCCTCCTCGGATACCTTTACATAGCCCTTCTGGCGCAGATTTTTCATGGCTACGCTGACACTGGGCTTGGAATAGCCCAGCTCGTTGGCCACGTCGATGGAACGCACTTGGGGCTTCTGCTTACTTAAGATAAGAATCGCTTCCAGATAATCCTCAACGGATTCTTCGGATTTATGTCTCTGATAATTCATATGGAAATAGTCTCCTTCTCCTTGTTCCGGCTATTGCCTGAATTTTGCGTACTTATAATAGTTAGATTTTAACATTTTGCCGCAGGAAAGGCAAGCCTTTAATCAGGAGGAAAAATCAATGGACAGTGGAAGAAAAAGCTTGACAGACTATACTTTATCATGCTATGATATCAGGGCGAATGGAAGTAGGCTTTTTTTTTATGCCTAAAAAACGACAGATGAGATATGCCGGCATGCGTATCGAAGCTGTCCAGCAAGCAAAAAATAAGCGGAGGTGGAAGTCGTGCGCGTAAAGATCACATTGGCATGTACGGAGTGCAAACAGCGTAACTACAACATGACAAAAGAGAAAAAGAATCATCCGGACCGGATGGAGACGAACAAGTACTGCAGATTCTGCAGAAAGCACACACTGCACAAAGAAACAAAATAAGATGCAGGAAAGGATAGTGGGACGATGAGCGAAGCAGCAGAAAAGGCCACTAAGAACACCGATAAACCGAAGAAAAGCTGGTTCAAGGGTCTGAAGGCGGAATACAACAAGATTGTATGGCCGGACAGAAAGACCGTGATAAGACAGACGGCAGCCGTAGTGCTTACGTCAATTGCTCTGGGAGTTGTAATCAAGCTTCTGGACATTATCCTGTCTTATGGAATCGATATGCTGATTAGTTTATAGGAGTGAGAAAATGGCAGAGGCAAACTGGTATGTAGTTCATACTTATTCCGGATACGAGAACAAGGTTAAGGCCAACATTGAGAAAACAATTGAAAACAGACACCTGGAGGAGCAGATTCTCGAAGTGAGAGTTCCGCTGCAGGACGTGGTTGAGATGAAGAACGGCACCAGAAAACAGGTTCAGAAGAAGATGTTTCCCGGTTATGTTCTGATTAACATGGTGATGAATGACGACACCTGGTACGTTGTGCGCAATACCCGTGGTGTGACCGGCTTTGTCGGACCGGGATCGAAACCGGTACCTCTGACAGAAGAGGAGATGCGGCCGCTCGGAATCCAGTCTGAAAACGTCGTAGTAGATTTCAAAGAGGGAGACACCGTAACGGTTACAGGCGGCGTATGGGCCGACACAGTAGGCGTTATCCAGGATATCAACCAGGGTAAGCAGTGCGTAACCATCAACGTGGATCTGTTCGGCAGAGAGACGCCGGTCGAGATCAGTTTCTCGGAAATCAAGAAAATGTAATGCATCCCGGCAGAAACAGAATTGTTTTTGCAGGATGGCAACTATCACACGAAGCATGTGGGAGGGAGAAACCCGAATGCCCGCAATTACCACAAGGAGGTGCCTAAAATGGCAAAGAAAGTAACAGGTTATATTAAATTGCAGATTCCTGCTGGAAAGGCAACACCGGCTCCGCCCGTTGGTCCGGCTCTTGGACAGCACGGTGTGAACATCGTAGAGTTCACAAAGCAGTTCAACGCAAGAACCGCAGATCAGGACGGAATGATTATTCCGGTTGTTATCACAGTTTACGCAGACAGATCTTTCAGCTTCATCACAAAGACTCCGCCTGCAGCAGTTCTGCTGAAGAAGGCTTGCAAGCTTCAGTCCGGTTCCGGAGTTCCGAACAAGACTAAGGTTGCTTCCATCAGCAAGGCTGAGCTTCAGAAGATCGCAGAGATCAAGATGCCGGACCTGAACGCAGCGAACATCGATTCCGCAATGAGCATGATCGCCGGAACCGCTCGCAGCATGGGTATCACTGTAGAAGAGTAATTCGAAACTGTTATAACAAAAGTCAGACGTGGGAGGGAAAACCCTGAATCCCGCAATTACCACCAGGAGGTTATTTGATATGAAACATGGAAAGAAGTATGTTGAGGCTTCTAAGCTCTACGACAAACAGACTCAGTATGATAGAGATGAGGCAGTAGCTATCGTAAAGAAGCTTGCTACCGCAAAATTTGATGAGACCATCGAGGCTCACATCCGTACAGGTTGTGACGGACGTCATGCAGATCAGCAGATCCGTGGCGCTGTTGTACTTCCGCACGGAACCGGTAAGACTGCACGTGTGCTGGTATTTGCAAAGAACGCAAAGGCAGATGAGGCACTGGCAGCAGGCGCAGATTTCGTTGGAGCAGAGGAACTGATTCCGAAGATCCAGAACGAAGGATGGCTTGATTTCGACGTAGTTGTAGCTACACCGGACATGATGGGCGTTGTAGGACGTCTGGGACGTGTACTTGGACCGAAGGGTCTGATGCCGAACCCGAAGGCCGGAACTGTAACTATGGACGTTACCAAGGCAATCCAGGAAATCAAAGCTGGTAAGATTGAGTATCGACTGGACAAAACTAACATTATCCACGTGCCGATTGGAAAGGCTTCCTTCACAGAGGAGCAGTTAGCGGACAACTTCCAGACGCTGATTGATGCAATCAATAAGGTTAAGCCGGCAGCTGTAAAGGGCCAGTACCTGAAGAGTGTAACCATCGCTCCGACCATGGGACCGGGCGTAAGACTGAACACAGCAAAGCTTGGTTAATCAAAAATATTGGTTGACATTCATAAAAAGATGTGCTATGCTTTCATAGCATGTAACACGACCCGAAGACAGCAGGTGCCGCAAGGCATAAGTTGAACACGCCTGCCGAGGACGATATACATTCACTTTGAATGATTTTTCGAAACCTCTCTGTCTTCCCGGCAGAGAGGTTTTTTGTATCAGGAATTCGACAAAATCGATTCCTTCGTATATCGGGTTGGTGAACACATAGACTAATAAGGAGGTACACCACTCATGGCAAAAGTCGAGCTGAAGAAACCGGTTGTAGAAGAGATTTCCGCAAATATCGACGGTGCTCAGTCCGTTGTTCTTGTTCAGTACTGCGGTTTAACTGTAGATCAGGATACAAGACTTCGTAAAGAGCTCAGAGAAAACGGAGTTATCTACAAGGTTTACAAGAATACGATGATGAACTTTGCATTCAAGGGAACAGCATGTGAGAGCCTGGCTCCGCAGCTGGAGGGACCGAACGCAATTGCAATCTCCAAAACAGATGCAACTGCTCCGGCACGTATCCTTGCGAAGTTCGGTAAAGAGGCTCAGGCCCTTCAGATTAAGGGCGGTATCGTAGAGGGAACATACTACGACGCAGCTGGTATGGCTGAGATCGCAAAGGTTCCGTCAAGAGAAGAGCTTCTTGGCAAGCTGCTTGGCAGCATTCAGTCTCCGATCACAAACCTTGCCCGCGTTCTGAACCAGATCGCAGAGTCCAAGGCAGAGGCGTAGGCTACAGGTACTTAAGGAGTGCGTAGCACGAATTTCGTACAAGAATTTCAAAAATAACGAAATATTAAAATCAAAAATCAGGAGGAAAATAAAATGGCAAAGTTAACCACCGCTGAGTTTATTGAAGCGATCAAAGAGTTATCCGTATTAGAGCTGAACGAGCTGGTAAAGGCTTGTGAGGAAGAGTTTGGCGTATCTGCAGCAGCAGGCGTTGTAGTTGCAGCAGCAGGCGAGGGCGCAGCAGCAGCTGAGGAGAAGGATTCCTTCGACGTAGAGCTGACAAGCGCTGGCGATGCAAAGGTTAAGGTTATCAAGGTTGTTCGTGAGGTAACTGGTCTGGGTCTGAAGGAAGCTAAGGATCTGGTAGACGGTGCACCGAAGGTTCTGAAAGAGGGCGTTTCCAAGGCTGAGGCTGATGAGCTGAAGGCTAAGCTTGAGGAGCAGGGAGCAACTGTAACTCTGAAATAAGTTTTACAGAGCTTAGAAAGCCGGGCGGAGTAATCTGCCCGGCTTGTTTTAAATCGGAATAAAAACATCTGCAAAAATCACGAATCTATCCAAATACAGTTCTGAAAAAAATCTCCATAAATCACAAAAAATACTTGACTTAGACCTTGCTTTATGGTATCATGTACGGTGCACTATTGTGGTGAGCTAGGCTCTGAATTCATTAGGCGCTTTTGTGCAAAATGACGAAATGTGCAATACTTCCATATTAAATAAGGGGTGAACGTCAATGGAAAAGAACAGAATACGTCCGGTCACAACCGGTAAGAACTTCAGAATGAGCTATTCCAGACAGAAAGAAGTCCTGGAGATGCCGAACCTCATAGAGGTCCAGAAGGATTCCTACGATTGGTTCCTTCGGGAAGGTCTTCGAGAAGTGTTCGATGACATCTCTCCCATCGCCGATTACAGCGGACGTCTGAGTCTGGATTTTGTGGACTTCACGCTCTGTACCGGTGAGGATGAGCTCAAATATACGATTGAACAATGCAAGGAAAGAGATGCGACTTACGCAGCTCCCCTGAAGGTAAAGGTACGTCTTTATAATAAAGAGACAGACGAAATCAATGAACATGAAATTTTCATGGGTGACCTGCCGCTGATGACGGAGACAGGTACATTTGTGATCAACGGCGCAGAACGTGTTATCGTCAGCCAGCTTGTTCGTTCCCCTGGAATTTACTATGCGATTGATCATGATAAATTAGGAAAGGGCCTCTATTCCTGTACGGTTATTCCGAACCGTGGTGCATGGCTGGAGTATGAGACAGATTCCAACGATGTATTTTATGTACGTGTAGACCGTACCAGAAAGGTTCCCGTAACAGTTCTGATTCGTGCTCTGGGCTACGGAACCAACCCGGAGATCGTAGATCTGTTCGGTGAGGAGCCGAAGATCCTGGCAACTCTGGCAAAGGATACGGCAGAGAGCTATCAGGAAGGTCTTCTGGAGCTGTATAAGAAGATCCGTCCGGGCGAGCCGCTGGCAGTGGACAGCGCGGAGAGCCTGATCATGAGTATGTTCTTCGATCCCAGAAGATACGATCTGGCAAAGGTTGGACGTTACAAATTCAATAAAAAGCTGATGCTGCGCAACCGGATTACCGGTCATGTGCTGGCAGAGGATGTGGTAGATACACAGACCGGAGAGATTCTGGCAGAGGCAGGCACCGAGGTAAGCCGCGAGCTGGCAGATGAGATCCAGAACGCAGCCGTACCGTTCGTTATGATTCAGACAGAGGAACGCGATGTCCGCGTAATCTCCAGTATGATGGTAGATCTGCGCTACTACGTAGATGTAGATCCGGAGGAGCTGGGTATTACAGAATTAGTATATTATCCGGCGCTGAAAAAGATACTGGAAGAAAATGAAAGCATCGAGGATATCAAGGAAGCGATTAAGCGCGAGATCCACGAGCTGATTCCGAAGCATATTACCAAGGAAGATATCATTGCTTCCATCAACTATAACCTGCATCTGGAGTATGGTATCGGTAACGAGGACGATATCGACCATCTGGGTAACCGTCGTATCCGTGCGGTAGGCGAGCTGCTTCAGAACCAGTACCGTATCGGTCTTTCCAGAATGGAGCGTACCGTACGTGAGCGTATGACTACCCAGGATCAGGACAACATTACACCGCAGTCCCTGATTAATATCAAGCCGGTAACTGCTGCAGTGAAGGAGTTCTTCGGATCCTCCCAGCTGTCACAGTTCATGGACCAGAACAACCCGCTGGGCGAGCTGACACATAAGCGTCGTCTGTCCGCACTGGGACCGGGCGGTCTGTCCAGAGACCGTGCAGGATTCGAGGTTCGAGACGTACATTACTCCCATTACGGAAGAATGTGCCCCATCGAGACCCCTGAGGGACCGAACATCGGTCTGATCAACTCTCTTGCGTCCTACGCAAGAATCAATGAGTACGGCTTTATTGAGACTCCGTACCGTAAGATTGACAAGGAAGATCCGAAGAATCCGCGTGTCACAGAAGAGGTAGTCTATATGACCGCTGATGAAGAGGATAATTATCATGTGGCGCAGGCGAATGAGCCGCTGGACGAAGAGGGACATTTCATTCATAAGAATGTATCCGGTCGTTACCGCGAGGAGACCCAGGAGTACGAGCGCTCCATGTTCGATTACATGGACGTATCTCCGCGAATGGTATTCTCTGTAGCGACAGCGCTGATTCCGTTCCTGCAGAACGATGACGCGAACCGTGCGCTGATGGGATCCAACATGCAGCGTCAGGCCGTGCCGCTTCTGACCACAGAGGCTCCGGTAGTCGGAACAGGAATCGAAGTTAAGACTGCGGTAGACTCCGGCGTATGCGTAGTTGCAAAGCATGACGGTGTGGTAGAGCGTTCCGTATCCAATGAGATTACCATCAAGTGTGAGGACGGAACCAAGGACGTATATCGTCTGACCAAATTCTCACGAAGCAACCAGAGCAACTGCTACAACCAGAGACCGGTTGTATTTAAGGGCGATAAGGTAAAGAAGGGCGACGTAATCGCAGACGGTCCTTCCACCTCTGGCGGAGAGCTTGCGCTTGGTAAGAACCCGCTGATCGGCTTTATGACCTGGGAAGGCTATAACTACGAGGACGCGGTACTCTTAAGTGAGCGTCTGGTAGAGGATGATGTATACACCTCAATTCACATTGAGGAATATGAGGCAGAATCCCGTGATACCAAGCTGGGACCGGAAGAGATCACAAGAGACGTTCCGGGCGTAGGCGATGACGCGCTGAAGGATCTGGACGAGCGTGGAATTATCCGTATCGGTGCAGAGGTCCGCGCAGGCGATATTCTGGTAGGTAAGGTTACTCCGAAGGGAGAGACAGAGCTTACCGCAGAGGAGAGACTGCTGCGCGCCATCTTTGGTGAGAAGGCCCGCGAGGTCCGTGATACCTCCCTGAAGGTACCGCACGGTGAGTATGGTATTGTCGTAGACGCCAAAGTATTTACCAGAGAGAACGGCGACGAGCTGTCTCCGGGCGTAAATCAGGCAGTCCGTATCTATATTGCCCAGAAGCGTAAGATTTCCGTAGGAGATAAAATGGCAGGCCGTCACGGAAACAAGGGTGTCGTTTCCCGTGTACTTCCGGTAGAGGATATGCCGTTCCTGCCCAACGGACGTCCGCTGGATATCGTACTGAACCCCTTGGGCGTGCCGTCCCGTATGAATATCGGACAGGTGCTGGAGATTCATCTGAGCCTGGCTGCGAAGGCCCTGGGCTTCAACGTTTCCACACCGGTATTCTCCGGCGCGAACGAGAGCGATATCATGGATACGCTGGATCTGGCAAACGATTATGTAAATCTTCCGTTCGATGATGCGGAGTGCGCGGAGTGGAAGGAAAAAGGCGAGGAAACCACAGCAGACGGTAAGCCCTGGGCTGGCGAGACCTTCCTCGGAAAGCACGGCGAGGAACTGCATCCGGAGGTTGTACAGTATCTGGATGAGAACCGTGAACACAGAAAGCTCTGGAAGGGCGTTCCGATTTCCAGAGACGGAAAGGTGCGGCTGCGTGACGGACGTACAGGCGACTACTTTGACGGCGCTGTAACCATCGGTCACATGCATTACCTGAAGCTGCATCACCTGGTAGACGATAAGATTCATGCCCGTTCCACAGGACCGTACTCCCTGGTTACTCAGCAGCCGCTGGGTGGTAAGGCACAGTTCGGTGGACAGCGTTTCGGAGAGATGGAGGTGTGGGCTCTGGAGGCCTACGGCGCATCTTATACCCTGCAGGAGATTCTGACCATGAAGTCCGACGACGTAATCGGTCGTGTAAAGACTTACGAGGCCATTATCAAGGGTGATAATATTCCGAAGCCGGGTATTCCCGAGTCCTTCAAGGTACTTCTGAAAGAGCTTCAGTCCCTGGGTCTGGATGTGAGAGTACTGAGAGAGGATAATACAGAGGTCGAGATCATGGAGACCAGCGAGTACAGCGACAGCACCGACCTGCGCTCTATCATTGAGGGAGACCGCCGCTATAAGGACGATGAGGATTCCTATGGCGATTACGGTTTCAGCAAGCAGGAGTTTGACGATGGAGGAGAACTGGTTGACGTAGAAGAGAATCCGGACGATGCTGACGAGGATTTCTCTGATTTCGACGGAGATTTTGAAGAAGAATAAGGAAGGGAGTGCCATTCATGCCAGAAACAACGAATCAGGCTGTATATCAGCCGATGACCTTTGACGCGATTCGGATTGGACTTGCGTCCCCGGAGAAGATCCGGGAGTGGTCCAGAGGCGAGGTTAAAAAGCCGGAGACCATCAATTACAGAACTCTGAAACCGGAAAAAGACGGCTTATTCTGTGAAAGAATCTTCGGACCCAGCAAGGACTGGGAGTGCCACTGCGGAAAGTACAAGAAGATTCGCTATAAGGGCGTAATCTGCGACCGTTGTGGAGTAGAGGTTACAAAATCCAATGTCCGCCGTGAGCGTATGGGCCATATCGAGCTGGCCGCTCCGGTGTCCCATATCTGGTACTTCAAGGGCATTCCCAGCCGTATGGGACTGATCCTTGACCTGTCTCCCCGTACACTGGAGAAGGTACTGTACTTTGCTTCCTACATCGTACTGGATGCAGGCGACACAGAGCTGCAGTACAAGCAGGTGCTGTCTGAGAAAGAGTATCAGGATATGCGCGAGAAGTATGGCAGCCGCTTCCGTGTAGGGATGGGTGCAGAGTCCGTAAAGGAACTGCTGCAGGCCATCGATCTGGAAAAGGAGTCCGCAGAACTGAAGGCAGGCCTGAAGGAGGCCAGCGGACAGAAGCGTGCCCGTATCATCAAGCGTCTGGAGGTCGTAGAGGCCTTCCGCGAGTCCGGAAATAAGCCGGAGTGGATGATCCTGGATGCGGTTCCGGTTATCCCGCCCGATCTGCGTCCCATGGTACAGCTGGACGGAGGACGTTTCGCAACCTCCGACCTGAACGATCTGTATCGTAGAATTATCAACAGAAATAACCGTCTCGCCCGTCTTCTGGAGCTGGGCGCGCCGGATATCATTGTCCGCAACGAGAAGCGTATGCTGCAGGAGGCGGTAGACGCCCTGATCGACAACGGACGCCGTGGCCGTCCTGTTACCGGCCCGGGCAACAGAGCGCTGAAGTCCCTGTCTGACATGCTGAAGGGTAAATCCGGACGTTTCCGTCAGAACCTTCTGGGTAAGCGTGTTGACTATTCCGGACGTTCCGTTATCGTCGTTGGTCCGGAGCTGAAGATTTATCAGTGCGGTCTCCCGAAGGAGATGGCGATCGAGCTGTTCAAGCCCTTCGTTATGAAGGAGCTGGTACAGAACGGTACCGCGCACAACATCAAGAGCGCAAAGAAAATGGTAGAGCGTCAGGTACAGCCGGAGGTATGGGATGTACTGGAAGACGTCATCAAAGAGCATCCGGTTATGCTGAACCGTGCTCCTACTCTGCATCGTCTTGGTATCCAGGCCTTCGAGCCGATTCTGGTAGAGGGTAAGGCTATCAAGCTGCATCCGCTGGTTTGTACCGCATTTAACGCGGACTTCGACGGAGACCAGATGGCAGTGCATCTTCCCCTGTCCGTAGAGGCACAGGCGGAGTGCCGTTTCCTTCTGCTCTCTCCGAACAACCTGCTGAAGCCGTCTGACGGAGGCCCCGTGGCCGTACCGTCTCAGGATATGGTCCTGGGTATCTATTACCTGACACAGGAGCGTCCGGGCATTCAGGGTGAAGGCAAGTTCTTTAAGAACCTGAACGAAGCAATTCTTGCGTATGAAAATAAAATTATCCGTCTGCAGTCCAGAATCAAGGTCCGCGTAACAAGAACCATGGCAGACGAAACAGAGATGTCGGCTATCGTAGAGTCTACCCTGGGCCGCTTCCTCTTCAATGAGATTCTGCCGCAGGATCTGGGTTTTGTAGACCGTACGATTCCGGGCAATGAGCTGGTACTGGAAGTAGACTTCCACGTAGGCAAGAAGGGTCTGAAGCAGATTCTGGAGAAGGTTATCAATACACACGGAGCCACCAGAACCGCAGAGGTGCTGGACGATATCAAGGCTATGGGATACAAGTATTCCACCCGTGCGGCTATGACCGTATCCATTTCCGACATGACCGTGCCGCCTGAGAAGCCGGAGCTGATTCAGAAGGCACAGGATACCGTAGATAAGATTACACGTAACTATAAGCGTGGTCTGATTACCGAGGAAGAGCGTTATAAGGAAGTTGTTGAGACCTGGAAGGACACGGACGCAATCCTGACAAAGGCACTGCTGGATGGTCTGGATCGTTACAACAACATCTACATGATGGCTGACTCCGGAGCCCGTGGTTCCGATAAGCAGATCAAGCAGCTTGCAGGTATGCGAGGACTGATGGCTGATACAACCGGTCACACCATCGAGCTTCCTATCAAGTCTAACTTCCGTGAGGGTCTGGACGTTCTGGAATACTTCATGTCAGCGCATGGAGCACGAAAGGGTATGTCCGATACCGCTCTGCGTACCGCAGACTCCGGTTACCTGACCCGTCGAATGGTAGACGTATCCCAGGATCTGATTGTCCGCGAGGTGGACTGCTGCGAGGGCAAGGACGAGATTCCGGGTATGGTAGTAAAAGCCTTCATGGACGGCAAGGAAGAGATCGAGAGCCTGCAGGATCGTATTACAGGACGTTTTGCGTGCGAGACGGTATACGACAAGGACGGCAATGTACTCGTTAAGGCAAATCATATGATTACGCCGAGACGTGCAGCCGCTATTATAAAAAATGGCGTAGATAAAGACGGCAACCCCATTGACAGCCTGAAGATCCGTACCATCCTGACCTGTAAATCACACATCGGTGTATGCGCGAAGTGCTACGGCGCGAACATGGCTACCGGTGAGGCTGTACAGGTAGGTGAGGCAGTCGGTATCATCGCGGCACAGTCTATCGGTGAGCCGGGTACCCAGCTGACCATGAGAACCTTCCACAGCGGCGGTGTCGCAGGTGGAGATATCACACAGGGTCTTCCCCGTGTCGAGGAGCTTTTCGAGGCAAGAAAGCCGAAGGGACTTGCAATCATCACAGAGATCGCCGGAACCGTTACCATTCTGGATACCAAGAAGAAGCGCGAGATTCAGGTGACAGCCGCAGACGGCGAGTCCAAGGTATATCTGATTCCTTACGGTTCCCGTATCAAGGTTCAGGACGGACAGGTACTGGAGGCCGGCGACGAGCTGACCGAAGGTAGCGTGAACCCCCACGATATCCTGAAGATCAAGGGCGTACGCGCCGTACAGGATTACATGATCCGTGAGGTTCAGCGTGTATACCGTCTGCAGGGTGTAGAAATCGCCGACAAGCATATCGAGATGCTGGTACACCAGATGCTGAAGAAGATTCGCATCGAGGACAACGGAGATTCCGAGTTCCTGCCGGGTACACTGGTAGATATTCTGGAGTATGAGGATGCCAATGAGCGTCTGATCGCAGAGGGCAAGCAGCCCGCAGAAGGAAAGCAGATTATGCTTGGTATCACCAAGGCGTCTCTGGCTACAAATTCCTTCCTGTCTGCAGCGTCCTTCCAGGAGACCACCAAGGTTCTGACAGAGGCCGCTATCAAGGGTAAGGTTGACCCGCTGATCGGTCTGAAGGAGAACGTACTGATTGGTAAGCTGATTCCGGCCGGAACCGGTATGAAGCGTTATCAGAACGTAAAACTGGATACCGATGTGGACGAAGAGGCTGAGCTGGATTTCGATGAAGACATCGATCTGGACGAAACTCT
This sequence comes from Candidatus Merdisoma sp. HCP28S3_D10, assembly GCF_052065835.1. Lineage (NCBI taxonomy): Bacteria > Bacillati > Bacillota > Clostridia > Lachnospirales > Lachnospiraceae > Candidatus Merdisoma > Candidatus Merdisoma sp. HCP28S3_D10. The sequence goes on from NZ_JBQHTG010000003.1 coordinate 230,267, forward strand.
GGATCTGACAGAGGCAGAGGACGAAGCGGAAGCTTTGGAAGCTGAGGAAGCAGAAGATCTGACCGAAGAATAAGAAAGAAGAAATAGGACCATTCGTTTATGCGAAAGGTCCTATTTCTTGTTGTATCAGCAATAAAATAAACCACCTGCTATGTGGCCATGCACTGGCAACATCGCTTCAATCATATGGTTGGTAGGTACAACGACATCTACAGAGTGCAGATGTCAAACATCACGCCTCATGTGTGCAGGCATACCTACTGTAGCAACCAAGCTAAAGCCGGTATGAATCCTAACTTCAGTATCTTATGGGACATTCTGATATAAGCGTCACGATGAATGTGTATACGCATATCAGCTTTGACGATGCCGAGGAAGAGCTGCGAAAGCTTGAGAAGTTCAGAAAGGCACAGGCAGAGATAGAAAAGAAAAATGAGAAACCGATGTCACAGAAGATGTTTAAGGTTGTGTAATACAGAAGAGTGGTAGCGCTCCGGCTTTTGATGGCTGGGGCGTTATTTATATAAAATGTTAGAAATACTAACAAAAAACTGTTGCGAAATCTAACGACACGGATTATAATGAATTAGCTGGCATTTTAAGGAGGAAGAACAATGATGGGTATTAATGAGAGAATTAAGAATTTTAGAAACCAGCTTCATCTTTCACAGGAGTACGTCGCTAATTTTTTGGGAATTAATCGTGCAACATATACTCAGATGGAAAATGGTAAGAGAAAAATCACAGCAGAAGATGTTTCAAGACTGAGTGAGTTATTTGGTGTAACAGCAGATGCTTTATTAAATGAAAATAAGATAAGTCAGCCAGCGACAGTGTTTGCAAGAAGCTTTGAAAAGTTAGATGAGAATGATCAGGCTGAAATTATGAATTTGATTAAGTTCAAAGAGCAGATGAAAATGCAGAGGAGTTAAATGGTATATTTTAAATCAAATGCTAAGAATTATGGAGATGCAGAAAGTATGGCGGCCGCATATTTGGCTGCCTATTTTGGTAATTCAGAGATAGAATATCCTATTAGCCCGTTCAAAATGTTGAAAAACGAAGGGGTTAGTTTTGTGATACGAAATTTTAATAAGCTGGAAGGCGTATATGTACCCTCTCAGTCAGATAACGATATAGCTATAGTAGGTATTAATTCCAATAGACCAATTACTAGACAAAGATTTACTGCGACACATGAGTTGTGTCATCACTTTAGAGATGCGGATAAACAGGTTGCTTGTCCAATAGGTTAAAAGAATGCATCTGAATACTTCGCTGATGCATTTGCTTCGGCTTTATTAATGCCAATGGGTAAGCTGAAGGTAAAAGTGAATGAGTATAAAGACTCCAATGGAAATGTCAATTTTGATGATATATTAAAAATAGCAGATTACTTTGGAGTTAGTTTTGAATCGTATGTAAGAAGAATTGCATATAAAATACATGCTGTTGAAGGCGATATTGAGAGCAAAGAATTGACAAAGAGAATCAGAAAATATAAGCCGGACATAAAAAGAAAAGAATTAGAAATGTCTTATGAAAATTTGTATTCTGATTTGATAGATAACTATGCTGAACAGTTGAGATTTGCTCCAAATAAACATGCTAAATATGTATTTGAAAATACATATATTTATAATGATAGTAGGATGGAAGGGCTAGATGTTTCTATTGAAGAAGCATCAGAAATCGTAACTGATTTGCGTAACAATTTGTAAAATAGCCAATATTGTACGGAAGAAAATGAAGCATACTTATCTGTTGCAGGGCATTATTTAATGTATCAAGATATTTTTGCCTTGCCGGTTAAAGATTCGTTAAATGTATATGATTCATTTAAACTAAATAAAGATTTGTTCGCATACTATCCACATCCAGAGTTTGGTGGCAATCCAAGACAGAATAATGTAGTGATTTCGGGCGCTAAGTTTGAGGCAGTAGACTACCATGATATTTTTAGTGAATTAGCCAAAGTGGATGCTGATGTAAGAAAGTTTTTTGAAGAGAAATCCAACATTAAAGTGAGTGATTATATTAAACATGTAATTAGAGTGCATCATAGAATTACAGTAATTCACCCTTTTCCAGAAGGTAATGGAAGAACAACGAGGGCATTTATGAATGTCCAGTTGGTAAGAGCTGGCCTAACTCCTATATACATAAAAGTTGAAGAAAAGAAAAACTATATAGCAGCATTAGAAAAAGCTGATGTTAAAAAGAACTATGATGACTTATATGAGTGTATATTTAGAGTAATGCTTAGGTCGCATGTAGAATTGAGTATAAATCCTTAGTAGTAAGAATTTTCGTTTTACTACCAACTTTACTACTAACAGGTAGTAGCAACTTGCTAAATCTTGCTCTAATTTGCCACAATCTATAATTTCAGAGCATATCACCATAACCCCAGAAACCCTTGCAAAACAGGGCATTCCGGGGCAAATCAAGGAGAAACTAAACTATGAATAAAGTACTTTTCATCTGCCACGGCATTATTTGTAGAAATCTCTAAAAACCCAGTAATATCAAGGTTTTTCTGACTTGAGGGTGGTGTTACTACACCACTACTACACCAGTGAGTCTCGATGTGACAAAAATCATGAAATCGAGGTCAAGTTTATGGAAAACAAAATGAACATCAATGATATGAATTATGTGCTGGCAGGAGATTACTACATTCCGGATCTGAAACTCCCTAACGAAGAACGAACCATTGGAAAGTACGGTCGGATGCACCGTGATTATCTCAAGGAACACAAGCCGATGAGGTTCAATGATCTGGTTCTGGAAGGTCAACTTTGGACTTATCTTGCCGATCTGAATGAGCAGGCGCAGAGCAGATTGCAGCTGATAATAAGGCAGGTGCAGGAAGCCGAGTCAGTGACTGATGAATTGAAAGAGAATGACCAGATGGCTTGGATCAAGGCTATGAACAGCATCCATAACTGGGCAGAGGAAATTGTCCTCCGAGAATTAATTTACGGGGAGGATGTGGTATGAGCTTGCTGGAAGAATTTTGGTATGGCAATATTGAGCCAATGGAATATGATACTTCTTCCTGCAAGGAGTATAAGAAGCTACTGGAGCTTATCTGTAGGAACGAAGAAAAGCTCCGAGCTACCATGACGGATGAGCAGAAGGAGCTGTTTGAGAAATACACAGATTGCGTGCGTGAGTATCAGACCATTACGGACTGCCTGCTGTTCCAGAACAGTTTTAAGTTGGGTGCCAGGATGATGGTTGAGATTATGGAAGATTAACAATCCAAAAACAAGGCTGGATATTACTTCGAAAGAGGTAGTATCCAGCCTTTTGATTTGTGCGTTGGTTGCTTATCACATAGTTATTGATAATAATGTGATTCATATCACGATTTTATATGATTTGGTGTGAAAGCGGGTTAGATGGAATGAAACAAGGTTTCCTGTGACGGCAAAAATAAGTTATTAATTCTGAAAGTAGTTGATATTTTTGCCGATAATGTGATATACTATACAGTAGATTAGTGTAGTTTTTTGATTCGATTTATGACGGAGGATAGCAGATGCGATACTTTTCGGTTGCAGAGATAGCAAAAAAATGGGATGTGTCGGAGCGTAGTGTTAGAAACTATTGTGCCCAAGGACGTGTGAATGGAGCGTTTCTTACCGGCAAGACTTGGAATATTCCCGAAAATGCTGAAAAACCGGAGCGTACCAACAAGAGAAAAGAGGAACCGATCACCCTCTTGGACATTCTGAAAGAGCAGAAGGCAAGCAAATACTCCGGCGGCATTTACCATAAGACACAGATCGATTTGACATACAATTCCAACCACATCGAGGGCAGCCGTCTGACTCACGATCAGACCAGGTATATTTTTGAAACCAATACGATCGGCGTAGAAAATGAAGTCCTCAATGTTGACGATGTGATTGAAACGGCAAATCATTTCCGTTGCATTGATATGATTATTGATCATGCGAAAGCCGCTTTGACAGAGAAGTTTATCAAGGAGCTTCACCTGATGTTAAAGAACGGAACCAGCGATTCCAGAAAAGACTGGTTCGCTGTTGGTGACTACAAGAAACTTCCAAATGAGGTTGGTGGTATGGATACCGCCCTTCCGGAAGAAGTTGCCGATAAGATGAAAGTGTTACTGACAGAATACAATGCCAAGGAAGAAAAGACTTTTGAGGATATTCTGGACTTCCATGTAAAGTTTGAGCGAATCCATCCGTTCCAAGACGGCAACGGTCGTGTGGGCAGATTGATTATGTTCAAGGAATGCCTGAAATATAATATTGTTCCTTTCATTATTGAGGATAATCTGAAGATGTTCTATTACCGAGGATTGAAAGAGTGGAATAACGAAAAAGGCTACCTGACAGACACGTGTTTGACCGCACAGGATAAATATAAAGCATATTTGGACTATTTCAGGATCGCTTATTAAGAAGGAAGATTTCCAAAGTGTCAAAGGCTCATTCCAAAGTGTCAATTTGACACTTTGGGAAATGAGATGTTTTTTTAAATGCAGGTTCCGATAATTTCGGATTATGAGAAGCTTTCATGTATGACGAGCATGGAAGGAGGATATGCAAATGAGTACAATACTACCGAAAAAGGCAATGTCTGAAGAAGATATTAAATTGCAGTACATTACTCCTTCGATTATCTCTAAGTGGGACAGGGGTAAAATCACAATGGAGACACAGATTACGGACGGAAGAATCAACTTGAAGGGTAACTTTGTGTTCCGAGAAAAGCCAAAGCGAGCAGACTATATTCTGTATCTGAACGCAAACAACCCGATTGCCATTATTGAAGCAAAGGACAACAATCACAGTATTTCTCATGGTCTACAGCAGGCCATGACCTATGCTCAGATGCTTGATCTTCCATTTGCCTATAGCTCTAATGGTGACGGGTTTGCGGAACATGATTTCCTTACAGGAAAAGAGCGTCAGTTTGGTCTGGATGAGTTCCCGACAGAAGCTGAACTGGTTGCCCGCTTCAAGCAGGAGTCCAGAATGACACCGGCGCAGGAAGCGTTAATTGAGCAGCCTTATTACAGCAGCCAGAATACATATCCTCCTCGTTACTATCAGCGTATTGCTATTAACAGAACCGTAGATGCCATTGCAAGAGGTCAGAACCGTTTGCTGCTCGTCATGGCTACTGGTACGGGTAAAACCTATACTGCTTTCCAGATCGTTTATCGTATGCTGCAAAGTGGTTTGAGGCGTAAGATTCTTTATCTTGCTGACCGCAATATTCTTGTGGATCAGTCTATTCAGCAGGACTTCGCTCCGCTGGAAAAGGTTATTCATAAAATCAATGTTGCCAAGGATGATAAGAGTACCATTACTTCCCATGAGGTATATTTCTCTCTGTATCAGCAGTTGGTTGGTGACGATGATAAGGAACATTTCAGCGAACTGTTTACACCAGATTTCTTTGACCTTATCATCGTGGATGAGTGTCATCGTGGCTCTGCGAAAGAGGAAAGCCGTTGGCGCAGAATTTTGGAATATTTCAATTCTGCTACTCAGATCGGCATGACCGCAACCCCGAAGGAAACCAAGTATATCTCTAACCTGAGTTACTTTGGCGAACCTATCTATATGTACAGCCTGAAAGAAGGCATTGAAGACGGCTTTCTTGCGCCGTTCAAGGTTATCAATATTATGACCGACATCGGTGATGGCTGGCGTCCTCGAAAGGGTCAAAGAGATATTTACGGCAATGAAATCGAAGACCGTATTTATACCAATAGTGACTACGATTACAACATCATTATCGAAGATCGTATTCAGCAGGTTGCATCTGAAATCACCCGCTATCTGAAAAGCACAGATAGAATGGCGAAAACCATCGTGTTCTGTGCTACAGAAGATGCTGCGGAGCGTATGCGTCAGGCATTGGTCAACCTGAACTCTGATATGGTCAAAGAGAATCCGGACTATGTTGTGCGTATTACCGGCAGCGATGACTATGGCAAAAAGAAACTGGATTACTTCATTTCTGTTTCTGCGCCATATCCGGTTATTGCGACCACATCCAAGTTGTTGTCTACCGGTGCGGACTGTAAGATGACAAAGCTGATTGTTCTGGATGAAATGATTGGCTCTATGACAGAGTTTAAACAAATTATCGGTCGTGGCACCAGACTGCGTGAAAAGGAAGGCAAAACTCATTTTGTGGTTATGGACTTCCGTAATGTCAGCAGACTGTTTGCTGATCCTGATTGGGATGGCCCGATTGTCATTGATCCTGGATTCCCAGGACATAAACCACCACAGCCGGGAGATGATCCTAATCCTCCGGTTCCGCCTACACCTCCTAACCCGCCGACCGTGAAACCTGTTGTTGGTCGTGATGGTTGTAAGGTGGAGATTATCCATAAAACTGTATCCGTGTATGATACCAACGGCAAGCTGCTCCGTCAGGAAAGTATTGTCGATTACACCAAGGAAAATATCCGTGGTGAGTACGCATCTCTGGATAACTTTATTCGCCAGTGGTCGAAGGAAAAAAAGAAAGAGAAAATCAAAGAAATGCTTTTGGAGCGTGGCATTGACCTTGAACTGATGAAAGCAGATCAGAACATGGCTGATGTGGATGACTTCGACTTTATCTGTCATGTGGCATTTGATAAAAAGCCTTTGACCCGTAAAGAGAGAGCCAACAATGTGAAAAAACGTGATTTTCTCAGTAAATACAGCGGTGTTGCCAAAGAGGTGTTGGAAGCACTCCTTGATAAATACATGAACACCGGTATTTATGAAATTGAAAAGACAGAAATTTTGAAACTTGACCCGTTCCTGAAGCTTGGTAAGCCTGCTAAGATTGCCGGTTATTTCGGCGGCAAGGCTGGATATTTACAGGCAGTTAAGGAACTTGAAGAAGCGATTTACGCAGATGAGGCGGTATAAATTATGAAAGGATCTGAAACTAAACTCGTTTCCTATATGCAGGGGTCTGACAAGCGATTTGTCATCCCTGTATATCAGAGAAATTATGATTGGAAAACTGAAAACTGCAAGCAGCTTTATGATGACCTGATTAAGGTTATCCGCCGTGGACGCAAGAGCCATTTCTTCGGTAGCATTGTGTCTGTTCATAACGATGGCGAATTTAACGAATATCTGGTCATTGATGGTCAGCAGCGATTGACTACAATTTCTTTGCTTCTGCTCGCAATGTATAACCTGATGAAAAGTGGTGTGTTAACACCGGAAAAGGGCAATCTTGCAGAGAAGATTTATAAGACATACCTGATTGACGAATGGCAAGACGATGATACCAGAATAAAGTTGAAACCTGTTAAGAATGATAGAAATGCTTTTGGAAAATTGTTTGATGAAGAATCTGAGCATATTCCGGATTCTAATCTCACAATTAACTATAACTACTTTTATTCTCGCATTCAGAAAGAAGAAATCACCCTTGACGAACTTTATGAAGCAGTAACCAAATTGGAAATCATCAATATTACGCTGAATCAAGATGACAATCCGCAGCTGATTTTTGAGAGTTTGAACTCTACGGGTGTTGCTCTGAGCGAGGGTGACAAAATCAGGAACTTCATTCTCATGGGCCTGCCCACAAAACAGCAGAATGATTTTTATGAGAAATACTGGAATAAGATTGAGATTTGTACGGACTATGATGTAAGTATGTTTGTCCGTGATTATCTCAGCGTAAAACAGCAGCTTATCCCTTCTATGAGCAAGGTCTACTTCACATTTAAGGCGTTCGTCGAGGAAAATGGTACAGAAATCGAGCCATTGTTGCAGGAACTGTTGAACTATGCAAAATGGTACGAAATTCTGCTCAAAGGCAACACTGCGGACAAGGAATTAAATTCTTGTATTTACCGCCTGAATCGTTTGGAAACCACCGTTACAAGGCCGTTCTTCCTTGAAGTTTTGCGTTTGCAAGAGGCGGGTAAATTATCCCTTGCTGATGTAAAAGAAATTTTCCTTTACACCGAGAATTACTTGTTCCGTAGAACGATTTGCGATCTTCCTACCAATGCTCTGAATAAGATTTTCTTGATGCTCCATCGAGAAATCATTAGATACGATGGTACGGATAACAGCTATCTTGAAAAATTCAAGTATGCACTTAATTCTAAGTCTGATCGTGGCAGGTTCCCGGATGATGGAGAATTTGTTGAAGCATTTTCTGTTCGTCCTGTTTATCAGATGAACAGTAAAAATAAGATATATATTTTGGAACGTTTTGAAAACTACGGGACCGTGGAAGTTCAGAATGTCTATAAACAGTGTGATGATGGAATCTATTCTATCGAACACATCATGCCACAGCATCTTACCCCTGTATGGGTAAAAGAACTTGGTGAAGACTATGAAGAAATTCACGAAACTTGGCTCCACCGCATGGCAAACCTGACTCTGACTGGATATAACTCCAAATACAGCAATAGTCCATTTGTTGAAAAGCGAGATATGAAAAACGGCTTCATTGACAGCCACCTTTACATGAATAACTGGATCGGACAGCAAGAACATTGGGGACTTGCAGAACTGGAAACACGAAATCAGATGCTGATGCAGCGTGCATTGACAATATGGCCGCTTCCTGCAACGGACTATAGACCTGCAGAAAAACAAATGGATTCCTATTCACTGGATGACGATGTTGAACTGAGCGGTCGTGATATTGTTCGTTTTGGCTACAAGAACACCGAACAGCCGGTTACAAGTTGGATTGACATGATGGAGCAGATTTTGAAGATTCTCCATGCAGAAGATAAATCTGTTCTGTCACGTTTGGCATACTCCAAGGGGGCTTCCAACGATTTGGATGTCTATGTCAGCAACAAACCGCAAGATTTGAGAAATGCCCTACAAATTGACACCGATATTTATGTGGAGAGAAATACCAGTACATCCACGAAGATTTCCATGCTTCGCAAATTCTTCAAAGCTTACGGTGCAAATGAAGAAGATTTGGTTTTCTATCTCAAGGATGCAAATGACGATGGAACCGCACAGGAAGCCGGTACACGTTATGAACTGCGTCGTTGTTATTGGGCATTTGCACTGCCTTATATTCAGCAGGCACATGATGATGGAACTGGTCACGGCTGTTTTTCTGGATGCACTACATCCAAGGAAAACTGGTTGAGCGGTTTCTTCGGTATTGGCGGTTTTAGCCTTGCTTGTGTAGCGAATTACAATAAAGCAAGAGTTGATTTGACACTTGCACATTCCAATAAAGAACGAAATAAGGAAGCCTTTGATTACTTATACAGTCACAAATCTGAGATTGAATCTGTCTTGGGTACTCAGATAGACTGGCTGCGCAGTGATGACACTAAGGGATCTTATATTGTCATTCGTCTGGAAGGTGTAAGTATCGAAAATGAAGCTGACTGGACACAAATGGCAAAGTTCCATGCAGAGTGGAGTAAGAAGTTCTACGATGTATTTGTTCCTTATTTGAAGCAAAAATACTAAGGCGGTATAAACTATGATCAATTTATCAGGATTTGTGAAAAGACTCCGTGATATCATGCGCAATGACGCCGGTATCAATGGCGATGCCCAGCGTATTGAGCAGATTGCATGGATGCTTTTTCTGAAAGTATATGATGCAAAAGAGCAGGATTGGGAATGGGATGACGAGGACTACGTTTCCATTATTCCGGAAGAATGCCGTTGGCAGAATTGGGCTGTTGACGATCATACCGGTACTGCAATGACAGGCGATAAGCTGCTGAACTTTGTGAACAACACCTTGTTCCCAACGCTCAAAAAGCTTCCTGTTGACGTATCTACCCCAATTAAAAAGGCTATCGTGCAGACCACTTTTGCCGATGCCAACCAGTACATGAAAGATGGCGTTCTGCTCCGTCAGGTTATCAATGTTATTGATGATCTTGACCTCGGAGACTATGAGGAAAGCCATGCTTTCGGTGAAATTTATGAGACTATTTTGAAGGAACTGCAAAGCGCCGGTTCTTCCGGTGAGTTTTACACCCCTCGTGCTGTGACCGATTTCATGGCAAAGATGATCAATCCGCAGATTGGCGAACAGGTTGCAGACTTTGCTTGCGGTACTGGCGGTTTCCTTACAAGTTGGCTGAAAGAACTTTCTGCCAAAATCGAAACAACAGAGGATCAGTCTGCTTACGATGCTTCCATTTACGGCATTGAAAAGAAGCAGTTCCCTTATATGCTGTGCATCACAAATATGCTGCTGCATGGCATTGACGTGCCGAAGATCTACCACGACAATTCTTTGCTGAAGGATGTTTTGGACTATACACGGGATGACCAGTTTGATGTTATTCTGATGAATCCTCCTTACGGCGGTAACGAGAAAACAGAAGTGAAGAACCACTTCCCGGCAGACTTGGCAAGCAGCGAGACAGCAGACCTTTTTATGTCTGTTATCATGTACCGTCTGAAAAAGAATGGTCGTGCGGCTGTTATTCTGCCGGATGGCTTCCTGTTCGGCACAGATAATGCCAAGGTTGCTATCAAAAAGAAGCTGTTCTCTGAGTTCAATCTGCATACTGTAATCCGTATGCCGCACAGCGTATTTGCGCCGTACACATCCATCACCACCAACATTCTGTTCTTTGACCATACAAAGCCGACCGAGGAAACTTGGTTCTACCGTCTGGATATGCCGGAGGGTTACAAGAACTTCTCCAAAACAAAGCCAATGGAACTGAAGCACTTTGATCCCGCTATGGATTGGTGGAACAACAGAGAAGAAATCAATGTAGATGGCTTTGACAAGGCGAAGAAATATACCGCAGAAGAAATCGCTGCGAGAAACTATAATATCGACCTTTGTGGTTATCCTCACGAGGAAGAAGAAATTCTGCCGCCGAAGGAACTGATTCAGCAGTATCAGGAAAAACGAGCAAGCCTGAATGCGGACATCGACCGTATCCTGGCTCAGATCACGGAGATATTGGGAATTGATTTGGAGGGAGAATAATGACCGGGAAACAGCTGAAAAACTCAATATTGCAGATGGCTGTTCAGGGCAAGCTTGTTCCGCAAGACCCAAACGATGAGCCGGCTTCTGTATTGCTTGAGAGAATAAGAAAAGAAAAAGAACAGCTCGTCAAAGAAGGCAAAATCAAGAAGGAAAAGAACCCTTCTTACATCTTCCGTGGTGCCGATAATTTGCCTTATGAGAAAGTCGGCAAAAACGAGCCGGTGTGCATTGCAGACGAGGTTCCGTTTGACATTCCGGAAACTTGGGAATGGGCAAGGCTTAAAGATCTTGCTATCAAGGAAATTAAGCGTGGCAAATCTCCAAAGTATGCGGATGATAGCAATGTCTATGTTTTTGCCCAAAAGTGCAATGTAAAACTTGGTAGGATTGATATTTCATTAGCCAAATTCTTGGATATGAAAACATTTGACAAATATCCCGTTGAAGAATATATGACAGATGGAGATATAATCATTAACTCAACCGGTAACGGCACGCTTGGAAGAATTGGAATATTCCATGATAGTGACAGAATAAATGATTTTGTTATTGTTCCAGATTCTCATGTTACAATTATCCGTGCTGGAAACCAGATGATAGAGGACTACTTGTTTTTTGCTTTGAAATATCATCAGCCTTATCTTGAAAAGTTGGGAGAAGGCTCCACAAACCAAACTGAATTACGTCCATCCACTGTGGCTGAATTGTTTATTCCGGTTCCTCCTATTGGAGAGCAGGAACGGATCGTAGCAAAACTTCTTGAGGTTTTGCCAATGGCTGATGTGTATGGCATAAAAGAAAAAGCGCTGCAAGACTATAACAAAGACTTTCCGATTCAACTCAAAAAGTCGATTCTGCAGGAAGCAGTTCAAGGTAAACTTGTTCCGCAAGATCCCGATGATGAACCTGCGTATGTCCTTTTAGAACGCATTCGTGCTGAGAAAGAACAGCTGATTAAAGCAGGTAAGATCAAGCGTGACAAGCACGAATCCGTCATTTTCAGAAGGGATAATTCTCATTATGAAAAGCGTGGTTCCAAAGAGGAAAACATCGATGAAATTATTCCTTTTGAACTACCAGATTCTTGGGAATGGATTAGATTGTCTGCAATACTAACTTCGACAGATGCAGGAAAAAGTCCTCAGTGTGAAAATCGTCCTCGAAATAATGGTGAATGGGGTGTTATCAAAACTACTGCAATTCAGGACGGTTACTTTTTGGCTGAAGAAAATAAAGTCTTGCCTTTGAATTTCAACATACAGGAATCCATGGTGGTGCATCATGGAGATTTGCTGATAACCAGAGCTGGCCCTCGAAATAGAACTGGAGTTATTTGCGTTGTGGACGGAGAGCCTGAATATTTGATTCTATCGGATAAGACTGTTCGATTATCATATTTGCGTGATCTTGTGAATCCGTATTATGTAATGACTGCATTAAGTAGTCCGGCAATGCAATACTTGGTTATTGACGCCATGACAGGAATGGCAGCTTCACAGGTGAATATTTCGCAAGAAAAAATGAAAACTTTTTTGCTACCACTTCCCCCACTAAATGAGCAACAGCGAATTGTTGATGAAGTTGGCAAGATATTTGATCGCATTGATAAGCTGAATTTCTGAATTTTCTCATTATGAGAAGTTGGACGGAATTGAGCGTTGTATCGACGACGAGATACCGTTTGAGATTCCACAGAATTGGGCATGGGCACGTTTCGGAACAGCAATGATTAACCGTGACGCCGAGAGAATACCACTTTCTGTTAATGAACGAGAAAAGTTACAGAAAATCTACGATTATTATGGTGCTTCAGGTGTTATTGATAAAGTTGACCAATATTTATTTTCAAAGCCGTTGTTACTAATAGGCGAAGATGGAGCTAATCTACTTACACGTAGCAAACCAATCGCATTTATTGCGAGGGGGCAGTATTGGGTTAACAATCATGCTCATGTTCTTGACTCATCAGTTGGATTGTTATTGGAGTATGTGGCTGCGTATATCAACGCAATTAACCTCGCACCATATGTAACAGGAACTGCTCAACCCAAGATGAATCAAGAGAAGATGAATTCTATTCTTATTCCCATTCCACCAACTGGTGAACAGATACGCATCGTTCAGAAGATTGACGAGATCTTTCCTGTGATTGCAAATATGTGAAACAAGGCATACACTTCATAAATGCGAAGTGTATGCCTTTTCTTTTACCAATCTACGATTGTATCAACGATTTCTCGCTGCTCTGTAGCTGTTTTCCTAAGGTAAATACGGGTGGTTTCGATGCTTTCATGCCCCATGAGATCGGCAAGGAACGCTATGTCATTGCAGCGTTCCAAGAAGCTTTTGGCAAACCTATGGCGAAACGAATGCGGATACACAACCGCAGGATTGATGCCGTACTTCACTGCCAGTTTTTTCAGCTGTCCCGAAATACCACGAGTGGTAATTCGTTCCCCATATTTGTTCAAAAAAAGGAAGCCGCTCTCCTGGTGCTTTTCAGCCAACCAGGAAAGGGCTTCCTTTTGCAATTCTTTCGGAATGTAAATTCTGCGTAGCTTTCCGCCTTTGGAATAAAGGTCGAGGTGACCAAGCTTAACATGTTCAACCTTGATCTGGATCAACTCGCTTACTCTGGCTCCGGTTGCAGCCAGAAAACGGATTACAAAATACCAAAACATTTCATCGTCATTCTTGAGACATGACTTGAAATATTCGTAATCCGCTTCGCTGATCACATTTTCCAGAAAAGCTTTCTGCTGCACTCGGACAAAGGGGAGTTTCCACTTCTCTTTACCGATACATTCCAAGTAGCAGTTGATGGCTCGTAATCGGAGATTAACCGTCTTGGGCTTATAATTCTCGATCAGCCATACTTTGTACTCACGCAACTTTTTCTGGGTGACATCATCGTACTGTTCTCCGTACTGCTTTATAGCAAACAGATACGATGAAATCGTGTTTTCTGAGAGGTTTGTACCCCTCAAGTGTCTTTCAAATTTTTCTTTTTCTATCATGGCGAAAGACCTCCTTTCGCCAGATATTATACAATTTTGCGTTAAATCAGCGCAATCTTATCAAACAATTCCTGCTGTTTTTCAACGATGCGGTGTTGTTCTGATAACGGCGGTAATGGTATCAGCATATTTTTTAATTTGATTATTGTTAGAGCATTGTAGGCTGTTCCTGAAATTGTAGACTGTGCCTGTTCAGTAAATAGTGGGCTATTTATAAATAGCTGGATGTATTGTGACGATAACTGGTTATAAGCACGTATCTGGGTTATATTTCCATCCTTGTAATAGAATTCTCTACCATCACAAATCCATGAGTTTCCGATAGTACCTACCGAAGTGATAAGAATATCGCCTGACTGCGGCACCCCATAATCCCTTTTCAACTGTTCATAATGTTCTCTTGCTATGAATAGTTGCGTATGAATTTCTTCACCTCGATACAAGTCACCGATTTCCTTAGATCTGAAGAACGGAATCCCTTCATCTACATAATCCTTTTCAAAAACTCGTTTGCTGGATTGGACTGTAGTTATGCTACCCAGTTTGCACCATTCCCAGCTGTCCGGAATTACAAAAGGTATCTCATCGTCGATACAACGCTCGATTCCGTCCAACTTCTCATAATGAGAATTATCCCTTCTGAAAATAACGGATTCGTGCTTGTCACGCTTGATTTTGCCTGCTTTAATCAGCTGCTCTTTTTCTGCCCGAATACGTTCCAGAAGCACAGAAGCAGGTTCATCGGTAGGATCTTGTGGAACAAGTTTGCCTTGAACTGCCCATTGGAGAATTGACTTTTTTAACGCATCGGGGAAAGTGTTCTGTAATACATTCAACGAATTTTCTTTGCCAGTATATTCTGTTAGCTTTACTTCTGCTTCAAGAATCTTTTCAACGATACGCTGTTGCTCAGATAGCGGAGGAATCGGAATTAAAATTGTTCCTAATTTATCTCCAGAAATATGAACGATAATATCTCCGGTAGCAAGACTAACTTTTCGTTCAACCACATACGGCGATGCCATGAGATATGTGAGGTAAAGAGGGTTCATCCCATGAGCTGTCCAGTAAGCAAGATCTCCACCTGCAGCAATTTCATCATTGCCGAGATATGCTACTGCTTTTGCTATATCTGGTTTGTTTTCTCCAGTGAGAGTCATAAGAATATCTCCGAAAGAAAAATGCTTGCAGCGATCAAACAATTCTTCTGGAACAAATGAAACAGCCTGTGTGAAGGACGTATGATATGTTGTGTATAACTCTCCGTAGCGAACACAGGGCTTTCCGCTTTCGATTGTTTCGGTTCTTTTTATACCGCTCCCTCGGACGATGCTCCCAAGGGAACTAACTCTCGTCCATTCCCAAGTTTCCGGAATGTCAAACGGAACCTCGTCTGCAATGCACACCGGCTCGTTTTTGCCGACTTTCTCATAAGGCAAATTATCGGCAGAAATCCGCCTTGTGACGGTGGCTATCCACCGCATGAGGTCATAAACTCTAAATTCTTCAAATGATAAAATTGTGTCAACAGAAGAAAACCCTGAATAAAATTCAAGGAAAATCCATTGGTTGATTAAGTGTTCTTTTATATTCGACCATAGGATAATAATTTCAGTAATCAAATTTAAAAGCCGAAACCTTTAGTATTTGGCAGAGTGACCTTGCCAGTTTAGAAGGGTTATTGACACTTTTGAGCTGTGATATTTATTACAAATTTACCGTACCACGGTGGGTAATATACAGTATCACTCACTGTTCTGACCAGTTGGAACAAGATAAAATATGTTTGAAAGTACAGTTATCTCTTGGTCACATATTGTGCCTGATGGTAGGTCGCACAGAACAAAGTGCAGCATTACAATTTGTTGTAGAGGTATCAATACCATTGACAGCCCCATTCAATGACGGGCAGTAAAAATAGCTTAGGAAGTATTGTAGAATTGCCGTAACGAACCCAATGGGTTGTCAAGCGTAAGGTCGAAGTTGATAGAATTAAAGAAAGCTCTACCTCTCAGGCAATAAAACTTGCAGATTGGTTCAGCTACAATAATTACAGAGTTACTGCAGGAATATCAGCCGGATTTGCAGTAATGCTCAGTGAGATCAAAAGCGGAAATGCGGTAAGATTTAGGTATTCGAACGAGATTAACACAAATAGTGATAGTCATCGGGTTTTTCTTTCGCCATCGGTCCATAAACAATCTGAGCAGGAACTATTATTCTTATTACTGAAAAAGAAAATCCGCCCAATTAGGGCGGGTAACCCGTACTGTTAGTCCATAAAAAAGCAAAGCGATTAATGCTAAGATAATGTCACAACCACTTCTTAGAGAAATGGATTGTGCATTCTCTTTGATCATAAAAACCAACAGAAGGAGCGGATTAAATTAGAACTGACATGAAATGTCCTGTTTCTGACACGCTGTACCCTAAGAATTTGGTGACAGAAGAATTAAGCTAATATTGAGAACAAGAAAATTCCCTTAGGAACTAAGGGCGCACTTCTATACCGGTTATTCCATTACGGTATGTGCGTTTTCCGAAGGTAGATGCTCCTGTGTCTGAACACATTCACATATTGCGGAATTATATTCCGGTCAAGAGTAAACTCTTGCGGCTGACGCCTATCTCTTTTTACATACCTTGCTTTTGCAAGGATGAATAAAAGACAAGGAGCAAAAGAAAAATGGAAAACAAAGATAAAACTCTGGAGCAGCTGGAATCTGCCCGTTTGAAGGTGCAGCAGTATGAACACAAGATTCAGCTTTTGGAAAATCGCAAGACGCATTTGGAGAAGAAAGCTGACCGTCAGCGCACCCATCATCTTTGCAACATGGGCGGTGCCATCCAAAGTATTTCCAAGGAAGTTGATTCCCTGACAAGAGTAGAGTTCTACTCTCTGATGGAACAGGTCTTTGCATTGCCTGCGGTGCAGGAACTGGTTGCTGCGACTATGGAGAACCACGAGATGGGAGGTGAAAGCTGATGGCACTGTATCACTTCCATGTGGAGCAGATCAAGCGAAGCGAGGGGCGAACTGCTGTTGCCAGTGCTGCCTATCGTGCCGGTGAAAAGCTGCATAACCTCTGGGATGGTGAAATTCACGATTACACCAAAAAGGGCGGTATCATTCTGACAGAAATCATTCTGCCGGAACACGCACCGCAAAGATTTTCTGACAGATCAACGCTATGGAATGAAGTGGAGCAGGTAGAAAAACATTATAAAGCACAGCTTGCATACAGCTTTGATATGGCTCTGCAAAATGAGTTTTCCTTAGAGGAGAATATCGAACTGGCAAAAGAATTTGTTCAGAAATACTTTGTCTCTGATGGCATGATTTGCGATCTTGCGGTACATCAGCCCGACCGAGAAGAAGGCGGCATTCCCAATCCACACTTTCATGTGCTGGTTCCAATTCGTCCGCTGAATGATGATGGAACATGGGGAGCTAAACAGCACCGAGTTTATCATCTGGACGAGAACGGTAACCGGATCAAAGATGAAAACGGGAAATGGGTATTTGATGCTGTTCCAACCACAAATTGGGGCAGACCGGAAACATTGGATCTATGGCGTGAAGCCTGGGCAAATATGGTCAATGCCAGATTTGAAGAAAAAGGGCTGGAATGTCGTATCGACCAACGTTCCTATGTAGATCAGGGATTGGATTTTATTCCTACCGTCCATGAGGGCCCCCATGTTCGAAAAATGGAGAAGAAAGGCATTCGTACCGAAAAGGGTGAATTGAACCGCTGGATCAAAGCCACAAATCGTATAATTCGCAGTATGAGAGCTACCATTTCTGCGCTGAAAGAGTGGATTCAGGAAACAAAAGAAATTCTGAAAGAACCGCAGGAAGTCTATCTGGCCCAGCTGCTAAGTGAAGCGCATACCATGCGTAATCAGACAGCTATGACCTATGCCAAAGGGAAAACCAAGGCCAAGAATAATAACCTGAAGCGTTTTATGGACGAGTGCAATTACCTGAAACAGCGAGGAGTGCTGACACTCAGCGATTTTGAAAATCACCTTTCCTCTGTTGACGAAAAAGTGGAAGATAGAAAATCCTCCATGCATCAGAAACAGACTCGCTTGAAAGAGCTTCAGCAGCTGATGGAGGATACGAAGACCTATACCGAATTGAAGCCGGTCTTTGATGAACTGAAAAAGGAAAAATACCGTTTTACTAAAGCCAAAGAAAAATACAAGGCAGAACATGAAGGAGAGCTTCGCCGGTTCTACATGGTAAAACGTAAACTGAAAGAGAAAGGTTTTGAAAAAGAACCTTTTCCTCTGAAAGCATGGCAGGAAGAATATTCCGAACTGTCGGCACAGCGAGAAGCCGAATATCAGGAATACAAACTCATGCAGAAGGATTTGATGATTCTGTATCAGATCAAGGGCGATATAGATAAAGTGATGCGTGAAATCCATCCTGAAATGCTGCGTCCCGATAAAACCAAAGAAACAGAAACCACATTGTAATCAGGAGGTGGAACATGGTTTATACGCAAGAACAGATTGACCGTGCCAATCAGGTCAATTTGGAACAATTTTTGCGCTCGCAAGGTGAGCAGATAGTTAAAAGCGGAAATGAGTACAGATGGAAAAGGCATGACAGCCTTACCATTAAGGGAAACAAATGGTTCCGCCATAGCCAGAGCAAAGGTGGCTATCCGGTTGAATTTGTAATGGAATTCTTCGCTAAATCCTTCCCGGAAGCGGTGTTTCTGTTGATTGGAGAAGAACCGACAAACAATAGCACAGTAGCTGCACCTTCAGCAGATTTCAAACTCCCGCCGAGAAACAGATATGCCGAGAAAATGACTTCATATCTCAGCCAGAGAAAAATTCCGGACGAACTGATTCAGGAGTTCTATAAGGAAGGTTTGATTTATGAGGATGTAAATCGCCATAATATCGTATTTGTAGGAAAAGATGAAGCAGGGATCCCACGGTACGCCCATTGCAAAGGAACTGCAGATGCCTTTCGTATGGATGTGCTTGGTTCGGACAAGTCCCACAATTTCGCTTACCGCAGTGATGGGAAAAGCTTGTTCGTATTTGAAGCCCCGATTGATCTGATGTCCTTCATCGCTCTGTATCCGAAGGAGTGGAAAACACGCAATTACCTGTCGTTGGGTGGTGTGGGAGCGAAAGCGTTGGATGGTTTTCTTTCTGAACGCAAGGATATAGAAACCATTTATATCTGCACCGATTCTGACAAAGCCGGTAATGATGCAACAAGCCGCTTGTTAAAGAGTATTCCCGAACACATGACAGTTATTCGCCTGATTCCCTGCGATAAAGACTGGAACGAAGTTTTGATGCACAAGGATGAGCTTACTCACAGCAAATATATTTATAAAACAGTTACGTTGCGGGAGAAGCCGGAAAAGAAAGCGGTTCCCATGATTCGTATGAGCGAGGTTCAGCAGACCGAGGTAGACTGGCTCTGGTATCCCTATATTCCTTTTGGGAAGCTGACCATCATTCAGGGAAACCCCGGTGAGGGTAAAACTTTCTTTGCTATGCAGCTTGCAGCGGCTTGTACTAACCGAAAGTTTCTGCCGCAGATGGACCCCTTTGAACCGTTCAATATGATTTTTCAGACTGCCGAGGACGGCCTGGGAGATACCGTAAAGCCAAGGCTGCTTTCTGCCGAAGCGAATTTGGAACGAGTGCTTGTGATTGACGATGCAGATAATCCGCTGACTTTGGCTGATGAACGCATCGAAAATGCGATCAGAGAAAACAATGCAAGGTTGGTTATTATCGACCCGCTGCAGGCATTCCTTGGAGCCAATGTAGATATGAACCGAGCTAATGAGGTTCGCCCTATCTTCCGCAGGCTTGCAGAGGTGGCACAGTCTACCAACTGCGCCATTGTAATGATTGGGCATCTGAACAAGGCATCCGGCAGCCAAAGCACTTACCGTGGTCTTGGTTCTATCGATATCACTGCTGTTGTGAGAAGTCTGCTGTTTATTGGCAAGGTGAGGTCAGACCCGACCACACGAGTGATTGTCCACGAGAAAAGCTCCCTGGCACCGCCAGGACAGTCTCTGGCCTTCTCTTTGGGTGACGAAAAGGGGTTCCGTTGGATTGGTGCCTATGACATCAGCGCAGAAGATCTGCTTGCCGGTGGCGAGGGCAGTAAAACGGAACTGAAGCAGGAACAGGCAGTGAAGCTGATTGAGGAGTTTTTGTCTGAGGGCAGAAAAGTCTCAATCGCTGAGATAAACAAAGAAGCAACAGAACGAGGAATTTCTGAGCGCACAGTACGTCTGGCAAGAAATTCTATGGGAGATAAAATAGCAAGTGAGCGACAGGGAAAAGACTGGTGGATCTGGTTCAAGTAATGAACCGTGAGCTGGCAAATCCCGTGAAGTGGCAAAAGTTTTATAGATACCGAAGCCTGCCACTTTGCCAGTTGGATACAACGATTGGAGGTATTGCATGAAAGAAGTTCCTATCTGGGAAAAGGCAAATCTAACTTTAGAAGAAGCGGCAGCGTACTCCGGCATTGGAACCGGAAAGCTGCGTGAAATTACCAACGACAAGAACTGCAATTTTGTTCTCTGGGTTGGAAATAAACGCCTGATTAAGAAACGCTTATTTGATAAATTCATCGAGCAGGTATTTTCAATCTAATATCTGTAGATTCATCATAGAAAAAGAGACCTCGATGTGCTACAATATGGATGTCACATCGAGACTCCTTTTGAACGAAAGGAGATCGAAATTGAGTGAAAAAAGAAAAGATAACAAAGGGCGTGTCCTGAAGACAGGAGAAAGCCAGAGAAAGGATGGGATCTATCAGTACAGGTACACTGATTTTCGTGGCAAGAGACAGACAGTATACGCATCCACTTTGCAGGAGCTTCGTCAGAAGGAAAAGGAAATTCAGAAACAGATTGACGATGGTATTGACTATGAAGCAGGACAGATTACGGTCATTGAGCTGTTGGAGAAATACATCAGCTTGAAAAAAGGCGTGCGCTACAACACGCAGGTCGGTTATCATTTTGTTTTGAATCTGGTCAAGAAAGAGGATTTTGGCTATCGCAAAATCAGCACCGTCAAGGTATCCGATGCCAAACAATGGTTTGCAAAGCTGCAAAAGGACGGCAGAGGTTACAGTACCATTACCAGTGTACGAGGTGTGGTGAAGCCCGCCTTCCAGATGGCTTGCGATGAGGATGCTGTCAGGAAGAATCCATTCATCTTCAAACTGACAGATGTTGTGGTGAACGATACGGTGCCGAGAGCTGCGCTTACCGAAGAGCAGTTGGCGATCTGGATGAAGTTCATTGAGGGAGATAATACTTACCACAAATACTATGATGAGTTTGTGGTGCTTCTGGAAACCGGCATGAGAGTCAGCGAGTTCTGCGGTCTGACCCGAAAGGATCTGGACTTCAAGAATCGGAGAATCCGTGTGGATCATCAGTTGGTTCGTGAGCGTGGTGGTAAATACTACGTTGAGGAAACCAAGACCAGCAGTGGTTGTCGTTTTCTGCCGATGACCGATGCGATTTATGACTCTTTGAAAAAGATGTTGGAACGCCGTCCGAAGGTCAAGACAGAGCCTATGGTAGATGGCTACAGCGGATTTATCATGTTGGACAAGAATGGCAATCCCAAGGTCGCACTTCACATCGAGAACGAGATGCGCTGGGCTATGAAGAAGTACAAGAAACTTCATCCCGACAGCCCTCTGCCGCACATTACCCCTCATGTGTTCCGGCACACCTTCTGCACGAACTATGCAAACAATGGTATGGACATTAAGAACCTTCAGTACCTGATGGGTCACTCCGATGCTGGCGTGACACTCAATGTTTACACCCATGCAAGCTACGCACACGCTGCGGAGCAGATGGCGAAAATTTCACAGTTTCGCCAGTCCCCTGAAATGAAAAAAGACAGGGATTTTGCTGTTGGATAAGCAGCAAATATGGCGGTAGTATCTTAAGCTTACTACACCATTTACTACACCACCAAGTGGTGTAGTTACATAGATTTATAGAGACTTATGAAAGATTGAAGAAAAACCGAAAGTCCGAAAAGCCCAGTAAAATCAAGGGTTTGAAGACTTCTGGAGGAATATAGAGATTATGATAAAAGTGCTTTTCATCTGCCACGGCAACATCTGCCGCAGCACCATGGCTCAATACGTCATGCAGGATCTGGTCAACCGCCGAGGCCTTGCAGACCATTTCTACATCAATTCTGCCGCCACAAGTATGGAAGAAATTGGAAATCCTGTACACCGGGGAACCAGAGCGAAACTGAAAGAAGTGGGGATTCCCTGCGGGGAGCATCGGGCAGTACAAATGCAGCGTTCGGATTATGATAAATATGATTATATTATCGGCATGGATAACTGGAATCGCCGGAATATGATGCGGATATTGGGAAAGGATCCGGAAGGGAAGGTATCCCTGCTTCTGGACTATACGGATCATCCGCGGGACATTGCGGATCCCTGGTATACCGGTAATTTTGACGCGACCTATGAGGATGTGAAGGAAGGCTGTGAAGCCTTGCTGGAACACATTCTGGAGCTGAAAGGAGAAGGATTATGATAGAGATAAAGAAAGAGCTGTGTATGGGCTGTGGAATCTGTGTCAAAGACTGTATAGCCCATAATCTTGTACTGAAGGATGGCAAGGCAGAGCCCAAGAGGGATTGCTTCCTTTGCGGACACTGTGTGGCGATCTGCCCGAAAGCCGCTGTGTCAATACCGGAATATGATATGTCTGATGTGGAAGAGTACGAGAAGGAACAGGTTACCTTGAACCCGGACAAACTGCTTCACGCCATCAAATTCCGTCGGAGTATCCGGGACTATCAGGAGCGCAAAATTGAGCCGGAGAAGATCAAACAACTGATTCAGGCAGGCCGCTATACCGCGACAGCCAAAAACAACCAGGGCTGCCATTTTATTCTGGTGCAGCAGGAGCTGGCCACCTTGAAAGAATTGGTCTGGAATCACATCGATACCCTGACGGGCGTTCCGGCAGCAGAGCTTGCAAAGGAACTCATTCCCTTTGCAAGTTTCAATCGTCATCGAAAAGCAGATCCGGCTGACGATTTCCTGTTCCGCAATGCGCCGGCAGTCCTTTATATTACCTCCGATTGGGGTCTGGATGCAGGTCTGGCTGCCCAGAATATAGAATTGATGGCAGTCGCGGAAGGCCTGGGAGCGCTCTATAATGGCTATCTGCAGCGCATTTCCGATAAAAATGACAGATTGAAGGAATGGCTGGGGATAAAGGGAGAGACCATTAAGGCCTGTATGCTTCTCGGGTATCCGAAAGTCCGTTACGTTCGGACGGCGCCTCGTAGAGAAGCGAAAGTAACGCTTCGTTAATGGGAAAATGATTCTGTTCCGGAAAAAAGGCCCGGCTGTTGCAGCGGGCCTTTTTAGCTTCTGAATTTAAATGACGTTGGAACCGTTATTTTCCGGAATAATCACTGCAGCGATGATATAGATGAGCAGTCCTGTTCCACAGCTTCCCATGGAAAGCAGTACCCATAAAAGACGGATCAGTGTCGGATCGATATTAAAATATTCACCGATACCGCCGCATACGCCGCAAATCATCCGGTTGCTCAAAGAGCGGTATAATTTTTTCTGTCCCATAATCAAAACCTCCTGTATTCTATAAAATGATGTCGGGGTCAAAAGCCCAATCCCACGTATCCTCATGGTGCTCGTCAAAATGTTCATACTTCTGATGCAGCTCATATACGGGCGTCTGTCTCATAAGCTGGTTTGGGCTGGCGCCCAGAAGCAGGCCAGTTCCGAGTCCCAGAATGCCTAGGACAGCCAGCACAGCGGCCAGAATCAGACAGATTTTTGTAAATTGCTTCATTGGATAACACCTGCCTTTCGAAAGGGAAGCCGGATCAGATTTACAATGCCCTGTACCACCACCGGAACTACCTTCAGGGCAATCCACAGAAGGGCCAGGGAAAGCAGAATCCCGAGAGCCGTCAGAAGGCAGCCTGCGCCTGCTGTGGCAATGCCCAGAGCGGGAACTGTAAAGAGCTGAACCAGGCCGACGCCGATGACAAAAATCCCGGCGATAAAAATCACAATTCCGGAAACCAGGATAGCGGCAACCGTGGCAATTACGGCTATGACGACAGAGAGAAGGACAGCCAGAACGCCGACGCCCACCGGAATCACGAAGGGAGCAAGCAGGATACACAGCAGGATAATGGCCAACAGCTTCCAGAGATTCCGTTCCTTCTTTTCGGACGGCAGATTGGAAGGACGTGGAGCGGAATCATCGCCGGATAAGCCGGCCTTGATTTTCCATGCTACCTGCTCAGGGCTTCCAAGCTCCGCGAGAATCCGGGCTTCCTGTTCCGGACCGGCGTCGTCAAAATAATCGTTATAATATTGAAGGGCCTCCTCCCGTTCCTCAGGGGAAATATCCGAGAGAAGCGCGTCAAGCTTTTTCATAAATTCGGCTCTGTTCATCGTTCTTCACTCCCTGCAAATAGATTTGAAATTCTGGCAGAATAAATCGCCCACTCATTTCGGTACAGATTCAATTGCGCGGTTCCTGCTTCTGTAATCCGGTAATAGCGGCGGTTTCGTCCGCCGAATTCCATGTCGTAGGTCTCCAGGCAGCCATCTTTCTGAAGGCGGCGGAGTACCGGATACAGAGTGGATTCGGAAATATCAATGGCTCTCCGGACGTCTTGTGTGATTTTATATCCGTAGGTTCCCTGATGTTCCTGGGATACGACCGCCAGCACAATTGCATCCAGGAGCGCGGCTCCCGTGCTAAATACCATGTCCTCTACTCCTTATGATATACGCTCTGTTTTTTATATTATACGTCGTATAGTATTACTGGATGCCTATACTATATATCATATAATATCATGCTGTCAATAGGGTTCATAAAAACTTAATAATTATCAGAAAGGGTTTATTTGACAGTCTCTGGCCCCGCATTTTATAATAATAATAAAATAGAACAGCGAGAAGGAGCGGGAACTATGAAATCATTTATTATGACGGCGGATAAGGCCATGGGAAAGCTGAAAGAGGGAAATAAAAAATATCTGGATTCTGAGACGGGAAGGGGCAATATCTCAAGGGCGCTGCGCCTGTACACCAAGGAACACGGCCAGCATCCCTATGCGATTATTGTGACCTGCTCGGATTCCCGTGTGATTCCCGAGAGTATTTTTTCAGCGGGTATCGGCGACCTGTTTGTGATCCGGGTAGCGGGAAATGTGATTGACGATCATCAGCTGGGCAGTATCGAATACGCGGCCAGCCATCTGGGAAGCCCGCTGATTGTGGTTCTGGGCCATACCTTCTGCGGAGCGATAAATGCGGCGATTCATCATGATCCGGAAGGCTATATCAAGTATATTACAGACGAAATCAAGCTGGCCATCGGTGAAGAAACGGACGATTTTAAGGCCTGTTGTCTGAACATACAGCGCAGCATGAATATCATTGAACACAGTCTGGATATTCTGAAAATGGAAGAAAAAGGAATGCGCGTGGTGGGCGCCGTTTATCATATCGAGGACGGCAGGGTTGAATTCATTTAGCGGAAAATGAAATCATTAAAAAAGAAGAAAGAGTCTAAAAGAACTATGAAAGCCATTGACATTGACAGGAAGCATGGTAAGCTTAAATACTAAGTAGTACTGTGTTGAAAATTCGCGAAGCTGAAGGAAGTAAAGGAGTAAGCGAATGTTCGGATATATTGAATGCAATCGTTCGAAGCTTTCCAGGGAAGAGCAGGAACGTTACAGAAGTGTCTATTGCGGACTCTGCAGGAACTTAAAAATGAGGTACGGGGAACTGGAGCGGATGAGCTTAAGTTACGATATGACTTTTGTGATTCTGTTCCTTTCTTCGTTGTATGAACCGGAGGAGCGGTCGGAAAATTTCCGCTGCGGGATTCATCCGCTGAAAAACCGCGCCGGTGTGGAAAACTGCTTTACGGAATACGCGGCGGATATGACGGTGGCGCTGGCCTATTATAAGGCGCTGGACGACTGGAAGGACGAGAAGAAGGCGGGAAGCCGCTGGTACGGAGATAAGCTGAAGCAGGCTTATCAAAAAGTGGAAAAGAGGTACCCCAGACAGTGCAAGGCTATTACCGACAGCCTTCAGGAGCTGGATTTTATCGAGCAGGCGCCGGGCGCCAACGCGGATCATGCCATCAACTGCTCTGGTAAGATGCTCTCGGAGCTTTTTGTATACAAAGAAGATTTCTGGAGCAACAGCCTCAGGCTCTTTGGTTATGAGCTGGGCCGTTTTATCTATCTGATGGATGCGGCCATGGATTATAAGAAGGACAGCAAGACCGGTAATTACAATCCGCTTTTTGAGATGAGGAAAAAGCCGGAGGAGATGGAACCGGTGCTTAGTCTGCCTTTGGGCAATGCCATGGAGGTTTTTGAGAAGCTGCCCCTGGTGCAGGACGAGCATCTGCTCCGCAATATTCTCTACGGCGGGGTCTGGCAGCAGTATTATGCGAAAATACGTGGAAAGGAGAAGACGGATGGTTGACGATCCATACAGAGTACTTGGGGTGTCCCGGGACGCCACCAGGGAAGAGATAAAAAAAGCCTACCGAAAAAAGGCGAAAGAATACCATCCCGATCTTCATCCGGACGATCCTTACGCATTGGAGAAAATGAACGAGATCAATGAGGCCTACGATATGCTGAATAACCCGGAGAAATACCGGAGGCAGCAGACCGGCGGCGGATATGGACAGCAGAGTGGCTATGGCGGCACAGGCGGATACGGGCAGAATCCCTTCGGAAACGGCCCTTACGGCGGGTTTGGCAGCTTCGAGGATTTCTTCGGCTTCTGGGAAATGCAGATGGGACCGGAGCGGCCCCAGCAGGTTTACACAGACAGTGAAACGATGCGTCAGGCGGTAGATTTTATCAATATGGGAAAATATCAGTTCGCGGATTCGGTCCTGAACGGAATGCCGGGCGCAGAACGGAATGCCCGGTGGTATTATCTGAGTTCCCTGGCCAATTATGGGCTTCGTAACCAGATGCTGGCGGTGGCGCAGATTCAGAAGGCTCTGCAGCTGGAACCGGGCAATGCGCTTTACCAGAGAACGTTTCAAAGTATGCGCTATGCGGAAAATGTATATACACAGAACAGTCAGGCCTACCAGAGGCAGGCAGAGGGCATGGACAGGCTTTGCCGGAGCTTCTGCCTGGCACAGCTGTTTTGTATGTTCTGCAGATGTTAAAACGAAATAGTATCGCACTGCGGCGGAGAATGTGCCATTGGCACATTCTTTTTTTACAGCTTCACAAACAGCGCCTCATGGTGTACTGCCGGTAAAAATTTCTCCAAAATATCCTTTGTCTTCATACGCAGGCTGGAGGTATTGATACAGGGGTGGCAGCCGAAGTCCTCCAGGGCAGATACCTCCTCGTCAATGATGAGCTGTACCTGGTTATCCGGATCATTCATCAGCGCCATAATCGTAGCGGAGCCCGGCGTTACATTCAGCAGCTTCTCCATATACTCCGCCGGGGCAAAGGAGAGACGGGAGGAACCGATCTGTTTGGACAGATCTTTTGTCTTAAAGGGCTTATTTCCGGGCAGCAGAAGCAGATAAAACCTGGTTTTCTGTGCGTTGCAAAGTACCAGATTTTTACAGATCTCAATACCGAGAAGCTGATCCACGCCCTGACATTCCTCGATGGTCATGGCTACTCCATGATCCACACGGGTAAAGGGAATCTGAAGCCTGTCCAGCAGATCGTAGACAGCTATCTCCTTTTCCAGACGGCCCTCTGTACTGGCGGGACGGCCGGTGTAAACCTGTGGGTCTATGTAAATACTACTCATAATAAAATCCTCCTTTAAAATCTTCAGATAAAAACACAGCGGCCGGAACCTCCAGCCGCCATTGACTTTGTAAAAAGCTATTTCTTCTCCCAGCGTCCGCTTGCGCCGCAGGGCAGCACCAGTCCGGATGCGGTTACGGGCAGCCCTACCTCCTGGGAATCGACAGTGCCGTTATATTTCTTCAGTTCCGTGGCAATCATGTAGGTCAGCACCGCCGGAGCCAGTCCGGTGGTATAGGAATTTACCAGGAAAAACAGCGGATCGTCGCTCAAAAGCTGGGCGCAGAGACGGATCAGCGGGTGAATGGCCTCTTCGATTTTCCAGATTTCCCCTTTGGGTCCTCTGCCGTAGGAAGGAGGATCCATGATAATGCCATCGTAATGGTTGCCGCGGCGGATTTCCCGCTCCACAAATTTTACACAGTCATCTACAATCCAGCGGATAGGAGCCTCGCCCAGTCCGGAGGAGCGGGCGTTTTCCTTTGCCCAGCCTACCATACCCTTGGAGGCGTCCACATGGGTGACGGAAGCTCCGGAGGCAGCGGCAGCCAGGGTAGCGCCACCGGTGTAGGCGAAGAGATTCAGTACTTTCACAGGGTGTCCGGCATTGCGGATTTTCTCGCCGAACCAGTCCCAGTTGGCAGCCTGCTCCGGGAACAGTCCCGTATGTTTGAAGCTGAAGGGCTTCAGGTTGAAGGTCAGGGTATTTTGTCCTTGACAGAGAGGATACTGAATGGTCCACTGCTCCGGCAGGTCGAAGAACTCCCATTCGCCGCCGCCCTTTTTGCTGCGGTGGTAATGGCCGTTCATACGCTTCCAGCCCGGGGCCTTCCGTTCGGTATCCCAGATAACCTGGGGATCCGGACGCACCAGCAGGTAGTTGCCCCAGCGTTCCAGCTTTTCTCCTCTCGAGGTATCCAGTATTTCATAATCAGTCCAGTTATTGGCGATCCACATGACAATCTCCTTTGTTCTTAAAAAATAATCGGAAAACACTGTCCACCACCATGAGGGACAGGGCAATCATTCCGGCCACAATCAGCGTTTGGGTAACGTGGTGGGAGGTCATTCCGTCGGAACGGATGACGGAGCGGGCAATCCGGAACATACCGGCGCCCGGCACCAGCGGCAAAATGCCGGGAATAACAAAAATGGTGACCGGAGTCTTTAAAATTCTTGCAAAAAACTGTCCGCAGAGGGAAATGAGACACCCGGACAGGAAAGTGGCCACAGCCATGGAAAACTGAAGGTCCATAAGAACCAGATATAGCCACCAGCCCACCGCGCCGGTGAAACCGGCCCAGATGATATATTTGCGCGGTACGTGCAGCAGAAAAGAAAAGGCCACAACGGAAAAAAACGCGCCTATAACCTGTATCAGCATAAAAGCCTTTCCTCCTTACTGAATGAAACGAAGTCCGATGACAATACCCATAGCTACAGAGGCGGCGACCACAAAGGCCTCCATCATCCGGGCGGAGCCGGAGATATAATCCCCGTGCAGGGTGTCAAATACCGCGTTGGTGATGGCCACACCGGGAACCAAGGGCATGATGGCCGCGATGATGATGGAATCCAGGTTCCCTATAATAGGAAGAAACTTCAGAAGTCCGCCTGCGAACAATGAGATTACCACAGCGCTTAGCAGGATTCCGAAGAAGGAGGGCAGCTTCATGCAGCTGCACAGATGCAGGCAGATGGCCATGAAAAATCCGGCCACACCCGCCACAAAGGCCTCCTGCCAGGTCCCGCCGTAGGTCAGTGCAAAGGCCGCGGCCACGCCTGCGTTGGCCAGCAGAAAGGCCTGGGAAGGGTGCGGTTCCTTTTTCAGCTTTTTTATCTGCCGGAAGGCTTCCTCCAGTTCCAGTTTCCCGCCGCAGAGACCTCTGGAAATACTGTTAATTTCGTCGATGATGCTCAGGTTTGTCCCCCGGCTCTGAATTCGGCGGGTCACCGTCATGGACTGGATGGACGGGTCGTCCAGAGTCACCAGAAAGCCGGTCACCATCACGAAAGCCTCGGCAGTCTTCAGTCCCGACAGGGAAAGCATCCGGTGCATGGTATCCTCCACCCGGTAGGTTTCGGCCCCATTGGCCAGCATGAGTTCGCCTGCCATGACGGCAGTGTCGAGTAAAAGTTTGTAATCCATTTGTCTGATTTCCTTATACCTGATTTTGTATTGAGATCAATCTATGGTTATTATACCTATGTAAGAGAAGCGGGTCAAGGAAAGTATGGACAGAAAGAGAAATAATTCCCGTTTTCGAAGGATTAGGCCGAATTATCGGCAGACAAAAAATGGAAAAATCTTGATAGATATAGAGGAATCAAGTAGAATAAACGAGCATAGTGTTGTCAGTCGCGTACAGCGGCTGATAAAGAATAGAGAATCATGTGGAAATCATGGACGGTACCGCCACTGTATACATAAAGAATGATCCTTAGATGAAAGTCCGCCATTGGGGTAAACCTGAGAAGGCGAGGAGAGTTCGCTGGGCTTCTTCCCTGAATATGTGAGTCAGGAGAACTGCTATGCAGCAACCTTAGCGAACGATCTATTTGCGAAGGCTTATTTCCCATGTAAAATCGGTCATGGATGCAAAAGCATCTATGGCTTTTTTTGTGTAATTAAGTCGCTTTTTTTATTGAAATGGAGGAAAACAGTGAAAAAGAACAGGCTCGTATCCAGACTTATCCAGATGTGCGTAGTGCTGATAGGCATTTCCTTTCTGACCTTTTTATTAACCTACCTTGCGCCGGGCGATCCGGCCACAGCCATGTATGATTCTCTGGGAATTACCCCGAGTCCGGAAATGCTGGAGCAGGCCAGGCAGTCCATGGGACTGGACAAACCCTTTTTACAGCAATATGTGGACTGGATAGGCGGTATTTTTCACGGAGATTTTGGAACCTCATTCAGTAAAAGCGCCCCGGTACTGGATCTGCTGATGAAAAGGCTGCCGGCAACGTTCCGGCTGGCCCTGTTTTCCCTGGGACTGATGTTAATTGTTTCGGTTCCCCTTGGAATCCTTTCGGCGGTCAGACAGGACGGGATAGCGGATTATATCGTTCGCTTTCTTTCTTTCCTGGGTATTTCGCTTCCGGGCTTCCTGATTGGCCTGATCTTATTATATGTCTTCGCTTTGAAGCTGGGACTGGTAAAGGTGGCGAGCAGCTCCGTCGGAATGGAACAGATGCTGCTGCCGGGGATTACGCTGGCCATTGCCATGGCCTCCAAATATTCCAGACAGGTGCGCACGGCGGTACTGGAGGAGATGCACCAGGATTATGTGACAGGCGCGAGAGCCCGGGGAATGAATCAGTGGGAAATACTGTTCCGCCAGGTTCTTCCCAACGCCATGCT
The DNA here is from genome assembly GCF_052065835.1 of Candidatus Merdisoma sp. HCP28S3_D10. NCBI lineage: Bacteria > Bacillati > Bacillota > Clostridia > Lachnospirales > Lachnospiraceae > Candidatus Merdisoma > Candidatus Merdisoma sp. HCP28S3_D10. The sequence continues at coordinate 261,497 of NZ_JBQHTG010000003.1, forward strand.
TCCGCTGGTTACCATGCTGGGGCTTTCCTTTGGATCGCTTCTCGGAGGAACCTCAGTGGTGGAGATTATTTTCTCCTATCCGGGACTGGGTATCCTGGCGGTGGGAGCGGTAAAGGCGCGGGATTATCCGCTGATCCAGGGCTTCGTATTGTGGATAGCCCTAATCTATATGGTAGTAAATCTGCTGGTGGATATATCCTATCATTATATTGATCCGAGAACCAGGGAGGGGGAGAACGGATGAAAAAGAATACAAGATTTGCGGTGCTTTCCATTCTGGTTTTCCTTATTCTGGCAGTGGCGTTCCTGGCGGACAAAATTGTTCCTTACGATCCGTTGAGCGCGTCACTGAGCGACGCGTTCCAGGCGCCCGGAAAAGAACACTATTTTGGAACCGACGCGCTGGGACGGGACGTGTTCTCCCGGGTGATCTGCGGGGCGACCACCAGCGTATACAGCGTACTGATTCTGGTGGCGGTAATCCTGGTTGTGGGTACCTTTCTTGGAATCATAGCAGGGTATTTCGGCGGAGTGGCAGACGCGGTAATCATGAGAGTGGGCGATATGATGATCGCCTTCCCGGATCTGATTCTGGCCATGGCAATCGCGGGAATTCTTGGGCCAAGTCTGAAAAATTCCATGATTGCAATTGCGGCGGTAAGCTGGACCAGATACGCCAGGCTTTCCAGAAGCCTGGTGCTGAAGATACGGAACAGGACTTATATATCCGCGGCGGAAATCTCAGGATCCAGACACAGCAGAATCCTTATGAGATATATGCTGCCCAACGCGCTTCCTACGATGATCATTACGGCGGCGACGGATATCGGCACCATCATACTGTCGCTGGCAAGCCTGTCCTTCCTTGGCTTTGGAATCCAGCCCCCTACACCGGAATGGGGATATATGCTGAGCGAGGGAAGAACTTATATACTGAGCAGCCCGTGGCTGCTGTTTTGTCCGGGACTTGCGGTCTTTATTACGGTAGTCATCTTTAATCTCTGGGGTGACTGTATTAGAGATATGATAGATCCAAATGCAACAGAAAAACGAAGAAAGAAGAGGAGAAAGAGGACATGAATGGAAAAAAACTGATTGCCCTTGCCCTTAGCCTGTGCCTTGCGGGCAGTATCACAGCATGCGGCGGCAGCGCAGGAACAGAGCAGAAAGCAGCGTCAGACGGAGGAAGCGCGAAAACACAGCTAAATGTGGCGACAGAGTTGACTAGCGCAACCCTGGATCCGGCAGATGACTGGAACAGCCGGTTTGTGATGCGCTGGGGCGCGCTGGAAACGCTGACCCGTTTTGAGGACGACGGCACCGTGTCGCCGTGGCTGGCAGAAGACTGGTCTGTAGCGGACGATCAGCTGACCTGGACTATAAAGCTGAAAGAAAATGTAACCTTCTCCAATGGAGAACCGATGACGGCGACAAAGGTTCGGGAATCCCTGGAGAGATTATTTGATGTGACAGATCCCAATAAGGGCGGAAATGGAAACCCCTGGAATTATTTCACATATGACAGTATCAGCGCAGACGATGAAGCCTGGACTGTGACGATTGTAACAAGTGAGCCGACGGTAGACCTGCCGGGCTGCCTTGCGTATCCCTGGTATGGCATTATCGATGTGGCTGGCTCTGCGGATCGCGATATCGCTGCAGACGGACCGATTTGTACAGGACCCTACTGCTTTGTATCCAACGATCCGGAACATGATATCCAGCTGGTAAAAAATGACAATTACTGGGACGGTGAAGTACCCTTTGAGACGGTCAATGTCATGAAGCTCGGGGAGGCTTCTGCCCGCGCAATGGCCTTGCAGGACGTTCTGCCGACATGGGAATCAACATTGCGGCGTCTGACAGAGCGGTTCTGGAGAACGCAGGAGATTATCAGATTGACGTCACCGGTGGAAACCGTGTCTGCAACTGGTTTATCAATTTTGACGGAGTGCTGGGCAACGATACCCTGAGAAAAGCAGTGATGACGGCAATTGACGGTCAGACCGTGTGCGATGTATCCACAGGCGGCTCCTATACTTACACCAATAATACGCCGGTACCCGGGTATGATTTGGCTAACCCGTACAGCTACGATCCGGAGGCAGCCAAGGCTATGCTGGACGAGGCCGGTATCGTAGACGGCGATGGAGACGGATACCGCGAACTGGACGGCAAAAACATCGACATCAGTATTGTAGCGACAACCAGCCGTCAGAAGGACGTGATTGCGCAGGCGTATGGGGTTCAGCTGGAAGCAATCGGAATCAAGAGCACCATTTCCATGCCGGAAAATGTAGTAGACCTGCGGGTATCCCAGGGCTTTGATCTGATGTTCAACAATGAAGTAACCACACCTACCGGAGATCCGGAGAACTTCCTGAAGCACTGGTACGGAAAGATTACCGATACAAGCTTTAATTACGGAAATTATCATAATGAAGAATACGACGCGCTGTATGAACAGCTGATCGGCGAATTTGATACGGAAAAGCGGACGGAAATCTTTACACAGATGCAGGAAATCCTGATGGAGGACGTGGCGACCATCAGCAGCGGCGCCTATAATTTCAATCTCTGCTCCGCGGCTTCCGTGGAAGGCGTTCACAGCTATGTGTGCGATTACTACTGGGTAACAAAGGATATCACACCGGCGTCATAAAGAAGAATAAATAGAAAAGGGGACTTTCCCATGCTGGATATAGAGAACATAACAGTTGCATATCATGGACAGCCGTTTTTGCGCGATTTCTCCCTGCACATGAAAAGAGGGGAAATTATCAGCCTGGTAGGTGAAAGCGGAAGCGGAAAGACTACGGCGATACGTTCCATTCTGGGACTTCTGCCACAGGAAGGAGAGCTGGTATCCGGTGATATTTTGTTTGAGGGAAAGTCTCTTCCTGAATACAGCGAAAAGGAAATGCAGAAACTCCGGGGGTCCAGGATATCCATGATTTTCTAGGATTCCAGAGCCATGCTGAATCCAATACGTAAAATCGGCTCGCAGTATATAGAATACATTCAGAAGCATGAAAAGCTGGGCCATAAAGCGGCGGAAGAAAAGGCAGTGGCTATGCTGGAAGCCATGCGGCTGTCGGAGCCGGAGCGTATCATGAAGAGCTACAGCTTCCAGCTGTCCGGCGGTATGCGTCAGAGGGTCGGAATTGCCATGGCCATGACCTTTGAGCCGGAGCTGCTGCTGGCCGATGAGCCCACGGCGGCTCTGGACGTGACGACACAGGCGCAGATCGTGCGTCAGATGATGGAACTGCGGGAAAATCACGGAACCTCCATTATCCTGGTAACCCATAATCTGGGCGTGGCGGCATATATGTCAGATCGGATTGTGGTTATGCAGAATGGAAGCATTGTGGAAGAGGGAGACCGTAAGACGATACTGGAGCAGCCGGGCTGCGCATACACCAGAAAATTGCTGGCTGCGGTTCCGAATATGTATGGAGAAGGCTATGTGTAAGGAAAAAACACCAATTTTGGAGACTCGTCATTTAAATAAGCTATTTACAGCCCCCGACGGACGCCCTTTGTACGCAAACAACGATATATCTTTGAAATTTTATGAAGGCGAGACCCTTGGAATTGCCGGGGAAAGCGGATACGGCAAGAGTACGCTGGTGCGCGTGCTGTCGCTGCTTGAGCCGCCTACCGATGGGGAGCTTCTCCTGTTCGGCGAAAATGTCGCGGACCGGAAGGGGGAAAGAAAGCGGAAAATGCGCCGTCATATTCAGATGGTATTTCAGGATCCGACGGACTCATTTTCTCCCAGAATGAAGGTAAAGGATATTTTGTGCGAACCGCTGGAAAATTATGGACTGATAAAACCGTCGGAAAAAGCGGCGAAGGCGCGGGAGCTTCTGAAGATGGTGGAGCTTGCGGAAGGAAAAAAGTTGAGTAGCGGCATCTGCCACCCTTATACAGAGGCGTTAAAAAGCGCGGTGTTTTCCCTGGATATGGATTTTGAAAAAGAGATAGAAAGCCTGGATTCCGAGATTCCAAGCCCCTTGGAGCGTCCGACAGGCTGTCCGTTCCGGAACCGCTGTGAAAAATGCATGGAGATCTGCGCCGCAGAGAGGCCGCAGCTCCGGGAGGTGGAGAAAGGGCATTGGATTGCCTGTCATCTGTATGCATGACAAGAAAGAGAGGACTATATCATGTGGAAGATTGCAGGATTTTCTTTACAGCCGGGAGAAAAAAGAAGAGTGACGATAGAAATCCCGGTGGAAGAAGCAGGAGAGGAAAAAATGTATCCGATGCCGGCGACATTGATTTGCGACTGCGGAAAAGGAAAGACCGTTCTGATTACAGCGGGAATCCATGCGGGAGAATACCCGGCTATTCCCGCCGTAATACGGGCGGCAGGGGAGATTCAGCCGGAGGAGCTGAACGGAAACCTGATTTTTATTCACTGCGTCAATACCAGCGGATTTTTTAAGAGAACCTTTGGCCTGATTCCGGAGGACGATTTCAATCTGAACGGACAGTATCCGGGAAAGGAGGGCGGAACCACGGGAGAACGGATTGCGGATTATTTTGTGCGCAATTTTTTCGATGAGATTGATTTTATGATGGATATGCATTCCGGGGGGCAGCAGGAGCCCCTGACGCCCTGTCTTTTCTATCCGCTGGCGGAGGCTGTGACGGAGGAAGCGCTGGCTGCGGCGCGCGCCCTGGATATCCCGTGGCTGATAGCTTCGACGGCTACGGCTGGGCAGTATTCTTACGCTGCGAATTATCATAAGGTTCCCGGACTTCTGGTAGAACGGGGATATGGCGGATTCTGCAAAAAGGAGTGGGTAGACGCTTATTACAGAGATATTTTCCTGCTTTTGAAGCATTTGGAAATGTATGGTGATGTTGAAACAGAGGAACAGGTGTGTAAAAAAACGGTAGTTCCCAGAACCATCTATCTTACCTCGGATACGAAGGAAATCTGGCATACGGATCTCCATGAAAATGTGGAAGTGGCCCGGGGAGAACTTCTGGGGTACTGTACGGATTTTTACGGAGAGGTAATCAAGAAGTATTACGCAAAAGAGGATGGGATTGTCTTCTATTATAATACAGGTTTATCTGTGGAAAAAGGCACAGCCCTGGTCGCGTATGGAATAAGGGAGTATATGATAGCAGATGAGGCAGGCTGAGCGGGGAGATTTAACACAGGGATCCATTGGAAGAGGAATGTTTTTGTTCGCGCTGCCGTTTCTGGGGAGCAGCCTGATTCAGCAGCTGTATAATACCGTCGATCTGATATTTGTGGGAAGGCTTCTGGGTACGGATGCGGCGGCAGCCGTCGGCGCGGGAAGCCTTCTGATTACCCTGGTCCTGGGCTTCTTTACCGGAATGGGCGTGGGAGTAAGCGTGTCGGTATCCCATGCATACGGCGCAGGAAATCGAAAAGAGCTGCATGATCTGATTCATTGCGCGGCAGGACTGGCACTGGCAGCTTCTGCCCTGTTGATTCTGTTCGGGATATTTCTTACGCCGGCTGTGCTGCGTCTGATGAATACACCGGAAGATATTATGGAGCTGGCCGTTGCCTACATCAGAATTTATTTTCTCAGTATACTCCCCATGTTTTTTTATAATATCGGTTCCGGAATCTTAAGAGCTTTCGGAAATTCGCGCTCGCCAATGAATTATCAGCTGATAGGTGGAATTGCCAATGTGGCGGGAAATGCGTTCTTTCTGTGCGTGCTGCACATGGGAGTGGAAGGAGTGGCGCTGGCCTCCCTGGTATCGCAGATGATGGCGGCTGTATTTACGGTAGGCCATCTGATGAAGCCGGATTCCGAATGCCGGTTACGGATCGGGGATATTGCACTTGAGAAGCAGGTCTGCGGGAGAATCCTGAAAATCGGGATTCCGGCGGCAATTCAGTCTATGGTGATTACGCTGAGCAACCTGATTGTCCAGGCGCAGATCAACAGCCTTGGAATCGTAAGCATTGCGGCCTTCACTGCTTATTTTAAGGTGGAAAATTTTGTATATCTTCCCATCATGGCGTTTGGGCAGGCCAACACAACGTTCTGTGGGCAGAACTACGGAGCGGGAAAATGGGAAAGAATGCGGAAGGGAACGGGAGTCAGCATTCTGATGGGAATCCTTGTTACCGTGACCATAAGCACGCTCCTTCTGACGCACGGATATGGTGTATTCAGCCTGTTTTCCCAAAATGCGGAAGTGATAGAGCTGGGAATCCGCATTGCGCAGGTAACCTTTCCCTTCTATTTTATATATGTATTTCTGGAGGGTTTTTCCGGAGCGCTGCGGGGAACGGGAAAAACAATGGGGCCGATGGCGGTTATCCTTGTAAATATGTGCGGAATCCGTATGCTGAGTCTCTGGTTCCTGATGCGGCATTATCACAGCGCGGAAGGAGTGGCCGGAATCTATCCGATCACCTGGATAACTACGGCTGTCTGCCTGGGCGTGATGTATTGGCGGCAGAATAAAAACTGGAAACTGGAAATTGGTTAAAATCACTAAAAAGTGGGCGGAAAGTTTGTGAAATTTATAAAAACTTTTCTTCCACTTTTTTTGAAAAAAACCTTGCAATTCCCCGGAACTTCCTGTATAATTGCAACTGTTGTGACATTGATAGCTGTGAAGCGTGAGGTTGCTGCCCATGAGGCAGGTTTTCCGTGGAGCGAATGTCAAGTTAGGAAACTGGCGACAAGTCACTGTACAAAATAACTGTCCATGCAGAGCCATGGAAACAACGTGTTGTTCGAATTCAGAGTTGGGACACACACGGGAGAGTGTACAGTCACCGCTTGTCGTACTGGTCTTTAAAAGTACGAAAAGGAGGCGACTTTTTTTATGGCAAGTCAAGTAATGAGAATCACACTGAAAGCGTATGACCATCAGCTGGTGGATGCATCCGCAAAGAAGATCATCGAAACTGTAAAGAAGAATGGAGCACAGGTGAGTGGACCGGTTCCGCTTCCCACCAAGAAAGAGGTAGTTACCATTCTGAGAGCTGTACACAAGTACAAAGACTCCAGAGAGCAGTTCGAGCAGAGAACTCACAAGAGACTGATCGATATCATTACCCCGACCCAGAAGACAGTAGACGCACTGTCCAGACTGGAGATGCCGGCTGGTGTTTACATCGACATCAAAATGAAAAACAAGTAATCCTTCAGCTAGAATGAACGCTTTAGCGTTCCGCTGTAGAGAAATAAGGAGGAAAAGAAATGAAGAAAGCTATTTTAGCAACAAAAGTCGGAATGACGCAGATTTTCAATGAAGACGGCGTGCTGACACCGGTTACAGTTCTTCAGGCAGGACCCTGTGTAGTAACTCAGGTTAAGACTGTTGAGAACGACGGATACAGCGCAGTACAGGTCGGATTCACAGACAAGAGAGAGAAGCTGGTGAACAAGGCTCAGAAGGGTCATTTCAACAAGGCAGGCGTATCTTACAAGAGATATGTGAGAGAGTTCAGATTAGAGGATGCTGAGAGCTACGCTCTGGCACAGGAGATTAAGGCTGACATCTTTGCCGCTGGCGACAAGATTGACGCAACCGCTATTTCCAAGGGTAAAGGATTCCAGGGTGCTATCAAGAGACATGGTCAGCACAGAGGACCCATGGCTCACGGTTCCAAGTTCCACCGTCATGCTGGTTCCAATGGTGCCTGCTCCGATCCGAGCAAGGTATTCAAGGGAAAAGGAATGCCTGGTCAGATGGGTCACAAGAAGATCACCATCCAGAACCTTGAGGTTGTCCGCGTAGATGCAGAGAAGAATCTGCTTCTGGTAAAAGGCGCAGTACCGGGCCCCAAGAAGTCTCTGGTTACTATCAAGGAAACAGTAAAGGTTAGCAGATAATCTTTAGCGGAAAGGAGGACTTACAGATGGCAACAGTATCTGTTTACAATATGGAAGGAAATGAAGTTGGCACAATCGATTTAAACGATGCTGTATTCGGTGTTGAAGTAAACGAGCACCTGGTACACATGGCGGTTGTAGCACAGCTTGCAAATAAGCGTCAGGGAACGCAGAAAGCAAAGACCCGTTCTGAAGTATCCGGCGGCGGAAGAAAGCCCTGGAGACAGAAGGGAACCGGTCATGCAAGACAGGGTTCAACAAGAGCTCCCCAGTGGACTGGCGGCGGCATTGTGTTCGCACCCACACCGAGAGATTACACCATTCGTCTGAACAAGAAGGAGAAGAGACTGGCACTTAAGTCTGCTCTGACCTCCAGAGTTCTTGAGAACAAGCTTATCGTAGTAGACGAGCTGAAGTTCGACGAAGTTAAGACAAAGAATTTCGCAAATGTAATGAACAACCTGAAGGCTTCCAAGGCTCTGGTAGTTCTGAACGAGAACGATGCAAACGTAGTATTATCCGCAAGAAATATTCCTACAGTTAAAACTGCTTTGACCAATACCATCAACGTATACGATATCCTGAAGTACAACACCGTTATCGTAACCAAGGCAGCTGTAGCAACAATCGAGGAGGTGTACGCATAATGGCAGACCTGAAGTATTATGATGTCATCCAGAAGCCGGTTATTACCGAGAAGAGCATGGATGCTATGGGCGAGAAGAAGTATACTTTCCTGGTTCATACAGATGCAACCAAGACTCAGATTAAAGAGGCTGTTGAGAAGATGTTTGCCGGAGCAAAGGTAAAGAGCGTCAACACCATGAATCTGGACGGAAAGAAGAAGAGACGTGGAACAGCAGTAGGAAAGACAGCTAAGACTAAGAAAGCTATCGTACAGCTGACCGCAGAGAGCGCAGATATCGAGATTTTCGAGGGGTTATAAGACTTGGCGAAACAGAGCCGAAGGCGATAGTTGAGCCTTAGTCGGACCCCGTTCGCGAACCTTGGCGAGGTGTTTCCGAGCCTAGTTGAGCGAACGTCCCCGATAAATCGCGCACATTATAGGCGGCTCCAACCGCCTGACAACTAATAATTTGAACAGAACGAAAGGAGAGAAATGTAATGGGTATCAAGACATATAATCCATATACACCTTCCAGAAGACACATGACTGGTTCTGATTTCTCTGAGATTACCAAGAAGGAGCCGGAGAAGGCACTGCTTGTATCTCTGAACAAGAACGCAGGTCGTAACAACCAGGGTAAAATCACTGTAAGACACCGCGGAGGCGGAAGCAGAAGAAAATACAGAATCATCGATTTCAAGAGAACCAAAGACGGTATCCCCGCAACTGTAATCGGTGTTGAGTATGACCCGAACCGTACAGCAAACATCGCACTGATCTGCTACGCAGACGGCGAGAAAGCATATATCCTGGCTCCCCAGGGACTGAAGGATGGCATGAAGGTTATGAACGGACCGGAAGCCGAGGTAAGAGTAGGAAACTGCCTGCCCCTTTCTGAGATTCCCGTAGGTACACAGGTACACAACATTGAGCTGCATCCGGGCAAGGGCGGACAGATGGTTCGTTCCGCAGGAAACAGCGCACAGCTCATGGCTAAGGAAGGCAAGTACGCAACACTTCGTCTGCCCTCCGGAGAGATGAGAATGGTTCCTTTAAATTGCAGAGCTACTATCGGAGTTGTAGGGAATGCTGAGCACAACCTGATCAACATCGGTAAGGCAGGACGTAAGCGTCACATGGGTATCCGCCCGACAGTCCGCGGTTCCGTAATGAACCCGAACGACCATCCGCATGGTGGTGGAGAAGGAAAGACCGGTATTGGTCGTCCTGGTCCCTGCACACCGTGGGGCAAGCCCGCTCTTGGTTTGAAGACGAGAAAGAAGAACAAGAAGTCCAATAAGCTGATCGTTAGAAGAAGAGACGGCAGAACATTCAAGTAAGGAGGAAAACACATGGCTCGCTCATTAAAAAAAGGACCATTTGCAGATGAGAGCTTACTGAAAAAGGTAGACGCAATGAATGAAGCAGGCGACAAGTCCGTTATTAAGACCTGGTCCCGCCGCTCCACTATCTTCCCGCAGATGGTTGGTCATACAATCGCAGTTCACGACGGAAGAAGACACGTTCCGGTATATATCACAGAGGATATGGTAGGACATAAGCTCGGAGAGTTCGTTCCGACCAGAACTTACCGTGGACACGGAAAAGACGAGAAGAAATCAAAGCGTTAATCGTCAAATCATTTGAAAGGAGACTCATCCAATGGCTAAGGGACATAGAAGTCAGATTAAGAGAGAGAGAAATGCCCAGAAGGATACAAGACCGTCAGCAAAGCTTTCCTACGCTCGCGTATCTGTTCAGAAGGCATGCTTCGTATTAGATGCCATTCGTGGCAAAGATGTGGAGACAGCACTTGGTATTGTAATGTACAATCCGCGTTACGCTTCCACTCTGATTGAGAAATTATTAAAGTCAGCAATCGCAAATGCTGAGAACAACAACGGAATGAACCGTAGTAACCTTTATGTAGCAGAGTGCTACGCAAATAAGGGATCGACAATGAAGAGAATCAGACCGAGAGCACAGGGCCGGGCTTACAGAATCGAGAAGAGAATGAGCCACATCACAATCGTGCTTGATGAGAAATAGGAGGTAAAGCATGGGACAGAAAGTTAATCCGCACGGCCTCAGAGTCGGCGTTATTAAAGATTGGGATTCCAGATGGTATGCAGAAGATTCCTTCGCTGATTATCTTGTAGAGGACTACAACATCCGTAAATTCCTGAAGAAGAAGCTCTACAGCGCAGGAGTAGCTAAGATTGAGATTGAGCGTGCTTCTGACAGAGTAAAGATCATCATCTACACCGCAAAGCCGGGCGTTGTTATCGGTAAGGGCGGTTCTGAGATTGAGAAGGTAAAGGCTGAGCTTGCTCAGTATACCGATAAGAAACTTATCGTAGATATCAAAGAGATTAAGAGACCGGACCGCGACGCACAGCTGGTTGCTGAGAACATCGCACTTCAGCTGGAGAACCGTGTGTCCTTCCGCCGCGCTATGAAGTCCACCATGGGCAGAACCATGAAGGCAGGCGCTAAGGGAATCAAGACGGCTGTTGCAGGCCGTGTTGGCGGAGCCGATATGGCTCGTACCGAGTTTTACAGCGAGGGAACTATCCCGCTGCAGACACTGAGAGCAGATATTGACTACGGATTCGCTGAGGCAGATACCACCTACGGCAAGATTGGCGTAAAGGTATGGATCTACAAAGGCGAGGTACTTCCGACGAAAGGAAACAAGGAAGGGAGCGATAAATAATGTTAATGCCGAAGAGAGTAAAGCGTCGTAAACAGTTCCGCGGTTCCATGGCTGGTAAGGCCCTGAGAGGCAACAAAATCACCATGGGCGAGTTCGGTATCGTCGCTACAGAGCCGTGTTGGATTAAATCAAACCAGATTGAGGCAGCCCGTATTGCCATGACCCGTTACATGAAGCGTGGTGGTAAAGTCTGGATTAAAATTTTCCCGGATAAGCCGGTTACAGCAAAGCCTGCCGAGACTCGTATGGGTTCCGGAAAGGGTACATTGGAGTACTGGGTAGCAGTCGTTAAGCCGGGCCGTGTAATGTTCGAAGTTGCAGGCGTACCGGAGGAAACAGCTAGAGAAGCACTTCGTCTTGCAATGCACAAGCTGCCCTGCAAGTGTAAGATCGTTTCTAAAGCAGACTTAGAAGGCGGTGATAACAGTGAAGAGTAATAAGTATGTTGAAGAATTAAAGGCAAAATCTGCTGCGGAATTAAATGAGGAATTAGTAGCTGCGAAAAAGGAACTGTTCAACTTAAGATTCCAGAACGCAACCAATCAGCTTGATAACACTAGCAGAATTAAGGAAGTTCGCAAGAACATCGCCAGAATTCAGACTGTTATCGCGCAGAAGGCGAATGCGTAATAAGGCGGAAGGAGAATTATCGTGGAAAGAAATCTGAGAAAAACACGTGTCGGCAAGGTCGTAAGCGATAAAATGGACAAGACCATCGTTGTTGCTGTTGAGGAGCACGTTAAGCATCCGCTGTACAAGAAGATTGTAAAGGATACTTATAAGCTGAAGGCTCACGACGAGAACAATGAGTGCCACGTAGGTGATACCGTAAAGGTTATGGAGACGAGACCGCTGTCCAAGGACAAGAGATGGAGACTCGTTGAAATCATGGAGAAAGCGAAATAAGGTAAGGAGGTTACCGGAATGGTACAGCAGGAAACCAGACTCAAGGTGGCAGACAATACCGGTGCAAAGGAACTGCTTTGCATTCGCGTACTGGGTGGTTCCACCAGAAGATATGCAAACATCGGTGACATCATCGTTGCCAGCGTCAAAGATGCAACACCCGGCGGAGTTGTTAAGAAGGGCGACGTAGTGAAAGCCGTAGTCGTTCGTACAGTAAAGGGCGCTCGTCGTAAAGACGGATCTTACATCAAGTTTGACGAGAATGCGGCTGTTATCATCAAAGATGACAAGAATCCGAAAGGAACCCGTATTTTTGGACCAGTAGCAAGAGAGCTTCGTGAAAAGCAGTTTATGAAAATTGTTTCACTTGCTCCGGAAGTATTATAGGAGGGTGCCAAATGTCTACAGTTAAGATTAAAAAAGGTGATACCGTTAAGGTTATTGCCGGCGCAGACAAGGATAAAGAGGGCAAAGTTATTGCCGTCAATCATAAAAACAACACTGTAATCGTAGAAGGCGTTAATATGATTACAAAGCACACCAAGCCTTCCATGGCAAACCAGAATGGCGGAATTATTCACCAGGAGGCTCCTATCGATCTGTCTAACGTAATGTACAGCCTGAAGGGCAAAGCTACAAGAGTTGGCTTCAAGATGGATGGAGACAAGAAAGTCCGCTATGCGAAAGCAACTGGCGAAGTAATTGATTAATCAAGGAAGGAGGTCGCAGAAAGTTGAGTAGACTGAAAGAAAAGTATACGAATGAAATCGTAGACGCAATGACAAAGAAATTTGGATACAAGAACATTATGGAAGTTCCGAAGCTCGACAAGATCGTCATCAACATGGGCGTTGGCGAGGCAAAGGACAATGCAAAGGTTCTGGAATCTGCTGTTAAGGATATGGAGACCATCACCGGACAGAAAGCAGTTCTGACCAGAGCAAAGAACTCTGTTGCGAACTTCAAGATCAGAGAGGGCATGGCAATCGGCTGCAAGGTTACACTTCGCGGCGAGAAAATGTACGAGTTTGCTGACCGTCTGATCAACCTGGCACTTCCCCGTGTGCGTGACTTCCGTGGTGTAAACCCGAACGCATTTGACGGACGCGGAAACTATGCGTTGGGTATCAAAGAGCAGTTAATTTTCCCCGAAATTGAATACGATAAGGTAGACAAGGTAAGAGGTATGGACGTTATCTTCGTTACAACTGCAAAGACTGACGAAGAAGCCCGCGAGTTACTGACATTATTCAATATGCCGTTCACAAAATAGGATAGGAGGAAAATTTCATGGCTAAGACAGCAATGAAGGTTAAGCAGCAGCGGAAACAGAAATTCGCAGTCAGAGAGTACAATCGCTGCAGAATCTGCGGCCGTCCGCATGCATATCTGAGAAAATACGGAATCTGCAGAATCTGCTTCCGTGAGTTAGCATACAAGGGCCAGATCCCTGGCGTTAAGAAAGCAAGCTGGTAAAAATCCACCTGGACACTTAGTGAAGCCAAGCCCGCAGGGCGAAGGCTGAGCTTAGTGACCATGGTGTACCGATTTATTACCGTTTGTAAGAACCCAAATAGGAGGTATAGAACAAGTCATGGCATTAACAACGAATGATCCCATCGCGGATATGCTTACAAGAATCCGTAATGCAAACACCGCTAAACATGATACTGTTGATGTACCCGCTTCCAAGATGAAGATCGCAATTGCGAACATTCTGGTAGACGAGGGATACATTGCAAAATACGATCTCGTAGAAGATGGAAACTTCAAGACTATCCGCATTACCCTGAAGTACGGTAAGGATAAGAACGAAAAGATCATCTCCGGTCTGAAGAGAATCTCCAAGCCGGGTCTGCGTGTATACGCTAACAAAGAGGAGCTGCCGAAGGTACTGGGCGGCCTGGGAGTTGCTATCATCTCCACAAACAAGGGCGTTATCACAGACAAAGAAGCACGCGCACAGGGCGTAGGCGGAGAAGTACTTGCATTTGTTTGGTAGGCATTGAACACTTAGCGAAGCAAAAGCCTAAGGGCTACAGCATATCCGTTAAGCGGAAGTGTATATAAGGCCGCCGGGTTTACTCGGCGGACGCAACTGAAAACAGAGAAGCCATAAGCAGCTTCTCCGAAAATCTAAGTTTTAGGAGGTAAATGGCATGTCACGAATTGGTAGACATCCGGTAGCCGTTCCCGCTGGTGTTACAGTAACCATCGAGGAAGGCAACAAGGTGACCGTTAAAGGTCCGAAGGGCGAACTGGTAAGAGTACTGCCCGCAGAGATGGAAATTAAGCTTGAAGATGGTCAGGTAGTCGTTACAAGACCGAACGACCTGAAGAAGATGAAATCCTTACATGGTCTGACAAGAACTCTGATTCACAACATGGTAGTTGGCGTGAGCGAGGGTTATCAGAAGACTCTTGAAGTAAACGGTGTAGGTTACAAGGCACAGAAGTCCGGCAATAAGCTGACCCTGTCTCTTGGATATTCTCATCCGGTAGAGATGATCGATCCGGACGGAATTGAGTCTGCAGTAGACGGCAACAAGATTATCGTTAAGGGTATCGATAAGGAAAAGGTTGGCCAGTACGCAGCAGAGATCCGCGACAAGAGAAGACCTGAGCCGTACAAGGGCAAGGGAATCAAGTATGCTGATGAAATTATCAGACGTAAAGTCGGTAAGACTGGTAAAAAATAAGTAAGGAGAGTATAAAAATGGTTAGTAAGAAGTCAAGAAGCGAAGTTCGCGTAAATAAGCATAGAAAATTACGTAATCATATCAGCGGAACTGCTGAGAGACCGCGTTTGGCTGTGTTTAGAAGCAATAATCATATGTATGCTCAAATTATTGACGATACAGTCGGAAATACTCTGGTAGCAGCTTCCACTATGGAAAAGAGTGTAAAGGCTGAGCTTGAGAAAACCAACAACGTTGATGCAGCAGCATACCTTGGAAAAGTAATCGCAGAGAAAGCTCTGGAAAAGGGTATCAAGACCGTTGTCTTTGACAGAGGCGGCTTTATCTATCAGGGCAAGATTCAGGCACTGGCAGACGCAGCCCGTGAGGCTGGATTGGAATTCTAGGAAAGGAAGGAAAAAGACAGATGAGACATGAGATTATCGACCCGAGTCAGCTTGAGTTAACTGACAAGGTAGTGTCAATTAAGCGTGTAAGCAAAACTGTCAAGGGTGGTCGTACCATGCGTTTCACCGCTCTGGTAGTTGTCGGCGACGGCAACGGACATGTTGGCGCCGGTCTTGGAAAAGCGACTGAGATTCCGGAAGCAATCCGCAAGGGCAAAGAGGATGCCATGAAGAAGCTGGTAACCGTTGCAATTGACGAGAACAACAGTATTACACATGATTATATCGGAAAGTTCGGCAGCGCATCCGTACTGCTGAAGAGAGCACCGGAAGGTACTGGTGTTATCGCTGGTGGTCCGGCCCGTAACGTGCTGGAGCTTGCTGGTATCAAGAATATCCGTACCAAGTCTCTTGGTTCCAACAACAAGCAGAACGTAGTTCTGGCTACCATCGAGGGTCTGAAGGCACTGAAGACTCCGGAAGAAGTTGCTAAGAACCGTGGAAAATCCGTAGAAGAGATTACAAACTAGGAGGATACGGACAATGGCAGATAAGTTAAAGATTACATTGGTAAAATCCCCGATCGGAGCCATCCCGAAGCAGCGCGCAACTGTAGAGGCACTTGGCCTTCGTAAGGTAAACAAGACAGTTGAGATGCCGGATAACGAGGCAGTCAGAGGTATGATCTGGCATGTAAGACATCTGGTAAAGGTAGAAGAGATTTAATTATAATAACGGAATAGGAGGTGTCACAATGGACTTATCAAATTTACAGTATGCAGAAGGTTCCAAGCACAACGGAAACTTCCGTAGAGGTCGTGGACACGGTTCAGGAAATGGTAAGACAGCTGGTAAGGGTCATAAGGGTCAGAAGGCTCGTTCTGGAGCACCGAGACCGGGCTTTGAGGGCGGTCAGATGCCTTTATACAGAAGACTTCCGAAGAGAGGCTTTACAAACAGAAACTCCAAGGTTATCGTTGGAATCAATGTAAGCGCTCTGGAAGTATTCGAGAACGACGCAGTTGTATCTGTAGAGACTCTGCTGGAGCAGGGAATCGTTAAGAATCCGAAGGATGGCGTTAAGATCCTTGGAAATGGCGAGCTGACAAAGAAGCTCACTGTACAGGCAAATGCTTTCTCCGAGGGAGCAAAAGCAAAAATTGAGGCTCTTGGTGGAAAAGCAGAGGTGATCTAATGTTCAAAACATTACAGAACGCATTTAAGATCAAGGATATCCGGCAGAAGCTGATTTATACCTTTCTGATGCTTGTAGTTGTCAGACTGGGATCCCAGCTGCCGGTACCGGGCGTGAACCGCACATTCTTTGCGAACTGGCTTGCAGCTCAGACCGGTGATGCATTCAATCTTCTGGATGCATTCACCGGCGGCTCTCTTGCCAGCATGTCCATTTTTGCGTTAGGTATCAACCCGTACATTACATCTTCCATTATCATCCAGCTCCTGACCATTGCAATTCCGAAGCTTGAGGAAATGCAGAAAGATGGAGAGGATGGAAGGAAAAAGCTCCAGAATATCACCCGTTACGTAACCGTAGCGCTGGCCCTCATCGAGGGTATTGCCATGACCGTAGGTTTTGGTAATCAGGGTCTTCTGGAAAATGCAACCTGGTACAACATGGCGGTTGTAGTGGTTGCGCTGACAGCCGGTTCCGCATTCCTGATGTGGATCGGTGAGCGTATCAACCAGAACGGTGTAGGAAACGGTATCTCTATCGTCCTCCTGATCAACATCGTTTCCCGTATGCCGGATGATTTTGTAGCGCTGTATACAAAGTTCATGAGCGGCAAGAGCGTGGCTATGGCAGTGTTGGCAGCGGTGATTATCGCGGCTGTCATCCTTGTAACGGTTGTATTCGTTATTATTCTTCAGGATGGAGAGCGCAGAATCCCCGTTCAGTACAGCAAAAAGCTTCAGGGCAGAAAGGTGATTGGCGGACAGAGCACCAACATTCCGATGAAGGTCAACACCGCAGGAGTTATTCCGGTCATCTTCGCATCCTCCCTAATGTCATTTCCGGGAATCATTCTCGCCCTGATGGGAAAGAGTGCAGGAACCGGAATCGGCGGCAAGATTATCACCGGTTTAAGCTCCAGCAGCTGGTGTAATCCCCAGCAGCCTATCTATTCGCTGGGATTGCTGCTGTATATTGTATTGGTAGTCTTCTTTGCTTACTTCTATACATCCATTACCTTCAACCCGTTGGAGATTGCGGATAACATGAAGAAGCAGGGCGGCTTCATTCCCGGCATCCGTCCGGGCCGGCCTACGTCAGACTATCTGGCAAAAATTCTGAATTACATCATTTTTGTCGGTGCAATCGGCCTGATTATTGTATGTGTCGTACCGATTCTCTTTAACGGAGTATTCGGAGCGAGCGTATCCTTTGGAGGAACATCCATCATCATCGTCGTTGGTGTTGTTCTGGAGACCATCAAGCAGATCGAATCTCAGATGGCAGTACGCTACTACAAGGGCTTCTTGAACGATTAATAGGCAAACTTCCGGCCTGTGCGGGACCCGTTTCCGTACAGGCTTTCGGAAGTTTTGCGGCAATTTGCAGAGGAAATGCGAACAGCGCATTTCAAGAAGAGGAGTAACATTATGAAAATCATCATGTTAGGAGCACCGGGTGCCGGAAAGGGCACACAGGCGATGAAGATAGCTGAAAAATATCAGATCCCGCATATTTCCACGGGTGATATTTTCAGAGCAAATATAAAGGAAGGCACAGAGCTTGGTAAGAAAGCAAAGTCCTATATGGATCAGGGACAGCTGGTACCGGACGAGCTGACGCTGGAGCTGATCATGGATCGTTTCCAGAATCCGGACTGCGCGAACGGCTACGTGCTGGACGGTTTTCCCCGTACCATTCCCCAGGCTGAGGCATTGACCGAGGCACTGGCAAAGAAGGGCGAAACCATCGATTACGCGATTAATGTGGAAGTGCCCGATGAGAACATCATCAACCGTATGGGTGGCAGAAGAGCCTGCCTGGCCTGCGGAGCCACTTATCATATTGTATATGCGCCGACCAAGGTAGAAGGCGTCTGCGATCGCTGCGGAGAGAAGCTGGTTCTCCGGGACGACGACAAGCCGGAGACAGTTAAGAATCGTCTGAACGTATATCACGCACAGACACAGCCGCTGATTGAGTATTACACCAAGCAGGGCAAGCTGGCCGAGGTAGACGGAACTCAGAGTATGGAAGACGTGTTTAACGCCATTGTAAAGATTTTAGGAGCGTAATTATGTCGGTTACAATTAAATCTGCCAGAGAAATTGAATTGATGCGCACAGCAGGCAAACTGCTGGAAGAGGTTCACAATGAGCTTGCGGCATTTGTAAAGCCGGGCATTTCCACCCTGGATATCGATCGCCTGGGTGAAAAGCTTATCCGGGAGAGAGGCTGTATTCCCAATTTCCTGAACTATAACGGATATCCGGCGTCTATCTGTGTATCCATCAACGATGAAGTCGTACATGGAATTCCCAGGGACGATCGAATCCTTCAGGAAGGTGACATCGTAAGTCTGGACGCAGGCCTGATTTATAAGGGCTATCACTCCGACGCAGCCAGAACCCATGCAGTAGGAAAAATAAGTCCGGAGGCACAGAAGCTGATGGATGTGACGAAGCAGAGCTTCTTCGAAGGTATCAAAATGGCAAAGGCCGGAAATCATCTTCACCAGATTTCAGCAGCAATTAACGATTACGTTGACCAGTTCGGTTACGGAGTAGTCCGTGATCTGGTCGGCCACGGAATCGGCGAGCATCTGCATGAGGATCCGCAGATTCCCAACTTCCGTCAGCGCCGCAGAGGGATTAAGCTGGTGCCGGGAATGACCCTGGCTATCGAGCCCATGATTAACGCAGGCACCTGGGAGGTCGCGTGGCTGGACGACGACTGGACTGTAGTTACAGATGACGGTTCCCTTTCTGCTCATTACGAAAACACCATCCTGATTACCGAGGGTGAGCCGGAAATTCTGACTCTGACACTGTAAGCCTGTGGAGAAGTCTATGGAAAGAGTGGAAATTGGAATGTTCGCCAGATCAAAGGCCGGACATGATAAAGGTAAATTATATATCATATTAAGAACAGAAGGCGAATATGTATATCTGACAGACGGACGGTTACGACCCATGTCAAACCCGAAAAAAAAGAAGAAAAAACATATTCAGCCCATGTACAGGACACCCGAAGGCCGGGACCTGACGAAAATAACCGATGTTGACGTAAAGCGGGCCATCAGGCTGCACGAAAAGGAGGAAGAAGATGTCAAAAGCAGATGTAATTGAAATCGAAGGAACAGTAGTGGAGAAGCTCCCGAACGCCATGTTTCAGGTAGAGCTGGAGAACGGACATCAGGTTCTCGCCCATATCAGCGGAAAGCTCCGCATGAACTTTATCCGGATTCTGCCGGGTGACAAGGTAACCATCGAGATGTCTCCCTACGATCTGTCCAAGGGACGTATCATCTGGAGAGATAAGTAAGAGAGAATTCACAGAGCAGACTCTTTGTTTGTGAAAAAATATCACAGGCAGAGGGTCTGTTTGACTATCCGATGAAAAGAAAATTTAACTGCAAATACAGATTCACAAAAGGAGTGATAACAGATGGCAAGTTTATGGGGCGGAAGATTTGAAAAGGATATGGACGAGCTTGTAAAAAAATATAATGCGTCGATCTTTTTTGATCAGAGAATGTACAACGAAGATATAGACGGCAGCATTGCCCATGTAACCATGCTGGCAAAGCAGGGTATCGTGTCCAATGAAGAAAAGGATCAGATCATCGCAGGTCTGGAGGACATCCGCAAGGATATCGCGGACGGAAAAATCGTATTCAACGTGGACGACGAGGATATCCATATGGGAATCGAGAGCCGGCTGATTCAGCGTATCGGAGATGTGGGTAAGAAGCTGCATACCTCCAGAAGCCGGAACGATCAGTGCCAAGTGGACGGCAGACTCTATCTGAGAAAAGAGATTTACGAGATTCTGGATAGCCTCTGCTATCTGGAAAACGTAATCCTGGAGAAGGCTGAGAAATACGCGGATCAGATTACCGTAGGCTTTACCCATCTGCAGCACGCGCAGCCCATTACCATCGGCTTTGTATTCATGGCTTATTTCCAGATGTTTAAGAGAGATATTGAACGTCTGAGCGACACCCTGGAGCGCCTGAACTATAATCCCCTGGGTGCCTGCGCTCTGGCCGGAACAACCATGCCCATCGACCGTCATCTGACCAGTGAGCTGCTGGGCTTTACGGCACCCACAGAGAATGCCATGGATTCCGTCAGCGACCGGGATTACAGCCTGGAATTTTTAAGCGACGCGTCCATCTCCATGATGCACCTGTCCCGCTGGGCAGAGGAGTTCGCCTGGTGGAATTCTTCTGAGTTTTCCTATATCGCCATTGACGACAGCTTCTGCACCGGAAGCAGCATTATGCCTCAGAAGAAAAATCCGGATATGGCAGAGCTGATCCGCGGTAAGGTAGGCCGTGTATATGGCGATCTGATGCAGCTTCTGACCGTTATGAAGGGAACCGCCCTGGCATACAATAAGGACTTCCAGGAGGACAAGGAGAGTCTCTTCGACGCCATCGACACCTGGAAGGCTACTATCGACATCTTCGCCAAGATGCTGGATAAGACCGAGTTCCGCATGGATCAGATTGAGAAACAGCTGAGCAAGGGCTTCCTGAACGCTACCGATATCGCAGAACATTTCGCAAAGCAGGGTATTCCCTTCCGTGAGGCGCACTCCATCGTAGGTCATATGGTAAAAGCCTGCGAGAATAAGGGATGCGATTTCGAGGATCTGACAGACGAGGATCTGCAGGCCATTGACAAGCGCGTGACTAAGAAGCTGCTGGGCGACATCAGCATCAAGACCTGTGTAAATGCCCGGGTATCCTTCGGTGGAACTGCTCCGTCCGAGGTACGCCGCCAGATCGAAGCGGGCCGTCAGTGGTTGAATAGTCTGGAATGTTAAAAAAAATACTTGCATTTTGAATCCCCGTGTGTTATCATACTAGACGTATGATCTCCACGGGGATTCTGCGCCTGTTTTTAGGTGCGCATTTTTGGAAGATTCGTGAGATCGGGAACAAGAAACGCCTTGTTTTTCGGCATTTTTTCACTTCAAAACCCAGTCGTGAGAGAATTAAGAAGAACGAACGATGTGAAAGGAGGATTTTTACGATGAAAGTAAGATCATCTGTAAAACCCATTTGCGAGAAGTGCAAAATCATCAAAAGAAAAGGTAGTATCAGAGTAATTTGCGAGAATCCGAAGCACAAGCAGCGCCAGGGTTAATTCCGCAGATTGTGATAATCTTGTCATAATAAGTATGAGCGGCTGACATGGGACACCTGGTGTGCATGTTATCATATAAATTTGTGAGCAGGAGATTATTCACAATGATATTGCTTAAAACGGAGAAATGCCTGTCGCAGAGTATCTGAAAGGTCGGATTATTATCCGGCTGGATGCGTTCGCCGCATCCCATTTAGGAAAGTGTCATCGGGCACCTATTAAAAAACGCCCGGAACCCAATTTTTTATTAAATGGAGGAATAATCAAATGGCTCGTATTTCTGGTGTAGACTTACCAAGAGAAAAGCGTGTAGAAATTGGTCTGACTTACGTATACGGCATCGGCCGCGTAAGCGCAACCAAGATTCTGGAAGCAGCAAAGGTAAATCCGGATACCCGTGTAAGAGACCTGACTGACGATGAAGTCAAGAGAATCAGCGAAGTAATCGACGCTGACTACATGGTAGAGGGAGATTTAAGACGTGAGATCGCTATGAACATCAAGCGTCTGCAGGAGATCGGATGCTACAGAGGTATCCGTCATCGTAAGGGACTGCCGGTTCGTGGTCAGAAGACTAAGACCAACGCAAGAACTCGCAAGGGTCCGAAGAGAACAGTAGCTAATAAGAAAAAGTA
Source organism: Candidatus Merdisoma sp. HCP28S3_D10 (assembly GCF_052065835.1). Lineage (NCBI taxonomy): Bacteria > Bacillati > Bacillota > Clostridia > Lachnospirales > Lachnospiraceae > Candidatus Merdisoma > Candidatus Merdisoma sp. HCP28S3_D10. Next base: position 283,665 of record NZ_JBQHTG010000003.1, read on the forward strand.
GAGCACTTAGCGAATGCGAGCTGTAAAGCGAAGCATGAGGTTAGTGCGAACTTTGTTCGGAGGAACTTAATGAATGCAAGCACAGAGTGCGCAGCATGAATTTAGTGAACCGAACTTCCTTTTAAAGAAAGAAGAAAGTAGGTTAGTTTAAAATGGCGAAAGTTACAAAGAAAGTGACAAAAAAGCGCGTAAAGAAAAACGTTGAACGCGGACAGGCACATATTCAGTCATCTTTTAACAACACAATCGTTACTCTGACAGATACTGAAGGAAACGCTCTGTCATGGGCAAGTGCCGGTGGTCTGGGATTTAGAGGTTCAAGGAAATCTACTCCGTATGCTGCACAGATGGCAGCTGAGACTGCAACCAAGGCAGCTTTAGTACATGGACTCAAGACTGTAGACGTAATGGTTAAGGGACCGGGTTCAGGCCGTGAGGCAGCAATCCGTGCACTTCAGGCATGTGGTCTGGAGGTAACCAGTATTCGTGACGTAACACCCGTTCCGCACAACGGATGCCGTCCGCCCAAGCGTAGAAGAGTCTAATTTAGGAGGTACGTAAGTTATGGCAGTCAATCGTGTTCCGGTTTTAAAAAGATGTCGTTCCCTTGGTCTGGAGCCGACAGTATTAGGAATTGATAAGAAGTCCACAAGAGAGTTAAAGAGAGCAAACAGAAAGATGTCCGAGTACGGACTTCAGCTTCGTGAGAAGCAGAAAGCAAAATTCATCTACGGCGTACTTGAGAAGCCGTTCCGCAACTACTACAAGAGAGCGGATAAGATGAAGGGCATGACCGGTGAGAACCTGATGGTTATCCTGGAGAGCAGACTGGATAACGTTGTTTTCCGTCTGGGTCTTGCAAGAACCAGAAGAGAGGCTCGTCAGATCGTAGATCACAAGCACGTTCTGGTAAACGGCAAGCAGGTAAACATTCCGTCCTACCTTGTAAAGGCTGGCGACGTAATCGAAATCAAAGAGAAGTGCAAGGGATCTCAGAGATATAAGGATATCGTAGAGGCAACTGCAGGAAGACTGACTCCGGAATGGCTTGAGTCTGATCTGGAGGCTCTGAAGGGAACCGTTAAGGAGCTTCCGTCCAGAGAAGTGATCGATGTTCCGGTTGATGAGATGCTTATCGTCGAGCTGTATTCTAAGTAATCCGGAGTATAGTATTAGATCGGCAGCATAACACCCAAACAAAATGTGAAGGAGGAGCCTTTTAGTGTTCGAGTTTAATAAACCGAAAATTGAGATTGCAGAGATTTCAAATGATAAGAAATATGGAAAATTTGTGGTTGAGCCGCTTGAGAGAGGCTATGGTACGACACTGGGCAATTCACTGAGAAGAATCATGCTTTCTTCGTTACCGGGTGCAGCAGTCAGCCAGGTGAAGATCGAAGGCGTTCTGCATGAGTTCAGTTCCATTCCGGGAGTAAAGGAAGACGTAACTGAGATCATCATGAACATCAAGAATCTGGCCATTCGGAATACAAGTGACAGCAACGAAGCAAAGATCGCCTACATCGAGTTTGATGGAGAGGGCGTAGTCACAGCAGCTGATATTCAGGCGGATCCCGATATCGAGATTCTGAACCCGGAGCTTGTCATCGCTCATCTGAACGGCGGCGCAGACAGCAAGCTGTACATGGAGCTGACGATTACGAAGGGCAGAGGCTATGTGAGTGCAGAGAAGAATAAGAATCCGGATCTTCCTATCGGAGTGATTGCGATCGATTCTATCTACACACCCGTTGAGCGAGTAAACATGACAGTGCAGGATACCCGTGTAGGTCAGGTAACTGACTATGACAAGCTGACACTTGATGTGTATACAAACGGAACTTTGGTTCCGGATGAGGCTGTCAGCCTTGCTGCAAAGGTATTGAGCGAGCATCTGAGCCTGTTTATCGACCTGTCCGAGAATGCCAAGACCGCAGAGGTTATGGTAGAGAAAGAGGACAATGAGAAGGAAAAAGTGCTTGAGATGAGCATAGACGAGCTGGAGCTTTCCGTTCGTTCCTTCAACTGCCTGAAGAGAGCAGGAATTAATACAGTAGAAGAGCTTTGCAACAGAACTCCGGAGGATATGATGAAGGTTCGTAACCTGGGTCGTAAGTCTCTCGAGGAAGTGCTTGCAAAACTGAAAGAGCTGGGTCTCCAGCTGAATCCTAGCGAAGAATAGTATTCTTCGCTAGGATGATACTTCTCGAACTAGTTTCGAGAAGGTTCCACTATTTCGAGTGAGGAATAAGATTCTTCACCCGCATAAACACTATGGAAGAAAGCCCTCCCCAGTAAGACCGAAGACGCATGGGGATGCGGCTCCACAGATGGAGGAAAATTAAAATGGCAAAGTATAGAAAACTGAGCAGAACATCCAGCCAGAGAAAGGCGCTCCTGAGAAATCAGGTAACCGCTCTTCTGGAGAACGGCAAGATTGTAACAACCGAGGCTAAGGCGAAGGAAGTTCGCAAGATTGCTGAGGGACTGATCGCACTGGCAGTAAAGGAGAAGGACAACTTCGATACCGTTACTGTAACCGCTAAGGTTCCGCGTAAGGACGCTGATGGAAAGCGTGTAAAGGAAGTTGTAGACGGAAAGAAAGTTACCGTATACGACGAAGTAGAGAAGACCATTAAGAAGGATCAGCCGTCCAGACTGCATGCTAGACGTCAGATGCTGAAGGTTCTCTACACGGTAACTGAGGTTCCGACCGCAGCAGCAGGAAAGAAGAAGAACACCAAGAAGGTAGATCTGGCAACGAAGATGTTCGACGAGATCGCACCGAAGTACGCAAACCGCAATGGTGGTTACACCAGAATCGTAAAGATCGGTCAGCGTAAGGGTGACGCAGCGATGGAAGTACTTCTGGAGCTGGTATAAGCCTGAGCAGATTGTTCGAAATGTAAATGGAGCGCCCCCGGGCCGGAGAAATCCGGCCGGGGGCGTTTTTTCTTGCACTTTTTGGCGGTGAATAGTAAAATGATAACAAGTATGCAGTTAGAATGATGACAGGAACCGAAAGGCTCCACAGAGGAGGATGAAAAAATGATATCACAGGAGTGCTATGAGCTTGGCAGCAAGAGCTCTGTTATCAGAGAGATTTTTTCTTACGGCCTGAAGAGAAAGGCCGAGGTGGGCGAGGACAAGGTCTATGATTTCAGCCTGGGCAATCCCAGTATTCCGGCTCCGGAGTCGGTAAAACAGGCGATCCTGGAGCTGCTGGAGCTGCCGCCCGAGAAGCTTCACGCTTATTCTCCGGCGCCGGGCGACCCGAAGGTGCGCACTGTCATTGCCGAGTCCCTGAACCGCCGATTTGGAGAAAACTTCCGCATGGAAAATATCTTCATGACCTGTGGAGCGGCCGCTTCTATAAATATCTGTCTGAAAGCCCTTCTGAATCCGGGTGAGGAAGCAATTACCTTCGCGCCCTTCTTTCCGGAATACCGGGTCTGGGTGGAGGGCCTGGGAGCAAAGCTTCACGTAATTCCGGCACAGCTTCCGGATTTTCAGATTGATACGGAGCTTTTTGAGCAGGCTGTTACGCCGAAGACGAAGTTGGTTATCGTAAATACGCCCAACAATCCCTCGGGAGTTGTGTATTCCGAAGAAACAATCCGGAAACTTTGCGCAATTCTGAAAAAGAAAGAGGAAGAGTATGGCGCTCCCATTTATCTGATTACCGATGAGCCTTACCGGGAGATCGTGTATGATGATATTCAGGTGCCTTACCTGACAAAATATTATAACGATACGCTGGTCTGCTATTCCTACAGTAAGTCTCTGTCCTTGCCGGGCGAGCGAATCGGTTATATCGTGATTCCGGATCGGATCGCCGACTATGAGCACGTGGCTCCGGCCATCGCAGGCGCTGCCCGGGTGCTGGGCTTTGTGTGCGCGCCCTCCCTGTTTCAGCAGGTGGTGGCGAAGTGCGTGGACGATACCGGCGATATTTCCGCTTATAAGAAGAACCGGGATATCCTGGTGGAGGGCCTGCAGCGGATCGGTTACACCTGTGTCAAACCCCAGGGAGCCTTTTACCTGTTTATGAAAGCCCTGGAGGAGGACGCTTATGCCTTCTGCGAGCGGGCGAAGCAATACGATCTGCTGCTGGTTCCCAGCGATGATTTCGGCTGTCCGGGTTATGTGCGCATTTCCTATTGCGTGGCGGAGAAGACCATCGTGGATTCCATGCCGGCCTTTGAGAAGCTAATGGAGGACTACCGGGGCGAATTTACAAAAAATTAAGAAAGATTCTCTTACATATTAAAAGAATGACAGTACAATAGGTGACGTATGAAATATGAACAGATGGAACCGGCCCGTTTTCTCTCCCGCCCCAACCGTTTTATCGCTTACGTGGAGCAGAATGGCCGACAGGAAATCTGCCATGTAAAAAATACAGGCCGCTGTAAGGAGCTGCTGGTACCGGGGGCGGAGTTGTATGTGCAGCGTTCCCACAATCCGGCCCGGAAGACGGCCTTAGATCTGATAGCCGTAAAAAAGGGAAAGCAGTGGATCAATATGGATTCCCAGGCTCCCAATCAGGTGGCGGCGGAATGGCTGAAGACGGGCGGACTTGGCACGACAGACATCTTCGTAAAGCCTGAGTGCAGGTATGAAAATTCCCGGTTTGACTTCTATCTGGAATATGAAGGACGGAAAGCCTTTATGGAGGTCAAGGGCGTGACTCTGGAGGAGGACGGCGTGGCCCGTTTTCCGGACGCGCCCACAGAGCGGGGCGTGAAGCATATCGAAGAGCTGATACAGTGCCGCAAGGCCGGTTATGACGCCTGGTTGTTTTTCGTAATCCAGATGAAGGGCGTCACGCGGCTGGAGCCCAACGACCGGACTCATCCGGCCTTTGGAGAAACGCTTCGGAGAGCAGCGGAGGCGGGTGTGAAGGTACTGGCTTATGATTGTCTGGTGAAGCCGGACGAGTTGAAGATAGACAGAGAAATTAAAGTTTGTCTTTAAGCAGAATAGAAATTTGAGGTTTATTTTTGAAAAAAGATTTGAAGGTAGATTATAATATAGAAAAAGAAGAGCAGAAAAAAATATCTGCCACGGCAGTGGGCGACAGCCAATTAGGTGGCATAGTAGAACCTCTTCTGGCCTGGTATGACGCTCATGCGCGCGTTCTTCCCTGGCGGGAGCAGCCCACCCCTTACCGGGTCTGGGTATCGGAAATCATGCTGCAGCAGACGAGAGTGGAAGCAGTAAAGCCCTATTTTGAGCGCTTTATGACGGCGCTTCCCGGTATCCGCGATCTGGCGGAGGCTCCGGAGGATCAGATTCTGAAGCTATGGGAAGGGTTAGGATATTATAACCGGGTGCGGAATATGCAAAAGGCGGCGCAGAAGCTGACGGCAGAATACGACGGTGAAATGCCGGCGGATTTTGAGGCAATTCTGGATTTGCCGGGAATCGGAAGCTATACGGCAGGAGCCATCGCGTCCATCGCCTTCGGCCTGCCCTATCCGGCCGTAGACGGCAATGTGCTCCGGGTGCTTTCCCGGATTGAGAAAAGCTATGACGATATCCTGAAGCAGTCGGTGAAACGGCGTTTTGAGCAGGAAGTAAAGGCTGTGATTCCGGCAGGACGGGCCGGAGATTTCACCCAGTCCCTGATTGAGCTGGGAGCCATCGTCTGCGTTCCAAACGGCGCGCCCCGGTGCGGGGAATGTCCGCTGGCGGCATTCTGTCAGGCCCATCAGGAGGGCGTGGAGACAGAACTTCCGAAAAAAACACCGCCCAAAAGCCGCAGAATCCAGGATAAGACGGTTCTGGTGCTGGTGTCGGACAATCAGGCGGCGCTTCGGAAACGGCCTGCAAAAGGGCTTCTGGCGGGGCTCTACGAGCTGCCGAACCTGGAGGGTCATCTGAAACCGGATCAGGTGCTGGATTATGTGAAGGAAGCAGGACTGTCGCCCATCCGGATCCAGGAGCTTCCGGCGGCAAAGCACATCTTCAGCCATATCGAATGGCATATGGAAGGCTATGTGGTGAAGGTGGAGGAGCCGGAGCAGCAGGGCAATCCGGAAAAGCTGTTCTTCGTGGAAAAGCAGCAGATGGAAGAAAAATATTCGATTCCGGCGGCCTTCGCGGCTTACACGGAATATTTTAAGCATAGATATTAGAGTTTTATGGAGGAACGATTTATCATGTACGACTGCATTATCATCGGTTCCGGAATCGCAGGCGCTGCGGCGGCCAGAGTGCTGGCGGAGGAGCAGGGCAAGAAGGTTCTGGTACTGGAAAAGAAAAACCATATCGGCGGCAACTGCTATGACGGAAAGGACGAATACGGCATTCTGGTACACTGGTACGGCCCGCATATCTTCCACACCGGCAATGAGGAGGTCTATGAGTGGCTGTCCCGTTTCACCGAATGGTACGCCTTTGGCCATGAGGTAGTAGCCCGGGTGGGAGACAAGCTGCTGCCGGTTCCCTTCAATCTGAATACCCTGAAAATGGTCTATGGTGAGGAGAAGGCCGCCGTCCTGGAGAAGAAACTGGTGGACACCTTCGGCTTTGGCGCCCGGGTACCGATCCTGAAGCTCCGGGAGCAGCAGGATGAGGAACTGCGCGCCATCGCGGATTTTGTCTATGAAAATGTATTTCTGCGCTACACCATGAAGCAGTGGGGACAGACGCCGGAAGAGATCGATCCGGCGGTAACGGGCCGGGTTCCGGTGGTCATTTCCTATGATAACCGGTATTTTGGCGACAAATACCAGGGTATGCCGCTCCATGGCTTTACGCCCATGTTTGAGAAGATCCTGGATCACCCGAATATCGAGGTACGTACCGGCACAGACGCAAAGGACGCGCTGGATATCTCTGAGGAAGAGGGAAAGGTGCGGCTTAATGGTCAGGAGTTTACCGGTACGGTCATTTACACCGGCCCGGTGGACGAGCTCTTTGACTGCCGTTTCGGACGGCTTCCCTATCGGACCCTGCGTTTTGATTTTGAACATTATGACCGGCCCGATTATCAGGGACACAGCGTAGTCAACTATACGGTCAGCGAGGATTACACCCGGATTACCGAGTTCAAGTATCTGACCGGACAGAAGGCTGACAGCACCACCATCGTAAAGGAGTATCCCTTCGCCTATACCGGCGCGGAGGGCGAGATTCCGTATTACGCAATTATGAATGAGGAAAATAACGCGCTGTATCAGAAGTACGCGGAGTTGGCGGCGAAGCTGCCGGATTTCCATCTTCTGGGCAGACTTGCGGAGTACAAGTACTATAACATTGACGCCATGGCAGCCAGAGCCATCGCACTGGCCCGCTCTCTGGCGTAAAAAGGAGGAAGCATGAAACTTTTATCTGTAGCAATTCCCTGTTATAATTCGGAAGCCTATATGCGCAACTGTATCCATTCCCTGCTGGCAGGCGGCGAGGAAGTGGAGATTATCATTGTGGACGACGGTTCTAAGGACGGTACCGCGGCCATTGCGGACGAATACGCGGAGAAATATCCGACCATCGTGAAGGCGGTCCATCAGGAAAATGGCGGTCACGGCGAGGCAGTCAACGCGGGTCTCCGCAACGCTACCGGCCTTTATTTCAAGGTAGTGGACAGCGACGACTGGGTATCCATTTCCGCCTATAAGGAGATTTTAAAGACCCTGGAGAAGCTGGCAGGCGCAAAGCCCATGGTGGATATGCTGATCAGCAACTTCGTCTATGAAAAAGAGGGCGTCAAGCGTAAGAAGGTCATGAGCTATCGTTCCGCTTTTCCGCAGGATCAGGTGTTTACCTGGGACGATGTGAAATTTCTGCACAAGGGACAATATATCCTGATGCACTCCGTCATTTACCGGACCAAACTGCTCCGGGAGTGTGGACTGGAGCTGCCGAAACACACCTTTTATGTGGATAACATCTTTGTATATCACCCGCTGCCCCATGTGAAGTACCTGTACTATCTGGACGTGAATTTCTACCGCTATTTTATCGGCCGCAGCGATCAGTCCGTCAATGAGAAGGTTATGATTGGCCGGATCGACCAGCAGCTGAAGGTCAACCGTATCATGATTGACGACTATAAGCTGTCGGATCCCAGACAGGTACAGAACCGGAAGCTGCGCCATTATATGAAGAATTATCTGGAGATTATCATGGTCGTTTCCTCGATCATTGCCATTCGTTCCGGCACCGAGGAGAACCTGGAGAAGAAGTACGAGCTCTGGAAATACCTGAAAAAGAAGGACCCCAAGACCTACTACGAGCTGAAATGGGGCGTCCTGGGACGTACCATGAACCTGCCGGGCAGAACCGGACGGAAGATATCCGAGATGGCGTATAAGATCGCGAATAAGTTCGTGGGATTTAACTAAAACGTAAGCAAACAAAGCCCGGCTGGCAAATCAGAAAATTCTGATTTGCCAGCCGGGCTTGTTTTCATAAACTTCTTTCTCAGATAACCGTCTGTCTTCTGCGCTTGGAAATCCGTTCCCGGGATAACGAGAACTCCATGCGGTACACGATCTGATCCATCAGGGTGCCCAGCACGATACCCGCCATCACGTCCAGGGCCGAGTGCTGCTTCAGGAACATGGTAGCCAGGATAATGGAAACCATGAGTACAAAGGAGCCGCCGCGAATCAGGCGGCTGCGGCCAAGGCGCGGGTTATTCACCAGAGCCCGGTGGGCTGCGATGGAATTGAATACATGGATACTCGGGAAGATATTCGTCGGGGTATCCGCCTGGTACAGAATCTGCACCGCGAAGGTGAAGATATTGTGCCGTGGAAACTCGGTGGGCCGCAGCAGGTGTCCGTTGGGGTAGAGGGTGGAGATCACCAGGAACAGCGTCATGCCGGTAAAAAGGAAGGCGCAGTACCGGTAAAACTCCTGTTTCGTTCCCTTGAAGAATAGGTACAGGAACACAGCGGCAACGTATACAAACCACAGCAGATAGGGCACGATGAAATATTCCACGAAGGGAATCTTATCGTCCAGCCATACATGGATTACATGATAAGGCAGGTTGGCCCGGCTTTCCAGCCAGAAGAACCAGGGCAGGTAGAGAAAGGCGTAGAGCAGAACCCAGGCGTGCTTATATTTCTGGAAAAATGCTTTCATACGGTCAACCTCCTTCTGCAAAATCAGATAACTTCTTTAAATCTGAATCGCAGTATAGCACAAAGCCATTTCCGGTTCAATCGAGTTCATAATATTTTAAGAAAAAAAACACAATTTTATGACAGTCCTTCTCATTTATCTCCGGCCGCCAGAAGCGTAAGCGCCTGCGGGCAGCAGGACAGCGTTACCGTCCCTTTCATCAGGCAGGGCTCGCCGTCCGTATGGAGGGGCAGGACGCCGGAGACCGTTATCTGGGCGCTCCGAGTCCGATAGATATAGATACCCGGGAAGATGGTATGAAGTCCCAGGTAGGCGGTGGGAAGCATGAGGGCAATCAGAAGCTTGCTCAGCCGGCTTACCACAAAGACGTCCAGCATTCCGTCGTGTACGTCCGCGTGGGGCGCCATGCGCAGGCCGCCGCCCTCGCAGAAGCAGTTCATGCCGGCTGCAAAATAGGTTTTGGGAAAGGTCCGGCTTTTCCCGTTGCTCAGACGGATCGTGACGGGAACGGGTTTACATAAGATAATCTGCTTCAGGGCAATGCCGGCATAGGTGAGCTTGCCCAGGTGAAGCCGGTTCAGAAGCCGCTTCATATGGGAAGAAAGGGCTTCCTGACAGACCGCCGCGTCAAAGCCGCAGCCGGAGCTTACGGCAAAATAACGCTTCTGTCCGTTCCGCTCCATAAGTCCCAGATCGATTTTATCAAAGCGTGCAGGATGCAGAACATTCTGTACGGCAGCCTCCGTATCAGAGGGGAGTCCCATACAGCGCGCGAAATCATTGCTGGAGCCGGTGGGTATGTATCCGAAGATGACCCGGGAAAAGTCCCGGATTCCGTTCAGGACCTCATTGACAGTACCGTCGCCGCCGACCGCGATCAGGGTCAGGCGTTCCCCGCGGGCGGTGATATCCCGAGCCAGCTCGGTGGCGTGCCCCTGATAGGAGGTGAAATACACCCGGTACTCGGTATTCTCCTGATCCAGTATTTTTTCGGCCTTCTGCCAGACATATTTTCCATTTCCCGAACGGGAAGCAGGGTTCACAATAAAATAATACACGCTCTTATCCTCCTGTAACTATAGGTCAAGTATAGCATTGGAGGAGGGCTTGTTCAAGAAGAGAAAATAACCAGAAAATATTAGCAAATAAAAGAGCAATTTAGTTGCAATGACAGGAAAATACATGATACAATAAAATGTAGAATTATCCGGAAAAATGTTGGGGGTGTTGGAAGTTGTCGAAAACATGGAAGCTGTACGTCTGCGGCTGCAGAGGGTCAATGCCCATGCACGGGGACGAATACAGCGAATTCGGCGGAGCCACAAGCTGTTTCATCTTAAAAAAGGGAAGCTACGCGCTGATAGTGGACTGCGGAAGCGGGCTTGTCAGGGCAAAAGAGATACTGAAGGATTGCGGGAAGATCGATATCTGGCTGACCCATCTGCATTACGATCACCTGATGGGAATATTGAGCTACAGCGTGCTGCCGAAAGAGGCAGAGGTCCATTTTTACGGAACCTTCGACCGCTGGTTTCAGGAGAATACCATAAAGGAATTTTTCAGGGAGCCCTTCTGGCCCGTGGTGCCGGAGATAGGCCCCTGTATTCAGGTAGATTCCCCGGGAGAACGGAGACTCGGAGAGGATCTGCTGGTCAGGAGCTATCCGTCTCCCCACCCAAACGGGGCAAGTATCCTGCGGGTAGAGGCGGGAGATAAGGTGCTCTGTATCATGTTCGATTATGAACATACGGGAATGCCGCCGGAGGGCTTTCTGGAGGGCTGCTCCCTGCTGGCCTTCGACGGTATGTATACAGAGGAAGAGTACGAAGCCCACAGAGGCTGGGGACATTCCTGCTATCTGGACGGCTGCGCGTACGCAGAGAAGTATCAGATTCCGCGGCTGTATATCACCCATCATGAGCCGGGAAAGACAGACGCGGAACTGCGGGTTCTGGAACAGAAGGCGCGGAAGATATACCCGGGAGCCCGGTTTGCCCGCATGGGCGATGTGATAGAGCTTTAAGGACAGAGGATCAACAAAAGGACAAAGACAGAGAGGCGATGAAAAATGAGTATTGAGATGGAAACCATGTGGGACGCCATGAAGCAGGCTCACTATAAGAGAACACTGGTGAAGCTGGAAAATGGAATCAAGAACGCGGTAAATCCCAAGGAAGCCATGGAGGCAGCCCTGAACGAGGTGGTGGAGGCGATCCACGCGGAAGCAGGCACCTTCTGGTTCTTTGACCGCTTTGGGGAATTCCTGATCATTCCCACAGCCGTATATGGCGGAAGCAGTATGGAGGGAATCACCCTGACCCCCTATGAGGGCGTGGCCGGAAAGGTAATCGAATCCGGGGAGTCTACCATCATTCCGGACTGTCAGCAGGATTCCCGGTGGGCCGGAAAGGTAGATAAGAAGACGGGCTTTCAGACCAAGAGTATGATTTGCGTACCGCTGAAGCTGGACAGAAGCGTCTGCTTCGGAAGTATCCAGATTATCAACAAAAAGGACGGCCTGCCCTTTGACAACCTGGATCTGCAATTCACTGAGAAGCTGGCCGAGGCGGCGGGAAGTATGCTGGCCGAGCAGGAAATGCTCCGGGCTTATCGTGTATACACAGGAAGGGCCATGGAGGATACGATCACCTTTGAAAGTATCATGTGCGCGCCGACCCTGCGGGAAATGCAGCGGATCACAGACAAGACCAACTGCTGGCAGTTTCTGAACCGGCAGGAGAAGGAAGAGGCAGAGAAAATGCTGAAGCAGCTTCACGGACTGTTCGAGGAAGCGCTGAGCAGAAAAGAGGAGCTGGGAGAAGAGCAGCCGAAGAAGAAAGGTCTGTTCGGCAGGAAGAAGTAGCTGTCCGCGGGAGAAGGAGGATTATCTATGAACAGAAAGTGGGTAGCGCTGCTGACGGCAGCTGTAATGCTCGGTACAGTGCCGGGCATGCAGGTGTGGGCAGAACCGGAAGAGAAGGTAGAGATAAATAAGAAAGACGCGGATACGACTATACCGGCAGAGGCAGAGGAAAAGAAGGCCGAGGACGCGGCTGCACCAGCAGAGACAAAGAAAGACGCGGATACGACTGTACCGGCAGAGACAGAAGCAGAGATAAATGGCAGTGTCTCATCGGCAGAGCAGCTTTTGCAGGTGGCGGAAGCGATCAATAACGGAAAATATGATGGAAATATTACACTGGAAAAAGATATAGATTTACGTACTACAGACTGGCCTGGAATTGGAAATGATAAGAATCAATTTAAAACCACCTTCGACGGACAGGGGCATACCGTTACCCTTCCGGGAGGAGCGGCTTCCCTGATCAATTACGCAATCGGCGCCACGGTGAAAAACGTGGTCGTAGATAGCGTGGCTCCGATCCAGGCAACCGGATACTGCGGAGCAGACTGCGTGGGCGGAGTTGTCGCTCATATGGAAGGCGGCTCGATCAAAGGCTGCGGAAATCTGGCCACCATAAAAGGTGATGGAGAGAATGAAAGCCAGCGGCAGCAGTCGCATGTGGCTTACGTAGGCGGTATCGCAGGCTATGTTCTGGCAGATAAGCAAGATAATAGTAAGAAAAGCAGCATTTCGCAGTGCGCGAATATGGGAGCGGTAAGCGGAATCCGCTGCGGTGGAATCGCAGGCGAACTGGCTGATGGAAGCACCATCTCGGATTGCAGCAACAGCGGAGCCGTAACTGGTAACGAAATGGCGGCAGGAATTGTGGCGGAGGTTACCGAGGGAAAGGTGCAAGCCACACTGAATACCGGAACGGTAGATTGCGACATCGCAAACCAGAAACAACCGGTGATCGGACATCTTGAAACATCAAATACGTTTTTGAATAGCTACTATGACGATAAGGATTGGCCAGGATACTTTAACGGATTACGAAGGACAACGAAAGACCTGGCCGACGGGGAAGTAACAGGGCTGACTTTTGACAAGGGCTGGATTCTGAACAAAAGCTTTTATCCCTATCAGTCTGTGGGCGGCGATCGCGCAAAGGCCCAGGCGGCGGCAGCCTATGTGACAGAGAAAGAGGGAACAGCCTATCTGAATCTGAGTACAGAGGGAAGCTGGACGCATAACGGAGCGCCGCTGAACTTTGGAAACATCTGTACGCTTAAGGACGGGGATACCTTGACCTACAGCTACAAGGGCTATGATAAGAGCATAAGCTGGTCCGGCGGTGAAAAGAATGCTCGCGTCATGTTCGGCGCTCCGGCGCCGGCGGAAGACAGCCTGACCTTTACAGTAAAGGTTGACAATACATTTGTAGACCCGGGAAGGGACGGCGTATATGAGATTCCCTACGGAAGCCGGGTGGAGATTGGGCTGGCGTCTGAAGGCGTAGCAGTGTCTACGGATACTGCAGTCTGGGAAAAGATGGGACTTAACCTGTCCGGAAACGGCGTTACCTTAAGCGGAACGAACATCCAAAAGCCCGCGGAGAAGCCGGTGAGCGCTGACGTCTATGGAAGCGATCCAACAGAAGGAACCTGGAAAAAAGGCACCCTGAAGCTTCAGAGCGTGAAAGCCCTGCCCAAGGTGAATGGATTGGACTTCCCGGGAAGTGAGCTGAAAGACGGCGTAGCGACTCTCACCTACAGCGGATCCGCCATTCAGGTCGGGATCGTTCTGAAAAAAGACCAGGAAAATCTGGACGTGAGGAACATGAGCGTCAGATGGTATGTGGGCAAAGTGAACCTGGATAATCCGGAGCAAAATAAGCCAACCGGAACAGCTCAGGGCGCAAAGACAGAAGGCGGCGCGCCGGTTTATGCAGGAGACTATTATGCAGATGTGGTTTACGATGGAAATGACTACTATCTGCCGCTTGGCATGACGAAGGGCAGCGGCTGCCCGGTGAAAATACAGCAGAAGTCTCTGACAGAAGCGATGTTCGGAACAACAGACTGGAATACCCCGGAGCTTCTGAATCAGGAAGAAGCGAAGAAACCGGTCACCGGAACAGATGGCGGAAGAAAACTGGTAGAGGGTAGGGACTATAAGCTGGACTATTATAATGCCGATACCCCGGGAACATGCTGGGTTACCATTACCGGTCAGGGCAATTATCGCGGTCAAGTGGAAAAATCCTATCGGATTGCCATGGGAAGCTATCCGGTTCAGCTTAGCCCGAAAGAATCCTATGTCCTGGGCGGAGGAAGGCCGAATGTATACTGGATCCTGAAGTCACAGCCCACAGTAAAGTACCGGGACGGAATTACGTTCTGGGTTTCTGATGCGGGAAAGTATGAGTTTACAGAGGTCACAGAGACAGAGCAGTAAAGGAGAGCGGATATGATAAGAATACACAGAAGTCGGAAAGCTCTGCTGGCGCTGGCCCTGAGCCTTATGATGGGCTGCCTGATTCCGACAGAGAGTATGGCGGCTAAGCCGGAAAAGACAGAGAAGACGACGGAAAAAGCCACGCAGGAGGACGGCACCAGACTGGAGGCCGGAGAGAAGGCCGGAAATGAGACAAAGGGCAAGTCCCTGGTTCTGGAACGGACCGAAGGCACCGTGGAGATAGAAAACGCCAAGGGAAAGGTCATCGATCTAAGGGAAGGCGCGAAATTATATAACGGATATGAGATTACCACAGAAGAGGGCTACGCCTGGCTGAGCCTGGACGACACCAAGTTAATCAAGCTGGACTGGTACTCTCAGGCCACCATCAAAAAAGACAAAAAGAAGCTGGAGGTCATGCTGGAGAACGGAAGCCTGTTCTTCAACGTAAGCAAGCCTCTGGAGCAGGACGAGAACCTGGATATCCGCTCCTCCACCATGTCCACCGGAATCCGCGGAACCCTGGGAAAGGTAACCGTGAAGGAGAAAACGGATCTGCAGGATACGGAGTCCACCACCAGCGTAGAGCTTTATGAGGGAAAAGTGAAGATCGCCTATCACGAAGAAGACGGAGAGGTGGTAACCAGAGAGGTGGATGCAGGATACCGGGCTGAGGTTGACACGACCCGTACCGATCTGGAGGAGGCGGCTTCCGCCCCCGTATCCAGTGGAAGACTGGATGGAATCGAACTAAAGGACGCTCTGGAGGACTGCGGCTTTGTGGCCATCGAGATCAAAGAGGATAAGGATCTGCAGAACCGGCTGCTGGAAGCAGATAACGGACTGGGAGAGGAAGAGATTCAGGATATTATCGATCATGCGGAGGAAAGCCTGAAAAAGGATCAGGAGGAGCAGAGAAAGACGGCCCAGCTTCTGGAGAAGGAGCTGGAGAAGGTAAAGGCCGGACTGAATCCGGGGGAAGATCCGGTGATTCATCAGGTATTTGAGAAGACCGATGAAAACAGCAAGGTCTTAAATCCCATGGAGAAGCTGGAGGAGCTGGAAAACCAGGAGACACCGTCACTGCTTCCGGAGAAAGCAGAGGAAGACCGGACAACGGTTCCCATCGTAAAGCCTGGGCTGATACAGCCGGAGACGCCGAAGCAGGAAGAGACGGCAAAATCGGAGAGCTCTTCCGGATCAGGCGGAGGACAGTCCGGTTCCGACAACCAGACAGAGACGCCGAAGCCGTCGGAAACCCAGAAGCCATCGGAAACCCAGAAGCCATCGGAGACTCAGAAGCCGTCGACGCCGACGCCGGAGCCAACGCCGGAACCGGAACCGACGCCGCTTCCCAAGCCGGAGACTTATACGGTGACCTTCTACATGGACGCGAAGACGGTATTTGCTGAGGAGCAGGTCACAACCACCCTCAACGGAATCCTTCCGGTGTATCCGAATGCCCAGGAGCCGTTGCTGAAGCCTGGCCCAAAGGGATACTGGTCCCGGGAAGCTAAGGGAGCCCCCTTTGATTTTGAAACGGAGACCATCAAGAGCGATACAACGCTGTACTGGGTTGATTGATGAAGAATGAAAAGAAGATAAGAAAGTATGGAATCAGAGTCCTCGACAGTCTGGCCGTGGCGGTACTGGCCGTCCTGCTGGCTGTAAGCGGGCTTCTGGACGCGCCGAGCGGCTGGCTGGAGGACGCGCTGTATCAGAGGGGCGACGACCCGGACGGTCGGATCGCCATTGTAGGAATCGACGCCTACGCCCTGAAGAAATACGGATCCTGGCCCTGGGATCGTTCCGTGATAGCGGAGGTAATCGAAACCCTGAACCAGGACGAAGAAAACCGTCCGGCAGCCATCGGACTTGACGTGATCTATGCGGGAACGACCAATTCCGAATCCGATGAGCGGATTGCGCAGGCCGCTTCGGCGGGCAATGTAGCCGTGGCCGGAATGGTAGAATTTGGCCAGGGTCTGGCAAGGGATAAAGAGAGAAACCTGTATCTGACCAACATGGCTGTCAGAAATCCCTCTCTGCCCTTCCAGGATCTGAGAGAAGAGGCGCGGGTAGGCCATATCAACGCCATGTATGACAGCGACGGCGTGCTGCGGCACCATATCTGGAGCCTGAAGCTTCCAAACGGTGACACACTGCTGTCCCTTCCCTACGCGCTGTATTCCCTATACTGCGAGGCCAATGGAATGGAAGCGGATTTTCGGCCTGCGACGGATCGGAACAACTTCTGGTGGGTGGATTTCAGCGGCTCGCCGGGAGACTATTATTACTGCTCTGTGGCGGATATTCTGGAAGGAAGCTATGACCCGGATATCCTGGCAGACAGTATCGTGCTGATTGGACCATACGACGCGGCCATGGCCGATAGCTTTGTGACCGCGGCGGATCACGCGGAGCAGATGTACGGCGTGGAATATCTGGCTAATGTGACGGCGGATATGCTGAACGGGGTCCAGAAACAGGAGGTCGGACGCTGGGTACAGCTGACCTTCCTCTTTGTCCTGACCCTTTTCATAACCTTCCTGCTGCTGGGAATGAACCCGGGCTGGAGCGCCCTCTTCGGGGCGGCGAGTATCGTCTGCGGAATCGCTGCGGCGGTAAGGCTTTATGAAAGGGGAACCGTGATTCATGTGCTGTGGTTCGCAGGCGGGGCGGTTCTGGCTCTGGCTTTGAGCTTCGCGGTTCGGTATGTGGGGGTTATTCTGGAAAAGCGCCGGGTCACCAGGACCTTTGGACGCTACGTAGACCCCGCTATCATCAAGGAGCTTCTGGAGGGAGATAAGGAGAGCCTGGAGCTGACCGGAAAGCTGCGGAATATCGCGGTGCTGTTCGTGGATATCCGGGGCTTTACCACCCTGTCCGAGCAGCTTACGCCGGAGCAGATTGTGAAGATCCTGAATGAATATCTGACGCTGACCAGCCGCTGTATCCGAAACCAGAGGGGAACCCTGGATAAATTTGTGGGCGACTGCACCATGGCCTTCTGGGGAGCGCCCATAGCCTGCGAGGATCCGGTGGGAAATGCCTGCCGGGCGGCGCTGGAGATGGAAGCGGGCGCGAAAGAACTTGGTATGCGGATAGAGGAAAAATTTGGCAAAGCCATAAGCTTCGGAGTCGGCGTACACTACGGCCCTGCAGTCGTGGGAAATATCGGATCCCCGGAGCGTATGGATTACACAGCCATCGGAGATACGGTCAATACAGCTTCCCGGCTGGAGTCCAACGCGCCGGCGGGAACGGTCTACATCAGCCGTCTGGTGGCGGATATGCTGGGAGAACGGGCTGTGACCGAGACTCTGGATCATAAGCTGAAGCTGAAAGGAAAAGCAGAGGGCTTCGAGGTACTGATCTTAAAAGGAATGAAAGAATAAGCATGAGATAGAAAGGCGGTTCAGACATGGAAGAAGAACAAAAGAAGAGCGGCAGAGGAAAAATCATCGCCACGGCAGTGGCTATTCTTCTTCTGATAGCGGCAGCGCTGGCAGCTCTGTGGCTGCTGCGCGATAAGAAAAAGGATATTACCTTTGTGGCCCCGGCGGGACTTCTGGAAGCCCGGAACGGGGCGGTCTATGTGGCGGATCAGGGTCAGAATAACATTATCCGGATCGACGGAGACAAGAGAACCCTGGTTGCCGGATACACCCTTCCGGCGGATACCCATGGAAAAGCAGCGGGCGGACACCGGGACGGTGCCTGGGACGAAGCGCTGTTTAACCGGCCCTTTGCCCTGGTGGAGTGGAAGGACGGAATCGCGGTCAGCGATACCGGTAACCATTGTATCCGCTTTATCGAGGACGAGACCACGGTAAAGACGCTGGCAGGAACCGGAACGCCGGGCTGCCAGAACGGCTACGCGGGAGAGGCCACCTTCAACGAACCCATGGGTCTGGCTGTGGGCAGCGACGGCTGTCTCTACGTGGCGGACAGCGGCAATGGAGTCGTGCGCCGGATTTTGGAAAACGGCCAGGTGGATACGCCCATCACCGGGCTGGATACTCCGATTGGACTTTGCAGCGAGAAGGACGCCCTCTATATCACCGATGTGGGAACCAACCAGATTCTTTGCTGGAAGGACGGAGAGCTGAAGGTCGTGGCAGGACGGGCCTATTGTGACGAAGAGCTTAGTCTGACCGATGGAGCGGCGGAGGACGCCGTATTTTCCAGACCGGAGGGAATCGCGGCGGACGACGGGGTGCTTTACGTATCCGACGCGGGCTTTTCCGCGGTGCGCCGGATCAAAGACGGAAACGTAGATACGATCTCTATATATGAAGGAACCGGCTCCGCGCTCTGGCCCGGACAGCCGGCGGGAATCCTTGCCAAAGAGGGGAAAATCCAGGTGGCAGACCCCTTCTCCGGCGTCATTTTTAGTGTAGATTCCACAAAATAAGAAGGATATGTCGAAAAACAAGTGAAATGTGCCCAAATTAGAAAATGTTGGTGAAAAATGGTTTCTAAAGTGGTATAATAAACGCGGTAAAATTTGGAATTATGGAGGCGTGAGCCTTCGAGGGATAAGAGGAGAACGATTATGAAGATACGGGGACGGGTAAAATGGATCATCACTGCGGCGGCCACCTGCGGGCTGCTGGCTCTCGTTCTCTTTAGTGGATACGGATTGACAGCAGGAAAACGTCAGGAATTTCCCCTGGACGGATATATTCTGGAGGTGACAGCTTCCGAGGAGGGAGCTGTCTGTACCCAGAGAGGCTTCGCGGCGGGGACAAGGGCCAGGGAGAAGTTCCCGGATTCCTGGCAGTATAAAGATACGGAAGGACATAGTTACGCGGCATCGAAGGAGAGCTTTCTTCATTTTGAGGACGGCTCTTTTAGTGCGTTTAGCGGAGGATCGCTGGTGGATATGGCAGAGTCCGGAACCAGTGTTCTGGAATTCTATCATATAGAGCCGATGATGATTATGGCCAAGTCGGGAGAGGGCTGGACCATCGATAACAACAGTAAAAATCTTGAATTTAAAGAGCTGCTCTGGGCCCTGAACCGGGAACATCTGATGGCGGCTTCCGATAAGCTGGAGCTGACCCTGTCTAATGGGGAGAAGAAAACCATCAGCGGCTATCTGGAGCTGATGTGGCTGGACGAGGGAATTATCCGTCTGACAGACGGAGAGGAGATCTGGCAGACCCTTGCCAGCGGCACCCGGATCCGATACAGCTCCGGCATGACGGTGGATCTGGGAGAGAAGCTGGTCCAGGATCGGGAGGGCAACGCGGTCTTCTCTATGGAAGCGCTTTCCGCCGACCAGGATCTGGCCATTGATTTGCAGTCCGACAGCAACGACTGGAGCGGCTGGACGCCGCCCACCTTTGTCGTACACAACGACGATGGTGCCGACGGAGAGAGTGGTGCCCAGGGAGAGCAGGGCGAGGAAGGCGAACAGGGTAAGGAAGGCGAAAAGGGCGACAACGGCAAGAACGGAGAAGGCGGAGCCGTCGGAGGACGGGCCGGAGGCGTTATCTCCGGAGAGGAGACCAATCTGGCCGACGAATCTATGGCCCGTGTGCTGATTACCGATGTGAGCGGTTCCGGGACGGACGTAAGCTTCGCCATCAAGGTGAAGGATCCGGGCCATACGCTGGTTGCGGATACCGGAGTGATTTCAGTCCGGGAGGCCCAGACCGGCGTGGTGGTCTGGAAGCAGAATATAGATTTGACATCTGTTGATACCCAGAGCTTTCGGATTCATGACGGAAGCCTGAAGGAGGATATGCAATACAGTATCAACGTAGAGAGCAGATATCAGCTCAACATGGAAAACGGGATTACCAATACAGGAAGCATGACTTACGTGATTCGTGACTTCTATACAGCCAGTGAGGGTCTGTGTCTGGATCGGGTTGATTTGACACAGGAAAATATGACCGTATATCTGGGCAAGACCGGAAACACCGCCATTAAAAGTGTGTACCTGAAGGTGAAAACCCAGGGTGGCGAATACGAGTATGAAACCGGAAAATTTGATCCGGGAACGAAAAAGTCCTATACCATTGAGTATCAGGCGGAGATTGCAGAGAAATGGGGCTTTGATTCAGTGGAGGGTATCACAAACCAGCCCTTCAGCGTAGAGCTGTATATGGATACCGGAAACGGACAGTATGTCAAGTCGCCCTATGAGCTGAAGGGTACTTTCCTGAAGAAGGAACCGGTCTTTACAGGACTTTCCGTGATCCGGAAGGACGGGTATTATGAATTCCGTGAGGCGCTGGCCTCCGACCCGGATCAGGCCCTGGAGGGCTGTCGCTTCGTGATTACCGATCATGGTACCGAGATTAAGACGCTGACCAGTCCGGGAAGCTCTGTACAGTGGTATTATGATACGGGACTTTGTGGAAAGGAATACACGGTTACCGTATATATGACCTGGAACGATAACCGGATAACCGTAGAAAAGAAGCTGAATACCAAGCTGTTTACACTGCCTTCCAATGAAAGATTCCAGGCAAAATGGACGGATTCAACCTCGGTCCATGGTTCTGCAATCATTGCCGGAACAGTGGAATTGAAGGCAGACGCGCCGTACTCTATTCCGGAGAATCAGGTGGTAACCGTCACACTGGCGAAGCCGGACGGAAGCTGGAAAAAGACAAGCTACCTGAATCTGAAGGACTATAAAAAAGTGAAGGGCTGGATACAGCTGCCATTGAAATATACCACAGATCTGGAGGAGGACGCCTTCTATACCCTGACTGTCAGAGGAAGGCTTACAGAGATTGTGGAGGGAGCGAATGGATACGATATGGAACAGGACACCGTGGAAATTCTGTTCCGGGAAAAGATAAAGACGAGGTCAAATTAGCAGACAGGAAAGGTGAGGAGTGTCGAGAATGAACAAGAAGAGCAAAATAGGATTAATCGTTCTTGCGGTCATAGCGGTAATCCTGACAGCCGGCGGCGTTACAGCCGCCATGCTGCATGCTTCCGGACAGAAGGGGGTATTTGCGGCGGACGGTTATGTGCTGGGAATCAGTCAGGAATCGGAACAGGCTTCCGTATATCCGCAGAGCTTTGCGTCCGGTACAGTGCTGACGAAGAAATTTCCTTCGTCCTATGCTTATCAGGATGTGGAAGGGGATAAGGTATCCGTATCAGAAGAAAGCTTTATCCATTACAGCGACGGATCCTTAAGCGCGCTGAAAAACGGTATTGTAGTAGACGCGTCGGCGGTCAACGACAGCGTGACAGAATTTTACAGTTTGGACGAGCGTATGGTCATGGCAAAGGAAAGCAAGGGCTGGAGCATTGATAATAACTCCAAAACCCTGGATTTTGAGGAGCTGCTCTGGATGCTGACCAAGGAGAAGCTGATGGCTGCCTCCTCGGAGATGACCGTATACCTGTCCAACGGCGAGAGCCATAAGGTAAGCGGAGCACTGGAAATCACCTATCTGGACGAGGGAATCGTACAGCTTGCCACAGACACAGAGGTATGGCAGACCCTGACATCCAATACAAAGATACATTTTGCGTCCGGTACCGTACTGGATCTGGGAGAAGGCATGGTTTATAACGATGCCCAGGTTGCATGCTTCTCATTGAAGGAGATGGCGGCAGACATGAACAGCGCGGTTAATGTCAATTCTACCAGCGCCGGAGAATGGATTCCGCCTACCTTTAAGGTGACGGCAGAGAACGGCGAGGACGGAACCGACGGCGAGGCCGGCACCGAGGGTGAAGCCGGTGAGGAAGGAAAGGCCGGAGAGAAGGGCGAAGAAGGCAAAGCCGGAGAAAAGGGCGCCAAGGGAGGTACCCCCGGTACGGCCAGTGATACAGAGAATAAGGTAACCAGCAGTACAATGGGTACGATCCGTGTCAGCAGCATGCAGTATACGGCTTCTGCCGCCACCTTCTATCTGGCGGTTTCCGATGACGACGGAACTCTGACAACCAACAGCGGAGACATCGAGATCCGGGAAGCTGACAGCAATAAGCTGGTATGGAGCTATAAGAAGGCCTATGGAACAGATACGCTGGATCTGACCACCGTCAACAGCAGTACGGCGTTCCTGGCAGACAGCGGACTGAACCCGGATACGGAATATGTGCTGATCGTAAAGAACGGCTACAGTATCCAGAGCGGAAGCGGAACCACCACCGGAACCAAGACCTTTGTGAACCGCCATTTCTTCACAGCTACGGAAGGTATCAGCATGCAGGATGTGAAGAATCTGGACGCCCAGGATAATGGCGGGGTACCGGGACTGCGGGTTATGCTGGACAAGCAGAGCTACAGCACGGCCAAGTCCGCGATGATCCGTCTGGAGGTCGGAGATAAATACGTAGAGCGGGAATTTTCAGTGGAAGCCGGGACAGAGGATTATTATGATCTGATGTTCAGTACAGAGGTTCTGAATGATCTGGGAATTGACAGCCCTGCGGCAATCTATAACAGAGATTACAAGCTGATTCTCTATACCAGCGAATCTTACAAGGACAGTGGAGCCTTTGACCGAGGAGACGACGGAAACTTCAAGCTGAACGTGCAGAAATCCGCCCATGAGATTACAGGCAAGACCTTGAAGCATACGCCGACCTTTGGCAGTCTGGAGGCTCAGAACTCCAATCAGGGCTACTATTCCCTGACTCAGAATGTGGAGTCCGATCCGGACGGAGCTATCACCGGTTACACTTTCCTGATCCTGGACAGCAACAGTGGAGCCAAGGTGGCAGAGCTTCAGTCTACTACCGGAAACGCAAGCTGGTATTACAAGGAAAGCGGAACCTACAAGATTACCTCCCGGGTAACCTGGAACGATAATGAGAAAACCATTGAAAAGGATGTAGCGACAGAGACAGTCACCATTACCACCCAGGGTATCCCGGTTATTACCTTTGAGTCTTACACACTGCAGAAGAAAAGCGGCGACAGCTTTTATTTTGCCTACAACAGCAAGGGGCAGAAGGTAGACGACGTTTATTCCTTCGACGATGGAAACCAGAATGGCTATGACAGCAAGATTCTGTTTGATGAAACACGTGCCTGGGGCGATCTGACAGTAAACCTGAATGGAGCAACGCTCAATGAGAATACTCCTCTGACCATTCAGATCACCTGTGATAAGAATACATATTCCAAGACCATTACGCGAACGGTTTCACAGACGACAGGAGAACTGAGCTTCCCGCTTCAGCTGGCAGGTCTGACGCAGGGTGCTATTTATACCATAACCGTCAGCGGAGGCGTGGAGCGCGGTACCACCATGCCGGATGGATCTACACAGACGAATACCGTGCAGGAGACGTTGGGACGGTGCTTCTTCAAGACCGGCAGTTATGAGAGCGCGGAAGCGGATCAGACTCCGGCTGCGTTTGAGATGAAAAAATACGGTAACGGTAACGTGGCGATTGTACAGCTGCCCACAGACGCGGTTTACACAGGATACAACAGCACAGCTGCAGACTCCGCATTCTATAAGGAGCGGGCGGTGGCTTCCGCTGTGGAGTTTACCGTATACAACAGCTTTGGCAATGAGACCGGTAAATTCATAAAGAGCATCTATGAGGTAATGAAGCCTCCCTATACGCCGTCTTATGAGCCAAATTCCGGCGGACAGGGAAAGGATTATAAGAAATTCTTCCGGGGACCGCTGGTGGATGGCTGGAATGAAAGTGAAGCTATCTATATTACGGAAGAGGATCTGAAGAAGGCGGGAGTGGAGGATACCAAGACCGGCGAAGTCATTATTGAGGCTACGGCACTGTATGATTATAACTACTATCTGAGCAAAGAAAATCCGGATTATCAGCAGGAATTTGAAAGCGCGGATGAGATTCATTATAACCGGATCCCATTGCACGTGATTCAGAAGAGAGTGGGCGGCGTAGGAATTGATTCCTATCTGAACCGTGTGAAGCTGAACCTGGGTGATCGGGCTCCGGAACTTCCTACAGAGGAAAACGCAAACCAGGAGATTAAGGTTACATCCGTCAGCAACGGTGACGCCTACGCGGCTACCAGCAAGGCGACTATCGATAAATACGGGAAAAATACGGTAATAGGCTATCGTCTTCAGTCCAAATACGCCAACAGCAACGGCGATACCAACAGCGTAACTTACTATGCTATGTTTAAAGAAAAATATCAGGAATACGAGACCGGAGACAGTAAGGACCCGGTTGAACAGTACCTGAAGGGCATGGAGCAGGTGAAGGACGGCAGTGCGGGCGCAGGTGTGACAGAGGACGAGATCCGTGAACAGAGTGGAATCCGCTTTGCAGTGGAGGTTCCCGCCACAGGAAGAAAGGGCTCTGTTCCGGAGCTGCATGTATTTGTGGCAGATAAAAACTGGACCGAGTTTGCGAGTGACGCTACCCTGAGTAAATACTGGAAGCGGGAAGGCGATGTCTATGTGGCAACGCCGGTAGAAACCAATGGAAACTATGTCATCTTTGTACCGAAGGACTGGATGCCCCGCGGTTACAATTACATATTCGCGTATACGGTAAAGAGCTTCTATGGTCTGGACGGTGGCGTAGATGAGCCTTGGATTTATCCCTACGACATTGAGAAGTATAACAATTCGCAGAACTATTCCGGTAAGCAGCTGCTGCCCCGGAGCAGTGGAGATGATTTTGCAAAGGAAAAGCCTACGGTGGCTTCTTATCTGGTCCACACGATGATGAAGAGCGGCAGTCTGGAATCTGTATGGCAGTATTATGTATACGATCCGGACGGTGCCCTGGAAAAGGATAGTGAAGGCCACTATCAGGCGGTAGCTACGACCAGGGATCAGTACAAGGTATATGCGGAGAACCGGATTCGTTCCAAGAACGGTTCTGCGGACACAAAGATATGCAGTAAGCTGGCAGTATCTATAGGGAAGGTTACGCACCCGGAAGGCAATGATCTTACCGCGGAGAAGCTGTTTGGAGCAGCCAACAAAAAATGGAAGCAGACAGATATTGACGCTTTTGAGCTTACAGTGAAGGATAATACAGCGGTCAGCTCTGAGGCCATGAGCCTGTCCGGAGCGGACTATTCCGTATGGCTGGAGATGGTGCTGTTTGAAGGAAAATACAACAACAGAACCAATATGCCGACCTCTTTTAAGGACTGGTGTCTGACGGTAGATACAGAGGGCTATGATTACTGGCTGTTGAAGACAGTATCCCAGAAGGCGGACATTACGAATGAGGAGCTGATTACCGGAAAGGAGGATACGGCACTTACTTATACGTTGGAGCCCTCCGATACGACAGAGAAGGCAACGCTGACAATCGAAGGAAATACAGTGGCAAAGAGTGCCATTGCAGCCGTCTACTACGAGATCTATGAGAACAACGGCGGCGCTATTGGAGAATGTGTACAAAGCGGAACCGTGAATTTCAACGGTACTACTGCAGACATCAATATGACCTACGCAAAGCCGGGTGATCCGTATTTTATCAAGATTAGCCCGGTATACGATACCGGCTATGCAGCGACCAGAATATGGAGTACCGAGCCCGATTCTAATACAGCGGTAGGGGCAGAACAGATTGTGAAGCCGGAAAGAAGCCGGAGAGGCGCGCCTGCGTCGACAGCGAACGGCTACTATTACGCGGCTCAGACACTGGGAAGTAAGAGCAGCTATGCCAACTCAATTACGTTGGGAGCAGATAAGCAGAAATATCAGCTGTCCTTTGGAAGCTCAGGAGCCTATGGCAGTATCTTTACTGTAAACAAAGGTACGCTCGGCGCGGAGGATGCGGGAATTTACGCAATCAATGCAGAGATACAGCTGTTGACGAGCGGAGTCAGCAAGGCCAATAATCTGCAGATTGGTTACGGAAACGCCGGAGCCTATAATGCCAAGGAGAATACGGATGCTTTTGCGTTCAAGCTTCTGGCTCAGAAAGACGCCCAGAATCTGCAGCTACTTCCGGGAAAGGTAAGTATTGAGGAGATTGAAGGACAGAAGTATTTCTCTCTGGAGGCTGCGCAGCGTGTACCGACGGTTGTCTCCAAGACGCTTTATAAGAACAGCCCTGTTTCCGACAGTCTGAACTTTACCATTACAGAATCTACCATCGAGATGCTGAAGTCAGACGAGTATATCGGAACAGAGGAAGGCCGGATTTATCTGGAGGTTCTGGAAGGCGAGAAAGAGGACAGTTACACAGGAACAGAGACCACATTTAAGGACATCACGGCACAGGGACAGGGAACAGAGGGAGGCTTAAGGCTCTTTGAGAATACCGAAAAGGTAACTTATACCTACGATAGTACAAACGGCGGCGTATACCTGACACTTCCCGCCGATCCGGGCAACGTAGACAGCGGATATATACAGCCGGTACAGCTTCGGAATCTGAAGCCAGGCAAGAAATATTATATCCGTCTGTACTATTACAAAAAAGACGCGGCAGGAAATTATCAGAAGGGATATTTCACAGACGGATCACAGATTAGTAAGGGAGAATTGAACAGCTTCTATTATGACGAACTGGGTAATCGGAAGACAGACTCTAATTTCTGTATCTGTACCATCCAGTCCGATCATGTGAATATGGGTATGATATCGATATCCGGCGCCAGCGAGCTGAAGGCTGAATATAAGATGACCGGTTACGGACAGCAGAGCCTGGAGGTAAACTATACAACGTCTGCGACAGCCGGAATGCGATATGAACTGACGCTTCTGAAATCTGACGGAACAACGGAACTTGTCAAGAACGATGATTTGATGAAGATTTTGGGATATCAGCGTGATACGTCCAGGACGAAATATTATTGGGACTATGAAGGTAAGCAATGGCGTTCCGAAGCAGATGAGACCTATTACGAGCTGAGAGAATCGACTCTTACGGATAAACCTTATACCTACGGCTATTCCAATAAATCTATCTTTGCGTGGCTGGATGGTAACGGAAGCGTTATGAACGCACTTTCCAACGGCGGAAAAGGAGGCTCCTATATCTTAAGGGTTCAGGCCCGTTATGAGAACCCCCTGCTGAAGGTGAAGGATCCGACAGGTACTTCAAGTAATTATGTACCCATGTACATCTATACCAGAGATGGAAAACAGGAACCGATGGTTATGAAGGACACGGTCAAGTTCAGCGTGGCGGCAAAGGCCGATCCGACCATGACCCAGTCCAAGGTGCTTCTGACGAAGAACCCGGAGGGTAATGTTGACGCTACGTTAAAGCTGTATGTGAGCGATCTTTCCTATCGTCTGGGCTTTTATGAGAAAGAAGGAGACGCGAATGCAGCCATGGGACAGTATGGCGTCCGGATCAAGTATCGGAATGGTGACGGCACAGGAGACTGGACCTATGTAGATAACAATCAGATTACAGTGGACGGTAGAGAGGGAAGCATGAAGTGGGGAGGTCGGTATCTGTATCTGACGGCAGGAAAACAGGCGACACTGCGGTTTACGGCACTCACCAATAGACAGTATGTGGTGGAGATCTGGGGTTATTCCCTGAATAACCCTTCAGCCGGCAATCAGTTGATTCTGGATTCCACAGGCGTGCTGGGTCTGAACCAGAGCCTGAATACCAGCAACATTGACGCGCCGCGAATCGAGGATTCCAAGGTAGAGCTTGATCAGGAAACCGGAGACTTTACGATTACTCTGTACAACGGTGCCAACCTGGAGAAGCTGAATATGGCGTTGTTTACCATCTCAGGTTTCCACACAGACGGAACCCAGTGGCATGCTTCTTATACCTATGCGTTCAATGGCTTCACAGAGCTTCCGAAGGTAGGAGGAAGAACGAGACATCAGATCACCATTTCACTGAAGGATGTGCTGAAGAATCAGGCGAAGCAGGATGACGCAATCAATATTACGACCTATCTGAATATTGATAACAAAGAGGGTCTGACTGATATCGCAACCTATAACCTGGACAGTTATGAAATGCCGGAGTCATAGAGGAGGAGTAAGACATGAGAAAATTAAGCGGAAAAGTGAAAGCCGCCATAGCAGTCTTTTCGGGACTGGTACTGCTGTGTATTGCAGTCATTGGCGCAGGCAGCATTTCCGTCATACAGGCGCAGGCAGCCAGCTATCCGCTGGCTGCGGGCAGCGTCATTTTCGACAATGCCAGAAGCGCAGTGGAACTGACGGAGGATTCCACCCTCCAGAAGCGGTGGAATACCGATTATATTCTCCATATGGGAGAGAAGGAATATGACTGCGGTGAGAATACCGTAGCTTATTCCCAGAGCAACGGAGGCGTACAGATCTTCGGAGGCGGTTATTATGTAGATGAAAGCGGCAATGTGATTATGCTGCAGAACTTTCATGAGATCGCCGATACAGCAACCACAGGCTTTTATAAGCTGACGGATACGGCCTTTGTGGTGACTGGAAAGGATATCCACACAGAGGATAATTCGGTGCAGACTTCGGATTACGCCTATGTAATCATGGACAAGGTAGGAAATGCCAGAGTCATGAATCAGGACGTCAACCTGAAGGTGTTAAGCGGCAATAAGCTGCAGTGCGGTACCTTAAGCCTGGATGCAGGAGAGGGAACCCTGACCTTTGGCAACAATACCATGACGCTGGCTTCGGTACAGAGTCTGGCCCGGTACACCTATTCCGATACAGGAGAAATCATTGAGATTGATGTCCGCGGCGGTAACGGAGGAACCGGCGGAGCCGGAGGAACCGGAGGAGCCGGAGGACTCGGAGGAACCGGCGGAGTCGGCGGCAACGGCGGAGTCGGCGGAGTCGGAGGAACCGGAGGAACCGGTGGAATGGGAGCGGCAGGAACCGGCGGAGCCGGCGGCATGACGGCAGAGCAGCTGGAGATCCTGTCCAATATGTTTATCCGCAGTACAGACAGCGGAAGAACCTGGGCTACCATCAACTACAACCTGTATGATCCCTTCGGATATCTGGGAACTGCCATGGTGTGCGTATGGGAGGACGAGGGCGAAAGCGATATCTCCCATATTGAAAGCGATAAGATGAAGGTACAGACCGGGGAAGCCGGAGGCAATCAGCTTACCTTCTACGATCTGAAGCCGGATACCCGTTATTACGCCAATATCGGTTACACCGACAGCAATGGCGATTATCAGGAGCGGGATCAGATCAGCTTTACTACAAAGGAATACAGCTGCAGCGTGGCAATCAACACCATTCGCAATAACAGCATCACCTATACAGTATGTCTGGATAAAGAGCTGGCAGATATGAAAGAGATTGCCATGGAGCTGCAGTATGATGATAAGGCAAACAGCGGCCCGACCACAAAGGTTACAGCCGGCAACAGTATCTACCGGAGTATGCAGTCCCAGACGGGATATCAGTCAACCTTTGAGCCTTTGGACAGCGCAGCCATGTCCGGAGATGACGCAGCCGGCACATTTACCATTGTGGTGACGGGAATCCTGACAGACGGATCCAAGCTGGAGCTGGCAAGAACTACGCTGAATAACCCGCTGAAGCCCACCGCAGAGACAACGGCGCTTCAGGATCTGCAGGATCAGATACGTTCCGTAGAGGCGGATCTGGAATCGGTAACCAATGAGAACAGCAGACTGAGACAGCAGGTAGAACAGCTGCAGGCAGCGGGAAGCACACCGGATACAGGCACACAGCCCGGAAGCGGTGAGACAGCCGGAAGCGGCGGGACTGCCACAGACCAGAGCAGCACCGGGGCGACACAGGACACCGCAGGGACGACACAGAGCACCGCAAGCGGTACAGCGGCAGAGACACAGCAGTAAGAAGATACAGACTACTGGGAAGATAGAAGGAGGAAAATATCATGGAATCAGTTGTAGCGGCAACCATCAGTGCCATCGGCGTAATGCTGGGCCTGGCATTTTTAGGAGTGGGCATTGGCCTGGGAATCATGGGCTCCCGTGTAGCAGAAGCAGTGGGACGTAACCCGGAGACGAAAAGCGACGTCATTCAGGGCGTCATGATCGTGGCAATCGTGCTTGCCATTCTGCTCCTGGTACTGTTCGCGTTTGTGTTCATGCTGCTGTTCTTTAATCCGCTGACAGTATAGAGTAAAACACAAAGCGGGAGGAGCAGGGTATGGTAATACTTGTGTTGGCAGCGGTGCTGCTGGTAATGCTGGCGATGAACGGGCTGATTTTCTATATCTTACGCACAGCAGTCCGTACCACGGAGCATCAGGTCCGGGAGCATTTTTCCCGGGAGTTGACGGTCTTCGGGGATACGGTGGAGGAAAAACAGCGCCGGAGCATGGAGCTGGACAGTCAGATTTCCGATATGAAAAAAGAAGCGGACGATATGAAAGAGATTATCGACGTGCTGAAAAGCTCTCCCTTTTACAGACCGCATAAGAATAAGGGCGAGAAGCTGGCGCCCCTGGCCCATTATGTAGATCGGAAATTCTTTGAAAATTATCGGACGGCAAAGGATCTGATGGCGGTTCTGGACAAAAAGGCCATCGTGGAAGAGGTTCAGAGACAGGTAAGCTATCATGGGGACAGAGCCCGTTACGCGCAGCTCTGCGACCTGATAGATACCCTGAATTTCGATACGGTATATCAGCTGGAAACGGTTCCGGCCGAGGAGCAGCTTCAGGTTCTGGACGAGACGCTGAAGAAGGAGCAGCATGAGTTGTTCCTGGAATATGTGAAGGGTCTGGAAAAACCGTTGAATTTCAGCGTACTGTCTTTTCTGGACTGGCTGAGACTTCAGAGAAGCGAGGAAGACCCCACGTTGTATGTGTATACAGGAGAAAAGCAGGATAATCTGGATCACATGGCTTCCGACGTGAAGACCTGTTATGACGAGAATATCTGCGAGGGCGTACGTCTGGTATACCAGAATCAGGTTTATGACTACAGTATCTGCCGGTAAGGAGTAAAAAATGAGTGATTATATTGCAAATTTGGTAAATGAAAAACTGCAGAGCATGAAGCGCATGGAAAATGTCTATGAGCAGGGAAAGGTAGCGAAGATCCGGGATTATATCCTGGAGGTATCCGGTCTGGAGTCTGTAGGCTTTTATGATCGCGTCCTGATCTCCGGCAATTCCGTAGGTTATGTAACCGGTATCAGCCGTGACAGCGTAACCGTAGCTCTGGTAAAGAAAAATTCAGATATTTATGTGGGCGACGAGGTCGTAACCACGGGGGAGACCTTCAGCGCCCTGTATAGCCCCGAGTCCATCGGCCATGTGGCCGATATCTTCGGAACGGATCTGCTGATGGGCGAGCAGTTCGCGGATCTGGAAGAAATCCCCATCGAGACAGAGCCGATCTCCATCATGGAGCGTGGTACGGTAAACCGTCCGCTTTATACGGGTATCGCGGGTATCGACCTGATCTATCCCATCGGCTTCGGACAGCGTCAGCTGATCATCGGAGATAAGAAGACAGGCAAGACCCAGATTGCCCTGGATACCATCATGAACCAGAAGGGACGGGACGTGCTCTGTATCTATGTGGCTATCAATAAGCCCAAGAAAATGCTGAAGGAGCTCTATGAGGAGCTGGCTTCCCGGGGAGCCATGGACTATACCCTGGTGATGGCCACCTTCAACGACGACGAACCGCCCGTATCTTATTTTACCCCCTATGCGGCCCTGTCTGTGGCAGAGAAGTATATGCGCGAGGAGAAGAAGGACGTGCTGGTCATCATCGACGACCTGAAGACCCATGCGGACTGCCATCGTGAGATCAGCCTTCTGGCAGGCAAGGTGCCGGGACGTGACGCGTATCCGCCCGATATCTTCTATACCCATTCCAGAATGCTGGAGAAGGGCTGTCAGCACAAGGACGGCGGATCCATCACCATTCTTCCCATCGTGGAGACCAGAGGCGGCGATATTACAGACTATATCTCCACCAATATCATTTCCATCACAGACGGACAGCTGGTGCTTTCCAGAAAGAGCTTCGAGGCAGGCGTAAAGCCGGCGATCAACTACGGCCTGTCCGTATCCCGTCTGGGCGGCGCGGTACAGGAGTCGGAGATGAAGCGTCTGGGCAGCCAGGTCCGCCGGGAATTCTTAAGCTATCTGGAGACCAAGGAGGTCTATCAGCTGGCCAATATCGAGGAAATGGGACCGGAGATGCAGAAGCGCTTCGCCAAGGGACAGCAGTTCGAGGAGCGTCTGCAGCAGTATAAATTCTCACCCAGAAGCCGGGAAGAAATTCTCTCCATGTTCCGGGAAGTACTGAACAGTTAGGCGAAGGAGTAGAGGCGCATGAGTTTAAAAAACGTAGTAAAGGTTATGAATTTCCATGCCCTGCTCCGCGTAGATAAGTCCAGAAGGGCCGCAGCCAAATTCGGTCAGATGGAGCAGATGGTTATCGATATGCTGGATCAGATCATGAATAACCGGAACATCGCCCTGGATATGTCGGTGCTCAGGTTCCCCACCGACGCGCCGGCCCTGCACATCTATCTGGGCGGCGATATGGGCTTCTGCGGAAACCTGAATTCTCTGGTCAAGGGACGCTGCCAGGAGTACGAGAAGAACGGCGGCAGCGTGGAGCGGATCATCGTGGGTAAGAAGCTGAAGCGCTATGAGGATCCGTCCGTGATCCTGGAGATGAGCCGTGAGGAATACATGGAGGATCATCAGGCAATTCTGGATATTCTGGCCCAGGGTATCACACAGAAGCGGTATTCTGAGATCCGGCTGATTTACAATCATTACCGGAATGCTTCCGAGATTGATTTTGTGGATAAGGCAATCCTGCCGCTTCCCAAGGGACTCATCGGAGATCAGGCGTATCTGGATGACTTTGTCTGGGAGGGGGATCCCCAGGAAATGCTGCAGGATCTGCTGATTCTGTATCTGACCTATGAGCTGGAGATCGCAGGACATGTGTCAGCCGCGGCGGAGAATCTGACCCGTCAGAACGTGACCACGGAGTCCCTGAAACGGATCGACGAGCGGGAGGAAGAACAGCAGCGTGTAGAGCGGAAAGCCCGCAAGGCAGAGGAATTCGCCAAGGTTCTCGACAACTTTACAAGGCTGCGGAATTATTAGGCAGGGAAAGGATAAAAAAATGAGTGAATGTGTCGGTAAAATCGTAGCGGTATCCGAGCTGAATGTACAGATCCTGGTGGATCCGTCCAAAAAGGTAGAGCTTAGGGATATCCTCTATGTAGACTATAAAGGAAAAAGATATACCTTCGAGGCTGAGGAAGCGGAGCGGAGCGTCATTCATGCCCTTCCCTTCCAGAACATCGCGGGCCTTCGGAAAGGGCTGGACGTATGGAAGGCAGACAAGGGCCTGTCCATGCAGTACAACGATGAGATTCTGGGCAAGGTCTTTGACGCTTACGGCCATCTGATTGACGATAATACCATTCAGGAGGAGAAGACCAGAGGCGTCTACGACCGGAAGCTGGAGCTGAAGGAGATCAATGTCAACGGCGGAAATCTGTGGACTGGAATCAAGGTGCTGGATTTCTTCGCTCCCATGCAGAAGGGCTACAAGATGGGCTTCCTGGGCGGCGCAGGCGTAGGCAAAACCGTCCTGATCAAGGAGCTGATCCACAACGTGTATACAGGACTGAATTCCAACTCCATCTTCGTCGGAGTCGGCGAGCGTTCCCGTGAGGGCCGCGAGCTTTACGACGAGATGAAGGAGGCGGGACTTCTGGATAAGATGACGGTCGTATTCGGACAGATGGGCGACAACTCCGCAGCCCGGAGCCGCGCGGTATTCTCCGGTCTGACGGCGGCCGAGTATCTCCGTGACGAGAAGGGACAGGACGTGCTTCTCTTCGTAGACAATATCTACCGTTATGTACAGGCTATGTCCGAGATCAACGCGGAGCTGTCCCGTGTGCCTATCGAGAACGGTTATCCGGCCAATATCGAATCGGCGGTAAGCCAGGTGGAGGAGCGTATCAACTCCATTCCCAAGGGATCTATCACCTCCTTCCAGGCCATCTATATTCCGGCCGATGATCTGACAGACGCTGCAGTGCAGACCATTCAGTCCCATCTGGACGGCCAGATCGTACTGGATCGTAAGGTGGCTGAGAAGGGTCTGTATCCGGCGGTAGACGTATTTAAGACAAGCTCCCGTATGGTGGACGTGGAGAAGGTAGGAGAGCGCCATTACAACCTGGTAGAGGCGGTTCTGAAGTATTACTCCCGTTACCGGGATCTGGAGGAAATCATCGCGGTTTTGGGTATCGAGGAGCTGTCCAGCCAGGATAAGAAAATCTTCTACCGGACCAGAAAGCTTCGGAATTACTTTACCCAGCCCATGTTCGTAGCAGAGCAGTTTACCGGTATCCCGGGACAGTTTGTGGCGATTGAGGACGTATTGAATGATGTGGAGAAGATTCTTACCGGCGTCTATGACGACGTGGACGAGGGAGAATTCTCCTATATCGGAAAAATTACCTTTTAAGGACGAGGAGACAGGATATGGCGAAAAAGGAGACAGTCAGGCAGGAAGCAGTGATCCGGGTGCAGATCAGCAGTGTGGAAAACGGGCTGGAGGAATATTCTGAGGTCAGCTTTATCCGAATCAGGAGCAAGCGCTATACACTGCTCATTATGCGGGATTATATGCCCGTCATCGGCGAGATAGAGGGCGATATCACCATTTCCTGCAAGGAACGGGAGATAGAAAAAAAGGGAATTCACGGTTATTTTACCCATAACCACAATCATTTTTCACTGATGGTAGGAGGAACACAAGATGTTGCTGAATAATGTTCTGGCGGGCATTCTTTCAATTAAATATTATATTGTGGGGAGTGTTCTGGCAGCGCTGGCAATGAGTGTTCTGATCCTGACCATCGGATCCAGGAGAAAGAAGGGGCTTGCCGTATATGGCTGGCAGGCCCTGTTCTTCAATCTGTCCCTCATGGACTGTATGCTGCTGACAGCGCTGATCTCCCAGATGATCTTCGTGGTGACGGGGGCGCTGGGCAATACCCGAATCACTCCGGTGACAGGAGGCGCATTCGCGGTACTGGCAGCGGCGGCCTGCGCGCTGGAACGGAAGGCGGCGGGCCTGGTGGAGCAGGCAGTGTTCACCGTGATGGCCCTGGCGGCCATGACGGCAGGCAACCTGCTGCGGGACTTTATGGCAGATACGGGCTTCAGCCTCTATATGATGGCCGTCTATGTACTTCTGCTTATTTTTGAGATACAATACGCGCTTTATCATCTGGTAAAGGGCTTGGAAAGGATGACAGCAGACCATGAAGGATAGAAAAATCAGTTTAAACATTAACAGAAAAGCGGTTATCATTTTCCTGATCGTATTATTTGCGGCGGCAGCCGTGGTATGGGCGGTATTTGTAGCCCTGAAGAAGCAGGAATCCACGGGAATTGCCGACGGAGCCTGGTATTACGCAGTGGACGAGAAAACGGTATTCCCGAAAGGCTCCTCCCTGCACAGAAAAGAGGATACCACGACGGTGAAATGCAAGGGACACGAGTACAGCCTGGGAAGCGCCATGATCTATGAGGATAAGGGAGCTGTCATGCTGTTTCAGAACGATATGATCTGGTATGACAGAGAGACGGATTATCTGAAAAAAGTAAACTATTTCACACGTATGCGTAAAGATGGAAATAAATGGGAACTTACAAAGAGACATTCCAAAAAGGAAGTCAGCGGAGGGTTCCTGTATGATAATGGAGATCTGTATGTGCTTCTGGAGAACGCGGAGCTAACGAGCGCCGCAGGGAACATAAGCCTGGACGCAGGTACGGTATTGACCTGTACCTTTAACGGCGACGTACAGATCATAGATGCCAACGGTGGCTGCACACTGCTTGAGCAGCCCGGAGATAACCTGGTGGTAACATTTTCCAACGGCTGCTATCTGAAGCCGCTGGCGGATACCTACTGTCAGGCCAACGGAACCTGGAGACTTCTTTTTACCTCCATGTCTATGGTTCCGGAGCTTTAAGGGGAGGAGGAGAAAGCTGTTATGAAAAAGACACTGAAGGATATGAGAATACTGCTGCTTCTGGCAGTAGCCATCGGCGGCGCTCTGGCAGCCATGTATTTCTATCAGATGAAGGTACTGACCCATCTGACAGAGAATGCGGCCGTGGTGACGGACAGCGGCGTATTCCGGACCCTGAAAAACGGAACCGGGGAAGAGGGACAGAAGCTGGAGCTGACCGAGGTATCGGATCGGGATCCGGTTTATCTGCGTCTGGGCTCCATGTATGTGGGAGCAGATAAAATCGAAGCAGACGCTTCTCTCCCGTTTTATGTAAACAACGGCGGGTCGGTGCTGTTCCTGCTGAACAATGCGTCCCTGTACAACGAGGAATTTGAGACGCTGGACAGCTTCACCGGTATGTACCTGGCTGACGGCATGACCTACAACTATGACAAAACCCAGGCTGACGACGACAGCTTTCTGTTCGCGCGCCTGTCCAACGGACTGATCCTGAATGCCCGTCCGATGACGGTAAAGATCCCGGGTCAGACCTACGTACTGCCGGCGAACAGTATTCTCTATATGGACGAGACAACCCTGAATTTCTATCGGAATGAGGGGGAAGATCTGTCCTTTGGAAAAGTGATGTCCACCTCTATGGCGGAAGTGACCATCGCAGATAAGACCTACAGCTATGACGAGCTTCTGCAGAAGCTGGATCTGGTAAACGGAAAAGGCAGCTCGGATCTGAACCCCAAGGGCGACGAGCCGGAGAGAGAGCCGCTGATTCCGGAAAAAGGCGATTACGCTGATTCCGATCAGAGAGAAAACGATAACAATCTGGAGGAAGCGGACAACAGGGGAGAAGAAGCAAAAGAAGAATACCCCTTAAAGCCCGGAGTGGATCAGGCGGCTGCAGATAAGACCACCGATCAGAACAGCTCCGCGATCTCCAACTCCGGAAAAGGAGATTCGGAAAGCTCAGGAAGCTCCTCCTCCGGTAATGGAAGCGGCAGCTCGGACAGCAATTCCTCCGCAGGCTCCACAGGAAGCGGCAGTTCCGGCAACAACGCAGGCAACAGCGTAGAGAACGGAGACAACAGTGGGGATAAGACGGATAACGGGCCCAGTGTACCGGGTGAAGCAGTGAA
This sequence comes from Candidatus Merdisoma sp. HCP28S3_D10, assembly GCF_052065835.1. Lineage (NCBI taxonomy): Bacteria > Bacillati > Bacillota > Clostridia > Lachnospirales > Lachnospiraceae > Candidatus Merdisoma > Candidatus Merdisoma sp. HCP28S3_D10. The sequence goes on from NZ_JBQHTG010000003.1 coordinate 321,068, forward strand.
GATTCCCTTCGTGGCGCCCACCGGAAAACTGACCGATCTGACTACGGATATCTACAGTCTGTCCGGCAATCTGACGCTGAACGATCCGTCCATGGTTCTGAAGCGTGTGACTCTGGAGCTTTACTGGGTTCCGGCCAATGAGGATGGAAGCTCTGCCGGAAACGTGGCGGATATTAAGAAGTACCAGCTGATGTATCGTCGTACTTATAAGATGGCGGGCCCCTTTACCATCGATAACCTGCCGCCTGACACGACAATTTATATCAAAGGAAACCTGACCTATTATACAGAGGGACTGGAGACAAAGACCGTCAGCTTCTATGATAGCTTTGAAAACCGTGTGACAACCAAGGCCATGGACACCATGGATCCGGTTTATGTGGATCTGGAAGCGTCAAAACTGGACGAGCATTATCTGCAGAATCAGATTCAAATCTATGATCTGCGGATTTCCGGTCCGAATCAGAATGTAGTAAAGAAGATTAGTAAGGCTGTCGTAAATATCAAAACCTATGATCGCAATGACAGCAACACCACTACGGTAACAGGAGAGAGCAAGGCACTGACCATGAGCTCTCTGGTTCTGGACCGTAATTATCTGTATAAGAAGGAGGGCGCGGACTATCTGTCTGATGTGAAGCAGTTCAGTATTCCGGCCAATTCCCGGGTGGATTACACCATCGAGTTTTACGACCTGTTTGGCAACCGTCTGACTAATATTGAAAGTGGTTATCAGGAAAACCAGGTGGATGAGAAGGAGAAGAGTCTGAGCATCGTGGGCGGAAAGGGAAATTATATCCCCTCCGGAACCAGCTATACCAGCCGGATGCTGCCTACCGTGAAGGCAGTAACCGTCAATAATGACAATAAAGCAGACAGTATCCAGGAGCTGCGCTTCCAAGTGTCTCTGGACGACAGACACAGCGCGCTGAGCGCGGATTCCGATATCACCCTGAAGCTGTATCAGGGAGAAGCCTCCGAAGAAAATCTGGTAGGGGAAGAGAAAATTTCTGTGGCAGATTTCAGTTCCACCAAGGACATAACCTTTAAAAATCTGACCGCAGGCGAGCAGTATCAGCTTCTGGTCTACGGAGATTACGATCTGCAGGATAATTATGGCCCGCAGACGGAGAAACTGCTTGGCACCCTGAACGCATCTACCATCTCCTTAAGCAGCTATGGACGCGTGAATTATGTTATAACGGCATATCATGTGAAGACGCAGGAGGAGACGGCAGAAACAGGAACGGTATATGAATCTGCCACAGCACAGCAGGTAGATACCCAGATCAATTTCCGGAGCACAGAGCAGGGACTTTTTAAGAATGGCTATGTGGATACCATCAATATGGTGCTTACCAAGACCGGAACGGATCAGAAGGTCTTTACCGGAGATCTGAAGAAGGAGCGTCTGGAAGCGCTGGCTGTAGAGGGTCAGGGCGGCGCAGGCGAGGCTCAAAGCAGCTTTACGCTGGCTGAGATTTTTGGAGACGATTACACCTGGGCAGACCGGACGAAACCGGAGCCGAAGGTGGTTTTGGTGTACCCGGATTTTGCTTCCGGAACCACCGAGAACTTCTGGAAATTATTTACATCATCAAACGGCACCAGGATCCTGAGACTGGATTTCGGAGAGGGAAGTCTGGAGTCCTTTACCGGTTACCAGCTTTACCTGACGACCTATGCAAAGCAGGGGAAAAAGACCCACGATATCTCAGGACGTACCAACAGCACCAGAAGGGTGCAGTTTAGCACACTGCGTCAGATGCCGAAGCTGACCTACAGCGATATTATGGTATATTCTTCTGAGATCGATTTCTACGATGTGGAGTTTAACGACCCGGATCAGTCCATCTTCAACGGAAAGATCACGGTCAGTGACGGCTCCGTATCCAAATCTTATACCATCGACTACAGCGACGGGAAGAAGCCGGGCGGCAAGCTCTCAGACACACTGCAGATCAAGGATCTGCGTGTGGGAAGCACCTATACGGTTACAATTTCGGCAGACCAGATCCGCCGTTCCGGTACGACCTCTTACCGTTACAACAATCTGATTCTGTTCAGTTATACGTTTACGGCCGGAGACGGTATTAGCGGAAGTCTGAGTCTGGATCGACTGGCATTCTCACTGACCGGACGGGGGGATAATAAGAAGAGTTATCTGCTGGAGGATTTTGACGTCTTTAACGGCAAGGAAAACAAAGGCCAGATCATAAACGCAAATGGAACACTTTCCGGCAATGGCAGCTGGAGAACGACCGATTTTCTGGAGGTAGAGGGAGGCAAGGTCTACTATTTCGACCATGTCCGGGAGAATGACGCCTATGAGTCTTATGTGGCCTTCTACAATGAGAATAAGGAGCCGTTGAGATGCTTCTATAACAATTCATGCAGAGGCAGGATATTTAACGGAAGCTATATCCAGGCGCCGGAGAACGCAAAGTATATCCGATACAGCGCAGTCAACGACTATAAGGGCGAGTATAACTTCTACGTAGGCGGCTGCTACGCAATGGAGAAGGAAGAGGGAGCCGAGATTGTAGAAAAAGCCCTGAAGGACGGCGTGGAATATAAGCAGAATACGATTCTGACCATCAGTTCAGACGGGACGAAAGACATCCGGGCGAACGCCGGAAAGGACGCCCTGATTCTGACGGTACGCCAGGATAGCAGTAACCAGGCTATCTATACCTTCTATTCTGATAAAAAAGGAAGGAATGTACTTAAGGAAGTAACAGTATATCCCGGCTGCGCGGCGGATATTCCGGCCGGTGCGAAGGCGGTTAAGCTTGGCGGAGCCGGAGCGAACGCGGACCGTTCGCCGGCCCTCTATGTGGTAGATAAGGAGCAGAAGGACTGGCTGAACAGCGCCGACCGGAGTAAGATGAATTCAGTAGTCAGCGCAGAGGTAAAGGACAGCCGGAGAAACCTGGTCAATAATGCCAAATACACGATTCGTATGTACAAGGACGGCCAGGAAATCAAAGGGGGAGATCTGCCCTTTAAGGTGGAGGAGCTGCTCATCGGCTATGAGAACGCGGAAGCAGGAGGACGGGGCAGCACCCGGTTTACCTTCGAATGTACGCCGGGATCCAGCTATGAATTTGTACTGACAGCGACCTACCGGGGCAGAACGCTGACCCTGGATACTCTGACCTTCTCTGCAGACCGGCCCAAGTATGTCATTGCCAGTGAGGACGATCTGTATAAGCTGGTCCGTTACAAGGAAGCAGATTTCGTGGTGACGGCAGATCTGGATATTCCGGATAATACCTATGTGGTACGAAGCGACAGATATCCCTTCAACGGAACCATTGACTTCCAGAGCCATAAGGTATCCATAACCTGCAGCTCGTCCAGCACCCGTATATTCCGTACCCTGGGCAGCGCGGCAGTGCTGGAGAACCTGGAATTCTGTCCCAGAATCGATACCACTGTGGAACGGCGGAGGTTGAGCAATATTAATCCGCTGGCCTATGATAACTACGGAATCGTACAGAATATTCTCATCAACCTGGATCTGGGAAGCGGCTATTATCAGAAAAATAACTGTTCTGGTCTGTTTGAGAATAACTGGGGAACCATTGAGAACTTCGCCCTGTATTACGCAGGCGGCTCCAATAACTATGTGGGCAACTATTTCGGCGGTCTGACCGTATACAATTATGGCGCCATTAAGAATGGTATGGCCTATAGCTCCCGCTGGCTCCAGTCCATTACCGGTGATTACAGAGGTAACACCGAAACCGCGGACACCAGCTATGTGGGAGGAATCGTGGCCTCCAACCAGAGCGGCGGCAGCATCAAGAATGTCTACAGCCTGATGACGGTAGGTGTCGAGCGCGACAAGAGAGTCGGTGAGAATCAGGAATTTGGCGGTAATATGAATACGAACGGCGTTCTGGTAGGTTACGTGAATGGCGGAAGAGTTTCCAACTGCTTTACGATGGGCGATCTGCAGGAGCTGTACTGGGATAAGAGTGAGAGTGCCGGCTGGGGCCGTTATTACAAGCTCTATACGAAATATACCCCCACAGGCTGCGGCACGAGCGATACAGGACTGAAAAGCAGATTCCGGAACAGCTTCTACTTTACGACGTCGGCTACAGCTTATGAAAAAAAGGCTGCAGGTGCCCTGGAGAATGGAGGCAATCTGAACCGGATGATGGATAAGACCTTCTATAACAGTACGGTCAATTCCGAGAATGCCTTTGTGATGAGCGATGTGGACGCAGGCTTCTATCCCCGTGTCCAGATGACAGAGACGCTTGTAAACCGACAGGAGAAGCTTCTGTATCAGAAGATTGCGGAGGCAGGCGAAGTCAGCTATGTGGGAGCAACGGTGACCGATCTCCAGAACGAATATGCAGATATGACTCTGACCTTCAGCAATGTAAGAGGCTGGAAAATTAAGAATCTGCAGATAGACGGACTGTTTGTGACGGATCAGAAGCAGACAGAGGCTACGAAGGAAACCATCGCCCAGTCCTCCTACGAGCAGAGCCCGGAGGGAAATTTCTGGTATGTGAAGGTGCGCGTATGGCCCAATGAGCAGTACCGGGACGAGTATAAGCTGCTGTCCCTGGATACAGAGCTGGGCGTTCTCACCGGAAACGTGCGGGATATCAACCGGAGTATCGCGGTAAGCTTCTATAAGAAGGTGACCCAGGATAACTGGCTGACGGCCTTTACGGATAAATCCGGCAACTACCGTCTGGCAGAGGATATCGATATGTCAGCCTTCTCCGGTGATGACCACCGGACGGCGGCCCAGGTTCTCTACCGGGGAGTCACCAGAGCGAATCCGTTCTACGGGAAATTGGACGGCGCAGGCCATACGATCCGGAATTTGAAGCTGTCAACGGCCAACAGTACCTCCGAAAGCGGAACCCAGACACTGATTCCCTACACGAACGGGGCAGTGATAAAGGATCTGAATTTTGAAAATGTATGGATTGAGAATGCGAGCGGCGCTACCACGCCCTATGCGGGAATCCTGGGAGAGGCTGCCGGGCAGACGGAGATCACCGGCGTCTATGTGAAGGGAATCCGGATCCGCAATCCCTATCAGTACGCAGGCGGTATCGTCGCCGATTTGAACAACAGTACCATGAGGGACTGTGTAGTGCGGGATCTGAAGGTAGAAGCGGAGGAGAAGACCAGCTCCCTGCGTCTGGGCGGTATCATGGGCAACAACAGCGCAAGTATCGTCGAGAACTGCTATGCGGCAGGACTGAATCTGGATGTAAGCAACGCTCAGGCCAATGTGGTGGGCGTCGGCGGTATCTGCGGAGAGGCGAGCTACAGTAGCAGTCTGTCCAAGACTTATGCCCAGGGACGAATCTATACCACAAGTGGAGAGGCGGGCGGTATCACCGGTCTCACCAATGGTAGGCTGAACCGAAGCTGGGCCAAGGTGGATATCAGCGGAAGCGCGGTGGCAGGCGGTATCGTCGGCCGTGTCAACAGCAGTAGCCGGGTAAGTCAGCTTCTGTCTGTGGGTAATGTGAGCGGTAAGGCAGATTCTGTGGGCCGGATCGCAGGCGCTATCACCAGTGACGGAACGAGCTTTACCACCTCTTATGCCTACAGCGGGCAGCAGATAAACAGTAAAATCCTGGAAGATGAGCTGGACGCCAACGCGCTGATTACAGGCGAGGAGCTTAAGCTGGAGGCCAACTACTGGTATTACCTGAATCTGGGTTATTGCTTCAATTACAGTGGTGTAACCAGTGGCTATCTGCCGAAACTGATGAATTTCGCGGAAGATAAGCTGCTGCCGGGTCAGGATGATCTGGATATTGCCTTCGCATTGCCGGGCAGTGTGGATTTCGTTGTGGAAGAAGGCGCAACGGCGGACTATGACGAGACGAAAAAGGCGTATAAGCTGGACTTTACACTGGATCTGAAGACACCGGGACTGTCACAGGAAGCACAGGAAGCAGGAAGTGAAGCATTTTATAAAACCCTGAAGACAGCCCTTTCCGGAATTGCGGTTCCGGGCATGGAGCTGAATCTAGTTCCCGCAGGCGCGGAGACGGATCCAAAACTCTGCTGGAGTGAAAACAAAGAGCGCTTTACCTGGGGCGACGATGGAGAGACACTGAAGCTTCATATGACAGACAATGTAAGGATCATTACCTATCGGGATACCTATCAGGCCACATATGGCTATACGGACAACTCCGGAACTCTCTGGGAGCTGGGAGACGAGCTGGATTTCGGTTCTCCGCTGTATATCCATATCCTGTCAGTAGTAAATACAGACACGGACGGAAAGGCGGATCTGGAAGGCTCAAAGGAGGATCTGAGCACCTGGTACGGAGCGATGAAGCAGGAGGGAAAGAATTATCAGAACTTCCTGATTGAAACGGATCTGGATTTCAGCATCCTGGGAACGATTACAGACCCGGATCTGATCAATCTGAATATCAACCGTCTGGAGGGCGCAGGCTTTGTAGAGAAAGAGGAAGATATTCTGAACAAGCTTGATAAAGAGTCTGTCCGCAAGGACTATCTGTTGTATCAGGAGGCGGAGGGACAGAAGACAGACGTACCGATGAAGACCCTTTCGAATATAAGTATACAGGCCACGGCAGCAAGCCAGAGCATGATCCGGGTTCTGCAGGGAACCATGCAGGGCATCTGTATCGCTAAGTTTGATTGGAACAATGGCTCTTATGATGGCAGCTATGTAGGTATCATCGGAAGAAATACGGGTAATATCCGTTTTGTAGATTTTGATACCAATACGATTTACGCAGGAAAGGCGTCGGATCGGGTAGGCTGTATTGCGGATAACCGGGGAAGCATGGAGTATGTGCGCGCGAAGGACAGTAGGATATATAACGCGCCGGCTACCTACCTGAGTCGTGCGGGCGGCCTGATTGGATACAATATGAGTGGTATCACCCATTGCAGTGCGGTGGGAACCAAGACAGGCGCGGGAGATTATAATTTCAACGTGTCGATAACCACGTCGAAGAACAGCAATTCTGTTTATACCGGTGGTCTGGTGGGATACAGTGAGAATTATGTGACCCTTTGCTACGTGGACCAGATTCGGGTTTCCGGCTGTCAGCAGAGCGGCGCTTTGGGCGGTAATATCAACCAGCGGTACGGCCAGCTTGAGGATTATATGGTGGACAAGAGCTGGCAGGATACGGATCTGTTCTATTATTGCTGGGTTACCAATTCCAGCGTAAGCGGAATGTATCAGACCGGAGGCGTCTATGGAGTTGCTTCTGGAACCCGGCGAAATTACAGTAAGGGTAATACCGTGACCCAGACCGACCCGGCGTCCTACTATGCCGGTGGCGTTACAGGACAACTGGGAAGCTCGGCAGCACAATACGACTATGTGGAGAACTGTACAGTAACCACAGAAGGCAAAGGAGCCGGAGGCATCTCAGGCTACGGTGATAACTATAACTATGAGACTGTTGTAAATTGTCAGATTCAGGCAAAGCAGAATGCCGGAGGCGTCGCAGGCGCAATTCCTGACTATTATGTAAGATACAGTAAGGTGGAGGGCAGTACCATTACGGCTACGGACAGCTATGCAGGCGGCATCGTCGGATATACGGCAAGCCACAGCTCGACCGGAACCAACGCCTATATCGACTGCTTTGTTACCGGGTCTCAGATCAAAGCCGGCAGCTATGCGGGCGGTCTGGCCGGAGCCTGCTATGGAAAGGATACAACCTTTATCCTGATTGACGACAGCGTGACCGTTTCCGCGGACAGCTATGCAGGCGGCGTCTTTGGTCTGGTGACTGGCGGAAAGCATTATCGTCATGAAAGCGGAGCGACGGTATCTGCCAGTCGGCAGAATGCAGGCGGCTTTGCCGGGGAGCTTCTGGGCTATTGTCAGAAGTTTACCAGCCAGGCGTCAGCCACTGCGGAGACAGTTGCCGAGCTGGCTTATCCGCAGACGAAGGTGTATTCCTCCATCATCTCCGGTAAGATTTCCGGAGGCTATAACGTGGGAGGTTTTGTGGGCATCTTTGACAAGGGTCTGCGTCCCATCGACCCGGAGAACGGTAAGGAACTGGATGACAGAGACACCGGTTACACCCCGTATCTGAGTCAGAATTATTACTACAAGCTTGTACTGGCTCCGGTTTCCCTGAACTGCGCCAGCGTGACAACCCTGAAGCTTACCTATAACAATGTGGCAGAAATCACCGATACAGGAAACGACGAGGGAATCGGTTACCTGCGTGTCTATGAGGGAATCAAGAGTGAGAAACCCACCATCGCAACACAGCTGGGACAGATTATACCCAAGGTAGAAGCGGACAACAAAAAGACGTTGACGGAGGAGAAAGCAAAGGAGACTGCGAAGGTCAGCGACGAGGTGCTTGCATCCGGCTGGTTCTATTACAACAAGGTGACTCAGAACGGCTTATATCTGCATGATGGATCCGGTAATGACCGAATCTTTGATACCCGTGTCTGCCAGAAGGAGGGAACCACAGTGACGTTCCCGTGGCTGCGTTCTAATAGCTGGAATTATATTCTGTTTACGGACGGTGAAAAACCGGAGGGCTATGTGGCTTCGGGTTGGTATCTGAAGCAGTGTTACGGAATGAACAAGGTTAATGCAGATAAATTACAGAATGGCTTTGCGGGACAGGACGGTATCCTGCTTCCGGCAGCGGCCAGAGGAAGCGACGCGTCCGGTATCTCCCTTCTGTATTCCGATGCGGATATTGCGGTGGAGCCGGATACCCTGAAGCTGTACGCCAGCGGAATCGACCGGCTGAATATCGATGTGCCGGAGGATATCATGGGCTATGGCCTGACCTGGCAGGTGGAGAATACGGAGGGTGATGTGACTGCGTCCGGCTCCATCGACGAGCTTCTGGCTTCCAGAAGCGGCGGAGGCGGGGCGACCATCAGTCTGCGCTATGATTTTAACAGTTATCTGACACTGACACTGAAGATGGAGGGTGAGACCTGTGAAACCTATGCGGTGGATCCGGCAACCCTTGCGAGAACCCTGTCCTCCAGCGGCAGCGACCAGTATTATATCCGAAGCGGCGGCGTAGTCTCCGTATCGGCGCTGGCAGAGGCCCTGAAGGCAGAGGAGAGTGAGAATGGGGCAGAGCAGGCCGGAGCCTATGCGGATCAGGCGTTCGCGGCAGAGGGAAGCTTTGTACATCTCTATGGAACAAAGGCACTGAAGGAAGACGGACAGATCGTAGATCTGACCACAGGTGAAGTCACCGGAGGCGTAGAGAAGGCGGCTGTAGGAACGGCGTGTCTGAACAGCCAGGCGGCATACACCACTTATACAGACAGCGGAACGATTCTGGATCTGTATTCCGAATATTCTCTGGCTACCACAGACGGACTGACGGCGGCGCGCCGGTTCCGCTTATTTGCCAAGGAGGGACAGACCTTCGCGGTAGATGTGGATACGGCATACGCGGACGGAGCGGGAATCCATGATATCATTGCGGACGTCTACGCCAATGGACAGAATCAGTATCAGTATCTGTCCTATCTGACGGCGGACGGAAGCGTGAAGGATCTGGGTGACCGGCTGCACTGGCCCACCGAGCTGAAAAACAGCGGACTGGGCGAGCTGGCAGGCAATATCCGCGGTACGGAGCCGATTCTGCTGGTTCGCTACCAGGATAATACGGTGGCGGCCTTCCAGTATCTGACCGGAACCCTGGTGGCGAAGGACAGCGGAGAGCAGAAGAAACTGAATTTCGTAAATTACGCGACCATCTGGCTGATGGATCTGAAGTCCCAGTTCCGGAAGGCGGACAATACCGCTTACCTGGCTGCTGTGGATCTGGCCGGCAATCTGGCGCAGGAGCCGATCGATACGGATACGGCGCTGAATGTCATCGGCAAGGCCGGAGGCGGCGAGGGCGTCGTAGAGGAAGATACCAGAAGCGCAGACCGGGTAACCGTGGGCACCAACCTGGTGGATGGCACGCTGAACGCAGCGGGAGCCGACTGGAAGGAAGAAGTGCTGCAGGCCAAGGGACCGAAGGGACAGGGCTTCCTGGAAGAAGCAGGGGCGCTCCTTGAGGACGCTCTGACGGAGCTGGCGACCGGCGAGAAGCGCGCGGAAGGCGGCGAACAGACGAAAGCGGCAGTGATTACGCCGGAGAATGCGGAAAGTCTGAAGGATACGGCGGAGACGCTTCTGACAGACACCGTGAACGCCGGAAAGCTGAAGCAGAAGCTGATGGCAGAGGGCGTATCAGAGAAGGAGGCCGCAGAGCTTCTGGCTCTCTATGGAAAATCTGTGCAGACAGCCATTGACAGCGCTGCTGCCTACAGTGTGGCGGAAGGCGCGGAAGCCGGAGGCTCCACGGAGGCGGACGGAACCGGTAAGGGAAGCGGAGATAAGAAAGAGCTGCCCACCGACGGCTACGTCATCGCCATGAACAGCGAGACCGGCGAGTACGAGGTTTACAGCGAACAGGATCTGCTGGACGGCAAAAAGCCGCAGGCTTCCCTGGTAAGCGAAAACCAGAAGCTGACGGCGCTGAAGTCTGCCGGACTGCTGAAGAATACAGGCATTGACCTGGAAGCACTGAAGGTAACGGCGGAAGAAAACAGTCAGGGTATCCTGCTGCTGGCATGCGCGGGCGGAACTGTTCTGATTCTGCTGCTGGTTATGTACCGGAAGCGAAAGAAAATTGGATAAACAAGGTTGCCGGAAACGGTGACGGAAAAAAATAGTGTCGGCCTCGGCCGACACTATTTTTCTGTACCCCCTGTTTACATTCGGGGAAAAATCGTGTACAATAAAGAAAACGTGTGCCTTTCGGAAAGGGAGCAGGAAGCACAGAGAAGATCAAGAGAACAATCGGGAAAAAGGAGCTTTACATGAAAAAAGCAGTGATTATAGGCGCCGGACCGGCAGGTGTGACGGCGGCGTATGAGTTATTAAAAAAGTCGGACGAGTATGAGGTACTGATTCTGGAGGAGAGTCAGGAGATCGGCGGTATCTCCCGCACAGTGCGTTACAATGGCAACCGGATGGATATCGGCGGACACCGTTTCTTCTCCAAGGACGACCGGGTAACAAAGTGGTGGGACGAGATTATGCCCCTGCAGGGTGCGCCCTCCTATGACGACCGCGTGCTGGGACGTACCGTTCCTCTTGCCCAGGGCGGACCGGATCCGGAGAAGGAAGACCGGGTGATGCTGACACGTAACCGTGTATCCCGTATCTATTACGGAAAGAAGTTTTACGACTATCCGGTCAAGGTCAATGCGACTACTATCAAGAACATGGGCTTTGCCACCACCATGGTGGCGGGCTTCAGCTATCTGAAGGCTGCCGTAGCCAAGAAGCCGGAGGATTCCCTGGAGAACTTCTATATCAACTGCTTCGGCAAGAAGCTGTACTCCATGTTCTTCGAGGGCTATACCGAGAAGCTGTGGGGACGTCACCCCAGCGAGATTGACGCTTCCTGGGGTGCTCAGCGTACCAAGGGACTTTCCATTATGGGAATCCTGAAGGACAACGTACAGAAGCTGGTGCCGAAGAAGCAGGACAAGCACCAGGTACAGACCTCCCTGATCGAGGAGTTCAATTATCCCAAGTACGGCCCGGGCCAGCTCTGGGAGACCGCTGCGTCTGAGGTAGAGAAGATGGGCGGCGAGATCCGTAAGGGCTGCAAGGTGACCAGACTGCATACCGCGGACGGCCGGGTACAGAGCCTGTCCTACGTACAGAACGGCGAGGAGCATACCATCGAGGGCGACATATTCATTTCCTCCATGCCGGTGAAGGATCTGGTAGGCGGCATGAACGATGTGCCGGAAGAGATGAGCAAGATTGCGGCTGGACTGCCCTATCGTGATTTCGTGACGGTGGGACTGCTGGTGGATAAGCTGAATCTGAAGAATGAGACGAAGCTGAAGACCCTGAACAATATTGTCCCGGACTGCTGGATTTACGTGCAGGACGTGGGCGTAAAGCTGGGCCGTATCCAGGTGTTCAACAACTGGTCCCCGTATCTGGTTTCCGATCCGGATCACAAGGTATGGATTGGTCTGGAGTATTTCTGCAGCGAGGGCGATAAGTATTGGAACATGAGCGAAGAGGAGTGGGTGAAGTTCGGTATCTCCGAGCTGGTAAAGATGGGCGTCATCACCAGCGAGAAGGACGTGCTGGATTCCCACAGAGAGCGGGTGAAGAAAGCATACCCGGCTTACTTTGATACCTATGACCATATGGACGACCTGATTCAGTACCTGGATACCTTTGAGAACCTGTACTGCGTAGGCCGTAACGGTCAGCACCGCTACAACAACATGGACCACTCCATGGCTACCTCCTTCGAGGCTGTGGACAATATCCTGAGCGGCCGAAAGGATAAGAAGAATATCTGGAGCGTGAATACGGAGAAAGAGTATCACGAGGAAAAGAAGGAAGCATAAAGGTGACAGATATATAAGAGGGCGCGGCCGAAAGGCCGCCCCCTCTTAGTTTTACGCTTTCTTAAATCCGGCTCTCTTTCTCAGGGTCGGATCCAGAATCTTCTTACGAATTCTTAAGCTCTTCGGAGTGATCTCCAACAGCTCATCTGTATCGATAAACTCCAGACACTGCTCCAGGCTGAGTACCCGGGGTGTGGTCAGTTTCAGAGCCTCGTCGGCGCTGGAGGAACGGGTGTTGGTCAGCTTCTTGGTCTTGCAGACATTCAGCTCGATATCCTCTGCCTTGCCGTTCTGGCCGATTACCATGCCGGCGTAAACCTTTTCGCCCGGTCCGATGAACAGGGTACCGCGCTCCTGGGCGTTGAACAGACCATAAGTGATAGCTTCGCCCGCCTCGAAGGCAATCAGGGATCCCTGCTTCCGGTACTGGATATCGCCCTTGTAGGGACCGTAGTTCTCGAAAATGGTATTCAGCACACCAGTACCCTTGGTATCGGTCATGAACTCGCCTCTGTAACCGATGAGTCCTCTGGCCGGAATCAGGAATTCCAACCGGGTCGCGCCGTTGCCGTTGCTGTGCATATTGATAAGCTCGCCCTTGCGCTCGCCCAGCTTCTGGATGACGTTTCCGGCATATTCGTCGTCTACATCAATGTAAGCGCGCTCCATAGGCTCCAGCTTCTTGCCCTTCTCATCGGTGTGGTAGAGCACTTCTGCCTTGCTGACTGCGAACTCATAGCCCTCGCGGCGCATATTCTCGATGAGGACGGACAGATGCAGCTCGCCCCGTCCGGATACCTTGAAGCGCTCAGTGGATTCGGTTTCCTCCACGCGCAGGCTGACGTCGGTGTTCAGCTCCCGGAACAGGCGGTCGCGCAGATGACGGGAGGTGATATATTTGCCTTCCTTACCGGCCAGGGGACTGTCGTTTACCAGGAAGTCCATGGAAATGGTAGGCTCGGAAATCTTCTGGAACGGAATGGCTACCGGGTTCTCCGGAGAGCACAGGGTATCACCGATGTGGATATCCGCAATACCGGAGATAGCTACGATGGATCCCACGGTTGCTTCGGATACGTCCACCTTATTCAGACCGTCAAACTCATAGAGCTTGCTGATCTTTACCTTCTTAAACTTGTCCGGGTCATGATGGTTTACCATGACCATGTCCTGATTGACACGGATCGTACCGTTGTCCACCTTACCGATACCGATACGGCCTACATATTCGTTGTAATCGATGGTACTGATCAGAACCTGGGTTCCGGCCTCCGGATCTCCCTCCGGAGCAGGGATATAGTCCAGAATGGTCTCAAACAGCGGAGTCATATCCTTCGGCTCATCGTCCAGGCTGCGCATAGCGTAGCCTGCCTTGGCGGAAGCGAAGATGAAGGGGCAGTCCAGCTGCTCGTCGGAAGCGTCCAGATCCATGAACAGCTCCAGAACCTCGTCTACTACCTCGTTGGGGCGGGCCTCCGGACGGTCAATCTTATTGACACAGACGATAACCGGAAGATCCAGTTCCAGGGCTTTCCGCAGCACGAACTTGGTCTGGGGCATCGCGCCCTCAAAAGCGTCGACCACCAGGACAACGCCGTTTACCATCTTCAGGACACGCTCTACCTCGCCGCCGAAATCCGCATGGCCCGGGGTGTCGATGATATTGATCTTGGTGCCTTTATAGGTGACTGCCGTGTTCTTGGACAGAATGGTGATGCCTCGCTCACGCTCGATATCGCCGGAGTCCATGACACGATCCGCGACCTCCTGATTGGCGCGGAATACGCCGCTCTGCTTCAGAAGCTCGTCTACCAGTGTGGTTTTACCATGGTCTACATGGGCAATAATTGCAATATTTCTGATATCTTCTCTTTTCATAAATCATTTCCTCAATCTATAAAACTTCGTCAACCCATATAGTTTATCACATTTTCGGCTAATTACAAGGAAAATCTGGTTTCCCCTAAATTTTTTTAGGGAAGGTGTTCTAAATGGAAAAATCTGGGCATATATATTTATGAATAATACAGGAGTCCGGCGGAAACAGGCAAAAAACGCGATTTCCAAAGGCAGAAGAAGGGAGAACACAAACTATGTCAGATAAGGTAATTGAGAACAACCAGGTGTCGGTAAGCGGAGAAATTGTATCGGGATTTACGTTCAGTCATGAGGTATTCGGGGAAGGATTTTACATGATGGATCTTCTGGTCCGCCGCCTGTCTGACTCGGCGGATCTGATTCCGGTGATGATTTCCGAGCGGCTGATTGACGTAACGGCGGATTATGTGGGAGCCTTTATCCGTATCGGCGGACAGTTCCGTTCCTACAACCGGCACGAAGAGAAGAGGAACCGTCTGGTGCTGTCGGTATTTGCCCGGGAGGTGGAATTCCCGGAGGAGGAGCCGGAAAATGCCAAGACCAACCAGATTTTCCTGGACGGCTATATCTGCAAGCCTCCGGTTTACCGGAAGACGCCCCTGGGCAGGGAGATCGCGGATCTGCTCATTGCGGTCAACCGTCCCTATGGGAAATCCGATTACATTCCCTGTATCTGCTGGGGCCGGAACGCCCGCTTCGCCTCCGGCTTTGAGGTGGGCGGCCACGCCCAGATCTGGGGCAGAATCCAGAGCCGGGAATATGTAAAAAAGCTCAGTGAAACGGAGTCTGAGCGGCGGATTGCCTATGAGGTGTCCGTAAGCAAGCTGGAGTACGAATACTGATCCCTTGCATTTCCTTCTGTTTTGTTGTATGATAGGCTTAATTTCCAAGGTATCATGAAACAGATGTTTCACAGCTCCTGTATGGAAAGCTGCTGTGAATGGAGTGAACGGTAAGGGAGTATAAAAAATGGGGAAAGCACATGTAACTGTCTTCTGCGGCGAAGGAAAGGGCAAGACCTCGGCGGCGCTTGGACAGGGAATCTTCGGGGCCAGCGCAGGAAAATCCGTTATTATTATACAGTTCCTGAAGGGGAAGGTCGGAGAACGCATTGATTTTATCAAGCGTCTGGAGCCGGAAATCAAAGTATTCTGTTTTGAAAAATCGGATCTGAGCTTTGAAGAACTGTCGCCGGAGGAGCAGCAGGAAGAAATTATGAATATCCGCAACGGTATGAATTTTGCCAGAAAGGTTCTGACCACAGACGGCTGCGATATTCTGATTCTCGACGAGGTGCTGGGTCTGGTGGATAAGGGGATCATCAGCATAGAGGAAATGAAGGCGCTTCTGGAGGCCGGAGACGGCGATACCGAGCTGGTGCTGACAGGAATCAAGATGTTTGACGAGCTGTATCCCTACGCCGACGATGTATTTTGCATCAACACACGGAAATAAAGACATTGACAAGCAACAGTCACTGTGCTAGTCTAAACATAGTTCATATAATTAAATAGGAAGAAAGATAGAGGTTGCGTTTTCCATAAGTACCTTTTCGGATATGGCAGGCATAGACGAAGAAGAGGGAAAGGGGCTGACGCCGAAAGAGATTGTTTCCTGTAAGTGGTTTCTTGGGCATACCGTGAAGAACGATATGACTGTCATCAGTATTCTGATGGGGCGCTATCCGGGGAATAACACATAAGAAACGGGATTCTTTTGGGGCGGCCATTGCAGGTACGCCTCATTTTTTAACCTTTATAGTTTCAGACCAGGAGGAAGAAAAAATGGCTATTTTTAAGGGAGCAGCAGTTGCAATTGTAACACCGTTTTTCGAAAATGGAGAGATTAATTTTCCGAAGCTGGCAGAGCTTCTGGATTATCAGATTGAACATGGCACAGACGCCATCGTCATCTGCGGAACCACCGGCGAGTCATCTACCATGAGCCACGAAGAGCATCTGGAGGCGATCCGCTTTACCGCAGAGCACGTCGCTAAGCGTGTGCCCGTTATCGCAGGTACCGGATCCAACTGCACTGAGACAGCAATCTATCTGTCACAGGAAGCAGAAAAGTACGGCGTGGACGCGCTGCTTGTTGTGACTCCGTATTACAATAAGGCGACCCAGAAGGGCCTGATCGCCCACTATACCGCAGTGGCAGAGTCTGTGAGCCTGCCGATTATCATGTACAACGTACCCTCCCGTACAGGCTGCAATATTCAGCCGGAGACGGCGGTAGCGCTGGCAAAGAATGTGAAGAACATCGTCGGTATCAAGGAAGCAAGCGGAAATATTTCCCAGGTTGCGAAGCTGATGCAGCTGGCAGACGGATGTATCGAGCTTTATTCCGGAAATGATGACCAGGTGGTTCCGATCCTGTCCCTGGGCGGAAATGGCGTGATCTCCGTGCTTTCCAACGTGGCGCCGAGACAGACCCACGATATGGTTATGAAGTACCTGGAGGGCGATACGGCAGGAAGCCTGGCGATTCAGCTGAAGGCGATTCCGCTTATCGACAAGCTGTTCTGCGAGGTAAATCCGATCCCGGTAAAGGCAGCCCTGAATCAGTTGGGCTTTGAGGTAGGACCCCTTCGTATGCCGCTGACAGAGATGGAGCCGGAGCACCAGGCGCAGCTGAAGCAGGCAATGATTGATTTCGGAATCGAGGTAAAATAAGATATGACAAAGATTATTCTTCACGGCTGTAATGGCCGTATGGGACAGATGCTGACCGGACTTCTGAAGGAGGATCCGGAGGCGGAGGTAGTGGCAGGCGTGGACGGTTATACCGGCGTCGCAAACGACTATCCGGTATTCACTTCCATTGACGCGTGCGATGTGAAGGCGGACGTTATCATTGATTTTTCCAACGCGAAGGCGGCAGACGGACTGCTGGATTATTGCGTGAGAACGAAAACCCCGGTGGTTCTGTGTACGACGGGACTTTCCGAGGAGCAGCTTGCGAGAGTGGAGGAGGCTGCGAAGGAGACGGCGGTTCTGAAGTCCGCCAATATGTCTCTGGGTATCAATCTGCTGATGAAGCTTTTGAAGGAAGCTGCGCCGACTCTGGCGGCAGCAGGCTTTGATATTGAGATTGTGGAGAAGCACCACAACCAGAAGCTGGACGCGCCCAGCGGTACCGCTCTGGCACTGGCGGATTCCATCAACGAGGCTTCTGACGGAGCTTACCATTATGTGTATGACAGAAGTCAGGAGCGCAGAAAGCGCGACAGCCGGGAAATCGGTATTTCCGCAGTGCGCGGCGGTACGATCGTAGGCGATCACGATGTAATTTTCGCCGGCACCGACGAGGTAATCACCTTCCAGCACCGGGCATATTCCCGCGCCGTATTCGGCAAGGGAGCTATCCAGGCAGCCAAATTCCTGGCAGGAAAGCCGGCGGGTAGATATGATATGAGCGACGTTATTGGCTAACGAGTAAAAAGATGGACGGGTTGGGGCTTTATAGTTATCATTGTGTACAGCGTTTTAGCGGACAGTGTGTGCTGCCTGCGGACCTTGCGTCCGTGGGTGGCATACACTGTCAGATAAACGATGAACACAGATAACTACAAAGTCCCGGCCCTGACTTTTACCCGTTCACAAAACTTTCACGTAAAAATCACACAATTCATTCAGAAAAAACACAAAAGAGGAATATCCTTAAACAGATGTGTCTGTCCAGGGATACTCCTCTTTTTTATTGCAGAAGTAAGAAAAGGGTCAGACGAATACAGTGAAGGAGGAACGAAACTTGATCGAAGTTAAAGATCTGGTGAAACGCTACAGTAAAAATACAGCGGTGGATCACCTGAATTTTCATGTGGAAAAAGGTCAGATATATGGCTTTCTGGGGCCGAACGGAGCAGGAAAATCCACGACCATGAATATGATGACCGGCTATCTGGCGCCTACAGAGGGACAGATTCTCATCAATGGCTATGACGTGGCCGAGGAACCCGGGAAGGCCCGGAAATGCGTGGGTTATCTGCCGGAGCTTCCGCCCCTCTATCCGGATATGACGGTACGGGAATATCTGCGCTTCGCAGCGGAGCTGAAGCAGCTTCCCAAGGGGGAGCGGAATACGGAGATCCTGCGGGTGATGGAAGAAACCCGTATCGGGGATATGGAGAACCGCCTGATCCGCCACCTGTCCAAGGGCTATAAGCAGAGGGTGGGACTGGCCCAGGCCCTGCTTGGGGATCCGGAGGTGCTGATCCTGGATGAACCCATGGTGGGCCTAGATCCCAAGCAGATTATCGAAATCCGCGAGCTGATCCGGAGTCTGGGAAAGAAGCATACCGTCATCTTAAGCTCCCATATCCTGTCAGAAATTTCCAGCGTCTGCGACCAGGTGCTAATCATTTCCCACGGGAAGCTGGTAGCCAGCGACACGCCGGAGCATCTGGGCAGCTACATGAAGCATTCCGATGTCTGCGAGCTGCAGGTGAGGGGAAGCAAAGAAGCCTGTGAGAAAGCCATGGAGCTCCTAAAGCAGGTGGAAGGCCTGGAGGTAAAGACCACCACGGCGTCCCTGGAAGATGTGTTCCTGGAACTGACGTCAGACGAAAAGGAGGAAAAGTAACATGTGTGCAATTTATAAAAAAGAGCTGCGGGCGTACCTGACCTCCATGACTGGCTACATTTTCATGGCGGTACTGCTGGCAGTCACCAGCCTTTACTATGTGGCCAACTGCCTGGTGGGCGGATATCCGGTCTTTGGGGCGATCCTGTCCTCAGTGTATTTTGTACTGCTGATCATCGTGCCTGTACTGACCATGCGGAGCATGGCCGAGGAAAAGCGCCAGAAGACTGACCAGCTTTTACTGACCGCGCCGGTCTCCCTCTGGAAAATCGTGCTGGGCAAATATCTGGCCATGGTGACGATCTTTCTGATTCCCATGGCAATCCTGTGTCTGTATCCGCTGATTTTGCTGCAGTTCGGTACCGTGTCCCTGCCGATGGCGTATACGGCAATTCTGGGCTATACCCTGTTCGGAGCGGCGTGTCTGGGAATCGGTCTGTTTCTGTCGGCGGTGACGGAAAGTCAGGTCATTGCGGCGGTACTGACCTTTGGCGTCCTGTTCTTCCTGAATATGGCCTCCGGTATTGCTAATGTCATTGGCGCGTCCGGGGTAGTGGCGTCAGTTTTGAACGCCCTTTGCATCTACCAGCCTTTTATCAATTTTGTGCAGGGTATGTTCGATCTGACAGGCGTCCTGTATTATCTGACTGTGATTGTGCTGGCTCTGTTCCTGACCGTGCAGCTTCTGCAGAAAAAGCATGGGACCTACCGGGCCAGCATGGTGGTTTTTGGCTGTGTGGCTGCGGTGCTGGTAAACATGATAGCAGGAAAGCTTCCTTCCCAGTATCTGAAATACGATGTGAGTGAGCAGAAGCTTTTTACCACCGGGGATCAGACAGAAGAACTGGTAAAGGGGCTTGACGAGGACGTTACCCTGTATCTGATTGCCCAGGAGGGCAGCGAGGACGCCACCCTGCAGGAGCTGCTGGAGCGCTACAAGGGACTGTCCTCCCACATCAAAATAGAAACGAAGGATCCGGTGCTTTACCCGAATTTCGTCTCCCAGTATACCAGCGAAAAGCTGTCTGAAAACAGCGTGCTGGTGGTAGGCCAGAGCCGTTCCAAGGCGGTAGATTATTATGATATCTATCAGTATGGCATGGATTATTCTACCTACAGCAGCTCCTTAAGCAGCTTCGACGGCGAAGGACAGATTACCAGCGCCATTGCCTATGTGACGGCGGAGGATATGCCGGTGGTTTACACCCTGGCCGGACATGACGAGGCAGAGCTGAGCACCAGTGTCACAGCCTCCATCGAAAAAGAGAATATTGAGCTGAAAAGCTTAAGCCTGCTGACGGAGGAAGCCGTCCCGGAGGATGCAAAAGCCGTTATCATTTACGGAGCTGTATCCGATATTTCGGAGGATGAGAAACAGAAACTGGAGACCTATCTGGAGCAGGGCGGTCAGGTAGTGACGCTGCTTGGCTATACGGACAAGGATACGCCGAATCTGGACAGTCTGCTGTCTGATTATGGCATTTCCCTGGCTGACGGTCTGGTTCTGGAGGGCGACAGCCAGCATCACCTGCCCAATTATCCCTATTATCTGCTGCCGGATATCCAGAGCACGGATTATACTTCGGATGTGAGCTCCCGGTATGTACTGCTGGCCTTTGCCCAGGGCATGACAGAAAGCCCGGATAGCAGCGATGATCTGGCCTATGAAAGCCTGCTTGGCACATCGGCCCAGTCCTATTCCAAGACCAACCTGGAATCCGAAAACTTGGAACAGGAGGAGGGCGATATCGCAGGCCCCTTCGATCTGGGAGCGGTTGTTACAAAAACCATAGATGAAAATGCGGAAGCGAAGCTGGTGGTATTTTCCTCGGAGACGCTGCTGGACGAACAGATCGACAGCATGGTATCCGGTGGCAACAGTACCCTGTTTATGAATGTGATGAGCAAGCTGGTGGATCACGAAAGCACCATTTCCATAGAACCGAAGAGTATGGAAACGGAGTATCTGACCGTCACCTCGGGAAGCGCTCTTTTGTGGGGAATTCTGACGATTGTTCTGATACCGCTGCTGTTACTGGTGACAGGCGGCGTGATCTGGTTTGAAAGGAGGAAACGGTAAATGACCAGGAAAAAGAGACAGATAAGACTGCTGGCGGCCATAGCCGCCCTGGCAGTCCTGGGACTTGCCTATGTTCTGGTAAGCCGGGCGGACTGGAACAGCGAGGAAGCGGATACCGTTATGGAAGAGCTTTCGATCCTGACGGTAGCTCCCGCTGAAATCCGGGAGGCAGTCATCACAAATTCCTACGGAACCCTGCGCTTAAGCTATGATGGCGAGACCTGGGCCAGTCCGGACGATTCGTCCATGGAGCTGAACCAGGACGCTCTGACGACGCTTTGGGGCCGCTTGAATCCCCTGTCTGCCGTCCGGGATCTGGGCGAAGCGCCGGAGGATCTGAGTGCTTACAGCCTTTCCGATCCGGCCATCACCATTGCGATCACCCGGGAGGACGGCAGCGAAATTACGGTTTCCATTGGCGGTACCGCCTCCGACGGAAATGTATATGTGATGACCTCTGAAGGTGATCATATCTATACCTGCGACAGTTATCTGGCGACGGCGTTTACCTGCCAGCTTAGTGATTTTGAGGCGGCTGAGGAAGAAACAGAGGAGACAGAAACCGAGTTGGTTGATTAGGAAAACAGACGGGCCGGGACTTTGTATATCTGATAACTACAAAGTCCCGGCCCTGGTTTTCAAAGATTTACAATTTGATGCAATGAAAAAAGCTGCGTCCTGTTCTCAGCTGCATTGGAAAGGATTTTTTCATCAAAACCATTTTCCGAAAACAAAGCATAATAGAATTGAGCCTTTTCTTTCAATGGAGCAAGCTTTGCCAAAGTGTCAAGGTATTCGGAGTAAGAAAAAGGTGATCCTTTGAATTTACATTCTCCCACCAGATACTTTGTAGCGTCCCGATCCATGCACAGAAGATCAATTTCTGTTTCAGCAGTACGCAAGCCATTAGGTGCGCTATTATCGCGTACAGTCGTTTTACCGGTCCAACGGCCCATTTTGGAGTAACGGAAAGGAAGCTCATTTTTCTTCTGCATCTCGCGGACAAATTCACGGCAGATATCTTCAAAAGCAAAGGACGCAAATTCATGGAGGGCCGGTTCTACCACGTACTGATAAACGCCTTCCACATCTCCATCTTCAAGCTGTGAAAAATTGGAAAATCCAAAAGCATACCAAAAGCGGAAGAAATTATCTGTTAGTCGATAGGTTCCTCGGTTGGAGTTGGCATGTTCCTTGATTTTAGCGTCTACGGAGAATTCGCGCTCTACGATACCAAGTTCCGTCAGATTTTTCAGATAAACACAGGTTTTTGAGGTATCCTCTATCAGAGACTTTTGACTGATATCATTCAGCCTGGTGCTTCCAAGGGCAACGGTCTCAATAATGGAATTATAGATGGGCGTCTCCCGCAGCTCCTGATGAAGCAGAAAATCGACCTCACTGTATAGAATACAACCCTTTGTCAGGATATTACGCCTGATATTTTCGGAAATCGTGAGCTCAGGATTCCATTGGCGCAGGTAATGTGGAATTCCTCCGAGGACAGCGTAGGCAAGAACTTTGTCGAGATCTGAATAATCGGGGAAGAATCTGGCCGCGTCATAGAATCCCATTTCTTTCATTTTATAGATGCCGGTAGCTCTGCCATAAAGCGGATTCTTTTCAGAAAGCAACTCCTTTTCCATAAAACTCATGGCGCTGCCGCAGAGAATGAGCATGACATTACTGTTTCGAAGCTCTGCATCCCAGAGGTTCTGTAAAATAGAAGGAATACTCCGGTCGCCGCGGCACATATATGGAAATTCATCAATCACCAGCAGCTTTTTGTGATCTCCGTAGGGAAAATCCAGGATAGCCCGAAAAGCTTTCTCCCAGTTGTCGAATTCAGAGATATAATTGCGCGCCGGGATATCCTCTTTCAGAATTCTGGATGAAAAATTGCGGAGCTGCACCCGATTCGTGGTCTGGGTGCAGGAAAAGAAAACGTGAGGTTTTCCTTTGCAGAATTCGCGGAGCGTCTCTGTCTTTCCGACACGGCGTCTGCCGTATAAGACGATAAGCTGGCCGCTTTTTTCCTGATACTTGTCATTCAGAAATTTAAGTTCGGCTTCTCTTCCAATGAACATGGGTACTCCTCCTTCTTAATAATATTAAATCGTGATTTAGTAAATCGTAATTTAATATTATTATAGTTGCATTTCCAGAGAATATCAAGGGATTTTGGAGATAAAAGGATTCCTTAAGCCTCCTTCTCCTCTTCCTTAATCTCCCGGTGGATTAAAAAGGTCAGCTTTGTCTCCGGAGAACCAGGTGCAGTAATTCTAAAAATTCCATAGTAAATTCCCCCGATTTTCTAAAGTAAGATAAGGACAGTATAACATAAGTTCACACATTTTTAAGATTTATTTTGTTGACAATCCATAACAATCGTAATAACATATAGGATACTATATAGGGCGCTATATAGCGTCCTATTTATATTTTGCAAAAACGAAGAAGGAGGATCAACCAATGAGGAGGGGGCCCAGCCCAATCAGCAAGCGGATTCGGATTATCAACAACAAGTTCCGCGAGCTGTGGGATAAAAATCTTCTGAAATACAACCTGACCGGCATGCAGATGGAGATACTCTGCTACCTGAAATGCAATCCGGACAAGGAAATCCACCAGAGGGAGATCGAGTACTGGTTTCAGTTGAAAAACCCGACGGTGACCGGAATCCTGAACCGGCTGGAGGAAAAAGGCTATATCGCCAGGCGGCGCAATCCGGCTGACGGCAGATACCGGATCATTGAAGTGACGGAAAAAGGCAATCGGGTCATGGAGGATATGGGAGAGGGAGCCAGAAATCTGGACGAACGAATCTACGCCTGTATGACGGACGAGGAACAGGCAAAGCTTCTGGAGCTTCTGGATCGGATCCTGGCGACTATGACGGAAAATGATGGAACAGAAGAACAGTTAGAGCAGCATAGAGAAAGAATCACACAAGGAGGGCACACATGCTGAAGACATTAAAGGCCTATATAGGCGAGTACAAAAAGACGGCCATCTCAGCGCCGATTTTTATTGTCTTCGAGGTTATCTTTGAGATGATCATTCCGCTTCTGATGGCGGCTATCATCGACAACGGACTTGAGACAGGCAACATGAAATATGTAGTCACGATGGGACTGGTGATGCTTCTGGTATCCTTTGCGTCCCTGTTCTGTGGATCCATGGCAGCAAAGCAGGCGGCCATCGCGTCTACCGGATTTGCGAAAAATGTAAGAGAAGGAATGTACAATCATATCCAGGAATTTTCCTTCTCCAATATCGACCATTTCTCTACCGCGGGACTGGTT
This sequence comes from Candidatus Merdisoma sp. HCP28S3_D10, assembly GCF_052065835.1. Taxonomy (NCBI): domain Bacteria; kingdom Bacillati; phylum Bacillota; class Clostridia; order Lachnospirales; family Lachnospiraceae; genus Candidatus Merdisoma; species Candidatus Merdisoma sp. HCP28S3_D10. The sequence continues at coordinate 345,338 of NZ_JBQHTG010000003.1, forward strand.
ACGCGTCTGACCACCGATGTAACGAATGTACAGAACGCGTTCCAGATGATGATGCGTATGCTGATGCGCGCGCCGGTCATGCTGGTTACGGCCATGACGATGACCTTTATCATCAACGCCAGACTGTCCTGTGTATATCTGGTGGCGCTGGTATTCTTAGGAATCGTCATTGCCTTCCTGATGGGACGTGTAGGAAAATATTTCCGTGAAATGTTCGACAAATACGACGCCCTGAACGCGGATATCCAGGAAAATCTGACCGGTATCCGGGTAGTCAAGGCATACGTGCGTGAGGAGCATGAGAAGCAGAAGTTCGGCAAGGCCTCTGAGGCCGTATACCGCTGCGCGATCCGGGCCCAGAAGCTGATGGTCAGCATGATGCCTACCATGCAGTTTACGGTTTACGCCTGTATCATCGCGGTGTCCTGGCTGGGCGCCAGAACCATCGTGGCGGGCAATATGACCACCGGTCAGCTGATGAGTCTCTTTACTTATACGATGAATATCATGATGAGCCTGATGTTCATCGCCATGGTAGCCGTTATGCTGACCATGGCCAAATCCTCCGCAGAGCGTATCTGCGAGGTCTTAAATGAAAAGAGCAGCCTGACCAATAAGGAGCAGGCTGTCACAGAGGTTCCCGATGGCTCCATTACCTTTGATAATGTATCCTTCAGCTACCGGAACGACGAGGGGAACCTGAATCTGGATCATATCAATCTGGAAATCAAATCCGGCGAGACTGTAGGGATCCTGGGCGGCACCGGAAGCGCCAAGTCTACGCTGGTACAGCTGATCCCAAGATTGTATGACGTAACAGGAGGAAGCGTCCGGGTAGGCGGTATCGACGTCCGGGATTATGACCTGGATTCCCTCCGGAATCAGGTGTCCATGGTGCTTCAGAAGAACGTGCTGTTTTCCGGCACCATCAAGGAAAACCTGCGCTGGGGCGATAAGGACGCCAGCGATGAGGAGCTGATCCGCGTCTGTAAGCTGGCCTGCGCCGATGAATTTATCCAGCGCTTCCCGGAGCAGTATGACACCTGGATTGAGCAGGGCGGCAGCAATGTGTCCGGCGGACAGAAGCAGCGTCTCTGTATCGCCAGAGCCCTGTTAAAGAAGCCGAGAATCCTGATTCTGGACGATTCCACCAGCGCAGTGGATACCCATACGGACGCCATGATCCGGAAGGCCTTCCGGGAGGAGATTCCCGATACCACCAAGATCATCATTGCCCAGCGTATCTCTTCCGTACAGGATTCGGATAAGATTATCGTGCTGGACGACGGTGCGATCAATGGTGTCGGAACCCATGCGGAATTATTGAAAAATAACGCAATCTACCGGGAAGTATACGAATCCCAGCAGAAGCCCACAGACAGCGAAGGAGGTGACGCAGAATGAGCAACAGCAAAAGACCGGGAGGTCCCGGAGGACCCAGAGGCATGAGAAAAGGCCCCAAGGCGAAAAACCCCATGAAGACGCTGAAGCGGATCTTTGCGATCATCGTAAAGGGCTATCCGATTCAGTGTGTACTGGTTATCATCGGTATCGTAGTCGGAGTACTGGCCAACGTATACGGCAGCTTATTCCTGCAGTCCCTGATCGATGACTATATTACACCCCTGGTGGGAAGCTCCGCGCCGGATTTCACGCCGCTTTTGAAGGCACTGGCCACCATGGCAGTGATTTATCTGGTGGGCGTAGTCTCCAACTACATGTACAACCGCCTGATGATTTACATTTCCGAGGGCAGTCTGAAAAAAGTAAGGGACGGCCTGTTCGACCACATGGAGACCCTGGCGATTCCGTATTTTGACACCCATACCCACGGAGACCTGATGAGTATCTATACCAATGATACAGATACCCTGCGGCAGATGATCAGTCAGAGTATCCCGCAGCTATTGTCCTCTGCCATTACCATCGTCAGCGTCTTCGCGTCTATGATATACCTAAGCCCGATTCTGACCCTGATGATCATTGCGATGGTATTCGTCATGACAAATGTTATCAAGAAAATCGGCGGCCAGTCCGGCCGGTACTTCATGGCGCAGCAGCAGGATCTGGGTAAAGTCAACGGCTACATCGAGGAAATGATGGACGGCCAGAAGGTGGTAAAGGTCTTCTGCCATGAGGAAGAAGCCAAGGCAAAATTCAAGGAGCTGAACGACAAGCTCTTCGACAGCGCCAGCAACGCGAACGTCTATGCTAATGTGCTGATGCCGATAATGGGAAATATTGGAAACATCAATTATGTGCTGACCACCATTGTAGGATCTCTGCTGGCCATCGGCGGGATCGGCGGCCTGACTCTGGGCGGTCTTGCATCCTTCCTGCAGCTGACAAGAAGCTTCAATCAGCCGATTGCGCAGATTGCCCAGCAGTTCAACTCTATCATTATGGCCCTGGCAGGCGCGGAGCGAATCTTCAACCTGATGGATGAACCCTCTGAGCAGGACGGCGGTTATGTAACCCTGGTCAATGCCCGCTATGAGGGTGATAAGCTGGTAGAGGTGCCGGAGCGTACCGGTATCTGGGCCTGGAAGCATCCTCATCATGACGGTACCATCACATACACGGAGCTGAAGGGCGACGTAGTCATGGACGGGGTAGACTTCGGTTATACACCGGAAAAAACCGTACTTCACGACATTAAGCTCTACGCGAAGCCCGGACAGAAGGTGGCCTTTGTAGGCGCTACCGGAGCCGGAAAAACGACCATTACCAACCTGATTAACCGATTTTACGATATTCAGGACGGAAAGATCCGTTACGACGGTATCAACATCAATAAGATTAAGAAGCAGGATCTGCGCCGTTCCCTGGGTATGGTACTTCAGGACAGCCACCTGTTCACCGGCACCGTAGCCGACAATATCCGGTACGGCAAGCTGGACGCCACCGACAGCGAAGTCAAGGGCGCAGCCATGCTGGCAGGAGCAGACAGCTTTATCAGGCATCTGCCCCAGGGCTATGATACCATGCTCACCGGAGACGGCGGCAACCTGTCCCAGGGACAGCGTCAGCTTCTGACGATAGCCCGGGCAGCCATTGCAGATCCGCCCGTTCTGATTCTGGACGAGGCGACCTCCAGTATCGATACCCGTACAGAGGCCATCGTACAGCGGGGTATGGACAGCCTGATGGAAGGCCGTACCGTATTTGTCATTGCCCATCGTCTGTCTACGGTCCAGAATTCTGACGTCATCATGGTGCTGGATCAGGGCCGGATTATCGAGCGGGGCAGCCACGAGGAGCTGATTGCCCAGAAGGGTAAATATTATCAGCTCTATACCGGAGCCTTTGAGTTGTCATAAAGGAGAATGTATGCGAGAGAAATTAAGACGTTTTATGCAGGGACGCTACGGTGCCGACCAGCTGTCCCGGTTTCTGACTGCCATCGGCCTGGTTCTGATTATTCTGAACCTGTTTGTCCACAGCAATGCGATCGTCTATCTGGTAATGGCTCTGCTTGTTTACTGCTATTACCGGATGTTTTCCAGGGATTATAACCGCCGTTACGCGGAAAATCAGAAATTCCTGACCTGGCAGAACAAAATAAAATACAAAGTAAATAACTGGAAAAGAAACCTGGCCGACCGAAAAACCCACCATATCTACAAGTGTCCCAACTGTGGTCAAAAGATCCGTGTTCCCAGGGGCAAAGGAAGAATTGTGGTAACTTGCCCCAAATGCCGGACGGAATTCCAGAAGAGAAGTTAAAGTGGAAAAATAACATTTCCCTGTGTATAAAAACAACAGGAACCGCTCATAATGTGGATAGAAACGGATACCGTCCAGCGACGGCAGAAAGGAGATTCTATATTATGAAGAGGTTCAGAAAATACACAGCAGGACTGTTGTTGCTTGTACTGGTCCTGGGCGTAAGCGCCTGTGGCAATTCCGACAACAACGGAGGCACCGGAAATGGAACAACACCGGGGACAGAGAATACCACGGATAAAAATCCTGGCACCAATGAAACCACAAAGCCCGGCAGCAACAGCACCGGAAATGACGGAAACATTGTGGACGACGCAGTGGACGGAGCCGGAGACGCCATAGAGGACGTGGGCGACGGTATCATGAACGGCGTGGACGATGTGGTGGACGGCACAGAAAATGTGGTGGACGATATGACCGGCACCACCAACCAGACCAACAGCAATACCGGACAGATGGCCCGGTAGAAAATACACTTAAATCAGAATGCCCTGCAGATCGAGATGGATTTGCAGGGCAATTTTATGGGAAAACCCGGTTTGACGGTGAGATTCTTTGAGATTCCCGTCTTGCAGACCAGGCCAAAATGCGCTATACTATAAGCTAAATCGGCGCGCGGGAAAGGCGCCGGAAGCAAGAGAAAGAAAAGGATAGGGATAAAGAACATGAAGTGCATTACTGTAAAAGAATTATATCGCAACACCGAAAGTTATCTGGATAAGGAAATCACCGTAGCGGGCTGGATCCGCAGTAACCGTGGATCCAAGGCCTTCGGCTTCCTGGTTATGGGAGACGGAAGCTGCTTCCAGACACTGCAGATCGTATACCATGATAACATGGAGAATTTTAAAGAGGTTTCCAAGCTGAACGTGGGCGCGGCTGTGATTGTAAAGGGAACTCTGGTTGCTACACCGGAGGCAAAGCAGCCCTTCGAGATTCAGGCAGAAGAGGTTGTGGTAGAGGGCGATTCCGCGCCGGATTATCCGCTGCAGAAGAAGCGCCACTCCTTCGAGTATCTGAGAACCATTCCCCATCTGCGCGCCAGAACCAATACCTTCCAGGCTGTATTCCGGGTTCGCTCCCTGATTGCCTACGCGATTCATCAGTTCTTCCAGGAGAGAGGCTTTGTATATGTACATACGCCGCTGATTACCGGAAGCGACTGCGAGGGCGCAGGCGAGATGTTCCAGGTGACGACATTGGATCTGAACAATGTACCGAAGACCGAAGAGGGACAGATCGATTACAGTCAGGACTTCTTCGGAAAAGAGACGAATCTGACCGTAAGCGGACAGCTGAACGGCGAGACCTACGCTATGGCGTTCCGTGACATCTATACCTTTGGACCGACCTTCCGCGCGGAGAATTCCAATACCACCCGTCATGCGGCTGAGTTCTGGATGATCGAGCCGGAGATGGCCTTTGCGGATTTGGAAGACAATATGGAAGTAGCCGAGGCGATGCTGAAATACGTCATCAGCTACGTGCTGGAGAACGCTCCGGAGGAGATGAATTTCTTCAATCAGTTTGTGGACAAGGGACTTCTGGACAGACTGCACGGCGTGCTGAACTCCGAGTTCGGCCATGTGACCTACACCGAGGCCATTGAGATTCTGGAGAAGAACAACGACAACTTTGATTATAAGGTAAGCTGGGGTTGTGATCTGCAGACCGAGCATGAGCGTTATCTGACCGAGCAGGTCTTCAAGCGCCCGATTTTCGTAACAGATTATCCGAAGGACATCAAGGCCTTCTATATGAAGCTGAACGAGGACGGCAAGACCGTAGCCGCTATGGACTGTCTGGTACCGGGTATCGGTGAGATCATCGGCGGAAGCCAGAGAGAGGACGACCTGAAGAAGCTGACCGATCGTATGCAGGAGCTGGGTCTGAAGGAAGAGGATTACGGTTTCTACCTTGACCTGCGGAAATACGGCTCTGTTCGTCATTCCGGCTTTGGACTGGGCTTCGAGCGCTGCGTGATGTATCTGACCGGTATGGGCAATATCCGTGACGTGATTCCGTTCCCGAGAACCGTAAATAACTGCGAGCTGTAAGATTGCAGTTTACAGAAAATTCCAAATATCTGTATCATTCCCCCAGGGGGCGTGGTACAGATATTTTTTGTGGTCTTTATAAAGCGGGGGCGGCGTGTTAAAATGATAGACAAGAAGAAAGGCGAAAGGAAGCGGAGCGGGGATATGGAAAATCAGGCCGGCCAGTACACAACCGAATACGAAATCCTTGAACTGCTGAAGCTGAAGCTTTATCAGCGGCTTCACGGCCTGGCTCCGGTGCTGGGCGCGGTGAAGTTCCGGATCGAAGAGCCGAAGCAGCCGGAACCTAATGGGGGAGTGGAACAGGAAAGCGCGGACAGGGCCTGCGCGGGCTTTCGGACTGACGGCCACGTCTTTTATCTCTCCCCGTCTCGGCTCAGGTCAGATTTCCTAAAAGACAGCGATTTCCTCTGCCGGGAGCTGCTGCACATGCTCAGCCACTGCCTCCTGGGGCATCCTTTCGAGGCCTGGCGTATAGAGCTGGAGGAGCGAAAGGCCTGGGAGTCTGACTGCGACGAAAAGGCCTGGGCGCTGACGGAAGAGCTTTTGGGAAAAGCTATCCCGGAAAAGCCCCCGGTAGACGACCACAGCCTCTGGGGACAGAAGCCTGACGAGCGGGAAAAGGCCTTCTGGCAGGGGCAGGGGGAGAAGCTGCTTCGAAGCGGCAATCCCAGAGGAAAACGGAAAGCGGGGACGGCGAAGCGGCACCGCACCCGGCAGCTGGTTCCGGCAGCCGGTCAGCGGGGCGATTATCGGAGTATTTTAAGAGGCCTGTCCTCCTACCGGGAAGACAGCCGCCTGAATCTGGACGAGTTTCAGTATTCCTGGTACACTTACGGACTGGAAATATATGGAAATATGCCGCTGATAGAACCGCTGGAATACAGCGAGGAACGGAAAATCGCTGACCTGGTCATTGTTATCGATACCTCCGGTTCCTGTGAAAAAGAACTGGTGCGGGTATTCCTGGAGGAGACCAGGGGAATTCTGGAGCAGGATCGCCTGTTTTTCCGAAGCTTTTGTCTGCACCTGATCCAGTGCGACAATCAGATCCAGCGGGACGACTGCATTCACAGCCGGGAAGAATTCGAAAAATATCTGGAGCACCTGGAGATCCGGGGCGGGGGCGGGACAGATTTCCGTCCGGCCTTTGAACGGATCGAGGAGCTGAGGCAGCGGGGAGAGCTGCGGGATTTACAGGGAATTCTGTATTTTACGGACGGCTGCGGCTGGTATCCGAAGAAGGAGCCGGACTATCAGGTCTGGTTTGTAATGCTGCAGAGGCATTTTGACAGTATCGATATGCCGGACTGGGTGCACAGACTGGTATTGGAGGAGAAAAGGGCATGAATATACAGGAAGCAAAAGAAGAAATCAAAAAGACAGTCCGGGCTTACACAGCCAGAACGGCGGCGGGAACCTTCCGAATTCCGGTGCCGAGACAGCGGCCGGTGCTGCTGATTGGCCCGCCGGGTATCGGCAAGACCGCCATCATGGAGCAGATTGCCGGAGAATGCGGCGTCGGCCTGGTGTCTTACACCATGACCCACCATACCCGTCAGAGCGCCATCGGCCTGCCGGTATTGACAGAAAAGCAGTTTGCGGGAAAAGCGTATACTGTGACTTCTTATACGATGAGTGAAATCATTGCGTCGGTCTACGAGCAGATGGAAAAAACCGGATGCAGGGACGGCATTTTATTTCTGGACGAGATCAACTGTGTGTCAGAGACGTTGATGCCAGCCATGCTGCAGTTCCTCCAGTATAAGACCTTCGGAAGCCATGCGCTGCCCGAGGGCTGGGTCATCGTGGCGGCCGGTAATCCGCCTGCCTACAACCGTTCGGTGCGGGAATTCGATATGGTTATCCTGGATCGGGTGCGCTATATGAAGGTGGAACCGGATTTTCCCATCTGGAAGCATTATGCAGTGGAGCGCGGCCTGCACCCGGCGGTATTGTCCTTCCTGGAGCTGCGTCCGGAACGCTTTTATGTGATGGAGCCTGGCGAGAAGGGCTTTGTAACCGGCCGGGCCTGGGAAGATTTGTCAGAGATACTGCTGACCATGGAGGAATTGGAGCTTGGCGTTGAGGAGGCGCTGTTCGGCCAGTATCTTCAGGACGAGGACACGGCGACGGAATTTACCTTTTATTACCGTCTTTATGAAAAATGGAAGAAGGAGCTGAAGCCGGAAGAAATTCTGGCAGGAGCCGGAGCGGATAACGCAAAGCTTCCGAAGCTGCCCTTTGATGAACGGCTATGTATTGTATGGCTTCTGTTACAGCGCATTTACACCATGGGAAGGGCGTATGAAGAGCAGCAGAAGCTGTCCGACAGTTTGCGCTTCTTTGCGGACGGCCTGGGACAGGGAACCGCAGAGCAGCTGACAGCGCTTGTGGACGAGCGCCTGGACCGTCGGAGAAAGAGCCTGGCGGTGCGAAAAGAAAACGGCCTGCTGGATGCAGGGGAAGAAGAACGGGAGCAGCGGCTTTTCAACGTGATCCGGGACTGCAGGGAGGCAGTCAGGACAGGCGGAGCTACGGACGTATTTTCGGAGAGAAGCGGGCAGGAACAGATCCGGGCAGAGCGGCAGCGGAAAGAGCTGACTGCAGCCATGAAAAATGGCGTGGCCTTCGTCTGTGAAGCCTTCAGGAAAAAGCAGGAGCTGGTGATCCTCCTGACCGGTCTTCGGGAGCAGCCGGTCTGCAGCAGGGTATTGCAAGAGGAGCTGGGGGAGCTTTCCGGGGAGGCGGAAGACTTTCTGAATGCCGGAGGAAAAGAGGAGGAGCTTCGCCGGAAATTGACGGAACAGCAGGCGTAAAAGCCCAAAAAAGTGGGAAAAACATCCCCTCACCCCGGATTGTATTTTGAATATGCGTGTGCTATACTGGACAAAACCCAAGAAAGAGAACGATGATCATGAAGGAACAGATACATACCCATACACATATAGCGCCGGACGGCACCGTCTATGAGCATACGCACACAGATGGGGAACACAGCCATTTGGAACCGCACACACATGAGCACAGCCATGAGCATAGTCATGAGGACGATCACGCCCATGGTCACGGGCATACCCATACCCATCAGAATACCAAGGCTGTGCTGAACCGCCTCTCCAGGGCCATCGGCCACATGGAGTCCATCAAACGCATGGTGGAAGATGGCCGCGACTGCAGCGAAGTACTGGTTCAGCTTTCCGCCGTAAAGGCAGCTATCAATAATACGGCAAAGGTGATCTTAAAAGATCACATCGAGCACTGTATGGTAGACGCGGTGGAGAGCGGCGATCACGAAGCCATCGAGGAGTTGACGGCAGCCATCGACCGGTTTATCAAATAAATAAAAAAATATTCATAAAAACTTAAACGAAGCTACGGAAAAATGCGCTAAGATAACAGAAACAGGAGGCGCAAGAATATGAAGAGAAAAAAGATATTGCTATGCATATTGCTGACCGCAGCCCTGCTGGTCGGCTGCAATGCCAGAAGCGTCACCCCACTGGCCGTCAATATCCCGACCGAGATAAACGGAACAGAATTTACCATTACCACAGAGCAGGCCTACCCGGATGACGACGAATTCTTAGCTGTCAGCGTCGTATACGGCGACCAGACCCTGAAGCTGGATGAAAGTCTGGGGGTAAAAGGTATCTACGAGGTAGTTCAGAAGGACGGTACCTATGTGCTGACAGAAACCGGCACCTTCAATGACTGGCGGGTGGTTTATCTGCTTCGGGCAGATGAGAAGGGAATCACCGAGACAGACGTGATAGATGGTTCCCTGGGTGATATGCCAAAGAATCCCGAGGACGGATTTTCTATTACCTCCAAGATAGACGTGCTGGGCAGCTATGGCGGCACCAGGACTTACACCATTGAAAACGGCCGCTTTACCACAGACAGCACGCTGTATGAATTCCGGGGCACTCCGGACGGATACAGGCCTGTGCTAACCGTAACAGGCAAGATCAGCTGCCGGATCGAAGGCGGCAGTACGGAGCTGAAGCCTGGCGATATCATCACCCCGACGGCATATTCGGAGGACGGAGTATTTTATTTTGAAAGGGAGGACGGCACTCCGGGCAGCTTCCAGGTGGATCTGGACGGGGAAGGAAATTACGCATATACAATTGGCGGCGTAGATGAGAATGAGCTGTTTGAATCGCTGCCCTATGCAGGTTAAAGACAGGTGTGACACCCGGTCGGAAGGAATCCTTCCGCCGGGTGTTTTTGCACGAATTTAAAAGGATTATTTTGGAGTGAAAAAATCATGTGATTCTTCGTACTTTTCACGGCAATCACACCTCTCGCAGAAGCGTGGAGTGAAATCAGGGAGTGAATCACTCCAAATATTCCAGAGATTGTGAGCCCACAAAAGATAGCGACGCCTTTACTTTGGCAGAAAAAATAAATATAATGAAGAAAGGAGAAAAGAAGGAGGTATGATTATGCCGCTTTTGAAAAAGGATTACTATACGATAAAGGACATCGAAGAACTGCCGGAAGGAGAAAGGGCAGAACTGATAGATGGACAAATATACATGTTGGCGACACCCAGTACGAGACACCAGAGATTATCACATTTCTTGCTTAAAAAGATAGATTCCTATATTGAATCGAAAAAGGGAAAGTGCGAGGTGTTTTATGCACCGTTTGGTGTGTTCCTGAAAAATGAAAAATGGGGAGAGGATTTCGTAGAGCCAGATCTTATGGTAATATGCGATCCGAATAAGGTAGATGAAAAAGGCTGTCATGGCGCACCCGATTGGGTGATAGAGATAGTCTCCCCTTCCAGCAAAATGAGGGATTACCTGCAAAAAGCAAACCTGTACATGAACAATGGTGTCCGGGAATACTGGATTGTGGATCCGGTGCGCGAGGTGACCGTAGTTTATAAGCGCGAGGAAGAAGGATTCCCGGTAATATACAAATTCGGTGAGCCGGTAAAGGCAGGGATATACGAGGACCTTGAGATTACGATAGAGTAGGAGAGATTCGACGCCTTTACTTTCACTCAGAGATCAAATATAATGGAGAAAGAAACGGAAGCGTGCAGGGGGATACATGTGGAGAAGTTTATCGGTGAGTATGAAAATTTAACAGACAGTGAAAGAAATGTTTTTACGTATGTATTTCAGAACCAGGAAAAAGTTTCTGTTATGAAGATAAATGATCTGGCTGAAGAGACGGCGGTTTCGAAAACAGTCGTGATTAATATGTGTCAGAAATTGGGATTTGATGGCTTTGGAGATCTGAAATATTATTTAAAAGGCAGGCAGGAAGAACGGAGCCAAAGAACCTATGAGGATATACAATTTCAGTGTCTTGATCAGATAAAGAAGACGATGGCAGTGGTAGATCGGCAGTGTCTGAAAAGGGTGGCGTCTGCTATTATCAAGACAAAAACAGTATATATTGTTGCCAGAGGAACAAGTAAAGCTGCGGCAGATTATCTGGAACATTTACTTTTACTGATAGGAATTAAGTGTATTAATTTACGGGATTACAATCTGAATTCTACAGTTATCAAAAAAATTAATATGAACGAATCTGTAATTTTAATTTCTTTATCAGGCGAAACAAGAAAAATAGTCGAAGTGGCAAGAATTGCAAAAGCCAGATCTGCAACGGTAATTGCCCTGACTGGCTTTTTTTCCAGTACGATTGGACGATTGGCGGATTATACCTTATATTGTTCCGCAGAAAATGCAGATACCAGAGAAAATGATATTAATTCAAGGCTGGGAATGTTTGTCGTGATTGATATGCTGGTAACAATTGTAAAGGAAATGTACGAAGAAAATATATTTAAATGAAAATGGCAGAAATGACATAAGTCAGAAGTTGTGACATTAGTATTGAAAAACAATCTATGTCACAGCTTTTTTATTGTATGGCAGGAAATATCTTTTTATAATTAGTTCATGGTTAACCAAAAAATAAGTATAGGAGAAGAAGAATGTTAAAGAAATATAATCAGGCAATACAGAAATTCGGAAGAACATTGTTATTGCCAATTGGTGTTATGGCGCCAGTAGGTATGGTATTGGGAATTACGGGAGCTCTTGTACAAAGCTATATGATAGCAAGATTTCCATTTTTAGGGACTCCGGTTGTCAACACGATCTTAGTAAGTATCAGAACAATTGCGAGTATTATCTTTGATAATATCCCGTTGCTGTTTGCGATGGGCGTCGCATATGGAATGAGTAAGAAAGACAAGGGAATTGCAACATTTGCCTCTGTTATTGGTTATCTGGTTATGCTGATTGCCATGAATGTGTGGTTGAAGGTAACGGGCAATCTGGCAGATCCGGAAACGATGAGTCAGGTAGGACAGATTCAAATCCTTGGAATTCAGACGTTAAATATAAACGCGCTGGGCGGAATCGTCGCAGGTCTGATAGCGGCATGGGCTACCGACAAGTTTTATAATCTTGAGTTACCGGTTGCATTCGCATTTTTTGCGGGTAAAAAATCAGTCTCTATTATCTGTATTCTGCTGATGTCAGCATTTGGTCTGACGGTTCCGTTTGTGTGGCAGTTCTTTGTAAAGGGACTTACTAAATTATCCGTTATATTTCTGTCTCCGGTAGGACCATTTTTTACAGCAGCAGGGGAAAGAGTATTTATTCCCTTTGGCCTTCATCATTTATGGAATTCTCTGTTCCGTTTCACGGAAGCTGGAGGAAGTTATGTGATTAATGGTGAAACATATGTAGGCGTGGTTCCGGCCATGAATGAGATTTTGTTTAATCTTGGACCGTCCAGTGAATATTGGTCCATGATGCCAAAACTGACCAGATTTATGGCACAGCAGCAGATGCTGTGTACAATGTTTGCATTTCCGGCGATTGCGCTTGCTATGTATCAGACAGCCTATAAGAAAAATAAACCGCTGGTAAAATCATTGATGATCACCTGTGTAGTTACTGCGCTGTTGGGAAATGTTACGGAACCGTTGGAGTTCTCTTTTGTATTCATTTCTCCAATTCTGTATGTTATTTATGCTTGTATCATAGGAATCGGAGCAGTTGCTTTGAGCTTTGCCCATGTTGCAATTGGATATATCCGTGGCACCATTTTTGACTTTGCAATTTTTGGTTTATTGTATGAAAAAACAAACTGGATATTCTTTGTCCTGATCGGTCTTGCCGTGTCAGTTGTAACCTATCTGGTATTTAAATGGTTTATCTTGAAATTCGACATAAAAACGCCGGGACGTGAGGACGCTCCATCTTTGGACAATACGCTGATTAAAGAAAAGAAGTATGACAAAATTGCGGAGATAGTTATTGAAGCGCTCGGTGGAAAAGAAAATATCAAAAATGTAGAGAATTGTATCACCCGATTGAGAATTGACGTGGAAGATATTAAGAAAATTGATAAGAAAAAGCTGAGTGAATCAGGCTGCTCAGGCGTATTTTTCCCGGCTCCGCAGCATATTCATATTGTGTTTGGTCCATTGGTTGAGTTTGTAAGAAATGCAGTGGATGACAGATTGGAGAGGAGATAAGATAGAAATGACAATGAACAGAAAAAAACATATCATTACGATTGCGGGAGCAGGCAGCGCCAGAGTGCCGGCTTTGGTAGGCAATCTGATTGAGATGAAAGAACGTTTTCCGCTTACAAAAATCATATTTTACGATATTGATAATGAACGTATGGGAAAAATGCAGGCATATGACGAACTGGTTCTCAAAACTTATTATCCGGAAGCAGAGGTTGTATTTACTACAGATATGGATGTTGCGTATTGTCATACCGACTTTGTGTTTTGTCAGATGAGGGTCGGAAAAGGCGAAATGAGAAGCTATGATGAAAAAATGCCTTTAAAATACGGACTGGTAGGACAGGAAACCTGTGGGCCGGGAGGGTTTTCCTACGGGATGCGCTCTCTGGGAGCCATGAAGGAAATGGTGGAAAAGGTTCGTTCTTATTCGAAAGATACCTGGATTCTGAATTATACAAATCCGGCAGCTATTGTAGCGCTTGGATTGGATCGGTTATTTCCGGATGATAAACGAATTTTAAATTTATGTGATCAGCCATTTTCTCTGATGAAGTCTTTTGCAAAAATCCTGGAGATTCCGCAGGAAACATTAAGGGCAAGATATTTTGGATTGAATCATTTTGGCTGGTTTACAGATTTGTTTGATACAGCAGGAAATAATTATTTTGATCAGTTGAGGGATTATCTGAAAAATCATGATTTTAAGCCCTTTAATGCGGAGCAGAGATCAAAATCCTGGCTGGATACATATGTAAGAGTTAACAAGTATATGCAGTACTTTGATGAGTACATTCCGACCACATATTTACAGTATTATTTCTTCCCGGATGAAATTGTGCAGGAAAGCAATCCACATTATACCAGAGTGGATGAAGCGCGGGACAGCCGAGAGAAAGAAGTGTTTGAGGTTTGCGGACAGGCCGTCGGACGGGATACAATGGACGGAATTACCATGCTTACCAATGGGGTCTTTGGTAAATTGATGGTAGAAGTGGCGGAATCCATAGCATACGATCTCCATAACGAGTTTATTGTTCTGGTAAAAAATAACGGCATTATTCCTAATTTTGAAAAGGACGCAATTGTAGAAGTTGCAGGAACAATTGGGAAAAATGGAGCAGAAGGTTATTATTTTGGAAACATCGATATGTTTTACAAAGGTCTGATGGAAAATCAATACGCATATGAGAGCTTGACGGTAGACGCGTTTATTGAGCAGGACTATAAAAAGGCGCTGGAAGCTCTGACGTTAAACAGAACAGTTATTGATCCGGAAAAAGCAAAAGCCATCTTAGATGATTTTCAGTTGGTTTCAAAAGATTATTGGGTATTAAAGTAGAATCATGAAAAGCCATGATGAGAAAATAGTTTCATCATGGCTTTTTTACGCATCTTCGCATATATTGTAGAAAGAATCCATACAGGAAACCACCATGCAAAATTTTAGAGTAAGAGCCATGCAGTCCGCCATGCCGGACTATGGCAAGCTTCAGATTCATATCACCTCTGCCCGGGGATTCCGGCCCGTGGACGGGGCAAAGGTAGCCATTTCCTATACAGGGGAGCCGGAAAAGACCGTGGAGGAGCTGATCACTGACGGCTCCGGGCAGACAGACGAGGTCGAGCTGGCAGCGCCGCCTCTGGAGTACAGCGTGCGGCCGGGAGAGGCCCAGCCCTATTCCGAGTATACCCTGTCGGTTACCGCGCCGGGTTTTGAACCGGTGGAGATAGCCGGGACAGAGATTCTGCCGGAGGTAACGGCGCTCCAGGAGATTCGTCTGGAGCCGGAACAGGGAGACGCCTTTGAGCGCTATGTAATTGAGGCGCATACGCTGTTTGGAAACTATCCGCCGAAGATTGCGGAGGCTGAGATTAAGCCGGTAAATGAAACGGGTGAGATTGTATTGAGCCGGGTGGTGGTGCCGGAGTATGTCATTGTCCATGACGGCGCGCCCACAGACAGCAGCGCTTCGAATTATTGGGTCCGCTACCGGGATTATATCAAAAATGTGGCCAGCAGTGAAATTTATGCCACATGGACAGATGCGGCTATCCGCGCCAATGTGCTTGCGATCATGTCCTTTACCCTGAACCGGGTATATACCGAATGGTATAGATCTCGCGGCTATGATTTTACCATTACTTCCTCTACTGCCTTCGATCATAAATGGATTCGGAATCGGAATATATACGAGAATATTTCTCTGATTGTAGATGAGCTGTTTGCGGATTATCTGTCCCGGCCCAATGTAAAGCAGCCTATTCTGACCCAGTACTGCGACGGGAGGCGGGTGAGCTGTCCCAACTGGATGAGTCAGTGGGGAAGCCAGGCGCTGGGAGAGCAGGGCTATACCGCTATTGAAATCCTGCGGAATTATTATGGGGAATCCATGTATATCAATACAGCCGAGGAGATCTCCGGCGTACCATATTCCTGGCCCGGCTACGAGCTGACGGAGGGCGCTTCCGGGCAGAAGGTGCTGCAGCTCCAGGAGCAGTTAAACCGGATTGCGCGGAACTATCCGGCGATTCCGCTTGTCGCCGAGGACGGGGTCTACGGGCCGGCTACCGCAGAGAGCGTGCGGACGTTCCAGTCTATCTTCGGACTGCCCCAGACGGGGGTAGTAGATTATCGGACCTGGTATAAGATCTCGGAAATCTATGTGGGAGTGTCCAGGATTGCGGAGCTGAATTAGAATTCATAAAAAGTAGACAAAGAAGGAAGAAAACACTATAATAACAAAAAACACGAGAATAGGGAGGAACGGAGGATGCGGTTTCGTCCATGTATCGATATCCATAACGGACAGGTGAAGCAGATTGTCGGCGGCAGCCTGACCGATGAAAATGATTTTGCCAGGGAAAATTTTGTGTCGGAGCAGGACGCGGCCTGGTACGCGAAGCTTTATCGGGAGGAGGACTTAAGGGGCGGTCATGTGATATTGTTGAACGGCGCGGATTCGCTCTACTACGAGGCCACAAAAGCCCAGGCGCTGAAAGCGCTTCGCGCGTATCCGGGAGGGCTCCAGATTGGCGGCGGCATCTGCCCGGAGAATGCGGCGGAATATCTGGACGCGGGAGCAAGTCAGGTTATCGTGACCTCTTATGTCTTCCAGAACGGACAGATTCACTATGAGAAGCTGGAGAAAATGCGCTCGGCGGTAGGCCGTGAACGTCTGGTGCTGGATTTAAGCTGCCGCAAAAAGGACGGCGCGTATTATATTGTCACCGATCGCTGGCAGAAATTTACCGAGGTGCAGGTGACGCCGGCGCTTCTGGATGCATTGTCCGGAAAATGCAGTGAATTCCTGATTCATGCGGTGGACGTGGAGGGCAGGGCTTCCGGTATTGAGCGGGAGCTGGCGGCCATGCTGGGAGACTGGGCCGGAATCCCCATTACTTACGCAGGCGGCGTGGGCAGTATGGAGGACGTGGAGACTTTACGCACGCTTGGAAAGGGTCGGCTTGACGTGACCATCGGAAGCGCATTAGATCTTTTTGGCGGTTGTATCCCGTACCGAAATGTGGTATACTTGCAGTAGATGAATGATAGTAACTGTGAAGGTAGCGAACAGTTACAGCATTCGTTGAAATAACCGTAAAGGAGTTGATTTTATGCGTTTTGTAATCAGCGGCAAAAATATCGATGTGACAGAGGGGCTTCGTTCAGCGGTAACGGATAAGCTCGGAAAGTTAGGGCGCTATTTTACTCCGGACACGGAAGTACATGTTACTTTAAGTGTCGAAAAAGAAAGACAGAAGATTGAGGTTACCATTCCTGTAAAGGGAACCGTGATTCGTTCCGAGCAGGTAAGCAATGATATGTATGTATCCATTGATTTGGTGGAAGAGGTCATTGAGCGTCAGCTTCGTAAGTACAAGAACAAGATCGTACAGAGAGAGCAGGGAGGCGGAAGCTTCCGGCAGGAATTCATCGACAAAGAGGTGGAGGACGAGGAGGTTCGTATCATCCGTACCAAGCAGTTCGATATGAAGCCCATGTATCCGGAGGATGCCTGCGTACAGATGGAGATGCTGGGTCACAGCTTCTACGTATTTGTGAATGCGGAGACCGAACAGATCAATGTGGTTTACAAGAGAAAGGGCAATACCTACGGACTGATTGAGCCGGAACATTAAGACAGAGAATAACAGGGGGCTGCGCGCAGGCGCAGCCCCTTTTCAGATCCGGCAAAATTGCTTGAATATTCCGCCGTATAGTGTTAAAATGTGAAACAGAGTATGGTCTGAAATATTTGAGACATGAAGATTGGAGTTAGCAGATGAGTTTATTTACAAAAATGTTTGGTACTCACAGTGAAAGGGAACTGAAGCTGATTTACCCGCTGGTAGATCGGATCGAAGCGCTCCGCCCGGAGATGCAGAAGCTTTCTGATGAAGAGCTGAAGGGAAAGACAAAAGAATTTAAGCAGCGTCTGGCCGATGGCGAGACCCTGGATGATTTACTGGTAGAGGCTTTCGCGACCGTCCGCGAGGCTGCGAAGCGTGTGCTGGGTATGGAGCATTACCGGGTACAGCTGATTGGTGGTATTATCCTGCATCAGGGACGTATCGCCGAGATGAAGACAGGTGAAGGAAAGACCCTGGTGTCCACCCTTCCGGCTTACCTGAACGCATTGGAGGGTAAGGGCGTCCATATCGTTACGGTCAATGATTATCTGGCTCACCGTGACGCGTCCTGGATGGGCAAGGTACATGAGGCTCTGGGACTGACCGTCGGCGTGGTCCTGAACAGCAGCACAGGAGATGAGCGGCGCGCCGCTTATAACTGTGATATTACTTATGTAACCAACAATGAGCTGGGCTTTGATTATCTGCGTGATAACATGGTTATCTACAAGGAGCAGCTGGTACAGAGAGAGCTGCATTACGCGATCATCGACGAGATTGACTCCATTCTGATCGACGAGGCCCGTACCCCGCTGATTATCTCCGGACAGAGCGGCAAGTCCACCAAGCTTTACGAGATCTGCGACGCGCTGGCGAAGACCATGAAGCGCGGTGAGGCCAGTGGTGAGTTCAGCAAGATGAACGCCATCATGGGCGAAGAGATCGAGGAGACCGGCGAGTTTATCGTCAATGAGAAGGATAAGATCGTCAACCTGACGGCAGACGGCGTGAAGCGGGTGGAGGATTATTTCCACATCGAGAACCTGGCAGATCCGGAGAACCTGGAGATCCAGCACAATATGATTCTGGCCCTGCGCGCCAACTATCTGATGTTCCGGGATCAGGATTACGTGGTAAAGGATGATCAGGTTCTGATCGTCGATGAGTTTACCGGACGTATTATGCCGGGACGCCGTTACTCCGACGGACTTCATCAGGCTATCGAGGCGAAGGAGCATGTAAAGGTGAAGCGCGAGAGCAAGACGCTGGCGAATATTACCTTCCAGAACTTCTTCAATAAATACGCAAAGAAGGCCGGTATGACCGGTACCGCTCTGACAGAGGAGAAGGAGTTCCGCGAGATCTACGGTATGGACGTTATCGAGATTCCGACTAACCGTCCGGTTATCCGAAAGGATCTGGACGACGCGGTATACAAGACCAAGAAAGAGAAATTCCATGCAGTTGTGGAGGAGATCGAGCGTGCTCACGCCAAGGGTCAGCCGGTTCTGGTAGGTACCATTACCATTGAGACCTCTGAGTACTTAAGCGGACTGCTTCGCAAGAAGGGCATTCCGCATGAGGTATTGAACGCGAAGTTCCATGAGCGTGAGGCAGAGATCGTAGCCCTTGCCGGACAGCATGGAGCAGTTACCATCGCTACCAACATGGCGGGCCGTGGTACGGATATTAAGCTGGACGAGGATGCGAAGGAAGCAGGCGGACTGAAGATTATCGGTACCGAGCGCCATGAGTCCCGTCGTATTGACAATCAGCTGCGAGGACGTTCCGGACGTCAGGGAGATCCGGGAGAATCCCGTTTCTATATTTCTCTGGAGGACGATCTGATGCGTCTCTTCGGATCCGAGCGTCTGATGAGCGTGTTCAACGCCCTGGGTGTGCCGGAAAATGAGCAGATTGAGCATAAGATGCTTTCCGACGCTATCGAGAAGGCCCAGAAGAAGATCGAGAGCAACAACTTCGGTATTCGTAAGAACCTGCTGGAGTATGACCAGGTTATGAATGAGCAGCGTGAGATCATCTATGCGGAGCGTCGCCGGGTACTGAACGGCGAGAGCATGCGCGACGCCATCTATAAGATGCTCACCGATACCGTTGAGAATGTGGTAGACAGCCTGATTGGCGACGATCAGGATAAGGACGACTGGGATCTCATCGGCCTGAATGAGTCCCTGCTCCGCACGATTCCGCTGAAGACCATTACACCGGAGCGGATCGCCGACAAGAAGAACAAGGCAGAACTGAAGCATATGCTGAAGGAAGAGGCTGTGAAGCTCTATGAGCTGAAGGAGTCTGAGTTCCCGAATCCGGAGATGCTTCGTGAGCTGGAGCGCGTGTTCCTGCTGAAGGTGATTGACCGGAAGTGGATGGATCACATCGACGATATGGAGCAGCTGCGTCAGGGTATCGGCCTGCAGGCATTCGCCCAGCGTGATCCGCTGGTAGAGTATAAGCTCAGCGGTTATGAGATGTTCTCTGCCATGACAGCCAGCATTCAGGAGGAAACCGTCCGGATTTTGCTTCATGTCCGCGTGGAGGAGAAAGCAGAGCGTGAACAGGTAGCCAAGGTAACGGGAACGAACAAGGATACCTCTCTGGCAGCAGCGCCTAAGAAGCGCGAGGCCGCCAAAGTATATCCCAACGATCCATGTCCCTGCGGAAGCGGCAAGAAGTATAAGCAGTGCTGCGGAAGAAAGGGCCTGTAGGGCGAATAAGGATTGAGAAAATGGCCATACTTCTTTTAGAAAACAGAAAGGGGTATGGTCTTTTTATGGGAAAAACAAAAAAGCCGGATTTGCGGAAGCTGGAGCCGGAGGAGCAACTGAAATATGAGATTGCCGAGGAACTGGGACTTCTGGATCAGGTACTGGAAAAGGGCTGGAAATCACTTTCCGCCAAGGAAACCGGAAGAATCGGCGGGCTGATGACCCGGCGGAAAAAAGCGATGAAGGAGCAGCTGCGAAAGTAAAGCTAGAGAAACAGACACCAGAGAAAAGGAGTGTATAAGATATGAGAATGATGCTGACAGGCGCAGGCGCCGTAGGAGAATGTATTTTAAAAATGCTGGAAAAGCGGGATCCCAAGGGAGAGTGGCTTTCTTATGTGCTGCTGGCGGATTTTGATTTAAAGCGGGCAGACGAGGTAAAGAGCCATCTGGAGCAGGAGCGGAAATACCGGGAAGGAACGCAGTATGAGACGGCGCAGGTGGACGCCAGAGACCGGGAAGCGCTGACGGCGCTTATGCGGGAGTACCGGATTGATTTTGTGATGGACGCGGCCTCTCCCTTTGTGAGCAATTTTATATTTGACGCGGCCTTTGAGGCGGGAGCTGATTATGCCAGCATGGGCACCTGGTCGGTGCCGAAGGATCATCCGGAATTCGGAAAGGGCTTTGAGGGGGCTTACCTGGAGCCCATGACCAAATACAATTTTGACCGGCACGAGGCCTGGAAGGAAAAGGGTCAGATGGCCTGTATCTGTCTGGGCATCGATCCGGGCGTGGTAAATGTATTTGCCAAATACGCGGCAGAATACCTGTTTGATGAGCTGCTGGAGGTGCATGTGAAGGACGGCGGCAATCTGACGCCGCCGGAGAGTGAGAAGGACGAGATTATCTTTGGTTTCAATGTATGGACGGTGTTGGACGAAGTAATGAATCCCAACGCGGAATGGAGCCGGGAGGGCGGCTTCCTCATCGAGGATGCCTTTGCGGGAGAGGAGGACTTCCGGATGCCGGAGCCCTTCGGTGTCAATCATCTGGTAAAGGTGGAGCACGAGGAGGTAGTCACCATGCCGCGGTACCTGGAAAAATATGGATTACAGAAGGCCAGCTTCAAGATTGCCCTGGACGATAACCTGCTGAACGCTCTGAAGGTTCTGGATAAGCTGGGACTCCGGAATATCCATCCGGTTCAGGTGGGAGATGTGAAGGTGGTGCCCCGGGATGTGGTAGCGGCCTGCGCGCCCCAGCCCAAGGATATCGGAGAGGACATGACAGGCGGTATGTGCGTGGGCGTGGACTGTATCGGTATCAAGGACGGAGAGAAGAAGGAATATTTTATCTATCAGCCCTTTGACAATCAGGAGGCGCTGCGGGATTTCGGACTGCAGGCAGTGGTAGCCCAGACCGGCTTTGGAGCGGCTCTGGCCATCGAGCTTATAGGCCGGGGAATCTGGAAGGAGGCCGGCGTATTCTCGCCGGAGTACTTCCCCTCCCGTCCCTACATGGATCTGATGGAGGAGGCAGGACTGGCCTATCAGATCCAGGAACGCTAAGGCGTCCGGGCAAGCATGGTTGACGGAAAGCCGGATTCAAGGTACACTGTAAATACCAATGCGTAATAAGGAGAAAAGTTACCATGTTTGCACTGAAAAAAATGACAAAAGAGATGCACGATGAAGTACTGGCGATGGTGGAGGAGTTTTATCACAGCGACGCCGTCTGCCACCCGGTACCCCATGAGAAGCTGGAACAGACCTTTGCGGACGCTGTCAGCGACGATCCGATTCTGGAAGGAATTGTACTGACGGAGGACGACCGTATCCTGGGCTTCGGCTATATTACAGAATACTACGCCTGTGAGGTGGGCGGACGCTGCCTGATGTTTGAGGAGCTTTACCTGAAGGAGGAGACCCGGGGAAAGGGCTACGGAACCCGCTTTTTTGAGGAAGTTATGAAATCAAAGCCCCAGGTACGCCGGTTCCGTCTGGAGGTTACCCGCAGCAATGAGAAGGCGGTGCGCCTGTACGAGCGTCTGGGCTTTGAGTTCCTGACATACGATCAGATGATACTGGATCGATAAGGAGAGACTTTCATGAATTTCCGGAAAAATCTATCAACTGGAAAAAAGGAGCTGTGCTTCTTTCTGATCCTGGTGCTTCTGGGAGCAGGAAAGCAGTTTCTGGTTTATAACCTGCCGATTATGGCGGTGCCCAGAGGCATCCATGACGACTGGATTATGGTACATATGGCAGACGCCCTGCGAAACGGACAGTGGCTGGGAGAATACAACGACCTGACCCTGACCAAGGGTATGTTTTTCCCGCTGTATCTGGCGGTTATTAACTTTTTACATCTGTCCTATCTGAATGTGACGGCGCTTCTGTATACCGTCAGCTGCATGCTTTTTGTGTATGCCCTGCGGCCGCTTTTGAAGAAAGACTGGGCGTGCCTTGTGCTGTATCTGGTGCTTCTGTGGAATCCGGTATCCTATTCGGTACAGGCCTTTCAGAGAGTGTACCGCAACAGCATTTCCTATATCCAGGTGCTGTTGATTTTCGGAGGACTGCTGGCTCTGTGGCTGCGCCGGAGAGAACCGGTGCGAAAGCAGCTTCTGTGGCTTCTGACTGCAGCGGCAGGCATGGTGTCATTTTTTTATACCAGAGAGGACGCCATCTGGGTGGAGCCCTTCCTCATTGTATTTGTACTGGTTTATCTGGGAACTATGTTCTTCCTCTGGCGTAAGGAACACGCCAAAGCATACGCGGTGAAGGCCGTGCTGGTGCTTCTGCCCTTCCTCTGCGTCTGGGGCGCGGGACAGCTGATTGCCCAGGAAAATTATAATCATTATAACATTCGCCTGACCAACGAATTGCAAAAGGGCGGCTTTGCGGAAATGTATAAAAGCATGATGGCGGTGAAGCCGGAGGAGGATATTCCGGGTGTTACCATGACCCGGGAAAAGGTGGCGCGTATGTGCGACGAGTGTCCTACTTTAAAGGAACTGGAGCCTTATATCCACAGCAGCCGTCTCTACTGGGCCGGCTCTGAGGAAAATGAAAAGGACTGGGAGGTACGGGACGGCTGGGTATTCTGGATCTTCCGTACGGCGCTTATGCAGGCCGGATATTATACAGACGGGGAAACGGTGAACCGGGTCTGTCTGCAGATCCGCGACGAGCTGGAAACGGCCATGGACGAGGGACGCCTCACACGGCAGGCGACCATGCCATCCACCTATATGTCCCCCTGGCGGGAAGGGTATCTCGGAGATCTGTTCGGCGCGTTAGGCAAGGCTATTGCTTATACCACCACCTATGATGAGATGGAGACGCTGGTGTATCTTTACAGTGAGCCCGACGATAACGGCGGAATTCCACTGTTTGAGCGTATTACCGGAGACAAGGCTGTCTGGTATGAGTCCGATCTGGTGGAAATGGCAGGTTGGTACGCTTCCTATGAAGGCATGGACGGCGTGACCCTGCAGGCGGAGACGGCGGACGGGGCTGTGCTCGGCACGGCAGAGTTTACGGAAAGCGCTGATATCGCGGCCTATCTGGCGGGACAGGGGATCGAAGCGCCCGGCAGTGAAAAATGCCGGTTCTCCCTGAAGCTGTCGGTGGAGGACAAGCCTCAGACCCTTTATCTGAAGGCCTACCGGAATGGAACGCTTCTGGATTCCTACGAGCTTTCGGAGGATCTGACCCGTGTGGAGAGCGGGACTTCCTGCCTGAATCTGGACTGGTACTGGGATGTGCCGGAGCAGCATGGTTTCCTGGCAAAAATCAACTATAAAGGCGTCCTTTTAAATGGCATCCGTCAGGTGTACCATGTTACCGGAGCCGTGGCGGCAGCGGCAGGAGTTCTAGCTTATCTGGCGCTTTGCGTGCGGATGCTGAAGCGCCGCCTGCAGAAGGTGAAAGATGAAGATGGACGGGATCTGTCCGTATGGCTGACCCTTTCCGCCCTGCTGGCCAGCTATTTTGTACTGCTGGGTGGAATCTCTTACTCGGAGATCTCCGGCTGGAACGCGATTCTGTACTGGTATCTGTCAGGAGCCTATCCGGTGATGATTGCCTTTGAGGGAATGGCGGTACTGTTCCTGGTGCAGGATTATCGGGAGAGTAAACAAGATCACTGAATTACGGAAAAATTCCAACGGAATTTTATATATCTTATGCATTGCATTCTTTCCCCGTTGTATTATAATAAAGATATAACAAAATAAAACAAAATATAACATTATAGCACAACATATCACAACATATCCCGAAAACCCCAGAAGGGGAAGAGGTATGGAAAAGGAGACGATGTAGTATGAAGCTGATTATCGACAATGCCAACATTGATGACATTCGTTCCATGTATGAGTATTTTCCCATGGACGGCGTAACCTGTAACCCCACAATTCTGGCGAAGGAGAAGCGCCCACCCTATGAGGTGCTGAAGGAGATCCGGGATTTTATTGAGGAAGGCGAGCTTCATGTACAGGTTCTGAGCGATCATGCCGACGGCATGGTGGAGGAAGCCTACAAGATCCGCAAGGAGCTGGGAGACGATACCTATATTAAGATTCCGACCACCAAGGAGGGATTGAAGGCTATCCGGATTCTGGCAGCGGCAGGCATCCATGTGACGGCCACAGCGATTTATACCCAGATGCAGGCGTTCCTGGCGGCCAAATCCGGCGCGCTCTATGTGGCGCCCTATATCAACCGTATTGATAACCTGGGATCCGACGGCGTGCGTACCGCCAAGGAGATTCACGATATGTTCCGCAACTACGGCTTTAAGACCGAGGTGCTGGCAGCCAGCTTTAAAAATTCCCGCCAGGTTATTACACTGTGCGAGTATGGAATCGGCGCGACTACCATTTCCCCGGACGTACTGGATCTGCTGATTAAAAATGATTCCGTAACAGCGGCCCTGAACGTATTCCGCAGTGACTTTGAGCGTGTCTGCGGCAAGGGCAAAACCATGCTGGATTGTTAAAAATAAGAGGATTTCCTATGATAGATTTGCATTTGCATTTTGATGGTTCCCTGCTTCCGCGCACCGTACTGGAGCTTGCGCAGGAGCAGGGAATCCTGCTTCCGGCGAAAGAGCCGGATGAATTAAAATTATTTCTGACAGCTCCGGAGAGCTGCGAGAGCCTGAATGAATATCTGGAGAAGTTTGATCTGCCCCTTAAGGTGCTGCAGACCAGGGAGGCTGTCCGGAAGGCTATGTATATCCTGGTCAGCTCTTTGAAGGAGCAGGGAATGCTTTACGCGGAAATCCGGTTTGCGCCCCAGCTTCATACGAAAAAGGGGCTGACCCAGGGGCGGGTGGTACAGGCTGCCCTTCTGGGGATGCAGGAGGCGCTGGCGGGTTCCTTTTTCCGGTGTAAGTTGATTCTGTGCTGTATGCGCGGAGCGGACAACCGGGAGGAAAACCTTCTGACGGTGCGGACAGCGGCGGCCTTTCTGGGCCGGGGCGTGGCAGCACTGGATCT
This sequence comes from Candidatus Merdisoma sp. HCP28S3_D10, assembly GCF_052065835.1. NCBI lineage: Bacteria > Bacillati > Bacillota > Clostridia > Lachnospirales > Lachnospiraceae > Candidatus Merdisoma > Candidatus Merdisoma sp. HCP28S3_D10. The sequence continues at coordinate 371,005 of NZ_JBQHTG010000003.1, forward strand.
GGCCGGGGCGGAAGCCCTGTATCCGACAGAGGAATTTGCGGAGGTATTTTCCCTTGCCCGGGAGCTGGGCGTGCCCTTTACGATTCACGCAGGCGAGGCCGACGGGCCGGAAAGCATCGAGGCAGCGCTTTCCTTCGGCGCCAGCCGTATCGGACACGGCGTGCGGGCGGCGGAGAAGCCGGAGCTTCTCGAGCGGCTGCGGGAACAGCGGATTCCACTGGAAATATGTCCCAGCAGCAATGTGCAGACGAAGGCGATTCCCTCTCTTTCGCAGCATCCGGTTCTGGAGTTCCTGCGGCAGGGCCTGTGCGTGACAGTCAATACAGACAATATGACGGTGTCGGATACAACCATAGAAAAGGAATTCGGCCTGCTGTCCCGGGAACTGGGAATGACAGCAGAGGAACGGAAAAAATTGCTCCTCAACGCAGCGGACGCGGCCTTTCTGACGTCGGAGGAGCGCTGGCGGCTGAAAGACGTAATAGAAAAGACATGTTGCTGAATCTATGGAGTCTGAAATGAATTCAGGAACGTAAAAGCTATAGATAATAGAATGAATAAGCCCGGGAAACGGGCAGCAGACAGGGAGAAGAGAATGGCGAAGAAAAACGCGAGAAATACAAGAGGAAAAATTGTCAGCGCGGCCTGGAAGCTTTTTTACGAGCAGGGCTATGAGGACACGACGGTGGAGGAGATCATAGCCCTCTCCGGCACCTCCAAGGGTTCCTTTTATCACTATTTTGACGGAAAGGACGCGCTTCTCTCTACCTTAAGTTCTCTTTTCGATGAGAAGTATGAGGAGCTGATGGAGGAGCTGACGCCGGAGATGACGGCGATGGAGCAGCTGTTGTTTCTGAATCAGGAGCTGTTTAAAATGATTGAGGACAGTATTTCCCTGGATCTGCTGGCGCGGCTTTATTCCACCCAGCTGACGACCAGCGGCGAGAAGCATCTGCTGGATCACAACCGGATTTATTATAAGCTGCTCCGGAAAATCATTGCCAGAGGCCGGGAAAGCGGCGAGCTGAGCCGGATCTCCGGTGTCAGCGAGATGGTGAAGCTCTATGCCCTCTGCGAACGGGCGCTGCTGTATGACTGGTGTCTCTGTGCCGGGGAATATTCCCTGGTGGAGTACAGCGGGCGTGTGCTTCCGGTATTCCTGAGCAGCTTTCTGCCTCAAAAGTAGAAAATTTATTTTTCGTATTTTGTATCTTCTAAAATATCGTCTAGTATAAAAATACTGTAAATTCAATGAAAATCCTGTATTTTCGAAATGAAAGTACAGGATTTGTTCTATACATTATTCTGTATTGTAGTCTAATTTTCGTTGTGCTATAATAAGCCTCATGTGCGGGAGACGCCTGAACGGATCCCGCGATTGTAAAGGTATGAGGAGGAAATAACTATGGCAGGACAAGTTGGAATTCTCGCGGCGATCGTGATTTATCTGGCAGCGATGGTCTACGTGGGATTCTATTTCAGTAAGAAGGGCAGCGGAGATTCCGCAGATGAATTTTATCTGGGCGGCCGTAAGCTGGGACCGCTGGTAACGGCAATGAGCGCGGAGGCGTCGGACATGAGCAGCTGGCTTCTGATGGGATTGCCGGGCGTCGCTTATCTGACCGGTATCTCTGACGCAGGTTGGACCGCTATCGGCCTGGGCCTGGGAACCTACCTGAACTGGCTGATTGTGGCAAAGCGTCTGCGCCGCTATTCTGTAAAATGCAACGCGATTACCATTCCGGATTTCTTTTCCAGACGTTTCCGGGACGAGAAGAACATTCTGATGTGTATCGCGGCAATTGTGATTCTGATTTTCTTTATTCCCTATACGGCGTCTGGCTTTAAGGCGATCGGAACACTGTTCTCCAGTCTCTTCGGAGTCGAGTATCATGTGGCGATGATTGTCGGAGCAGTAGTCATCGTAGGTTACACCGTCATGGGCGGTTTTATGGCCGTATCTACTACAGACCTGATTCAGAGTATTGTTATGAGTATTTCTCTGGTGGTTATCGTATTTTACGGAATCCATCTGGCAGGCGGCTGGGACGCGGTTATGGCAAATGCGAACTCACTGGCCGGATATCTTTCCATGACGCAGATGCATGATGGTGCCACCAATACGGCTAGCCCCTACAGTCTGCTGACGATTGTATCTACCATGGCGTGGGGACTGGGCTATTTCGGAATGCCTCATATCCTGCTTCGTTTTATGGCTATCGAAGACGAGAATAAGCTGACGCTTTCCCGCCGGATTGCCAGTATCTGGGTTGTAATTTCCATGGCAGTGGCTATCCTGATCGGTGTGATTGGCTGCGCGGCTTCTGTACAGGGGGCGATTCCGACCTTCGCGACCAGCGCAGAGTCTGAGACCGTCATTATCCGTTTCGCACATCTGCTGGGACAGCATAATTTCCTGCTCTCTCTGATTGCAGGCGTGGTTCTGGCCGGTATCCTGGCCTGCACCATGTCTACGGCAGACTCTCAGCTTCTGACGGCGGCTTCTGGCGTATCCCAGAACCTGCTGCAGGATTTCCTGAAGATTAAGATGAGCGCAAAGGCTTCCATGATGGCAGCGCGTCTGACCGTAATTGGCATTGCCGTTGTGGCGATTTTCCTGGCATGGAATCCGGACAGCTCCGTATTCTATATCGTATCCTTTGCATGGGCAGGCTTCGGCGCAGCCTTCGGACCGCTGGTTCTCTTTGCACTGTTCTGGAAGCGTACCAATATGCAGGGCGCACTGGCCGGCATGATCGCAGGCGGCGTGATGGTATTCGTATGGAAGTATCTGGTTCGTCCCATGGGCGGCGTCTGGAACATCTACGAGCTGCTTCCGGCGTTCATCGTATCCGCTCTGGCAATTGTCATTGTTTCTCTGCTGACAGCGGCTCCCTCCAAGGAGATCTGCGAAGAGTTTGATTCCGTAGGAAAATAAAGAAGAAAGAGATAAAAAATGCCCCGGCAGCCAGACTGCCGGGGCAATGTTATTTTACAGCTTGATATTCCTGAAAAGGTCTCCCAGGGTGGTGGTCAGCTCCTCCGCCTTCGGGATTTCGATTTTTTCTTCCGGAAGATCTTCCGCAGCGGCTTCGTTCAGCGCCTTCATGCTCAGGGACAGCTTGCCGTCCTTGATAGCGATAACCTTTACCTTTACGGTATCGCCGACCTTCAGAACCACGTCCGGGCTCTTGATACGCTTTTCAGAAATCTGGGATACGTGTACCAGTCCGGAGAGACCGTCGCCCAGATCGATGAATGCGCCGTAGGGCTGAATGCTCTCGACCTTTCCTTCCGTTACCAGACCGACCTGTACGCTGGCCAGTTTTGACCGACGCTCCTCGGCAGCCTTCTCGCGAAGCAGCTCTCTTGCGGAGAGAACCAGCTTCTGGTTCTCCGGATCTGCAGTGATAACCTGTACCTGGATCTTCTTATTCAGCCAGTCCTCCAGGTTCTCCACATAGCCCAGAGAAAGCTTGGAAGCCGGGATAAAGCCGCGGATTCCTTCTACGTAAGCGACTACGCCGGACTTGACAATGCCGCTGATTTTTACGGTGAGAACGGTCTTGTCCTCCAGATACTGTACCAGAGTCTGCCATGCCGGATCTGTGATGTCAGCCACATCATTCTCCTGTGTATCCTGGAAGGAAGCCTCCAGCTCTTCCTTGAAATCGTCCATTGTTGTTTTTTCTTCCATTTCCCAATACCTCGTTTCATATAGAATTCAGATTACAGACAGATTTCTGAGAAATCTGCTGTCCAATAGTTCTATTATATGGTAAAATGGTGCAAAAAGCAAACGGAATCAGGAGAAAAATAGATGAATCGAGTGAAAATAAAAAAACTTGTTTTTGGAGAAGGAAGACCGAAGATCTGCGTTCCGATAACGGGCCGCACCAGAGAAGAGATTGCGCTGCGGACTGCAGAGCTGAAAGCGGCGAAGCCGGATCTGGCGGAATGGCGGGCCGACTGGTATGAGAAAGTATTTGACAGGGAAAAACTGGAAGCTACGCTGGCGTGGCTGCGTGAAGAGCTGGGCGAGCTGCCGCTTCTGGTGACATTCCGGACCAGAGAGGAGGGCGGCGAGCAGAGCGTAAGCCCTAAGGATTATGCGGCATTTTTAAGGACGGCCCTTATGTCCGGACAGGCGGATCTCATCGACGTGGAGCTGTTCCGGGGAGAGAAGCTGCTTCGGGATATCTGCAAAGAGGCAAAGGCGCAGGGGGTAAAGGTGATTGCCTCCAGCCATGATTTCGAAAAGACTCCGGCAAAAGAGGAGATCCTTGCCCGTCTAATCCGGATGCAGGACTGCGGAGCGGATCTTCTGAAGCTTGCGGTCATGCCTCAGGACGCGGGGGACGTGCTGACGCTTCTTTCGGCTACCTGGGAAATGCAGGAGCAGTACGCGAAGCAGCCCGTGGTAACCATGTCCATGGGTCCGAAGGGGGCGGTGAGCCGTCTGGCCGGTGAGGTCTTCGGCTCCGCCATGACCTTTGGAAGCGCAGGCGTGGCCTCCGCGCCGGGGCAGGTGAGCGTACCGGAGCTTAAGATGGCGCTGGAGGTACTCAGACAGGGATAGGCTGGAAACGGAACCATTTCCGGCAGAAAACGCATACTGTATCAGTGAGAAGAACAGAGAGGGTATGCGAATGAATAATCCGGTTATGGAAAATCTTCTGAACCTGGCGCTTCTGGCCACCCCGGAGGAGCGGGCGCGTTCCGGCAACCTGGAGGTGGGCTATGACAGGCAGGAAAAAATCTGGGAAGTGATCGTGAAGTATTCCGGCTCGCTTGCTTTTCTGGAGCAGGAAGGCATACAGACAACCGAGCTTCTGAATGGATATGCAATCATACAGATACCGGAATCCGGGCTTGGACGCCTGGCCCAGGCACCGGAAATCGAATATATCGAAAAACCAAAGAGGCTGTTTTTCTCTGTGAATCAGGGAAAGACAGCCTCCTGTATTCCTGCGGTCCAGAATGCCCGGTATGATTTGTATGGGGATGGGGTACTGGTGGCGCTGTTGGATTCCGGGGTGGATTACGCCCACCCGGATTTTCGCATGGAGGACGGAAGCACCCGGATTCTGGCTCTGTGGGATCAGACCATTCCCGGCAGGCCTCCGGAGGGCTACCGCATTGGAACGGAATATACGCAGCAGGAGATCAACGAGGCATTGAAGGCGGGGACGCCGGAAGAGCGGTATGGTAGGGTGCCAAGCCGCGATGTCAGCGGACATGGAACCCGTGTTTTGGGAATCGCGGCGGGAAATGGCCGGGCCAGCGGTGGAGAATATCGGGGAATTGCCGGTCGAAGTCCGATTCTGGCGGTAAAGCTGGGGACGCCCCGGGAAAACTCCTTTCCCCGGACTACAGAGCTGATGCAGGGGCTGGATTACTGTATCCGGAAGGCCTTGGAACTTCGTCTGCCCGTGGCCGTCAACATCAGTCTTGGGAACAGCTATGGAGATCACGCCGGTTCGTCGCTTCTGGAGACTTATATTGCGGACGCGGCCCGGGTCTGGAAATCGGTTATCTGTATCGGTACGGGAAATGAAGGCTACGCCTCCGGTCATGCGGCAGGGACGCTGCGGGCTTTTGTGACTGAGAGCATCGAATTGGCTGTAGGAGAGTATGAAACGGCTTTCAGCATTCAAATCTGGAAATCCTACCTGGATGAAGTTGGCATAACATTGATAAGTCCGGGTGGGAGACGGGCGGGGCCGATACAGCAGCTTCTGGGGGCGCAGCGCTTTGTATTGGAAGAAACGGAGCTTCTCTTATATTACGGGGAGCCTTCGCCTTACAGTCAGTCGCAGGAGCTTTATCTGGAGCTGTTGCCCCGTGAAACCTATGTAGATAGCGGAATCTGGACAGTGGAGCTGACAGCAGGTGAAGTCCGGGACGGCCGCTACAACTTATGGCTTCCCGGCACTTCCGTCCTGAACGGAGCGACCCGGTTTCTGCGTCCGTCTTCGGATACGACGCTTACGATTCCCTCCACAGCAGAGCATATCCTTTCAGTAGGCGCCTACGACAGCAGAACCCTGACCTATGCGGATTTTTCCGGCAGAGGAGATACCCGCGACGGGCGGAGAAAGCCGGATCTGACAGCTCCGGGCGTCCGTATCATGACGACGGATCCCGGAGGCGGTTATACGGAGGCTACGGGAACCTCCTTTGCCACTCCCTTTGCCACAGGAGCCGCCGCTCTTTTATTGCAGTGGGGGATCACCGACGGCAACGATCCCTATCTCTATGGAGAAAAGGCGATCGCCTATCTGAAAAAGGGAACCCGTCCGCTTCCGGCGTATGCAGAGTATCCGAATCCGGAGGTGGGGTGGGGAAGTCTCTGCCTTCGTGACAGCCTTCCCCTTTAAATTCTTCACTTGACTTATTTTCCAAAATCTGGTATTCTGCGTATATCAGAGATTCTTACTGATTCAGAGAGGAACATCTCCTCATAATTCCACGAAGAAGAAAACATGCAGACGAAAAGGCAGGAAGGGCAGGTAGTCCGATGTAGATCAGAGGATTGTTGGATAGTGGCTTTTTACAAAGGAGGATGATACGAAACAGAAAGAAAGGATAGATTTTGAATGAAAAGGAGAGAGTGGTCCGGAAAGAGACTGCTGACTTTGATTCTGGCATTGGCGCTTGCAATGTCTTCTTTTAATGTTCCGGTCAGAGCTTCCGAAGCACAGACAGAAACGGTATGGGAAGAGAAAAAGGAAGAGCAGACGGAACCCGTGGAGCAGGAAGAACCGGAAAAAGAAGAACCGGAAAAAGAAGAGCCGACAGAACCTGCGAATCCGGAAGAACCGGAAAAGGAACTTCGAAAGCTTACGATTCACTGTGAGGATCCGGAGGGTCAGCCCTCCCAGACCTTATCTGCATCAGCGGATCCGGAAGAAGTGTATGAGGGGACTGAGGTAAAAATTACGGTAAGAAACAGCGGTTCCAATATCTGGGCAGCAGAGGTTACTGCGGAAGGGCGGGAGTTGGAAGTACGGGAAGGGGAAGATAGTCTGGTTTTTGAAATGCCGGCTGTGGATGTGGACGTCCGGATTTATGAGCTGAAAAGTCAGAATCGGGAGGAACTTTCCGGAGAGGACAGCAGCATTCCGGGAGATTTCCAGGGAAATCAGGCGCTGACAAAGAAAGAAAATGAGCCGGATATGGAGCTGGAAAAATCTGTCAGATGGACCGATATTGAGGACGGTTATGCAGAGCTTACCATTACGGAAAAAGATACCTCGGATTATTCTAATCTTCCCGCCGATTATATCATTATTCTGGATCGGACGCGGACCATGTCCCTCAGCGATATCGATCATGAGGATAGCGCGGGAAGCCATAATTATATGGGGTATCATTCGCCCTGTATCAATCCGGCACATGATTATTATAAAGGTGGAATCTACCTTCATATGCTGGACTACGATACCGGATTTGACTACAGGCATGATGTGTGGATCGATGATTTGAGAAATATGGAGTTCTGGAACCGTCATTATGATCAGAATGGGGCAAAAATTATGCCGACGGCAGAAAATGGCTGTTATGATCGTCTCTCTATGGCGAAACAGGGAATCCGGGAGCTGGTCGATATGATTGAAGCGCAAAATGCGCAGGTATCCGGCGGCGCGCTGCGATCCCGCGTGGCTTTCTGGAGCTTTGCAGATGAATACCGGAGAATCACCGGAGATAAGCGGGATCAGGGATTGTATAATTATACGCCACTGACTGAAAATTATGATCAGGTCAGGCAGGCGGTCAATGCGGTTAAAACCTATTCGGGGACCTATTACCTGGCTTCTTTGAAGGAAGCCTATGATATCATTACTACCCGGAACGCCACAGACAGCCGGAGAAAAAATGTGTATACCAAAGTGATTTTTATCTCCGATGGAGAGTGTGAGACCGATCTGGCCAAAGTGAAAGCCACCGCGGCCCAGATCCGGAGCCTGCCCAACACGGAGTTGTTTACTTTGGCTATCGGCATGACAGCAGAGTCCGGCGGGGCAAGGCTGTTGAGGGAAATTGCGGGAAGCGCGGATCATACGGCCAATTTCTGGCAGACCCTTTCCTTTGACGGGGGAAACGGATCTGCTTTTGCGAAAACACTTTTGAATATTGAGAAGAAGGCTTCGGAGGTAAAAGCGGTACAGAAGACATTGACGGATCAGATTGAGACAAAATACTGGGAGCCGGTGGAAGTGCTGAGCGCAGACGGCGGACAGGCCACTTTGGATAAAAACAGCGGGAAGCTGATCTGGAACGTGCCGGAGGGAGCCGGAAAAACCTATCGCTGTACGGTAAAACTGCGGCTTAAGGACGCCTATCGTTATGCGCTGTCCGAAGCGCTTTATCCGACGAACCGGGATCAGAGCCGTACCGATCCGGATAAAGCGGGAGCGATTCTGGATTACAGCATTGACGGTGGTATGTATCATCAGCAGACGCGGAAGACAGGCGTTCTGACGCCGACACTGAAATACGGAACGGTACATTTCAAAGGGCAGAAATACTGGACGGTAACAGGCTCCCAGGCGGCAAGCCTGAATGTACGCTTAATGCGGACGCTTCCGGGACAGACGACAGCCATTCAGGTCAATCATGTGCTGACCAATGGAAGCCGGGGCTGGCGTTACAGCTTTACCAGGAGGGCAATGCCGGACGGAAGTGAAAAGCCGCTGATTCGATATGACGAAAGAGGAAGAAAGATTACCTATCAGGTAACGGAGCGGACGCCGGATTATTTCACGCAGCTTCCTTCGGTGGAAACGGAAGGCGCGGAGGTGGAAACCCGGCTGTACAATGAACCCTTTAAGATCAAGGCGCAGTTAAAAAAGGTGGATCGGGAAACGGGAAATCCCTTAAGCGGTGCGGAATTTTCTGTTTACTGTTGGAGCCGGAAAGCCGGGTCCTACCAGCCTTATCAGGGAACCACCGATGGAACCGGTCAACCCTATGAGACGGGAAGCATGCACGACAGTCCGGCAATGATGAAACTAAAGGAGACGGAACCGGGCGTATACCAGACGCCCTCCTGGCTCTATTACGCCCCGGATAATCAGGGAAAATTCCGGATTGTGGAGACGCAGGCGCCGAAGGGATATTACGGTGATTGGAAGACAGAGACGGAAAAACAGAGCTACGATGTCGTGATTTCCGCAAACCATGAAGACAATAAAAAAACGGTGCAGATAACAAATAATCAGTCTGGAACCTTTGAAAATCAGAGGGTTCTGGGGCGGGTTTTATTCTGTAAGAATGACGCGGAAGGAAAGAGCGCCATTTCCCAGGGAGACGCGTCCTTAAGCGGAGCTACCTACAAGCTTTGCGCCGGGGAGGAGCTGCGCCATGGGGACGGAACCACCGGCGTACTGTATCGGAAGGACGAAGAGATTCCGCTGCGCCTGATAGGAAGCAGGGATGGCGTCCGGCAGTATCGGCAGGATCCGTCCGGGACGGACACTCTTATCATAGGGACAGGATGTCAGGTCAGCATTGAGAATCTGGAGCTGGGAAGCTATTATCTCCGGGAACAGACGGCGGGAGAAGGATATCTGGTGAACCCGGAGCCCTGTCCCTTTACCCTGGAATGGCAGGGGGAAGCGGTGCAGACGGTAGAAATCCGGGATATCCGATCGGACGAACCAGTGAAGAAGCAGAAGCTGACCTTTTATAAGGTGGCGGGTACCGACAGGACGGATCGGCTGGATCCGCTGGAGGGAGCAGGTTTTTCGGTTTATCTGTTGTCGGAATTTGCGGGCGGCAGATATAAGGAACTATCGGATGCAGATGTGGTACAGGCAGTGATAGACGATTTCAGGGACGGACAGGCTCTGGATTACCGGGCGGTCCGGGCTTTCTGTCCGGCCAGGGTGTTCGCGGAGGCGGAAAGTGCGGAAGTAAAAGCTGGAAAACTGGTAAAACAGGCAGATTACGGGGCGGGCTGTCATTATGAGACAGAACATGACCGGGAATATCTGGTGGGCGAGCTGTTCAGCGACAGCCGGGGACAGGTAACGACTCCGGGGCTGCCCTACGGCCGGTATCTGGTAGTTGAAACGACTGTTCCGAAGAACCGGATTGCCACCAGGCCCTTTGTCATACAGGTGACCGGAGATGACGAGGACGGAGTAAGCGCAGGGGACGGCCTGGGAAAGAAGCTGGAGGATCTGGTGATTCTGCAGGATCGTCCGGTCAGTGCGTTGGTGCGTGTGGAAAAAGTCGATGCATGGAGCGGCAGAACCATACAGAAGGAAGGGGCGGCTTATGTGATCCATGATACGGAAGGAGCATGGTTTTCTTATTATACGGCAGAATGGAGTACCGCGCGGAAGAAGGATTATAAGAAGAAATACGGGGATCTGGTGGTGCAGTATAGTCAGGGAAACCAGCTGGGAACCGAAGCAAATCCCTTTGTTACGAGAAAAAGAGGGACGCCAGACGGAACAGAAAGTTTCTGGGTGGATACGCCGTCGCCGCTCCCGGCCGGAGTCTACGAGCTACAGGAGGTGTCCGCTCCGGACGGATATATTTTACAGGGACATGAGGGCGTGATTGCCAAAAAGGAAACAGGGACTACCGGAAATCATACCTTTTACGAAACGGAGAAAACAGGAACATGGAAGCCGGTTCCGGAGGGCAGGGTGAAATTCCTGATTTCCTCGGGAGAAGCTGTGTACGACGCTGAAGCGGGAGCTTTTGTGGTAAAGGTGCGGCAGAAAAATACGCCTGCCATCGGAAAAATCGCAGTGTACGCAGAAGGCGAACAGCTTGTATCGGCAAAATCCGGCCGGGAGGGCTGGAGCTTTGTCTATGGGAAAAAGCCTGTCAGCGGGGCGGTATTTGAAATCCGGGCGGCAGAAGCTATTTATTCCCAGGAAGGAGCGGCGGGAGAATTACTTTATCCGGCAGGGGAACGGGTCGTTACGTTGACCACAGATGAAAACGGGCAGACCTGGACCGGACAGGAGGACTGGGCCGGGACAGAGATCGCCAGGGGACTTCCGTTGGGCGTGTATACAGTAACCCAGGTGAAAGCGGGAGAGGGTTTTGCCCTGAGTCCGGAAAACGCAAAGCCGCGGAGAATCGAAATTGCCTACGCAGGACAGGAGGTGCCGGTCATTTACCGGGATACCGTCTATGAGAATCCCCGTCAGAGAGTACGGCTGACGATCGAAAAGCAGGATACAGAGAATGGAAAGCAGGTGGTGGGGGCCGTATTTGGCCTGTATGCGGCGAAGGATATCCTGGATTACCGGGGACGGCTGCTGGTAAAAAAGGATACACTTCTTGGACAGGCGCAGACGGCGCAAAATTCAGAAGGTAAGATAGAGCAGGCAGTCTTTTCCCAGGATCTTCCTCTGGGCAGCTATTATGTGAAGGAGGTTCAGGCTCCGGACGGGTATGCAGGCAGCGCCATAAGAGTCAACGCAGATGCTTCCTATCGGGAGGATCAGAGAGAAGAGATTCACTTAAAGGGTGTGGTGAAAAATACGCCCATCCGGGTGCAGATTAACCTGATGGACTGGTTTACGGAGGCAGAATTATCCGGATCTACCCTGCAGGTAACCGATGAAGCGGGGCGCGTTGTAGAGACATTTGTGACAAGGGCGGATCAGAATCCGGTTATCCGGAGACTGGAGATTGGGAAAAAATACCTGGTCAAAGAGTTAGTAAAGCCGGCCGGTTACGGAGAGGGACTCCTGCTGAAAGCAGCTTATGAGACAGAGAAAGAGGATAGTGTAGAACTGGACAAAAGGTATCCTGCCGGAAAGGAAGAGCGGGAAATCAGGTTTACAGTCCGGGATGAGACGAAGCTTCAGGTGGTAAGTATTTTTGCAAAGCCGGGTATGGGTACACTGGAGATTACCAAGGAAGGACCGGTACCGGTGCGGACAGAAGGCAGTGTGGACGCGGCGGGCAATCGGCTTGAGACGCCGGTTTATGAGGTTCAGGGTCTCCCGGGGGCAGAGTATGTCCTGCAGGCGCAAAAAGAGATTCCGTATCCGGACGGCAGGGGTGAAATCCTTTTTGCCAAACAGGATTTGGTTCTGGAGTGTTACGAGGCACAGAAGGAAACCGGCTCCATGCAGTATTTTACGATAGAGGTGACGGAAGGAAAAATGGTACAGGCGGAACGGACCCTGCCGGACGGCGCAAAAGCGCAATGGGTGCTGCGGACCGGGGAGAACGGAAAGGCAGAGGTGACAGGCCTGCCGGACGGAAGCTACCGGGTGGTGGAGGTAAAAGCTCCCACAGGATATTACCGGGATCCGGCTAACTGTACGCAGATGGCGGATGTCCGGGGAGCGACAGCGCTTCGTTTTGAAAACCCGAAGCAGGAGATTGAAAAGCCGGGAATTGTTCCGGATCCGAATCCGGAAGCGCCCCGTCACATCGGAATGCTGGTGCAGAAATACGGCGTAGAGGACGAGAAACAGATGGGAGTGTCCGGCGCAGCCTTTACCCTTTATGCGGCAGAGGATATCCAAAATATCTTCGGACAGGTGATTTATCCGGAGGGAACGGAGATAGAGACAGCCTTTTCCGGAACGGACGGTCTTACCCGTTTCGTGACAGACGTGCCGATTGGCCTGTACCGGATCCGGGAGACAAAAGCCCCGGAGGGGTATTACAGCAGTACGAAGGAGATTTGGTATGATGTGGCAAAGGATAAGGAGAATGATTCCGTTCATTATCTGAACTTCTGGGACTTTGTGGAAAATACGCCGGTCATCGTGAATGTCCGGCTGGAGGACGATTTGACTCATAAGGAGCTGGCAGGCGCGGCTCTGGAAATTACAGATGAAGCAGGACAAAGTGTGGATGCATGGATTACCAGAGTGGATAATGGTTATACCATTCGGGGGTTATCGGTGGATAAGTCTTACACAATCACCGAACATATGCCCCGGGACGGCTATCTGATGAAGTTTACCGGAGCAAGACTGGAGTCTGCGAACGCGGAATTGTCTAAGCCGGAGGGAGCGCAGGTAACCTTCCGGATACAGGATGTGCCGGGAGAGACGATGGCAGACGGAAAGATTGACAGGGAGGCAGTACCCGAACCGACGCGGATCATTCTGGAAAGCCCCTTCGTGACAGGCCGGATCCGGCTGAATAAGGAAGGTGAAATTCTGGATGGACTGACTATGACGGAGCGAATTGGCAATCTGCTTGCCGGAGTCTTCCATTATCGGAGAACGGGATTGGAGGGCGTAAGCTTTGCCGTTTACGCTGCAGAGGATATCGAGCATCCGGACGGGGTAACAGGAATCTGTTTCCGGAAGGGGGAACAGGTGATGACCGGCGTCCGTTCAGAGTTAAAGGAGGCAGCCGGAAAAACAGACAGCCTTGGTCAGCTGAGCTTCGAAGAACTCTATCTGGGGCAGTATGAGATCCGGGAGCAGGAAACAGTGGAGGGCTATGTGCGAGAGGAAAATCCGCTGTTCCTTACGCTGGCTTACCGGGACGGCTTTACCAGTCCGGTGGAGCCGCAGCAGGGGCTGCTTTCCTGGCTGAATCCCAGGCAGAAGGCAGAGGTGACTGTGAATAAACGGGATAAAGATACAGGAGAAGCATTGGAAGGCGCGGAGATAAGCCTTTATCTGAAGGAAACGGACACCCTTCTGGAAACAGTACGGACGAGCGCGGACGGCAGGGCGATCTTTATAGCGGATCTTCCCTTTGGCAGCTATTATATAAAAGAGACGAAGGCGCCGGAGGGCTATCAGCTCTCGGAGGACAAACAGGAATTTACGTTTGCTTACGCAGGAGAGGACAGAAAGCTGGTTCAGGTGGAAAAAACACTTTTGAATGAGAAAAAGCCGGAGCAGAGAGCCAGTCATGGAAAATCGCGGCAGGTGGCTGCGGCGCCCATGGGAGACAGGGCACAGATGGAAGCCTGGGGAATGCTTTTGGTTTTGGCGGCGGGGCTTTTACTGCTTATTACTGTGAGAAGGAGAAATCGGAACTGATAAAACAGGGATTGACTTTTCTGCGTTTATTGTTATGATTTTAGTATCAGATGATTGAAGTGGAGTACACTTTAAAATACAAGAGTGATGAGACAGGAGGGTATATGGAGTTTATTACAATTGGCGAAATGGTGATTGATTTCCTTCCGGGACAGGAGAATGCAAGCTACGTCAGAAACGCGGGAGGGGCACCGGCAAACGTGGCCATCAGCGCAGCGAGAAACGGTCTGAAGGCAGGCATGTACTGCAAGGTGGGAAATGATGATTTTGGAAAGTTTCTGCTGGAAACCCTGAGAGAGAACCAGGTGGAACCGCTGGCGCCGGAGATGACAGACGAGGCGACCACAACCATGGCGTTCGTATCTCTGAATGAGCACAATGACAGAAGCTTTACCTTCGCGAGAAAGCCCGGCGCGGATATGCTGCTGGACAAGAGCGAGATCCGGGACGAGGATCTGAAGGACTGCCGTATCGTACAGGCGGGTTCCTGCAGTCTCTCTGCCGGACCGGCGGTGGAAGCGACAGAGTATGCCATGGCCAGGGCAAAGGAGCTGGGCAGGCTGGTAGGCTTTGATATCAATTACCGCGACGTGATGTGGAAAAATGACAAGAAGGCCTGCACGGAGAAGGTGCTGTCCATTCTGAAATATGTGGATTTCCTGAAGCTCTCTGACGAGGAGATTGATATGGTAGGAGGACATGACAACCTTTTGAACGTCATGAAGGAATATGATATTGCTGCGGCAGTTCTGACGCTGGGCGGCGATGGCGCTGAGCTCTTCTACGATGGAAAATCCTATGTGGTTCCGGGCTTTCCGGTATCCCACGTGGCAGACACCACCGGAGCCGGGGACGCATTCTGGGGCGGTTTCCTTTCCTGCGTGCTGAATCACGGTGTATCTTCCGTGGAGCAGCTGAATGCGGAGCTTCTTAAGGAAGCGGTAAAATATGGAAATGTGAGCGGTTCTCTTTCTGTACAGGAGAAGGGCGCAATTTCGTCTCTGCCGACCAGAGAAAAGGTTGAGCAGTTTCTTGCGGAGAATTGAAAAAATACCTGGGTGATGAAGGAAAGGAGATTATTATGCTTACAAATTATGTAGAGGGTTATCAGCACATTGGAATTCCTACAGACGATATCAAAAAGACAGAGGAATTCTATCTGGGTCTTGGTTTTAAGCTGAAATGGGAGACCACCTATGGCGGGCAGCCGGTGAAGTTCTTTGAGCATGGCAGCATTATCATCGAGACCTATGAGAAGGACGGAGGCGCAACGAATGTCACCGGCGCTATCGATCATGTGGCTCTGAACTGTACGGATATCGTAGCCTGTGTAAAGGAAGTCAGGGAAGCAGGTTATCATATCAATGAGGGTCCGGCATTTTTGCCGTATTGGGAACATGGCGTGGAGTACGTAACAATTCTCGGACCAAATCATGAGGTGATAGAATTTATCCAGAAATTTGCCTCCGAAGAGGAAAAGGAAAAGGCAGTGAAGGCCCTTGGCTGAGATTTTAACAGAAAGATGAGAAAAGCTTTCGGTTCTTTTTGTTAAAGCCAAAGAAACAGGTGTTCTTGCCGCATCGCGGGCAATTACAGGAAATGACGAATTGAAGTGGAGCGTCTGGGCGATTACCCGTTGGAGCTTATGGACAATCCGAACGTATAGGCGGTATAGGAAACCAAGATAGAGAAGCCGATCCATTTATGAATATGGAGCGGCTTCTCTGTGTAAAAGAAAAAGAGGCAGCAATGGTCAAATAAGTGAGAAGAGAGGTAATGTGGGAGATGGAAAAGGTATTATGCTTTGGTTCGCTGAATATTGATTATACTTATAAAGTGGATCATTTTGTGCAGAAGGGAGAAACGATTTCTTCTCAGGGACTTCAGGTATTTAGCGGTGGAAAAGGGCTAAATCAATCTACAGCATTAGCTAAGGCAGGCGTAGAAATCTATCATGCCGGAGCTGTTGGAAGAGATGGCGAATTTTTGTTGGAACAGTTGAGAGATGTGGGGGTTCACACAGAGAATGTGGCAATTTTAACAGAGGTTCGTTCTGGAAATGCTATTATTCAGAATGATGCAGAGGGTGACAATTGTATTATTTTGTATGGAGGCGCAAATCAGGCTGTTACCAGAGAACAGGCGGATGCTGTGATTGGGAAATTTTCGGCAGGAGATTACATTATTTTACAGAATGAGATTAGCGAACTAGCTTATATCATGAAAACAGCGCATAAAAAAGGAATGAGGATAGTATTAAATCCTTCTCCAATGAATGATAAGATTTTGGCATTACCTTTGGAAAAAGTAGATTTGCTTATATTGAACGAAGTAGAAGCGGGACAGATTTTAGATACAGATGAGATGGATGGGGATGTACTGATGGAAAAGCTCTTGAAACGCTTTCCGGAAATGAAGTTTGTTTTGACACTGGGAAGTCAGGGCTCCATATATGGAGATAAGAGGCAGAAAATTAAGCAGTCAGCATATCGGGTAAAAGCGGTGGATACAACGGCGGCAGGAGATACCTTTACTGGATTTTTTATTGGGAGTCTGGTGAGAGGATTATCTGTAGAGCAGGCTATGGATATAGCGTCCAGGGCATCAGCAATTGCAGTAACCAGGTCCGGTGCGGCTCCGTCAATTCCTACCTGGGATGAAGTGGAAGCAAAAAAATAAGCGAGACAAAATGTTAAAATCTGGGAATGACTATAACAAAAAAGAGACCGGTTCACCCGCCGGTCTCTTTTTAAAACTTCAAGTACCTTATTTACAGAAGATTAATGCCATATCTTGCGCATTTTTCCCGAATCTCATCGGGCCAGATGGATACCTGAACCTCTCCGATATGGGCCTTACGGAGATAAAACATACAGATACGGGACTGGCCGATTCCGCCGCCGACGGTATAGGGCAGCTTCTTTTCCAGAATTGCCTTCTGGAAGGGGAGCTTAGCCCGCTCCTGGCAGCCGGAGAGCTCAAGCTGACGGGCCAGGGAATCCTCGTCCACACGGATACCCATGGAGGACAGCTCCAGAGCGTGACCCAGAACCGGATACCATACAAGAATGTCGCCGTTCAGATGCCAGTCATCGTAGTCCGGGGCGCGGCCGTCGTGGGGCTCGCCATTGGCCAGCTTGTCGCCGATTTCCATGAGGAAGACAGCGCCCTTTTCCTGGGTAATGAGATCCTCCCGCTCCTTGGGAGTCTTATCCGGATACCGATCCGCCAGCTCCTGTGTGGTGATAAAAAAGATATCCTTGGGAAGAAGCTCTTCGATGTAGTCATAACGGATGGTCATATAGGTTTCCGTTTTTTTCAGGGCCTTATAAACCTTGCGGACCGTTTCCTTCAGATAGTCGACATTGCGATCTTCCTTGAGAATAATTTTTTCCCAGTCCCACTGATCCACGTAAATGGAGTGAATGTTGTCGGTGTCCTCGTCCCGGCGGATAGCGCTCATGTCGGTGTAGAGGCCCTCTCCGATGTGAAAGCCGTATTGCTTCAGGGCGTTGCGCTTCCATTTGGCCAGAGAGTGGACAATTTCGGCCGGGCGCTCGTTCTGTTCCCGGATGCCGAAGGTAACGGGGCGCTCCACACCGTTCAGGTTGTCGTTGAGACCGGATTCCGGAGTGACGAACAGCGGAGCAGATACGCGCAGCAGATAGAGCTGCTCTGCCAGAGACTGCTGGAAGAAGTCCTTGACTGTTTTGATAGCGACCTGGGTGTCGTAGAGTCCCAGCGCAGGGCTATAATCGGGTGGGATATACAGATGTTCCATAATGTGTTACTCCTCCAATAGACAGAATGTAAAATAGCTGCCGCGAAAAATATTTTGCCAGAACAAAAGGCTGACACAAAAATTTACAAAAATCAGAAATGTCAGAAAAAAGGTCTTGCAATCCAAAATAAACTGTGCTATATTTCTCGCATAAAAAATTTATAACTGTTCACTACGTTACAGTTATAAATGATTATACTATAAGTAAATGCAAAGAACAAGACTCGGATCTTCAGAGGCCGACAGGAATATGGCGTCACCGACTGAGAGCGCCATTGGGAAGAGGAGATTGCGGGAACACTTGGGAGCAGATCGGCTGAACCTGGTAGCAGACGTAGGCCGGTACGGAGCTGTCCACGTTACGGGCATAAAAGAGGAAATGTGAGCCTGACGAAAGAGCGGACACATTTCAATGCGGGTGGTACCGCGGGATTTCTGTTGAATCTGAAACCCCGTCCCGGAATAGAAATATTCCGGGACGGGGTTTTTTATATTCCCTCCCCGGAAAAACAAATGCCCCGGAAGAGTAAAGGCTCCGGAGGGCAAATATTCGAAAGGCAGGAAAACAGAATGGAATTTATGACAGGCGTAAAAGAAAAGGAAACCGTTACTCTGGCTGACGTGACCGCAGAGGGCATGGAAGGCAAGACCGTGAAGATTGAAGGAACCGTCCATACCATCCGTGACATGGGCGAGGTGGCTTTTCTGATTTTGAGACGGAGGGAAGGGCTGCTGCAGTGTGTTTTCGAGGAGGGCGTCACAGAGTTTGACTGGAAGACCCTGAAGGAAGCCTCTGGAATTGTGGCGGAGGGTGTGATTCGTAAGGAGGAGCGCGCGCCCCGGGGCGTGGAGCTTCGGCTGACCGGAATTACGGTAGTATCTGAGCCGGCTGCGCCCATGCCGCTGCCCATAGCCAAGTGGAAGATGAACGCCTCTCTGGAGGCCAGGCTGAACCGAAGATCCATTTCTCTGCGCAACGTCCGGGAACGTGCCAAATTCCGGATTCAGGAGGGCGTGGTGAGAGCCTTCCGTGATTTCCTTTACAGCCAGGGCTTTACAGAGATTCACACGCCGAAGATTGGAGCCAGAGGAGCCGAGGGCGGTTCCAACCTGTTCCGTCTGGATTACTTCCATCACCCGGCAGTGCTGGCACAGAGCCCCCAGTTTTATAAGCAGATGATGGTGGGCGTGTTTGACCGGGTATTTGAGACCGGTCCGGTATTCCGGGCAGAGAAGCACAACACCAAGCGTCACCTGAACGAGTACACCAGCCTGGATTTTGAGATGGGCTTTATCGACAGCTTTGAGGATATCATGGCGATGGAAACCGGATTTCTGCAGTATATGCTGAAAATGCTGGAGACGGATTACGCGCCGGAGCTTCAGCTTCTCGGCATTACGCTTCCGAAGGCAGACCGGATTCCTGCGGTCCGCTTCGACGAAGCTAAGCGTCTGGCTTCTGAAAAATACGGCCACCGGATCCGCAACCCCTACGACCTGGAGCCGGAGGAGGAAGTATTGATTGGACGTTATTTCAAGGAAGAGTACGGATCTGATTTTGTATTTGTGACCCATTACCCCTCGAAGAAGCGCCCCTTCTATGCCATGGACGATCCGGCAGACCCGAAGTTCACCTTAAGCTTTGACCTGCTGTTCGATGGTCTGGAGATTACCACGGGCGGTCAGCGTATCCATGATTACCGGATGCTGCTGGATAAAATCGCGGCCAGAGGAATGACGGAGGAAGGAATGGAGCAGTATCTGGATACCTTCAAATACGGAATGCCGCCCCATGGAGGCCTGGGCATCGGTCTGGAGCGTCTGACTATGAAGCTGGTGGGCGAGGACAACGTGCGGGAGACCACGCTGTTCCCGAGAGATTTAAGCAGGTTAGAGCCTTAGCGCGTGCACTGCGGAGTAAAGGAGAAAAATATGGCAAATATAATTTCCGATGAAACCATCGAATATGTAGGAATTCTGGCCAAACTGGAGCTTTCCCCGAAGGAGAAGGAGGAAGCCAAAAAGGATATGGGCCGGATGCTGGATTATATTGATAAACTGAACGAGCTGGATACAGAAGGCATAGAGCCCATGTCCCATGTATTTTCCATAAGCAACGTGTTCCGGGAGGACCGGGTGGAACATGGCGACGACCATGAGGAAATGCTGGCCAATGCGCCGAAGGTCAAGGATAATATGTACATGGTACCGAAGACGGTAGAATAGGAGGTGACAGAGATGGAATTTCGTGAAATGACGGCGGCGGAGATCGGACGGAAAATCAGGGCCGGAGAAATGACGGCGGTGGATGCGGTAAAGGCGGCGCTGGCGGAGATCCGGGAGCAGGAACCGGTTCTGAACAGCTTTGTCACCGTAGACGAGGAAGGATCTCTGAAAAGAGCGGCTGAAGTACAGAAGGGTATTGAAAGCGGCGAGCTTACAGGCCCGCTGGCAGGCGTTCCGATTGCCGTTAAGGACAATATGTGTACGAAGGGCTTAAAGACCACCTGCTCTTCCAAAATCCTTTATAACTTTGAGCCGACCTATTCCGCAGAGGCCGTTTTGAATCTGGAAAAAGCAGGAATGATTGTGATCGGAAAGACCAATATGGACGAGTTTGCCATGGGAAGCACCACGGAGACCTCA
Organism: Candidatus Merdisoma sp. HCP28S3_D10; assembly: GCF_052065835.1. NCBI lineage: Bacteria > Bacillati > Bacillota > Clostridia > Lachnospirales > Lachnospiraceae > Candidatus Merdisoma > Candidatus Merdisoma sp. HCP28S3_D10. The sequence continues at coordinate 391,426 of NZ_JBQHTG010000003.1, forward strand.
GCCTTTGGCGTTACTCGCAATCCCTGGAATACAGAGCATGTGCCGGGAGGCTCTTCCGGCGGTTCCTGCGCTGCAGTGGCGGCAGGAGAAACGCCCTGTGCCCTGGGCTCCGACACAGGCGGCTCGATCCGTCAGCCCAGCTCCTTCTGCGGCGTGACCGGAATCAAGCCCACCTACGGAACGGTATCCCGTTACGGACTCATTGCCTACGGATCTTCCCTGGATCAGATTGGGCCGGTGGCAAAGGACGTGACGGACTGCGCCCTGCTTCTGGAGGCTCTTGCCTCTTATGATGAAAAAGACAGTACCTCCGTAAAGCGGGAATCCTATGATTTTACTTCCGCACTGCGGGATGATGTAAAAGGCCTGCGTATCGGTATCCCGCGGGATTACTTTGGAGAAGGCCTTAATCCGGAGGTAGCCGCGGCTGTAAAGGCAGCCGCGAAGGTTCTGGAAGAGAAAGGCGCTGTGGTAGAGGAGTTTGATTTAAGTCTGGTGGATTACGCAATCCCGGCTTATTACGTCATCGCCTCTGCAGAGGCCAGCTCCAACCTGGCCCGTTTTGATGGAGTGAAGTACGGTTACCGTACAGAGGAATACGAAGGCCTCCATAATATGTACAAAAAGACCCGCTCCGAGGGCTTCGGCCCCGAGGTAAAGCGACGGATTATGCTGGGATCCTTTGTTTTAAGCTCCGGTTATTATGACGCTTATTACCTGAAGGCACTCCGCACCAAGGCATTGATTCGCCGGGCCTTTGACAGCGCCTTTGAAGCCTATGATGTGATTCTGGGACCGGCGGCGCCCACCACAGCGCCGAAGCTGGGAGCTTCCCTGTCGGATCCGCTTCAGATGTATCTGGGCGATATCTATACGATTTCCGCAAACCTTGCCGGACTTCCGGGAATCTGCCTGCCCTGCGGTCAGGATTCCAAGGGCCTGCCCATTGGCCTTCAGCTTCTGGCAGACTGCTTTAAGGAGGAAGACCTGATCCGGGCAGCTTATGCCTACGAATGCAGCCGGGGCCGCGCGCCCTTTGCAGGCAGAAAAGATAAGGAAGGAGTGGAAGCAAAATGAGCAAACAGTACGAAACCGTCATTGGCCTGGAGGTTCATGTGGAGCTGGCCACCAAAACGAAAATTTTCTGCGCCTGCAGTACGGCCTTCGGAGGAGCGCCCAATACCCATACCTGTCCGGTATGCACCGGTATGCCGGGATCCCTTCCGGTATTGAATAAAAAGGTGGTGGAGTATGCCATGGCCGTAGGTCTGGCCACCAACTGCGCCATTACCCGTCACAGCAAATTTGACCGGAAAAATTATTTTTACCCCGATAACCCTCAGAACTACCAGATTTCCCAGCTCTATGCGCCCATCTGCAGGAACGGCTATGTGGAAATAGAGACGGAGACCGGCGCGAAGAAAATCGGAATCCATGAGATTCATATGGAGGAGGACGCCGGAAAGCTGATCCACGACGAGTGGGAGGACTGCTCCCTGGTGGATTACAACCGAAGCGGCGTGCCGCTGATTGAGATTGTCTCGGAGCCGGATATGCGGAGCGCAGAGGAGGTAATCGCGTATCTGGATAAGCTCCGGCTGATCATCCAGTATCTGGGAGCCTCCGACTGTAAACTTCAGGAGGGATCCATGCGTGCGGACGTGAACCTGTCTGTCCGGGAACTGGGAGCGCAGGAGTTTGGCACCCGTACAGAGATGAAGAACCTGAATTCCTTTAAGGCCATCGGCCGTGCCATTGAGGGCGAGCGCCAGCGTCAGATAGAGCTTCTGGAGGAAGGAAAAAAGGTTGTCCAGGAAACCCGCCGCTGGGACGACAATAAAGAAAGCTCTCACGCCATGCGTTCCAAGGAGGACGCCCAGGATTACCGTTATTTCCCGGAGCCGGATCTGCTGCCCATCGATATCAGCGAGGAATGGCTGGAGGAAATCAAAGCCCGTCAGCCGGAGCTGCGGACGGAGAAGCTTCGGCGTTACCGGGAGGAATTTGAGATCCCGGAATACGACGCGCAGCTTCTGACAGCCTCCAAGCAGATGGCAGATATGTTCGAGGCAGCCACGGCTATCTGTGGCAAGCCGAAAAAGGTATCCAACTGGCTGATGGTGGAGACCATGCGGCTTCTGAAGGAAAATGGACAGGAGCCGGAGGATTTGAAATTTTCCCCGGAACATCTGGCGAAGCTTGTCGAGCTGGCAGATGGAGGAACCATCAACAGTAGCGTGGCTAAGGAAGTATTTGAGCATATCTTCTATGAAAATGTGGATCCGGAGCAATATGTGGAGGAAAAGGGCCTGAAGACGGTCAACGACGAGGGCACTTTGCGGAAGATCATAGAAGACATCGTGGCGGCAAATCCCCAGTCTGTAGCCGATTATAAGGGCGGCAAGGAGAAAGCCCTGGGCTTCCTGGTGGGCCAGACCATGAAGGAGATGAAGGGAAAGGCGAACCCGGGCAGGATCAACGAGATTTTGAGAGAATTGTTACAATAAACGAGAAAAAATATGACAGAAAAACCGCTTTCGTGAACTCACGGAAGCGGTTTTTCCTGTTAAATCTGCTTTTCATTCGATGCTTTATTCTAGTCAGAGGTCAAAAAGTCTGGATATTAGAAAAAGGCACATCATTTACGGCTGATTATAACTTGGTTACGTTGGTAGCCTGCGGTCCCTTAGCTCCGTCGATTACGTCAAACTCTACAGCCTGACCCTCTTCCAGAGACTTGAATCCATCAGACTTAATGCCGGAGAAGTGTACGAAAATATCGTTTCCCTGCTCGTCAGAGATGAATCCGTAACCCTTCTGGTTGTTGAACCACTTAACTGTACCTTTGTTCATTGTGATACCTCCAAAATAATTAAAAAAAGGTTTATTACCGCATTAATACGGCTGGGTTTAGCGTATCACAAACGATAAACGGTGTCAATCAAAAAGAATGTGAATGATTGACTTTTTTCCGGCCTTTGAGTACACTTGACAGAGAAGAAATACAAGAGAGAGAACACAGGCGGGAGGCGGATTTTCAGTGTTTGGAGAATGTCATGCCCATGTGATTATGGATGGGAAAAACTATAAGGCGGCGGTAGCTCTGCATAAAAACGGGCCGGATGAGCAGGCGATCCGGGAGCACCTGGCAGCCTGGCAGCAGTCAGATATTACCTTTGTGCGGGACGGAGGCGACGCCTATGGCGTCTCAGAACGGGCCAGGGAGCTGGCCGGAGCGTATGGGATCGATTACCGGACGCCCATTTTTGCCATTCACAAAAGAGGACATTACGGCGGGATTGTAGGACTGCCCTTTGATGACAGAAAGGGGTACCGGGATCTGGTGGACAGAGCCCGGAAGCGGGGAGCGGACTTCATCAAAATCATGATCAGCGGGATTATGGAATTTGATACCTACGGAAAGCTGACAGAAGAAGGACTGGAGCCGGAACTGATTTCCTATATGATAGAGACGGCCCACGATGCAGGAATGAAGGTCATGGCACACGGAAATGGCGACAGGACAGTGCAGGCGGCTCTGGCAGCCGGTGTGGATACTCTGGAGCATGGCAACTATATGGAGGAGGAGACTCTGTGCCAGCTGGCAGAAAGCCCCACCATCTGGGTGCCTACCTTTGCGCCTACGGGGAATCTCACAGGCTGCGGCCGGTTTCCGGACGAGCAGGTAAAGGCAATCCTGGAGCGGCAGAGCCGGGCCGTGCGTTTTGCTTTTGAGAAGGGAGCACGGATAGGACTTGGCAGTGATTCCGGTGCTTATCTGGTGCCTCACGGACAGGGCCTGTTAGATGAATACGCGTATATGAAGGCGGCTGTAGGCCGGGAAAATGTGGGCGTTCTGGATCGGAGACTGGCGGAGTCAGAGAAGTGGATTCGGAAGGAAATGAAAAAAAGGTAATAAAAAAGAGATGAGGCAGAATGGAAACAGACTGCTTCATCTCTTGGATTTACAGTTCCTCCCTACAGAAATAGCAGGAGTAATTGCTGGGATCCGCGCCCTTGGGAATCAGATTATCTGCGGCGCAGTAGCTGCAGCGGCAGACTTTTTTCCCTTCCGGAACCGGCATCCATTCCTCGTAACGCTCGCCTGCGTTGTGGGGCGCCCGGTAGGGACGGCTGGGTTCTACAAAGGTACGGGCAGAGGTTTCCGCAGAGGCGGCAGTCTTCTCCGGCTTCGGACGGTTGGGCACAGCCGGTTTTGCCTTTTCAGCAGTGGGCTGCCAGCCGTTCTTCTGCTTTTTAGAAGCCGGTTTATTGGGCACCGGAGGCTTGTAAGGACTGGCGGCAGGCTGATTTGGCGTCGCCGGCCGGGAACCCTGTTTCCTCTGTGCGTTCTTTTTAGATGCAACAAATGCGCGAATAATTACGATAAATACAATAATTTCAAAAATAAAACCAAACATTGCAAGACACCTCGATATAAATCAGATCGTACAGAATCCATATTCTAACCATTATGATACACGAAAAAGACAGAAAGGGAAAGCATATTTTATGAGAAATATAAAAATCATCATGCAATACGACGGTACCCGGTACAGCGGCTGGCAGAGCCAGGAGAATGAGGAGCATACCATACAGGGAAAGCTGACGGCAGTGCTGAACCGTCTGCTGGAAGAGTCGGTAGAGATCGCAGGATCCGGCCGCACAGACGCAGGCGTCCACGCCCTGGGGCAGGTGGCGAATTTTAAGACGCGTTCACAGATGTCCTGCGAAGAATTACTGGAAAAGCTGAATCATTATCTTCCGGAGGATATCGGCGTCCGTTCGGTGGAAGAAGTGGACGGACGCTTTCACAGCCGTCTGAGCGCTGTGGGGAAAACCTATCGCTATCATATCTGGAACAGTCCGCTTCACAATGTATTTGACCGCCGTTACAGCTGGACCGTGGAACAGCCGCTGGATGTGCAGGCCATGGGCCGGGCGGCAGAATATCTAACCGGAACCCACGATTTCAGGGCTTTCAGCTCGATGAAGAAGACGAAAAAGTCTACGGTGCGGACCATAGAAGCGATCCATCTGGAGCAGAAGGGAGCGGAACTGATTCTTTCTTTTACGGGAAACGGCTTTCTCTATCATATGGTGAGAATTCTTACCGGCACGCTGGTAGAGGTGGGCTTACATAAAAAGAGCCCCGAGTCGATGCATACGATTCTGGAATCCCTCGACCGGGAGCAGGCCGGAGTCATGGCTCCGGCACAGGGATTGTTTCTGGTTGAGGTGGAATATAAAAAATAGAAGTTGTTTTACGCAAGAAACTGTTTTAATTTTTCAATGTCATTATTCAGAATCAGCTCATCTGGAAATTGCAGTTCCTTCAGAAGCTGCTGCGCATTGCAGAAACGTCCTACGGAATCCGGATCATGCGCATCAGAATTTACGATAATAGGTACCTGATAATGCTTACAGAGTGAAAGCATGGACTTATAGTTTTCCAGATAGTTCAGGCGTTTACCTGGTTTTTTCAGGAAGGAACTGTTATTAACTTCCAGAGCGGCATGATAAGTTTTGGCTGCGGGAACCAGGCGTTCGTAGTTAAGAGGTGTGTGGTCATCATCCGGGTGGGAGATAAAACACACCTTTTTATTTTTTATTCCTTCAATCAGATTGTCTGTATTCTTTTCACGTCCGGCATCGGTATAGCATAGACCATGAATGCCTACGATGGCATAGTCCAGATAGTCGATATATTTTTGCGGAAGCGAGAGGGTTCCGTCGTTCAAAATATTGATTTCAGAACCGTACATGATTTTTACGCCTTTGACAGAATGGGTGGCAAAAGCAAGATTAGAATAATAAATAGGATCTACAGTTCCGGGAATCCCCGGAGCGTGCTCTGTAATTCCGATAAGCAGAAGCTCTTTTTCCCGGGCGGCTTCAGCCATCTCGCGGATAGTTCCATAAGCATGACCGCTTACCAGAGTATGCATGTGCATATCAGCAACTAATTTTTTCATAAAATCCTCCTTTGTGTGATTGTCTGTCCTGTAGGTGGAGCATGTCCGTTTTCTGGGAAATGTTCCGGAAAACAGATGTCCGATCATGGTTCTAGTATAAGAAAAAAAGGCAGGGACTGCAAGAAAACAGAAAGAAAATTTCTGTTCATCTCTTGTAAAATGAAAAAAAGCGTACTATAACATGGTTAGCCAATTCTAACAAAATGCTGTGCGGACATAGATTAGGATTGACTAATAATATTTCATATTAGGAGGAAATGATGATGGACATGAAGAAAATGGGTTTATTTGCTGCAGGCGTGCTGTTTGGCACAGGTGGAATCAAGGTACTGGGAAGTAAGGATGCCAAAAAGGTCTATGTTCAGACCACGGCCGCTGCCCTGCGGGCAAAGGACTGTGTAATGACTGCTGTCACCGCTGTAAGGGAAGGCGCGGACGATATCTACGCGGAGGCTAAGGCAATCAATGACCAGCGTGCCGAGGCGGAGGCTTCTGCTATTGTGGAGGATACTTCCGAGGAAGTGGAGGAAAGCAAGGTGGAGTAACCTATGAAATGTACGATTTTACATAATTTACCGGGACGGCTGCGGGTACATCTCTGCTGCGGGCGAATGACACTGCAGCAGGCAGATGTACTGGAATACTATCTGCTGGCTGTGGACGGTGCGAGGTCGGTCAAGGTCTATGATCGCACCCGGGACGCAGTTGTGGTGTATGAGGCGGAGAGGGAAAAGCTGATCCGCGCTGGCGCGTTTTGCTTTTGATAAAGCAGAAAAGATGGAACTGGTGCCGGAGCATACTTCCCGGGCGCTCAACCGTGAGTTTGAGGATAAGCTGGCCGTCACACTCATGCGGCGGTGTATCTCCAACCTGTTTCTGCCGGTTCCGCTCACATCGGCACTGGCGGCATTCCGCTCTGTGAAGTACATCAAAGAGGGACTTTTGGCCCTGTGGAATCGAAAACTGTTAGTTGCTGTGCTGAATGGCACTGCTGTCGCGGTATCTGTCCTGCGGGGCGATTACGGCACGGCCGGTTCCGTGATGTTCATGCTGCGGCTGGGTGAAATTCTGGAGGAATGGACCCATAAAAAATCTGTGGCCGATCTTGCCTCCGCTATGAGCCTGCGGGTGGAAAAGGTCTGGCTGCAGACAGGTGACACAGAGGTTCTGACAGACATTGGCAGCATCCGCCCCGGCGACCGGATAGTGATCCGCACCGGCGGCATGATCCCCCTGGACGGCAAAGTAGTGGAAGGCGAAGCTATGGTAAACCAGTCTTCCCTTACCGGCGAATCCATGCCGGTTGCCAAGCGTCCCGGCAGTCCCATTTACGCCGGTACGGTGACGGAGGAAGGAGAATGTGTGATCTGCGTGGAAAAGGTGTCCGGCAGCGGACGTTATGACCGGGTAGTCCACATGATCGAGGAATTGGAAAAGCTGAAGTCCACCGCTGAGGATAAAGCCTCCCGGATGGCAGACAAACTGGTCCCCTATACGCTTGGCGGTACGGCGCTGACCTATCTTGCAACCCGGAACGTAACCAAGATGCTGGCGGTGCTGATGGTAGATTTTTCCTGTGCCCTGAAGCTGGCTATTCCCATTGCGGTGCTGTCTGCCATGCGGGAAAGCAGTGGATACCATATTTCCGTTAAGGGCGGGCGTTTTCTGGAGGCCGTGGCCGGGGCGGACACCATTGTGTTCGACAAGACCGGTACGCTGACCAACGCGGAGCCTACCGTAGCACAGATTGTTCCCTTTGGCGGACGGGATGAAAATGAAATGCTGCGGCTTGCCGCCTGTCTGGAGGAGCATTATCCTCATTCCATGGCAAACGCCGTGGTAGAGGAGGCGAAGCGGCGCGGATTGACGCACGAGGAGTACCATTCCCAGGTGCAGTATGTGGCGGCGCATGGTATTTCCAGTATGGTGGAGAATAAAAAGGTTCTCATTGGCAGCGCGCATTTTATCTTTGACGATGAGGGCTGCCATATCCCGGAGGGCGAGCAGCCGAAATATGATGCCCTTCCTGCGGCATATTCCCACCTGTATCTTTGCGTTGACGGAGAGCTGGCGGCGGTTATCTGTATCCACGATCCCCTTCGCCGGGACGCGCGGGCTGCGGTAAAGGAATTACATGACTGTGGCTTCACCAATGTGGTAATGATGACCGGCGACAACCGTCGTACGGCGGAAGCAGTTGCCCGGGAGGTTGGCGTGGACGCAGTGTATGCGGAAGTCCTGCCGGAGGACAAAGCTGCCTTTATCCGTGAGGAAAAGGCAAAAGGCCATACGGTGATTATGGTCGGCGACGGTGTCAACGATTCACCGGCTCTGTCGGAGGCGGACGCCGGCATCGCGATTTCCACCAGAGCTGCCATTGCCCGCGAGATTGCCGATATTACCATTGCTTCGGAGGATCTCTTTGAACTGGTAACGCTGCGTCGGTTAAGCAAGGCTCTGATGAACCGTATCCACGGCAGTTACCGCCTGATTGTGGGCTTTAACCTATCGTTGATTGCACTGGGCGTGGCGGGGGTATTGCCTCCTACCACCTCGGCGTTGCTGCATAATGGCTCCACACTGGGCATCAGTCTGAAAAATAAGACGAATCTGTTAGCAGAGAGAAAAACCGCACAAAAGAAATAAGCAAATGTGAGAGCAGAGAAACGGCCAATGGTTTCTCTGCTTTTTTTATGGAATTCACCTTTTTCCCCAACCCGTATACTATATAGTATTCGGAAAAAGGAGGATTCCCATTATGAAAAAGAAATATTCCCCCCTGCTGACCGCATCCCTGGCAGGTGTGCTTCTGATTGGCTGTCTGGCCGCCGCAGGATGTGGCGGTTCAGACAGCACAGCGTCCGGCGACCTGATCAAGGTTACACTGAACGAGGTAGCCCATTCCATCTTCTACGCGCCCCAGTACGTCGCCATTGAGAAAGGCTACTTTGCGGAAGAGGGTATCGACCTCGATCTGGTAACCGGCTTTGGGGCTGATAAAGTCATGACCGCCGTCCTTTCCGGCGAAGCCGACATCGGCTTCATGGGATCTGAGGCCTCCATCTATGTCTACAATCAGAATCCAGACGATTATATCGTGAACTTCGCCCAGCTCACCCAGCGAGCCGGAAACTTCCTGGTAGCCAGAGAGGCCATGCCGGATTTTGAGTGGGCAGATTTGAAGGGGAAGGACATTCTTGGAGGTCGGAAGGGTGGCGAACATATATTCATGTAAATTTAGAGACGATTGTGGTTTTGTGTAATTGGGTGGAAGGGATGAAGAGCGCAAAGAATCTATAAAAGAAGTGGCGGAAATATCAGTAATGATATTTCCGCCGTTCTACAACTCCGAATATCCTATCCAGAGCTACTTTGTGTTCCTAGTATATGCTTTAGAACCAAGTTTTATGAAATGTAAAAAGGAACTCGTCCAGAGTCCCTTCCCTTTGAATAAATAATAATATCTTTCTCACTCCGGAAAAAGACTTCTTTGTACTTATATAATACAGGTTCAATTATCTCCTGTCAATACTTATTTTTATCTTTGTAATGTGTTCTGTCAAGGAAATATCATCTGACAATTCAAGAATTTTTCTTAGTTCAGCAAGTTTATCCTGTGCCAGATTGCGTTCTTCTTTTATTTTTGAAATATATTGCAATTTATCATCCAATCGCTTGTTTAAATCAGAATAATATCCCATAAGACCGACTGTTTTAGCAATTGCTTCATCAATCTTTTTCATATCTGTTTTTGGCAAAGTGCCTACAAGATCACCTAATCTTGCTTTGCTAACACACATCATGTTGGATGTGTTTGCTTGACCATCGAGAATAATATTACCTGCAGCATCTGTCTGCGGTGTAATATTCGCTACACACGGTAAAATGCTGGTATCATGTGTAATTGGGATTACAATAGTGTTACCAGAATGAGAGTTAGCAACATCGTTTTGAATAATAACAGCAGGTCTCTCTTTTTGCATTTCACTTCCAATTCCACATCCGAAATTACAACGATATACCTGTCCTCTCTTTATGGCTCTGGAACGGGCGTTTGGTGCAATGGAATCTAAATATAATTTGGTTTTTAGCCATTCCAACATTTTTTGAACCTGTCCAAGTTCAATCTTCATTTTCATACCTCCCTTTAGATATATATCTTGCTGAAAAATGTTTCAGATAAAAAAAGGAGGAGCCTCGGCATCCTCCCGCGATCGCAGGCTTCACAAGTCTCTGCAATCTGATCACTAAACACAATATAACTGATATAACTAAGAAAGTCAATCATAAAATATCCTTGCTTTAAAAGCTTTGAAAGGATATTTTTATGCATGATAGGATAGCTATTGTTTATAAGTTGATATATTCCAGGTATTAACCCACCTTTGACGCTTTCAGAACCCAAAAAAAGCTACAAACTCAGCATTTATCAGGGCTTGTGGCAGTTTTGTTTTTCCTGTGAAATGCATAATGCTTCTGAAAAGAAACTTCGTCTCTGGTGAACCTCTGAATTAAAGACCTTGGGAACTTTGGAGAATGCTTGCCATAGATTTTTGTGTGATAAAGTTCATAGTATGTACGGAAACTTACAGACCTTTTCACGCTTAAGAAATTTGCAATACTCGAATTATGTCCTTAATGCAAATATATTTTTTGACAAAGAGACACGCGAATGATATAATGATAACCAGGTATTCAGAAGATTGTGTCCCTTTGCTGATATTCGGTATAGAAAATTGACTACTATGATTGTGGAGGGGTGACACAAAAACAGCAAAGGAGATAAGACGCGTGGAATTTAAGAAATTCTTTTTAATGATGAAAAATTGAATATTTGATGGTGCAGATATCCCTATTTCTGTAAGGCGCTAATTGCAATGATTACAGATGTTTCTGAAGAAGAATGGAATATTCCGAAGGACCCGTCGACCAAACAGACAAAAGAAGATACATTGAGAAGTTATGCAAAATGAGGCGTAAGTAAGAAATTTGCGCAGAAGTTAGCTGATTGGAATAAAGAGGTGAACGAGAATGAAGATGAGCTATAATAAATTGTGGAAATTGCTGATTGATAAGCAGATGAAGAAGTCTGATCTGAGAAAAAAAGCAGGAATAAGTTCTTCCTCATTAGCGAAACTTGGAAAAGACGAAAATGTTACTACTGAAGTTTTGATGAAGATTTGCAACGAACTGAAATGTGACGTTGGCGACATTATGGAATTTGTACCCGATGAAGAAATGGAAAAGGTATTTGATTCTGGGATAGAAAATGATGATTAGAGGCACTTACATAAAATGAAAATGATGCATTTATGGAGAGTTGTACTTGGCAATTCTTTAATAACTATTATAAATAAGGAGGCGGCGGTAAATGATAAATAGAGAGATTCCCTTTCGCCCAAGGTTAGAAGGCGAATTCAGGGTTCGTTTTTATAACGCTGCATCCGAGATTACTGAAAAAACTCCTACATTAACTATTGTGAGGGTTGCTGAGGGAGAAATTGAGTGGGTTGAGAATGAATGTCAGTATAATATCGAACAACGCAAAAAGTACCGAGCTGTTTGGCTTTTATTTCGAGATTTAATTCGTGCTTCATGGAAGGCATGCTATAGAGATGGCGTTTTATATATGAGTTTACCGATGCTTGACGGAGTTGATATACATGATACAACCTCTCCAGAGGTTAAAGCATTACTTCGAAGTTGGATGAGCGAAAGCCGCCACGAAAGGCTTGTAAGTTATACTGACTTTATAAATCGTATGGAAAATCCAGGGGCCAACAAACAGAGTATTGTGACACTCATCGCTGATGGTGCGGAATTGGCAGGAAGAATGGAACTGGCACATACCGGAGCAATAGAGATTGAACAAGCCATCCAGCCATATCTTCAGTTAGTTAGAGAAAATGATAGAGATGAGTTTACAGGTCTGAAAATATCAGAAATATGGAGATACTTTCGTTTGACATGGTCTACGCCTGCTGAGACGACACCAGGAAGAACCATGCAGTATTTAATTCGAGATGCGGCTCATCCGATGCATGCTGTTATGGGTATTGCATCACTTGAAAATTGCGCAGTACAGATTACTTGTCGAGACGATTACATTGGCTGGAATCAGAAAGCATTTATTGACAGAATTATTACTTTAAATACCGATTGTGCAGAGAAAGAATTTAAACAACTTCTTGTGTACTTGGAGGATGGCATTGCGGGAATCGATTATTCAGAACTCTGTACTAAAATGGTCATTGAAAATCCTACAGATACGGATATTCAGCTTTTATTGGATGAGGCATCTAATGCAGAGCAAAGCCGTCAGCAGCTTTTGCGAAATGAAGTGGAAAGCGAAATTGGCGATGAAGAAAGAAGTGAACTTGGTAGCATTTCTATTGATACAGAAAAGGCACTTTATCGTAGAAAACGTGCAGAGCAACTTGCACGCCTTTTAAGTGCAAAAAAGGCAATCATAGAGTTGCTAAACTCAGAAAATTTTGATGAGAACTGGATCGAGTTTTGCAAGAGTGAAGCAGGAAATTCTGCTATTCGAACCGCTCTGGTTGCGCAAAAGACAAAGCACATCGGTTCCAGTCTGATGGAATTGAATGTATGCGGAGCAATTCCTCCGTATAACGAAATCCTGGGTGGTAAACTTGTTGCACTTTTAGCTACTTCTCCGCAAGTTGTTCATGATTATAAGGAGCGATATGCAAATAAAGCAAGTGAAATTGCAAGTAGACTGAAGGGTGAACCTGTTTGTAGACCGGCAGATCTTGTATATATTGGTACAACATCCTTGTATTACGTGGGTTCCAGCCAGTACAACCGGCTTAAAATACCCGGGAAAATTTTTGGTACAGATTTTGATATTACCTGGAAACGACTGGGAATGACTATAGGCTTCGGAACGATGCATATAAGCAAGGAAACGACGATGAGTCTTACTGAGGCAACAAGCGATGGTTTCAATCGTATTAACCATGTATTTGGTGAAGGAGCCAGTCCTAAAATGCGACTCCTTACAATGTCGATTCGTGAATTGCTTGAATCAACCAATGAGGATTCAAAGGATTTTTCTAAGCATGCAATGTCAAGAATTGTATACGGTGCGTGCTTGGCAGAAAACACCTTTGATTATCTTTTGGGCAGAGACTCGCAGCCAAAGTACTATACGGATATAACAGATTATGTTGCCGGAACTCAAAAGATTATTGATTTTTGGCGTAATCGATGGCTGAAAAGTCGCTTGAATTATGAGCCAATTTATCAGAGAATCCGTGATTTTGATAAACAAGGTTTCCTTGTGGGTAATCAGATAGATGAAGACGAAGGAAGAAGTTTTTCCAAACTTAAGGAGGTGCTACACATGCCTACAAACGATGAAACCAAAACAGGTCTTCAGTTTGTAAGAGATTTTTATAGAGGCTCCAGTGCGTATGCTGACCATATAGCATCTGAACTTCTGTCGATAATACATCTTGAAACAAAACTGGATGCTGCCATCATGGATGCTGCACTTAGCGGCAAAGATATAGTGCTTACTGGCAATCCGGGTGATGGTAAGACTCATGTTATCCGATTGCTGAAAGATAAATTAGAGAGCACGGGAAAGCCGATTTGTATCGAATTAGACGCAAGCACACTTTCTAATGATGATATTTATTTGAAATGGAAAGCGGCAAGAGAGCACAATACGCCTTTTGTTATTGCAATTAATGCCGCAGTTCTTTACTCGGTGTATCGAAAGTATTCGGATTTCAAGCCTATCAAGGACGCTTATTTCCAGATGAGCCATGCTGTGGTTTTCCATGATGAGAAAAACGAAAGTAGCGATTTGGTTGTTTTTGATTTGAGTAAGAGAGAAGTTCTCACTGCAGATATTCTGAAAAAGGCAATTGAGAAACTGACAGATGCTGCGCATTATACCGAATGCTCGTCTTGTCCGTTGAATGAAACCTGCGATGTTCATAAAAATTGTAGCCTACTTAATAGTACCTTATTTCAAGAGCGACTTTTTGTCATCTTGCAGAGAGTATCTATGCAGGGCTATCATGCAACTGTGCGTGAGTTGCAAAGCCTTATCGCCTATTTGATTTTCGGAAACAGAAACTGCAAGACAATAGGTCGTACAACCGGAAGCAATCAGTATAACTTGGTTAATCTTGTGTTCTCTGGCAAGGGCGCTCTCTTTGACGCAATTCGCAATGCGATTGACCCAGTTGCTATCTCCCATCCAACATGGGATGAGAGAATTCTGCTCAATGACATTCCTAATGATAGTTGGGTGGATGGGTACGAGGTTCCTGCCGAAGCCATAGCTTATGATAACTACGAGTTGTTTAAGCTGAGAAAAAGACAGTTCTATTTCTTTAACAAAAACGGAGAAGAACTGCTGAAAATAATGGATGATGATGTTACTCGCTTCCAAGAATTTTTAGAACAGGATAATGGTAAGATAATCAAGGAACTGGTTCGTAAGCTCAATACCTTTTTTGGGGCCGTAAAGGCATCTAACTCAGAGTTGCAGATTTGGACAGGTCATAGATATGATAATGAGCCGCGAAAGGTGTTAATATCTATGGGCTCAATTAAAAAAAGCGGATTGAAGATTGGTAGACCTGCTCTCTTGAAGAGTATGAAAAGTGGAATCGATATGACAGCCAGCTATATCCGTCTGGAAAAAAAGGATGCTGCACATATCTTCCTGAAAATTGATTTTGATATGTATATGCTTCTGTCAGAGGCTGAACGTGGTGTTCCTGTTCTTTTTATGGAGTCTGACCTTGTCAAAAAGGTATGGCGCTTTGTAGAACAGCTTCAATCCTTTGAAGATTTAGATGAGGACGATATCGTAACGGTTTCCTTACTGGATGTTCAAAATAAAAAGAAAATATCGGTAGCTATTGATAGAGAAGAAAACAAGTATTCTGCTATCGAAGGCGAGCAAGCTAAGGAGGTATAACATGGGTGAGCAAATAAATCTTCATTCTTTTAGAAAAGAAGTCGATAGCACATATGTTGGTTTTACGCCTAATGGTGGCTCAATTAAGCCTGTCCATGTTGCCAGCGGAGTTCAGAGATGTATATATGGCGGCTACAACACTACAATGCAGATAAAGAGACTTGCTTTAGTATCAGATGCTAAGGGTAATGTACCTGCCGGAAGTGAACTCGAAACGATATATTCTGTACTTGCTGAAAATGAGACAATTGAGGATGGAATCACTGAAGGCTCTGTTGAATCCATGCGAAATGTTATGCAGAGATTGCTTTCTGCAGATAAGGGCGTATATGTAGTAAAGGGGCTTAAGGATGATATGATATCCTTTACTGCTGGCTCAAAGTATTTCCTGACAAGAACCTCCATCTATGAGGATACAGGAGAGTTTATTGGCGGTTTGATTCGTTCTTACTGTCCGCAATTAGCAGAATACATTAAAGAACTGCTCGATAAGGCAAATGACCCGATTTCTCTTCTCTTTGAACCGGTTTTAGAAAGCTCTATGCAGGTGTTTGAGAAGAACAGACATGAGGATTTACCGGCATTTAAGGCTCCCAATGATGCTGTAAAGTGGTATTTGAAGGGCCTCAATGAAAGCGGCTTATGCCTGATGAAAAATCTGAAGCAGCATCCAAATACATTAACGCAGCTGCGTCTTTTCAATTTCTTCTGTATTTTTCAGTTGATTCGTTATATGGCGCTTCTTGAAGCTTTTTATTGCGGCGAAAATATTAGACCGGTTCTGCTGGACTTTTCAGGTATGGTTCCCAGTCAAAGTAGCGTAGCGCGTGCATCGGAGATGGCATACACACAGATGCATAAATCCATCAATCGTTTTTATGCGTGGGGCTATGCGCAGAAGCTCAAGGAAAAGGATTACAGCAAAGAGGCTCTGTTGGAATCAGAAACTCCTGTTTATGACGAAAAGAAAAAGGCCTCAGTTGAACTTGATACCCTGTGGGCGTTGGCAAAGGAACGTGCAAGCGCGTGCACAACAGATGATGCGGTTAGGCTTGTATTTGGCGAGACTATGTACGACATGCTGGCATTAGAAGCATCATCACATCCGGTCAACTGCCTTAAAATTCTGGGAACCTCTGCAGGCGTATTATATCCGCCAGATAAAATGCACCCCAATAAAAGATTTGTATTGTCGCAGGATATTTTGGAGATGATACTTCGTAGTACCGTAAGTCCGGACGAGATACTCAGCGGAAGTGATGTGAGAAATCGCTTATGGGAGCGTTTTGGGATTATTGTTGGAGGTAGTACATACGAGCTTGAGAAACTCCAGAATAGCGGCATGCTTCTGCAGATTGACGAGGATTCCCTCGAACGAAATTATACTTCCTTTGCGGTATTACTTGAATCTATGGACTATGCTGAGGTAATGGCAGACGGCATTCTTCAGATTCGGTTAGGAGGTTCGGATTGATGATAGATAAGCAAAGCCTTGTTATAGGCCTGTTAATAGAAAAGATGGCGGATTCCAAGGTCGGAATTCTTGCTAAAGGAATTGACGATATTCAGCCTGACGAAATAGCGGTTGAATTGTCTTCTCAAAGAAAATCTCATGTTTACATCGCGGCAGTAGGATATGGTATTTCTGCAGATGTTGAAGAAGCAGAGTATACCTTAACACCATCCATCGAGAAGGCTGTCCTGTGGAGAAGCTTTCCTGAGTATGCAGGAAGCATTGTTGTGTTTATAAAAACCGATACGGACAAGCTACATTCTCTTGCTGAGTTTGATGTTATTTCGTTAAAGGATGTTTCAAAATATCTTCTGGAACAGCAGATTACCAATGAAAGTAATACACCTACACAGAATTTCTGGCGTGCACTGCAGCAGACCTCAGATTATTATCCTTTTGAGGCTATCATGGAATTTGTACAGGCAGTTTCAAATGAAGGGACTGCTGCAGAAGCTATACCCAATAATATGTGGAGATTGAACCTTCTGTGTGATGCCGACATTCTTGGAACAAAATACAAGTCAGATGAACGTTTGACCCGAAATCGCGAGCTGATTTTTGCTATTGGACAGTTAAGTGAGGATTCTCGTAAAAAGCTTAGTCGTTCATTAGCAAGAACAAAGGGAGAAGATAGAGCTCGTCTGCAAAATGCATATAACCTTCTTCAGAACCTTTATAAATACGGAAATCGGGATACTCTAAGACAGTTGGACTTTGCAACAGTACAGGATCTGTTTTCTGCTTCAAAGGCCAATGAATCTAAGAAAAAGAAGAAGAATCCGCCTAAAACTCCAGAGGAAACTGGAATCGATACACCTGATGTAACCTCAGAAGCAGCACCTATCCGCCCAAAGGAGTTGGGACAGCTGATTTCTGATGCGATTGTTAATGGTGACGAGGAAGATACTGCCGCTGTCAAAGAATTGCTTGAGGAACTGAAAAAGCATTTTGACCCAGAAACAGAAGAAAATAATGATAGTATTCCTACCATCAGTGGCGTTTTTGATGATAGAACTATAGTTATCGAAAACCATCAGTCAGATTTGAGAAAGCTTGTTGGAACCGTTTGTAATGAGACTGCATGGGGCGGCTTAATGGAAACAGAAGAAAGTGTCCTTAAGGATGCAATCTCTGCAGATATTAAAAGCTTCAGTCCTTTTAATCCTGTGGGCACAGAATCTATGGTGGCTTTCCACGGTGGAATCGATGGTAGTCAGTCCTTGTTTGATTTCATCACACAGTTTGATGCTCAGTTTAAGGCTAAGAATATTGAAACCGCTGAGATGTTCATTCCTATTATCGAGGAACTGCTGACATTTCGAGGCAAACTGCTTAGTAATTTGGATATGATAATGTATTATCCTGTCCTTAGCTTTGGCGTTGATGAAGAGTCCCGTCAAACACTTATTGGATATATTGAGGCATGGGCAAAACTATATCATGCCTTCAGTATTAACGAGCCTGTTATGCGAGAGATGAGCCCAAGTAGCACTAGCTTTATTGCAAGAGCTCTATTATTGCTTGATGTATTGTATGTTAAAACTCCAAAGGAATGGAAGGCCATTCTCCTTCCACTACATCCAATCTTCTTGTGGCGATACTATGAGATTTTCAAAACTCTCCCTTCAAAGAAGGCACAACTCAGTGAAGATGATGCGACTGCTTTGACTGCTGTATTAACCCAGCTTCCTCAAATTTTGAGCTTTGTTATTGCTAACAGCATTGTTACTGAAACTTCGGATGACAAGGTTTTACCATGCTCCGGAAATATTGAAATGCTGCCAACCTTTGAAAACAAGACCAATAGATATTTGGGCGATGACGGAACACAGTCGATTGGAGAAATTCTGACACGATGGATTGGTTTTGCCCCGTACACTAAAAATGAGATTAGAATTTGTTCTGTCGACGCTCCAGACCTGATTGCTAATATTCGTGCAATTAAGTCCTTTATGGACAAGAATGGCTGCGAAAGAGTGGTTTATGACGTATACTTGACAAGAAAGCAGAACGGAAATACCGAACTTTCAAAGCTGGATTACTCTGGTAAGGATTATGAAATTGGCGAATTTATACGACAGAATAAGATTGCTATTAGTATTCGCAATGTAGAATCTGCAAGTGAAGTAAAGACTGCTCTTTCTGAAAAGCCGGTTCATGTCGCATTCTATTTCGACCAGTCTGCATACGCAATTGAATTTGGACCAAACAATAAGAATCTGTATATTAATCCGCTTGTTGTTACCTATGATTATGATTTTGATGAAATTCAGCATAGAGGAAGCATTTTCCCTTCGTCTGAAATGGATTCTGGGTTAATCGGAGACTACCATAAGCTGATGAAGTCAGCCGATGTTATTAGTAACAACATGAATCCGCGCACAACATACAATGGAAGCACAGATATGACAGCGGTGGTTTCTACCATTCAGGAGGGCATGGTTCAGTGGTTGGTTGCTGCTGATAGGGACACAAATAATTATGACCCTCATGGTGCCATTCCAATTGGAGAAATGCAGTACGACCGTCGCATGGTAAATGTATGGGCATCCAGTGACTCCAGAATTATTACACAGTATTTAACTATGCTTCGTGCCTACAATTTGTATCCGAAGCCAGAGACGCTTATTGGTATTTTGAAAAACTTCGGTCATATTGCGTCTAATGGTCTCATCAGCATTCCTAAGTTCGGTGCCGATGCACAAGCCATAGACAATAAGAAAAAGGGCCTCATTGGAACTCTTTTTGCTGCATCATGGTATACGAGAAATAATGAGAATTCACTTGTAGCCTCTCTTGATGATGATAAGGCTCGCCTGTGGCTTCAGGATAGTCGTTTCGGAAACGAACGCGCTGACCTTGTTGGTCTGAAGTACATTGCAGAAACCAACACCCTGTTAATCCAGCCAATAGAGGTTAAAACAAGGGATGAATCGCCGGATGCCACCATTACAAAGGGTGATGACGGAAGACAGTTAATTTCTGGCCATGCTGCTGGACAAATTGCGTCAATTGTAGGAATGCTTAAGGAGATTTTTTTTGTTGATGAAAACTCCTCTGATATGTTTATCTCTGCAAGGCGAGAAGTTCTTAAATATCAGATTGTATCCGAATGCTTCAGAAATGTTCATGACTCTGAGTGGCAGAAGAGATGGTGCGCAATTTTGAAAAAGGCTTTCGGAAACGGAGCGAGCGGAAATATTAATATTCAGGTTTCAGGTTTACTCATGCATATTAAGCTGAGTGAGGTTTCTGGTGGCAAGGTTGTTCAGTGTGTCTATGCAGATGCAGATGAAGGGCCGATTGAATATAGGGATTGTCCGATTGAATATAGATTGTTAAGCGCAAAGGAAATACAGCAAGAGGTGCTTGGAGAAGGAACCGTTCTGAAGGAAACACTTGTAGCGGATTATGATTCCGATGAGGTCCCTGAACCAAATGAGGAAGGAATAGTCATCTATGAATTTGGAAATCCATCATACCCTATGGTGGCGGAGCAGCAATCTAAATATAAGGCAGAACTACAAGAATCTGTTGCTAACGTAGTATCAGTTCAAACAGACCCAGTCAAGATGGGAGTTTCAGAGAAAAAAGACGAATTGAAGGATGCTTCAATCGAAGAAATTGAACAACTGGTAAAAGACTTCAAACGCTCTTGCGGCGATTATCATGTTAGCCTTCGCGAGTGTGAGGCAAAATCCAGTGTAGTTGGCCCAAGTGTTATTCGGCTCAAGTTTAAGCTTGGACGTGGTCAGTCTTTACAAGGATTAGCAAGTCACCTTGAGGATATCGGGCGTGAAATGAAGCGAACTGGCGTTATTATTCAGCAGGTTCCAAATTCAGATGAATTGCTGCTGGACGTTCCAAGGCTCCATAGGGAGAAGGTTCTCTTTAAGGATGTCATTAGTTCTATTCCAGCGGTAACATCGCCAGAGCAATTGTTCTTCCCACTTGGTAGAACACCAAATGGAAAGGATTTGATTGAGGATTTAAGTCAAATGCCTCATATGCTTGTTGGCGGTAGCACTGGTTCAGGTAAGTCAGTATTTCTATTTACAATGCTTGCGTCAATGTTGATGACTCATCCTAAGAAAGAGGATATGCAGTTAATTTTGTCATCCTCAAAATTGGAGGACTTTATCCATTTTGATGGTCTTCCTCATTTATATTCAGGAAGAATCATCTCTGATGCAACTGAAGCTACGAAGGTAATCAAAGAAGTTATTTTTGAAGAGTCAGAACGTAGAGGTAGACTCCTTGCCGAAGCGAGGGTCGCGAATATTATCGAATATAATAAAAAGGTAACAGAAAAGCTTGCTCCAATCGTTGTAGTAATTGATGAGTTCGCAGATTTGGCTGATCAATTGGAAACAACAAAAGAAAAGAATGCTTTTTATAAGCCTGTTCAGAGAATTGCTCAAGCAGGAAGAAGTAGAGGTATCCATCTTGTAATTTGTACGCAAAGGCCGGAAGCGAAACTTGTTCCATCGACAACGAAGGCACAATTGAATGGCCGTGTTGCCCTTCGCGTCAATGATGGTATTTCTTCAAGAATGATAATTGAGGAGCCTGATGCGCAATATCTTCAGAAGCATGGAGATATGATTTATCGTAATGGAGATATTGTCGAGCGTGCACAGGGTTATCTGATTGAAATTGAAGAGTTGGACAAAATTGTAGATGATGTAATCCATGGTAGAATCTAAGAGAGGTGGTGTGTAGCAGGTGACGGATATAAAATCTATTGACTATGTATATGGAACCTTTCAGATGGAAATTAAGAACAGGTTCTTATGTAGCGTAAACATTAATGGAGAGGAAGTGACCTGCTATATTCCATCATCCTGTAGGCTTAGTAATTTTATCGATATGACCGGCAGAGTGGTTTTGCTTAAGCCAATAAAAACTCCTAATGCAAGAACACGATATGCGGTGTATGCTGTAAAATACCGAAAAAACTTTATTTTACTAAATTTAGCACAGGTAAATAGAATGATAGAGGCGCAAATTCGCCGAAGGTATTTTTCGTTTTTGGGAATGAGAAAAAACGTGCAGCGTGAATATAAGATAGGAAACTACAAAACAGATCTTTTTATTCACGATACGAATACGTTAATTGAAATAAAAAGTACATTAGCTTTTTCAAGGGAATCAACCTTTCCGACGGTGTATTCTGAAAGAGCTGTCAAACAACTAAAAGAAATATCCAGATTATTGGATGTTGGATACCGTGCTTGTTATGTTCTGGTTTCCCTAAACCCATCAGTGAAAGAAATAGTGATTAATACAGAGGTAAAAGATTACTATAATGCTTTTAGTGAATGTGTAGAAAAAGGAATGACGTATTGTGCGTTTTCAACACAGCTGCGAGAGGTGACTCCAGAATTGCATGCTAAAATTAAAGTTACTGTATAACCATTGCACTAATCGTCAGGTCAATAGGTAATCACATAGGTGAACATCAGGATGATTTGGAGCAAATTATGAAACAATCCTTTTATGCTCAGACAGAAGAGTTAAGTTGAAATTGTGGAACTTTGAATTCGCGCATAATATTGTGCGTGCTTAAGAAAGCTCATTCTGATTTGGAACTTAAGGAAGAGTGAACTATAACCCCGATTCGCAGAGGAGCAACTGGATCAGATTGAAGAAGGACTAGATATAGTGATAAGAAAGGAAGGCACTTCATTTGGCAAAGAAAAAAGATGAAATAACCATCCGTTCCAGCGCAGCAGAATACTTAACCTATGTTGCTTCTATTGGTGATCAGCAGGACAGCGTAGAGATGCGCTATGAGGATGAGAATATATGGCTGACACAGAAGATGATGGCCACATTATATGACGTGGATGTTCGAACTATAAATTATCACGTTAAAAAAATATTTGATGATAGTGAACTGCAAGAGAATTCAGTTATCCGAAAATTTCGGATAACTGCCGCCGATGGAAAAAGCTACAGCACAAATCATTACTCCTTGGAGATGATCATTGCCGTAGGCTTTAAGGTCAATTCCGAGCGTGCGGTTCAGTTCCGTAAATGGGTCAATCAAATCGCAAAAGATTACACCATCAAAGGCTGGGTCATGGATGATGAACGGTTAAAACGCGGAACCTATCTGACGGAAAAGTATTTCGATGAGCAATTGGAGCGCATTCGTGAGATTCGGGCAAGCGAAAGAAAATTTTATCAGAAGATCACTGACCTGTATGCTACAGCCATTGATTACGATAAAAATTCTGCAACCACAAGAAGATTCTATGCAACTGTTCAGAATAAAATGCATTATGCAGTTCATGGACATACGGCAGCGGAGCTGATCGTGGAAAGAGCAGATCACACAAAAGAGCATATGGGTTTAACGACTTGGGCAGATGCTCCCGAAGGAAAGATTAAGAAAAGTGATGTCACAGTTGCTAAGAATTATTTGAGTCAGGATGAAATGAAGCAGCTGAACCGCATGGTTACGGCATACCTGGATTTTGCGGAAAACATGACGTTAAGACATATTCCCCTTACAATGCAGGATTGGGAAAAAAGGCTTAATAGCTTTATCGAAATGTTTGATTATGGCATTTTACAGGATGCGGGGAAGGTGACGGCTGAAATTGCAAAGCTTCATGCAGAAACAGAATTTGAAAAATATCGCGTCATTCAGGATCGATTGTTTATGTCCGATTTTGATAAGTACATGCTTGAATTAGAGGAAAACGCAAAAAATTAGAAATATGACGGCAAAAAGCGACGGCACTCTCCCAAAATGCCGTCAAAACCTGCCGTCAAATTCAAAAAAGTGACGGCAGAAAATGCCGTCATTCAGAAAATATCGAAAATCATGACGGCAAAAAGTGCCGTCAAATCCAAAAAGTGGCGGCAAAAAATGCCGTCATACATCAAAAGTGACGGCAAAATCTGCCGTCATTTCACATTATCAGGGGTTTCAGGGGCTTTTCCCCTGACCAGAAGCATTTTGGCGGTGACGTCACAAATGCGTATCTGGCAAGAGACTCCGAATTTATGAAGAAAAATCCTAGCGTATCTGCCACGTAATTCTGCGTGCTTCTCGGTATAAAGAAATCTCCCACTCCATTCTACAATCATCTCATCCCACAAACAAAAATAACCCAGCGGACAGGCAAGCCCACCCCACAGTTTTCATACAAATAAAGCAAGCCCATCCGCGTCACAGGATGTAGAATGGAGATGATACATGTAAGAAAACCAACCTATTATTTCTGGAAATCCCCAGGTGCTTCACAGGAGCAGTTTCAAAGACAATATGACCTGCTAAAGCGCTGCGGCTTCCGGATTGCCCTTTACACAGACGGGCCGGAACAGAAGGATATCCGGAAAGCGCTGAAAACCTTGATACGAAATCACTGGGAAGATTCCTGAATAAAAATTCTTGCAATCCCTATTTACAAATAGTCGCCCTCGATATATCATATAATTACATGGTGCTTGAATAAAAATATTCAAACAAGTAACAAACGGAAAGGATAAAAAACATGACCGCAGGCTACGTCCGTCTCTCCCGCGACGACGATAAAAAGAACTACGTCTCCATCGAGAATCAGAAACTCATCATCACCCAGTACGCCGCCGACCACGGCGCAGTCATTGACCGTTGGTACGAGGATGACGGCGTTTCCGGCTACATCTTCGACCGCCCGGGCTTTCAGCAGATGATGGCGGATTTGGATCAGGACGTGGATACGGTGTACGTGAAGGACTTCTCCCGTTTGGGCCGCCACAACGCCAAGGTGTTGCTGCTTCTGGACGAGTTTCAGGAACGGGGAAAGCATCTGATTGTCATTGATGATAATTATGATTCCATGGATTCTAGCGACGACACAGTAGGAATCAAGACCTGGTTCAATGAGCGATATGTGAAGGATACCAGCAAAAAAATCAAGCAGGCCATCGGAGCCAGACAGAAGGAAGGGACGCTGATGACTCAGCCGCCCTTCGGGTACTGTCGGGATGCCAAGGATAAAACAGTTTTGAACATCGTCCCCAAGGAGGCAGAATCTGTGAAGCTGGTCTACGACCTGTATCTGTCCGGTTCCGGCTATCGCAAGATAGCTGCCTACCTGACGGAGCAAGGCGTTCCCACGCCCTCCATGGCGCGCCGGGAACGGGAGCTTGCGGAAGGCCGTGTCAGTAAAAAGCGGATTGCTACCGAGTGGTCGGATAGCATGATCAAGGATTTGCTGGACAATGATTTCTACATCGGCACCTTCCGCCTGAAAAAGCGCTCCAGAAATACCGTCCATGGCAAGGATAAGCGCGTCCCCAGGGACGAACAGTGTATTTTTGAAAATCACCATCCGGCCATCATCGACCGGGCGACCTTTTCGCTGGTGCAGGAGCTGAAGGAGAAGCGCAACCGCACCAATTACCGCGGCAGCCATGGTCAGTGGCTTGGATCGGAGATTCCGAATCCCTTTGGCAGCTGCCTGTTCTGCAAGGACTGCGGAAGCCGCCTGACGCCTATTAAGCGGAAGAACAGCAGCGGCGAGCGGAAATATTATATCTGCACCACCTACAACACCAAGGGCAGGCGTTACTGTGAGAAAGCCCATCTCATTGAAGAAAATGATTTGATGGAGGACGTACTGAATTATATCCGCCTTTGCCGGAACGCCCTCTGCGAGGTGATTGCCGCCTATGATTTGAAGGATTTCGAGGCAGAAATCCAGTCGGTGGAAGAGAAGCGTCAGAGTATCCGGGCGGAGATAGGGGAACGCAAGAGCCAGCTCAAGACACTTCTGGCCCAGAAGGTTCGGGATCTGACTATGGCAGCAGGAAATGAGAAACTGGTGAGCGACACCTACGAGTCCATCCAGAAGGATTTGCTGGCCCAGATTCACGGTCTGGAGCTGCGCCTGAAGGAGCTGGACGCAACCACACTGGAGACGCCGGACGTGAAGGATAAGTTGAGAAGTGCTTTGGATGTGGTGGATAAAATCATTGCCGGAGGCAGACTGGATCGCCGGGACATTGAGCTGCTGATCGAGCGTATCGACGTGGACGCCGACGGTCTGCCGGAGATTACCCTGAAATACGGCCTGTCCGGTCTTATCAGCTACAATCCTGCCGACGAGATGAACCGCCGGGAAAATACGATGATCGCTGTGGTTATGAAGCTCATTATGGAGGACGAACGGGGTTACACCTCCGCCAAGTATCTGTCTGAGCATCTGACCTCCCTGGGATTCAAGAAAACCAAGCAGAGCATCCTGCCCTACATCCGCCTAATGAAGGAACTGGGCATTTTGATAGACACAGATAACCCCTTAAAGCCCTACGAGATCGTAAAGCCGAAAGCAGAGATAGAGCCTCTGATCCGTGATTTCCTCCCGGATATCCGGCCTGAAATCACCGCTGCGCAGTTATCCGAACAATATTTACATAGTATAACGACTGACAGGTGGCATGCCACAGATGGTCTTTGAATATATCCTAAAAAAGAACAGCCTGGACCCAGCCACGGATCTGCATATCGATCAGAGCATCGATTTTGGCTCCACTGCCGCAGCCTTCTCTGGCGGACAGGGAGATTTTACCGTAGAATTCGAGCCGGGCGCTTCGACTTTGGAAAAAGAAGGAAAAGGCTATGTAGTAGCGTCGCTTGGGGTGGATTCCGGGTATGTGCCTTATACAGCCTACAGCGCGAAGCAGAGTTATCTGAAGGCCCATCCGGAAGTGATCCAGGGATTTACCAATGCGCTTCAGAAGGGCATGACTTACGTGCAGAATCATACTCCGGAGGAGATAGCCCGGGTGATAGCGCCGCAGTTCAAAGAAACAGAACTGGAGGATATCATTACAATTGTGAGCCGCTATTATGAGCAGGATACCTGGAAAGACAATCTGATTTTTGAGAAAAAGAGCTTTGAGCTTCTGCAGGATATCCTGGCAGAGGCCGGGGAACTGGCGGAGCGGGTACCTTACGAAAACCTGGTGACGAGGGAATATGCGGAAACAGCAGAAAAAAATAATTAAGGATTTATAAATTGTGATTCTCTTCTGGATTTTAATCTTTTACTGTGTTAAAATAAGAATATCTTTGATAAATACAAGAAGGGGAAAGCTATGAACAAGAAAATTAGAACGGAGTCCGTTGATTTCCTGTTTGACGCAATTTTAAGTCTCAAGAACAAGGAAGAGTGTTATACATTTTTTGAAGATGTATGTACCATCAACGAGCTGCTTTCACTTTCTCAGCGCTTCGAGGTCGCGAAGATGCTGCGGGAGCAGAAGACGTATCTGGAGATTGCTGAGAAGACGGGAGCTTCCACAGCAACCATCAGCCGCGTAAACCGGTCGTTAAATTATGGGGAAGACGGTTACGATATGGTGTTTGAACGTCTGGAGAAAAAAGAAACAAAAGAGTAATAAGGGAGTAGAAAATGAAGATTTCGACCAAGGGGCGTTACGCGCTTCGTTTTATGTTGGATTTAGCCGCAAACAGCGAGGGAAGATATGTGCCGCTGAAGGAGATTTCAGCACGGCAGGGAATTTCCTTGAAGTACCTGGAGCAGATTGTGTCTCAGTTCGGGAAGCTGGGCATGCTGGAGAGCGTCCGGGGACCGCAGGGCGGCTATCGTCTGGCAAAGCAACCGAAGGATTATACTATCGGAGAGATCTTGCGGTATGCCGAGGGTGAACTGGCGCCGGTTGCATGTCTGGAGCAGGAGATTAATACTTGTCCCCGACAGGCAGAGTGTGTGACATTGCCATTCTGGAAAGGACTCTATCAGGTGATCACAGAGTATGTGGACAGTGTGACGCTGGAGGATTTACTGGAGCAGCAAAAAGAAAGATCCGGAAACGATTTCTGCATCTGAATAAAAATAGAATAGAATCAGGAAAACCCGGCAATTCGCCGGGTTTTCTTATATGCTTCCCTAAGAAAGAGCCTTCTTTAATTCCTGGATGAATTCCGGCGTTGTGCCACAGCAGCCGCCAAGGAAGGAAGCGCCTGCGTCTCGAAGCCTCAGCATACTTCTGGCAAATTCGTCTGGAGCCATGCTGTAAACAGCTTCTCCGGTTTCCGGAGAGATGGTGGGCATTCCCGCGTTGGGTTTGGCGATAACCGGAATGGACACTCTCTGGCGGATACCGGCGA
Source organism: Candidatus Merdisoma sp. HCP28S3_D10 (assembly GCF_052065835.1). NCBI lineage: Bacteria > Bacillati > Bacillota > Clostridia > Lachnospirales > Lachnospiraceae > Candidatus Merdisoma > Candidatus Merdisoma sp. HCP28S3_D10. The sequence goes on from NZ_JBQHTG010000003.1 coordinate 419,010, forward strand.
TGACAGACTCCAGCTGATCCGGACCGGTGGAGCAGTTACAGCCTACGGCGAAAGCGCCCATGGCTTCCAGCTCCTCTACGGCATCAAATACATTACCTCCGAAGAACAGGCTGCCGTCAGCTTCCATGGTCAGGGAGCAGAGCACCGGCAGATCACAGACTGCCTGGGCCGCATCCAGGATAACCAGGGTTTCATTGGAGGCCAGCATAGTTTCTGCTACCAGAAGATCGACGCCTGCGTCAGCCAGATAGGAAATCTGTTCTTTATAGGACTCAAACAGATCTTCATATTTCATAGGTCCCAGGGGTTCCATCAGCTTTCCGGTGGTAGTCAGATCTCCGGCCACCAGAACCTGATTGCCGACTGCCTTCCGGGACAGACCCACCAGAGTATGATTCAGGCGCTCTGTCTCAGCCTCCAGTCCGTGGGTGGCGAGACTGATGGGATTAGCCATAAAGGTGGGGGCATAGACGATGTCAGAACCTGCCTCCGCATAGGCTTTCTGCAGTTCAATGATTGTATTCGGATGCTCGGCTACCCATTGTTCGGTGCAGATGCCCTTTGGCATACCGGCTTTCATCAGATTGGATCCCGTCGCTCCGTCGAGAATCAGTGTTTCGTTTCCAAGGCGTTTCGTCAGTTCTTCTTTTGTCATTATGTGCCTCCTTTTTATCCAGGTACTGTCTGAAACAGCATAAACTCTGATTTGCAGAATTCTTTTTTTCTCATCATAGTGGAAATTAGGTTGTCCGTCAAGAAACTTTGGAGAAAAATAGCGTGACAGCGGAAATCGGTACTTGCATGGGAAAAATCCCCGTGTTATACTGAAACACGCAGGTAAAGCAGATGTTCGCGGCTGGCAGGCCGAAAGGTGCCAAGTGAGGAAAGTCCGGGCTCCACAGGGCAGGACGCCGGATAACGTCCGGCGGAGGCAACTCCAGGGACAGTGCAACAGAGAGATACCGCGTCAGCAATCCCAGGTATCCTGGGTTTATTGCCGGCGTAAGGGTGGAAAGGCAGTGTAAGAGACTACCGTCCGTCTGGTAACAGGCGGAGCCATGTAAACCCCGTCCGGAGCAAGACCGAAACGAGACATAACCCGGCCCGGGTGTCTCAGGTGGGTCGCTTGAGCCTGTCGGTGACGACAGGACTAGATAGATGAACATCCAACGACATAACCCGGCTTATCGCTTTGCCTGAACAAAAACGGCGGGCCGGTCGGAAAAGATTTTCCACGTTCGGGGATAATTAGTCCCTTTTTAGGAAAGTTTTTTCCGATCGGCCCGCCGTTTTTCTGGCTTTCGTCTGTATTTAATTAGTGCATATGCGGCAGATCGCAGTCGTCGTGGAAATCATGGCAATTATGGAAATCGTCATGATCCGGCATAGCGCCGATATTCTGAGTATTGAGGGTACGCCGCTTCATTCTTTGGTCCTCAGACTGCTGCAGGATAAAATCCTTGATAGCCCGGGCGTTTTTGATATGGGCAAGTTCCAGCTTCGGATGAGTCACATCACCGGTATTGCAGATGACAGTGCCAAGCCCTGCGATACGTTCAAACAGGCTGGAGGTCAGAGTTACATCCTGAATCTTGTACATATAGCAGTCATCCTCCTTGCGGTTCAGAAGACCCTGATCGATGGTAACAATCTCTTCTGTAATGGTATAGGTTGTAAAAGTAAAGGGGAGACCTAAAAATACCCAACGCTTTTTTTCTTTAAATTCCATAATACATGCCTCTCTTTCCGGCAAAACGGAAAACAACCTTCCGCATGCCCTAGAATCTGAATTTCTGCAGTAATTTTGCGGCATTAGTAATGAAACCGCTCCTAAATAAAAGTATACTGGAAAAACTCAGAATTTGCAAAAGATATTTGTTGAAATCTGGAAGGGTTTGATGTAATATATTACGAGACAAAAATTAACAAAGCCAAGTGGGAGGTTAGTATGAGACATCTTATGAGCCCGCTGGATTTTTCTGTGGATGAAGTGGCACAGATTTTGGATCTTGCCAGCGACATCGAGAAGAATCCTGCAAAATACGCGCACGCCTGTGACGGAAAAGTTCTGGCGACCTTGTTTTATGAACCGAGTACAAGAACAAGACTTAGTTTTGAATCTGCAATGATCCATTTAGGCGGTCAGGTCTTAGGGTTTTCCAGTGCGGCATCCAGTTCCGCATCCAAAGGAGAAAGTGTTTCTGATACAATTCGTATGATTTCCTGTTATGCTGATATATGTGCAATGCGGCACCCGAAAGAGGGAGCTCCGATGGTTGCGTCTGCAGTTTCCGGTATTCCGGTGATTAACGCAGGTGATGGCGGTCATCAGCATCCGACACAGACTCTTACAGATTTAATGACCATCCGTTCCCTGAAGGGACGTCTGGATCATCTGACCATCGGCCTCTGCGGCGACCTGAAATTCGGTCGTACCGTACATTCCCTGGTGAAAGCGCTGGTCCGCTATGAGAACATTAATTTTGTATTTATTTCCCCGGAGGAGCTTCGGATTCCCAGCTATATCCGTGAGGAGGTGCTGGACGCCAATGGTAAAAAATACCAGGAGGTAGAGCGCCTGGAAGATGTGATTGGCGACCTGGATCTGCTGTACATGACCCGTGTACAGAGAGAGCGTTTCTTCAACGAAGAGGATTACGTTCGTCTGAAAGACTTCTATATTTTAAATAAGGCGAAAATGGATCTGGCGAAGCCGGATATGCTGGTTCTGCATCCGCTGCCCAGAGTCAATGAGATTTCTGTGGAAGTGGATAACGATCCGAGAGCCGCGTATTTCAAACAGGTACAGTATGGTGTCTATGTCAGAATGGCGCTGATTCTCACATTACTGGAGGTGAATGTATCATGTCAATGTTAAGTGTAGGACGTATTTCAGAAGGCTTTGTACTGGATCATATCCAGGCGGGCAAGAGCATGGAAATTTACAAGTATCTGAACCTGGACAAGCTGGACTGCACCGTGGCGATTATCAAGAATGCCCGCAGTGAAAAGATGGGAAAGAAAGACCTGATGAAGATCGAGTGTCCCATCGATTACATTGACATGGATGTGCTGGGCTTTATCGATCACAACATTACGGTTAATATTGTAGAGAATGAGAAGGTAACAGAGAAGAAAACCCTGTTCCTTCCGAAGGAGATCCGGAATATTGTAAAATGTAAGAATCCCCGCTGCATTACTTCTATCGAGCAGGAGCTGGATCAGGTTTTTGTCCTGACGGATCCGCGCAAAGAGGTATACCGCTGCAAGTACTGTGAAGAAAAGTACGAGAGGTAAGAAAGGGCCTAAAGAGTTGGAGATTTGTTCAGCAGCTTCTCATAGAGCAGACCGGTCAGAAACCAGACCGGAGCGTAATCAAGCCTTATGACGCCGTTCACATTCCATTTTGCGCGGCTGTAATCCCAGGGACATACGCCCAGCTTTTTCAGGAGGCTCCCGCTCACATACTCCGTCAGAAAAATAGCGCCGGTATAGACACAGCCGCGAAACCAGATACTTCTCCCGCGGAGATGTCTGGAGAGAGGCGCAAGCAGAAAGGCCATGCCGTAAATCGGGAACATCCAGATGGAGGAATGGCCCATGAGCTTCATCTGGCGCCGCTGCAGTGATTTTAAACCTGTCCAGAAGATTTCCAGACACCAGCCCAGAAGGCCGCATAAAATAAATCTGTTTCTTATCCTTTTCATCATAGAAACAGGGTGTGCGGAAACCGGAAGGATTATACAAAAAACACTTGCGCTTTTTTTCGGACGGGATTATAATACTCATCAGAATATGGTTAATTCTTCAGGGCAGGGTGCAATTCCCGACCGGCGGTAAAGTCCGCGAGCCGTGTGTCTGTAAGGCGTATGGCCGAATCGGTGAGATTCCGATACCGACAGTAAAGTCTGGATGAGAGAAGAAAAACAGAGCGTAGTTTTATTTGCTTTGCTTTTTTTGCCCTGAGTGCGGTTGTGCTCAGGGCTTTTTTTCGAAGAATTATCCTTTCTAATTTTTATTCAGAAAAGGAGAATCTGTAACATGTTAAATCTGATGCAAAGTGTAAAGGACAACGTAGCGTTTCTGGGAGTCTGCCTGCTGATTGCAGTGGCTATTTTTGTGGTGGCCAGCGTGACGGAGAAAGCTCTTCGCAAGAAAAACTCCATGCCCCGGACCAATTCCCCGGCCCGCCGTGTGGCATTGGTCGGCGTATTTTCCGCAATTGCGGCAGTACTGATGCTCTTTGAGCTGCCCCTGTGGTTCGCTCCCAGCTTCTATGAGCTGGACTTCAGTGAGATCCCGGTACTGATCTGTGCCTTTGCCATGGGACCGGTGGCAGGTGTAGCGACCGAGCTCTGTAAGGTGCTCTTAAAGCTGGTGCTCAAGGGAACCACCACAGCCTTTGTAGGAGATTTCGCTAATTTTGTAGTGGGTTGCAGCCTGGTGCTTCCGGCGTCTATTCTCTATTACATAAAAAAGAACCGGAAAATGGCGATCGCAGGCCTGGCGGTGGGTACACTGGTAATGACAATTTTTGGAAGCGGATTCAACGCCCTTTATCTGCTGCCGAAATTCTCAGAGCTTTTCGGAATGCCCATGGAAGCTATCATCGGAATGGGAACCGCGATCAATAGTCATATCCAGAGTGTCTGGACCTTGGTATTCTTCGCGGTGGTACCCTTTAATATCCTGAAGGGAATTGTGGTTTCCGCTATCACCATGCTGCTTTACAAGCACATCAGCCCAATTCTGAAAAAGCATTAGGCGGATGCGGAATAACTGGACAGTGTAAAAGGGAAATGCTATAATAAAGCCGCAGAAACGGCAAAAAACAGAGCCTCGCAGTATCTGCGGGGCTCTTTATTGCGTGAGGGAGTTTTAGATGGAAACTCCCCGGATAGATTTTATGACGAGGTAAAAACATGATCACAGAGACATTTTCAGAAACAGACACCAGAGCTCTTGGTGAAAAGCTGGGCCGGGAAGCCCTTCCCGGAACCGTCTACACCTTGACCGGAGACCTGGGCGTGGGCAAGACCGTATTTACCCAGGGCTTTGCAAAGGGACTGGGCGTCACCGAGCATGTGAACAGCCCTACGTTCACGATTGTGCAGGAGTATGAGGAAGGACGCCTTCCGTTTTATCATTTTGACGTATACCGGATCGGTGATATAGAAGAAATGGATGAGATTGGTTATGAGGATTATTTTTATGGGGACGGCGTCTGCCTGATTGAGTGGGCGGAGCTGATTGAAGAGCTGATTCCCAAAAAGCATACGGCGATCCGGATAGAGAAGGATTTGGAGAAGGGCTTTGATTACCGAAAAATAACCCTGGAGGAGAGAGAATAAGATGAAGATATTAGGACTGGACAGCTCCGGACTGGTAGCGTCCGTAGCGGTGGTAGAGGACGACGGAGTGAACAGCAATCTCCTTGCGGAGTACACGGTCAATTATAAAAAGACCCATTCCCAGACGCTGCTTCCCATGCTGGATGAGATTGCGAAAATGATTGAGCTGGATCTGGGCAGTATTGACGCCATCGCAGTGGCAGGAGGTCCCGGATCCTTTACAGGCTTACGCATCGGTTCTGCCACAGCCAAGGGACTGGGGCTGGCATTGGACAAGCCGTTGGTACACATTCCTACGGTAGACGCCCTGGCTTATAATTTATATGGAACAGACAAAATCATCTGCCCGCTGATGGACGCCCGCAGAAATCAGGTCTACACCGGCATTTATGAATTTCAGGGTGAGGAACTGGTGGCACTGGAGCCTCAGATGGCAGTCGGCATTGAAGAAATTGCGGAAAAGTTATGTAAACTTGGAAGAGACGTGATTTTCCTGGGTGACGGTGTACCGGTGTTCCGTCAGGTATTAACGGACGAGCTTATGAAGGGAGTCGCCTTTTCCTTCGCCCCGGCCCATGTGAATAAGCAGCGGGCAGCGGCGGTAGCCATGCTCGCGGTTTCTTATGTCCGCGCCGGAAAGACAGAGACAGCGGCAGAGCATCGCCCGGATTATCTGCGCCTGTCCCAGGCAGAGCGGGAACGCGCAGAGCAGGAGAGATTGAAAAGAGAGCAGAAAACGCAGGCGTCAGGAGAGCAGGCATGAGCGAGCCGGAAATCCGCCTTATGGAGGAAGCAGATCTGGCAGAGGTAGCGGCTATTGAGCGGGAAGCGATCGCTCCGCCCTGGTCAGAGGAAGCCTTCCGGGAAAGCCTGGGACTGCCCCACACGATTCTGCTGACAGCGGTAAAGGACGGCCAGATTGTAGGCTACTGCGTCTGCTATCAGAGCTTTGAAGAAGGGGAAATCACCAACGTGGCGGTAAAGAAGGAGCTGCGTGGGCAGGGAATTGCCGGAAAGCTTCTGGAAAAATTAGGTTCCTACGGAAAGGAACGGGGGCTGGAGCGCTATATCCTGGAGGTGCGCGCCGGCAATGAACCGGCCATTCATCTGTATGAACGGAGCGGCTTTACCCGGGTGGGAATCCGGAAGGGCTTTTATGAGCAGCCGGTAGAGGACGCTGTGATTATGGTAAAAGGTTGACATAAGATTGACAGCTATTTCCACTAGGCAGAAAAAAACGGATTAGGTAGAATATTCACGTAAAATAAAAACGTAGAGTCCGGTCGCGCGCCAGAGGATAGCGCGGCGGAATGACACAGGGCTGCGAAAGCGGCGGGAGGAATAAGATGCGTGAGTATAAGACGACAGAGACAAGAATTTTAACCAGACTGATTTGCAACTGCTGCGGTAAAGTTGTTGCCCTGCGCGGCGGTATTCCCATGGAGGGGGTCTGCACTGTGCGGCAAAGCTGGGGCTATCCGTCCGAAAAGGATGGAGAACAGGACAGCTTTGACCTGTGCGAGGCATGTTATGACCGCATTACCGGGCAGTTTAAAGTCCCTGTAACGCGGACAGAACAGATCGAATGGTTATAAGATAGGAAGATTAGGAGACAGGAATGTTAGATGTATGTTTACTGGGAAGCGGAGGCATGATGCCGCTGCCCTATCGCTGGCTTACAGCGCTGATGATGCGATATAACGGAAGCAGTGTACTGATAGACTGCGGAGAGGGAACGCAGATAGCGGTAAAGGAAAAGGGCTGGAGCTTTAAGCCCATTGATGTGATCTGCTTTACCCATTTCCACGGGGATCATATCAGCGGCCTGCCGGGGCTTCTGCTTACCATGGGAAATGCGGAGCGGACGGAACCTCTGACGTTAGTGGGACCCAAGGGGCTGGAACGGGTGGTCAACGCCTTACGCGTCATCGCGCCGGAGCTTCCCTTTCCCATTGAATTTATCGAATTGACAAAGGCGGAAGAGGAGCTGGAGCTGAACGGTTATCACATCAAAGCATTCCGGGTCAATCATAATGTGACCTGTTACGGTTATTCCATTGAGATTAAGCGGGCGGGCAAATTCAATCTGGAGCAGGCTCAGAGCCTGAACATTCCGAAAAAATTCTGGAATCGTCTGCAGAAGGGGGAAACCATCGAGGCAGACGGAACGGTGTATACGCCGGATATGGTTATGGGAGCGCCCCGGAAGGGTATTAAGCTGGTATATTGTACGGATACCCGGCCTACAGAGTCCATTTCCAGAAATGCGAAGGACGCGGATCTTTTTATCTGCGAGGGTATGTATGGCGAGAAGGACAAGCAGGCGAAAGCAGTCGCCAATAAGCACATGACCTTTTACGAAGCAGCCCGTCTTGCGAAAGAGGCAGATGTGAAGGAGATGTGGCTGACCCATTACAGTCCGTCGCTGACACGCCCGGAAGAATATATGGACGAGGTACGCAAGATATTCCCGCGCGCAGTAGCCGGAAAGGACAGAAAATCCGCAGAGCTGGATTTTGAGGATGAAGAAAAATGAGTGAGACGATGAATACAAAAAAAGATATCTATATATTGGGAATTGAGAGCTCCTGTGATGAGACAGCGGCTTCCGTGGTAAAAAATGGCCGGGAGGTGCTGTCCAACGTGATTTCCTCCCAGATAGATCTGCACACCCTGTACGGCGGCGTGGTTCCGGAGATCGCGTCCCGGAAGCATATCGAGCGCATCAATCAGGTCATTGAAGAAGCATTGACTACGGCAAATATGACACTGGACGATCTGGACGCCATCGGCGTCACCTATGGTCCGGGGCTGGTGGGCGCGCTGCTGGTGGGCGTGGCCGAGGCAAAAGCCATCAGTTATGCAAAAAAGCTGCCGCTGGTGGGCGTACATCATATTGAAGGACATATTTCCGCCAATTATATCGAAAATCCGGATCTGGAGCCGCCCTTTGTGTGCCTGGTGGTATCCGGCGGACATACCCATCTGGTCGTTGTGCGGGATTATGGAAAATACGAGATTCTGGGACGGACCCGTGACGACGCGGCCGGAGAGGCCTTTGATAAAGTGGCCCGCGCCATTGGCCTGGGTTATCCGGGCGGTCCGAAGATTGATAAGATTTCCAAAGAGGGCAATCCGGATGCCATCGCGTTTCCGCGTCCGAAATTCGAGGATTCTCCTTATGATTTCAGCTTCAGCGGCCTGAAATCTGCCGTACTGAATTATCTGAACGGCTGCCAGATGAAGGGCGTAGAGATCAACCGGGCCGACGTGGCGGCTTCTTTCCAGAAGGCAGTCTGCGACGTACTGGTGGAGCATGCCATGATTGCAGTGAAGGAAAGCGGCCTCAATAAATTTGCCATTGCCGGCGGCGTGGCGTCCAATTCCGCTCTTCGTGCGGCCTTCGAGAAGGCGTGTGCGGAGCGCCAGATCGAATTTTATCATCCGTCTCCGATTTTCTGTACGGACAACGCGGCAATGATTGGATCGGCAGCTTATTATGAATTTATTGCGGGAAAACGGGACGGTCTTGACTTGAACGCGGTTCCCAATCTGAAATTAGGCGAGCGGTAGGCAGGAGAACAAAAGATGAAAAGAAAAGCGTGTACAGCCATTGTCCTGGCAGCAGGTCAGGGAAAACGGATGGGCGGCGACGTCCACAAGCAGTTTCTGGAGCTTCTGGGCCATCCGGTGGTCTATTATTCCATCCGAACTTTTCAGGAATCCCCATTGATCGACCGGATTCTTCTTGTAACCGGCGAGACAGAAATAGATTATGTCCAATCAGAAATCGTGGAGAAATACCATTTTGATAAGGTGTGTGCAGTCGCGGCAGGCGGTCATGAGCGCTACGCTTCGGTCTGGAACGGCCTCAAAGCGCTTGAAAAAAGCCTGAGTGAAGAAGAAAAGGATGGCTTTGTATTCATTCACGACGGCGTGCGCCCTTTTATAAATGAAGAAATTCTGCGCCGCGCCTTTGACGCGGTAGAAGCATATCATGCCTGCGTAGTCGGCATGCCCAGTAAAGATACGGTCAAAATCGCCGACGCCGATGGTTTTGTGTCCGAAACTCCGGCCCGCAGCCGAGTATGGAATGTGCAGACCCCGCAGGTATTTGATTTCCGTCTGGCTTATAAGGCCTATGCGGCTCTGGAGCAGAGCGGCCGCAGTGATGTGACGGATGACGCCATGATTGTGGAAGCATTTACGGATACAAAGGTGAAGCTGGTGGAAGGATCCTACGAGAATATCAAGCTGACCACGCCGGAGGATCTGAAGATCGCCGCGACCTTTTTGCATAATCAGAAATAGGGTATTCGTAGAAGCAAAGGAAACTTATATTCGGAAAATCAGGAGAACAGGACAGTGATGAAATTTCTGTTTGCGTCAGATTCATTCAAAGGAACATTATCCAGTGAAGATACGGGAAGGCTTCTGACCAGGGCCGCAAAAGAGGTATTTCCCTCCTGCAGCTGCGAAGGTATTCCGGTGGCTGACGGCGGGGAAGGAACAGCGGATGCAGTGATCAAAGCAGTGCAGGGAGAAAAGCTCTATGTCGAGGTTTCGGATCCCCTCATGCAGAATCGAACCGCTTATTATGGAAAGCTGGATGAGAACAGGGCAATCATTGAGATGGCGCTTGCTTCCGGCTATGCCCTTGTGCCATTGGAAAAGAAGAATCCCCTGTATACAAGCTCCTACGGAACCGGCGAACTGATTCGTGACGCCCTGGACAGAGGCTTTCGTGATATCACCATTGCCATCGGCGGATCCGCCACCAATGACGGCGGTATGGGCTGTATGCGCGCGCTGGGCATCCGTTTCCTTGACCGGGAGGGTCGGGAACTTATGGGAAATGGTTCCGATCTGGAACATCTGGCTGAAATAGATGACAGTGGACTGGACAGCCGGCTTGCGGATACCCGTTTTACGGTTATGTGCGATGTGACGAATCCTCTCTGTGGAGAACATGGGGCTACTTATACCTTTGGCCCGCAGAAGGGCGGGACGCCGGAGATATTGGAACGTCTTGAGCGCGGCATGGAGAATTACCGGGATATCCTTATCCGAACATATGGAATTAATCCGGATACCATTCCGGGATCCGGAGCAGCAGGAGGATTGGGCGCGGCGCTGCTGGTATTCCTTCGCGCAGAGCTTCGCTCCGGCATCGAGACTGTACTGGATTTGATCGGGTTTGACAGCCGACTGGAGGATGTATCTCTGGTAGTAACCGGGGAGGGCTGTACCGACTGGCAGTCCTGTTATGGCAAAGTGGTACAGGGAGTGGGCGATCGCTGTCTGCGCCGCAGGGTTCCTGCAGTAGCTCTGGTGGGAGGCATGGGAGAAGGCGCGGAACAGATTTATGAGCATGGAATTCTTTCTATATTAACTACGGTAAATGGTTTCATGTCTGCCGAGACTGCCTTTGTCAACGCGGAAACCCTGTATTATCAGGCTGCTTTGCGCCTGTTCCGTCTGCTGAAAGCAGGGCAAAAGATAGGTTCGTAAAGAAAACATAAAAAAATTGAAAAAAGTTGTTGACATTGTCGACTAGTGATGATAAAATACATTTTGTCGCCACGCAAGGGCGGAAAACACGTCAGAGTGTGGAGAGGTATCGAAGTGGTCATAACGAGGCGGTCTTGAAAACCGTTTGTCCGAAAGGGCGCGTGGGTTCGAATCCCACCCTCTCCGTTAGTTACCACTGATACAGCGGTGACAACATAATATTCGATTTGAAGAAATCGAGCATCTTGGAGAAGTACCCAAGCTGGCCGAAGGGGCTCCCCTGGAAAGGGAGTAGGTCGTTAATAGCGGCGCAAGGGTTCAAATCCCTTCTTCTCCGCTTAGTTTTGAAAATATCAAAAACAATCGAAAAAAGTTGAAAAAAGTACTTGACAATCGGTTGCAAACATGATAATATATCAAAACTGACTCGCAAGAGCGAGCACAACGAACCTTGATAACTGAACAGTGTAAACCTTGAAAATTCTAAGAGAATGAATTCAAGAACAGTTCGATTCTTAGTAATAAGAACGAACACCTTTTAACAGTAATACGGG
>NZ_JBQHTG010000004.1:0-312859 GCF_052065835.1 Candidatus Merdisoma sp. HCP28S3_D10
CCCCCCCCCCCCCCCCCCCCCCCCCCCCCCCCCCCCCCCCCCCCCCCCCCCCCCTTTTTTAATGATACGGCGACCACCGAGATCTACACATTCTATGGCTCGTCGGCAGCGTCAGATGTGTATAAGAGACAGCGTATGAGCCGCCGCCTTTTGCACGATTACCGCTCAGGGTCATTTCTTTTTTGTTTACTGTGAGAATTTTGGTGCTGCTCTTGATTTCTGTGCATAATGAGTTGCCGCACCTGCCGTTCTTCCAGGTCCTCTCTGAGTAGGCGGGATGTTTCCTGTTTGGCACTGAGCAGCATAATAAGAGATGGCTTCTCATGCATGGCATCCTCTAACTGCTGTTCTGCTGCCTTTTCCTGCACAGGGCGAATGACCTGCCGTGCTTTGTATAGCTCCACCGGGTCAAAATCCGCAGCCTGCGCTTTCAGCTCGTCATATTCAGCCAGCGCCTTATCCAACTCGGCAGAGTATTTCTGCTCCTGCGCCTCTATCTTTTTCAGACCGGCCTCCATGGTGGCAATATCCTTGCGGAACGCCTCTGCGCCTGCATCCTCCGCATACTCAAATTTTTGCAAAAGAAGCGCCTTCTCGGAACGCAGTTCCTCCAATTCCTCCGTCAGCTCGGCTATGCAGACAGCCAGCGCCTTGTGCCGTTTCACATGATATACTGGTAATTCCTTTTTCTCAGCAACCAACGCTTTGCGCTCCTTGCTCTTTTCCTTGATCTGCTGCACCAGACCGGTGTAACGCTCCAGCTCCGGCTTCCATACGGCAAGGGATTTTTGAATATGCGCTTTGCCGCTGCGAATATGAGAGAGCTGATAACAGAAGATCATCACACGGCTGCGCAGCTTCTCCAGCCCCTCCGCAATGGCGGGAACAGTACGGGCGACCAGTGCGGCCAGCTTCTTGACTTCGGCTTTCAACTCCCGCAGCAGCACATTGTCGGCCTTGATCTGCCGGTTGATCTCGCAGCGGTCGGAGATGATTCCCTTGCGCTCCAACGCCTGCGCTGCCACGCCCTCATGAATGGTAGGAATCTTATCCAATCCCCGTGCGGCGTTGCTGCGGTGGTCAATGCGTTCCTCCCGCCCGGCGCGTTCCAGATAGCGGTTGGACACATCCGCCCATGCCGCCCGCCATAACGCAAGCTGTTCCTCACTGTTCCAGCGTTCAGAGATGGGATTCTGTCTGCCGTAGCGGGTGCTTTTGGGATGCTTGTCAGCCCGGACAAGCCCCTGTGCATCAGCCTTGGAAGGAACCATATACACTTTCTTTTTGCCGACTTTGTAGGGATATTGCTTCTCCCAGCCATCATTCTGCGCTGTCCGGAACTCAGCGGCAGTAAAACCCCGTTCCTCGCCGTTTTTCATGCAGAGATATTCCTTCTCTGTCTTGTACTGCCACTTGCCTCGTTCATCCAGCGGGCGCACCGTCAGCAGAATGTGAGCGTGGGGATTGTGACCATCCGTGTCGTGAATGGCAGCATCGGCACACATTCCGTCTGATACGAACTGCTCCCGGATAAAATCTTGCAGCAGTTCGATCTGTTCCTCACGGTTCAACTCTATGGGCAGGGCAACGACGAATTCACGCGCCAACCGGCTGTCCTTGGCAGTCTCCACTTCCTCTACGGCGTTCCAGAGTTGTTCCCGGTCTTTCCATTCCTGCGGGGCGTATTCCGGCAGAAACACCTCCTGCCAGACAAGCCCCTGCTTTTTCGTATAGTCGTGCTGTATCCCATCGTAATCGTTGTAGAGACGGGAACAGCTTAGGTAAGCAGAGGCGGCCACGGCGGAGCGCCCTGCGCCCCGGCTGACCACCTTTGCCTCCAGATGATAAATTGCCATCGTTCGTTCACCTCGTTTTCTTTTTTCTGTTTCTCTTTCGTAAAAGAGAAAATGGACGGGCAGAACGCCCGTCCATCTCTGCGGCAAAGCTGCCGGTGGCAGGTTTGCGTAGGCAGGCGGCAACAGGGGTAGAGAATTTCTACCCCCAATTCTCTGCGCCTGTCGCAGGGAATTTGCCGTCTGCGCAGACGATGACAGCAGCGCCCGCAGGTGCTGTGGCATTGTCTGGAGGCTGCCGCAGCAGCCGCATCTGCCTCGCAGAGCGCACGGCTTGCCAACGGCAAGTACCACCGCCCCTTCGGGTGGTGAGTAAGTGCGCCCTTCGGGAGCCCTTCGGGAGAAAAAAGAGGAAGGCCCCCGGTTTCCCGGAGACCTCCCAGCGAATTCAATCGTGCTGCGGCAGCTTCTGCATCAGGTAATCCTCCAGCGCAGGCAGCTCCACCGTCCGCACTTCCGGCAGCACCTTTTCCAGAATCGCGCCCTCCTGAATGAGCCTGCGTGTCCTCGCTTTTCGCTCCTTGACACGATCCCGCGCCTGCGCTTCCTCTAACCGGTGCTGTGCCTGCAACAATTTCTTTTCCGTATCCGTCATGTGAAAAATCCTCCCTATAATGTCAAGTGATTTTTCCTTGAAAATCAAGGATTTTTCAACGGTATACCTCTACTGAATGAGCCGTAAGGGTGGGCATCTCTGAGTATCGGGTACGAGAATAGAGGTGTTTTGGGTATACGAACCAGAACGTCATTTATCCTGATATTCATGGCCGTTGTATAACCCTTCCCTCTATGGCAGCGCACCTCCCGTATCTACCAGGATCACCTTCGGTTCCCCGATGGGTCCTCACTTCCTTCGTTCCGCCTGCCCATAACCAGGGTGTCAGCTTAGCTCCTCATCAGGGTCGTGCCCTATGGAATAAATTCCTGCCGACTACTGGCTCATTCTTTGTTGTTTGCTGACTCCAGCTCCCGCTCACCAGCACCTTTCGGCGGACGTTTCCCTGATGAACTTCTTCCTTCGTCACTCCCATAAGGGAGCCGGTCTCCTGCTTGTGACCGGAACCGGATCCCTGATGTGGTTCAGATCCCCGGCTCTGGCCGCAAGCAGTAGTTGCTCTGTTGTTTTCGGCTGCTTATGCCGCCAATGGTCTCCGGATATCCCCCATCAGCTTTGCCGCATCATAAGTCGCTCCGGTCTGCAGGATCAGGTAGAACACCCGGATCAGCTTGCATGCCACCGCGATCATTGACTGCATCTTCTTTAAAGGATTCTTCTCCCTTGTCGTGTAATACTGATGGATCGACTTAAATTCCGGACTGTGGCTTACCACGCTGACTGCCGCTTCATACAGCACATATCTCAGTCGCTTTCTGCCGCGGTAGCTAATGTGGCTTTCTCCCTTGTGCTTTCCGGATTCGTCCTTGACGATTGCGTATCCGGCCAGCTTCTGGAGCTGTCTGGGATCATCGAAACGCGTAATGTCCCCGACTTCCGCTACAAACCCGATCACCGTCTTCAGGCCTACGCCCCTGATCTCCAGAAGCTTGTCTACGTATGGCACCTCTATGATCTTTTCCTCGATCAGTGCCATCAATTCTGCTTCCCGTGCTGTCTGCATCTCATAGTCTGAGAGCAGGATCTGCAGTTCTATCCTGGCTGCTTCCTGTGCTTCCCGGCTCCCGATGCTGTGCTCCGCCGCTGCTACCAGGGTCTTAGCCCTCTTTAATCCGACGCCTCTTAACTTCGCATCCCTCCAGATCCGGTTTACACCGTCCACACCAAGTTTTACGATATCTTCCGGCAGTGGCGCTGCCTTCAGAACCATCAGACCGCTCACCGCACCGACATTCCCGTAAACGTCTTTATAATTCGGGAAGTAGATACTGAACCATCTGGCGATCCGATTCTTCAGCCTTGTGATCTCGCTCTGTGCGAGCACCTGCAGTCCTGATAATGCCCTGATCTCTGCATAGACCCCGTCCGGGATATACGGCCGGAAATACCTTCCGTCTTTTACCAGACCGGCTATTACTTTCGGATCTTTGCGGTCATTCTTGTCCGGGTTGTTATCATCCAGTTCCTTCGATTTCTTGACATGATGTGGATTTACGTGCACTGGAGTCATACTGTTATCCTGCAGGAACTTCCCAAGATTGAACCAATAATGGCCTGTTGGTTCCATGCCCGGTATTACCTTGTCCATTTCGTGCTTTTCCTTCAGCTCCTCAATCCAGATCCGGAACGTCTCGAACCCTTCCTCCGTGTTACTGAATTCAAGCGGTTTCCTGGAGAACTCGTATCCCCGCCAGTTAAATGCCCGTGCGAAGTGTGTCTCACTTCCTACGTCAATGCCAATGATCAAAGTTTTTTCAGTTATAGCTGCGATCTTTGCGTTTTGTGTGGTAGACTTCATCTTAGATACCTCTCTTGTAATGGATTTGCTAACTGTCGTGGGTCAGCAAACCTTATATTACAGTGAGGTATCTTTTCTTTCACCTGCTTTCTTTCGCGTCCCTATATTTGAATCATACAGGAAGCTCCTTATCTTCGTTTCTGCCAGACGATTTCATAGCCCAGCGCGTCGGCAAGCTGGACAGCCTGGACATAGCGCAGGGACTCCCGCTGGAGCTTGTTTGAAAGATTGGAAACGCTGTCAGACCAGCCGTGTTCATCCCGCAGCAGATCGACCACCTCCTGCATGGTCATTCCCTGACGGACGATGTATGACTTGATCTCATTTCTCAGATTGGATTTCATCAACTTTTTACCTCCATATTTTCGTGATATTGGTTTTTGAGTAAGTGAACTGTGTGCGCTTTGCGGTGAAAATTCTGTCGTGCCGCAAATCCGCTCAGATTTCCGCCCGTGATGCTCTGTTCGAAACAGCACCCTACCGGCTTCACTGTTCTGCGTGAGGTCATGCGGAACGGCGGGATATACCACATTCCGGTGCATCGGCTTCACGCTTCGGTAAATCACCGGATGGTGCAGTGCGTTCGGCTTGCGGCGAAAATCTTCACGGATTTCACAAGCATTGATTTTGGAACAGCAAAATTGAGCCGCCGGTGTACGGCTTGGTACGGCAAGCCCGCCTTCTGTACGCTTCTGTACGCCGGTTTTGCGTACTGGCCGCCGATTCAACAGCAGATTTTATACTCTGCCGTGAAATGCTTCACGGTGCGCACAAGCAAAAGCAGTTTTTAAGAATGGAATCAAAAACAGCCGTACAGAGTGTACGGCGTGTACGGCAATTTTGAAGTCCGGTTCTCATTTTCAATACGGCGGCGGATTGACTACCTCAATGCCCATAAAGCCACGCACCCGCTTGCCGCCGACATGGACATTGTTGGTGGCCTCCACATTGTAAAGCTGCTCATTTTGTGCAAGCTCAGAGCTGACACGGTTGGCAGACATAGGCTTCTGCGCGTTATCATCGCACCATCTCGTGTAGGCTTCATAGATCGCCTTGGAGCTGGCTTCGCTGTCGGCTTTGAATCGGATATAGCCCTCGGATTGCAGAAACTCGATCACATTGTTGCTGCTGCGCTTGACCGTCTCCATATTTTCTCTGGCTTTGCCCGAAATGCTGAACTGATAGTTGTTCCCGATCAGCCGGTGCAGCCCCTCCAGACACCAGAGGAAGATACCCTCCTTTTCCCGCATCAGCTTATCTACCAGAAACGGATCGTCTGCTCTGCCTGCGGGCCGGTCTTTGGTGGTCAGCACGATCTGGCGTCGAAAGAAACCGTCGGACTTGTCGTGCAGAGCGGTCAACGCACCGTTGCCGAAGCAGAGGAAGCGCACATAAAGCTGACTCTGATAGCTTTGGATGCCCTTGCGCTCCATGTCCATCTTGCACTCGGAGGTGACGATGGATTTGATATAATTCGTCTTGGGCAGAGCGCTCATATCCATATCATCGTCCACCATCAGGAGCTTGTTTTCCAAATCTGCGCGGCTGAACCGGTTGCTCTCAACTTTCTGGATGCTGGTGGTATTCATGCTGTCGCCCAGTAGCGAGCGCATGACCAGTCCGATACGGCTTTTGCCCTCGCCGCCCTTGCCGATGAGCATGAGCATTTTCTGTCCCTTGGTGGTCGGCAGCAGGCAGTAACCAAGGAACTCCTGCAGGGTGGGAATGTCCTCCGGTTGCAGCAGCTCGGACAGAAATTGCAGCCACTTTTTCGGAATGGGTGCGTCAGGGTTGTAGGCGACCGTCAGCCGGTTGTTGCAGTAGCTCTTGTCAGCGGTGAAGCTGCCGTCCATGAAATACGTTCCGTTGGCAACATGGATGCGGTCTGTCTCGATGGGCAGCGGCGGCGAATAGGCTTGCAGCTTGATGCTGGCAAGCAGATTTGTTACCACTTTAGACAGTCCGGAGGTCAGAACTCCGGAGATTTCCTCCAGAATGAGATTGCCGATCTGCCCTTCATCCTCGATCAACCCGTCCACTGTGAACAGCCGCCCGCGCACACATTTCATGGGATGCTTCTCCAAAAACTGCTGGCAGAACAGCACCTCATTGATGTGTCTGCCGTCGTACCAGTCAGGCCACGTCTGCGGTGTCATATCCATCTTCCAATTCCTCCTTGTGAATTGCCTCCAATCTTCTTCGCAGCCTGTCCAGTTTGCCGTCCGCCATCTGCTGCTGAACCACTTCGGCACGTTCATGGGAATCCCCAGCGCACAGAATATCCAGATAATATTCCGTTTCATCGAGTTTGTGACAGGCTTCCACGAACCGCGTGTGAACAGGCTCATCGGGAGATTGCGGCGCATACCGCACCTTCCAGTCCCGCAGCACACGGGCATAATCGGACAGAACAGAAAAGCACAGCCGCTCGTTTTCCATGAGCCGCTGTGCTTCTGTTCGGATGCGCTTTGCGTGTAGCGCCGCTGCGCTGGGCGGCTTATCCGGGCTGAGATGAAAATCTGCCATCAGTTTCCGTGCCGCATCGTAGGGCGAAAGCTGAAACAGCCTGCCTACAAAGTCGATCACATCTCCGTGTTCCCCGCAGGCGAAGCAATAATAATGTTCATCTGCTACAAGCAAGCTGGGGTGCCGGTCGTTGTGAAAGGGGCAGAGGGCTTTCCCATACCTGTTCACATCAATCCCGTACAGCTCTGCCGCTTCCCGTAGATTGACGTTTTCTTTTACGATTTCAAAAATTCGCATGATACCTCCATTTCTGCGCAAAAACGGCGGCCTGCCCGATTTGGGGCAAGCCGCCGTCTGCGTCTTTTCTTATGCTGTTTTCCTTTCTTCCTCGTTCTTAGCTTCTCGCAAGGCTTTCTTCCGTGCGCCCTGCCGCTTGATCTGTGCTGCATACCGACAATCGTCACTGCAATATTTCACATCTGACCTTGTTGTGATGAACTCCTTGCCGCAATTTTCGCAGGTACACTCCCGGCTGCGGCTTTCTGCCGCCTCCTGCCGGTAGAATTTTGCCCGGCAGTTGGGGCCGCAGAACAGGGTGTTCGTCCGCCTGGATGCAAATTCCTGCCCGCAGCACTTACAGGTCAGCGTGAAGGGCTGACCGACAGCGTGTTCACCAGCCTTGATTTTCTGATACCGTTCCCGGCTTTTGATGCGATGTCGCTTGAGCTGCTCCTGCCGCTTGATTTCTTCCTCGGTCAGCTCCGGCGCGGGAAGCTCAAACTGCCCGATAAAGCGAAGGTGGATCTCCACCTCCTGCACCCGGTCACCGTCGATGCGCTCCGGGGCGTGGACGATGATTTTCTCAATAAACTCGTTGATCATGGGCGTGGTCAGCTCAGAAAAATCGGTGTACTTCTTCGCCAGCTCCAGAAACTGCTCCACGCGGGCGGTGTCTTCAGCGAAAGCGGACAGCTTTTCTTCTGCTTCTGCGACAGAGGCTTGCAGCGTTTTCTGCTCCGCTTCATAATCTGCCAGCAGACTGTCAAAGCGTTCATCGGTGATACGCCCGACGGCAAAGGATTCATAGAGCTTTTTGATGATGGTGTCCAGCTCAGCAATGCGCTTTTTGTCCTTGCTCAACCTTCGCTTGGCGTCCTTGGCCGCCTCCGTCTGCCGGAGCTGGGAGGCGGAGCGCACCTTTTCCATGAACGCCGCCTGATTGGAAATCGCAAAGGTACTGACCGTGCGGATGGTGTCCAGAATCAGTGTGCGCAGGGCCTTGGTCGTGATATAGTGGCCGCAGCAGGCGGCGGTACGCTTCTGGCGGGCGAGGGTATAGGAGGAACAATCGAAGAAGTCAGATGGATAGGGATTGTTCTCTGTGCCGCCTTTGGAGCGGTGATTATACATCTTCTCGCCGCAATCGGCGCAGTACAAAAGGCCGGTCAGCGGATTCGCTTCACCCAGCGTGTCGATGCGCTTGGGCGTCTTGCGGAGCTTTTGTGCAAGCTCCCATGTTTCCCTGTCCACAATGGCCTCGTGGGTATTCTCGAAGATCAGCCAGTCCTCCCTGGGATTCATCACGGCGTTTTTATCTTTATAGGACTGCTTGTGGGAGCGGAAATTCACCGTATGCCCCATATACTCCGGCTTGGAGAGGATCTGTCCCACGACATAGCCGCTCCAGTTATAGGGATTGGAAAATTCCTCTTTGCTTTTCCAGATGCCCTTGCCCTGCTTGCCGAAGTACACAGCAGGTGTTTCCACCTTATCCTCAAAAAGAATACGGGCAATATCGTATGGGCCTTTGCCCTCAATGGTCAAGCGGAAAATGCGGCGCACCACGGCGGCGGCTTCCTCGTCGATCAGCCAATGGTATTTGTTTTCCGGGTCTTTCCTGTAGCCATAGATGGCGCAGTTGGTGGTAGGCTTGCCGGATTCCCCTTTGACACGAATGGCGGTTTTCTGCTTGCGGCTCAGATCGCGCAGATACCATTCGTTCATGATGTTGAGGAAGGGGGCAAATTCATTGCTGTTCTGGTCATCGCTGTCCACGCTGTTGGCGATGGCAACAAAGTGAACGCCGTGCTGCCGGAAGAATACCTCCGTGTAAAATCCGGTTTGCAGATAGTCTCGCCCCGCCCGGCTCATATCCTTGACGATCACATGAGCAACCTTGCCTGCCTCAATATCCGCGATGAGCTGCTTCCACGCTGGACGCTCAAAGTTGCCGCCGCTCCAGCCGTCGTCGGTATAGTGCCGACAGTTGGTGTAGCCCCTTTGCTGGGCATAGCTTTCGAGGTATTTTTTCTGATTCACGATGGAATTGCTGTCCCCGGCGTTGTCATCGTCGCGGGACAGCCGCTCATAGAGAGCGGTGATTTTGCTTTCAGTCTGTTTCGCACTCATGATGCGCTCCTTTCAGACTGTCGGCTCATTTGTGGTGTCTCCATTATACCATAGGTTCCGTCGTTTGTAACCATATCATTGCGTACAATCCGCAAAATTTTATCCTCCATGGTCTCGCCGCCGCTTTCGTTGAACACGACCCTGACCTTGTAGGTGGTGCCGCCGATCCGGCGAATGATAAACTGTTCTCGTTTGTTCTGCTCCATAGGCATCCTCCTTGCGTGATTGGTTGGTTTTTGATATAATGTGGTTGGTTCCGTTGGCTGTAAGCCAACCGTGTCTTTCTGCTGCTTTTTCATGCTCCATATCCTCCTTTTCTTCGCTGGCGATTCCAAAAGTAATCTGTGTATTCTGCTATAAGATTACTCCATCTACTAATAGGAGAAATAAGGGGTGTAAATCGGAACTGTTTTTGAAAAAAAGAAAAATATTTTTTCGGGGAGGTGAAGCTGCCGTGGAACCATGGGAGGATGAACTGCTGCTGGATGATGATTTTTCCGATGAGGAAGAAGATACCGAGGAGCAAATAGAGGAAAACGACCTTGAAATGGATGCGGACAGCTTTGCCGATTGGGAGGATGCGTCTGACGGTCCGCCGGTGGACGAGACGCTGGAGGAAGCGCTTACCGAGGAACGTACTCTTGAGCTGGAAAGCGAGCTGGAGCAGGACGAGCATCCCAGAGACTATGATACCGAGCTGGAGGACGAGGAGGAAGAAGCCGCGCCCACCAGCGAAAAACGACTCAAGCGGGAAATTCGTGCAGAGGCGTTGAAGCGTTTAGAGGAAGCAGCCCGGACAGAATCGGATTTTTTGACTGTGGTAGACGAGTGGAACAAGCTGGACAGGAACCGGGAGCGCCGGGAGCGTGACCACGAAAACCTGCGCGGGGATGTTCCGTTGGAGTTTCAGGCTGTACCTGATCCGAAGATTGCTCCCTTCTGGATGAATCTGCCGAGGTTCCGCCAGCTCTGTCAGGGAAATTTTCTCGACATCATCTTCTCCTGCCCCTACGAGCTGCACGAGCTGACTGCGAACCGTTTTCTCTCCAAGCTCTTTTTCACCCTCAGTGATGAGCAGAAGGAGGTGCTGTATTACCTGTTTGTCAAGCAATACAGCACCACAAGGCTTGCAGCCATCCGTGGACAATCCGACCGGAATATCCGAAAGCTGCGGATGACCATTCAAAAAAAGCTGCAAAAGCGGATGTATGAGCATCTGAGTGAAAAGCTGGAGAAGGACTACAGCATTACCCTGCGGGAGCGCGAATTCATGGAGAAATATGAAGCGTCGATGCAAACCATGGGCAAGGATGCCGTGATCCGCCGGGAGAACAAAACAAAACCGAGAAAAAAGAAAGCCGCCCTTGACGATGTCAAGGACGGTTGATACAATGGTAATATGGTTAATATATAGATGGATTACGAATTGAGAGGAACAGCGTTATGAATAATCTGTTTGCGCAGTCCCGTTCCCATTGGGTGCGGTATGACCGCTATGAGATCAAGACCGGTAAGGACGGGAAACGCTATATCACGCCGGAAAAGACGGCAAAGCCCGATGTCTATAACCCGCTGAAGGAATCCTCCGAGATGGTGCTGGAGGCGCTGAACGTAGGGATGCTGATGATGAACCGCAGCCCGGAGGATGAGGTGGAAAAGGCAATTCTGGCTTTTGTGACCCATTATGGTCTGTTGGGGCTGATGACGGCGCTGCCCACCACGCCGTCCTTTATGGACTATGAGGCAGTCTATCTGCCGAAGAATCACTTCATCAAGGAAGAAAGCATGGCAACAGAGGACTACCTTGCCCTGTTCTATCCCTTTGACAAATTGGATGTAGTGAAAAAAGGCGTGGAATCCAGTTGGAATGTTTCCGGGGATAATATGATGATTGCCCTGACCATGACCTTCATGGATGAGCCGATGGCAAAGAACATGAGCTTCCAGCGGGAATATGCAGAACCGTATGATTGGGTGGCGCAGCAGTTCAAGGATTGGGCGTTCACGCTGACTACCTCTGTTTTGTACTATAACGACTACGACAGCATTGATGAGGACACAAGAAATCTTTACCGCAAGGCCATGGCTGCCTTCGGCGGCATTGCGCCTACCTATCATATCGAACTGCTGGAGAAACCGACCATCTATTGGGACTTCCATTCCCTGCTGCTGGGCATCCAGATGATGTTCAGCTTTATGCTGGTGGACGATACAAAACCCCTGCGGCTGTGCAAGCACTGCCAGAAGGTATTCCTCGGCAGCCGGGCCAACTCCGCGTTTTGCAGCGCCCGGTGCAAGAATCAGTATAATGTCTATAAAACACGGGCAAAGAGCCGGGAGGATAAAGAGAATGGATGAGAATATGGCACTTACCCCATACGAGACAAGAGAAATTTTGTTTTACAAGACCGATAACGGCGATGTCAAGGTTGAAATTCTGCTATATCAGGAGAATTTATGGCTGACGCAGGCAAAGATGGCGGAGCTGTTTGAGGTGCAGAAAGCGGCCATCTCAAAGCACCTGAAGAATATCTTTGTATCCGGTGAATTGATGGAGGATTCAGTTGTTTCCGTTTTGGAAACAACTGCGGCAGACGGGAAAAAATATCCCACACGGTACTATAATCTGGATGCGATTATTGCGGTCGGTTATCGGGTGAACTCCAAAAAGGCCACCATGTTCCGCATATGGGCAAACAGGATATTGAAGGAGTATATTATCAAGGGCTATGTCATGGACGATGAGCGCCTGAAAGAGCCGCAGAACTTCTTCGGGAAGGATTATTTTGAGGAACAGCTGGAGCGCATCCGTGATATTCGCGCCAGTGAACGGCGCTTTTATCAGAAAATCACGGATATCTATTCCCAATGCAGCGCAGACTATGACGTGGACAGCCCTGTGACAAAAGAATTTTTCGCCACCGTACAAAACAAACTGCATTACGCAATTACAAAGCACACCGCAGCGGAGATCATCTACGACCGGGCAGACAGCACGAAACCGAATATGGGCCTGACAACATGGAAAAATGCACCGGGCGGCAGAATCCGAAAATCCGATGTTGTGATAGCGAAGAACTACTTGGACGAAACCGAGATAGGAAGCCTGAACGAGATCGTCACGATGTATCTTGATTATGCCGAGCGGCAGGCACGCCGTGGAAACATCATGTATATGCGGGATTGGGTCGCACGGCTGGATGCGTTTTTGCAGTTCAACGAGGAAGAAGTGCTGCATCATAAAGGAAAAGTGACAGCAGCCATTGCAAAAGCCTTTGCCGAGAGCGAATTTGAGAAATACCGTGTCATTCAGGATCGGCAGTATCAGAGCGATTTTGACCGACTTGTAGCCAGCACCGAGGAAAAGGATTAAAACGCAGAAATGCCCGCTATCGGCCGTACAGCCAATAACGGGCATTTGTCATTCATATACGAGCTCGGTCAGAACGATTTCCTCCGCACGATTGCGGATGCTGTTCATGCGGCGCACCCATTCCATTTGCTCGGCGGCCTTGAGTGCTTCGGTCACACCCTCCTGCTTCGCCATATCAGAAACGATGATTGCCATGCGCTCATTGCAGGCTTGGTCGATCTCGGCAAGGTGACGATGCAGCGTTCCGCTTGTGAGCAAGTTTGCATAGAGAACTGGACGATGTTCTTTCAGATAGCTGCGACGCATACGCCCGTACTTGCCGATCTGGTATTCTGGTTCGTCCGGCAGCGCAAGGTTCGGGATAAGATAATCACCCTCCTGACGGTAAGTGCCGCCCATTTCTTCAAATAGAGATTTCATAAGAATCAGCTCCTTTTGGTGTTGTTTTTTAGCGGTTATAAGGGCTTTTTTACTCCTTTCCTACAACTGCTGTTCCATTCACCACAAATGAGCCGCAGTCATATGTATTAGGTGGGAGAAACCACCCTCTACATAGTAACTCTTGGTTGGAGATAGAATTGCTCTCGCCCTGTAAATCATCATCACGGCTCAAGCCGACCGAGATCTATGCACATCGGCTGAAGTGCAATATCGGTCTTGGCCATCATGTGAACCGGGCAGGCCTCAATATGTCCCGCTATGTTGAAGATACCAAGCATTCCACTGACAGGAACGATTTTCGGAATCTTCTTAAAAGGAACTCTGTCACCGAATGCGCTAGCCGGAATGTTCAGCTGCTCATCATTGTGAAGCGTGACCTTCAGGACATTTTCGTTGATCACCTGAACGGTAGACACACAGTCTGTGTTGATCATGATGCATCTTTCTTTACTGTCTAAAATCTTATTCACTCTAAAAACCTCCAAATGTTTTCTTGAATATTCTTGCTGCCAGTGGTGTGGACAAAGGCAGCGTTTGCTTAATCGCAAAAGAATACGGCGGAATACGAAACAATTTCTCGAACGCAGTCCGCCGCATGGTTTTCACTATTAAGTTTAGGTCGTTCTAATTCTCAATCACATTTGTCCCCGACACCCCTGACTGAATATGGGAACCCTCCGGCCCGCGTCCTGGTCTGGACACTCATAGACCGTTTTACCTCCCCGTGGAGCTCACCGGGCCGCCCGCATTACTGCGACTAGACGGAAGTATCATTGTCCCGCATATGCTTCATGGCAATCAGATCGTACCAACAGATCTGTTCTGTCTCTCTGTAGATCGCTCGTCCTTAAGGAGTCATGGCGGCAGAAAACTTGTTGCTCCACATATAACGGATATGAACCGGAGGGTTGCATATTCAGCTTTCAAGGTTCGTCAGGAATGTCTCCTGACCTCCTCACTTACCCTACGTGGAGAAAAAATCACCAAGTTGGTGTGCTTCCTCAAAAGTTTTTCAAAAAAATTTTGAGCAAATAAAAAAAGGCTGCACCACCATTTCTGGCAATGCAGCCTTAAGCTATATTCTGATTCTTCTTATGCGCTTATAAAACAAATCGCCCAATGACAAACCTTCCGACTTGCCATTGAGCGATTAAACTGGAATTTAATGTCCCTGCTTGAAATCAATAGTTCTCAGCATTGATTTCGAAATAAGCCTGAGGATGAGCGCATACCGGGCAGATTTCCGGAGCCTTTGTTCCGACTACGATATGACCGCAGTTGCGGCATTCCCAAACCTTGACTTCACTCTTAGCGAACACTTCCTGCGCCTCCACATTATGAAGCAGAGCTCTGTAACGCTCTTCGTGATGTTTTTCGATGGCTGCGACAGCACGGAATTTAGCAGCGAGTTCAGGGAATCCTTCCTTTTCAGCAGTATCAGCAAAACCGGCATACATGTCAGTCCACTCATAGTTTTCACCATCAGCGGCAGCACCGAGATTTTCAGCAGTAGTGCCGATTCCGTTCAGTTCCTTGAACCACATTTTCGCGTGCTCTTTCTCATTATCGGCAGTCTTTTGGAAAAGAGCGGAAATTTGCTCAAAGCCATCCTTTTTTGCCTGAGAAGCAAAATAGGTGTACTTGTTTCTTGCCTGAGATTCGCCTGCAAAAGCAGCCTCAAGATTCTTTTCAGTCTGTGTTCCTGCATAAGGATTGGATTTCTTTTCTTCTACCAGCTCCAGCTTGTCGCCTTTTGCATGGCAGAGTGGGCACTCAGGCTCAACACCATCTTCAACCTGGAATACCTGACCGCATACGAGACACTTGTAAGTTTTCATTTTCTTATCCTCTTTCTTTTCATTATTGGGAATTATGTTCAAAAGTCTTTTTGCCGCTTCAACTGGGAAATCCAGTGTGGGCGGATTTTCTATCAGTTCCTTCAGTAATTCGTGAGCATTGTCACTCTGCGGAAGCATATATCCTGCTTCACGAAGAACATCCTCCGAAATCAGTCTTTCAGACTTGGATATTGCTTTCATAAGACGATAAAGTCCGTCCAGACCAGTGGTCTCAGCAACCTGAAGTGCGGCTTTCTCGCCGTCAGCTTTATTCTGAGCCAAAGTATTTAACACACTACGTACCGCATCTGTTTTGGATTGTTGTACGGGGTATTCCACCGGCACCATACTGATTGCTCCGCTTGGGCAGGCCTCAGCACATACGCCGCAGCCGATACACTTATTCACATCAATAATACTGTTCTCAGTATCTGTTGCTCCGACCGGGCAAACATAAAGGCAAAGGCAGTCTTTGGTGCAAAGGCGAAGATTTCTGACAGCTATCTTTTTCATCGTTATGCCCTCCCTTCGATCTTTTCAAATTTCCATGCCGGGACTTTGCATACCGGGCACAGCTCCGGTGCGTTTTCTCCGATATAAACAAAACCGCAGACTGTGCAGACCCAGATGTTTGTATCAGCAAGCATCGCTTCACCCTCGTTTAAGTAGCGATTCACAAGGGAAGAAAGCATTCTGGTGACTTTCTCACCCCAGACACAGATTCTTGCAGCACCTCTGTCATTGTTCTGATCAACTACAGCCCTCACATTGGGATAATTATCAATGTCATCCTGTAAAATCTTGGCTATCGTTTCTACTGTGGCATCATTAACTGCTGGTGTAATAGTCGTAAAATAGTCCGCTAACTGTTTAAACAAGTCTGCTTCTTCAGCTTTATACTGTTTCTCACATCCCCTTGCAAGATTGGAACATACAGCAGCTAACTGTCCTGCCGAAAGTTTTTTCAAATCAGCCGCCTCAGTGTTAACACTTATAGGTTTTACATCTGCCTTTTGCATTTCAGGTTTAAAGTCAGATTTCGCTGCCCCACACAATGGGCACTTCCAGTCTGAGGGTAACTGTTCGAATGGAATTTTTTCTTTTTCATCATCGTAGACATATCCACATATTTGACATATGTAACGCATCCAAACATCTCCTTTACTTATTTTGACAATCCTTGCAGATTCCCTTAAATATAATATCATAATCCAGCAACTGGATATCATATTCTGCATGCATAAATGCATCAATCTCTTTTACTTCATTAAGGTTTACATCAAAGATTTTTCCACACTCCACACATCTTACATGATAATGCCTAGTAAGTGTAAAATCGTATTGATCCGCTCCACCAGGAATTTCAACTTTTCTTATTTTAGCTTCACCGGCTAAAATGCTGAGATTCCTATATACCGTTCCTTTTCCAATTGATGGATAATCTTTCTTTATATAGTCGTACACCTCATCTGCAGTAACATGTCGACGCATCTTAGTTACAGCGTTAAGCACCAATTCTTTTTGTATAGTGTTTCTCTTATCCATAATACATCTTTGTTAGTAATAGTTCCTGATAAGGATTATATATCATTTTTTCATCCATGTCAAGTATTTTTATATTTAAAGAGTATTACTCTTTAAAAGCTCTTCATTTAGTTCATCAGGTTCACTAATATGCTTCTGTTAAAACTCTTTGCCCGTTCGTGACTCCATTCAGATGGCACTTAGTACAGCTGAGGCGTCCATCACAAAGGGCATAATTTCCTCCATCGATTTGAAGGCCAATGCCCATTACCAGTGCTTTGGCGAGTTTTTCACGTGCATTATTATAAATAAGCTGTGCGGTGGTTCTTGCCACCCCCAGTTTATTAGCACATTCCTCCTGGATAAGGCCTTCCAAATCAATCAGCCTGATGCTTTCATATTCGTCCACTGTCATTGTAAGCATTTCAAGATTGCTTAGTCCCTGCGGCAGAAAAATATTATGATCAGGTTCTTTACATACCATTCTCTTTCTACATTTAGGCATTCTATTCACCTCGTTTTTATTGGCATATGCCATAAAAACATAATATCTTAACATTGCTGCTTTGTAAAGAAAAAACACAACTCCACGAGCTGTGTTTTTAATAGGCTTCAATATTAGGTTACATTGAAAATAGGAATTTAGCATAACGAATTAAAATTTATCTCTCCGTTTGTGCATTGGTTGTTTCTATAAAGTCGCGGATAATAGCGTTGACTTTATCCGGCTGATCATCATTTGCATTATGCGCTGCCCCCTGAATCATGATGAGTGGAAAACCGGTGCGCTGCTCCCATCTCTTGTTATAGACAGCAACCTTTCCGACCTTGTCCTTGTCTCCAAGCAATAGAACACTTTTACACGGAATATTCAAATTCTTATTCTCAGGTATAAAGGCCGCCTCACCGATATACATTAGATGACACAGTTCGTTCTTCGAGTAAGAATCTATCATAGTGAGCATGCGCTTCTGTGCAGTCTCCGTTGCTCCGCACATCTTCGCCATTGAAGACCTCAGTATTTTGTTAGGAAACAATTTGCACATCCACTCCAACTGAGTCAGCCAAAACAGATCTGATTTGGAGTAGTAATCTCCAAGCGGAACACTATCGACCGAAATGAAGCCAATCGCCTTGGTTGGATGCTGATCAATATAATACTGAGCGATCATTCCTCCGAGCGACTGTCCGATGAATATGGCTCTGTCGATTCCTTCAATTCCAAGAATACAATCCAGTTCACTGCAAACATTGGCATATGTAAATTCATCATATGGTCTTGACTTGCCATGGCACGGGCAATCCCACACCAGTACTTTGAACTCATCTTCGAAGCATGAAATTTGAGTTTCGAATAGATGATGATCTGCCGTCAGACCGGGCAGAAGCACTAATGCAATATCGCTCTGGATTATATTAGTCCAGTAATATGTAATTCCATGTTTGGACGAAACTGATTTCTCATGTAATCCCGTCATGATTACCTCCGCAAAATTATAATTTAATTCTCAATCTTATATTGTGCTCCATCTGGCAGTGTAAATGACTGCTCAAACTTAACACCAATGGCATCAGAGATCTGCTTGATCTCATCTATTGTCAAGGTGTCTCTTTGGAACTTCTTATTTAGGTTTTGCCGTGACTGACCAATACGTCTAGCCAATTCGGAAATAGTGATATTTTGCTGCTTACATATTGTTTTAATCATTTCTGAAGTAGTCATAGGCACCACCTTTCTCATTCCTATTGTAAACCATATGGTTGCATTTTTCAAGATTAACAAGGCTTAATACTCTTTACCCCGGGGCATACAAATAGCCTGCAGAGTCCAGTCTGGAAATCTACAGGCATGTTTTTAGTTGCTTATAACAGCACAGACACTATGTCGCACTGCATCCAATAGAACCTCTGCTGCGGTCAATCCAAACAGAATTAAATAGCTGATAAAGCCCATCGCTGCAAAAATGATTGCATTCTGCCACATCTGAAGACAGCAGGCCAGAATAATCGGGATTAGTAACAACGCCCAAAGAAATCCATGTACCATTCCAAATATCTTCGAAGCCAGTAGAGCTATCAACCATACTACGGTTGCGACGATAACAACCGGCAGAAGTGCCAGCTTAATTAAAAATCTCATAACGCCTCCTTATCTTACCGCCAATTGCGGCATATCATGATGAACCTCTGCAGTGTAATAACCACTAATCGTAGATGGAGCATTAAACAGTGCTGCCAGGAGATACTTCTTGATATTTCTGACCTTGCTGCTGTTTTGATTAAAACAATCTACCACATACTCCACATGCATTGATGTGAGCTTCAGGAATTTGCTCCTTACCAATTCCGTTGGATACTCATTACTTGCAATAATCGTTGTCGGGCTTTTGCTTACGACAACCTTCACATTCGGGCAATGAATAAATACGCTGGAGCCTAATGCACTGGTCTCCGCTGCCTTTACGGAGGAAGGGATAGTAACTTCAAATACTCCGATGTTTTCATAGAGCTCATGTACCGTAGCAGAGATATCCTTGGTGAAGTTGGTGCGATAGTCCACCATCGTAAGAAGAATACCCTCCACACGGAGCTTACGATTCATTCGCTTTTTTACCATAGTGATGGTTTTGATCAGTTGCTGAAGGCCTTTCACCGGAAGGTACGCAGCCTGCACTGGAATCAGAACAGAATCTGCAGCAACCAAGGTATTGATTGTCATCATACCCAGAGAAGGCATACAGTCGATAAGTACATAGTCGTACTGTTCCTTAATCGTATCCAGATATTCCTTCATCATCAACTCGCGGCTCATTACGTTTGCCATAGACGCTTCGACAGCAGAAAGTTCGATATTTGCCGGGAGGAGATCCACGCCTTCCTCATGATGAACAATACCCATGCTTTCTTCGATAGGTTCATCATCAATAACAGCTGTCAATACTGTGGCCAATGTTTCATGAAGCTCATCTGGTTATGCAAAGCCAAGGCTGGCAGTTAAGCTTCCCTGAGGATCAGCATCAATGAGAAGGACCTTCTTTCCTTCACGAGCAAGGCCAATACCAAGATTTACAGCAGTGGTGGTCTTTCCAACGCCGCCTTTCTGATTTGCGATTGCGATTACTTTACACATTCTCGATTACCTCTTTCCTGATTGATTTTTCATTTGAATAGCCAGCCATCGGTCAAGCAGCTGGAAAATAGTGTCCTGCATTTTCTGCGGTGTGTAGTTGCTGGGAAAATACTTCGCAACTCTGTTCATTGGGAGAGCCAGGTTCCAGCTGTCAGGCTTCTTCTGTTCCGACATGATCGTGAGGATCATATCATCTGTAAGCAGTCTGGCTTCCGATAGTTTCTTCATCCTTAGTGCCTGAGCTCTTGAGGGTGAAGCCTGCTCACTATCCATAGTCAGTAGAAGCATTTTTTGCTCGTTCTCTCTGAGATAAGAAATCTCAGTTGCAGGGGAGATAGCCATCTTTCCTTCGTCCACAAGCTCCATGAGCTCAGGGATCAGCTCATTCAATCGAATGTAGCGATGGATCTGCGTCGAACTGTCCGGACTGTTTTCGGCTATCATTTCTCTGGATGAAACGCCAGACTTTCGTCCACTGGGGTCTGAAGTCAGATCAGTTCTTGCACCCTGGCACTTGATTGCTTCCAGCTTCATCTTGTAAGCTTTGGCCTTTTCACTGGGCAAAATGACTTCTCTTTGAAAATTACTATCCACCATCATGATCGTGGCCTCGCTCAGATCAGCCTCCTTGATGATGGCAGGAACGGTTTTATGTTCAAGCAGCTCACACGCATGCTTTCTACGGTGACCGGATATGATCTCATAAAAATCATCTTCCGACCTTCGAACAATGATCGGCATCAGAACTCCAACCTGACGGATGCTTTCAACAAGCTGCTGCATCATGTCATCATCTCGAACATAAAATGGATGATTGGGAAATGCTCTCAGGCTGGTTACTGCAATCTGAACAACTTCTTCCGATAAACTCATTACACATAGCCTCCTTTGGGCAAATAAAAAAGCGCCCAACTATTTTTTAGATAGCTGGACGCTCAGTATAAAGTGAAATCCGATATGCCTTATTTGGTTAAATCTGTTCAAAAGTTATTCATGAACTACTCGTCAAACAGTGAAGAAAAGGTCTTGATGAGCCGGTCTTAGTCAGTGCTGTAGGCAAGTTCTTTATTTCCTACATTAGCCCATTTTTTAACCCATTTCTTCAAATTAACCCCGATTTCGCCCTTATTAAGGTGATTTCAATAGGATAATTCATGGCACGCCACATCAGAGCTTATCAAAAAGAAAAAACCCCGAAAACGCAGTGTTTTCGGGGTTTTTGATAGCTTTTCTTGTGTTCTGAGAAAGCGATTAACGCTTGCTGAACTGAGGCGCTCTTCTCGCTGCCTTCAAGCCGTATTTCTTACGCTCTTTCATTCTCGGGTCACGAGTCAGGTAACCAGCCTTCTTCAGGACCGGACGGTAATCCGGATCTGCCTGAAGCAGTGCTCTTGCGATACCATGACGGATAGCACCAGCCTGTCCTGTATATCCGCCTCCGCGAACATTTACCAGAACGTCGAACTTGTCTGCTGTCTCTGTAGCAACGAGCGGCTGACGAACGACTACCTTCAGGGTCTCAAGACCAAGATACTCGTCGATGCTTCTCTTATTGATGGTGATATTTCCAGTACCCGGTACCAGGTATACTCTTGCGATGGATTTCTTTCTTCTGCCAGTTCCGTAGAATTTTGACTTAGCCACTGTAAATTTCCTCCTTTAACCTTTTCTCAATTAAAATGTAAGCACTTCCGGCTTCTGAGCCTCATGATTGTGCTCCGGACCAGCGTATACGTGAAGCTTTGTATACATCTGTCTTCCCAGCGGTCCCTTCGGAAGCATGCCCTTTACAGCGAGCTCGATAACCTTCTCCGGCTTCTTGTTCATCATCTCACGCAGGGTGGTCTCTTTCATACCGCCTACGTAATCAGAGTGATGATAGTAAATCTTCTGATCCAGCTTCTTGCCGGTTACTTTGATCTTGTCTGCATTTACAACGATTACATAATCTCCGGTGTCGATGTGCGGAGTAAAGATTGCTTTGTTCTTACCTCTCAGAACTTTAGCTACTTCTGAAGCCAAACGTCCTAATGTATATCCTGTAGCGTCAACTACATACCATTTTCTCTCAATTGTTGCTGGACTAGCCATGTAACTTTTCATTGGTTTTCCTCCTGAAAATAAATTGAAACTTCTATGGAAATATGTCATTACCGGGGCTTTGGCTCAGACATTTTCGCACTACGTCACATTGAATTATTATATGATAGAAACGCGGTTGTGTCAACCACTTTTTCAACTTTTCTGTCCCGGAAATTCCGGATGCTCCGGATATTCCATTTTTATCAGAGTCAGGCCTTTCGCCGGAGCTGTCGGTCCCGCTGCCTGACGATCCCGCGCCTCTATGATACCCGGGATTTCTGCCGGGTCTGTAACTCCGAAGCCCACATTTATCAGGGTACCTGCAAGAATGCGGACCATATTGTAGAGAAAGCCGTTTCCGGTCACCCGGATTCGTATCATATCCCCTTCTCTTATCACGTCCAGACTGTAAATAATCCGGACCGTGGTTTCCGCCTGGGTATGAATGCTGCAAAAGCTTTTAAAATCATGTTCTCCCAAAAATGGCAGGCAAGCCTCCCGCATCTTCGCCACGTCCAGCTTCTTCCGGAAGAAGTGGCTGTTCAGCCGTTCTCCGGGCAGTTCGAATTCCCGGTTCAGAATCCGGTATTCATAAGTCTTGATACAGCTGGTTTTCCTTGGGTGGAACTGATCGTCCACCCGGAAGGACTGCTGCACGCGGATATCCTCCGGCAGACGGCTGTTCAGAGCATAGGCCATCTTCTCCGCCGGCATCCGGGCCTCTGTATCAAAAACAGCCACATTTCCCAGCGCATGGACGCCGGAATCGGTCCGGCTGGCGCCAATCACCGCAATCTCCTCTTTTAATAAAGAAGAAAGAGCCCTGTTCAGCTCTCCTTCTATCGTATCTCCGTTATTCTGTACCTGCCAGCCGCAATAATTTGTGCCGTCATAGGCCACTATCAGCATTACCCGTTTCATAATACCACTCTCACTGCGATAATCGCCGCCAGGAAGAGCGCAACCACCGCGTATGCGTAATAATCCCGCCTTGCGTATACCAGCGGCTTCATCTTGGTCCGTCCGGCTCCTCCCCGGTAACATCTGGCCTCCATAGCCATCGCCAGGTCATTGGCCCGTCGGAACGCGGAGATAAAAAGTGGTACCAGAAGCGGCACCAGGTTCTTTGCCTTCTGTACCAGGTTGCCGTGCTCAAAATCCGCGCCTCTGGCAATTTGTGCCTTCATGATTTTATCCGTTTCCTCCAAAAGAATCGGAATAAACCGAAGGGCGATGGACATCATCATAGACACCTCATGTACCGGCACCCGCAGCTTCTTCAAAGGGCTTAACAGCTTCTCCAGACCGTCCGTCAGGTCGTTGGGCGTAGTCGTCAGGGTCATGACGGAGGTGCCCAGAATCAGGTAAATCAGCCGGACAGCCATGAAAATCGCCGTGTGAAGACCCTTATCCGTAATCTTCAGCTTCCAGATCTGTACCAGCACCACATCGCCGGGCGTCAGGAACAGATTGAAAATCAAGGTAATCAGCAGGATAAAGAAGATTGCCTTCAGGCCTTTTACCATAAAATGGAAGGGAACCTTAGAAAGCCGAATCACGGTCACCAGAAAAACCGTAGCCACCAGATATCCCGCCCAGTCATTGGCCACAAACAACGCCACCAGGAATACCATGGTGGTCACCAGCTTAACCCGCGGATCTAATTTATGCAATATGGAATCTGCCGGGTAATACTGCCCCAGCGTAATATCTCTAATCATGTTTTTTTACCTTATCCCGGAACACGTTCAGAATCGTATCCCTTGCCTCTTCCATGGTCGTAGCGTCTCCGTCCACGCCAAATCCCTTTTCCTTCAGGGTATGCAGAATGTAGGTTACCTGGGGCGCGGCCAGGCCTACGCTCTCCAGCTCCTTATAATGGCGGAACACCTCTCTGGGCGCTCCGTCGTGCAGCACCTCGCCCTGATTCATGACGATAATGCGCTCCACATACTTTGCCACATCCTCCATACTATGGGAAACCAGCACAATCGTGATCCCCCGTTCCCGGTGCAGATAGCTGATCTGATCCAGAATTTCGTCCCGGCCTCTCGGATCCAGGCCCGCCGTAGGCTCGTCCAGAATCAGCACCTCCGGCTCCATGGCAAGCACGCCCGCTATGGCCACACGCCGCTTCTGACCGCCGGACAGCTCGAAGGGCGACTGCTTCTCATACTCCTCGGAAAGCCCTACCATACGCATAGCCTCCCGCGCTCTTTTCTCGGCTTCCTCTTTGGACAGGCCCTGATTTTTCGGGCCAAAGCAGATATCGCTTAATACGTCTACCTCAAAAAGCTGGTGCTCCGGATACTGAAATACCAGTCCCACCTTGCTTCGAAGCTTCCGCATATCGTAGCCTTCCGCGTAAATGTCCTCTCCGTTAAAATAAATATGACCGGAGGTGGGCTTTACCAGACCGTTCAGGTGCTGTACCAGTGTGGATTTTCCCGATCCGGTATGGCCGATGAGGCCGATAAACTGACCGTCCGGAATCTCCAGATTTATATCCTTCAGCGCATGAATCTCATAGGCTGTGGAAGGACTGTAGGTATATTGTACATGCTCTAATTTAAGTGACATAATGCTTCCACCAGTTCCTCTCTTGTCAGAATTCCGTCGGGCAGATCAAGACCTGCTTTTTTCAGCTCCCAGGCAAGCTGTGTGGCCTGGGGTACATCCAGACGGTAGGCTTTCAGCGTTTCCACCTGAGAGAAGATTTCCCTCGGCGTACCGGCCATGACGATTTTGCCATCGTCCATGACAATCACCTTATCGGCGTAAATAACCTCTTCCATATAATGGGTAATCAGAATGACCGTAATATCCTCCACCTCATTCAGGGCCCGGACCGTACGGATCACTTCCTTACGGCCGTTGGGATCCAGCATAGCCGTAGGCTCGTCCAGCACGATGCACTCCGGGTGCATGGCTACCACGCCTGCAATGGCTACCCGCTGCTTCTGGCCGCCGGACAGCTTATTCGGAGAATGGTGACGGTATTTCAGCATATTCACTGCCTTCAGGCTCTCCTCCACCCGCTCCCAGATTTCTTTCGTGGGCACTCCCATATTTTCCGGGCCAAAGCCCACGTCCTCTTCCACGATGGTTCCGATAATCTGATTATCCGGGTTCTGGAATACCATACCGGCGCTCTGCCGGATATCCCATACCCGTTCTTCCTCCCGGGTATCGATTCCATCCACCCACAGAGTTCCCTCGCTGGGGATAAGCAGGGCGTTGATATGCTTGGCCAGCGTAGATTTTCCGGAACCGTTGTGTCCCAGAATCGCTACAAAATCCCCCTTCTCTATCTGGAAGCTGACGCCGTTCACGGCCTTAATCAGCTCCCGTTCCCGGCCTTCCTCATCGTATTTTCTATATTCATAAACCAAATCTTCCGCTTGGATCATTGTTTCTTTCTTTTCCATGTTTACAACCCATCCTGCAAAATCCATAGATTACTCTCTTCACTGCCGGAGTTTCCTATTTTTTGAATCCTGTTTTATGCGTTCTTCCATAAATTCCCGGCGTAAGCCAGTCATGGCACTGCTTTTCATTGTATAATAAGAATATGGCTTTTGCAAGGAAAAGTATGAATTGCCAATAGATTTTTAAAACAAAAGCCCTCGGGACGTTTCCGTTCCGAAGGCTCTGTCTTTTGCTTTCTATCTTACGCGGCACTTCTGCCGCCCTGCTTCATGGCATTTTCAAATTCATGCAGCTTCTTCCGCTGTTCGGCCGTCAGTGTGGTGGGTACCTGAATCTGAATGGTCACGTACTGATCCCCGTGTACCTTCGGATCCTTCATGGACACGATTCCTTTGCCGCGGAGCCGTATCTTCTTTCCGGACTGGGTTCCTGCCGGAACCTTGCAGACCACATTGCCGTAGAGGGTCGGGAAGCTGGCCTCGCCGCCAAATACTGCTGTGGTAAATGGGATATCGGCCGTGGTATAGACGTCCATGCCCTTCCGCTCATATCCTGCCCTGGGCGTAATGTGTACCTTCAGCAGCAAATCGCCGTTCTCCCCGCCTCCGAAGCCCAGGTGTCCCTTGCCCCGGAGCCGCACGCTCTTGCCGTCGTCGATACCTGCCGGAATATGCACGCTTAAGGACTGTACGCCGGTACCGTCTGCTGCCTGAATGTGAATCATCTTATCGCACCCAAAGGCCGCCTCATCAAAGCCGACCGTAATGTCCGCGTGTAAATCCTCGCCCCGATAAGAAGCCTGCTGCCGATAGCCCTTCTGACCGCCAAAGCCGCCAAAACCGGAACCGTTGCTGTAAAAGCCGCTGTGGCCGCCCGCGTTGCCATGGAACATATTGCCGAAGATATCTCCAAACATATCGTCCATGTCGCCGCCTTCATAATGGAACTCCTGATAGCCGCTGCCGTCTCCCGTGTGGAAGCTGCCGCTGCGGAAGCCTCCCCGGCCGCCAAAGCCCTGACCGCCCGCTCCTCCGTAGAAACCGCTTCTTGCGTCTGCCCGGGCGTTGCCTGCCTCGTCAAAGGCCGCAAAACCAAACTGATCGTATAATTTCTTCTTTTCCTTGTCACTGAGCACATTGTAGGCTTCTGTGACCTCTTTAAACTTCTGCTCGGCCACCTTGTCCCCCGGATTCGTGTCCGGGTGGTATTTCTTTGCCAGCTTCCGGTAAGCACGCTTTATCTCTTTCTCATCTGCCTGCTTTCCAATGCCGAGCACCTCATAATAGTCCTGTTTCATAATGCCTGCTCACCTCCGCCTGCATAATCACCATCTGCAAAGATGGGGATGCAGCCAAGCCGCATCCCCATCTTCTCTTTTGCCTGTCGAAAAGGCCTACGCTTAGCCTTCAATATCGATATAGCTCTTCTTTTCTACCTTCGGCTGCTCCTCTTTCTTCGGAACCAGCACCTTCAGCACGCCATTTTCAAATTTGGCCTTGATGTCTTCCTGAGTGAGCTCCTCTCCCACATAGAAGCTCCGGCTGGTGGCGCCGCTGTAGCGCTCCTTACGGATATACTTACCCTCCTGCTTCTCCTCCTTCTTGCTGTCGGTGGAAGCGGTAATGGTCAGGTAACCGTCCTTCAGCTCTGCCTTAACATCCTCTTTCTTTACGCCCGGAAGCTCAATCTCGAGCTCGTAGCCCGTCTTGGTCTCCTTCACATCGGTGCGCATGAGGGGCGCTGCCTCTTTGCCATAAACCTTCTTTGCAGGTGCATACGGAAATGCAAAATCATTTACAAAATCATCTAATAAACTTTCTCCAAAAATACTCGGTACTAACATAAATCATTCCTCCTAATCTTCCCTTCAGTTCTGCTGGAGGTTCCGCAAGGGCTTTTTCTTATTTTCTTTCTTCTCCCTTGCTCTGATTCTGTTATAGCACCATTATTAGCACTCGTCAAGTAGGAGTGCTAATATTTTAGAAATTGTTTATAATCGTTATTTTTGCATAATAATCATAATAATTCAGACATATTTATCTGATAATTCATCATAACTTCACCCGCTCCCGATCCGGGTGTTCTCCGGACCAGCCAAGCTGGGGCAGCGTCATCAGCTGATGCATATCGTCGTCCTCGATGTTAAAGCCAAAGACATCCAGGTTCTGACGCATCCGCTCGCCGGAAGAGGACTTGGGCAACGGCAGTACGCCGCACTGAAGGGCGAAACGGATGCAGATCTGCGCTACAGATACCTGATACTTTTCCGCCAGTTCCATGAGAAGCGGCTCTCCAAGCACTCTGGCCCGTCCGATGGGGCTCCAGGCCTCCACCTGAATGCCCAGGCGCTGGCTGAAATCCACCGCGGCCTTCTGCGTATATCCCGGATGGAACTCCAGCTGATTCACCATAGGAATGATACTGGTCCGCTCCAGCAGGTTGTTCAGATGGTGAGGCAGGAAATTGCTGACGCCGATAGCCCGCACCTTTTTCGACTTATAGAGATCCTCCAGGGCTTTCCAGGTTTCCACATCCAGATCCTTCCACCCGGCTGTCAGGTCGTCGGGTCTCGGCCAGTGAATCAGATACAGATCCAGATAGTCGGTGCCCAGTTTTTTACAGGACTCTTCAAACTCCCGCAGGGTTGAATCGTAGCCGAGACGGTCTCTCCAGACCTTCGAGGTCAGGAAAAATTCTTCCCGGGGAATGCCGCTTTCCCAGACTGCTTTTCCCACTGCTTCCTCATTAAA
The DNA here is from genome assembly GCF_052065835.1 of Candidatus Merdisoma sp. HCP28S3_D10. Taxonomy (NCBI): domain Bacteria; kingdom Bacillati; phylum Bacillota; class Clostridia; order Lachnospirales; family Lachnospiraceae; genus Candidatus Merdisoma; species Candidatus Merdisoma sp. HCP28S3_D10. Next base: position 27,710 of record NZ_JBQHTG010000004.1, read on the forward strand.
ATAAAAGGCAGCCGTATCCAGATGCCGGTAGCCCTGCCGGATAGCTTCGCTGATAATAGCCTCATCGTTGTGTTCTGCGACCTTGTAGGTACCGAAGCCCACCGCCGGAATCTCCACACCATTGGCCAATGTAAATGTATGTCTCATATGCTGCTCCCTTCTTCCGTGCTTTCACGCCCGTGATTTCCTACATTATACCTTCTTTTTCCCGGCCGATCAAGTCCGTCCGCCGGAAAACCCCGTTTTCCCTCCGAAATCCTGAAAACTCAGAAATTTCGGGAATTTAACCGTGGAAAGGGCTTGCAAATTCTATATTTTCCTGTAAAATAGATGTGTATGCCCGCAGATAAAAGCTGTGAGACAAAAAACGTATCATACACCATATTTACCAAGTCATAAGGAGCAAAACATGATCAGTGCAAATAATGTAACGCTTAGAATAGGAAAGAAAGCCTTATTCGAAGATGTCAATATCAAATTTACCGAAGGTAACTGCTACGGTCTTATCGGAGCCAACGGCGCAGGAAAGTCTACCTTCTTAAAGATTCTGTCCGGCGAGCTGGATTCCACCAATGGCGAAATCGTCATCACCCCAGGACAGCGTCTCTCCTTCCTGAAGCAGGATCATTTCCAGTATGACGAGTATCCGGTTCTGGACACCGTTATTATGGGAAATGCCCGCCTCTACGAGATTATGAAGGAGAAAGAGGCTATTTACGCGAAAGAGGATTTTACCGATGAGGACGGTATCCGCGCCAGCGAGCTGGAGGCTGAATTCGCGGACATGGACGGCTGGGAGGCTGAGTCTGACGCCGCTACTCTCTTAAATGGACTGGGTATCGATACCGATCTTCACTACACCCTGATGAAGGATCTCCTGGGCGCTCAGAAGGTCAAGGTGCTGCTGGCACAGGCATTGTTCGGCAACCCGGATATCCTGCTTCTGGACGAGCCGACCAACCACCTGGATCTGGACGCTATCGCATGGCTGGAGGAGTTCCTGATTAACTTCCCGAACACCGTCATCGTAGTATCCCATGACCGTTATTTCCTGAATAAGGTCTGCACCCATATCGCCGACATTGATTACGGCAAGATTCAGCTCTATGCCGGTAACTACGACTTCTGGTACGAATCCAGCCAGCTGCTGATTCGCCAGATGAAGGAAGCCAATAAGAAGAAGGAAGAGAAGATCAAGGAGCTGCAGGAATTTATCTCCCGTTTCTCTGCTAACGCTTCCAAGTCCAAGCAGGCAACCTCCAGAAAGAAGGCTCTGGAGAAAATCGAGCTGGACGAGATCCGTCCCTCCAGCCGGAAGTACCCCTACATTGATTTCCGTCCGAACCGCGAGATCGGAAATGAAGTGCTGACCGTAGAGGGGCTGTCCAAGACCATCGACGGCGTGAAGGTTCTGGATAATATTTCCTTTATTCTGGGCCATGACGACAAGGTAGCCTTTGTAGGCGGCAACGAGTTTGCCAAAACAACCCTCTTTAAGATTCTGTCCGGAGAAATGGAGCCAGACGAGGGTACTTATAAATGGGGTATCACCACCAGCCAGTCCTATTTCCCCAAGGACAACAGTAAGGAATTTGACAACGACGATACCATCGTCGACTGGCTGACCCAGTATTCCGAGATCAAGGACGCAACCTATGTACGCGGCTTCCTGGGCCGTATGCTCTTCGCCGGAGAAGACGGCGTGAAGAAGGTCAAGGTGCTGTCCGGAGGTGAGAAGGTCCGCTGTATGCTGTCCAAGCTGATGATTTCCGGCGCTAACGTGCTGATTCTGGACGAGCCCACCGACCACCTGGATATGGAGTCCATCACGGCCCTGAACAACGGTCTCATCAAGTTCCCGGGCGTGCTGCTGTTCTCCTCCCGTGACCACCAGATTGTACAGACTACTGCCAACCGTATCATCGAGCTGCTGCCGAACGGCGCTATGATCGATAAGATCACCACCTACGACGAGTACCTGGAGAGCGATGAGATGGCAAGAAAGCGTACCGTCTATACCAAGAGCGCAGACGAGGAAGAAGATAACTAAGTTTTCTGAATCCGTCAAAAATCAATTTTGTTACTTAAAAAGGCACTCTGCAGTTTCTATTTCATTACCTGAAGCTGCAGAATGCCTTTTTTCTTTTGCTGACCCCATATTTTCCACCGACGCGACGCTGTTTTACACCCAGCTGGCGTTCTTCGCCTCCGTCCAGCGCTCCTGCTGGGCCTCGTACTGCTCGTTCAGCCAGGCGATGGCCTGCTGAAAGCCCTCGTCTGTGAAGGGAAACTCCCTGGCCTCCTTCTGATCCTCCGCGGTCTTTTCAAAGCAGAAGGGCTCCGGATAAATCACTGCCTCCAGTGTCTTTTTGTCCTCTTCCTCTTTCTTCCACAGCCGGTAACGCATGCCCTCATAGCTTCCGGTATAGACGCCCCGGTTGATATAGGGGAGGCCGGCCTGGCCGTGTAAATCTATCATAGAATGACTTCCTTTCTGGTTTTTATATCTTTTCCGATGATTTCTTTAAAATTATAGCACAGTTCACTGAAAACTGCCAATTCCCGCTTAAAATAAACCTGTCCAAAGCTGTTAGAAAATGTTATACTTGGTGGTAGATTTATTTTTGACAACGACAGGAGGTTTTACACCATGACAGACCGTCTATATTATAAAGACAGCCACCTGACCGAGTTCCCGGCGGTGGTGACTGCCTGCGAGCAGGAAAAGGATTACTGGAAGGTGGCGCTCGACCAGACCGCGTTTTTCCCGGAGGGCGGGGGACAGGCCGGAGATACGGGATATCTGGGCGACGTGGAGGTCTTCGATACCCATGAGAAAAATGGAGAAATCTGGCACTACACCCGGCGACCTCTGGAGATCGGTGCGGAGGTAAAAGGCGTTCTTGACTGGAAGAAGCGCTTCTCCCGGATGCAGCAGCATTCCGGCGAGCATATCGTCTCCGGTCTTATCCATACCCGCTTCGGCTATGACAACGTAGGCTTCCATTTGGGCGAGGAGGAAGTCACCATGGACTTCAACGGCCCTATTTCCCGGGAGGAGCTGGCGGAAATTGAAGCGGCCGCCAATCAGGTGGTCTTCGACAATGTGCCGATTCTCATCTCCTATCCCTGCAAGGAAGAGCTAGCCATTCTGGATTACCGGAGCAAAATCGAGATCGAAGGACAGGTGCGTATCGTCACCATTCCCGATACCGACGTCTGCGCCTGCTGCGCGCCCCATGTGGAGCGTACTGGAGAGATCGGCCTGATTAAGCTTACAAATGTGCAGTCCCACCGGGGCGGCGTCCGGGTTAGTCTCCTGGCCGGAGATCGGGCGCTTCGGGATTACCGGGAAAAAGAGACCAGCGTGAAGGCTGTTTCCGTGCTGCTCTCCGCCAAAGAAGCGGTAGTAGCTGACGCGGTAGAACGGCTGAAGCAGGAGAATTTCCGCCTGACCGGACAGCTCATGACCCTGAACAGAACCCTGATTCAGATCAAGGCTTCCCAGGTACCGGAAGGACAGAAAAGCCCTGTTTTCTTTGAGGAAAGCCTGGATCCGGACACCAGCCGGGAGTTCGTAAACCTCTTAACTGCCCGCTGCGGAGGCATTGCCTGCGTCTTTACCGGAAATGACGAAACCGGATACCGCTACATCTTTGGCAGCAAGACCGAGGATACCCGACCCCTCTGCAAGGCCCTGAACGGGCAGTTCGGTGGAAAAGGCGGCGGAAAGCCGGAGATGGTACAGGGATCCCTGTCCGGCACCCAGGAAGAAATCATGGCTGCCATCGAAACCGTTCTGCAGCGTTAGGCAGCCTGCCGATCCAAAGCGGTACCTGTTACCGCCCAATACTACACAAGGAGAATGTGATTATGTCCCTATACCATGATGTACAGAGAGCCGCGGCCCGTAAGCAGGGCATTGAAGTAAAAGAACCCGCGGAAGTAACCATGTCCAATATTCTGGACGGCCCCATCAAACGGCCGGAGGAAGCCAAGCTTTTTAAGACTGTGGAGGAACGCTGCGCCGACGCCAGAAGCACCGCTCTGACCCTGATTCTGGTGGGTGCGCTGGGTCTGGCGGTGATGCTTCTCGTCATCACTGGATCCCTAAAGCTCCCGCTGCCGAAAATCGCGCCCTACAGTATGAGCGTATTTTTCCTCATCTTTCTAATCGTAGGCGTGGTTTTCATACAAAAATCAAAGAAAATCCTGGCGACTGCCCAGGAAGAGCATGCCCGGATTAAACAGATCAAGCACTGGTTTGAAACCCAGGGGATCGCCTCCGAGGCCGTTACCTCCCTTCCTGCGACCGTACCGGTCAGCGAGCTGGAGGCCCTCTACCGCCGGAAATACGAGGCGATTAAAAATGTGCTTCATACCCAGTTTCCGGAAGAGGACAAAAAGCTTCTTAACAAGCTGGCTGCAGACTTCTCCGAAGACGCGCGAATCGACGCCATGCTGGAGGAGCAGGTACGGATCGAAGTGGCAGTGCGGGATAAGAGGACTTCGTAAAATTTTCCTAACTGACTTTTACTTCAGTCTCGCAATCTCGTCCCGTATCTCACGATCACTCTCATTAAAAAGCAGTCTTTTATTGTAACGTTCATACCGTTCACACTCGGTGGTCTGCAGGAAGGCCACCGCAGCCTCCGACATATTAAGGCCGGTCAGGAAGATGACCAGTTCCTGACTGTCGCCAAAAGCTGCCTCCAGAAAATCAAAAGCATGCTCAAGGCAGCCGCTTCCGGCCTCCTGCTCACCGGCATAGCGGGCCCGCTGCTCACCAAAGAGACGGCGCAGAAGATCAAAGGCCTCCGGTCCGCTCTCCGGCCTTTCGGCTTTCAGGGTATTCTCATAGGAAAGCAACAGTTCCATCAGACGGAGCATTCGCTTTTCTTCTTCTTTCGTCAGAAGCTCCGCCTCTTTTTTCTGCTGTCGTTTTTCTTCCACTGCGCTGCGCAACTCTTCCAGCACCTTCGGGATTTCATCGGCGCCGCCCTTGAAATTTTCCGCGTTTAATATGCTTCCGGCAAACTTCATTTCCCGGAACAGAGCTTCCGTAAACAGCTCCTGTTCCCGAACTTTTCGCAGGCGTTCGATACAGCCGGAAAGCAGCAGATTCACTACGCTCAGCCGCTCGTCAAAGGAGGCATGGGACAGCTTTTTCAGGGTTGCCTCCCGGATCGTACCGTCCAGGATTTCCTCTATCTGATAATCACTCTCATATTTCCGGTAGAGCTCCAGATAGTTGGCGAATTCTCCGGCGATTTTGTCGTGCTGGAGATACTGGCGCACCACATCCTTATCCGCCTTCTTTCCCAGCTTTTCATAGACCTCTAACAGGCGGGACAGATCCTCCCAGCCACGGGGCGTAGCAAAACGGCGGCCGTCCACGGTGCTTTCCATCTGATAAAAATGAGCGGGACGGGCGTCCAGATAGGAAATCACCGCCGGATGGATCCGGGACTGTACCGCGTATTCCCGCCAAACGCCGTAATCCGGCTCCACCTCAATTTTCTTTACACGGTCCAGAGTAACTACATCGAATTCCCGAACGGATTTGTTGTACTCCGGCGGGTTTCCTGCTGCCACGATAATCCAGCCCTCGGGAATCGGATGGTTTCCGAAGGTCTTGCACTGAAGAAACTGAAGCATGGCCGGAGCCAGGGTCTCGGATACACAGTTGATTTCGTCGATGAACAGAATTCCCTCGCTCAGACCTGTTTTTTTCATTTTCTCATAAATAGAAGCCACGATTTCGCTCATAGTATACTCGGTAACCGCTTTCTTCTGGCCGCCAAACTCCATTTCCGAGATAAAGGGCAGTCCGATGGCGCTCTGTCTGGTATGATGGGTGATGGTATAAGCTACCAGACCCACGCCGCACTCTCTGGCCACCTGCTCCATAATCTGGGTTTTTCCGATACCGGGGGCTCCCAGCAATAAGACGGGGCGCTGGCGCACGGACGGGATAACGTAATCACCGTATTCATCTTTTAAAAGATACGCTTCTATCGCGTCTTTGATCTCCTGTTTCGCTCGCTTGATGTTCATTTTTTTCTCCTTCTTTTATCTGTTTTCCAGATCGCTCTCCTGCAAAATCAATTTGATCGCCCAGGGCGGTACATCTACGTCCCGGTAGTGATTCTGCACAAAGATGAACGCGGTCTCATAGGGCGGCATTTTCACCGGAAAAATTCCATAACCGTCCGTAAAATATAAAAGTCCCCGAAGCCGCCAGAATTTCTTCCGGGCCATCTGCTCCTCTACGTAGGCAAAGGCCGGACGGAAATCGGTACCACCGCCTCCCAGAATGGTGAAATGCTCCATATACTCCTTCAGGGCCTCCTGGCTCTCGATAATCACGTCCGACTGTACCCGTTCATCACACTGAAGGATATGAATCCGCATCCGCTTAAAGAAATTTTCCGTCTGGGACAATACGTCATAGGTTTCCTCCAGAAACCGCTTAACCAGCCCTTCCTTACAGGACATGGAGGTATCAATGACGATGACAAATTCCTCGATTTTCCGCACCTCGCTGGTCTCCAGCGGCTCAATCAGCGGCATATTTCCATACATTTCCATTCCATAGTGGTAGAAAATGTAATCAAAGCTGTCCGGATCAATCTGCATTTCCTCATGCAGCACCGTAAATTTCCGCAAAAATTCCTTGTAATCATAACGGGATCGGTTGCTGACCCGCAGCTGCTCCTTCAGATCCCCTTCCCCTTCCGAGGCCTCGTTGGAAAAGAGCATAATCTCCGTCTCCATACGCTCCCGGATATCGTCCCATTTTTTCCGGTTGGGGCTGGGATTTCTGGGTCCGTTTTTCGGATCCTGCTGCCAGAGGCTGTGGTCGTCCAGCCGGAATTCCATCTCCCAGCGGCTGATTTCCGCCTCGGTAAGCTCCCCGGCAATCACCTGATAGATTCCCTCTGCCGTCAGCACCGGCACCTTGTCCCGGAGTCTTGCGTATACGCTTTTCCGGAAGGCTCCTGAGGAAAGATGGACGCAGCGCAGATACAGGCTGTCAATCAGCGCCTCCGTGGCCACATCACAGGCCAGGTTCCACAGCCGCCCGTCTCTGCCCTTTCGGTCAAAGGGGTGGCAGAACAGGCAGTGGAGTATCACATGAAGATAAAGCCGGGTGCAGGCGGCGCGCCCCATCTTTTCATAAAGCTCCAGCATGCCGTCCGGAAAATAGTACAGCGCCCCGCCGTCCGTTCCCGCCGGCGACGCCGTGCCCGGAACCGGACTAAGATTTCCAAGGGCCAGATCCAGATACCGAAGCTTCAGATACAGCTCATTCCTGGACTGCGCGAGAATCCGGGCCGCCAGCTCTTCCTTCTGAAGCTGTACCTTTTGTTCTTCCAATATCGCGCTTTTTATCATGATGTCCTCCTACAGCTCAAACCGTTCAAGGGCTGATTGTTTTTTTGTCCGGCCGGACGCTCCCAGCCGATCCTGCAGATAGGCCACGCCCTCGGGAAATCCGTCCACAGCGGCAACCGCCATCTGTGACAGCAGATCCGTTTCTGGATTTCCATTTTCTGTCAGCCATTTTAAAGTGTCCAGATTCCGCTTTTCTATCGCGTCCCCATAGGCCTGCTCCAGATGCTCCGAAAGCCAGCTTTCATAATCTGCCCGGCGCTCCTCAGACAATCCCACCGGGTACTGCAGCCGATCCAGGGTCATCTCCAGCACCGTGTCAAACTCCTCTTCTGCCTTCGCCATATAGTAGCAGGCGTCATAGGCGCGGAAATCCAACTTCTTCATATAGAAGCTGTTCCGGAAATTCATGCCGCTTCCGTGCATATGGGTCATCAGAATCCGGGCCGGGGTATTTTCCACACTTTCCTCAAAGAATTCCGGGAATACCAGCTTTGCTTCTATCTGTCCCCTGACCGTCACCGTCATCTTTTCCGGCACTTCAATCAGGATCTCCTTCAGGCAGGATGTTTCCGTCCCGTCCAGCGTCACCGTCAGCTGCTCCAGATGATGACAGCCGGTAAAAAGTCCCGCTCCCAGATCCTTTAAGCTGCTGTGAAAAGCAAATTCCTTCAGTCCGTTGCAGTTGTAGAAGGCATAGGGGCCGATTTTCCGAAGGCTCCCGGGCAGCCGGACTGCTTCCACCGTAAGTCCCTGAAGCTCCGGGGCTGTGTCCGGTGACGGCTCAACCGGCTCCCGGTCTTTCATTTCGTCATTCCATATTTTTACAGTTTCGGTTTTCAGCTCCTGCCGGAACCGCTCCTTATTAAGGTGCGCGGAAAAGGCATACGCGCCCAGCTCTGTCACCGGACAGTCCTCGATTTCTGACGGAATTTCCGCTTCTTTTCCAAAATCATAACAGCGGCGCACCACCGCGCAGCCATTCTTTATTTCATAGGCAAATCTCATTTTCTGCCTTTGTCTCCTTTTGTCAGTCTTCTTTTTTTGAATCCCTTTACGCTCTTGCATCATATCATAAACTTTCTGTCATTTCCAGAAAGAATGTGTCAATGCCAAAGAACACCTGTATATTTTCACGCATGTATACAACAATATATAGTAAATACTCATTGACATACCCACTATATCTTGTTACAATGAGTTTGTTGCTAACAAGATAAAATATTTTTACGATAGAGGGAGAGGTAGCATATGAAAATCATCAAACGAAGCGGAGCCGAAGTTGAATTCGACCCTCACAAAATTGTCATTGCCGTGGCAAAGGCCAATGCCAGCGTTGTGCCCAGCGCCCGTATGACGGACGTCCAGATCCGGCGGATTGCCGAGGACGTGGAGAGTGCCGCGCTGAATATCAAGCGTTCCTTAAGCGTCGAGGAAATCCAGGACATGGTCGAGGACGAGATCATGAACCTGCGCGCCTTTGACGTGGCAAGACAGTATATCACCTACCGTTACACCCGTGCGCTGGTGCGGAAATCCAATACCACCGACGAGCAGATCTTAAGCCTTATCGAGTGCAATAACGAGGAAGTTAAGCAGGAGAACTCCAACAAGAACCCCACCGTCAACAGCGTACAGCGCGATTATATGGCCGGCGAGGTCAGCAAGGACATCACCCGCCGTATCCTGCTTCCGCCGGATATCGTGGAGGCCCACGAAGAGGGTCTGATCCATTTCCACGACGCAGACTACTTTGCGCAGCATATGCATAACTGCGATCTGGTCAATCTGGAGGATATGCTGCAGAACGGCACCGTTATCAGCGGCACGCTTATCGAGAAGCCCCACAGCTTCTCCACTGCCTGCAATATCGCCACACAGATCATTGCCCAGGTAGCCTCCTGCCAGTACGGCGGCCAGAGCATCAGCCTGACCCATCTGGCTCCCTTTGTGGATATCAGCCGTAAAAAAATCCGCCGTCAGGTGGCAGACGAGCTGCATTCCATCCGCGAAGCGGTTACCCAGGATGAGATCGATTTCATCACCGAGAAGCGTCTGCGGGAAGAGGTTAAAAATGGCGTACAGATGATCCAGTATCAGGTTGTCACGCTGATGACCACCAATGGACAGGCTCCCTTTGTCACCGTCTTCATGTATCTGAACGAGGCAAAGAACGAACAGGAAAAGAAGGATCTGGCTCTTATTATAGAAGAAACCCTGCGTCAGCGTTATCAGGGTGTCAAAAATGAAAAGGGCGTCTGGATTACTCCTGCCTTCCCGAAGCTTATCTATGTGCTGGAGGACGACAATATCCACGACGAGGATCCCTACTACTATCTGACAAAGCTGGCTGCCAAGTGTACTGCCAAGCGTATGGTGCCCGATTACATTTCCGAAAAAATCATGTTCCAGAATAAGGTGGACAAAAACGGGGAAGGCCACTGCTACACCTGCATGGGCTGCAGAAGCTTCCTGACCCCCTATCTGGACGAGAACGGCAAGCCCAAGTACTACGGCCGCTTCAACCAGGGCGTTGTCACCGTCAACCTGGTGGATATCGGACTTTCCGCCGGCGGCGACATGAACCGGTTCTGGGAGATCTTTGACGAGCGTATGGAGCTCTGCCACCGCGCCCTGCAGTGCCGTCATGAGCGTTTAAGCGGTACAGTATCCGACGCGGCCCCGATTCTGTGGCAGCATGGAGCTCTCCTGCGTCTGGAGAAGGGCGAAACCATCGATAAGTATCTCCACGGCGGATACTCCACCCTGTCCCTGGGCTACGCAGGTCTCTGGGAATGTGTATACAGCCTGAATGGCAAAAAGCTGACCGAGAAGGAAGGCGAAGAGCTGGGACTGGAAATCATGAAGAAGCTCAACGAGTACACCGCAAAATGGAAGGCTGCCGAAAATATCGACTACTCTCTCTACGGCACCCCGCTGGAGAGTACCACCTACAAGTTTTCCAAGTGCCTGCAGAAGCGTTTCGGCATCATAAAGGGCGTAACTGACCGCAACTACATTACCAACAGCTATCATGTTCACGTTACGGAAAAAATTGACGCCTTTGACAAGCTGGCGCTGGAGGCCAAATTCCAGGCACTGTCACCGGGCGGCGCTATCTCCTATGTGGAGGTTCCGAACATGCAGAATAACCTGGAGGCTGTCCTGTCCGTCATGAAGTTTATCTACAACAACATCATGTACGCAGAGCTGAATACCAAGAGCGATTACTGCCAGGTATGCGGCTATGACGGAGAGATTGAGATCAAGGAAGACGAGCACGGTAAGCTCATCTGGACCTGCCCCAACTGCGGCAACACCGACCAGAACAAGCTGAATGTGGCAAGACGTACCTGCGGCTACATCGGAACTCAGTTCTGGAACCAGGGAAGAACCCAGGAAATCAAGGAGCGTGTTCTTCATCTGTAGGAGTCTGAACTATGAATTACGCAACCATTAAGAAAAATGACATTGCCAACGGCCCCGGCGTCCGGGTATCCCTGTTTGTCAGCGGCTGCCGCCATCACTGCCGGAACTGCTTCAATCGGGAGGCCTGGGATTTTTCCTTCGGCCAGCCCTTTACCGAGGCCGTGATGGACGAGATTCTGGAGGCCCTGGCTCCCGATTATGTGGCTGGTCTGTCTTTTCTCGGAGGCGAACCCTTTGAGCCGGAAAATCAGGAGGGTCTGCGGACCCTGGCCTGCCGGTTCAAGGAACGCTTTCCGGAAAAGAATCTCTGGTGCTACACCGGCTTTTCCTTTGAAAAGGATCTGCTGACCGGAGCAGTGGGCAACCCTGACACGGTCCGGGAGCTTCTCTCCTTCCTCGACGTCCTGGTGGACGGGAAATTCGTGGAGGAGGAAAAGGACGCCTCGCTCCTCTTCCGCGGCTCTGCCAATCAGAATATCATCGACGTTCCCGCTTCTCTGAAAGCCGGGCACATGGTTCTTCTGCCCGGCACCTGGCAGCGGAAAATGGGAAATGGAAACATCCACGAGGACTGACCCCGTGGATGTTTTTTCTCCTTCTGTACTACGTATTTTAAATGCATTTCATCGGTTTTTAAATCTTTCGAACTATACAAACCGCATATACAATAGAACTATCACGATGTATTCCAATGCATGACATCATTTGTACGGAGCGGCTTTTATGTATAACGAAAATTTCTGTATCAGAAGAATCAAAGAACTTATGAAAAGAAACGGCTATAATACGTATCATCTGTCCAAGCAGTCCGGCGTTTCTCTGTCCACCCTTTCTTCCATGTTCGAAAAAAATACCGAACCTCGGGTAGAAACCATTGAGAAAATCTGCGCCGCCTGCAACATTACGGTATCACAGTTTTTCGACCGTTCGTCCGCAGACCTGACGGCCAATCAGCGTCAGCTTTTCACGTCCTTCAATTCTCTGAATCCGGAACATCAACGCATGGTGCTCTCCTTTTCCAGCTTTCTGGAGCATGAAGAAGAGCACGGAAGATAAGCCTTACAGCCAGCTTATATCCACTGCACGGTTTCCGTCAGTTCCTTTCTGGAAAAATGATTTGCCAGGGGCTTCGCATTTTCTGACGCGTAGCCCAGATCCAGCAGCATCAGAATCTCCTCCTCTTCCGGAAGTCCCAGATCCTTTTTCAGTTCCTCCGGGTTAAAATTATTCAGCCAGCAGCTGTCCACGCCTGCGTTGTACGCGCCCAGCATCAGATGGGTTGCCACAATCGCCGCGTCCTCAATTCCGGAATCCCGTCTTCCGCCCGGATAGGTAAATACCTCTCTGGTATTGAACGCAACTACCAGCACCGTAGGCGCTCCATAGCGGCAGGGCGTTGCCCGGTCAATCTTTTCCAATCCCTCTTCTGACTGTATCACATAAATTTTCTGCTCCTGCAGATTCTTTGCCGTAGGCGCTGTCCGCCCTGCCTCCAGAATCGCCTCCAGCTGCTTCTTCGTTACCTGCTTCTCACCGTAGCTTTTGCAGGAATAACGGTTTTTAATGACTTCTGTAAATTCCATACCAGTTTCCTCCTGATTCATCTTCTCTGTATTCCATTCAGCAAATTTATTATAACATATCCTTCGGATATGTCGCTTTCAAATTTTTCTATCTTTTTAACCCCCATGGGGGCTTACACCGTAAATTTTTCTGTGTTAGACTGGTTCATAGATGTTGGGAACGCGATTCCCCCGAAACAGAAAGGAACAAGATAACATGAAAAAACGGAAAACCCCACTCTGTGTGCTGCTGACCTTAAGTATGCTTCTTGGCATGACAGGCTGTGGCTCCTCTGCACCCTCCGGTGATTCCGCTCCTGCGGCTGCTGAGACCTCCAATGGCGCTGCCGAGGCTGAAGCCTCCACTCTGGTTTACGGCTCCGGTGATTACACCCGTATTAACCCTGCCATGGACGAGCACTGTGAGATCAATGTGCTGCTGTTCGACGGTCTGACAGACCACGACGGCGACAACAACATTATCCCCAGACTGGCGAAGTCCTGGGAGTTTGATAAGGAAACAGACACCTATACCTTCCATCTGGAAGAGAATGTAAAATGGCATGACGGCGAGCCCTTTACCGCGGAAGACGTAAAGTTTACCATCGAAGCCATCATGGATCCCGAGAACGGCGCGGAGAACGCTCCCAACTACGAGGACGTGGAGGAAATCACCGTTGTAGATCCCTACACTATCACCTTTCAGCTGGCTGAGCCCAACTACGCATTCCTGGAGTACATGACCATGGCAATCCTGCCCAAGCACCTGCTGGAGGGTGAAAATATGCAGGAATCCGACTTCTTCCGGAAGCCCGTCGGTACCGGTCCTTATATGCTCACTGAATGGGACGAGGGACAGGCTATTATCATGGATCGGAATCCGGACTATTTTGCAGGCCCGGCCAAGATTGACCGCATTGTCTTCAAGATTGTTCCCGATGACAACGCCAAGGCATTACAGCTACAGTCCGGCGAGCTGAATCTGTCCCAGGTTACCCCCAAGGACGCCGCCATGTTTGAGAACGACGGCACTCATACCGTATACGATGAGACGACCTCTGACTACCGCGGTATTCTGTACAACTTTGGAAATGAGTACTGGCAGAAGAACGCGGACCTGATTCCCGCTATCAACTACGCCGTTGACCGTCAGGCTATCCTGGACGCGGTGGTACTTGGCTGCGGAGTGGTTGCGTACGGCCCCCTGCAGAGAAATATTTATGATTACGCAGATGTAGAACACTACGACTACAATCCCGCCAAGGCAGAAGAAATGCTGGAAAAGGCTGGCTGCACCAAGGATTCTGACGGATACTGGACCCGCAACGGCGAGCGTATCTCCTTTGTCATCAACGCGACACCCGGCGATCAGGTCCGTATCGATATGGCACAGGTCGTTGCCCAGCAGCTTCAGGCTATCGGCCTGGACGTCACAGCCAATGTTCCCGCCGGCGGTATCGACTGGGGCGGACAGCAGTGCTGTATCATCGGCTGGGGCTCTCCCTTCGACGCGGACGATCATACCTACAAGGTATTCGGCACAGACAAGGGCGCTAACTACTCCGGCTACTCCAACAAACTGATTGACCAGTACCTGACAGAAGCGCGTCAGACAAACGACCCGGCAGAACGTAAGGAAGCATACGCCAAGTTCCAGACAGAGCTTGCGAATACTCCCGCTTTCACCTTCTTCTGTTACGTTGACGCCATGTATGTGGCAGACAACAACATCAAGGGCATTTCCAGCGACACCGTCCTGGGACACCACGGTGTAGGTATCTTCTGGAATGTCTGTGACTGGACCATCGAATAAAACAAAAATTCCTTGTACAGGGGCTGGCAACAGCCCCTTACTTGTGTGTTGAGAGGCAGAATCTCTTATGAACAAATTATTGACCATCAAAGACCTGCACGTTTCCATCGACAGCCCTCAGGGGAAGGTGGAAGCCGTGCGGGGCGTAAATTTAGAGCTGTATCCCGGCGAAGTTCTGGCTATCGTAGGAGAATCCGGCTGCGGAAAAAGTATCCTGTGCAAAAGCATGATGAAGCTGCTGCCCAAAAACGCCCGGATAGACGGGGGATCTATTACCGTAAAGGATACGGATATCACCCATTACCGGGAGAAGGATATGGCGAAGCTGCGGGGCAGGCTCTTTTCCATGGTTTTCCAGGATCCCATGACTTCCCTGGATCCCACTATGACCGTAGGCGCCCAGATTGCGGAGGCTATCCTGATTCACAATCCCAAAATGCCCAAAGAGGAAGTCTATGCGAAGGTCATCGACCTTATGACTCTGGTTGGCATTACCCAGCCGAAGGAGCGCTATAAGCTCTACCCCTATAATTTTTCCGGCGGTATGCGGCAGCGTACAGTCATGGCTATCGCCCTGGCCGGAAATCCGAACATCCTGCTGGCAGACGAACCCACCACCGCCCTGGACGTTACGATCCAGGCGCAGATTCTGGATTTACTGAAGGAAATCCAGCAAAAGCTGAATACTGCTACCATTCTGGTTTCCCACGACCTGGGCGTGGTCGCCAGGGCCGCTGACCGGGTCGCTATCATGTACGCAGGCCGAATCGTAGAAATCGGAACGGCAGAAGAGGTTTATTACGATCCCCGGCATCCCTATACCTGGGGACTCATGCGTTCCCTTCCGGCGCTGGCCCACGGGAAAAAGGAGCTGTATACCATTCCCGGTATGCCGCCCTCTCTTATCGCTCCCCCGAAAGGGGACGCCTTTGCCGGACGGAACGAATACGCGCTGGCCATCGATTATGAAGAGGCTCCGCCCATGTTCCGCATTACTGATACCCATTACGCGGCCACCTGGCTCCTGGATCCCAGAGCCCCGAAGATCGAAAGTCCGCTGAAAGGAGACTCCCATGTCTGAGCCTATCGTAACCGTCAGAAATCTGACCCATCATTTTAAACTGACCCGGAAGCTCTCCATTAAAGCTGTGGATCACGTATCCTTCTCTATCGAAAAGGGAGAGATTTTCGGTCTGGTGGGAGAATCCGGCTCCGGGAAATCCACCGCCGCCCGGTGTATTATGAATATCTACAAGCCCGCAGAGGGCGAGATCTTCTTTGAAGGTATCCATACCACTGACCCCGTAGAGGCAAGAAAGAACCGGAAAACCCTGCAGACCCAGCGGCAGATCATTTTTCAGGACTCTGCCTCCAGTCTGAATCAGCGCATGACCGTACAGGAAATCATTGCCGAACCGATGAAAATCAACCATGTGAAGCCACCCAGGGGAAACTATCGGGCGGAAGCTGCGTTTCAGCTCAAATATGTGGGCCTCGATGAGAACTTCCTGGATAAATATCCTTCTGAGATGTCTGGCGGCCAACGGCAGCGGGTAGCCATTGCGCGGGCGCTCTCCATGGAACCGGATCTGCTGGTGGCAGACGAACCCATCGCCTCTCTGGACGTGTCCATTCAGGCACAGATCGTAAACCTGTTCAAACATCTGCAGAAGGAACACGGCTTTTCTATCCTGTTCATCGCCCATGATCTCGCCATGGTGGAATACCTGTGCGACAGGATTGGCGTCATGTACCGGGGCTGTCTGGTGGAGCTGGCCCCGACGGAAGAGCTGTTTCGCAATCCCCTGCACCCCTACACCCAGATGCTTCTGTCCGCGATTCCTTACCCGGATCCGATTCGGGAGCGGAACCGGCCCCGAATCAACACCGAGGAAATGGAGTTTGACACCGACGGCGTCCTTTTGGAGGTTACTCCCGGACATTATGTACTGCGAAAGGAGGAGGAAGCATGATTCACAAGCACAATCGAATTGCTTATTACAGTAAAAAATTCCTGATTTTCTTCGTCAGTGTATTTCTGCTGTCCCTGTCTGTCTTCGTAATCTCAAGACTGACGCCCACCGATCCCCTGCAGGCCTATTACGGCGAGCGGACGGAAAAAATGAGCGTCGAGGAGAAGGAATGGGCGCGGGAAAAGCTGGGTCTCAATGACTCCATTCCCACCCAGTATGTCCGCTGGCTGGGAAATGCCCTGAAGGGTGAGTTTGGCATTTCCTATAAATATAAGCAGCCGGTAACCCAGGTTATCGGGAAGCGAATCAACAACACCCTGATTCTTGGGGGCACGGGCTTTATCCTGACCTTTGCAGGCTCTCTTCTGCTGGGTATCCTCTGCGCCTGGAAGGAGGATAGCTGGCTCGACCGGCTTCTATGTAAAATCGGAACCATTACCAGCTGTATTCCGGAGTTCTGGTTCGCGCTGGTTCTGATCCTGTTTTTCTGCGTCCAGCTTAAATGGCTTCCAAGCTCCGGCGCCTACTCCATGGGTATGGCAGATCATCTGGGGGATCGAATCCTTCACCTGATTCTGCCCCTGTTTATCGTCATAATCGGCCACCTGTGGTACTACGCCTATATGATTCGCAATAAGCTTCTGGAGGAAATCCGGGCGGACTATGTGCTCCTGTGCAAGGCCAAGGGCTTAAGCAAGCGTCAGATCATGTTCCGGCACTGCGTACGCAACATTTTGCCGACCTATATCAGTATTATGGCAATCTCTGTTCCCCATATCCTGGGCGGCACCTATATCGTGGAAACGGTATTCTCCTATCCCGGTATCGGCACCCTGTCCTATGAATCTGCCAAATACGCGGATTACAACATGCTGATGATTCTCTGTATGATGACCGGCATTACCGTCATTTTCTGCAACATCATCGGCGGTATCATCAATGAACAGATCGATCCCCGGGTGAAAGCTAACGAAATCAATGAACTGTCGGAGGTGACCAAAGCATGACACAAGATCCCTTTACCCTGGTAGGCATCCGTCCGGAAGAACCGCAGGCAACGCCTTCTAAAAAGAAAACAGGCTTTCCCTTTCTGTCCGTCCTTATCCTTCTGCTGATTGTGCTTGGCTGCGTTTTTGCCGGCATCATCGCCCAAAAGGATCCGGCCTTTCTGGATCTGGCAAATTATTCCAAAGCTCCGGACAGGGAATTCCTGTTTGGTACGGATACCCTGGGCCGGGATATTTTTTCCTGTATCTGGTACGGCGGACGGGTTTCCCTGTTCATCGGTTTCCTGGCCACCGCCATTTCCACGGTTATCGCCATCGTATTTGGCGCCCTCAGCGGGGCTGCCTCCGATATAGCGGATACCTGCCTGATGCGTCTGACCGAAATCCTTCTGAGCGTCCCGGAGCTGCTGCTCATTCTTTTCCTGCAGGCTATCTGGGGAACGCCCACGGTTCTGTCTATCTCCGTGATTATCGGTATTACCAGCTGGTTTTCCATCGCCAAGGTCGTCCGGACAGAGGTACGGCAGATCCGTAATTCTGAATATGTCATCGCTTCCCGGTGCATGGGCGGAAGCTTTCTGCATATCCTGCGGAAGCACCTCGCCCCCAATTTTCTCTCTGCCATCATGTTCATGGTCGTCATGAATGTCCGCGGAGCCATCGTTTCGGAATCTACGCTGAGCTTCATGGGTATGGGACTTCCCCTGGAGGTAATCTCCTGGGGCAGCATGCTGTCTCTCTCTGAACGGGCTCTGATGACGAAGGGCTGGTGGATGATTCTGATTCCCGGTCTGTTCCTGGTTACGCTGCTCATCTGCCTGACCAACATCGGCAACTGGCTCCGAAAAACAGCCAACCGGAAGGAAAGTAATCTGTAGCGATCTATGATAGTATCATTTTCCATAATAATTCTGAAATAAATGGCTGAGATATCTCCATCGTGAGGGTTATCAGCAATCCTGCCGTAAACGTGCTTTTTACACTTCGGAATTTCTTCCATAATGTGGGCAGGAAGAAACCAAAGGGAATAAATAACAATACATTCAGACAGGCGTTTGTGAACCTCACATGACTAAAGTCACGTGAGGTTCACATGCTCCTGTTCCTGTATTTTCAGTTTTGATAAAAGAACTTCTCCAACTGTAACCGCATCCTCCATACTCAGATAGTGGTCGGCGCTTCTGCTAAGATAGAGCTTCCCGGACGCTTCAAACTCTTCATCCGCAAACCATATCTTCAGCCAGACCGGATAGTTTGGCAGAAAGTGAAATACTGCACACAGATCGGCATTGCTGTCTGCAAATTCTGCCCCAAGGGCTTTGCAGATCTTCTGAATGCAATCCGGTGTTTTTCCATTCAGAAATCTCTGAAGTTCCTTTTCCATGTCATGGTCAAACTTCGTCCCTCTGATAAGCCCAGAATTTCCCGCGGATCTTATATGGATACCCCATGCCTGCAAATGCTCCCTGAAACCCATATTTTCTGCAAACATATATTTTCTCGCCCCTCCCATTGAACTGTGCGTACGGGTCTCTTATACAGATCTACAGCTTATATTCCAACTTTAACTATGGTGTTGTGAAGTTCAATCAACTTTCAGCATCCGATACCCCACGCCAATGTGTGTTTGGATATATTGTGGGGAGTTCGGTTCTTTCTCGATTTTTTTACGAAGTGTTGCCATAAACACACGAAGGGAAGCAATATCATTATCCCAACTACTTCCCCAAATGCTTTGCGTAAGGAAAGTATGGGTCAGAACTTTTCCTATATTTCTTGTCAACAGGCAAAGCAACCTATATTCAATAGGTGTTAAATGCAACTCTTCTTCATTCAAATAAGCACAACCTGCAGCATAATCTACACGAAGTTTTCCGTTTACAAAAACAACCGCTTCGGCAGGGGATACTTTTTGCATCATCGATAACCTTCTTTGCGTGACTCGTAGTCTGGCAAGCAGTTCCTCAACAGAAAATGGCTTTGTTAAATAATCATCTGCGCCAGCATCCAACGCATCAATTTTATCGGTATCTTCACTGCGAGCACTGATTACGATAATTGGCATGTTTGACCAAGTACGGATTTTTTTAATAATCTCAACACCATCTATATCAGGAAGTCCTAAATCAAGTAAAACAATGTCAGGATTGTGGGAAGATGTTTCTATAATTGCCGATTGACCATCGGGTGCCGTCAGATATCGGTATTCGTGTGCTTTTAAGGTTGTTGTAATTAAATTTCTGACAGATGTGTCATCTTCTACAACTAATATTAGTGACTTATTCATATACTTTGACCTCCCCTGCCGGTAATGTAAATGTAAATACTGTTCCGTGCGGCAGATTATCTGAAACAGTAAGTTCTCCGCCGTGGGCGTTAATAATGGACTTGCACAAAGATAATCCGAGTCCTAAACTTCGGCGGCTGTCTGCAATTTGATTTGCACCGCTATAGAACATGTCGAATATCCGTGGCTTTATTTCGTCAGCAATTCCGTTTCCGTCATCCGATATAGATACGATTGCTTGTTTTCCCCGCTTTTCTGTCCGAATAACAATATGAGAATTTTTAGGTGTATATTTGATAGCATTATCAACAATATTGATGATTACCTGAACAATAAGCTTTGCATCCATTTTTGCAAGAAGAAATTCTTCTTTGCTTTCAACGGAAATATGATGTTCTTCACTCTTTCGGTTAATATGATGTAACGCTTCTGTGATCACGTCATCCATCAAATCTTCCGTTATACGGAGATTCAACCGTCCTTCTTCAATCCGGGTTACAGCCAGCAAGTTTTCTACAAGGTTAATCAGCCACATGGAATCATCATAAATATCCATGTACAGCTGCTTTTTTGTATCATTATCAAAAGAATCGCCGTTGGACAAAAGATTGCTGGCATTACCGGAAATGGATGTCAGCGGTGTCCTCAAATCATGTGAAATAGCACGCAGCAGGTTCGCTCGCAACTGTTCATTTTTTGCAAGAATGGCCGCTTCCTGTTTCTCACGGGCATTTTTCTCATTTTCCAAAGCCAGGGCACATTCTCCGAGAATGGATAGTAGAATACTGTTTTCAAATGGATCAAGAGGTATTTCCCCCATCACGATTCCAATAACTCCATATACCATACTGCTGCTGCGAACAGCAAGGTACAGGCATTTTGCATTGGAAAACGTTCCTGTTGTAGCTCCGGCACGTTCATTGTTTTTCAATACCCAGCCGGCAACGGCCTTTTCATTTTCGGAAATACATGATTCCAAATTTTCTTCAGTTACAGAAAAAATATGCGGCGTATCCAACACTTCTCCATCAGCTAAATAAAAAACGATATCTTTTCCCAAGAGTTTAATGAGCTGATTTGAAGTTGCAGATACAATTTCATTTTTATCTTTTGCCTGTTGCAATAGCTGGTTTGTATCAAATAACACTTTGGTACGGTAAGCAGATTGTGCCGCCTGTTTTGCTTGGTTTTTAATCCGTATAGCAAGAGAACCGGTTAAAAATGCCGCCAAAAACATGATAATAAAGGTAACAGGATAACCCTGATCATACGCCTGCAAGGTAAATTGAGGTTCCGTAAACAGGAAATTAAAGACCAAAACACTTACAATCGAGAAAATTAGGCTGTATATCTGATGTTTCGTGATGACAGCGGTGACAAGAACACCTAAAACAAAAACAGTAATGATATTTGCTTCGTCAAATCCAAATTTCTGGAAAATCATTCCGACTAAACTGGATAAAATCAGAATCGCAGTAGATTTTAATGTATCAGTGACAGAGAATACGATATGGTTCTTTTTCCTGCCCTCTCTTAACTGATACACTGCCGCATTAGAAACCGTATCCGGAATAATATGCACATCCAGGTTAGGGGCATAATCAATCAATTTTTCTGTCAGGGTCGGTTTGCTGAGCAAATGCCGTTTTGTAGCAGAACTACGTCCGATCACAATCTTTGACACACCGGACAAACGAGTAAATTCCGCAATCTGAAACGGAACATCTTCTCCGTAAACTGTTTCTATTTTTGCCCCAAGCTGCTCAGCAAGACGCATATTTGAACGCAGGCGTTTTACATTTTCCTCGCTCGTCACCGAAAAATCTGGGGTTTCTACAAACAGAGCCGTAAACTCCCCTTTAAAAGCAGAAGCCATTTTTGCGGCGGTACGGATAATTTTCGCATTGGATGGAGAAGAAGATAGACATACAAGAATATGTTCGCCTGTGTGATAATCTCCATGATTTTTTATGCGGGTATTTTTTGTGAGGATATTCACCCGGTCCGCACATCGCCGCAGTGAAATCTCCCGGAGAGCTGTCAAATTTTCTATTGTAAAAAAATTTTCTACTGCCTGTTTTGCCTGTGTCTGTCTGTATACATTTCCTGTATTCAAACGGTTGATCAAATCCTGTGGTTCAATATCTATTAATTCAACCTGATCTGCATTATCAAAAATAGAATCCGGGATGCGTTCCCGTACAACAATTTCCGTAATGGATGCAACTGTATCACAAAGGCTTTCAATATGCTGAACATTGACAGTCGTATAGACATCAATCCCTGCATTCAAAAGTTCCTTAATGTCCTGATATCGTTTTGCATGACGGCATCCTTCGGCATTCGTATGCGCAAGTTCATCTACAAGGATAAGCTGTGGTTTTCTTTTCAACGCCATGCCAATGTCGAATTCGTCCAGTATCATACCATTATAAAAAACTTCTCTTGTAGGAAGAACTTCTAAGCCATTTAAAAGAGCTGCTGTTTTGGGACGTGCGTGGGGTTCTACATAACCGGCTACCACGTCAATTCCCTGCTGTTTTTCCATATGAGCTGCTTCTAACATGGCGTAGGTTTTACCCACACCAGCTGCATATCCGAAAAAGATTTTCAAATGTCCTTTATTACGGTTTTCTTCATCAGTTTGGATTTCCTTTAATAACTGATCCGGATTGCGTCTGCTTTCACTCATACGGTTATCTCCTTGTACAAAAACATTATATAGAATAATACGTAAATTTCAGAAAAGCATTTTAGCACTGACATTAAAATCGCATAAAGATTATACCACCTTTTCTTCCTTTTTTCCATTCGGGCGTGTAGCCGAAAGCAAAAAACGCTCCGAAAAATCACGCAATTTTTCGACAAATAAGCCCTTCATACAATTAATGTCATTTTTCCATATCACTCTCGCTGGTTTCTCAATCGTGTTGATGGGATGTACCGCAATGTCTATAGAGCCTGGAGTAATGACACTTTGCTTTATTTGAAGGGATAAGGAACAATACTCATCTTTCAAAATATCGTTGGAATTTTCTATGATAAAGCCAAAATCAAGTTTATTATTTCCCAGCCCATTTATTATTTCACTTACAGAACCGTAGAACAGGTTCAGCTCATAGTTTGGGTATTCGCTTGAAAATTGTTCTAATAGATCTGCCATAGAATCTATGATTGCAGGTGTTTCAAATCCAATCCTGAGCTTAGAATCTGAAATAAGTTTTTGGGATTGATTTTCCTTGAGAAATTTATCCAGCTTTTCCATAAGAAAATAACCATAAATAAATGCTGCCAATACCACTATAAGTAAAACAAAGTCTTTCATATCACCAACTTCTTTCAAAAATTAAATATGAAAACATTTTTGAATATGTTTCGTCTCCCCAAGAACAAGCATGGTACTGTCCTTTAACAACTGCGTATCGGAACTTATTTTCAAATTCATAATATTATTTGTTTTCAGCGCCATAATATTGATGTTATATTTTTTTCGTATATCCAACTGACCGATTGTTTTTCCTATCCATTCTCCCGGTATAGATATTTCAAAGATTGCATGTTCTTCATCTAGTTCTATGTAATCGAAAATATGATCAGCACTATAACGGATCGCAACCCAATCGGCAAGCTGCCTTTCGGGATAAACAATTTCATCTGCACCATTTCGTAAAAGAAATTTTGCATGAACATCACGAGCGGCACGAGACACCACCATTCTTGCACCGAGTTCCTTCAAAAGGGACGTTACTTCCAATGAATTCTGAAAGTTATCTCCGATAGCCACAATACAAACATCAAAGTTCCCAACACCAAGCGAACTTAAAAAATCCTCATTAGTCGCATCCCCAATCTGAGCGTTGGTTACAAAGGGAAGTACAGCATCAACTCGAGTATCTTCTTTATCTACCGCCATCACCTGATGATGCAATTCATCTAATTTTATAGCAATATGCCGTCCGAATCTTCCCAGACCGATAAGTAATATTGATTTCATTTTTTTATTCTCCTTAACCTACTGTAATTTTTTCCTGAGGATATTTTGAACCGTTAGGCTTTTTTTCAGAAATGGTGGCAAAAATCAAGGTCAATCCTCCCACTCTGCCAAAAAACATCAAGCAAATCAAGATTATATGAGAAAAAAGCCCCAGGTCAGGAGTTATTCCCAGCGATAACCCTACCGTCCCAATTGCCGATGCCGTCTCAAACAAAGCGGTCATAAGTGGAACATCTTCTGTGCTGCTAATTACCATTCCTCCGGCAAGGAATAAAACGATATACATTAAAAAAATCGTAGCTGCATTTCTGATAGTGCCATCCGGAATTTGTCTGCCGAAAAAATGAGTGTGTTCCTTTTTTCTAAATACAGATAATGCCGATGAAACTAGAACTGCAAGAGTTGTCGTTTTCATTCCACCTGCAGTGGAACCGGGCGAGCCACCGATGAGCATCAGCATAATGATAAGCATTTGCCCAACTTCACTGAGTAAAGTCAAATCTGCCGTATTGAATCCTGCTGTTCTCGGCGTAACGGATTGAAACAAAGAAACCCATACTCTTTCTGTAAGAGGCACATTTGAAAACTCAAAATAAAAAAAATAAAGCGCCGGTAAGAATATCAATATTCCTGTTACCATAAAAATCACCTTGCTTTGCATCCGGTATTTTTTAAAATGCCATTTACGATTCTTTATATCCTCCCAGGTAAGGAATCCAATACCTCCTGCAACAATCAGCATCATAATTACAAGATTTACAATCGGCTGTACAGAATAAGAGGTCAACGAGGAAAAAGGGGTTCTTATACCGATTAGATCAAATCCTGCATTGCAAAAAGCAGAAATAGAATGGAACATTGAATACCATATTCCTTTCCAAAACCCAAAGTCCCTGCAAAAAACAGGGGCTAAAAGAGCCGCACCAATGATTTCGATAAGAATAGTAGTCCGAATAATAAATTGTGTTCTCCGCACAATACCCCCCACCGTTGGAGCCGAAATTGCCTCTTGCATGGTACTTCGCTGCATCAATCCGATTTTGCGTCCGGAAACAACAGCAATCGCAATAGCAATCGTAATAATTCCCATACCTCCGATTTGAATCAGCAGTAAAATAACTCCTTGGCCAAATAAAGACCAGTAGGTTGCCGTATCATTAATAACCAGTCCCGTCACACAAACCGCAGAAGTCGCGGTAAACAAAGCATCCAAAAATGAGGTACACTGACCGCTTTTTGCAGCAATCGGCAGCATCAAAAGCAGACTACCTAAGAGAATCACAGATAAAAACCCTAAACTAATCACTTGAAATGATGTCATATGTCGATGTCTTGATCTGTTTGTCTGTTGCATAACTATATCCCCATAATCTTAATTTCTTTTTTATATTGCCTTTATTCTATCTTTATTTGTATTAAATGGGCGTAAGTAAGTTTGTTTTGAAATTAAGATTGTATAAAGATGAGC
The DNA here is from genome assembly GCF_052065835.1 of Candidatus Merdisoma sp. HCP28S3_D10. Lineage (NCBI taxonomy): Bacteria > Bacillati > Bacillota > Clostridia > Lachnospirales > Lachnospiraceae > Candidatus Merdisoma > Candidatus Merdisoma sp. HCP28S3_D10. The sequence goes on from NZ_JBQHTG010000004.1 coordinate 52,638, forward strand.
AGAAGTCCGAAATCTTTTGAGAGCACTCGTTACAGGATACCGTCCAACATCAAATTGACTTACTCTTTCCTTCTCAATACTGCATCGCAGTTCAAACAGTTCCTGATTTTTCTCTACCTTATTAAACGGGTATCCTTCAAAGCTATGCAGCTCATCCAGTTTCATCAGTACAATACCTGCACCCGGGTCGTGATTCTCTGGTGAATACATTTCTTTCTTCCTTGCCATTTTTTATCTTCTCCTTTGCCTTGGGATAAAAGAAAAGGACACTCATCTTGCAGAAGTTCTGAAAACAAGCGTCCTTTTGGCTTTTCTCTATGCTATTAAATAAAAAATGTTAATTCTGTCCGAATGTATTTCCTCATACCAGATGCAATACTACTGACACTTCGATTCCATTCATAATCTGCTTTTTCTTGCCTGTTGGTGTGAAACTCATATACCTCGCAAAGTGCCTAAAATTAAGGACTTCTACGAATTCACCCGATGTAGACAACACACGACTTCCACATTCCCCGTAAACGGGAACATATCCACGCCCACGCACTTCTCCACCCGGTAGCCTCTGCCCTGCAGAAGCTCCAGATCACGCGTCAGACTGGTGGGCTTACAGCTAATATAGACAATCCGGTTTACGCCGAAATCAATGATCTTCTGCAGCGCCTTGGGGTGGATTCCGTCCCGGGGCGGATCCAGCACAATGAGATCCGGCTTATCTGTCAGCTCATCGATAACCTTCAGCACATCACCGGCGATAAAGGAACAGTTGGACAGGCCGTTCAGCCGGGCATTCACTTTGGCGGCTTCCACAGCCTCCTCCACGATTTCCACGCCCACTACCTTTTTGGCCACCGGAGCCAGCATCTGGGCAATGGTGCCGGTGCCGCTGTACAGGTCGAAAATCACGCGATCGTCCGTCTCTCCGATATAGCCCCGGGCAGTCTCATAGAGCAGCTCTGCTCCCAGGGAATTGGTCTGGAAGAAGGAGAAGGGGGAAATCTTAAACCGAAGCCCCAGAAGCTCCTCGTAGAAATAATCCCGTCCATACAGAAGCTCGGTCCGGTCGTTCTGCACCACATCTGCCAGACTGTCATTATAGGTATGCAGGATCCCCACGATCTCGCCCTCCAGCGAAAGCGCGCGCAGTTCTTCTGCCCAGGACTCGTCCGCCGCCAGGGCGCTGTAATCGCCGCCGTCCTCTCCAAGGTGCTGGGTGGTGGTAATCAGATCGACCAGGATCTCCCCGGTATTCGCCGCTTTACGCACCAGCAGATGGCGCAGATACCCGGTGTGGCGCAGTCTGTGATAAAAGGGCAACTTTTTCTTTTCAAAATGCTCCAGCACACAGCAGAGAATTTTCCGGAAATCCTCATCTACAATCTGACACTTGTCTGCCGTTACGATGTCATAGAAACTACCTCTCTTGTGCATACCAAGAGCCAGCGGTCCGTCCTTTTCCTCATCGCCGAAGGAAAACTCCATCTTATTGCGGTACTCCAGCTGTCTCGGGCTGCCCTTCACGCCTTCGAACAGGTAAGGCTCTGTGATAGCTCCGTCAAGGAGCTCCCGGAGCTGTCCTTCCTTCAGCAGACGCTGGTCCTCATAAGACAGGTTCTGCCAGGTACAGCCGCCGCAGCTTACAAAATGGGGACAGACTGGCGTAATCTCATTGGCTGCGGGCTCCAGAACCTCCAGAAGCTGTCCTTCTCCCACACCTTTCCGCACCTTTTTAAGCCGAAACCTGATTTTCTGCCCCGGCAATGTATTTTTCACCGCCACGCGGCGCTCTTCCACCGTCACAATACCTTTATTCGGGAACTCGGTCTTCTCAACGATCCCTTCGTAAATCTCACCTTTTTTCATAAATCTCTTTTTTCTCCACTTTTCTTCTTGTCCTCATCCTTCGGCCACCGGAACAACACCTGCCCTACCAGAGCCGCGCCGCCGAAAATCAGCACCAGCATAATCAGATACACATACAGGCTGGTTGCCCGGAATATGAACTGGATATTGGCTATGATGGAAGCCAGAATCACTACGATTCCCAGTACCGTCAAAAGCTTGGCTCCAAAGGAATCCACATTGATAAACAGCCAGATAATCCCGGCGATAAAGGGCACTACAATCAGACCGGCGCCCAGCCGGAAATTCCAGATCTGCAGGCCAAAATGCGTCGTCACCGTCACATTGGACAGAAACCAGTACAACCCCGCCGCCAGCATTACCATACCAATCATAAACTGAGCCAGGGGATTACGTCCTTTTTTCATACCTCTTCCTCCATATAATAGAATCCTGCTCTGCAGGATTCTCCGCCTGCGGCGGGTCGCTTTAGCGACACCATTCTATTCCGCCGCAGTGCGATCCCCCGGAGGGGCTTTTTGCTCTATAGGAATCATAGCTTTCGCCCTTTAACGTAACACGATATTTCCTATAGAGTAAAAAAGAGTGTCTCAAAACATCTTCTCTGTCCTGAGACACTCTTTTCTCAAACTCTTACTTACTCTTCCTCATCGTCGAAGAAATCATCGTCGAACTCGTCGTCATCGAAATCGTCCTCGAACTCATCCAGGTAAGACGGTGTAAAGAAACGATATACTGCATAGGCGATTCCTGCCACTGCCGCTACCGCGCCGAGTACAGCCAGAATCCAGAGTACAGTATTCTTATTCTTCTCCTCAATCTCTTTCTTGTGAAGCAGTTCATTTAACTTGGTTGCTGTCAGAAACTCTTCCATCTTATTATTCATCGCTCCTACATCCTTTCCGCAGTCCGCTTATTTTGCATCTCGCGCACATTTCTAAGTGTTTTTATTATATCACAGGACATATAAAATTACTATCGTTTCCCACAAATTTTACAGAAGCATTTTTAATAAACCTTCTGCAGCTTGGCAAAGGAGGCGAACAGCTTCTTTACGCCGGCCGTATCAAAATTGACGCGTACCTCGTAATCCTTCGCTCCCTCGGTAATCTCCAGTACCGTGCCTTCGCCGAACCGGATATGCTTTACCCGGTCGCCCACCCCATAATCCAGGTGGGAGGCCTTGGTCGCCGTCACCATGTTCGACTGGATCGGCTTGGCACGAAGGCTTCTGCGGGCCTCCAGCATGGCCTGCTTACGCTGGTTGATACGCTGCTCCTTGGCTTCTCTGGCCCGCTGTCCCGGGTTCTCCGTCTTATTTTCCAGATACTCCTCCGGAATCTCTTTTACGAAGCGGGAAATCATATTGTACTGCACCTCGCCCCGCTGCATCCGCTGTCTGGCCGCCGTCATGAGCAGCTCCTTCTTGGCACGGGTGATTCCCACGTAGCAGAGACGCCGCTCCTCTTCGATCTCCTCGACCGGATTGTCTGAAAGGATAGACATAAGGCTGGGGAACAGCCCCTCTTCCATCCCTACCATATAGACATAGGGGAACTCCAGGCCCTTGGCGCTATGCATCGTCATGAGCAGCACATGGTCGCTGTCTCCGTCCAGGCTGTCAATGTCGGCCACCAGCGCAACCTCCTCCAGGAAGCCGCTTAAGGAAGGATTTTCCGCATTTTCATCGTAATCCTTGACCTTGCTCATAAGCTCGTCGATGTTCTCCAGGCGGGCCTCTGACTCATCGGTACCCTCCAGAATCAGCTCTCTGCGATATCCGGTTTCTTCCAGAACCGTTTCCAGCAGCTCACTGACCTTTGCATGCTCCTGCTTTGCCCGGAGCGTCTGGATCAGGACCGTAAAGGGCAGCACCTTGGACGCGCCGCGCCCGATACCCGGAATCGTCTCTGCGTTCAAAAGAGCCTCATAAAAGCCCATATCGTTGGCCACTGCGTACTCGCTGACCCGGCTTAAGGTGGTGGCTCCGATCCCTCGCTTGGGCACGTTGATAATACGGCGTACCGCTACCTCGTCCCGACCGTTGTCTATGGTCTTCAGGTAAGCCAGCAGATCCTTGATTTCCTTGCGGGCATAGAAATTGACGCCGCCGATAATCTTATAGGGAATATTGGCGTAAATCAGCTTTTCCTCAAAAAGGCGGGACTGGGCATTGGTTCGGTAGAGAATCGCATGATCCCGGTAGGAGGCCTCCTCCTTCTGGATATGACTGATAATATTGCCGATTACATGCTCCGCCTCCTCGAAGGCGTTCATAAACTGCCGGAAACGCACCGGCGCTCCTGCTCCGTTATCCGTCCACAGGCGCTTTTCCTTCCGTCCCCGGTTATGGTGAATCACCTCATTGGCCGCGTTCAGGATATTGCCGGTAGAGCGATAATTCTGCTCCAGCTTAACGACCTTCGCGTCAGGAAATATCTGCTCAAAATTCAGGATATTCATAATATTGGCTCCCCGGAACCGGTAAATGGACTGATCGTCGTCACCTACCACACAGAGATTCCGGTATTTGGCCGCCAGCAGGCTTATCAGCTGGAACTGGGCCGTATTAGTATCCTGATACTCATCTACCATGATGTAGCGGAACCGTTCCTGGTAATAATCCAGCACATCCGGACAATTCCGGAACAGCTCTACGGTCTTCATAATCAGATCGTCAAAATCCAGCGCGTTATTCTTGCGAAGCTGGGCCTGATATTCCGCATAGACTCCTGCAATCTTCTGCTGATTCCAGTCGCCGCCTGCGTCCAGCCGCATCTGTTCCGGACTTATCAATTCGTCCTTTGCCTTGGAAACGGCACTAAGAAGCATCCGCTCCTTATATACTTTCGTATCAATCTGAAGCTTTTTGCAGACCTCTTTCATCACCGACTTCTGATCGTCTGTATCATAGATGGAAAATGCGGTGTCAAAGCCCAATCGGTCTATATAACGCCGCAGAATCCGCACACAGGTGGAATGGAAGGTGCTGACCCAGATGCTGTCGCTGCCCAGGCCCACCAGCTTATCCACGCGCTCCCGCATCTCGCCTGCCGCCTTATTGGTAAACGTGATTGCCAGAATATTCCAGGGCGCTGTGCCCTGTTCTATCAGATAAGCTACCCGATGTGTCAGCACACGGGTTTTTCCGGAACCGGCTCCCGCCAAAATCAGAAGCGGTCCTTCTGTATGAAGCACCGCTTCCCTCTGTTCCGGATTCAAAAGATCATAGCTGCTCATAACTCTTTTGTCTCCCTCAGAATCTCTTTTTTATACCAGCTTCTGTCCGCAGTTGGGGCAGAAATTCGCTCCGTTTGTCTTGGTTCCGCACTTGGGGCAGAAGTTCGGAGCTGCACCGCCTGACGCGCCCGGATTGAAGTTTTGCGCGCTGTTTACATTCTGCGCCATCTGTGACGCCATTTGCTGTCCCATAGCCATTCCCATAGCCATTCCTGCCATATCGGACGCCGTTCCGCCTCCATTGCCCCTGGCCATGGCCTCGCCCATGGCGATCTGCTGGAAGCGTCCCACGTCGCCGATCATACTCTGGGCTGCCGCCTTCTCCGCCATCTTCTGGATTTCCTCCGGATAGTTAAAGCTGGAAATGGCAAAGCTGGCAATGCTGATTCCGATTTTACTCATCTCCATATCCAGATCCTCCTGGATACCACGTCCGATGGCGTCCCCGTTGACCTGGAGATTGAACAGATCCTTTCCCTCCCGGGAAATCCATTTCATCAGAAGCTGATCCAGCATACCGACAATCCGTTCTCTTACGTCCTCCACCGAATACTGCTGCTTAATACCTGCCACCTTTTCAATCAGGGCGTCATAATCTGCCACCTTGCAGGTGAAGGTTCCGAAGGCCCGGACAGGCATACCGCCCGGAAGTCCCGGAGCCGGAATCATGACAGGACTCTTGGTGCCCCATTTTACCAGGATTTCTTTCGTATTGGTGAACAACACTTCTGCCCGCAGGCCGCTGTTAAAACCGAACTTAAAGCCCTTTAAGGTGGACAGGAAGGGAATAATCGCCGATTCGATATCGTAGCTTCCCTCGTCCCGGAAGATCCCCTCTACCTTGCCGTTATACAGGAAGATCGCATCCTGTCCCGGGCGGATCACCAGACGGCTGCCCTTTTTAATCTCGTTATTGCTCCATTTCCAGAACAACATATCGTCCCGGTATTCCTGCCACTCTACTACATTGGCAAACTGTCCGCCAAATATTCCCATGGTACTGCCTCCTCATTTTCTTTCTGAATACTGATGTTCTGCCCGGAAGCTATCTCCAGAGCCAGATACTGCTGTATCTCTGCCGCTTCCGCTGTGTATGCCGCGTCGCTGCCTGTGCTGAACAGGAATACCAGGAACAGAACCGCCAGAATACCCAGAATGATCGCGATAATCTTTGCCGGGCTCTTGGGATAATCTCCCTCCACCCTGCCACTCTGACCATTGATCAGAACGTGGTATTTTTTCCCTTTATAGCTGTATGCCGTCGCGTAAACCGGAAGCAGCACATGCTTGTAGGTCTCATCGCTGTAATTTGCGCGTACACTAACCGCCCGCACCTCATCATAACGGCGCAGCACGTCCTGCCGGGCCATTTCTTCCAGGTTATATTCCATATACCGTCTGGCGTCCCCGTGGGCGTCGTCCAAATCCACCGTATAGACCTCTGCGTTATACCCTGAAAAATATTCCGGCGCGTAGGACGCTACCTGATTCAGGCCGTAGCTTCCCACCCGATCCAGCAGATTCTGCTTCAGGCTCTTCGACGCCGCAATCAAAACATCATTGAAGAAATGCCGGATGCTGCCTGATGTAGGAAACCAGTCCACCACGGTCTCCTGCACCGTCTTTCCATCGGAGCCCTTCTTCGTCACAGTACGTCTTCGTCCTCCCTGGGCCGTATAATGGGCGTCCGCCTTCGCATCAAAGGTCCAGTAGGGCAGATAGATCCCCTGCAGCTTCTCCTGCTGATACAGATGTTTCAGTTCCCCCGGAGCCAGCCAGCGGCCTTTCAGCCATTTCCGGAACAGCTCTCCCACCCGGTTCCTGTCAATCTGGAAGGGCAATACGCCGTCCGGGACAATGGCATCCTCCTGCTTATCTGCCAGCACGTAGCTGGATCCGCAGTAAGGACAGCAGGTGGTCGTGCTGTTGGCTGCTACCTCGATTTTCGCTCCGCAGCCCTTGCAAATCATAGTCTGGCTCTTCTTCTCTGCAACCCTGATCGTTTTCATGGCATGACGGGTCAGACTGTGCTCCACAATCTTACTCTTTTCATTTTTTATCTTTGTCTCCGCTCCGCAATTCGGACACTTGAGACTCTGAGAGGCGGAGTCAAATTCCATCACGCCGCCACAGTTTTCACAATAATAGATTTTGTTATCCATGGTTTCTACCGGTTTTATAATCCCATCTTCGCTTTCAGAGCCGCCAGTTCGTCATCCACATCGGATGTGCTTTCCGCGCTGTCATACTTTTTGGTCAGATCGTCAATGCCGCCCTCCTGCTTATTCAATTCAGACAATGCATTCGCCTCGTCCAGCATCTTATCTGCCTTCGCTTCCATTCTGTCAAAGGCAGCCATCGCGTCGCCTGCTCCTGCCACGCTGGAGCCAATCTTATTCAGCTTCTCCTGGGTCTTAGCTACAGCCACCTTTGTCTTGATAGCGTCCCGTTTGGACTGCAGGTTCTCCAGATCCTTCACCAGCTTGTCATGCATCTCTTTCATCTGAGCTGCATTGGCTGCCGCCGCCTCATAAGACTTCTGAAGGCTTTCCTGCTTCTTCACCAGATCCGCCTTCTTTTCCAGGAACTGACGGGCGTCGTTCTCATTGCCTGCAAGAAGGGCCTTTTCCGCATACTTCTGCATTTTTTCAACCTCTGCCCCACACTCGTCCAGCTCTCTTTTCGCCTTGGTCTCAGCCGCCATCACTGCCGCCGTCTCGGCCTTTACCTTACCCAGATCGCTTTCCACCTCACGCAGATACTGATCAATCATCTTCTCCGGATCTTCCGCTTTATCCAGAAGCGCATTGATGTTTGCCGACATGATATCCCCGAATCTTTTTAAAATGTTTGCCATTTTGTCCTCCTTCTGCAGAGCGTGAAAGCTGTCTGCCCCTTAATGTTTATTATTATATTACAAAATCCGTCTGCTGTCATGCTTTTTCGTTCTTCTTAACAAAAGTTTAAATATTTACCCCTTGTCATATAGTTTTGAATACTATATAATAAAATTCGAGGTGATACCTATGACAATAGACAGCCAAAATCTTCTGGAGAGCATTCTGGAAAGTCTGGATCGGATTGATTACATCCATCCGGAGGACGTCCCCGGCATCGATCTCTACATGGATCAGGTGACCACATTTATGGACAGCCAGCTGAAAAGCTCCAAACGATACGAGGAAGACAAGATTCTGACCAAGACTATGATCAACAACTATGCCAAGAACCGTCTGCTTCCTCCGCCGGAGAAAAAGAAGTATTCCAGAGAGCATATGCTGCTCCTGATTTTCATTTACTATTTTAAAAATATCCTTTCTATCAGTGATATCCAGAGCCTTCTGACGCCGCTGACAGAAAAGTATTTCCACACAGACCATGCATTGCAGCTGGAACACATCTACAACGAGGTCTTCTGTCTGGAAAAAGGACAGATCGAAGCGTTGAAGGAGGATCTGATTCAGGGCTACCGTACCTCCGAGCAGGTCTTTTCTGACGCGCCGGAGGAGGATAAGGAATTTCTCCAGCTCTTCTCCTTCATCTGTCTGCTGAGCTTTGACGTGTATATGAAAAAAACGGTGATTGAAAAGCTGGTGGATCAGCTTCCGAAGCCGGATAAACATGAAAAAAAGAAAAAGGATACCCAATAAAAAATGGGGAAGTAAAAAAACTCAATCGAGTTTTTTACTTCCCCATTTTTTTACAGATTTTCCTGTTCCAAATACTTTTTATAGCTTGCCACCATCAACGCAATCTTGAAGGTCAGCGCGTCCTCAAATACCCGGATATCAAGGCCTGTGGTCTTCTGCAGCTTCTCCAGCCGGTACACCAGCGTATTGCGGTGTACAAAGAGCTGACGGGCCGTCTCAGACACATTCAGGTTATTTTCAAAGAATTTCTCTATGGTAGATAGGGTTTCCTCATCGAAGGTGTCCGGCGTATTCTCCTGGAACACCTCCCGCATAAACATCTCGCACAGCGGCTGGGGAAGCTGATAAATCAGCCGGCCGATGCCCAGGGTATGATAAGCGTTCACCATGGACTCCGGATAGAAAATCTTACCTACCTCCAGCGCCATCTTGGCTTCCTTGTAGGACTTGGACAAATCGCGGATCTGGCTGACCATGGTTCCGTAGGCTACCCGGATCCGGGAGGTATCTTCGTCGGTGTTCAGCATCTTCGCCAGCATGACGGCCACCTCATCCAGGGTCTCGTAGGTATCCTCTTCGCCGATAGACTTCACCACGACGATATTCTTCTGATCCACGGCGGTAATAATATCCTGGGATCTGGGCGCAAATACGCTCCGTACCGCCTCCAGCGTCATGACATCCTTTTCATCTCTGGTTTCAATGAGATATACCACGCGCGTAGCCTCTGTCTGGATATGCAGCTTCTTTGCCTGGCTGTAGATATCCACCAGAAGCAGGTTATCCAGCAGAAGGTTCTGAATAAAGTTATTGCGGTCAAACCGCTCCTTGTAAGCCACAATCAGGTTCTGTAATTCGCTGACTGCCACCTTGCCAATCATATAGGCGTCGTCTCCGCTGCCTCTGGCCAGCAGGATATAGGCCAGGACACTCTCATCGTATACTTTAAAGAAATGGCAGCCCTGAAGATTCTGTCCTTCCGCCGGAGACTGGGCAAAGCTTTTTGCCATCTCCTGGGTAATGGCTGACGCGTCAAAGGTGGACGCAACCTGGCTTCCGTCCGTCTCCAGCACGCAGAGATCGATTCGTGTTATCCCCCGCAGCTCTTCCAGACTCGACTGTATCACCTGATGAGAAATCATATTCCTGTACCTCCGTCATTTCATTGGTTCGATTATACCACGCTCTGTTGATATCTGGAAAGTCCTTTTTCGTCAAAATGCCCAAAAAATCGCTATAAAATGCCCTTAAAAAATTTTTTAAAAAATTTTGTTATAATGCTTGACATTTTTCCCAAGTGATGATACTATAATCTAGCGCGTTGCGCAAGAGATACAAACGCTGCTGTGGCTCAGTCGGTAGAGCGTCGCATTGGTAGTGCGGAGGTCACGGGTCCGATTCCCGTCAGCAGCTTAAAAAAAGAATCCTGTTTAACAGGATTCTTTTTTTATGTTTTATTTGCCCGCATGGTCTGCTGCTTTATTCTGTCCCAGTGTGACCGTCACCGTTTTTTCTGCATACTGACCATTCTCCTGGCTGCTGTAGGTGATCTCCACCTGCTCGCCGTATTTGTAATAGGAGATCTGCTCCTTCAAATCCGCCAGAGCAGATACGCTGGTTCCGTCGAATTTGGTGATGATATCGCCCTTCTGAAGACCAGCCTGCTCTGCCGCGCTGCCGGCCTCTACCGCTGTGATGTAGACGCCCTTGGGCATATCATAGGCCTGTGCCACTTCACTGGTCACGTCCTGGCCGCTGATACCCAGAAAGCCCTGCTCGCCTTCAGCCGCCTTCTCGGTTCGTACCTGACGGTTCATCAGGTTCTCAATAATATCCACCACATCGTCCACCGGAATCGCATAGCCCATACCCTCTACACTGGTTTCCGAATATTTCGCGGAGTTAATTCCAACTAACTGTCCGGACAGATTCAGAAGCGCGCCGCCGCTGTTACCCGGGTTAATAGCCGCATCTGTCTGAATCAGCGTATTGGTTGTATTTTCGATGGTAACCTCACGGTTCAGGGCGCTTACAATGCCTGTTGTCACGGACTGTCCATAGCCCAGCGCGTTGCCGATGGCTACTACCTGCTGTCCCACCTGCAGATCCGAGGATTTTCCAATCTCAATGATCTTAATAGCGGAAAGCGTATCCTCCGACAGATCCTTCAGGTTTACGGCAATGACCGCGATATCATGATCCGCGTCTGTTCCCTTCACTGTGGCCTTTGCCACACTTTCATCTGCGAAACCTACGCTCAGCTCCTGAGCACCGCTGACCACATGGTTATTGGTAACCATCAGAAGTTCTGTATCCGTCTTACCGATGATAATGCCGGAACCGCTACTCTCGCTCTCATAAGCCTGGGGCTGGCCGAACAAGCTCTGCATCTCCTGAACGCTCTTATTGGTAATTGCCACCAGGGAGGGCATGGCCGCCTCCGCGATAGCGGACACACTGCCCTTAGATGTACCGGAGCTTCCGGAATCCGAGGAGTTGCTGACTGCGCTGGCCACGTTCAGCTCTGCCTTATCCGCCGCGGTCACTGCTCCCCCATTTGCCTTATGATACAGATAATTGCTGCCCTGAAAGGCTGTGCTTGCCAGCACGCCAAAGGCCAGGGCCGTCGCTACAAATTTACTTCCTTTTTTTATGCTTCTCATATAAAAGACCTCCTCAAATCAGGTTTTTTCTTCCTTTCATTTGACGAGGTCATTATATCTTATATCTGTGATGTAATTGTGGTGCTTTTATGTCGCAACTGTGGTATTTCTATGTTTTTTTTGTGTTCTATTCCTCTTCGGAAGCTCCCGCCACATAGTCAAACAAGGTCTTTGCATCCTGATAACGTCCCGGATCCCCGTCCTGCATCAGTACCGCAATATAGGTTCTTCCCTCGATCTCCGCGGCAGCCACCAGGCATTTCACGTCATTGAAGCTGCCTGTCTTCATACCGATGGCATTTTCATAATACTGACTGCCGGAGGGCTGAATCAGCTCATTGGTATTTTTGTAGGTCAGATCCAGGTTGTCGAAAAGAGCACGGTAAGAGCTGGCTCCGCAGAGCTTCTTAATCGTGTCATTTTTCAGACAGGCCCTGGCTATGCGGACCATATCCCTGGCGCAGCTGTACTGACCGTCAGCCTGATCTCCGTCCGGAGTCAGAAAGCTGGAATTCTCCAGATTCAGCTCGGTTCCCAGATCCTTTTCCGCATCCAGAAAGGCCTTCAGGGCATCGTCCACGGACGCTTCGTCATTGCCGAGAATCTTCCGTCCGGTATAGGCTGCCAGCGCATAGGCCGCGTCGTTGCCGGATGGAACCAGCATGGCCCCCAGGAAGGTTTCCACCGTTCCGATGGTTCCCACCTTCAGATTGGCGTTGGACGCCTTGTCACTGATACGGGTAATCTCTTCGCCCGCCGTCATTTTTTCCGCCGGATCGCAGTAATTTAACACCGTCAGGGCCGTCATCAGCTTGGTGGTGCTGGCCGGTACAGCCTGATCGGTTCCGCTCTTTTCATAGAGAATCAGATCCTCGTCTACCGAAAACAGAATCGCAGATCCCGCTTCCAGGGAAAGCTCTGGCATGGTCTCTGCCACCTGAAGCTGCTTTGCCGCTTCCTCTGCCAGGCGCTTTGCCTCAGCCTCTTCCGCTGCCTTCTGCGCCTCAGCGGCCTTTCTGGCCTGATCTTCCTCCTGCATACGTACCTCCTTCACATGGGCAATCTCCAGCCGGGTGCCCTGTACCATGACCGGAAGTAACATCAACAGGAATAAAAGCTCCAGCTCCAGACGCACCGGCGCCGTCACCTGATGGCCCCGGGAACGCTTTACCGTAGCCATTCGCTCGATTCCCGCAATATTCATACACAGCAGCCCAAACAGGAAATAGCCCAGGAAGCTGCCAAACAGCGCCCACAGAATGTCGTCCAGACGCACGGGCATAGCGGGCATAAACAGCTGAAATACCTCGATAAAAAGCGCTGCGCTTCCGCACAGGGACAGCACCTTGCCCGGATTCCGGCTCCGCCGGAATAAAAACGGCACCAGGAAGCCTATAGGGATATATTTCAGGAACGCCCCAAATAGAGCGCCCACGCCGCTCTCCTTCACCATGCGCACCGTTCCCACCACAGGAATCAGATTCATTCCCGAAAATGAGGGCTTCAGGGAAAATCCCAGAGCCGGGCTCACAGACGCGGAAAACAGGGTCAGAAGCCACCAGGCCAGCACTGCCATTCCGGCTTCATGAGCCACCGGCACCCGCATCCGGCCACCGCGGTACAGCAGCCGGAGCAAGCCCCGATAAATCACATATACAAGCAATCCTATCAGAAAATAGGGTTTGATACTTCCGAAATATCCTGCCAAAAAACCCCCTCCTTCTTTAGTTCAGAATGCATTTCTTTAGTTTTCGACGAATCCGCTGGAGAGCATTGTCTATGGATTTGGGAGTTTTTCCCATTTTTTCAGCAATCTGAATGTAATTTTCCCCGCTCAGATACCGTTCCAATATGGTATTCTCCATAGGACTTAAAAGCGCCTCGATCCGTACCTGCAGATTCTCCGCGGACTCCTGATCAATCAATAGTTCCTCCGGGCTTTTTCCCCGGGGTCCCTCTCCTGCAGCGTCCAGTCCCTCCGTCAGCTCCACATAGCTGTTCAGAGGCGTATGCTTCTGCCGGGAGGCCGCCTGAATCGCTGTGTAGATCTGGCGGGAGATGCACAGCTTCGCAAAGGCCCCGAAGGCCGTCTCTTTTTCCGGCCGGTAATCCCGGATCGCCTTAAACAATCCCAACATTCCCTCCTGAATCAGATCGTCGCTGTCGCCACCTATGAGGTACAGAGTCCTTGCTTCCCGCCGCACCTGCCCCTTATAGCGCTCTATCAGAAGATCCATACATTCCGGCTCACCGACACGAATCCGTTCTATCAGCTCTTCATCTGACTGTGTCTCATTCTTTATCATATATTATTTCTTCATTCTCTGCCGTACAATCTCGTAGGCCAGCACTCCCGTTGCCACAGAGGCGTTCAGGGAATCAATATTTCCTTTCATGGGGACGGAAGCAATGAAGTCGCAGGACTCCCGCACCAGACGGCTGACGCCCTCTCCCTCATTTCCGATAACCAGGCCGATGGGGCCGGTCAGGTTCAGGTCGTACATGGTCTCGCCGCCCATATCGGCGCAGACAAACCACAGACCCTGCTCCTTTAACTCCTTGATGGTATTGGTCAGGTTGGTAACTTTCGCTACAGGTGTGTAGTTGATAGCTCCCGCTGAGGCTCTGGCCACCACTGCCGTCAGGCCTGCTGCCCGGCGCTTGGGAATAATGACCCCATGTGCGCCTGCCAGGTTGGCTGTACGGATAATAGCTCCCAGGTTATGGGGATCCTCGATATCGTCCAGAAGAATCAGGAAGGGAGCCTCCCCCTTCTCCCGGGCAGCAGCCAACATTTCGTCCACCGTACTGTAATCGTAGGCCGCGGCCTGGGCAATGACGCCCTGGTGATGGCCGGTGGAGGACATTTGATCCAGGCGCTCCTTGGTCACAAAATTCACGATGGTATCGTGCTTTCTCGCTTCCCGCTTGATGGTATTGATACTTCCGTCCTGACAGCCATCCTGCACGAACAGCTTATCGATGGTCTTGCCGGAACGAAATGCCTCAAGCACCGCATTTCTTCCTTCTATGGTCAGTTCTTCGTAATTCATTTATTCCAGTCCTTTCTTCACAAGCTCCAGAATCCGCTCCATACGGCCTGTGAGATAGAGATAGCCCATCAGCGCTTCAAAGCCTGTGGCCCGGCGGTAATCCGACATGGTAGCGTGCTTCGCCATAGTGGCGGAATTGGCGTTGCGGCCCCGCTTAAAGACCTGCATTTCCTCCTCCGTCAGTTCCTCCTTAATACGCTCCAGAGAAGCCGACTGGGCTCCCGCGTTCACCAGAGTACTGGCTTCCTTGTGAAGCCGATTAGCCTGGGCGTTGCCCCTTCCCACCAGAAGGGAACGGATTACCAGCTCATAAACGGCGTCCCCGATATAGGCCAGCACCAGAGGTGAATAGGTCCGGACGTCCACATCCGGAAGCTCCCAGTTCTCCTTCAGGGCGCTCATCAGATCCATTATGCTCTTTTCCATTTAACGCCCTCTCGTGTATCCTCCAGAACAATGCCTTTGCTAAGAAGCTCTGCGCGAATCTCGTCGGCCCGGGCAAAGTTCTTCTCTTTTCTTGCCTGCTGACGCTCTGCAATCAGCGTCTCGATATCGGCATCCAGAAGCTCTTCCTTCTTGTCCACTACCAGACCCAGAATATCGCACAGGGTCTTCAGACGGTCCAGGCATTTCTGCAGATAAGACTTGCTGTTCTCTGCGCTTGTGTGGGTATTCAGGTATTTTACCAACTCAAAGATGGCCGCAATGGCGTCCGCCGTATTGAAGTCGTCGTCCATGGCTTCGTCAAATTTCTTTACATACTCCTCGGACGCGTCATAGTGGGCGGTCTCGCTCTCGGTCATGCTGTCGTCCTTGGCGTTGGCAATCAGATGCTTCAGGTTGTCCGCCGCAGTCAGGATTCGATCCAGGCTGGTCTTGGAGGACTGCATCAGATCGGCGCTGAAGTTTAAGGGACTTCTGTAGTGGGCGCTCAGCATGAAGAAACGGAGCACCTGCGGATCGTATTTCTCGGTAATCTCTCTTACGGTAAAGAAGTTGCCCAGGGACTTGGACATTTTCCGGTTGTCAATGTTCAGGAAAGCGTTGTGCAGCCAGTAGTGGGCGAACTCCTTTCCGTTGCAGGCCTCGCTCTGGGCTATCTCATTTTCATGGTGCGGGAAAATCAGATCCTCGCCGCCTGCGTGGATATCAATCTGCTCGCCCAGATATTTTTTGGACATGACAGAGCACTCGATGTGCCAGCCCGGACGTCCCTCGCCCCAGGGTGACTCCCATGCGGGCTCTCCTTCCTTTTTTGGCTTCCAAAGTACGAAATCCAGCGGATCCTCTTTTTCATTCTCACCGGATACCAGAAGGGAACGGTTGCCGCTCCTGAGATCGTCCAGGTTCTTGTGGGACAGCTTTCCGTAGGGAGCAAACTTTCTGGTGCGGAAATATACGGTTCCGTTCACCGCGTAGGCATAGCCCTTGTCAATCAGATCCTGAATCATCTCAATCATGCCCGGAATCTCCCGGGTAGCCAGAGGATGCGTGGTGGCCGGCTTTACGTTCATGTCAGCCATATCCTTTTTGCATTCCGCGATATAACGCTCGGAAATCTCGTTTGCGGGCACGCCCTCCTCGATAGCCTTCTTGATAATCTTGTCGTCCACATCTGTGAAGTTGGATACATAATTTACTTCATAGCCCTTGTACTCCAGATAACGGCGCACCGTGTCGAATACGATCATCGGACGGGCGTTGCCGATATGGATAAAATTATATACGGTAGGGCCGCATACATACATTTTTACCTTGCCCTCCTCCAGGGGAACAAATTCTTCCTTGCTTTTCGTCATTGTATTATACAGCTTCATGTTTTTTCTCCTTCTTTTTTTCCTCTTTTTCTTTTTTCTTCTCGGCTTTTTTCGCCGCCTTTTGTCTCTCTTTCTCTTCCAGCTCAGACAACTGCCGGTTCAGATCCGCGTTTTCCTTACGCAGTGCCATCAGCTCCTCCATAACCGGATCGGGCAGGTTGACCTGATCCATATCGCTTCTGGGTACCTTTACGTTGTCCTGCTTTACAATGCGTCCCGGCACGCCTACTACCGTGCAGTTGGGCGGCACCTCCTTCAGCACCACCGATCCGGCTCCGATCTTGGAATTCTCCCCGATGGTAAAGGAGCCCAGAATTTTTGCTCCCGCACTGACCATGACGTTGTCCTCCAGGGTCGGGTGCCGCTTGCCCTTCTCCTTGCCGGTTCCGCCTAGGGTAACACCCTGGTAGAGGGTTACATTATCTCCGATAATGGTGGTTTCTCCGATGATCACGCCTGAGCCATGGTCGATAAACAGTCCTTTCCCGATTGTAGCTCCCGGGTGAATCTCAATCCCCGTCTTTCTTCTGGAACGCTGGGAAATCCATCTGGCCCAGAAATAATGTCCGTTCTGATAAAGCTTATGCGCCACCCGGTAATTCAGGATCGCCCAGAAGCAGGGATACAGAAGCACCTCTGCCGATGTCTTGATGGCCGGATCCCGTTCCCGGATCACCTGGATTTCTTCGTTGATATATTTCATGATTCCCATGATATTCCCCTTTGATCATAACAGATTTTTTTGAAATATGGAATGGAATTCCCTATTATATAAAAAAGGATTCTGACATCTCCTGTTAAGAGACGAAAGAATCCGCGGTTCCACTCTTTTTAAAAGGCTCTCTGCCTTTTCCCTTTTTCCGCGTAACGTGCGGTTCTCCCGTACCCGGCTTGCAACGGCTTCCCGCCCTTTGTTCACCGGATCAGCTCCCGGATGCACTTCGTCCGTTCCTCCCGCGAAAGCTGCTCGCAGCCAATGACAGCTTTTCTCTGACGCTTCGGATGCGGATTACTTTTCCGTTCCCTGCCTTTTTCTTATCCTTTTATAGAATATGCAAAAAATGCCCGTTTGTCAAGCCTTTGCAAATAATTTCAGGAAATATTCCTGTTTTTCTTCGAGGCCTTCTTACACCAGCTCATTCAGATAGACGCCGTTCACCACGCGCACCTGCATGAGCTTCCGGACTTCCGCCTCCCTGATACCCGGAAGCTCCTCTGCTCCCAGCATACCAAAGAGAAAGCTGCCCAGATCCGCAATCGAAATGACAAGCTCCGGCTCTGCGTCGCTGCGGGTAAGGCTGCTGCCCTCCTCCGTAAAGCTCCAGCAGAATACGCCGTCATTTTCCGGCAGAATCGGATCCACAACACAAAGCACCAAGCTCTGGGGCTTCTCTGCGCCAATCGAAGCCACAAACCGCGCCATGTCCACCAGCCGGACCATCATAGGCGTACTCTCCCATTCCGGCCAGTCGATGTGACGCTTCTGATATGCTTCGTCCTTTTCCACAAACAGATCGTAGTCCTCCGCCAACTCATCCGGGGTCAGATCTGCCAGACTCTCCTCGTCGTCATTTCCCATCAGCCGGAAGTCGAAGGGCGTGTAAATGGCCTCGTCTGCCGGCATCAGAAAGGTAAAGGGCAGCCCGTCCGCGTACATGTCCCCAAGAGCCTTCGTAAGCAGCCTCCGCATCCATCCCTGATGGCGATATGCGGCCTTTGTGGCCACCGCCACGATATAGTCCGCCCGGATCTTTGTACCGCGGAACTGAAAAGTATAGGGATTCCGGTGCAGCATGGACACGATCGCGCCGTCCTCCTCCGCCACCAGGATCTGATTATCCCGGGCTTTGATTTGGTAATAAAGCTCTGAAAAACCGTCCGCGTCCTCCACAAATACCTCCTCATAGAGAACCCGGGAGCGGCTTCGCTCCTGATCACTCAGGTATCTTACTTCCCGTTTTTTACTTTCCATGCCTTGTACCTCGTCTGTACGCCTGTTATTAGATATTTTTCTCTGTTACTCTTTTATTTCTGACAGCCGCCGCAGCCCGGGCACTCTCTCTGGGGCTGCATGACGTCCTCGTAGGCGTAATTTGCCACCGGAATCAGTGCGCAGATAGCCTGGGAGGAAATACCCTCGCCGGTGCCGGTAAAGCCCAGCCCCTCCTCAGTGGTCGCCTTAATGTTAATCTGACTCTCTTCGATTCCGAGTGCCTTCGCCACATTGGCGCGCATCTTCGGAATATGGGGGGCCATTTTCGGCCGCTGGGCAATGATGGTGGCGTCGATATTCCCCACCACATAATTATGCTCCTCCAGAAGCCTTCCCACATGCTCCAGAAGCCGGATGCTGGAGATTCCCTTATAAGCCGGATCCGTATCCGGGAAATGCTTTCCAATATCGCCCAGCGCCGCCGCTCCCAGAAGCGCGTCCATAATCGCATGCAGCAATACGTCTGCGTCGGAGTGACCGAGAAGCCCCTTTTCATAGGGAATCTCCACGCCGCCTAAGATCAGCTTTCGCTCCTCCACCAGTCTGTGTACGTCATATCCCATTCCTACCCGCATGTTATACCTCTTTCTTCAGGGAACTCTTCCCTGTTATTTTTTCATTTTCCTGCGCTCATTATATCGCAAAAATTAAGATAAGTATAGCCCAATCACTTTCCACTGTTCGATCAGTTTTTCCAGTGAGCAGGCCGCGTTGGCCGGGCTGGTGGAGGGTAAGCGCACCGCTGCCCGTCCGGTCACCGAAAAAATATATTTCTTGTAAAGCTTCTCCGCCGTACCGCCGTTCACATAGATCTGCCGGATATCCGCCGCCTCCAGAATGGGCCGGATATCATTGGGCACCACATTTCGAATGCTGCTGTCGCTGGATCCTTCAATCTCACAGCTGGCAATCACGTCCCAGAGGGCAATGCCATTTTGCAGGAGGAACTCCCGCTTCTCCGGTATGCTCTGCGGCGTTTCCTGCCCCATCTCGGCCGACAGTACCCGCCAGAAGCGATTCTGGGGGTGGTTGTAAAAGAAATGGCCTTCTCTTGATTTCACCGACGGAAAGCTGCCCAGAATCAATATTTTGGAATGTTCATTAAAAAGCGGCGGTATCTCGTGCTGTACCTGTTCCATATCGTTCACCCCGTTTCCATCTTTTCTCTCAATCAAAGTTTCCGTATATCTATGCTCCAAAACAATTTTCAAAAGCAAACAAAAAGCCCAAAGGCAAATGCCTTTGAGCTTGAATCTTAGTAGCGAGGAAGGGATTTGAACCCCCGACACTGCGGGTATGAACCGCATGCTCTAGCCAACTGAGCTACCTCGCCATAAATGGGACCTATAGGGCTCGAACCTATGACCCTCTGCTTGTAAGGCAGATGCTCTCCCAGCTGAGCTAAGATCCCATTTCGTTCTCGGTTTTGACTTGCTGTCCCAACCGACTTGCTTAGTATAACCTTATACGCAGAAAAAGTCAAGCACTTTTTTCAACTTTTTTTCAAATTTTTCATTTTATTTAAAAAAACGACAAAACTTGCATAAATACAGGGGTTTTCAGACCTTTCCATTTTTAAACTGCCAGATCATTTCGCTGGTCAGACTGATATTCAGGGGCTGGGGCTTGGCTTTCTCGCGGGTAAACCATTCCGCTGTGGCCAGCTCCTCTGTATCCAGGGTAATGGTTTCATCGTCTCCGTCCAGATCTACAAAAAAGCCCATGAGCACCGTCTCAGAGAAGGACCAGGGCTGGCTCTTATAATAACGAATATTTTTCACCTTCAGGCCCACTTCCTCCATGACCTCCCGCCGGATGGTCTCCTCGATGGTCTCTCCAATCTCCGTAAAGCCTGCAATCAGAGCGTAATAGGTAATACTGTCCCGTCCTGCGTATTTGGACATCAGAAGCTTATCCTTGTGGAGAACTCCCACAATTACTGCCGGGGAAATCTTCGGATATTCCATCTGGCCGCAATCCGGACAGCGCATCATACGTTCCTTTGTGTCGTGCACCATAGGACAGCCGCAGTGTCCGCAAAACTTCCGGGTATCATACCAGTGCCACAGCTGATAGCCGGTGATTCCCGCAAAGGACAGCCACTGGGGACGGGCGTCCCGGAATCTGCGGCTGCTTTCCAGACGGAAGTTCCTGCGCTCCGGCAACTCCAGCTCCTTTGCCAGATAAAATCGCTGTTCATCAATGGTAAACAGATAAATAATGTTTTCCGAAAGTTCCTGTTTTACCTCTGGAAAGTCCCGGAATCTGGGAAATTCAATATTCTCTCCCTCCCAGTCTGCCAGAGCGTTATGCTTCTCAAAATACATAAGATAGCTATTCCCGTCCGGCTCTGTAGGACGGTATTCGTTATGATAACAATGCGGTGCGATATCCTGTATCATCGGTAACTCCTTTAAAAAACCCAGCCGGAAGTGTACCCTCCGGCTGGGGAATCTGTTTTCGTGGCTTATCTGCCCTTTGTCTCGATCTCTTTTGTTACGTCTGCAATGAATGCGTCCAGCGCCTTTGCTCCCTGATCGCCTGCCTCGCGGCTTCTGACGGAAACAGTGCCGTCTTCCTCTTCCTTCTGGCCTACAACCAGCATATACGGAATCTTCGCGGTCTGTGCCTCACGGATCTTGTAGCCAATCTTCTCCGCGCGCTTATCAAGCTCGGTGCGGATACCGGCCTCATCCAGAGACATCTTTACCTGCTCTGCGTAATCCATATACTTGTCGGAAATCGGCAGCACACGTACCTGAACCGGAGCCAGCCAGGTGGGGAACGCGCCTGCAAAATGCTCGATCAGGATACCGATGAAACGCTCGATGGAACCGAATACCACGCGATGGATCATGATCGGGCGGTGCTTCTCGCCGTCTGCTCCCACGTACTCCAGTTCAAAACGCTGGGGCAGCTGGAAGTCCAGCTGAATGGTTCCGCACTGCCAGGTACGGCCAATGCAGTCTACCAGATGGAAGTCAATCTTCGGACCGTAGAATGCGCCGTCGCCCTCATTTACCACATAAGGCATACCCAGCTCGTCCAGAGCGTCGCGAAGACCTGCGGTAGCTACCTCCCAGTCCTCGTCGCTTCCCATGGAATCCTCGGGACGTGTGGACAGCTCCACATGATATTTGAATCCAAACATGGAATAGGTATCGTTGATCAGAGCCACTACACCCTTGATCTCGTCCTTAATCTGCTCCGGCGTCATGAAGATATGTGCGTCGTCCTGTGTAAAGCAGCGCACACGCATGAGACCGTGAAGCTGGCCGGATTTCTCATGACGGTGTACCAGACCCAGCTCGCCCACACGCAGGGGCAGGTCACGGTAGGAACGGGGCTCTGCCGCATAAACCAGAACGCCGCCCGGACAGTTCATCGGTTTGATCGCGTAGTCCTCGCCGTCGATGACGGTAGTGTACATGTTATTCTTATAGTGATCCCAGTGTCCGGAGGTCTCCCACAGGCTTCTGTTCAGGATAATCGGGGTAGATACCTCTACGTAGCCTGCCTTCTTGTGGATCTCTCTCCAGTAGTCAATCAGGGTATTCTTAAGCGTCATTCCCTTCGGCAGGAAGAACGGAAAGCCCGGTCCTGCTTCGTGCATCATAAAGAGACCCAGCTCCTTGCCAAGCTTTCTGTGGTCACGCTTCTTTGCTTCCTCCATCATGGTGATGTATGCTTCCAGCTCTTCCTTTTTCGGAAATGCGGTAGCGTAAAGACGGGTCAGCATCTTGTTGTGCTCGTCGCCTCTCCAGTACGCGCCTGCCAGGCTCATGATCTTGAAAGCCTTGCCTACGTCTTTGGTACTCTTAAGGTGCGGTCCTGCGCACAGATCCACGAACTCACCCTGCTGGTAGAAGCTGATTTCCGCATCCTCCGGAAGGTCCTCGATCAGCTCTACCTTGTAGGGCTCTCCCTTTTCCTTCATAAATGCGATAGCTTCCTCGCGGGGCTTGGTAAAGCGTACGATCTCCAGATTGTCCTTGATGATCTTCTTCATCTCGGCTTCAATCTTATCAAAATCGTCGGAAGTCAGCGGAGTCTCAAAGTCCATATCGTAGTAAAAGCCGTCTGCTACGGAGGGTCCGATAGCCAGCTTTACCGTGGGGTACAGGCGCTTTACTGCCTGGGCCATCACATGGCTTGCAGTATGGCGCAGAACCGGCAGGGCCTTCTCGTCCTTCAGGGTCAGAATATTCAGCTGGCAGTCCTTGTCAATGACTGTTCTTAAGTCTACAACCTCGCCGTTCAGCTCGCCTGCCACGGTCATACGCGCCAGTCCTTCGCTTAAGTCCTGGGCAATCTCATATACGGATTTGCTTTCTGCGTACTCCTTTACGGAGCCGTCCTTCAGTGTAATTTTCATAATCATTCTCCTCCCGCGCCTTTACGCGTTCTTTCCGCAGCACTTTTTGTACTTCTTTCCGCTTCCACAGGGGCAGGGATCGTTACGGCCGATCTTCGGTCCCTTTACGATGGTATTGGACTTTTTCTGCTCCAGATACAGCTCATGCAGCTTCTCCTCAGAAAAGATCTCTTTCCACTGGGGCAGCTCATAGAGCCAGTCTGCCTTTGCGTCTACCATGTTCTTGTAAAGCTTCTCTTTATCAAACCTCAGGGATACCACCGTATCCTCCTCCATCTCCTCGATGGGGTTCGGCTCTACCAGACTGTCGTTGATGCCATCCAGGAAGCCTGTCATAGTCATCACGTCCTGTCCGTACTTCTCTGCCAGTTCCTTGACCGTACCTTTTACCTCAGTATCCGGATCTGTAAGAAGCTGCTCGTAGATGCCCTTCTCAATATTGAAATAGTTCGCCCAGAATCTCTGGATGTCACCCTTATTTGCTTTCTCATCGTAGGCCATATCGCGCCACTGTTTCAGTAATGCCATAATTTAATCTCCATCCTTTGCTTAAAACATTTCTATTTTTTAAATATAGCAGGACAGATATTAAAAATCAAGCTGTATTTTGTATTCCGGGCTATGTTCCGGCCCAAATCTGCCCTTTCCTTTTCCGGTCTGCAGACGAAATCACCCCGAAGCGTTTTTGGCGCTTCGGGGTGATCTGCTAAAGGGGAGGATATAAGTAATTCGTTTCTCTTTTGTCTGATGTTAGTATATCCCTGTCCCATTCTTTTATACAAAGTATTTGCGCTTTTTTCTTTTTTGTGATAAATAAAAGAGAGGGAAACTGAAAACCAGGATCCCGGAACTAAGACAGAAAGGATTCTTCTATAAGAAAAACTGCTATGAAAGACAATAAATGTAAACGAATTCTGGCCCTCATCGGCGTGGTGCTGCTGGTGGGTATGTATCTTCTGACCCTGGTCTTCGCCTTCATCGACCCCACCGAGGGAAAGAACTGGCTGAAGGCTTCCATCGTATGTACTATTTTTATTCCGGTCTTCATCTATGCCTGCATTATGCTGGCCCGGTATCTGAAAAAATAAGTATCCGGACGTAACAGACCCTGCGCAATTAATGCGCAGGGTCTTTGTCTTACAGCATTTTATTTAATTCTTCCCGCGCCTGTTCATAGGACGCAAAACGGATTCCATGGATTCCCAGTCTGTTTGCCGCTTCCACATTCTCCGCATTGTCGTCTATGAAAACCGCATTTTCCGGAACGATTCCATAGTGCTCAAGCAGACCGCTGAACGCTTCCGGATCCGGCTTGTTCTTATGGGTCCGATAGGAAAGATGATATCCATCCATCTGTCCTAAAAATCCCATCATGGTCTCCTCATTCTGCTCAAAGATCCGCTTCTGCCAGTTCGACAGGGCATATACCTTCAGACCCCGGGCCTTCAGTTCCCCAATCCATGCATTCGCATAGGGAAAGCTCCAGGTACACCGTCCCAGATTCTCATAGACAGCACGAATCTCCGGCTCATAATCCGGCGCGTTGGATATAAAATCCCACAGTTCCTCTTCCTCTGTCATCAGGCCCTTGTCATGCTCTTCCCAACAGGGGCTCAGAAACACTGCTTCCTCCAGCGTTCTGTACGGGATCTCATCCGGCACGATTCCATGCAGATACTGATCCCAGCTGTAATCCATCAGGACTTTACCAATATCGAAAATAACTGTATCAATCATAACGTACCTTATTTATTGCGGAAAATGATATCGTCACGTCCCGGTCCGTTGGAAACCATGGTAATCGGACACTCGATATGCTTCTCGATGAACTCCACATACTTGCGGCAGTTTTCCGGCAGATCCTCGTACTTCTTGATGCCGCGGATATCGCATTTCCAGCCCGGCAGTACCTCGTATACAGGCTTTGCCTTCTCCAGCAGATAAGTTGTCGGGAAATCTGTGGTAACCTTTCCGTCGATCTCATAGCCTACGCAAACCGGAATTTCATCCAGGTAGCCCAGAACATCTGTAACGGTAAACGCCACGCCGGTAGCGCCCTGGATCCGGCAGCCATACTTGGAAGCTACACAGTCATACCAGCCCATTCTTCTGGGACGGCCTGTGGTTGCGCCGAACTCTCCGCCGTCGCCGCCTCTGCGTCTCAGCTCGTCTGCCTCTTCTCCGAAGATCTCGCTGACGAACGCGCCTGCGCCTACGGCACTGGAGTATGCCTTGCTGACTACGATGATCTCCTTAATCTCATAAGGCGGAATACCTGCGCCGATGGCACCGTAAGCTGCCAGGGTAGAGGAAGAGGTAACCATCGGGTAAATGCCGTGATCCGGATCCTTCATAGATCCAAGCTGACCCTCCAGCAGGATGTTCTTGCCCTCATGGATAGCGTCCCACAGATACTTGGACACGTCACATACGTAGGGCTCTACCATCTTCTTATACTCCATCAGTTCCTCATAGAGCTTATCCTCATCGAGAGCCGGCTTATGATATAGGTTCTCCAGAACCACATTCTTCTTCACGCATACATTGGCGATCTTATCGCGAAGATACTTTTCGTCCGCGAACAGCTCGCTGACCTGGAAGCCAATCTTCGCATATTTATCAGAATAAAAGGGCGCGATACCGGACTTGGTGG
Organism: Candidatus Merdisoma sp. HCP28S3_D10; assembly: GCF_052065835.1. Lineage (NCBI taxonomy): Bacteria > Bacillati > Bacillota > Clostridia > Lachnospirales > Lachnospiraceae > Candidatus Merdisoma > Candidatus Merdisoma sp. HCP28S3_D10. The sequence continues at coordinate 77,945 of NZ_JBQHTG010000004.1, forward strand.
AACCGAAGGCTTTTCCTCCCAGACGTTCCTCCTCGCACTGGTCAAACAGGATATGATAAGACATCACAATCTGCGCGCGATCGGATACGAGAATCTTCGGAGCGGGTACTCCCTTCTCCACAATACTCTGAATCTCGTTGAACAGAACCGGAATATTCAGTGCTACTCCATTTCCGATGATGCTGGTGGTGTGATTGTAAAACACACCAGACGGCAGGCTGTGCAGCGCGAACTTTCCATAATTGTTTACGATTGTGTGGCCTGCGTTTGCACCGCCCTGAAAACGGACGATGATGTCAGACTTCTGAGCAAGCATGTCTGTGATCTTGCCCTTTCCCTCGTCACCCCAGTTGGCGCCTACGATTGCTTTTACCATAGCTTGTATCCCTCCATTAGGTTAATAACTAAAATAATAATAACGTCAGCGCAGCACGACGCACTGCACCGACGTTTAGTATACATGGTTTTTCCAAAAATGTAAATGGATTTTCTTATGATTTCTTCGCTTTTCCCAGATACGCCGCCTTCACTGCTTCATTTTCCAGAAGCTCCACTCCGGTTCCGCTTAAGGTAATGCGGCCTGTCTCCATAACGTATCCTAAGTTCGCCGCCTTCAGGGCCATATTGGCATTCTGCTCTACCAGAAGAATCGTTACGCCCTGCTTATTGATTTCACGGATGATATCAAAGACGCCCCGGACAACGATGGGTGCCAATCCCAGGGAAGGCTCGTCCATCATGATAATCTCCGGCCTGGACATGAGCGCCCGGCCGATGGCCAGCATCTGCTGCTCGCCTCCGGACAGGGTTCCGGCCAGCTGCCAGGAACGCTCCTTCAGCCGCGGGAACAGATCATAGACCCAGTTCATATCCTCATCCAGGGAATCCTTACGCATATACGCGCCGATTTTCAGGTTCTCTGCCACAGTCATATCCGGGAATACCCGGCGTCCCTCCGGTACCAGGGTGATACCCTTGGTCACAATCTGCTCGGTAGGTATGCCTGTCAGCTCCTCGCCCTTTAAAAGAATGCTTCCGCTCTCCGGCTTCACCAGTCCCACGATGGAACGGAGGGTGGAGCTTTTTCCGGCTCCGTTGGCTCCAATCAGGGTGACAACCTCCCCTTTGGGTACCGCAAAGCTGATATCCTTTACGGCCTTGATTCCGCCGTAGGATACATTCAAATCCTTTACTTCCAGAATATTACTCATCGTCCGCACCTCCCAGATATGCTTCGATTACCTTCGGATTGTTCCGGATCTCCTCCGGCGTACCCTCCGCAATGGGCTTTCCGAAATCCAGCACATAGATACGGTCGGAAATCTCCATAACCAGATCCATATGATGCTCAATCATAAAGACAGTCAGGTTGAATTTTTTGCGGATCTCATCAATAAACTCCGTCAGCTCCAGGGTTTCCTGGGGATTCATGCCTGCCGCCGGCTCATCCAGCAAAAGAAGCTCCGGTTTGGTAGCCAGGGCCCGGGCGATCTCCAGATGGCGCTGCTTGCCGTAGGGCAAAGAGGTTGCCAGCTCATCTCTTACGTCGGTCAGTCCCACGATTTCCAGAAGCCGCTCGGTCTCCTCCCGCATCCTGGCCTCTTCCTTTCCATTTAAATGGAAAGTAGCGGTAAAAATATTGCTGGTCCGCAGCATATGCTTGGCAATCAGAATATTATCAAATACGGTCTGGCTCTTAAACAGACGGATATTCTGGAAGGTTCTGGCAATTCCCAGACGGGTAATCTTATCCGGCGTGGGCGCCAGCACATGCTGTCCCTCATACATGACCGGATTTTCTCCCCGGTACAGCTTCTTCATTTTCCCCTGCGGGTGATTCTGTACGATTTTATTTCCTTTATAATAGATAGCGCCGTTGCTGGGGGCATACACGCCTGTGATCACGTTGAAGGCTGTAGTCTTACCGGCTCCGTTGGGGCCGATGAGGGATACAATCTCTCCTCTGTTGACCTCCAGGTTCATATTGTCTACCGCAATGACGCCGCCAAACTGCATGGTGACATTTTCTACTTTCAGAACATTTTCTGTATTCATCTGGAAGCGCCTCCTTCCGTACCTTTCTTTTTTCTGCCTAATCTGCGGAAGAAATTCGCGATTCCTTCAATCGAAAACTCCTTATCTCCCATAATACCCTTCCGGTAGAACAGCACTACGCACATAATAATGACCGCGAAAACAACCTTACGGAAACCGGCGCGTAAGAGAGGCACATGAAAGCTTCCGATATACAGATTGTCATTGTCCAGGAACCGCAGCCACCACTCGGAGCAGGCAATGAACAGGAAGGAGCTGATACAGCTTCCTGTCACGGATCCGATACCGCCGATTACCACAATCAGCAGAATCTCATAGGTCATGGCTGACTTGAACATGGAAGCCTGAATGGTAGTCTGGTACATAGCCAGCAGTCCTCCGGAGATTCCGGCGAAAAAGGAGCTGATCACGAAGGCCAGCCGTTTGTGATGGGCCAGATTGATTCCCATGGCCTCCGCCGCGATCTCATCGTCACGAATAGCCTTGAAGGCCCGGCCATAGGTGGAATTGATCAGCAATACAATCAGCGCGATGCAGATGCCAGACACGATAAAGGGATACAGAACCGACTTGAAGGCCGGAAAATTACGAAGCAGGTTGGAGCCGTTGGTCAGCGGGCCAAGCTTATCCCACTGGAACACCGCACGGATAATCTCCGCGAAGCCCAGGGTCGCGATGGCCAGATAGTCGCTTTTCAGGCGAAGCACCGGAAGACCGATCAGGTACGCGAAAATGCCTGCCACGACGCCGCCCGCAATCAGAGCTAAGGGAACCGGAATCGCAAACTGCACAATGCCGCCGTCAAAATACTGATAGACGCTGGCTCTCATTTCTGTCGGAATGGTAAGAATGCCGTAGGTATAGGCTCCCAGCAGCATAAAGCCTGCCTGGCCTAAGGAAAACAGGCCGGTAAAGCCGTTCAGCAGGTTCATGGACACTGCCACCAGCGCGTAAATCGCGCCCTTTTTCAATACGGTAAATAACATGGAACCGGACGGCAGAAGCTGCTCCAGCACAAAAAGCAGAAGGAGAAGTCCTCCAATCAGACCGACGTTCCACATGACCTTTGTCTGTTTTTTCATGATTGAACGCCTCCTTATACCTTATCAATAACCTTCTCACCGAACAGGCCCGTGGGCTTGGCAATGAGAATGACAATCAAAAGGGCAAAGGTAAACGCGTCCGAGAAGGTGGTCCAGCCCAGACCCTTAATGATATTTTCACAGATACCGATGATAAACGCTCCGATCACCGCGCCGGGAATGGAACCGATACCGCCGAATACTGCCGCGACAAAGGCCTTCAGGCCCGGCATAGCGCCTGCCGTCGGGGTTACGCCTGTGTAATTGGTAAAGAACAGCATACTTCCGATGGCCGCCAGAAAGCTTCCGATGATAAAGGTCATGCTGATGACGGAATTGATCTTAATTCCCATAAGCTGGGAGATTTCAAAATCACGGGAGGCCGCGCGCATGGCCATACCGATCTTCGTATACTTAATCAGCGCCACCAGCGCCAGAACCAGCACAATGGTCAGAACCGGAGTGATGACGGTAACACGCTTGGTGGTTGCTCCGAACACGGAGATGGTATCGCTGAGCCAGGGAATGGCCGGATACTGCTGGGACAGACCTCCGGTCACGTAAAGCGCCAGGTTCTGCAGCAGATAAGACACGCCGATGGCGGATATCATGATCGACATACGGGGCGCGCTCCGAAGAGGCTTGTAAGCCACACGCTCCACCAGGAAGCCCAGAAGCACCGTCAAGACAATCATCAGCGGGATCGCCACGTAAATAGGTATCACCGTCATGGCGTATACCATGATCAGGCCCGCCACCATGAAAATATCGCCATGTGCAAAGTTAATCAGTCGTAAAATTCCGTAAACCATGGTATAGCCGATAGCAATCAGCGCATACTGTCCGCCTACGGAAATACCTGCCATCAGGTACGGCAGGTTCTGGTTGATCCATTCCATACATAACCTCCAAAAAATCAGGTTCAAAACACATGTATGGCGGGAGCGAAGGAAAACGCTCCCGCCACCAGGCATTCTAAGCTTTTTTCTTTCTGTAACTTATTTGCTTACGCTCTGCTCTGCCACGAACTCCCACGCGCCTGTCTCGGTGTTGGCCTGCTTGATGTAAGCGGTGTCACGGTTCGCGTCACCTGTCTCATTGAAGGTGATGTGTCCGGTTACGCCGGTATAATCCACATTCCAAAGCGCCTCGTTTACAGCTGCCGGGTCTGTGCTTCCCGCTACCTTCAGAGCCTCCAGCGCGGTGTAGTATGCGTCATAGCCCATAACAGTCAGACCGGATACGGTATCGTCGCCGCCATTATTTGCCTTCGCTGTGTTGTCGCTGTTGATCCACTCCTTGATGCCTGCATCGAACTCCGGATTTGCGCCCTCCTGATAGAAGGTGGTTACATAAATCTCCAGGTCCTTGCCCTTTGCGGCATTCAGGATCACGTTGGAATCCCAGGTATCTGTGGAAAGAATCGGCATTCCCAGTCCCTGTGCGGCTGCCTGCTCGATAATCAGGGCTGCTGCCTCGGTAGAGCTGGGAGCAAAGAATACGTCGGCTCCTGCCTTCTTTGCAGATGTAATGTAAGAGGTAAAGTCGCTGTTTCCTTCCTGGAAGGTCTCTGCCACAACTTCTCCGCCCAGCGCCTCAAAGGCCTGTGTGAAGTAGTAACCAAGTCCTGTGGAATAGTCGTCGCCAAGCTTGGTCAGGACATACGCTTTCTTTGCGTTAAATTTGTCTTTGGCGAAGTTCGCGTGAACCGTTCCCTGGAAAGGATCCAGGAAGCAGATACGGAAGTAATGGGTGTTGCCCTCTGTAACCTGCGGGTTGGTACAGGTAACGCCGATGGCCGGGATTCCTGCCTCCTTGAATACATCGGAAGCTGCGATGGAAACACCGGAGCCATAGGAACCAAGCACAACAGATACCTTATCGCTGACCAGGGTAGCTGCCGCGGAGGGTCCCTTGTCATTGGAGGATTCGTTATCTACGATATCCAGCTGTACCGTATACTCTGTTCCCCCAATCTCTACCGTGGGAGTAACCTTGTTCGCATACTGGATACCCAGTGTCTCCTGCTTTCCGCCTGCTCCGTTGTCTCCGGACGCGGGCTCGTAGACACCAATCTTTACCACATTTCCACCAGTCGCGGACGCGTCTGCTCCTGCAGCGCTGTCGCTTCCTCCCTTGCCGCATCCTGCCAGCAGGGTGCTGACCATGGCTGCCGCAAGCAATACTGATAATGCACGCTTTTTCATAACTTTCTTCCTCCTCTTTCCGCTCTTACAACTGTCATGGACATTTTCCATCTTTTTGTCCCTCTGTCAAAGACATTTGTTCGCGGTTTCTGATATGGGCCTTAGTATAGCACGTTCAAACCGGAATTACAAGCAGAAAATGTAAAAAAATTTATCTACAGCGGACATTTGGCTTTATAGCGCGTACATGAGGGTGAAAGAAAGAATCCTGCAAAGCAGGATTCTCCGCCTGCGGCGGGTCGCGTAAGCGACATACTACCTCGCCGCCGCAGTGCGATAATATTTTTTATGTAATAGGGGATTCCATAGGAATTTCCTATTACATAAAAAACCTGTGACAGGGAGCTATCTAATCCGATCTCTGTCACAGGTTCTTTTCAAATTCGTATGTTATGATGTCGGGGTCAAAAGCCCCCGACTTTGATGCCTACGGATTGCTCCGTGCTGCGCACTCCCACAATCCTACCCAACATTCGCATATCGTGGGATTATCATCCCACTTCTATGCTCATATCGGGTCGGGTCCTAAGGTCTTTCACCCATCTATGAGCAAGCTCATGTGGGCTTAGACCTTTTGACCCTGGCATCATGTTATAAAATTACAGCTCGATCTTGCCGCTTTCCTTACCGTTGATTACATAGTAAGCCGCGCTGTCTTCCGGCTTTACATACAGATCCAGGCTCTTGATAGAGGAAGCTCTGTGTCCCAGCGCTACCCACTTCTCGGTAACCAGCTCAGTCAGCGCTGTGGTGCTGATCTCTTTTCCTGCGAACTGAACGTATACGTTCTGTACCGCTTCCTTCTTCTCAGCCTTCTTAGCCTCTGTCTTCGGCTTCGGGCCGCGCTTTGCGGGAGCCTTCTTAGCCTCTGCCTTCGGTGCCTCAGCCTTTGCGGGCTCTGCTTTTACGGTCTCTGCCTTCGGTGCCTCTTTTACTTCTGTCTCGGCCTTCACTGCTGTCTCTGCTTTTGCTGTCTCTACTGTCTTAGCCGGAGCGTTTATCTTCACGTTTTCTGCCTTTTTAGTGGTCTGTGTTACTTTTTTAGCAGTCATACTAATCCTCCTCTGACTATTGCACTTCCAAATCATTAACAGCGCCTATTATAGTGCATTTTACCAGATATTGCAAGCGATTTTTGGGAATATTGCCCATTTCAGGCCAAATGACCAACATAAACAGGATTAGCGCAGCGCATGAATAAACAGACCGCTCCGAAGCTTCGGCTCAAACCAGGTGGACTTGGGAGGCATCAGGCGTCCCGCGTCTGCCACGGCAAAAAGCTCCCCGATAGATGTAGGATACATGGCAAAAGCCACCTTCATATCCGTATGTACCCGTCTCTCCAGTTCAGATAAGCCCCGGATTCCGCCGACAAAATCTATCCGGCTGTCGGTCTTCGGATCCTGAATTCCCAGGACCGGTGCCAGAATCTCCTTCTGCAGGACAGACACGTCCAGCCCCTCTACCGGATCATCGTTTTCATACTCCGGCTTCAAAGTCAACAGATACCATCGTTCTTCCAGGAACAGTGTCACCTGTCCCTTTTTCTTCGGATGCTCCGCACCTGTCAGCGCTTCCACCGTAAAGACCTTCTGAACCCGGTCTAAAAATTCTTCCGGTGTAAGCCCGTTCAAATCCCGGACCACGCGGTTGTAATCCATAATCATCAGTTCATCGTCCGGGAAAATCACAGATAAGAAGTAGTTAAACTCCTCCTCGCCGGTATAACCCGGATGCTCCTCCCGACGCTTCACACCTACGCGCACAGCCGATGCCGCCCGATGGTGTCCGTCCGCGATATACAGGGCGTCCATCTGCGAAAAAGTCTCATAGACAGCGCTGATTTTTTCTGTGTCCGCAATCCTCCAGCCCCGATGACGGATACCGTCCTCCGAAACGAAATCAAACAGAGCCGGTTCCGCTTTCACCCCGGCCACCTGCTTCTTCAGATCCTCCCGGTTCCGGTACGCCAGGAAAATCGGTCCGGTCTGGGCGTCGCAGACGTCCACATGGCGCACCCGGTCCTCTTCCTTCTCCCGGCGGGTATTTTCATGCTTTTTGATCACGCCGTTCCGGTAATCGTCGATGGAAGCGCAGGCCACGATCCCTGTCTGGCTGCGGCCGTTCATGGTCAGCTCATAGAGATAATAGCAGGGCGTATCGTCCTGTATAAAATCTCCATCCCGTACCATTCCCCAGAGCAGCTCCTTTGCTTTCTGATAGACCTCCGGCGCATAGATGTCCGTATCCTCCGGAAGCTGGGTCTCCGCCCGGTCGATACGAAGAAAGGACAAGGGGTGACCCTGTACGGCCCTTCTGGCCTCCTCCCAGTTGTATACATCATAGGGCAGGGCCGCGATCTCCGCTTCCTTCCCGGCTGCGGGACGAATGCCCCGGAAAGCTCTGATCCTGGCCATCAGCAGATCACCCGCACTTTCAGTACGCCATCTACCGCCTCCAGCTTCTCGATCAGTTCCGGACTTGCGGCGCTCTCCAGATCGAACATGGAATACGCATAGTCTCCGCGGCTCTTGTTGGTCATGTTGCCAATGTTATAGTTGGCCTCACCGAGAATGGTTGTAAACTGGCTCAACATATTTTTTACATTTCGATGGCAGATTGCCACACGGGCCGGATAGCTGGGAATACCCATATCGCAGTCCGGATAGTTGACGGAATGCTGGATATTGCCATACTCCAGATAGCCACGAAGCTCCTTTACCGCCATCCGCGCACAGTTTTCCTCTGCCTCCTCTGTGGACGCTCCCAGATGGGGCGTCACGATGACTCCCTTTGCGCCTGCGGTAACAGGATTCGGAAAGTCTGTCATGTAACGGGCTACCTTGCCCTTCTTCAGTGCGTCTACCATCGCCTTCTCGTCTACCAGAAGGTCACGGGCATAGTTCAGGACAACCACGCCGTCCTTCATCTTCTCGATGGCTTCTGCGTTGATCATACCCTTTGTATTGTCCATCAAGGGCACATGAATGGTGATATAATCGCACTCCTTGTAAATATCGTCCACATTGGTAATATGGCGGATATTGCGGGACAAATTCCAGGCTGCGTCCACGGAGATATAGGGATCATAACCCAGCACTTCCATGCCAAGATGAGTCGCTGCGTTCGCCACCTGGACGCCGATGGCTCCCAGACCGATGATACCCAGCTTCTTTCCCTGGATCTCGTGACCGGCAAACTGCTTTTTCTGCTTTTCCGCAAGCTTGCTGATCTCCTCATTCATACGCTCCGACTGTACCCAGTTTACGCCGCCGATGATATCTCTGGCCGCCAGCAGCATACCTGCCAGTACCAGTTCTTTAACGCCATTGGCATTGGCACCCGGCGTATTGAATACCACGATTCCCTGCTCCGCGCATTTGGCCAGGGGAATGTTGTTGACTCCGGCCCCGGCGCGGGCAATGGCCTTCAGATTCTCCGGAAATTCTGTATCATGAAGGGCTGCGCTCCGCACCAGCAGCGCGTCTGCCTCATTCATATCCTCTACCTGCTGATAATCCTTTGTGAAATGATCCAGACCCACCTGAGCGATCTGATTCATGCATTTGTACTGATACATGGCTTAATTATCCTCCTCAAATTTCTTCATGAACGCTACCAGGGCCTTTACGCCCTCCAGGGGCATGGCGTTGTAAATGCTTGCCCGCATTCCGCCTACGCTTCTGTGTCCCTTCAGGTTCACAAAGCCTGCCTCCGTAGCCTCTTTGATGAATTTTGCGTCCAGCTCCTTGTCTCCGGTCACAAAAGGTACGTTCATGATGGAACGGTCCTCCTTGCGTACGGTACCCTTGAAGAGCTTGCTGGAATCCAGGAAATCATAGAGAACCTTTGCCTTCTCCTCATTGCGGGCCTTCATCGCTTCCAGACCACCCTGCTTCTTCAGCCATTTGAAGACCTTACCGCACATATAGATGCAGTAGCAGTTAGGCGTATTGTAAAGAGAATCCGCGTCCGCGTGAATCTTGTATTTCATATAAGTCGGTGTATAGGGAAGCACGTCCTCGGTGATCAGGTCCTCCCGGATAATCACGATAGCCATTCCCGCGGGGCCCACGTTTTTCTGTACGCCGCCGTAGAGCAGGCCGTATTTGCTTACGTCCACCGGCTCTGACAAGAAGCAGGAGGAGATATCCGATACCAGTGTCTTCCCCTTGGTATCCGGCAGTGTATGGAACTTGGTTCCGTAGATGGTGTTATTTTCACAGATGTATACATAATCCGCGTCCGGGCTGACAGGCAGATCGGAGCAATCCGGAATATAGGAGAAGGTTTCGTCCTCCGAAGAAGCGATGGCATTGGCCTTTCCGTAAATCTGCGCCTCCTTGAACGCCTTCTTCGCCCACTGTCCGGTGATGATATAATCAGCCACCTTGTTTTTCATCAGGTTCATGGGAATTGCCGCAAACTGGAGATGGGCTCCGCCCTGCATGAACAGCACCTTATAATTGTCCGGAATCTGCATCAGATCGCGCAGGTCCTGCTCCGCCTCCTGAATGATGGTCTCAAAGGCCTTGGAGCGGTGTGACATTTCCATCACGGACATTCCTGTTCCCCGGTAGTCCAGCATCTCATCTGCTGCCTCGCGCAAAACCTCCTCCGGCATAACAGCCGGTCCTGCTGAAAAATTATACACACGACTCATTTTTTCATTCCTCCCACTTTTTACTTACGTTCCTGCAGCCTTTCCCGATTTGTCTGAATATTTGCAGGTTTTATGTATATTATGTAATTTTCTTTATTCTAGTACCTTGTTAAACTCTTGTCAATCATTTTTTAACCGAATCAAGTAAGTCCCCTGCTTCCATTGCGAATATCCTCTTGATTAATAGAGGACAACCGGCGTACCCTTTTCCATATTGGCGTACACCTGCTTCATGGCTGCCAGCGGCGTATTGACACAGCCGTGGGAACCGTTGGTCAGATAGACCTCTCCGCCAAACTGGGAGCGCCAGTAGGCGTCATGGATTCCGTAATTGCCGTAAAAAGGCATCCAGTAATTCACCGGAGTCCGGTAATTGTCGCCCTTCAGCACCGCATTGCGGGTCTTATACTGAATCTGCGCTACGATGGCAGGCGTATTATAGCCACGGCTGATATTGCCGGTTACCACGTCTGTGTCCACAACCAGCGCGCCGTTTTTGTAGCACCACATATGCTGGGCGCTCAGATCCACCTCGATATAGGTATTGCCGATATCTCCGTTGGGGCCGTCCCAGGTATTGCCCTCGTGACTATAGGCCGGTTCCTTTGTGACAGTTTCGCCCTTTTCAAGGCTCGCAAACAAGGCTTCACTCTCGGCCGCCTTATCGATCTGCCAGCCGTAGTTGCCGCCCTTTACGGTAACGGTTCCCCGCAGGGTGCTCTGGAAGCTGCGGGCCTGCTTATAGGTATCCCGCTCCTTCGCAAGCTCTGCCACCCAGTCAGCGACGGCTTCCCTGGAAAGGGTCGCCTGGTAATCCTCGTCAATGGTAATAAAACAGCTGATAACCGATCGATCTACTATCTCCTTCTGATTTCCGAAGGTGTAGGTGACGGATGCGCCAAGCCACTTGTCAAGCTCATCGGTCAGATCTGTTATCTGCTCTGATTCGGTGGTAATCTCAGGCTTCACATAGCAGCCTGTCTCCTCCAGATCCAGCGTTTCCAACAGATTGGAGGCTGCGGACCGAATCTGATCTTCCAGAACCCGGCTGTCTACCTCTGCGCCCTGTTCCTCCTTATGGACCTCGTATCCATCTTCTGTCATCTCGACCCAGGCGTTTTCCGGGGAAGCACCCTGCTTCACACATTCCAGCATGGTTTCCGCAAGGGTATCCTCATCGAAGGAAAGCTTCGGACCAATCTGATAAGAATCCTTTTCCCAGAACAGCCTGGGCCACAGAAAACCGTTCTGCTTCCGCTTCAGCACCCGCACTTCCTCATTATCCGAAAAGCTCATACCCAGTTTCTTCGGAGTCAGGGTGACCGTATCGCCGCCCCGCTCCTCCAGCGTCAGAGTATAGGCATTTCCCTGGGAAAGCAGAAGTTCATTTACCTGCTTTACCGTATACAGATCTGCGTTTGCTCCGTTAAATGTGGTTCCCGGGAAAAAATGCTCCATAAAATAAATGGAAACTCCCACGTATGCCAACACAAGAACGATCAGGATCCAGAGATACCAACGTATCCGCTTTATTACCGCTATCATTTTTCATTCTACTCCACTCTATTTTCTCTCTTGTCCCTATTTCTGATTTAAATCGTCCGCGTCGAAGGTATCCTCCAGCGGGGCTCCCGGAGACATCATCGGGAACACCTTATCATCACTGTCGATGACACACTCCAGAACCACCGGACGGCCAAGGGAAATGGCCTTTTCCAGAGCCGGAGCGACTTCTTCTTTCTTTGTCACACGCATGCCGACTGCACCCATAGCCTCTGCCAGCTTTACAAAATCCACCTGGTCATCCAGCACCGTCGCGGAATAACGCTGTCCGTAATACAAGGTCTGCCACTGGCGCACCATACCCAGCACATGGTTATTCAACACTAACTGGATAATCGGTACGTTATAACGGGCCGCTGTGGCAATCTCATTCATATTCATGCGGAAGCAGCCGTCGCCCGCCACATTGACAACCGTCTTGTCCGGACGGCCCAGCTTGGCTCCGATACTGGCTCCCAGGCCATAGCCCATGGTTCCCAAACCACCGGAAGTCAGGAAAGTTCTGGGCTCCTTATACTTATAATACTGGGCAGCCCACATCTGATTCTGGCCCACCTCTGTCGTAATGATGGCGTCGCCCTTGGTAACCCGGTACAGCTCCTCTACCACATAGGGTCCTGTCAGACGGTCACCGTCAAACTTCAGCGGATATTGATTCTTCAGAGCCTCTACCTCTGCGGTCCAGGCCTCATGCTTCATTTCCGACAATCTCTCATTCAGCATTGCCACAACGGACTTTACGTCTCCAATCACACTTCCGCTGACCAGTACGTTCTTATTGATCTCCGCCGGATCCACATCAATCTGCAGAACCTTTGCTTTCTTCGCGAACCGGCTGGTATCTCCGGTCACGCGGTCGCTGAAGCGGGCGCCCAGAGTAATCAGCAGATCGCAGTGGGCCACACCGAAGTTGGACGCTTTGGTTCCATGCATACCCAGCATACCGGTATACAGCGGATCGGTGCCGTCAAACGCGCCTTTTCCCATAAGGGAATCACAGACCGGGGCCTGGATCTTATGAGCCAGCTCGTTAATTTCCTCCGAAGCGCCGGAGATGACGGAACCGCCGCCTACAAAGATAAAGGGGCGCTCCGCTTCCCGGATCATCTCCAGGGCCTTCTCCAGATCCTCTTCCCGGATTGTCTCTGTGACACGCTCCGGCAGCTGCGGCTTCCGATACTCATACTCCGTCTTATCTGCCGTAGCATTCTTGGTGATGTCCACCAGCACCGGGCCGGGACGGCCGCTTCTGGCGATATCAAAGGCTCTGCGGAGAGCCGGAGCCAGCGCTTCCACGTCCTTGATGATGAAATTATGCTTAGTAATCGGCATGGTGATACCGGAGATATCTACCTCCTGGAAGGAGTCCCTTCCCAGCATTCCCTTGCCTACATTACAGGTGATGGCTACCATGGGAACGGAATCCATATAAGCGGTAGCAATACCCGTAACCAGGTTGGTGGCACCCGGACCTGAGGTAGCCAGACATACGCCTACCTTGCCTGTGGCTCTGGCATAGCCGTCTGCCGCATGGGACGCTCCCTGCTCATGAGAGGTCAGGATATGACGAATCTCATCACTGTGCTTATATAATTCATCGTATACATTCAAAATGGCTCCTCCCGGGTAACCGAATACGGTATCTACGCCCTGCTCTTTGAGACATTCTACTAAAATCTGTGATCCTGTAAGCTGCATATTGCTCTCCCCTTTTATCTATTCTTTCTTCACAGGAATTCTGCCTGCGTATTCTTTCTATGCTCCGGATTATTTTTCCAGAATCGCGCCTCTGTTTCCGGAGGTTACCATCTTGGCGTAGCGCGCCAGATATCCGGTGGTTACCCGGGGCTCTCTGGGCTGCCATTTTGCTTTCCGCTCTGCCAGCACCTCGTCGGAAACCAAAACCTCCAGCTTATTATGCGGAATATCGATGAGAATCCGATCTCCCTCCTCTACCAGGGCGATGGGGCCGCCCACTGCCGCCTCGGGCGATACATGTCCGATGGAAGCTCCTCTGGAGGCTCCGCTGAAACGGCCGTCAGTAATCAGGGCTACAGTAGATCCCAGTCCCATGCCTGCGATGGCAGAGGTGGGATTCAGCATCTCTCTCATACCCGGTCCGCCCTTTGGTCCCTCGTAACGGATCACAACCACATCGCCTGCCACGATTTTGCCGCCCTTGATGGCTGCGATTGCGTCCTCCTCGCAGTCAAATACCCGGGCCGGTCCTTCATGTACCATCATCTCCGGAACCACGGCGGAGCGCTTTACAACGCCCGTATCCGGAGCCAGATTTCCCTTCAGGACAGCGATACCGCCGATCTCGCTGTAGGGATTGTCAATGGGTCGGATGACCTCCGGATTCCGGTTGATACAGCCTGCAATGTTCTCGCCGACGGTCTTACCGGTTACAGTAATCAGATCTGTGTTCAACAGGTTCTTCTTATTTAACTCGTTCATAACTGCGTAGACGCCGCCTGCCTCGTTCAGATCCTCCATGTAGGTGGGGCCTGCCGGAGCCAGATGGCACAGGTTCGGCGTTCTGGCGCTCATCTCGTTGGCAATCTCCATGTTCAGATCCACATCTGCTTCATGGGCGATCGCCGGCAAGTGCAGCATACTGTTGGTGGAGCAGCCGAGAGCCATATCCACGGTCAGGGCGTTCAGGAATGCCTCCTTGGTCATAATATCGCGGGGACGGATATTCTTCTTCCACAGCTCCATAACCTGCATGCCGGCATGCTTTGCCAGCTTGATCCGCTCGGAGTAAACAGCCGGAATGGTTCCGTTGCCCGGAAGTCCCATGCCCAGAGCCTCAGTCAGGCAGTTCATGCTGTTGGCGGTATACATACCGGAGCAGGAACCGCAGGTCGGACATACCTTCGCCTCGAATTCCTTTACGTCCTCCTCGGTCATAGTGCCCGCCGCGTAGGAGCCCACTGCCTCGAACATACTGGAAAGACTTCTCTTCTGTCCATGCACATGGCCTGCCAGCATGGGGCCGCCGCTGACGAAGATCGTCGGCACATTGATCCGCGCCGCCGCCATCAGAAGTCCCGGCACGTTCTTGTCACAGTTGGGAACCATAACCAGGGCGTCGAACTGATGAGCCATGGCCATACATTCGGTGGAATCCGCAATCAGATCCCGGGTAACCAGGGAATACTTCATTCCCACATGTCCCATGGCGATACCGTCGCAGACCGCGATCGCCGGAAATACAATCGGGGTACCGCCGCCCATGGCTACGCCAAGCTTTACGGCCTCTACGATCTTATCCAGATTCATATGGCCCGGTACAATCTCATTGTAGGAGCTGACGATGCCGACCAGCGGCTTTTTCATTTCTTCTTCTGTCAGTCCCAGCGCGTTAAACAGGCTGCGGTGAGGCGCCTGCTGCATTCCCTCTTTTACTGCGTCACTTCTCATATTCGTTCTCCTTCTATCCTGCTATTCTGTCGTTTTTCTATACACGCTCTGCAATCAGATCGCCCATCTCTGCGGTTCCGACCCTTTTACAGCCCTCAGACATAATATCGCCGGTGCGCCAACCCTCCGTCAGCACCTGCTGCACCGCCTGCTCTATGGCGTCTGCCTCCCGGTCCAGATCAAAGCTGTAACGCAGCATCATGGCTGCGGACAGAATCGTGGCAATGGGATTGGCAATATCCTGGCCTGCAATATCCGGCGCGGATCCGCCGCTGGGCTCATAGAGACCAAACCGGGTATCATTGAGGCTTGCGCTGGCCAGCATTCCGATAGAGCCTGTTACCATGCTGGCTTCATCAGAAAGAATGTCACCGAACATATTCTCGGTCAGAATCACGTCAAACTGAGCCGGATCCTTCACCAGCTGCATGGCGCAGTTGTCTACCAGCATGTGTGTCAGCTCGATCTCCGGATATTCCTTCGCCACTTCCTCCACTACCTTTCTCCAGAGTCTGGAGGAATCCAGCACGTTGGCCTTGTCTACGCTGCAGACCTTCTTTCTTCTCTTCCCTGCAATGTCAAAGGCGCGTTTTGCGATACGGCGGATTTCCTTTTCGTTGTAAGTGAGCGTATCTATGGCTGTCAGCACGCCGTCCACTTCCTTGGTTTCTCTGGCTCCGAAGTAAAGTCCTCCGGTCAGCTCCCGCATAATCATCAGGTCGAAGCCCTTATCGCTGATATCCTTTCGAAGAGGGCAGGCGTCCTGAAGCTCCCGGTAAAGAATTGCCGGTCGCAGGTTGGCGAACAGCCCCAGGGACTTCCGAAGCTTTAAGAGTCCCGCCTCGGGACGTCTGTCTGCCGGAAGCTGATACCAAGGCGAGGTAGCTGCGTTGCCGCCGATGGAGCCCATCAGGACGGCGTCGCTGTTCTTGGCGATTTCGATGGTTTCGTCCGTAAGCGGTACGCCATGTACATCAATGGACGCCCCTCCCATCAGTAAGTCTGTGTAATGAATCTTATGTCCATATTTTTCTGCGATACGGTCAAGTACTTTTCTTGCCTCCCGCACGACCTCCGGTCCGATACCGTCGCCGGAAATAACTGCCAGGTTTAAGTTCATTTTTTCATCTCCTCTTCAATGCACTGCTTTAATGCATAAAATTCCGTATTAGTAATACTATAGAACAAAAATCGTTTTTTTTCAACTGGGAGATCCATATTTTTTCTGCCGGATCCAAAAATATCCCCCGGAGGGGAACCATGTTCCCCCCGGGAGATATTTTTCTCTTTTTCTTATAAATCCGTTACGCCAGTGTCTCTACCGCGAACAGGGCGTCGCCTGCTTTGATCTCGCCGTCGCCAATCTGCCGGATACGCTGGTTGGGTGCAAGCTCTGTGCAGAGAACCGGGGAGCAGAGGGACGGTGCGTGGGCTTTCAGGAAGTCGATATCGATCTTCATGAGAGGATCGCCCTTTTTCACCTTCTGGCCGTTTTCTACCAGAACCTCAAAGCCTTCGCCGTTCAGCTTCACGGTGTCGATTCCGATGTGGAGCAGCAGCGCGACTCCGCTGTCGGTCTGGAAGCCGATGGCATGTTTGGTGTCAAATACGAATACAACCTCTCCGTCCTCGGGAGCGCAGATGGTCGCGTCTTCGGGAGTTACAGCCGCGCCGTCTCCCATCATTTTCCCTGCGAAGCCTTCGTCCGGCACATGTTCCAGAGCTGTGGCAAGACCGGTGATGGGGCTGGAAATGATGGTGGTAGATACAACCGTTTCCTCTGTAGGCGCTGCTTCTGCTGTGGTTTCTGCCGCGGTCTCGGTGGAGGGTGCGGGAGCCGCGCTCTCCTCCTCAAAGGTATCCGGCGCGGTCTCCAGATAAGTCTCCAGCTTTGCCTTAATAACGGTTACCTGGGGTCCATAGATAATCTGCACGCCCTGGCCCTTGATGATAATGCCACGGGAGCCGGTGCTCTTGATCAGTGCTTCATTTACCCGGGAGGAATCTGCCACGGTCAGTCTGAGACGGGTAGCGCAGCAGTCCACGCCGGTGATGTTGGCTTTTCCGCCCAGTCCTCTGGTGATGGTCTCACTCATGGGATCTGCGGAGGAAGCGCCTGCTTCTGACGCATTTTTTCCGTTTTTCGCGTTTACATCTGCTTTTGTATACAGTTTGGTTTCTTCGTCCTCGTCCTCGCGGCCCGGAGTCTTGAAGTTGAACTTCTTAATCATAACCGTGAAAATCACATAATACAGGATAAAATAGATGACGCCAACCGGAAGAATCCGCAACCAGCTGGTTTTCTCATTTCCCTGCAGAATTCCGAACAGGAACAGATCCAGGAAACCGCCGGAGAAGGTCAGGCCTACCGCGATGTTCAGCATATGGGCAATCATGTAAGCAGATCCAGCCAGAATAACCTGTACCGCGAACAGGGCCGGAGCTACGAACAGGAAGGAGAACTCCAGGGGCTCTGTGATTCCTGTAAACATACATGCCAGGGCTGCGGACAGAAGAAGACCGCCCGCCTGCTTTTTCTTTTCCGGCTTCGCGCACTGGTACATCGCCAGGGCCGCGCCCGGAAGTCCGAAGATCATGAAGATAAATTCACCGGAGAAATACCGGGTTGCATCCGCGCTGAAATGCGCCACATTGGCGGAATCCGCAAGCTGGGCAAAGAAGATATTCTGTCCGCCCTGTACCAGCTGTCCTGCCACCTCCATGGTGCCGCCCACTGCGGTCTGCCAGAAAGGCATATAAAATACATGATGCAGTCCGAAAGGAATGAGCGCACGCTTTACGATACCGAAAATCAGGGTTCCCACATAACCGCTTCCGGTTACCAGGCCGCCCAGGGCGTAAATACCGCTCTGTACCACGGGCCATACGAAATACATGGCAATACCCACAAACATATATACTACGGTAGAAATAATCGGAACGAAGCGGGATCCTCCGAAAAAGGACAGTGCGCTGGGCAGCTCTATCATGTGGAATCGGTTGTGCAGGGCTGCCACACCCAGACCTACGAGAATGCCGCCGAACACGCCCATCTGCAGAGACTGGATTCCGCACACGGAGGTGATGGTTCCTTCCAGTACATCGGCAGAAATGCTGCCGTCAGCCAGAATCTCACCGTTTACCTGGAGCATGGCGTTGATAGCAGTATTCATTACAAAGAAGGCGATCAGCGCGGAAAGGGCGGATACCTCTTTTTCCTTGTGGGCCATACCGATGGCTACGCCCACCGCGAAGATCAGCGGCAGATTGTTGAATACAGCACTTCCCACCTGATTCATAATAATAAGAAGGGAATTTAAAATGGTACCATGTCCCAGAATGGCGGTCAGGCCATAGGTGGCAATGGTGGTTTCATTGGTAAAGGAACTACCGATACCCAGCAGCAGACCTGCTACCGGAAGGATGGCGATGGGAAGCATAAAGGATCTGCCCACGCGCTGCAATACGCCAAAAATTTTGTCTTTCATCTTTCTCTCTCCTTGAAATTTGATCTCATTTTTGACGTTTATGAAGGGATTTTCCACACAAAAAAAGACACCAACCCTGCATAAACATACAAAAACACCTGTGATATCTATGCTAAGTTAATGCCTGCCGAACAGTTACACACTTTATGCACATCAACTATACAACAACTTTTACCTGAAAGTCAAGACTTTTTTTACCGTTTTCAGCTTTACTTTTTCTTCCATGTCTGATACCATAATTTATAGTTCTTTTTGGGGGAGATTGGAATATGTATCGGGTAAGCAGAGTTCTGAATAACAACGGCGTGATCGCCATCGACATGGACGACAATCAGGAATATGTCCTTCTGGGAAAGGGCCTTGGCTTCGGGAAGAAAATTACCGAACGCTTTGAGAAACCGGAAGGCGCCTCCGTCTACCGTCTGACCGAGGATACGGAACGGGGCTCCGCCAGAGAGCTGGCCCGGAATGTGGATCCGGAGTTTATCGAGATTGCCGACGCTGTCATGCAGGAGGCCGAAGCCCGCTTCGGCTCTGTCGATCGCCGGGTTATGCTGCCTCTGGCCGATCATCTCTCCTTTGCGGCTGCCCGCGTTCGCAGCGGTGAGCAGATCAGCAATCCCCTGACTGATGATATCCGTTCCCTGTTCCACAGTGAATTTAAGGCCGCCTCTCTCATCAAAGAGTTGTTCCGCAGCCGTCTGGGACTGGAGCTTGACGATCACGAGGTGGGCTATGTGGCCCTCCATATCCACTCTGCCATTGGGGACGAACAGATTTCCATGGCCATGCAGACCGCCCGGGCAGTCCGGGAATGTATCCAGATGCTGGAGCAGGAAACCGGAGAGCACATCGACGTACTCTCTCTCTCCTATAACCGTCTGATGAACCATATCAAATACATGGTAGCCCGGGGAATAACCGGGGAGGATCTGAAGGTCAACATGAACGACTATATGTCTGTCAGATTCCCAAAAGCCTACGCGCTGGCTTCCACGGTCTGCGACCGTCTGTCCGCATCCACCGGTCTTCACTTCGATGAAATGGAAATCGGTTATCTGGCTATGCACATCGAACGGGTCTACAGCAGCTGCTCGCCGTAATACCGTGAAATTCACCCACATAGTCTGTCATCTTCTCTCATATATTATGGAAACACCTGTAAAAGGAAGTCATCTGTGAAGTCTGTCTTCTCCCTTTCCCGCCATCTTTCTATCCGTCTCTGCGGCCTTGCCCTCCTGCTGACTCTTTCCTATTTCAGCGGACAGGGCGTCGCGCGGATCTCTGACCGGGAAGCTTTCCTGCTGCCTGCGTCCTCCACTGCCTCCGCAAGCTGGGGTCTGGGCTTCGGCCAGCCGGGAACACAGCCCACCGGAAATGTCTCTCCGGCTGTTCTCCGGAAATACAACGCCTATTATATAGAAGAAACGGAAGAAAAAAGAATTTATCTGACCTTTGACTGTGGCTTTGAAAATGGAAATACGTCCGCGATTCTGGACGCCCTGAAAAAACACAATGCCCCGGCCACATTCTTTGTGGTGGGGCATTATCTGGAAACCAGCCCGGATCTGGTGAAACGGATGCTGGCAGAGGGACATTCGGTAGGCAATCACACCTATCATCACCCGGATATGTCCAAAATCAGTACCCGGGAAGCCTTCGAAAAAGAACTGGATTCACTGGCGGAGCTTTATCAGGATATCACCGGCTCCTCCATCTCCGGATATTATCGGCCTCCCCAGGGCATTTATAGTGAAGAAAACCTGAAAATGGCCCGGGATCTGGGCTACCAGACCTTTTTCTGGAGCCTGGCCTATGTGGACTGGAAACAGGAGGAGCAGCCCTCCCATGAGCAAGCCTTCGATAAGCTGCTCACACGGGTTCACCCGGGCGCTGTGGTTCTTCTCCACAACACTTCAAAAACCAACGGTGAGATTCTCGACGAGCTTCTGACCCGCTGGGAAAAGATGGGGTATCGGTTCTATCCCTTAAGCGACCTTTGCGGAGTCTGAACTCAGTAATCCTTCAGCCGTTCCAGCTCTGCCCGCATGGTCTCCGGGCGGAGCTTCGCAAATTCCCGGAGCTTTTCTTCCTGCTCCAGCACCTCCCGATAATATTCTTCATAAAGGGCCGCCTCATCCTTGCCCGCAAGAAGCGCCTCCTCCTGCTGTGCGTCCTCAGCCGCCAGAAAACGCAGATACTGCGAAACCTCCGGCCGACGCTGCTCTGCCAGCTCCTCTGCCCGCCCGGTGAAATGCTCCGGCGACAGGGCGCCCTCCATCAGTTCTTCCATGATTTCCGTGAAACGTGTCTTCATATCCTCCCGCTTCATCACAGCGGCAAAAATCGGATTATAACGTTTCCAGTGACCGGAATCCTCAAGTCCCAACGCCTTGGACAGAGACAAATCCGTAGGCGCTGAGGAATCCCGTTTTCCCAGTCCCTCGTCAAAATCATACATCAGGAAACGCCATTTTCCATCGGTGCTTTCTTCCCCGTAGCTGCCATCCGCCGGATACCAGCGATAGATCTTGTTATTATTAAAGGGCCAGTCGGGATTGGCCAGATAAATCTCGATGGCGTGATACAGAAGAAAGTTTTCCACATCTACCCGTTCCGCAAACATGGAAAACACGCTGTCCTCTGTCAGATCCTGTGTGGTGCAGAGGGTATAGATGGCATTCCAGTCCCGGATAGCCCGTTTTGTGCTTTTTTCTTCCTCGTCCTCCTCGGACAGCAGCCGGTTCTTGACTTCCAGAATTTCCCAGCTTCCAAATTTGTCTGCGGTGTCATATTTCCGTTCAAAATACGCATCATCGAACACCTCCGACAGCCACTCGAAGCCATAATAGGCCCCGTTGATGTAGACCGCCGCCGTCCGGAACCGGGTCGTATCCGGGAAGCCTGCGTCCGCCGCCAGGCTCAGAGCGCATTCATTCCGCTCAAAGGCCAGCATATAATCATTTCCGCTGTTCCGCAGCACAAGCTTCTTATAACAGGAGCTTTCCTCCTCCCCGAAGAGCGGCGCCTCAAAATACTTCGCGCCGTACCGTTTTCTGGCAATCAGGCGCAGGGATTTCTGGGGCTGGGAGCGGGATACGCCGCCGTGTACCCGAAGACCTGCGTCCTGGGAGACAAGCGCCGTGCCGTCCGGTTCCAGAAGCTCCACATGCACCTCTCGCTCTGCCTCAAAACCCCGGTCATAGTAATTGGCCGGAGCCGCCGCGTCCGGTTCCTCCGGATGGGCTGCCAGATATTCTTCTTTTACCCGGCCGCCCACCAGAATTCCGTCTTCCGCTCCGAAAAGCCCTTCCGGCTCCCCGGTGATCGATACTATCAGATCTGCATGTCTCTGGTTTACATTTTTCCCCAGGAAATACGTGTGCGTATGCACCTGGTCCTGTCGTTCTCCTTCCGCATAGCCCACTGCCCGCAGGGTGTATACGTTCAAATCTTCCCCTGCCTCCAGCTCCACCGGCGCTTCGTACCGGTTGGAATCCGTATCGGGCACGGAGCCGTCCAGAGTGTAATAGATTTCCTCCGCGCCGTCGATCCGAAGGTTCACCTGAATCGAATTTTCATAGAAGGAGCCGGTTTCCGAGAATATCGGATCACACTCCGCCACGGACACCGTGCCTGCCGGAACGCCGGTCGTTCCCCGGCGTTCCGGATAAATCATCAGACAGACGCCCGCAAGACAGCTGGCCGCCAGCGCTCCCCTTCTTCTGCGTTTGAGCGTTCTTTTCATGCTTTTATCTTCCGCCCTTTCCATAAGCTACCTTCTATTGTAGCATATTTTTCCCGGACGGACGATCCTGTATTTCATTTTTCTTCACTGTACCTGCAGACTGGTATATCCCATCAGATCCAGATCCACCGCGCAGGCGGCCTCCCGGCCCTCCCGGATAGCCCAGACTACCAAAGACTGGCCTCTGTGCATATCTCCTGCGGTGAATACCCGATCCACATTGGTCTTATACTGGCCCGGATCCGTATTCACGTTGGTTCTGGCATTGACCTCCACGCCGAAGGCCTTTGTCACATAATCCTGGCTGCCCAGGAAACCTGCCGCTATCAGAACCACGTCCACGTCCAGGGTAAATTCGCTGCCCTCAATGGGTACCATCAGCATACGGCCGGTCTTTTCATCCTTTTTGCTTTCCAGCTTACAGCAGACAGCCTTTTTCAGATTGCCCGCCTTGTCGCCGATAAACTCCTTCACCGTAGTGGTATAGATCCGCGGATCAGAGCCAAACAGGGCGATGGCCTCCTCCTGACCGTAATCGGTCTTGCAGATCTTCGGCCATTCGGGCCAGGGGTTGTTCGGAGTCCGGGTGTCCGGCGCCTTCGGCATCATCTCAAGCTGAATCACGGATTTCGCGCCCAGACGAATCGAGGTTCCCACACAGTCGTTTCCGGTGTCGCCGCCTCCGATGACCATGACATTCTTGCCCTTGGTGGAGATATATTTCTTGTCGGCAAAATTAGAATCCAGAAGACTCTTGGTGGTAGCTCTTAAGAAATCCACCGCGAAATAAATTCCCTTCAGCTCTCTGCCCGGCACCTTGATATCCCGGGGATTGGAGGCTCCGCAGGCCAGAATCACACGATCGTACTCCTTCAGAATCTCCGCCGCCTTCTTATCCTTTCCTACATCTGTATTCACCACGAATTCCACGCCCTCAGCCTTCATCATATCAATTTTCCGGTCGATGATGTGCTTCTCCAGCTTCATATTCGGAATGCCGTAGCGTAAAAGTCCTCCTACCCGGTCAAAGCGCTCAAACACCGTCACCGAATGGCCTCTGTGATTCAGCTGATCGGCTGCCGCCAGTCCCGAAGGACCGCTTCCGATAATGGCGATTTTTTTGCCGGTACGGTTTCCGGGCGGCGTCGGTACGGCGTAGCCCTCCTTGTACGCATTTTCAATAATAGCCAGCTCGTTGCTTTTGGTGGCCACCGGTTCCCCGTTCAGGTTGCAGGTGCAGGCCTTCTCGCAGAGAGCCGGGCACACCCGTCCTGTGAATTCCGGAAAGCTGCTGGTACGCTTCAGCCGCTTGTAGGCCTGCTCCCAGTTACCCATATACAGAAGGTCGTTCCATTCCGGAATCAAATTATGCAGCGGACAGCCGGAGGCCATACCGCCGATCATCATACCCGCCTGGCAGAAGGGGACGCCGCATGACATGCAGCGCGCTCCCTGTTTTTCCTGCTCCTTCCGGGAAAGAGGGGTATGAAATTCATTAAAATGACTGATTCGTTCCTTTGGAGACTGGGCCTTTGCGTCCACCCGGTCATACTCCATAAATCCTGTCGGTTTTCCCATGTTTCTCCCCTCCTTATCGCTTCTGGTTCGCGTAAAATGCTTCAATCTGTGCCTGCTCGCTGCTTAAGCCCTTTTCCTCCATCTGGACAATGGTCATCAGCATTCTCTGGTAATCCCGCGGGATAATCTTCTTAAACTTCGGCAGATACTCCCCAAAGTGATTCAGAATCTCTTTTCCCTTTACGGAATTGGTGTAAGCCACATGGTCCTCGATCATGCCCTTCAGCTCCAGCACATCGTATTTATCTGTTACTTCCTGGATCAGGACCATATCCTTGTTGAGCTTGGTATACAGATCCCGTTCCTCGTCCAGCACATAGGCCACGCCGCCGCTCATGCCTGCGGCAAAATTCTTTCCGGTTTTGCCGATCACGGCCACCCGGCCGCCGGTCATGTACTCGCAGCCGTGGTCGCCCACGCCCTCAACGACTGCCACCGCGCCGGAATTCCGGACGCAGAAGCGCTCTCCTGCCACGCCGTTGATGTAGGCCTTGCCGCTGGTGGCTCCGTAAAGCGCCACATTTCCGATGATGATATTTTCATCCTGCTGAAACCGGACTCCCTTGGGCGGATAAACCACCAGCTTGCCGCCGGACAGTCCCTTGCCGAAGTAGTCGTTGCTGTCGCCCTCCAACTCCAGGGTCAGTCCCTTCGGGATAAAGGCTCCGAAGCTTTGTCCGCCCGCGCCTTTACATTTGACCACGAAGGTATCCTCCTCCAGGCCCTCCGGATACCGTTTGGTAATCTCGGATCCAAACATGGTGCCAAAGGCACGATCCGTATTCTTCACCTCTACCTCAATGCTGCGTCTGGAAGCATGCTCCAGAGCCGGAAGCAGCTGCTTAAACAGCACTCTCTGATCCAGGGTTTTCTCCAGCTCGAAGTTGTATACCTGCTTCGGATCGAAGATGACCTTCTGGCCCTTGCCCGCAAAGGGGTTATCTAAAATATTGCTTAAATCAATCTCTGCCTGACGGCCGCTAAGCCCCTCTCTGACCTTCAGAAGATCGGAGCGTCCCACCAGCTCGTCTACGGTGCGGACGCCGAGGCGCGCCATGTATTCCCGCAGATCCTGGGCGATAAACCGCATGAAGTTGATGACGTATTCCGGCTTGCCGCGGAAGCGCTTTCTCAGCTCCGGATTCTGGGTCGCTACGCCCACCGGACAGGTATCCAGGTTGCACACACGCATCATCACGCAGCCCATGGTTACCAGCGGAGCGGTGGCAAAGCCAAACTCCTCCGCGCCCAGCATAGCGGCGATTGCCACGTCCTCTCCGGTCATAAGCTTACCGTCTGTCTCAATCCGGACACGGCTTCTCAGTCCGTTCAGAATCAGGGTCTGGTGGGTCTCAGCCAGTCCCAGCTCCCAGGGAAGTCCCGCGTTGTGAATAGAGCTTCTGGGTGCTGCTCCGGTGCCTCCGTCATAGCCGGAAATCAGGATAACCTGGGCTCCCGCCTTGGCTACGCCGGCCGCGACGGTTCCTACGCCGGCTTCGGAAACCAGCTT
Source organism: Candidatus Merdisoma sp. HCP28S3_D10 (assembly GCF_052065835.1). Taxonomy (NCBI): domain Bacteria; kingdom Bacillati; phylum Bacillota; class Clostridia; order Lachnospirales; family Lachnospiraceae; genus Candidatus Merdisoma; species Candidatus Merdisoma sp. HCP28S3_D10. The sequence goes on from NZ_JBQHTG010000004.1 coordinate 103,268, forward strand.
TACGGAAATCCGCGCGTCACGGTTGGAATTCTTCAAATCATAAATCAGCTGCGCCAAATCCTCGATGGAATAAATATCGTGATGGGGCGGCGGAGAAATCAGGCTCACGCCCGGCGTGGAATGTCTTGTCTTGGCAATCCACGGATACACTTTTCCGCCCGGCAGATGGCCGCCCTCGCCGGGCTTCGCGCCCTGGGCCATCTTGATCTGCAGCTCCTTTGCGCTTACCAGATAGCGGGAGGTCACGCCAAAACGGCCGGAAGCTACCTGCTTGATAGCAGAACATTTGTTGAGTCCGTCGGGTCCGATTTCCAGACGCTCCAGGCTCTCGCCGCCCTCGCCGGAATTGGATTTTCCATGAAGGGTATTCATGGCAATCGCCAGACATTCATGGGCCTCCTGGGAAATAGAGCCGTAGGACATGGCTCCCGTCTTAAACCGGGTCACGATGGAATCTACGCTCTCAACCTCCTCGATGGGCACGCCCTTCTTCGGATAGTTGAAGTCCATCAGTCTCCGGAGATAGCCCCGGTTGTTCTCCCCGTTGATAAGCTCCGTGTACTCCTTGAACATCTTGTAATCGCCGCGCTTTGTGGACTCCTGCAAAAGATGAATGGTCTGGGGATTGTAAAGGTGCTTCTCCCCGCCGCTTCTGCTCTTATGGCGTCCCACGCTCTCCAGCGTCAGATCCACGTCCAGTCCCAGCGGATCAAAGGCTGCGGAATGCAGCTCGTCCGCCTGCTTCTCGATATCCTCCAGGGTAATGCCGCCTACCCGGCTGACAGTATCGGTAAAATACTTGTCTACCACCTTTTTATCGATACCGATGGCCTCGAAAATCTTGGAGCCCTGGTAGGACTGAATGGTAGAAATTCCCATTTTGGAAGCAATTTTTACAATGCCGTGAAGGACAGCACTGTTGTAATCGTCCACTGCCGCGTAATAATCCTTATTCAGCAGATGGGAGGCTACCAGCTCCCGGATAGTCTCCTGGGCCAGATACGGGTTGATGGCACAAGCGCCGTAACCCAGCAGTGTGGCAAAATGATGAACCTCTCTGGGCTCGCCGCTCTCCAGAATCAGCGCCACGCCGGTACGTTTCTTGGTGGTTACCAGGTGCTGGTTCAGTCCGGATACCGCCAGCAGCGACGGAATCGCCACATGATTTTCATCTACGCCCCGGTCAGAGATAATCAGAATATTGGCTCCGTCCCGGTAAGCCCGGTCGGCCTCCACATACAGCCGCTCCATGGCCTTTTTCAGGCTGGTGTTCTTATAATAGGTAATGGGAATGACTTCTACCTTGAAGCCCTCCACCTTCATATTTTTAATTTTCAGAATATCCGTATTGGTCAGAATCGGATTGTTGATCCGAAGCAGACGGCAGTTATCCGGCGTCTCCTCCAGCACGTTTCCGGCTGTACCCACGTATACGGTGGTGGAAGTGACAATTTCCTCACGGATAGCGTCGATGGGCGGATTGGTTACCTGGGCAAACCGCTGTTTAAAATAATTAAACAGGGACGGATGCTGATCCGACAGGGCTGCCAGCGGCGTATCGATACCCATGGCTCCGATACCCTCTGCGCCATTCTGGGCCATCTGGAGGATTGAGGTACGGTATTCCTCATAATTGTATCCAAAGGACTTCTGCAGTCTTCTTCTCTCATCGTCGGAGAACTCCGGCACCCGCTCGTTGGGGATCTTCAGATCCTTCAGCCGTACCAGGTTGCTGTCCAGCCACTCGCCGTAGGGCTGCGCGGACGCGTACTTTTCCTTCAGGTGCTCATCGTCGATGACCTGACCCTGTACGGTATCCACCAGAAGCATTTTGCCCGGGTGGAGACGCTCCTTCACCAGAATCTTCGTGGGATCAATATCCAGAACGCCCACCTCAGAAGAAAGAATCAGGTTGTCGTCGGTGGTAATATAATACCGGGAAGGACGAAGGCCGTTCCGGTCCAGAACCGCTCCCATCACATCGCCGTCGCTGAACAGAATGGACGCCGGGCCGTCCCAGGGCTCCATCATGGTCGCGTAATACTGGTAAAAATCACGTTTCTTCTGGGACATGGCCTTGTTGTTATCCCAGGGCTCCGGAATGGTAATCATAACTGCCAGAGGCAGATCCATGCCGCTCATAACCAGGAACTCCAGCGTATTGTCCAGCATGGCCGAATCGGAGCCGGAGGCGTTGACCACCGGAAGCACCTTATTCAGATCCTTCTTCAAATGGCTGGACTCCATGGTTTCCTCGCGGGCCAGCATTTTGTCCGCATTTCCCTGAATGGTGTTGATCTCACCGTTGTGTACGATGAACCGGTTGGGGTGTGCCCGCTCCCAGCTGGGGTTGGTGTTGGTGCTAAACCTAGAATGTACGATGGCAATGGCAGACTCGTAGGCCTCATCCTGCAGATCCCTGAAGAAGGACCGAAGCTGGTGTACCAGAAACATACCCTTGTATACAATGGTTCTGCTGGAAAGGGATACCACATAGGTATCGTCATTGGACTGCTCAAAGGTCCGGCGGGCCACATAAAGCTTCCGGTCAAAATCCAGTCCCTTTTTCACGTCTGCGGGGCGCTTTACGAAGCCCTGCATGATACACGGCATTTTCTCCAGCGCCTTAGTTCCCAGAACGGAGGGTACCGTAGGCACCTCTCTCCAACCCAGAAAATCCATGCCCTCTTTTTCCACGATGATTTCAAACATCTTCCGGGCCTGGTTGCGCTTCAGCTCGTCCTGCGGGAAGAAAAACATACCGATTCCATAATCTCTCTCCTCACCTAAAAAGACGCCCAGGGGTTTGACTGCTTCGGAGAAAAACTTATGTGATATCTGCAATAAGATTCCTACTCCGTCGCCCGTCTTGCCCTCGGCGTCTTTGCCGGCTCTGTGCTCCAGGTTTTCTACAATTTTTAATGCGTTCGCCACTGTTTCGTGGCTCTTGACTCCTTTGATGTTGACCACCGCGCCGATACCGCAGTTATCATGCTCAAATCGCGGGTCATACAATCCTCTGCTCTGTTGGCTCATAAAATTATCCCTCCAGATCCTCTGAACTCGCCTTTGCTCGCTCTTTCTTATGAAATTTAGTTGACTCTATCCGTACTATACAACGAATTTTTTCAGATGTAAAGAGAAAATATTTCCATAGTTGTCAGATTATTTGTGAATTCCGTTATATTCTTAAAATTGTGTCTATATTTTCTCTTTTTTCTCTCATACTACAGCCTATCCAAACAATTCAAGCTGTATCTTTTCTCTTATTTTATTTCATAATCCGGATTTTTTTCCAGCATGCGAAGCCCGCCAGCAGACATACCGCCGTCAGGAGCAGATATCCGGGCGTCCAACTAAGGAACTTTGAAAGCCATTCTGGCTCTGCCTGCGAAAGCCAGATGGTGGAAGCATTCAGCGCGCTGTGGGCCAGTATGGACGGAAGCAGGGAATCCTCTGCCTCACAAATCCAGTTGAGATAAAGTCCGGTCAGAAAAGCGAAAATCCCCTGAACCAGATTGCCGTGTAGGATTCCGAATAAAAGAGAAGCGCAGACCATCGCCGCATACCGGTTCTGCAGCGCCTTTTTCAGCTCCCCATATAGGAGCCCTCGAACCAGCAGCTCCTCCAGGACCGGCGCCGTCACTACGCTGGCTGCCAGAAGGGCGGGAAGCCCACCGCCGTAAAGGCTGTCTGTGGCTGACTGATATCCCGGAAACAGGGTCGGAAGCGGCGTCAGGCCCAGCAGCAGATTGAAGCCCCGTCCCAAAAAGACAGCGCCCAGAACCGCCGGAATCCAGCTTCTTTCCGGAATTTCCCGGCTCCGGCTTCCCTGCCGCGTCCGGTACATCCGGTAAAAAATTGGAATCTCCAGCGCGTTGACCGCCGCCAGGCTCCACGTCAGATATTCCGCCTCGTCCAGCCAGGGCGTCAGGCAGAGCGCCAGGGCGTCCTGGAGGCTCATACTCAATATCACATACAGCAAAAAAGGGGAACCGATGTCCCATAAGGTCTTTCCGATACTATTTCTCTGCTCCATGCTCTTTTACATACTCTCCCGCATTTTTTCCGGCGTCCGCCCCAATCTGGTTCAACGCCTCCTGTCCATAATGAATCCCCAATACGTCTCTCAGCTCCGGATCCAGAAGCTCTGCCGGAAGGACGGACACGAGAACCATATCTTGATTTTTTTCACAGCTCTCCAGCTGTGCCTCCATTACCTCCCGGTGCTTTCCCGGATCCTCCAAATCCGGCCCCAGCTCTATCACAAAGCATTTCTCTACGCCCTGCTCCTCCATATAGGAAACCAGGGTGCGCAAGCCCGTCTCATACTCTTCCTTTGTGGCCTTTAAGTTGGCGTCCGCCTCGCCCTGAAACCAGAGCATATAGGTATGGCGCACGTGGATTTTCTCCTTTCTCATGCACTCCTTCGCCGCGGCAAGGCGATCCGCCGCTTCCTCCCGCAGTCCCTTGGTATTCCAGCCGTTCAGGGAAGAGCTTCCCCGGGACGCGGAGACCGCCACCACCGGAACCTTCGTCTGCTCATAATAGGCATTTACAAAGGCGGTCACCAGGCTTCCCTTGCGCTCCAGAAGCTCGGTGTCGTCCAGGGCGCCCCGGTTTTCCTTCTCTCCAAAGGGCTCTGAAAGCACATGCAGGGTATCCGGATCGGTCACGGCCCGGTACTCATAACCCGCCCCTTCGGTGAGCCCGGGCGCTTCCGAAGCGTCCCCGCCGGCGCCGCTCATATTGCTCTGTCCCATGCAGAGGATCAAATCCATACTCCGCCAGGTCTTCTGCTGATAGAGATTTACGCCCACCAGCAAAAGGCAGCAGAGAGCGCTTAAGATAAAGATGACTTTTTTGTTGTTCGGTACTCGGTTCATGGTATTCTCCCTTATAGCTTTGTATTTTACAAGTATAAGCCCCTTCTTTGTCCCTGTCAAATCCGCGCTTGACTTTCTTCTCTGTCTGACCTATATTTAAATTAATCACATAGCGAAAGCTAGGGGAGCCAAAGGCTGAGAATACACTTCTGTGTTGACCCTCATTACTTGAACCGGTTAATACCGGCGTAAGGAAGCATCTTTTGTATCCCCTCCTGTGAAATTTTTTTCATACCTAAGGAGGTTTTTTTATGTCACTTTTTGCTACCAAGCTGGTGGATGAATACGGCGGTACCATCTACAACCTGACAGGCCTGGGCTACGGCGCTCTGGTCGCCCTGATGCTGGTTCTTCTGATTCTGGCCTGCTATCTCACCGGAGACAAGGCGAAATTCAAAACGAAGCACCTGGTTTTTTCTGCCGTTGCCATGGCTTTGGCCATGATCACGTCCTTCCTGAAGCTTTTTGAGGCTCCCATGGGTGGATCCGTTACCTTGTTTTCCATGCTGTTCATCTGCTGTATCGGTTACTGGTACGGCCTGCGGACTGGTATTATGACCGGCGTGGCCTACGGCCTGTTACAGCTCATCTCCGATCCTTATATCATCAGCCTGCCCCAGATGATTACGGACTATGTCCTGGCCTTCGGCGCACTGGGTTTGTCCGGTATCTTCTGTAACAAGAAAAATGGCCTTGTGAAAGGCTACATTGTAGGCGTCCTGGGCCGCTACCTCTTTGCGTTCCTGTCCGGCCTGATTTTCTTCGGCATGTACGCGGAAGGATCCGGCATGAGCGCCCCGGTTTATTCTCTGGCCTACAACGGCTCTTATCTGGGCTGCGAGGCGGCTATTACGTTGATTGTGCTGGCGATTCCGGCGGTGAATAAAGCGTTCGCGCAGGTGAAGCAGTTGGCGGTAGCTGATTAAACACTCTTTCTTTTACGCCAATAAAAAATGCCGCGGGTTCTTTTGCGGAACCTACGGCATTTTTCCCCTTTTCGAAAACTTTTTGCAACCCTGTTTTCTTCTATTTTTCCGAGGTTTTGTCTCTATCTTTCTGCAGTTTCCGTTTCTTTTTGAAGCTAAACCGAAGCTCCGCCTGCTTCGTGCCGATGAGCATTTCCCATTGAATGCCGTCACATACAGTACGGTTGGAAATGATGTCGTCTTTTTCGTAGCTTTCCGTGTCATATTCCACCAGGATCATGCCCTTCTGACGTTCACCTCCGATGATCATGCGGTGGTCGGTGAAGGCGATGATAGGGTGCCACATCATAGGGAGAGCGTTTCGGGTGTATTCGCCATACTGAGTGACCAGTTCGACGGCTTCGCCAGGCTTCAATTCCGTTTCGATGGCTTTCAGGATCTTCTCGCACTTACTTTCGTCCGGCTCCGGCTGCTGGCGGCTTTTCAGAAAGTACAGCATCTCTTGAGCCGTGTGCATTTTCGGGCACTGATTTTCCATCAGGCTTTCCAGCTGGTCAGTGGTGAACTCGTATTCATCTTTGTTCATACGCTGGCATTGCAGGATACGGATAAAACTGCACAGCATCAGAATCAGAACTCCATCGATGATGCCGCCGCCATCTATTCCTCTGTATGCCCGGAGCAGCTCCATAACCACATATCCGACAGTGGCCACACCTACGCAAAACAGACTGAATTTCAGGCTGGAATCGATCTGTTTCTTCCAGGCTGCCCGCTCCTGATTCAGATACTGCACCACGGTATGCAATCCCTCATAGGTGACGACTCCGACATTTCCACTTTTCCTTTCCCGTCTGCTTCCCTCCAGTAACTCCTGCACTGTCACACCCAGCACATCTGCCAGTTCGAGCAAGGGCGAAATATCCGGCATTCCGTGACCATTTTCCCAGCGGGAAACACTGCGGGAATTGACGCCAAGCCTTTCCCCAAGCTGTTCCTGGGTCATGCCCTTTTCCTTTCTCAGTTCCGCAATGAATTTTCCGGTCTTGATCTGTTCCATGGTGAAATCCTCCTGCTGCGTTTTTCTAATTTTATCTTAGCATAAATGCGTACATATGGACATGACATAAAATGAGAGTGGCGGAAAATCCTGCATTTTTAGGACTTTCCGCCATTTATTTTCATAATATTTATCTTACATTCTCTCCGGCGCTTCGAAGCCCAGCACATCAATACAGGTCTCCAGTACCCGCTTGGTTAGCTGCAGCACAGCTACCAGATCTGCACGCTTCTCCTCGTTCTCCTCGCCGAGAATCTTCGTCTCGTGGTAGAACTTGTTGAAGGCATTGGCCAGCTCATAGATATAAGCGCAGACCTTGTGGGGCGCCAGCTCGTCGAAGGCATTCTCCAGCGCGCCGTTGAAACGGGCCAGAGTCAGCTCCAGCGTCTTCTGACTGTCATTTTCCGCTGCCGGAATCCGTCCCTTTGTCAGATCGCCGCCCTGAGCCTGATACTTGTTCAGAATGGACTTAATCCGCACGATGGTGTACAGGATATAGGGGCCGGTATTGCCCTCAAAGGAGGTAAAGCGGTCGATATCAAAGACATAGTCCTTGGACGCCTGGTTGGACAGGTCGCCGTACTTGATGGCGGAAAGACCGATTTTTCTGGCCGTCTCCCTTGCTTCTTCCTCGGAAATCTCAGGATTCTCCGCGATTTTCTGATACATCTTTTCGTTGATATCGGAAATCAGGTACTCCAGACGCATCACGCCGCCCTCACGGGTCTTGAAGGGCTTGCCGTCCTTGCCGTTCATGGTGCCAAAGCCTAAGAATTCCAGATCCGTCTCCGGCTTCACCAGGCCTGTCTTCTTGGCACAACGGAATACCTGGATAAAATGCATCTCCTGACGCTTATCCACCACATAGATAACCTCGTCCGGATCAAAGAGCTTCCGGCGCTCCACCAGAGTTGCCAGGTCGGTGGTGGTATACAGGGACGCTCCGTCAGACTTGAGAATCATACAGGGCGGAACCTCCTTGGTGTCGGTGTCTTCCTTGACGTCTACCACTAGCGCGCCCTCGCTCTCGTATGCAAAGCCTTCCTTTTTCAGCTTCTCTACCATATCCGGGATATAAGGCTGCGCGTCGGACTCGCCCTTCCACAGATCAAATTCTACATTCAGGTTCGCGTAATTGCGCTTCAGGTCGGTCACGGACACATTTAAGATGTGCTGCAGGATAGCCTGATAGCCTCTGTGGCCATGCTGCACCAGATAGGTGGCGTGCATCGCCTGCTCCTTGTAGGCCTCGTCCTCCTTGGACCGGGCGCTGGCTGCCGGATAGATCTCCTCCAGCTCGGAAATGGTAAAAGGCGCCTCGGTCGGATACTCACCTGTGTAATTTTCATCAAAATATACCAGGTCCGGCTTGCGCTCCCGAAGTTCCGTGATAATCAGTCCCATCTGCAGACCCCAGTCGCCCAGATGGATATCGCCGGTCACATGGTGCCCCACAAAACGTCCCAGACGCTTCACGCTCTCACCGATGATGGCCGAGCGGAGATGTCCCACATGCAACGGCTTCGCCACGTTGGGTCCGCCGTAGTCAATGATAATGGTCTTCGGATTCTCTGTTCTGTCGCAGCCCAGGCGCTCGTCATCTGCCATAGCCTGCAGGTATTCCTGCACATACGCGGGACCAAGCTTCAGATTCAGAAAGCCGGGATTCACCGCGTCCACCTCGGAAAACAGCTCCTGATCCTTCAGGCTCTCCGCCACCTTTGTGGCAATCTGAATGGGCACACAGTGATACTTCTTCGCGCCTGCCATGGCGCCATTACACTGATACTCGCACAGATCCGGCCGGTTGGAAATGGTTACCTTTCCGTACTCGGCCTCATAGCCGCAGTTTACAAAGGCTTCGGATACCGCTGCGGTAATCCGATCCAGTAACTTCTCCATATAACTTCTTCTCCTCTATCCTTATTCTTTTGTTTATAATGCTTTTCCTGCGCTTCTTTACATTCTTCCGCAGAATTATTATAATACTATTATTATATGTAAAATACAAGGAAAGATCAAATCTTTTCTGCAAGGAGGCTCCTATGAAACTGATTTCCTGGAATGTGAACGGGCTTCGGGCCTGTGTCGGGAAAAATTTTATGGAAGATTTTGAGAAGCTTAATGCCGACATTTTCTGTCTGCAGGAAACCAAGCTTCAGGAGGGACAGATTACGCTCGATCTGCCCGGCTATCATCAGTACTGGAATTACGCCGAGAAAAAGGGCTACAGCGGTACGGCTGTATTTACCAGAAAAGAGCCCTTAAGCGTCGCCTACGGAATCGGCGTTGAAGAGCATGACCACGAAGGCCGGGTCATTACCCTGGAATTTGAGGACTATTATCTGGTGACCGTCTACACCCCCAACTCCCAGGATGGGCTGAAGCGTCTGGATTACCGGATGCAGTGGGAAGATGATTTTCTCGCTTATATCCAAAGCCTGGACAGGAAGAAACCTGTAATCTACTGCGGGGATCTGAATGTGGCCCATCAGGAGATTGACCTGAAAAACCCGAAGACCAACCGGAAGAATGCCGGATTTACAGACGAGGAACGGGCGAAAATGACTACGGTCCTAAGTTCTGGCTTTGTGGATACCTTCCGGTATTTCTATCCGGACGCCGAGGGCGTCTACTCCTGGTGGTCCTACCGCTTCCGTGCCCGTGAAAAGAACGCGGGGTGGCGCATTGATTATTTTATCGTATCCGAACGGCTGAAGGACCGGTTGGAAAACGCCTCCATTCACACGGAGATTTTCGGTTCGGATCACTGCCCTGTGGAGTTGGATCTGAAGTAATTTTTCCTTTTAATAAAAAGAATGGGATATCGTTCTTTTTTGTCCGATATCCCTGTTTTATCACATCTGAAGTAAGTTTCCGTTCTGATACTCCTCGTATACAAAATCTGCCCACTCTTCTACTGAATCATGTTCTACATAATTCTTATCTTTTTTCAATGCAAGCGATAAATATGAATCCCGCACTGCTTTTTGTGCCTCAAGCTCCGACATATGATATTTTTTCATAAGCGTCTGTCTCACAAATTTTTTAAATTCACTAATTTCTACATTCTTCATATTCTACCTCACATCCTGTCTTATCATTTTTATATACCGTTCTTTATTTTGTAGTATACCACAGTTTAAATCGGATATGCAAGCAAGCCCTTTCTCTGTGTGAAACGAATATTGTAAAGGATAAGCCCTTCCATTCTCCTTCATGAATTGTGTATATTTTATATCTTCCGGCTTCCACTCTCCGACATTTACCCGATAAGCGCAATTCACCACAGCTCCATCTGCAATTTCTCCCACGCAAATGTCATATCTGGAATCCTGATTATGCTCTGTTATATGATATGCTTGCAGTCTTTCCTCCTCTAATCTGTTATTTAAAATAAATTTTCCCCACTCTGCATCCGGTTTTCGAAAACTTTTTATCAATACCCCTTCCTCTTTTAATGGATTGTAATGAAACTGAACAATATACGGTTCCTCCGACAAATGATATCTTTTATTTCTTGCATCTGTTCTTCGAATGGCGGTAAATGCCGCATGCTGATAACTGGGTGTTGCATAAAATCCCGGTCCAAAATCAAGATATTGTTTACTGCATGACAGTTCAACCCCTTCTCTGCATATACTTATGGCTGAACTGTAATTTGTTCCGTGATATAATTTCAAATTACCTTTTCTCCTTTAAACTAGTATCCCCGCTACTACATTATATTTATGATTCATCCAGAACCTTTCCAAAGATCACAAAAGCCCTGAGGAATTGTTCCTCAAGGCTTCTTTTGTATCCAGCTGGAAATCGGACTTGAACCGACGACCCCTTCATTACGAGTGAAGTGCTCTACCAACTGAGCTATTCCAGCATGCTGTGTCAGCAACTGCTATTATACTCGAAAATGAAATATTTGTAAAGGGGTCAATTCAAATTTCTCAGCCGCACTTTCCACAGGCTTCACAGGCCGACGGCGCGGTAGCGCAGCCACCGAGGGCCGTCTCCCGAAGCTCTGCCGGAAGCCGTCTGCCCACGTTGTACATCACCGCGATCATTTCGTCCAGCGGAATCAGCTGGGGCACGCCTGCCAGAGCCATTTCCGCAGCGGTCAGGGCGTTGGCTGCGCCTGCGGCGTTGCGGTTCTGACAGGGATATTCCACCAGGCCGCCCACCGGATCGCAGACCAGTCCCAGCAGATTCATCAGAACGGTAGCCGCAGCATCCAGACAGGCCTTTGGAGAACCGCCCAGAAGCTCTGTGGCAGCCGACGCCGCCATGGCGGAGGCCACGCCCACCTCGGCCTGACAGCCGCCCACAGCGCCTGCCACCGTAGCGTTCCGCATAGCCAGGTAGCCCACTGCTCCCGCGTTATAGAGTGCCTGTATCATCGCTTCCTCTGAAAAACCAAACTCCTCCTCTAAAGCCAGCAGGACGCCCGGCACGATACCGGAGGAGCCCGCCGTAGGCGCCGCCACGATCAGTCCCATGGAAGCGTTGGTTTCCAGGACAGCCATGGCATAGGCAATGGCTTTTCCGAGAACCGGACCACAGAGACTTCTTCCGCCGCCCTGCTGCCAGTCCCGGAGCGTCTTCGCTTCCCCGCCCAGAAGGCCGCCCATGGAGCGTCCCGGCTTGTCCAGCGGTCCACGGACCGACTCCCGCATGATATGATAAGCCTTTTTCATTCGGAGATCCGCAGCTTCCCCGCTTACTTCTCCCTCTTCCATCTCTCTTCGCCGCATGACATCGGAGATACGCATATTCTGTTCTTCGCAAAGTATCAACAATTCGTTTGCGTTTTTAAAATCCATGTTTCCAAACCCCTCACTTCTTTTTACGGCTGCACAATCATTACTTCATGCACGTTCTCATTTTCCCGGAGCCTGTCCGCGATGGTCTCCGGCAGCTGCCCGTCAGATTCCACGATGGTATAGGCGATATCGCCCTTGCCCTCCCGGAACAGCCGCATAAAGGCAATATTGACCCCCTGCCGGCTCAACACGCTGGTGATATGGGCCGCCACTCCAAGACGGTCCTGATGAATCACTATCGCTGCGCTGTACTCTCCGGTGAAATCCACCTCCACCCGGTTAATCCGGCAGATACGAGCCTTCCCGCCACCCAGGGATTCTCCCCGGACCGTCAGCTTCCGGCCTGCCTCATTTACCATATGGATGTCCACCGTATTCGGATGCACCTCCGTCTCCTCCTCGTTGGTGGTGAAGGAAAACCGAATCCCCCGCTTCTCTGCTATCTGAAAGGAATCCCGAATCCTTTCATCGTCCGTATCAAACCCCATGATACCGCCCAGCAGCGCCCGATCTGTTCCATGTCCCCGATAGGTACGGGCAAAGGATCCATACAGGATAAAATCTACCTGCACCAGCGGACCCGCGAGCATTTTCTGGGCCAGATAAGCGATTCTGGCCGCTCCCGCCGTGTGGGAGCTGGAGGGACCAATCATATTTGGCCCCAATACATCAAATACACTGATAAACGACATGCTACCTCTCCTTTTTCTATCATTCACTCCAGTATAACATACCCGGAGATGCGAAACAATTTTCCATTTTATATAATTTTTAGAAAATCCCAAGTATTTGATAAGAGTACAGACACAATTTTTGTGTATAAAATCCGCAGCCGGGCGCACAATACTTCTGTAACGCAAACAAATGCGGTTCGCCGCGCCGTAAAGGAGGAATTTCATATGATGACCAACAAAAATGAAGCCATCGGCTGCACCGTCAACAACTGTACCCATCACGCCCAGAACGAAAACTACTGTACCCTGAACAAGATCCAGGTCGGCACCCATGAAGCCAATCCCACCAAGGTGGAGTGTACCGACTGTCAGTCCTTCGTAAATAAGGCTCAGTAGCTTCCCGCGCAAAAAGCCTGCACCCACATATCCGGGTGCAGGCTTTTTCCTTATAGAAAGATTCCGGAATCCTCCGTCCTCTTATACTATACGTATTTTTTTATAAATGTTTCGCGAATCTTCCATCGATACCCACATTATCCTTGCTGACAATGAAGGCCTTTGGGTCGATATACTTCATTTCCTGCTTTAGCATGGACAGTTCATGCTTGGACATGACCGTGAAAAGGATATGCGACCGGTCGTCCGTATAGCCCGCCGTCGCGTTCCAATGGGTGACTCCCCGGGCCAGCTCGTCCATGATATAATGCTTGATTTTCTCCGGATCCTCCTTGGTAATGATGATCACCGCCGTCCGAATATTCTGGGTGTGTGTCTTATCCACCATCAGCGTATTCACCGCCGCGTAAATGATACAATAGATCACGACCTTGATATCAAAGAGCAAAGCACAGCTTCCATATATTACCAGATTAATCAGCAGATTCAGCTTTCCCACGCTGAAGCCATTGTATTTCTTCGTAAAATACATGCCCAGGATATCGATTCCTCCGCTGCATCCGCCACTCTGAAGGGAAATACCGATACCGGCTCCCACGATGATGCCACCGATCAGGGTGGCCGTAATCGTATCCTCCACAATGGGGCTGACCGGAATCGGAATCAGAGTCAGGAACAGGGACTGGCTCACCACGCAGATGACTGTCTTCCAAAAGAAATGGCGTCCCACCGACATATAAGCCAGCACAAACAGCGGCAGATTCAGAATCAAACTGATGATACCTGCGATATCCGTGCCGCCGAAATTCAGGTGCGCATACTGCACCAGAAGGGTACGGAGAATCTGGCTGATACCAATGATGCCGCCGCTGTAGAGTCCCGCCGGAACGATAAAATTATTGATGCCGATGGCGTAGATCAGCATACCGCCGATGGTGAGCAGAATCTGTGAAATATCGCTCTTTTCAAAGGCGCGGACTGCTGCGTCCGCGCCTGTTCTGTTCTTCTCTCTCATTTAAAATACCACTTTTCCGTTGTCAAAGGCCTGAATGCTGGCCTGGGCATATACGTGGATGCCCTGGCTCTCCAGCTTTTCGTGGCCCGGCTGGAAGGACTTCTCAATCAGGACGCCGATTCCCGCCACCGTGGCATGGGCCTTGCGGATCAGACGGATCGCTCCGGTCGCCGCTTCTCCGTTTGCCAGGAAATCATCTACAATCAGCACGTGATCCGCATCGGAAATATAATTCTTCGCCAGAGTCAGCCGGTAAGAGGTTTCCTTTGTATAGGAAACGACCTCCGTCTGCCATACCTCTGTCTTCAGGCTGTCTGCCGTCTGCTGCTTCTTCAGCACTACCAACGGCACGCCCAGCTCCTTTGCCGTAAACAGGGCGGGAGCGATTCCCGATGACTCGATGGTAAATACCTTCGTAATTCCCTGTCCCTTAAAATGCTCTGCCATGTCTTTTCCAATTTCTTCCATAAGAGGCACGTCGATCTGATGGTTTACAAAGCCGTCCACCTTCAGAATATCTCCGTCAACGACCACGCCCTCCTGCAATATCTTTTCCTCCAGCGCCTTCATAGCTGTCATCCTGCCTTTCCTTCGTTTGTCCGTATTGTTATAATCCTACTATCTTCGGAAGCGCCGTTTTCACTTCCTCCCGCAGCACAATATCCGCCTTTTCATCGGTAAAATGCTCCGCTGCATTGATAATAATCAGAGTCTCTCCCTTAAAATACTTCACATACCGCTCGCAAAGACCGGAGCCGATAGATGTTCCCAGAAGCAGCAATACCTGCGCCTTGGAAATCTCCTCTACTGCCGCCGTCATCATCTGGTTGTCCACCTGCTCGCCAAACAGCAGCACCTTCGGACGGACCACTGCCATACAGTCCTCGCACAGAGGTACCCGGTTGGTATCCCGGATATATTCCATGGGATACTTTCTTCCGCATCTTGGGCACTCATTGTCGTAAATGGTTCCGTGGAGGTTCAGCACCTTCTGACAGCCTGCCCGGCCCGGCAGATTGTGTACATTATTCGCAATACTGCACTGCAGCTTTCCGCGCTTTTCCAGCTCCGCCAGCGCGTAAAAGCCTGCGCTGGGCTCCAGATGGGGCTTCAGCATCCACTCCCGGTAATACTTGAAAAAGGTATCCGGGCGGTTCGCGTAAAATACAGAAGAGAAAATCTCCTCCGGCGAATAGCCAAACTCCTTCTCCACCTGATAGGCAATCTCCGGAGCGCGAAGGCTGGGCATACCGGACTCCTTCATCATATCTGTTCCACACATCGCTACTGTATAGCTGCTTTTGTCCAGAATATCCCGGATCAGTTCATAATCATTCATAAGAAAATCCTCCCACGAAATAGTATGTAACCCGGCAGCCTCCGTGTTCGGTCCGCAACATTTGGTCTGAGCTCTGCCTTGTATTCATTGTGCCACCTTTTGTCGCTTTTGTCAATCTAAACCCGTTTATTTTTCTATTTTGTGTGATATTTGCACAAATTTACAGGTTCTGTTCCCTTATTTCCGAAGCCCCTTGGGGTAATGATTTTTCAGGCTTCCGCCGGCCAGCTTTCCCCAGCCCAGGGGGAAGGAATCTACCAGAACCAGCGTCCAGCCCTTGCCCTCTCCTCCCGGAAGTGTTTCTCCCGACAGCCAGGATCGGATCTCTCCGGAATCCGCCGGATACGACACCGTCCGCCTTACCTCCTCCGCCCTCAAGGCAAGCGCCAAGGCATGGGCGGGCTCAAAGCGCTTCTTCTTTACGGTTCCCAGATGAAGGCCGGGACGTAAGACCTTAAGTCCCGCCAGCTTAAGCTCGCAGGGCAACAGATACAGCTGCTCCCCGAAAAGCATGGGCACGCCCTCCGGGCGGTTCTTCAGGGTATCCGCCGCAAATTCCTCGTAGAGTCTCCAGGCTTCCGCGTCCACTGTTCCTCTGCCAGGCTTACCGGAAGCACGCCCTGCCTTTTTTTCAGCCTCCGCTTTGCCTGTTCCGGCTTTTTCCAGCACCGCCGCGTAATGTCCTTCCCCGTCAAGCCTGTGGGGCCACAGACGGAAGGTATCTCTGACAGAGGTGAGAATCTCCTCCAGCCGTTCCGGGCTTATGCCCTCCTTTTCGTCCTCCGTAAGCCGTACACACTCCGGTCTTCCCGGAGCAAAGCCCTCATACGCCTCCGTCTTTTTTACAGAAAATTCCGGATGCTTCAGAAGGAAGCGCACCACACTTTCCTCGTCCTCCTCCGGCGCAAAGGTACAGGTAGAATAGACTAACACGCCGCCCGGCCGGAGCATCCCGGCTGCTTCCTCCAGAATATCCTGCTGCCTGCGGGCGCAGAGCTCCACATTCTCCTGGCTCCACTGGAGCACCGCCTGTTCCTCCTTCCGGAACATTCCCTCTCCGGAGCAGGGTGCGTCCACCACAATCCGGTCAAAAAAGGCCGGAAAATGAGATGACAGCCGCTCCGGCGGCTCATTGGTTACCACAGCGTTCGGAATCCCCATCCGCTCCACGTTGGAGGCCAGAATCTTCGCCCGCGCCGGGTGAATCTCATTGGATATCAGAAGGCCCCTGCCCTCCAGTGCCGCCGCAAGCTGCGTGCTTTTTCCGCCGGGAGCCGCGCAGAGATCCAGCACCCGCTCCCCGGGCTGTACCCCCGCAAGCTCCGCCACAGACATGGCGCTGGGCTCCTGGATATAGTAGACGCCGGCCTCATGCCAGGGATGGCGGCCGGGACGGTCCTCCGCTCCGTAATAAAAGCCGTTCTTCGCCCAGGGCACCGGCTCCAGAGTAAAGGGACTCCTCTCCTTCATCTCTGCCGCCGACAGCTTTGCCGGGTTCACCCTCAGGGCCTGACGGCGTTCCTTCCCGTAGCTTCTTCGGAACTCGTCATATTCTGCCCCCAGAAGATTTTTCATTTTTTCCTCAAATAATTCCGGTAACTGCATTTTTATTTTTCCTCACACACCTGGAAGATATAAAATTTCAGATAATAAGACTCGTCTGCCGCCCAGAGAATCGGATGATCCGGCGCCTGGGTCCGGTATTCCACCTGACGGATCCGCTTATGTACGCTCTTTGCCGCCTGGGCAATGGTCTGGGTAAACAGCTCGTAGCTCATGAAATGGGAGCAGGAGCAGGTAGCCAGAAAGCCTCCGTCCTTCACCAGCTTCAGTCCCCGCATATTGATTTCCCGATAGCCCTTGGTGGCATTCTTAATCGAATTCCGGGACTTGGTAAAGGCAGGGGGATCCAAAATCACCACATCAAACTTCTCGCCCTTTTTCTCCAGATCCGGAAGCAGATCAAAGACGTCCGCGCATGTAAAGCGCACGGTTTGCTCCAGGCCGTTCAGCTTTGCGTTTAACTCCGCCTGATGTACGCCCAGCTCTGAGGCGTCTACGCCGATAACCTCTTTGGCTCCGGCCAGGCCCGCGTTCAGGGCAAAGGATCCCGTATGGGTAAAGCAGTCCAGCACTCTCGCGTCCTTACAGAGCTTCTGAATAGCCAGACGGTTGTACTTCTGATCCAGGAAAAAGCCTGTCTTCTGACCGTCCTTCACATCTACCAGATAGCGGACGCCGTTTTCTACGATCTCCACATTCGTGTCAAAGGGCTCGCCCAGGAAGCCCTTGACCCGCTCCATGCCTTCTTTTTCCCGCTCCTTGGCGTCGCTTCGCTCATAGACGCCGCGGATAGAGACGCCGTCCTCGGCAAGCACCTTCTTCAGTTCCTCTATCACCGTCTCCTTCATCCGGTCAATTCCCAGCGCCAGCGCCTGTACCACCAGCACATCGGAAAACTTGTCCACCACCATACCCGGAATCCAGTCCGCCTCGCCAAAAATCACACGGCAGCTGGAAGTGTCCACGGTCTTCTTCCGGTACTCCCAGGCTGCTTTTACACGGTTGTATATAAATTCCCGGTCAATCTCCTGCTCCGGATTTCTCGTCATCATACGGATCCGGATTTTGGAATGACGGTTGATAAAGCCCTTTCCCAGTCCATAGCCGTCAAAATCCCGGACGAGAACCAGATCCCCGTCCTCAAAGTGTCCCATGACTGATTCGATTTCATTATCGTAAATCCAGGCTCCGCCCGCCTTCAGCGCGCGCCCCTCGCCCTTCTTCAGTGTAACGATTGCGTATTCCATATTTTTACTCCTCTACTCCATTTTTCGCGCAGATATCCTGCAGACAGCATTTCTCACAATAGGGTTTGGTCCGCGCCGTACAGACCTCCCGTCCGTGATTGACCAGGCGGTGACAGAAATCACTGCCCTCCTCCGGTGGAATCAGCTTCCACAGGGCCATTTCCACTCTCTTCGGGTCTTTTATGCCGTCCACCAGCCCCATCCGGTTCACCAGACGGATACAGTGGGTGTCGGTGACAATGGCCGGTTTTCCGAACACATCTCCCATAATCAGGTTGGCGCTTTTGCGTCCCACGCCCGGCAGCGCCAGAAGTTCGTCGAAGGTGGTCGGCACATTTCCATCATATTTTTCCTCCAGAATCTTCATACAGGCGCTGATATCCCGGGCCTTGCTGTGGCCCAGTCCGCAGGGCTTCACGATGGCTTCGATATCCTCCACCGGCGCCGCCGCCAGAGCCTTCACATCCGGATACTTTTCATACAGCTTCTCTACCACCACATTGACCCGGGCGTCGGTACACTGGGCTGCCAGCCGTACGCTGACCAGCAGCTTCCAGGCCTGATCGTAATCCAGGGTACAATCCGCGTCCGGATATTCCTTTTTTAATCTGTCAATAATTTCCAGAGCAAGTTCCTGCTTCGTCATACTTATCTGTCCTTTATCCTTTCATTCACTTTCCTGTTCTGCTATCCAGTATACTTGATGTATGGTAAAATTTCCAGTAAAAAAGAGCCTCTGTATCATTTACAGAAAGCTCTTTTCCATTCTTTTCCAATTTTATTTTACTTCATCAGAAGCTTCTTCCGACTCTTCGTCGCTCTGTTTTGCTCCTTCGACTCCGGCACTTCGTCCGCTGGCCGCCTTCCAGCTGGTATAAAGCCCCCAGCCAACCATGGCCGCTCCTATCACGACAAAAAAGATAAGAAACACAATCATCAATGGTTTTTCGGAACCTGCCGTGGGCAGTCCCTGAAACATCTGCCATGCCAGATATAAAAGATACAGGCCGCCTAGCGCATAGACCGCTATTCTCGCTTTGTCACGATTCATCCTCTTTCTCCTTATCCAAGTCTCACTCTGCCGGAATCCACCGGGCTGTCAGCACATGCTCTCCGGTCATCGTCACCGTCGTATCTGCCTTAATCACAGCTCCGCTGTATACCCAGCCGTCAAAAAGAAAGCCTTCCTTTTCCGGAACCGGAAGCTCCCCGTAGGCCTCGCCGTAGGTCACCGTTTTATCCGGTATAAAAGCCTCACCGTATGCCTTTCCTCCGTCCAAATCGAACTTCACCGTCACCTCTGCCGGCGTCCAGACCGCATAAAGAGTCTGATCGTTTTCCACTCTGTCCTCGGAAAAATTCCATTCCTTCGCCAGGCTTTCATCCTCTGAGGTAATCCAACCACAGAAGGTATAGCCGGGCTTCAAAGGTATCTCCGGCTCCTTTGCCAGCTCTCCATGCTTCAGACGCTGGGCGGCGATCTCCGACCCGCCCTCTGTATCAAAGGTCACATTATAACCCCCATGGGTGGCAAACCAGAACACCAGAATCACCACGAAACAAATCGCGCCTATAATAAATCCGTCTAAAATACGGATGGGGACATCCTTACTTCCGTAGATGCCCCTTCCGAACCATTTCTTATCTTCTGCCATAGATTTCTGTCAGTTGTCCTTTTCTGAAAATGGATTACTTACGTACCAGATACTTTCTCATATCGATGGAGCAGGCAATCAGGATAATCATACCCTTGATGATGTACTGCAGGTTCTGGTTGATGGAAAGGAACTGCAACGCTACGAAAATAATACGAAGCAGGAATACTCCCATTACTACGCCGCTGATCTTACCGGTACCGCCAACAAAGGAAACGCCGCCGATAACGCAGGCCGCGATTGCGTCACACTCGTAGTTCAGACCGGTACCTGCCTGGTTAGAACCGATACGGGCGGACTCAATGAACCCGGTAATACCATACATACAGCCTGCCAGGGTATGTACCAGAATGGTAGTCTTCATAACATTTACACCGGATACGTTAGCAGCCTCCGGGCTGGAACCTACCGCGAACATATTCTTACCGAAGGTTGTCTTATTCCACATGAACCACATGAAAATAACAACTACAATTGCGTAGAATACATAATTCGGAATCGGAACGCCTGCTACAGACAGGTGGCTTCCGGTTACAAAATCCTTGAAGGACTGGTCAAGTCCGGAAAGTGGCTGACCATTGTTGCCATTGATCATAATGTACATCAGCAGGCAGCCGTATACGATCAGCTGTGTTGCCAGTGTTACGATAAACGGATGCAGAGAGAACTTCGCCACGAAGAAACCATTGACCCAGCCTACCAGACCGCCCACTGCGATGGCAATCAGGATAACCAGCCAAATCGGCATAACCGGAAGATCCGGGAACATTTTAGTAGCATAAGTTACAGACTGCAGCAGAGATGCGGAAATACATGCAGTCAGACCTACTACTCGTCCGGCAGAAAGGTCTGTACCAGTCAGTACGATACAACCTGCAATACCGCAGGCAATCGGAATATTTGCCGCGGAAAGTGAAATAATATTGACGATAGAATCCGGCTTCAGGAAATAGCTGTTCTTCGCCTGTGTGTAAATAATCGCCACAAGAATCAGAATATACATGGCGTTGTTGATCAGTGCCTCTTTCCAGAAGGTTTTCTTATCCTTGCTGTCCAATGCATGGTAACTGGAAATCTTTGCGTTCCAGTTGGATTTCATATTAGAAAAAATGTTCATATCGCGCCGCCCCCTTTATACGTATTTCGCAGCATGAGTCATAATCTCTTCCTGCGTCGTCTCACTTGCATTTACTTCGCCTGCCAGCCGTCCGCCGGACATAACCAGAATCCGGTCGCAGATACCAAGAAGCTCCGGCATCTCAGAAGATACCACAATGACACATTTGCCCTTATTGGCCAGGTCGATGATAAGCTGGTAGATCTCGTACTTCGCTCCTACGTCAATTCCTCGGGTAGGCTCGTCCAGAAGCAGTACTTCCGGCTCGGTCAGAAGCCAGCGTCCCAGAATAACCTTCTGCTGATTTCCACCGGACAGGGAACGAATTTTCGTCTCCTGGGTCGGGGTCTTCGTATGCATGGCGTCAATAGACCACTGGGTATCCTTTTTCATGGACTTTTCGTCCAGCCAGAAGCCCATACGCAAATGCTTCTTTAAGCTGGAAATAACGGTATTCTCCCGGATATTCAGAATGCCGAAGATACCGGTAGCACGCCGTTCCTCTGTCAGCAGGGCAAATCCGTTGCGGATAGACTCCCGGGCATTGCGGTTCTTCATTTCTTTTCCGTGAAGCCTGATGGTTCCGGAATGACGGGTAGCAATACCGAAGATATTCTCCAGAGTCTCTGTTCTTCCGCTGCCGTCCAGACCTGCCAGACCCACGATCTCGCCCTTTCTTACATTGAAAGATACATCCTTCAGCAGGGAATACTGAGCTGTCAGATTCTCTACCTCCAGCGCAATCTCACCCGGCGTATTGGTCTTCGGCGGGAACTGGTTGGTCAGCTCACGGCCTACCATCAGACGGATAATCTCATCGGTAGTCAACTCACTTGACGGACGGGTTGCCACATACTGACCATCCCGCATGATGGTAACTTCATCAGAAATCCGTAAAATCTCTGCCATCTTATGGGAAATATAGATAATGCCGCAGCCTCTGTCACGCAGCATATTTATAATCTCGAATAAATGCTCTACTTCCTGCTCTGTCAGTGAAGAAGTAGGCTCGTCAAATACGATGACCTTGGAATTATAGGAAACGGCTTTTGCAATCTCCACCATCTGTCTCTGGGATACCGGCATCGTACTCATAATCCGCTTCGGATCTACGTCGATGCCCAGCTCCTTAAAAACAGCCTTCGTATCATCGTATATTTTTTTCTCATTTACCATGACGCCTGCAATCTTGGGATAACGTCCCAGCCACAGGTTGTCCATTACATTACGCTTCAGTGCCTGATTCAGCTCCTGATGCACCATTGCCACACCGTTTTCCAGTGCTTCCTTCGAATTCTTGAAATTAATTTCTTTGCCTTCCAGAAAAATCTGTCCGCTATTCTTGGCATACATACCAAACAAGCATTTCATCAGGGTGGATTTTCCTGCGCCGTTTTCTCCCATCAGCGCGTGGACGGTTCCCCTCTTCACTGTCAAAGAAACATGATCCAGCGCCTTGACACCGGGGAATTCTTTACAGATGTCTGTCATTTGTAAGAGAACATCATGCTCCATACTCTTCCTCCCATCTCGTTGACACAAAGGCGGACGTAACTTACGGCCGCCTTTGTTGTATCCTTACTTTGCTATCTTTTTCAATCGTTTCCTGTGATTTACTCTCCTGTGTACGGTGCGTACGGAACGTAAATCTTGTTGCTGATCTCTGCGTCTGCATTGTAGCTGTCAGTTCCGTCTGTCAGAGCTGCGCCCTTAGCTGCGTTCTGAGCCATGATGGAGATACAGTCTGCCATACCCTCTGCGTCCTGCTTGATGGTACCAACCATCTTGCCGTCGCTGATGAGCTGCTTTGCCGCGTCTGTAGCGTCTACGCCGAATACCGGAATCAGAGTGGAATCAGCTGTTCCCAGGTTGTATCCCTTATCGTTCAGTGCGGAGATAACGCCCTCAGCCATACCGTCGTTGTTGCAGATAACCAGCTCGATCATGTTGCCGTTACCCTCGTTGTACTGGGACATGTTGGTGGTCATGTAGTTATTTGCAGCGGTTGCGCTCCATGCGCCGTCCTGGTCTACCTGATACTTGTCTGTGTTGGTCGGGTCGAAGTACTCAAGCTCCGGCTTGCCAGCCTCCTTAAGAACTGCGTTAGCGTCCTCTACTGCGAACTGAGTACGGTAAATAGCCTCTGCGTTACCAAGCTGACCCATCATCATAGCGTAGGAAATCTTGCCGTCGCCGTTCAGGTCAACCTTGTCAAAGTTCTCAACCAGGTAATCACCGATCATCTTACCCTGCATATGTCCTGCTTCCGGAGCGTCTGTTCCAACGAACGCGCACTTGTCATAGGAACCAAGAACCTGTCCTGCTGTAGTGTCATCCTCAACTGCTCTGTTGAAGAAAATCAGGTCAACGCCCTTAGCGGATGCCTTATCAACAACTGCCTGGGAAGCGTCTACAGAACCGGAGGTAACGATGTTTACGATCAGAATGTTTGCGCCCTGTGCAAGAGCGGTATCGATCTGCTCGTTCTGTGTGGTCTGGTTGTTGTTTGCGTCATAGTTCTGATACTTTACTCCAAGGCTGTCCAGCTTCGCATCCAGTGCGGTACGAACAGAAGAGATATATGTGTCAGAGTAGGTGTAATAGAATACTGCGATGTTAGCATCGGAGAGATCTCCGGTTGCCTCTGCAGCGTCTGCTACGTCGCCTGCTTCTGCCTCTGCAGTAGCGTCAGCTGCCGGAGTGTCCTCCTTCTTGCCGCCGCAGCCTGCCAGCATGGATAATGCCATAGCGCCGCATAATACAACTGCTAAAAGTTTCTTTTTCATAGTGAATCCTCCCTTTAATTTGGTTGCAGTTATGAACTACAGTAAAATTATAACACAATCCCAACTAAAACAAAGTTATTTTTTTACTTTTTTAGGGTAATATTTTACGTTCCGCTTTTTGATTTCTGTTGATTTTTCCAGTGATTGACAAACAATCCAAAATCGTTTACTATGAAATCATGTATAAATTTCACATAATATAAGGAGAGTTCTAATGAAAACAACGGGAGAAATAAAAAATCTGTTACAAAACCGGGAGTTGGATTCCACATTACTGGACATCTACCTGGACGAAAGTCGTCTGGACTATCAGCGTCAGCGTTACATCGACGCCCTGACACGCTATGAGGAGCTGTATGGAGCCGGAGAGATCGCAATCTTCAGCGCTCCGGGCCGCAGCGAGATCGGCGGCAATCACACCGACCATCAGCACGGTGAAGTACTGGCCGCTTCCATCAACCTGGACGCTATCGCCATCACTGCGCCGCTGGCAGAGCCGGTTGTCCGTGTGGTATCTGACTGTTACGATATGATTACCGTATCCCTGGACGATCTGGAGGTAAAGGAAGAACTGAAAGGAACCACCGATTCCCTGATCCGCGGCGTGCTGGAAGGAATCAAAAACCATGGCGGCAAAATCGGCGGCTTCCAGGCTTATGTGACCAGCGACGTACTGATTGGCGCAGGCCTGTCTTCCTCTGCCGCTTTCGAAACCATCATCGGAACCATCGTATCCGGCCTCTACAATGAGATGAAGCTTTCCCCGGTTGATATCGCCATCATCGGCCAGTATGCGGAGAACGTCCACTTCGGAAAACCCTCCGGGCTGATGGATCAGATGGCCAGCTCCGTGGGTAATCTGGTACATATTGATTTTGCGGACGTGGCTCACCCAGTTATCGAAAATGTAAGCTGCGATCTGGTAAAATATGGATACAGTCTCTGTATCACCGACACCAAGGGCTCCCATGCGGATCTGACCCCGGATTACGCAGCCGTTCCCGCTGAAATGCGCGCCGTGGCTGCTGTACTCGGTCAGGAGCTTCTGCATGGTATTACTCTGGAGCAGCTTCTCTCCCATGCAGCAGAGATTCGTGAAAAGGCCGGCGACCGCGCTTACTTACGCGCCATTCACTTTGTAACGGAAAACGTGCGGGTACAGGAAGAGGTGGCCGCTCTGAAGACAGAGGACTTCGACACTTTCCTGAAAATCGTAAAGGCCTCCGGCGATTCCTCCTTCAAGTATCTTCAGAATGTATACACCAACCACGACATTACCCACCAGAACGTATCTGTGGCCCTGGCAGTCAGCGACGCCATTCTCGGCAGCAACGGCGTCAGCCGTGTACACGGCGGCGGCTTTGCCGGAACTATCCAGGCCT
The DNA here is from genome assembly GCF_052065835.1 of Candidatus Merdisoma sp. HCP28S3_D10. Classification (NCBI taxonomy): domain Bacteria; kingdom Bacillati; phylum Bacillota; class Clostridia; order Lachnospirales; family Lachnospiraceae; genus Candidatus Merdisoma; species Candidatus Merdisoma sp. HCP28S3_D10. Next base: position 128,131 of record NZ_JBQHTG010000004.1, read on the forward strand.
TTGTGAAAAATGAAGCAGTAGCAGAATACAAGGCTGCTCTGGACAGCGTATTCGGCGAGGGTGCCTGCAGCGTACTGATGATCCGGAAGTACGGCGGAATGCAGGTTCTGTAAATCCAGATTCTGAGTCAAAAAACGATGGGCTCCGGTCTACCTGCCGGTTGGCCCATCGTTTTTTTGTTCCAGAATCTGCCTAGCAGAATTCTTTTTACAACACTTCCAGGAATCCCTTTCCTTCCAAAATTGCTCCGGCAAGCTGGTCCATTTCCTTCTGAAGCCGCGACGGAAGCACGGCAAGTCCCATTACCTCTATCGTCAAACGGCCAAAAACGGGTAAAATCGGCATCAAAAAAGGGCTTCCCATTTCTGAGAAACCCATGTTTACGAGGGAGTGGGGGCTTCCTCCCGGAAGTCCCCGAGTGTTATGAATGAAATACTTTCAACTACCCTTTATCTTCTCTTGTCAAGCGCCATTTTTCCTTATAAAATAAGGCTTTTTCGGCATTTTGCTTCTTATCTCGTTTTGTCTCTTTTTTCGAGATTGTCGTCAGAATTGTCGTCAGTTCTGTCGTCAGTTTAGACCACATACTCTACCTTCAACACCTCATTTTTCATTCGTTCATTATCTACATGATCATAAACTTTTAAGGTAATAGCAGGATCACTATGTCCTATAATTGTTTGCAGAACTTTGATATCCATTCCTGCCTCTGCCATTCTGGTACAGCCTGTATGCCGAAGAATATGATTTGAAATATGTGGTAAAAGAAGCGGTTTTCTTTTTTCCTTCTCTGCTTTCTTTTGCTCTTCCTTATTATAATGGGTAACTATTCTCCCTAAAACAGCATTGAATCCCGTAGTTGTATATGGCCGGTTCCAATTATTCAAAAATATAAAATCCTTGTACCCGTCTACCTCTACAGCACTTCTCCTTCCAAGCCTGATGCAAAGCGCTTTTTGTTCAAGAAATGCATTTCTTACCTGGGAAGTCATTCCTATTGTTCGATTTCCACTTTCTGACTTGGGTGTATCAATATCCAACGTCGCCTTTCCATCCACCTTTTCATAGACCAACTGATGGTTAATATGAATTTCCCGCTTCTTCATATCCACGTCGTCCCATGTAAGACCGGATATTTCTCCGATTCTGCAGGCTGTCCCTATCATAATTTGAAGCATCGGAAGATATACTTTGTAATATTTACTGTTCTTTACAAAATCAAGAAAGATTCTCTGCTCCTCTCGCGTCAGGGCATTTCGCTTTTTATAATCTGCATACCCGTCCAAACACCCCTTTGCCGGATTTTTTCTCAACAAATCATTGTCAACAGCATATACCAGTGTCGGCTGAATCAAATTGTTATGATACATTCGTATGGTAGTGTCAGACAGTCCTTCATCGCTTAACCCTGCATAGAAATGTTGGATATTCGCTTTCTTCATTTTTCCCGGGGCCATTAGCCCAAGAGGACTCTCCGCCACATGAAGCTTCCAGAGCTGACGATATTTTGCCTTGGTCTTGCTGCTCAGTTTTTTCTTACTTCTAAGATACTTTCAGATGAAGGACGAGAGATTACACTTTACCGTCTGTTCGATATGGATATGTGTCTTTTATCCGCCTCATGTATCATACGCTCCATTCAATTTGAAGTAACCATTGAAGCAGAAAAAGATACTGATCTTTGGATCATCCCTGATGAAATCTATAAGGGCATTATGAAGGAATCTGCTCCCGTCGCAAACTATACCAATGAGTTAATAGCCACCCGTTTTTCCGATGTCATGTGGCTGATTGAACAAATCATGTGGAAGAGTTTGGATAAGCGTGTTGCTTCATTTCTTTTAGAAGAGACCTCTACCGAAGGAACAAACGAGCTGAAAATCACTCATGAGACGATTGCTAATCATCTTGGTTCCCACAGGGAAGTTATCACTCGAATGCTTCGATACTTTCAAGGCGAGGGTCTTGTCAAACTCTCCCGCGGCAAAATCACAATCCTTGATCCAAAAAGACTGGAAATACTCCAAAGGTCATAAAATTGTTTTTCTGTAACATATAAAGAAGAATCCTCCATTTATCAGAATTATGAAAGTCATTCTAATAAATGGGGGATCTTTTTATGCTATAAGAAAATTATAAAAATATCGTGATTATTTTTAATAATCCATACCACATGCATATGCCCTTTCAATCAGCGCACGGTCATTGACCACTGCATCATAGAAGCGAAATCCGCCAGAGAAATTATACGTTTCATAACCATTTCCTTCCAGAATACGGCTCGCAATATAACTGCGCAGACCACTCTGGCATATCAGATACACAGGCTTTCCTTTCTCAATTTCATTGATCCGTTCCCTCAGTTCATCTACAGGAATATTTTTGAATCTATCCATATGTCCCCTGCTAAATTCATCTACCATTCTCACATCCAGCAACACAGCACTTTTATCTTTAGAAATCTTATCCATATCTTCCAAATGCCATTGTTTTAAGGTCCCTTTTGCTATATTGTCTATCATGAATCCGGCCATATTTACAGGATCCTTGGCAGAAGAATAAGGTGGTGCATATGCGAGATCCAAATCTTTCAGCTGGGTTGCCTTCAGCCCTGCATGGATTGCTGTTGCCAGCACATCAATACGTTTATCAACTCCTTCATATCCAATAATCTGAGCACCAAGCAAACGATACGTCTTTTTTTCAAAAACCACCTTCATAGTCATCACTTTTCCGCCAGGATAGTAACCGGCATGACTCATAGGAGAAAGAATTACTGTATCTACCTCTAATCCTGACTTTTTGGCATTGGTTTCATTGATACCTGTAGTGGCTGCTGTCATATCAAACACTTTGATAACGGAGCTTCCCTGACTGCCCAAGTAACGACTATCACCGCCACAAATATTATCAGCAATGATCCTTCCCTGTTTATTGGCAGGTCCCGCTAAAGAGATTAACGCATCATTGCCAGTAACATAATGTTTTACCTGAACTGCATCACCTGCAGCATAAATATCCGGTACGGAGGTTTCCATTCTGTCATTCACTACAATACTTTCCTTGATGCCAAGTTCCAGACCGGCTTCTTTTGCTAATACTGTGTCTGGTGTGACTCCGATTGCCAGAACTACCATATCAGCCTGAAATGATGGATTATCTTTCAACAGAACCTCCACTCCGTTGTCTTTTTCTTTAAATCCTTCTACTGTATAGCCCAGTACCAGTTTTATCCCATGCTTTCTCATTTCATTATGGATCATGGATGCCATATCCGGGTCAAAAGGGTTCATCAGCTGCTTAGGCCGCTGGACAATCGTAACATCCATGCCAAGCTCCCTCAAATTTTCTGCCAGTTCCAGACCAATAAAACCGATTTAGGATGATTCTTATTTATATATTCCTTTATCCGAAAAGTGTCTTCTACAGTACGAAGTGTAAAAAGTTTATCAATACCTACTCCGGGAAGTCTCGGCTGTGTAGGCTTTGCACCTGGAGAGAGGATCAGCTTATCATAGTTTTCTTCAAATATTTCACCGTTTTCTAAATTCTTCACTGAAACAGTTTTACATTCGGGATGTATTGAGATAACTTCATGATGAATTTTCATGTTTCTGCATGTTCATTCAGTCTGCGTATTCTTGCTGCGGCTGTAGCTCCTCCGGCTACACCTCCTACAATTATTACCTTCATCTTATTTTTCCACCTTTCCTGAGTAAGCTGCAATGCCACCGATATTATTTACTTTAGAATATCCCATTCGTTGCAACATCCCAGTTGCCTGACGGCTCCGAGAACCGGAATAACAGTATACAAACAGAGGGATATCCTTATTCTTCGCTACAGAAACAATATTGTCTAGTTGCTGCAACGGCACATTTTTACTTTCTGGTATATGTCCTTCCTGATATTCCTGCGGAGTACGGACATCCAGCAGAACTGCACCAGCAGTCCTTTTATATTCTTCTATGCCTTGATTAATATTCGACTGTTTGAAGAAATCAAAAAATCCCATTAGCACACCTCCCTAAAGCATTTCTAAAATCGCATTCTTAGGTCTCGCCCCTGAAACCTGCTGTACAAGCTTCCCATTCTTCATAACCACTAAAGTCGGAATGCTCATAATACTGAACTTATTTGCCAGTTCAGGCTCTTCATCTACATTAATCTTTCCAACTTTAATATCCCTACGCTCACCTGCAATCTCCTCTACAATAGGTACTACCATACGGCAAGGCGCACACCAAGATGCCCAAAAATCTAAAAGAACGGTTTTATCGGAATTCAGTACTTCGTTCTGAAAATTATTTTTATTGATATTAATAGCAGACATTTTACAGTCCTCCTTATCTTTTTCTTTTTGTAGCTTTATTATAGTCTTAATTTCATTTGTTTTCCGTGATTACATCACCATACCACATTAAATTAACTTCTTGCCATACCATCTACACTTAATATAACACCTGTAATGTAACTCGCCTCATCTGAAGCAAGAAACACAAACGCATTGGCAATATCTTCTGGCTGTCCAAGACGACACAATGGAATTCTTTCAATCATAGGTTCGATAACTTCCTTTGGCACAGCTTTCATCATATCAGTTTCTGTAATCCCAGGTGCAACAGCATTAACACGAATACCTTTAGGTCCTAGTTCTCTTGCTAATGATACAGTCAATCCGTTTACTGCAAACTTTGATGCCGGATAAGCAACCCCACTTGGCTGTCCCGAAATACTCACCATGGAAGAAGTTGAAAGAATGACCCCCTTGCCTCTTGCCACCATACATTCTGCTGCTACACGAGTAGTATTAAATACTCCTTTTACATTTAGGTCAATGACTTTATCAAAAGTCTCCTCTGTATAATCCATAAATGAGGTATTTTCTGAAATTCCTGCATTATTTACCAGTATGTCGACACATCCATATTTTTCAGTTACCTCTTTAAAAGCCTTTCTGACTGACTCCATGCTTGCCAGATTTGGACTAATTCCAGCAACTATTGCATTGGGATATTTTTCTTTTAATTTATCTACAGCAACATCTGCTGATTCCTGTGAACTTGCTGCCAACACAACTGAAGCACCTTCCTTCAAGAATTTATCAGCTGTAGCAAATCCTATACCACGACTGCCACCCGTAATGATTGCAACTTTATCTTTTAATCTCATTTAGACTACCTCCTTACTTAGTTTGTAGCTACATTATAAGCAAAAGGTAAATTATTTTCTGTGATATCATCACAAAATATCGCAATAAAAAACCCTGTTGCTCACGCACCAGGGTTTTGGTTTATCCATCCGTATTTAACAAAAGATTAGGCTTCTATTCAACTTCTGAAAACTCATCTTTTCCAACATTACATAATGGGCATTCAAAATCTTCCGGAACATCCTCCCATTTTGTTCCTGGTGCAATACCACCTTCAGGATAACCTTCCTCTTCATCATATTCCCATCCGCAAACGTCACATACATATTTCATTATTGAATCCTCCTTGTAAAATATTGTTCATTCACACCTATTTTGCTTTTGTATCCTTATTACTCTATAGTATTCGTATGTACAAAGTTTATTTTAACATTTCCATAATCCATGTAAATTGCAGTATGCATATACTTCCTCCACCTGCTCTCCGTCACAAAGACAGAAATCTGCAACCGGCTCCTGTCCTGGATTTAACTGTTTTCTATAAACGCCCTGATTGGTATTTAATGTAATCCATTCAATAAAGTGTTCTTCAAGCATTGGATGTTTGATTTCTCCAACAACAACATGAACCAGATTACCGTCTAGTGTATATACCGGTACATGCTTTTCAACTGCGGCATCTGTTACTCCGGCTTTCAGTTCCGGCATCGGCTCTCCACAACAAATTACAGGTACACTTTTGTCTTTTACCTTTTCAATAATGTTTCCACAATGCTTACATACATAATATTTTACTTCCATGTCTATTCCCCTTAATAATTCTCTTCACGTACTTCAAAATAACTCTGCGGATGATGGCATACCGGGCATACCTCTGGAGCCTTTGTTCCGACTACAATATGTCCACAGTTACGGCATTCCCATACCTTCACTTCGCTCTTCTCAAACACCTGAGCAGTTTCAATGTTCTTAAGAAGTGCACGATATCTCTCCTCATGGTGCTTTTCAATTTCTCCTACTGCTCTAAATTTTGCTGCAAGCTCAGGGAAACCTTCTTCCTCTGCTGTTTTAGCAAAGCCATCATACATATCTGTCCACTCGTAGTTCTCTCCTTCTGCAGCAGCAGCTAAGTTTTCTTTTGTATCACCAATTCCTGATAATTCCTTGAACCACATCTTAGCATGCTCTTTCTCATTATCTGCAGTCTTTAAAAACAATGCTGACATCTGCTCGTAACCTTCCTTTTTTGCTACAGAAGCAAAAAAGGTATACTTATTTCTTGCCTGTGATTCCCCTGCAAATGCCTCCTGTAAATTCTTCTCTGTCTGTGTTCCTGCATATTTGTTTGCTGCCATCTCTTTTACCTCCGTTTTCTTTACTACTTTTTCAAAATCTGATGCCGGGTGCTTGCACAAAGGACATATAAAGTCATCTGGTAATTCCTCGCCTACATATTCATATCCGCAAATTCTGCAACGCCATATTGTCTGACTGTCCTCTGTTTTTCCAACCTCCTGTGGCTTAGGCTTAATATTATTCTGATAATAATCATATGTTACTGAAGGAACATTGCTTAAAACTTCCATATCGGTTATCTCACCGATAAACATCGTATGTGAACCCAAGTCCTCTGTTTTAGTAACTGTCACAGAAATGTATGCATTTGTACCTTCTGTAATATAATAAATACCATTTGTGCCCCTGGCACACTGCTCAAATGCTTCAAACTTATTGGTATCTCTTCCTGATTGGAAGCCAAAATGTTTGAACAATTCAAATTGTGCCTTCTGACTTAAGACTGATACAGTAAATTTTCCGGTTCTTTGAATCATATCATGCGTATAATTTGCCTTATTTACACAGATACTTAACTGGTTTGGTTCCGAAGCTGCCTGAATGGCTGTATTAATGATGCATCCGTTATCTTTTTCTGCTTCTTTAGCGGTCAATATAAACAGTCCATAACTCAACTTATACATTGCTTTCCTATCCATGCTGTTCCTCCTTTACCTTCTCCCTGCATTTCGGGCAAATACCTTTAAATGAAATATCATAATCCACAAATTCAATTCCATGAGTGTTATGAATTCTTTCCAGCAAATCCGGTATTTGATCCATATCCACATCAAAAATTTCACCGCACTTTATACATCTTACATGGTAATGATTTTTCAATATAAAATCAAATCGGTTCGGTCCATCCGGAACTTCAACCTTTCTTAATGCACCTTCCTCTACCAATATATCAAGATTTCTATATACAGTTCCTTTTCCAATTGTTGGATATGCTTCTTTTATAAATTCATACACTTCATTTACCGTAACGTGTCTTCTCATTTCGTATACGGTATTTCTTACAAGATCTTTTTGAATGGTATTTCTCCTGCTTGTCATTTGTCCTCCTTATTAGGATTAGTTCTTTATAAAGATTATATACCACTATTGTCCTGTTGTCAATAAAATAGTAATAATTCTCATTATTACTATTTTATTTTGCGTTCAAATACATATTCTGAATCTGAAGATAAATCAGACCTAAACGAATATCCGAGTCTGTCAAATTTCTGAATCTCCACCGGATTTTCAATATTATTTTCCGCTATGAATCTGACCATTTCACCACGAGCCATCTTGGCATAGGTACCTTTTGTTACCAATTTATCTCCGGATAACTCGCAAAATACAATCGTAATATATCTGTCCTGTGGTGTCAGATACTTTTCTATACATTTTGAGTATTCTTTTGATGCAAGATTAATGATAATCCTACTGTCATCGATTACTGAGCGGTATAACAATTCTCCCCAGTACTCATACAGATTTTTTGCATCTCCAATTCCAACCTTTGCCTGCATTTCAAGACGATAAGGAGTCACACCATCCATTGGTTTTAAAATGCCATAAAACGCAGACAAGATTCTTAAATGATTTTGCAAATACTCAAACTGCTGGATTTCAAACACAGATGGTGCCATATATTGAAATGCAATCCCTTCATATGCTAAAACAGCCGGAGTAAGCCTGTTATAAAGATCCATATTTTCCAATCTGTTAAAGTTCTGCTCTGCAATCTTGTCATTACATTTCCAGATAGTTTTCAGTTCTTCTTTTGATTTGCTTTTCATCCAGCTTAATACTTCTGCTGTCTTATCAATATAGACAGGCAGTTCAACCGGTGCTAAGTTATCGGTATCTACAATCATCTTTTTTGCAGGTGATAAAATAATCTTCATTATGCCAATTCCTTAAGCATATTTTCAGGATCATCTGCCGCCTTGACTTTATCATTTGCCTTTATAATGATTCCCTGCTCATCAATAAGATATGTAGTTCTTACTACACCCATAGATACTTTTCCATAATTTTTCTTTTCTTTCCAGACATCATATGCTTCAATAACTTTACGCTCCGGATCTGCTAATAGCGTAAATGCTAGTCCGTATTTTTCTTCAAATCTCTTGTGAGACGCTACAGAGTCCTTGCTTACTCCGAGAATAACAGCTCCCTTCTCAGTAAACTGTGGATAACGCTCAGAAAAGCCACATGCCTGCTTCGTACATCCTGGTGTATTATCCTTTGGATAAAAATATAAGATCACTTTTTTTCCTGCATAATCGCTTAATTTATGCACTTCTCCGTTCTGATCCGGCAATTCAAAATCCGGTGCTTTTATTCCTAACTCTAACATTTACTATTCCTCCGCTTTTGTATTTTTCACCTGTTTTCTTGTTCTTTTATTACCCGAAATCATTTTATGACCAGAATAGACTGCCATAATCATGCATATCAGAGAGCCAAATGCAAAGTATTTGTGTGCTGCTTTTAACCCTTTATATCCTGTATAAAAAGTTCCAATCATTGTGATTAAAGCTCCTACTGACCAATATTTATGTGCTTTCATGTAATTCCTCCATTTTTTCAGTGTATTCAATTCTAATTATACGCTACCATATTCCTATGTCAATTTGATAATAGAGCATTCCTATAAAATTTTTCAAAATATCATTGTCAAAACTATGTATTGTTATCCTTTAATTTTTCTTTGAAATAATTGACAAAAAGCTTGCTTTCAGGAAATTACTATTTAATCTCTTTTCCATCTATATATAGTTGAAATTTATCAGGATTATTGACAACATCATAGTCCTTTCCGTATTCTACAGGTCTATATTCGGCTGTCATTACCGATTCCCCGTCTTCAATATCCTCTTTCCATAAATAGATGTTCATATCAATGTTCGTCGCATATCCTCTGTCTGTGGAGAATTTTGTCGAATGAAAAGAATCATCCTTGTACATCTGCAAAAGTTTTCTTGCAAACGCTTCTCTATCCTCAATATCTTCCCTATTTGCGACCACGGTTATATTTTCATCCCGATTTACAGAAAAAGTTCCAACTACATCTGGTTCGCCTTCTTTATGATTGGATTCAAATTCCCCCTAAATACTTCCTGCAGCAATTATCAAGATTGCTGTTCCTGAAATTACTGCAATTATCTTTTTCTTCATATTTTTAATTTCCTTTTAATTTTTTTACTGCGTAATTGATTACTTCTTCCGGTGTGGGCCTGTCTCCTTTAAGTGTCATTTTCTTTCATTCTTCCTGCACAGCCGGGTCAGGATTATCAAATCCTGCATCTATGGCTATCTGCATTTCTCTGCGTACTTCTTCTGGTGTTGTGTTATACTTTTCTGCAATCTTCTCATATATAGTTTTCTCTCTCATTCATTTTCCTCCGATATATAAGTGGAATTATATCTTGTTCTATAAAATCAATTTAACATATTTCTGTTGGCATGAAAAGAGACTTTACAACTTAAAATTGGATAAAAAGGACAAAAAAAGAAGAGCTGCTTGCTCTTCCCATATAGTAGTAGTAAAATAATATGTCATGCCAGCGCAATATATTACCTAGAATATCGCTATAACAGGAAAGGGGCTGCATTTGTGTAACAGCCCCTAGTTTATTTTAGCATCGGTCTGGATTTTGTCTCATAAAGATAAATTCTGCCACAGAGCGGTCGTATGTTTTAATGTGTCCAAACAGCCAGTCGATTACATTTTTCTGTACAAGTTCACTAAACCGATCTGTTGGTCCTTCATACTCCTGAAGGTATTCATACAGTTCCTGAATTGTCTTTTTAAACTCTTCATGTCTTTCATAATGTTTTTCACGCTCTGGATAACCGGCTTTTTCCTGAAGTGCTTCTTCTTCTTTAAAATGAAAGTCAGTATACTCATTAAGATAATCCAGAAGTTTGATCGCTTTTACCTTGCTGTCGCCATTTTGACAGGCAATTACAAAGTTCTGAATACGGTCAATCAATTCTTTGTGCTGTGTATCGATTGTTTTATTTCCTGTTACTAAATTGTCATCAAAGGTAATGTTTAAATCGTAAGTCATAATTTGACCTCCATTTCTTTTATAAATACTTTGTTTCTTGTATATCTGTATTATACATGATAATTATTCTTTTGTCAATAATAGTAATTATTATTATTTTCTTTCACACTTAGCATAAACTGCTATTTGAATTGCACATTTACATATTGTATATATCATGGGAATAGTTTATAAAAAATCTTACTTTTCATTTCCTTCGCTCCATATTTATTACTACTTTATGCCACTTATTGCTATTTATTTCTATTTTAGTATATCATTATCTAATTTTATATACAATAGTAAAGTAGCAAAAAAGGAGAATTAGTATGAAAAATAAACCTTATAAAGTTAAAGTATCCGTCTCCCCGGATGAGGATATTATTCAAATAATAAAAGACCTCGCTGAACAGAATGACCGGAATTTCAGTTCCTATATCAACAAGGTCTTCATATTTATTTTTCACCCTGTACACATTTTATCATTAATCATCGTCTCTTTTGCGTTGCTCCAATTCAAAAGAATAGCTTTTTTCATATTTGGTAACTGTTCAGTACTTGATCAGTTATGTATACAAAATCCATGAGAATCGGACTCACCGATAGAATTTCACACTCCCAAATCATGTTCATACGCACTCAGCAGCTAGTACTTTGGGCTGTTCTGAATAGCTACAAAATTTTTATTTATTTTTCTTAACTATAGAACTACACCTGCTACAGGTACAATCCAGAATATCTTTGAAAGCTGATTTCACGCCAAAATGAAAAAGGTGTGTATGGAAAATTTTTTTCCATACACACCTCACTGGTTTTTATTGCTTTGTATAAAGATTTAATTGCTTATCAATATTGCGTCCGCCATACATCACACGCAGGATCTCAACTGTTTTCCTGTCTTCATCCGGAATATACAATACCACATAGTTATCTACCGGCAATACACGAAGTCCTCGACTTTTCCAGGGCTCCGTTTCATATCTCCGGTATCGTTCCGGCATGGTTTCCAAACTAATGATTTGTTCTTCCAGGCGTCGAACTTGTCCGGCTGCATTTTCCGGTGCCTGCAATTCAAAAGCAATATATTCATAGACTCCTCTCAAATCAAGCTCCGCCTTCCCCGTCATTTTTACTTCATATATCATAAGCCATAATCCTTACGTATCGCATCAAATACTTCTCTTGCATTTTTTGTGCGTCCCGCCTGCACATCTGCATATCCCTTTTCCAATTCTTCATGGAACTCTGCTTCCGATAATGCGCTGATATCAACAGGTCTTGCAGATGGAATTTTTACTTCAAACGGAAGCCCTCTCTGTAAGATAATCTGTTTATAAAACATATTGATTGCATTAGAAGCCGGAATTCCAAGGGTAGATAAAATGCTTTCCGCCTGCTCTTTCACATCCGGTTCTATTCTCGCATATAAATTCGCTGATTTTGCTGCCATATAGAATGTCTCCTTTCTTATGCTGTATTTTCTTCTACCCTTATTATACGCAAATGTCCGCACAACAGCAAGTCATTTTTCAACCTCACAAATCCCCGCCATCACATACTCCGCGCAGGGCAGGGCAATGGAATTACCCAGTGCCCGGTACCGGGCGCTGTCGCTGATCATCTCTCCTTCGCACCCGTAGGCCGTCCAGTGATCCGGCAGTCCTTGCAGGCGCTCACATTCCAGTGGTGTCAGGTATCGGATACCTCCCTCTTTTCTCCAGTCTTCTCCTTCATACCAGAAGCTGAAGCTGTTTGCGCTGCTGGCAAGAAGTGTGGGAAAAGGCTCATCTGGCCGTCCAAAACTGACGAGAAACTTGGTTTCGTCTTTTTCTTTGACTGCTCCACGCATTTGCCGCTCCTGTATCGGAAGGATGACGGGTATGTGCCGCCCTGTTTCTTCAGAAAATATTCCACTCTCTCCGGTGGACGGCGGCCCAGACTGGCCGCATACCTTAGAATCCGGGAGCACTGGGCGGCACTTAAATAATACCTGGGCGCTAGGCTTTCCTCTAAAATCCGCCACAAGGAATATCCGTTTTCTTCGCTGCTGGAGCCGGGGGCTTCCCCAATACTGGGCGTCCAGGAGCCGCCAACTGATATCACTTTCGCCCCCTCGCACCATACCGGCGCTGGCCCAGTGTTCAGAAGGAGGCATTGGAATCGGGCTGCCTGCGAACGCTTCCAGCACGGCTCTAAAATCCATCCGGTCTCCCGATGAAAAAGCTCCCATGACGTTCTCCCAAACAGTGAAAGCTGGATATATGCCATTGGTTGCATCCCTCATTTCTCTGATAATACGAATGGCCTCGTAAAACAGGCCTGACTTTTTCCCGGCCAGTCCCTCCCTGTCCCCTGCCGTAGACAGGTTCTGACAGGGAGAACCAAAGGTGAGGATATCCACTGGCTCCAATTCCGCGCCGTTCAGCTTTGTGATATCCCCCAGTTGCTTCATCCCCGGGAAATGTCGTCTGGTGATGGACACCGGGGCTTTCTCAATCTCACTGGCCCACGCCGGTGTAATACCACAGTTCACCGCCGCCAGCGGAAAGACCCCGATCCCATCAAACAGACTGCCGAGCTTTAACGGCATCCACGGCCTCCGGAGGTATTCGTTCTGTTGTAGTTATTCTTCCGTTCCTGCTCTCTTCCCTGTCCCGGCTTCGTCTTTGTCTGGTTCCGGTACTCCGCCAGGATATCCCCGTAGAGCTGCTCCCGGAACTCCTTGGTCACCGGATAGCAGATGTCCTGATACTGAGGCTGATTCTTTTCATCAACCCGGCGGGTCTTATAATTTGGCATACTGATAAAAGGTTCACCGGTCGCGCGATTTTCCAGAATCGCGATATTGCCCACCTTAAAAGCGCCATCAAAGGTCACGCTTGCGTAAGCCCTGACTGCACTCTCCGGATTCGTTGTTCTTACCTCATTTACCTGTACTGTATAATTCATATGATCCTCCTTGTCTGTACGTTCTCGTACTCCTTGTCTTCTGTTATGATTTCTGTTTCTTCTTTTCTGTTTTCCAGATCCAGCAGGCTGTTCAGCTCTTCCTGCCGCTTTACTGCCGCCCGATATGCATCTTCCTGCAGAAAAGGCTTCCCATAAAGCTCCCGGCTTTTCTCCATCTCCCTTTCGCACTCTGTCTTCTCTTCCAGATATCGGGTCTTAATGAGACTCATTTCCTTTATTCGATTGTCCAGCCTGCTGATATTTCCGACGGCGCTTTTGGATAACTCTATTCGATAGATACCTGCGCCTTTCAGTATCACTTCTTTTTCATCTCCGGCTCCTTTTTCCAAAAGCAGTGAAAATCCACGATACTCGCCTATTTTTTCCCCATCATCACTAAGGGCTGCCGCGTCAAGCAACGCCTTTCCTGCCTCTTCCCTTTCCTTGTAGCATTCGCCCCGGATAAGGAGCTGAAAGTCTGTCCCTTCTGTCCGCAGAACTGTGGCTTCATCTACTGTGACTGCCTTTATCTTCTCCTCCAGCCGTTTCAGTTCCTTCGGTCCCTGCACCAGAAGCTGGTCCTGCATAGTATACTGCTGGTTTTGATATGCCGCCTTCAGTACACGGAGCTTCTGTACCTCGTTGTCCACTTCCATTTTTTCACGAATCAGGGGGTTGCCGGTGGCGATGGCCTTGATCTCCGCATAGGACAGAACTTTTTCGTCAATATCCTCACAGGTTCTGCCCACTGCCTGGTTCGTCATGACCTGGCTGATAAAGCGCTGCTTATTCTCGATCAGGGACCAGTTATATGCGCCAAAGGTCTCCTTCGTCACATACCGATAGACCGCTACTTCTTTATTCTCGTTGCCCTGGCGCAGCCCCCTGCCGTCCCGCTGTTCGATCTCGTCCGGCCTCCACGGACAATCCACATGGTGGATGGCTACGATATGGCGCTGTACATTGACGCCGACACCACATTTTTCTGTGGATCCAATCAGGATACGCCGCTTGCCGCTGCGCATCTCCCGGAACAACGCCGCGCGCTGCTTATCTGTCTTGGCGTCATGGATAAACGCAATCTCTTCCTCCGGAATTCCTTGTTCCATCAGCTCGTCCTTGATATAATGGTAGACGTCGAACTCCTTGCCTCCCGGCGTACCGATATCCGAAAAAATAAGCTGGCAGCCTATCCGGCCATCAGCTTCTGCTTTCTTATATTCATAGAATACATTTTCTACCACCTTATTCAGTTTTCCATCCGGATTGTTGGGCGCATCCGCACGCAGCAGACGCGCGTCTGTTCCCAAAAGTCTCGCCTCATGGGTGATTTTCAGGAAATTGTCCTCGTTCGGTGACACTGCCCCGTTTCGGATGCGATCTGCCCGTTCCACCATTTCCTGCATGAGGTCTTTTACATAGAAATCCGGCTCCGTTTCCACGATAATGGCTTTTCCGCCCCGCAGCTTCGGGATATTTAAATTTAGCATCTCCGCTGTCTGCACGTCCGCCACCTCCCGGAACATACTCATAAGCTCCGGGAGATTCACAAAACGGTTAAACCGGCTTTTAAACCGGAAGCCGCTTCCTTCCACGGTCAGTTCCAGCGCCGCGGTCACCTCTCTGAAATTGGCGGCCCATGCGTCAAAATGGCTTAGTCCCATCTGCTCCAGCGTCTCTTTTTGCAGGTAAGTCTGCATCACATACATCTCACACATGGTGTTACTGATGGGCGTTCCGGTGGCAAACACGATTCCCCGGGAGCCGTTCAGCTCTGTCAGGTACTGACACTTCATCTCCATGTCCGTACATTTTTTTGCTCCATTTGCTGTGATACCGGACACCCTGCTCATTTTGGAAAAGATGGCCATATTTTTATAAAAATGTGCTTCATCGACCATAATACTGTCAATTCCCAGCTCTTCAAAGTAGACCAGATCATCCTTCCGCCGCTCGTCCGCAAGCATGGACAACTGTGTTTCCAGCCGCTTCTTCTGCGCTTCCATCTGCTTAATCGTCCAGCGTTCCCCATTTTTCATTTTTTCCTCTCCAATAGCCTCCTGGAGCTCTTCCACCTTGTCACTGAGCAGCTGTTCCCTGCGCTCCGGCGAAATCTGGATTTTCTCGAACTGCGAATGGGACATGATAATACAGTCGTAGTCCCCGGTCGCGATTCTGCTGATGAACTGCTGGCGTCTACTTTTCTCAAAATCCCGTTCCGTGGCAATCCGGATATTTGCGGACGGATAAAGGCGCAGGAACTCACTGGCCGTCTGCATAATGACGCTTTTGGGTACTACCATAGCGGTTTTATGGGCAATTCCAAGTCTTTTCTGCTCCTTACAGGCCGCTACCATTTCGAAGGTCTTCCCAGCCCCCACACAGTGGGCAAGTAGGGTATTTCCCCCGAAAAGAATACGTACTACCGCGTTTTTCTGGTGTGGGAGCAGCTCGATCTCCGGGTTCATGCCCGGAAATTGCAGAAATGAACCCTCGTATTCCCTCAGACGGATACAGTTAAAGGTTTCATTATAATACCGTTCGTATTTCTGCCGACGCTCCGGGTCCCGAAAAATCCATTCCCGAAAGGCCTCCTGAATCTGGTTCTGCTTTTCCCGGGCAAGCATGGTTTCCACCTTATTCACCACATACCGGTACTTTCCTCCGCCCAGCTCTTCCCGGTCATTGACCACGACTGTCCGCAGATTTAACGTCGCTTCTACGATGGAATAGGCGTCCATCCGCTCGGTACCATAGTTCTTTTTCACCAGCACGCCGGAACTGTGCATGGACTTATTCAGGATGTGATATTCCATATTGTAGCGGTTCAGTTGGATCCGTATTTCATATCTTCCGTCCCAGTTTCCTCTCTGGTACCGATACAGGGTATCCAGAAGCTCATACAGGAAGGCCTCATAGTCTTCTATATCGATCCACGTCGTACCGAGCCGCACATTGATATCCGCTGCCGAAATATATTCCGGCTGCACCAGCTCAAGGGCTTCCACATTGGCCCGGAACTGCTCTGGATTCTTCTTTGCTGCCTCCTGGGCGATTTTCAGCTTATTCCGGACATTGCCTGACAGATATTCCCCGGCCATCTCCCAGCCGTCCCACGGGCTCTGCGCGTGATAACGTTCCGGGTTCAGATAAATAATGCCTTTTAGCTCCTCTGTAATGGCACTAAGGGACAGCTCTTTCTTCTCCGCCTCCGTAAATGCAATTTCTTCCGGCTGCTGGCCGGTGACCTCCGCCACCTCTTTCTGGTATTTCAGTAAATCCGGCTGATAAAGTCCATACATAAATTCCAGATCCACGCAGCCTCGCTCATTCATGGAGATATACAAGGCTTCGGTGGCCGTATCCACGTGCTCCACCCGCACATCCGGTTTGATGGTCTGCTTATAAAAAATATCTGCCTTTTTGACAGCCCCGTTTTCTTCCACACATTCCAGCGAACACAAGAGCGGATAATCCGCGTCATCTCGGAAGACACGGCCATTCTCTGTGCCCGTCAGATACCCATACGTTTCCACATACGCATCGTAGATCTGATTTAGCTTTTCCAGCTCCGGCTTCAATTCCGCCTCTGTGCATCCTCCAAGCTCCAGACGGATCAGGCTGCGTACCTGATTCCGGATCACGTCAAGCCCCTGGATTCGCTCTTTTTCCCGCCCGGACACCTCACGCAGATACATCTGAGAATTTTCCCGGTAATACAGCTTTCCATTTAGAAACGTAAAAGTATAATTTTTTACCTCCGGGTCTGCGGGAATGATTTCCTCTGTCGTCTCCTCTCTTTCCACGACATGTTCAAAGTTTGTCAGCTCTGCATGGATATTGCCGATGGCCTTACGCAGAGCCGCGTACAGATTGAAATCCGGATCACGGTTTACACAGGCGGTATAATGGCTGTCTGCTCCAAAGGGGCCGTTGTCATACTCCATCCTGCCCAGCATCATTTCCGGATGCTCTGCGAAATAGGAATTTACCGCAATGCCGTCCTCCGTATATCCCAGATGTACCCAGTCCGGTTCCACCTCCATTTTCCGCTCCCGCTTCTGGAAAAACAGGATATCCGCCGTCACCTCGGCTCCGGCCTGCGCCTTAAATGCTGTACTGGGAAGCCGAACCGCTCCTTTCAGCTCGGCCCGCTCCGCCAGATACTTTCTCACGGTCGGATTGCTCTTATCCATGGTTCCTTTGGTGGTAATTACAGCCACCATGCCTCCGGGTCTTACCAGATCCAGAGCTTTCGCGATAAAATAATCATGAATCCGGAAATTGTACTTGTTGTAGGCCGGGTCATGAACCTTATAATCGCCAAAGGGCACATTTCCAATAACCACATCAAAAAAATCGGCCTGAAAAGCAGTCTTTTCAAAGCCGGTAATCTGAATCTTGGCCGTCTGGTACAACTGCCTTGCTATCCTTCCGGATATTCGATCAAGTTCCACGCCATAGCGTTTGCTGTTCTGCAAAGAAATCGGCATACTTCCGAAGAAGCTGCCGATTCCCATAGACGGTTCCAATATATTTCCGGATCGAAATCCGAATTGTTCCAACACCTGCCCCATGCAGGCCGCCACCTCCGGCGGCGTGTAAAACGCGGTATTGACTGAGGCCCGCGCTGCCGCATATTCCTCCGGATTCAGAAGCCCTTTAAGTTCCGCGTATTCTTTGGCCCAGCCTGGATTTTGTTCATCGAATACCTGGGACAGACCGCCCCAGCCCACATATTTCGATAGAGTCTGCTGTTCCTCCGCTGTCGCCCTCCGGCCCTCTGACTCAATCCGCTTTAAGGTCTGAATAGCCTCCCGGTTCCACTGGTATCTGGTCTTGGGGCCTCCTTCCGGAAGCTCCCAGAGATCATAGTGAAAATCTAATGGTACTGCCAGACGATCTCGCGCAGTACGATCTCCTCCGCCTGCATCTGCGCCTGTTCCCGCAGCTTCCACTGTTCCAGAAAGGATCGGTTCTGCAGGGGCCTGGATTTCAGGTAGCTTCCACCAAATTCCAGCAGATTTTTCGTAAAGGCCGGTTCTGTCGCTATCTCTTCCACACCTGTCACAAACACATGAGAAATCGTCTTCATATACGACCAGCCATGATCAATCCCTATAACCTCGATTCCTTTGTACATCCTTTCTTATCCCTCCATTTCATATTTTCCATGTAAGTAAACGCTTGTTCCTCTTCGCCCCGTGTACGTGGGAGTTACTGGCAATCCTGCCGCATGACATCCTCTGATGTTCACAAGACCGGTATTCTATACCGCTCGTCCCCTCTGCTGCTTATTTCGAGGGCCAGGAAACCACTGTAGCTCCCTTCGTGAGTTATTATCCTTCCGCCGTAATCAATCCAATCTGTACCTGCTCCATCTTCACCTCTCGGTCCATCAACTCTCCTCGCAGGCCCCGCTGATATTCTGCAGAATATACGCCGGAATTTTCCATGCTGTAACTGCTATTCAGTTGTCTGTGAACAGGTTTTTGCTGTTCCTGATATAATCATAAATGATGTTTGGGGATTTGTCCTCGGCCTAAAAAGGCGAGTTTGAAGAAATTTTAAAATAATTTTCGCATTTGATTTTCACATTAGATTTGTACAGAGCCATTCTTTCGTTCCGAGGTTTTTTAAGACAATTGTCGTCAAATTGTCGTCAAACGGCCAAAAACGGGTAAAAAAAAGGATCTTCCTTCTTCGGAAAATCCAGTAAATACGAGGGAGTGGGGGCTTCCTCCCGGAAGTCCCCGAGTGTTATGAATGAAATAGACCGACATACCGTCCATCAGATTTTATCCTGTTTCTTTTCCGCATAAAATCGGACTTTTCCGGTAATTTTCGTTTTATCACATTTTATCCTGTGTTTTTCAAATCTGGTAAAATATCTGGTAAATTCAGACCACATATTCCATCTTCAGAATCTCTTTTTTCATCCGCTCCTTCTCCACGTGGTCATATACCTTTAAGGTCACCGCCGGATCGCTGTGTCCCATAATTACCTGCAGAACCTTCACATCGATTCCGGCCTCCGCCATCCGGGTGCATCCGGTATGCCGCAAAATATGATTGGAAATATGAGGCAGCAGGAACGGCTTTCGCTTCTCCTTCCTGGCCTGCTGCCGTTCCTCCGCATTATATCGGTTCACAATCCGTTTCAATATTTCATTTACCCCGGTTGTCGTATAAGGTCGATTCCAGTTATTCAAAAATACAAAGTCCCTCTGCCCGTCCACTTCTATCTCGCTCCGGCGGCCCAGCTGCAGGCAGATCCGTTTCTGCTCTATAAAGGCTTTCCGCACCTGCTGAATCATACCGATGGTGCGCTTGCCGCTTTCTGTCTTGGGTTCGCCCATGTACATTGTCATTTTATCATCTATCTTCTCATAGATAAGCTGTTGACAAATATGTACCTCCCCATGCTTTATGTCCACGTTACTCCAGGTAAGGCCGCATACTTCACCAATACGGCAGGCTGTGCCTATCATAATCTGGAACATCGGAAGATAGACACAATAGATCGGACTGTTCTTCACGTAATTCAGGAACATTTCCTGTTCCTTCCGCGTCAATGCCTGCCGCTTTTTCGCCACCGTGTACTCTTCCAGGCAGCCCTTGGCCGGGTTCTTCCTTATCAGGTCATTGTCCACCGCATAGACAAAGGCCGGCTGAATCAGATTGTTATGATACATTCGGATCGTCGTATCCGAAAGGCCGTCTTTGCTCAATTCCGCATAGAAGCGCTGTACATTCGCCTTCTTTATCTTCGCCGGTGACATCGTTCCAAAGCTATTTTCCTTTACGTGTAGTTTCCAGAGCTGCCGATATTTCCGTTTCGTCTTATCGCTCAGCTTCTTTTTACTGCTCAGGTACATTTCAAACAAATCATTCATCTGGAGCTTGGCCGCCAGCGTACTGTTGATTCCATCTTCCAGATCCCGCCGTATCCCTTTCTCTTTTTCGCGGAGCGGAACGTCTTCTTTCTTACCAGCTGGCGTTTTATCTGTGTCCACCAGGCGCCAGCTATACACGCTCTTCCACTCACTCCCCTGAAGATACCGGAACTCATACTGGCCGCTTTTCTTCTGATATTCGCCATTCTTCAGTATGCGGCCCTTGCTGTCCTTCCGCTTTTCTGCCATAAACCTGCCTTTCTATCCTCGTACAGGCAGCAGGAACCTGCCCTGCTGCCATTTCTGCCACGTTTCATCACTCGTTCAGCCAGAGATATTCTAAAAGCTTATACACTCGCCTCAGATTCTCCTCTTTTTTTATCTTTTCCAGTATCACAATAATCATTTCCTTATAGTCTGTCATTTCGCACCTCCTCATGCTTTGATACCACCATTCCTCTGTTTTGCAATATTCTCACGATGAATCTGTATAAGAACTCCATCAGCTTGCTGTCCTCTATCCCCTCTATTAGTCTTACAATCTCTTTCTTATGCCATTCCATTGTCTGTTCCTCCTGTAATTTCTCTTTATTCGTGCCACTATCACTGAAATACACGGCTGGCCGCCTCTTTATTTGCATAACTTAGACACGAAAATATGTATCAGTCCGATTCGATGGGGATTTTTCAGATTCTCCACCATCTCCAGAATCTCTTTCCTATTCTGCTCCATTTTCTCCACTGTCTCCAGAATCTCTTTCCTATTCTGCTCCATCCGTTCTTGATGTGCAGACTTATAACCTTCGAATTTATCCTCAACATAGATAAAATTCATCGGAACCCCGGAAATCTCACTGATTTTTCTAAGCTGTTCCAGCTCCGGCTCCTCTTCTCCCTTCTCCCATGCTTCCACCATAACGGGCGAAACGTCTAATCTGTAGGCCATTTCCGTTTTTGTCATCTTGGCATTCACCCGGCAGGCCGCCAGCGATATCCGCGGGTACCTGCCGCATCTCATTTCTCTTTCCATGCTCATTCCTATAATCCTCCATTGTTTCGGGATTACAGATATGCTATAATCTTACCTGTAATCCCCACTTAGCGATTGTTACGGGTTACCTGCCCCTGTCAGAGTTGCCGCTCTGGCAAGGGTTTTTTCTTTATGCAATTGTAAACCGGCGGCTTGTGCTGGCCTTACAATACTGCTTGTAAATCTCCGGCAGTGCCGCTTTCAGGGCCTTTCCGTCAAGCCTGCTGCTCACCAGTGTTTTCCACCGGACAACGAACGCCCCGGCCCGCAGCTCCTCTACCTGCTTCGCCTCCATGTCAGTCTTAATCTCCTGCCGGATCTTCTCGGCCTCCTGTTCCAGTGCTTCCTGCTGCTCCATAATCTTCTGGAGCTTCGTTAATCTGTTCTGCAATGCTTTTTCTCCCATGTCGGAATCTCCTTTCCTGAGGCTATTCAGTCCAGCCCCGGCAGGCTTTAAACATCTAGCTCCATGTGAGCCTCTCAATCTATCTTATCCTGCTCCCCGGTGTCACCTTGCGTTCTTGCTTTCCCTTTCGGTACTCCCGTCCGCCTTGGCTGTTCTGTGTTCCTCTTGATGATTTTATTATATATTATATGTACATATAATTCAATTGGCGTTTCTCACAAATATGTACATATATTTTTGTCTATTTTTTATATGTACATATTCTTGAATTTAAGCTATAATCGCTTTGTAAGGTGGAGTAGTTGACTCTATATTGCCAGCTTACTATTCCAAAATGAAAGGTGGTATTCGAATGCCATTAACAGAAGGTCAAAAACAGTCCATGTATAACTACGCTAAAAAGAACCTTAAGCGCATCCCCCTGGACGTCCAGAAAGAAAAGTACGAGGAAATAAAGGCCGCAGCCGAAGCCTCCGGTGAATCCGTAAATGGCTATATTAAAAAGGCGATTGATGAACGAATGGAGCGAACCTCCATAAAAGCATCTGCTGAAGAATAGATTCTGGCTGGTGCACGCGGAGGATCCTTATATTTTCTGTATGTATCCCCTTGCGTCCTGCTGCTAAATGTGATATATTGATGATAGAAATAGGGAAAGCCAGAGCAATCCGGCCTACCCCATAGTTATAAGCTTTTACCTCTTACGAGGCCAGCCGTCACTATTGCGAGTAGTGGCGGCTATTTTTTTCTCCCGAAGATTGTATAACACAATCCAACGAGAGCGACAATGAACATACCAAACTGAAAAAGCTCTGAATATGTAACCATTGGCATCGCCCTCCTTTCTCACGTCTGGAGGGTTTAGCATCCCTCCGAAGAGGGTAGGCCGCCTTTATGTGCTCTGACTTTCCTTGTAAGCAAGTATATCACGAACATTCGTTTTCTACAATGCCTAAATTTTCGTGTATAAGCCCGATTATCAGCTTGTACGGAATGTTCCGCCTACTGCTTCCACTATGCTTGTAAATAGGCCTGTATCGTGCTTCTGCACGTTTTCCGGCCTATCTTTCCATATATCCGGCTTGCGATTTTTCAGCCAGAAGATTTGAGCTGCAACATCCCCTGGTATTTCCCTTGTGATAACCGTTCGCTCTTTTAAAACATCACCTTCGTACTTGTCCCTTACTTCTTCATAAGTATAGCCAAGAGCACGTTTTAACAGACACTTTTCAACCTTTCTGTCAATAACTTCTTTTCCCTTTTTTAAGGACTGACAAATCGGATCCTGCTCCTTTTTCCAGCGATACAAAGTCCTTGCTGAAATTCCCATTTTAGTAGCTATCTGTTCATCCGTCAGCCCATCTCTGGCCCATCCTTCTACTTTTTCCAAGCCTTCCGCGGTAATCCATTCTGTGATTTTTCGTATCGCCATATTCATACCTCATTTTTTTCTTCTCCATACCACCTATTTTTCGCATCCATAGGTAACCGGTATGTACCTACCCACTGCGGCGGGAATGCCCCGTTGGGTTCCTCTACCGTAAAAACAGCATACTCTTTCTTTCCAAAAACAGGATCCGTTACTTCTTCCGTATCAGCCGCCAGTTTTCCCGGGACCCTCGGTTCTACCTGTTCCGGGAAATTTGAAAACGTTACCCCATGTAACCTGCAATAATATGTTTTTTCTGCGTTAAAAATATTTTTCGCCATCCTTATCCCTCCAATACACTTAAGAATTCATAATTTAAAGCACTAGGTTCACCAAATTCTTTTACTGTATGCTGAAGCACATCCGGAGTTTTAGCCATGTGATACGGGCCCTCATAATCAAGTGCTTCAATTGTGCTCATAGCTGACTGCACAAAATGCTTTAATGCTTGCAGTTTATTCTTTTCCGTCGGTACAATGCTTTCATTTAACCACCCTCTTGTATACTCCTCTGGATTCATTACGTCGATCGTAGCATTATGCTTTCTTGCGTATTCTCCCAGCACAAAGCACATTGTTCCATTGTCCTTGTGTTTTTCTACAAGCGCCTCAAACTGCTCTGAATTCAGATCATACTCCAACAGCTTTACATCTGCTTCGTCAATCTTGGCTCCGCTCAACACTGCCCAATTTTTGATACTCTCTGTGGCAGCAGCCTCAATTTTCCTAATTGCGGCAATGGTGGACTCTTTTTCCTCACTGAACTGTAACGATATTTTTTCAATCTGCTCCTGTGCCACATCAGGCTGATATAATCTTAATGCTTTATCAACCTCCTGCTGCTTTTTCTCATACTTGCTATAGTATGATTCCAACTCTGTTTTCAAACTTTTTACAATCTGCATATTGTTCCTTTCCGGGCCTTGCCCTGTGTTATTTATGTATCATGCCTTTTAGCATCAATACCTTCCTTTGTTTTTTAGAACGCGATATGTTATTTACTTATCTTATATTCACATATAGTCCAATTCTTAGATATAATCTAATTCTTATATTAGTAGGGTAATTTTTACACTATTGCCTAGGAGTAATTTTTACACTTCTGCCCGGCAGGGTAAATTTTACGCTTCCGCTTCGTAGCAGAATGGTAAAAATTACACCGTTGCCCTATCAATATTCATCTTGCATTCATGCCAGTATACGATACCCTGTAACCCGCTTTTCAGACTTCTTTCCAGTCTTCGGATCGACCCAGTGAATCTTGAGAAGTTGTATAAGTTCTGTCTCTCGCAATTCAGCTTTCGCTGCCTTTAACGTTTTCAGACTCCATCCCATATCGGCAGCAAGATCCGCATCCGTTCGATAGAAATAATCTACATCTTCTCCTGTGTACCGTTGCTCCAATTCATTGAGCCAGAAGAACAGCAGCTTTGCCTTGTCAGATAAAGGATACCCCCACACCTTCCGACTGACCTGCATAAAATAACTATTGCCATGCTTCATTCCATCCTGTCTTCCTGCTTCAGGTATCTCCGAGCCGAACCAAGAGCGGCCAGTGTGTTATGTCCTCTGCTTTCCAAGGTTTTGATAAACTCCAAAACCTCCATCCGATTTGCTGGTAGAAAATAGCCTCCGCCCTCGCAACAGGTAGACAGAATCACATTGCCCGCCGCCCGTTCCGATGCAATCAGTTCCTGAAGTTCACGAACTGATTTACACCCCAGCAATTCTGCTAATTTCCGCGATGTGATAGCATTTTCTTTACCCTTTCTCAAATATTCCTCTATCATCTGCTATTCCTCCCCTGACAGACTGTCCATATATGCATCCACCCGGCTATAATTGATAAGATAGCTTCGACCAATGCGTACAACAGCACCTGCCTCACGAGCTATATTTCGCATTGACGTAATCCCTACACCATATCTGATACACGCATCACTGATACGGCCTGTTTTGCAGTTCATTTCACATTCTGTTTTTCTTAAACGTTCGTTCATTTTTTCCCCTTTCTTTCTTGACGTCTTGTTAATTTATGCTATTATAATATTATAAGAGTAATTCAATAGCAATATTTTCAACCTGTTCATTTTTTCAATGTATAATTGCGATATTATCAATTTATAAGAAAGGAAATTGCACATGGAGTTTGATAAAACGATATTATTTCGAAATCTGGATCGAATTTTAAAAGAAAGGAACCTTACTCAAAAAGAATTCTGCAAATCTATAACTTATGACCTTCAGCCCGATGTTTATTCTAAAATGAAACACGGAAACACATCTGTACCTGTAGAATTTTTATTCTCTGCAAGTCAGTATCTGAATATATCTATTGATGAACTTGTAGGTAACCCTGTCAAAGATAGACAGAAAAATTTGGCTCATACCTACCAAGATGTCTTAGATGCTTTTTCATTACTGTATAAAGAATTTGGCTTTCACTTTTCTATGACATCAGAACGTGACCATGATATTTTTACATTAGAGTATAGTGATCCATTTTTATACAATACTGAATCATCTCCCTGTAACCCTGAAAGTCGTACCCTAAAAATAATTTTTCTTGAACAGCTTTTTCGTGCGATACAAGCTGCAGAAATTACACACGACATTAAAGGAATTGATGTTTTCGATTTATGGTATAGCACATTTAAAAAAGCGGCTTCTAATTATACACTTTCCGGAGAAAGACTTTACAATTCATCAGATATAATTGAAGAATTTGATGAAACAATACGACATTACAACCCTTTTTCTATTCTCCCTGAAGAATTGTGCAAGGAATAATTTTCCTTCCAAATGAACTATTATAGTCTAACTGTTAAGTTTTTATCTTTGCACAGATTTATGAAATCACACTGAACCATCGGTGTGATTTTATATTGTACACAAGTCTCTTTTCCGCCAAATCTGGTAAATCTCTGGTAAACCCGCCAAAATCAGCATTAAAAAAGGGCTTCTCATTTCTGAGAAACCCATGTTTACGAGGGAGTGGGGGCTTCCTCCCGGAAGTCCCCGAGTGTTATGAATGAAATACTGATATGTGTTCTTGCTACATCTAATACTATAGCAGGGAATTGTGACTAAGTTATGTCTAGCCTCTAAAAAATATATAAAGTCAATTAAGAAATTCTTATGAAAGAATGATGAAACTATGTTTTTTACAGTACCTTGGACAGGAAATCCTGCAGACGGGGATCCTGGGGATTTTCGAAGAAATCCTTGGGATTATTTTCTTCCTTAATGTAGCCGCCGTCCATGAATACCACGCGGGTTGCCACCTCGCGGGCAAAGCCCATCTCATGGGTTACGACTACCATGGTCATGCCGTCGTCTGCCAGCTTCTTCATCAGCTCCAGAACCTCACCTACCATCTCCGGATCCAGGGCGGAGGTGGGCTCGTCGAAGAGAATCATTTCCGGATCCATCGCCAGGGAACGGACAATGGCGATCCGCTGCTTCTGTCCGCCGGAAAGCTGGGACGGATGGGAATCTGCCTTTTCCTCCAGGTTGACCAGCTTCAGCAGGCGCATGGCTTCTGCCTCCGCTTCTGCTTTGGTCTTCAGCTTCAGCTGCACCGGAGCCAGCATGATATTTTCCTTTACGGTCAGGTTCGCGAACAGGTTAAAATGCTGGAACACCATACCCATGCGGCGGCGGACCTTATTGACGTCCACGCCCGGCGCGGTAATCTCCTGTCCGTCGAAGGTAATGGTTCCTTCCGTGGGCTGCTCCAACAGGTTCAGGCACCGCAGGAAGGTGGATTTACCGGAACCGGACGGTCCTACGATAACCACCTTTTCTCCCGGCGCGATATGCATATTGATATTTTTAATTACATGATTGTCGCCAAATGATTTGGCCAGATCCTTAACGTAAATCACTCTGTCTCATTCTCCTTTCCAGTTTACCCATCAGCCAGGACAATCCCAGCACCATCACCAGATACATTGCCGCAATGGCAAAGAACGGCACAAAGGCCTGGTAGGTCTTGGACTGAATGATCAGAGCTCCCTTGGTCAGGTCGCGGAGTCCAATAACCGTCACGACAGAGGTCTCCTTGAGTAGGGTAATCAGTTCATTTCCCAGGGCGGGCAATACGTTCTTGAACGCCTGGGGAATAATAATGCAGCGCATGGTTGTCGCGTAGGTCAGTCCCACAGAACGGCCTGCCTCCATCTGTCCCTTGTCGATGGACATGATACCGGAACGGATGATCTCGGCCACATAAGCGCCAGAATTGATACCAAAGGCCAGAATGGCGCAGCGGATCATGTTAGCATCCGTGGCGCGGGCGCTGGCCCAGATTACAAACCACATAATCAGAAGCTGTACCATCATAGGGGTTCCGCGGATTACCGTCAGATATACCTGACAAAGCAGATTGGCCAGACGCAGAAAAACATTTTTCTTGCGCTCCGGTTGCTGATCATGAGCCGAGCGGATAACCGCCACGATCACGCCCAGAATCACACCCAGCACCAGGGCGAACACAGTAACAATCAATGTGGTCTGAATACCTTTAACAAAATACTGATAGTTGTCATTCAGAATAAATGTCTGGTAAAGACCACTTTTTAAGCCTTCGAACATATCCTTCTCTCCTCGCTACGTAAACTTTCTTTTTCCGCAAAACAGGGAGGTGTTCATGAAATTGAACGCCTCCTCTGTATTCTCAGATACCATCCGTATCTGTTGGTTTTTTACTCAGCCTTGATGTATTTGTCAAGGATGGACTGAATGGTTCCGTCGTCCTTCAGCTCCTGCATTGCCTTATTCAGAGCCTCTGTCAGAGCCGGGTTATCCTTGGATACCGCTACTGCGTAATTCTCAACGGTATATTCGCTGTCCAGAATCTTCAGGCCCTCGTTTGCTTCTACAAACTCCTTCGCCGGCTGCTCGTCGATAACCACGCAGTCTACCTTATCCTGAAGCAGTGCCTGGATAGCAGTTGCGCCGCTGGTGTAGGCGATTACATGATCCTCGCCGTAGTCGTCAGAGCAGTACAGATGTCCGGTGGTTCCCTCCTGAACGCCCATGATCTTGTCGTTTGCCAGGTCGTCTACACTTGCGATATCAGAACCTTCCTTTACGATAATAACCTGTACGCCGGTTGCGTAGGAATCTGTAAAGTCTACATTCTTCTTTCTGTCCTCCGTGGCGGTCATACCTGCCATGGCTACATCAATCTTACCGGACTGGATAGCGGTAATCAGAGCGCCGAACTCCATATCAATCATCTCCATCTTCAGTCCCAGCTTGTCTGCCAGAGCCTGCGCGATGTCAGCGTCGATACCTACGATATCATCTCCGTCCTTGTACTCATAGGGCGGGAATGTGGCATTGGTTCCTACAGTCAGAACGCCGTCCGCAACGGTGGTAAATGCTCCGTCTGCCTCAGCCTTTGTTGTCTCTTCTTTCTTAGATCCGCAGGCTGCCATGGAAACGCACATAACAGCTGCCAGTAATACAGCTACCATTTTTTTCATAATGTTTTCCTCCCGATTTTCAAATAGTAATTCCTGTGTTTCAAATCTGTTTCCTATTGTATCATCATTTTCAAAAAATGCAATACCTAAATTGCATAAATTTTAATACTTTATGCAATATTTTATGTTTAAATGAATAAATATGCTTATTTTTGTGTATATAAACCATTTTTATGCATTTTCATTCCCTATAGTCTTACTGGGAAAAAAGGATTTTTCCGGAATTTAGATCGTTTTTCTTAATTTTCTCTCCTGACATTGACATAAAAGGTCAGTATGTTATACTGAAATCCGAATCTTTTCTCATATTTTTAAGAGAACATCAAATAAGGAGTATTGTATACAATGAATGTGATGGAATGGTTGAAGGTTTTACTTCTGGGTATCGTGGAGGGCGTCACTGAATGGCTCCCCATCAGCAGTACCGGACATATGATTCTGGTCAATGAATTTATCCGGCTGAATGTAAGCAAAGAATTTATGGAAATGTTTCTGGTGGTGATCCAGCTGGGCGCGATTCTGGCCGTTGTGGTTCTTTACTTCGGAAAGCTGTGGCCCTTTACCACGCCTTCCAAGGGCTGGATTAAGAAGGAGACCTGGTCTCTGTGGTTCAAGGTTCTCGTGGCTGTGCTTCCGGCGGCGCTTATCGGTCTCCCCTTTGACGACAAGATCGACGCTCTCTTCTATAATTATCAGACGGTAGCCTTTACCCTGATTCTGTACGGCGTGCTGTTTATCGTAATCGAGAATCACAACAAAGGCCGCAAGCCCAGGGTTCGTTCCTTTGAACAGCTTTCTTATCCGATGGCGCTTTTCATCGGCGTATTCCAGGTTCTGGCGCTGATTCCCGGAACTTCCCGGTCCGGAGCCACCATTCTGGGCGCAACCCTCCTGGGCGCTTCCCGGTATATCGCGGCTGAGTTCAGCTTCTTCCTGGCGATCCCGGTGATGTTCGGAGCCAGTCTTCTGAAACTGCTGAAGTTTGGTTTTGCTTTTACCGGAACCGAAGCGGCGATTCTGATTGTGGGTATGGTGACAGCCTTTGTGGTTTCCGTACTGGCTATCAAGTTTCTGATGGGATACATCAAGAAAAATGACTTTAAAGCCTTCGGATATTACCGGATCGTGCTGGGCGCGCTGGTGATCGTATATTTCCTGCTTTTTAACTAAATTACGTTTCCAATTTCTTTACGCAGGAAGCCCCGGCGAAATCGACGCCGGGGCTTCCCTTATTATCCACACTGTTATTTCTTATTTTGTCTCCAGAAGCTTCTCCACGCTTACCAGCTTAACACAGAGAACAAACAGATCTGCTGCGGCTGCCAGGTCTTCCGTAGTCGGGAAGGAGGGAGCAATTCGGATATTGCTGTCCTTCGGATCCTTGTGATACGGGTAGGTGGCTCCGGCTCCGGTCATCACCACGCCTGCCTCCTTACATCTGGCTACGATAGCTTTTGCGCAGCCCTCCATCGCGTCAAAGGAGATAAAGTAACCGCCGTTGGGGCGTACCCAGGTACCAATCTCCAGACCGCCCAGTTCTCTGTCCAGAATATCCAGAACTGCCTCGAACTTCGGACGGAGGATAGCGGCATGCTTCTTCATATGTTCCTTAATTCCATCGCTGTTCTTAAAGAACCGTACATGGCGCAGCTGATTGATCTTGTCATGGCCGATGGTCTGAATCGTCATCTGCTTTTTAATATCCTTGATATTATTCTCGGAAGTGGCAATACAGGAAATGCCGGATCCCGGGAAGCTGATCTTGGAGGTAGAGCAGAACTCATATACCATATCCGGATTGCCTGCCTTCGCGCACTCGCTTAAAATCTCCGGAATCTCATCCTGCTTTTCCTCGTACAGATGATGTACGCAGTACGCGTTGTCCCAGAAAATACGGAAGTCTTCCGCTGCGGGCTTTAAGGCAGCAAAACGGCGCACGGTTTCCTCTGAGTAGGTGATTCCCTGGGGATTGGAATACTTCGGCACACACCAGATACCCTTAACCGCCGGATCGTTATTTACCAGCTCCTCTACCAGATCCATATCTGGTCCTGTGGCAGTCATCGGAATATTGATCATCTCAATGCCGAAGGACTCTGTAATGGCAAAATGGCGGTCATAGCCGGGCACCGGACACAGGAACTTCACCTTGTCCAGCTTACACCAGGGGGTGTGTCCCATAACGCCGTGAATCATTGCCCTTGCCACCGTATCATACATGATGTTCAGGCTGGCGTTTCCGAAGACAATGACATTCTCGGCGGAGACGCCTGTCATACCGGCGAGCAGCTCCTTTGCCTCCTTCAGGCCGTCCAGCACACCGTAATTACGGCAGTCCAGTCCGGTGGCGTCCTTCATGTCGCTGGTACTGTTCAGTACGTCCAGCATGGGCATAGACAAATCAAGCTGAGCCGCACTGGGTTTTCCTCTGGACATATCCAGATGCAGGTCTTTCGCCTGTGCCTCCCTGTACTTTGCCTCAAGCTGTGTCTTAAGCTCGAGAAGTTCTTCTCTGCTCAATTCGTGGTATGGTTCCATAATGTACCTCCTTGTATCATTATTATTTTCTTCCCCAAACACCTCATTTACCAGGCGGTTATATTCCTGCCAAGTAGGGTGATCCTTCAATTCCTCCAGGGCCTTCGCAATCGACCGGTACATCCAGGCATGCATCTCCTTATGCTTCTCATTAAAGCGCTCCCAGATTTTATCGCCGATGATACACTGATCCCGGTAGATGGATCGCAGGTTGGCCAGCTTATCCGCCAGCGCCAGCATCTTCGCGTCCCGGTCAGCCTCTGTTTCCAGAAAGATGATGGTCTCCTGCTTCCGGGTCTTCCAGGTCAGGGAGGCCGGAAGGGTTCTCCGCTTATCCTCGCTCTCGTTCATCACCAGCTCAGTGATACGTCGTCCAAAACGGGCGTACAGATCGTCCTCAGTGGCGTCTGTATCCTCCAGTACATCGTGCAGGACTGCCGCGGCGATAACCTCCTCATCGTCCGTCATGGCAGACACAATCGCTGCTGCCTCAATGGGATGCACGATATACGGCACGTTTGTACCCTTTCTCTTAGCTCCCGAATGGGCCTTGGTCGCAAATATAATCGCCTTATCCAGTAAGGTCAGTGTTTTTTTCATTCCCCGCCTCTGCTTTCCCGTTACCGGTTCTGCGCGTATACCCGGAGAACCGACGGAATCTCTTTTACAATCGACATTTTATCAAATACCAGAAGGGCGTCCTCAAAATGGCATTCCTCCACCTTATCGGTAATCACAACCAGCTCTGCCATTCCTTCGTCAACACTCTTCTGAATCACCTGGGCGATACTCACATGGTTATTGCCGAATACAGAGGAAATGCTGGCCAGCACACCCGGTTTGTCATCCACCTTCATCCGCAGGAAATAACGGTTTTTAATCTCCTCCTTGGGCTTAATACGGAGTGTCTTGTAGCAGGTACAATTGATTCTTCCGGTGCTTCCCGCCACAATATCCCGGGCCACCTCAAAGACGTCTCCAACCACCGCGCTTCCGGTCGGAAGCTTGCCTGCGCCTCTGCCCTGGAACATGGCGTCGTCTACGGCGTCGCCGTGTACAAACACCGCATTGAAGGAATCGTTGACGCTGGCTAACGGATGCTCCGCCGAAATCAGCATCGGATACACGCCCACCTCGATACCGGTCTCTGTATTGCGCGCCACACCCAGAAGCTTAATCACCATGCCAAGCTCTGCGGCGTAGGCAATATCTGACGACGTAATCTTCGTAATGCCCTGGGTATACACATCTCGGAAGGTTACCCGGGAATTAAACGCGATAGACGCCATAATTGCCATCTTACGGGCTGCGTCATAGCCTTCCACATCGGCCGTAGGATCTGCCTCCGCATAGCCAAGCTCCGTAGCGAGAGCCAGGGCGTCTGCAAATTCCATATGCTCCTTCGTCATCTTCGTCAGGATATAGTTGGTTGTTCCATTGACAATCCCCATCACCTCGGTCAGATGATTGGCCGCCAGGCACTGCTTCAACGGACGGATAATCGGAATACCGCCTGCCACTGCCGCCTCAAACATCAGATCGCAGCGCTGCTCCTCTGCCGCGTCCAGCACTTCCTTTCCATGCTCTGCAAGCAGATCCTTGTTGGCTGTCACCACGTGCTTACCGGCGTGAAGCGCCTCTGTAATATAGGTTCTGGCCGGCTCGATTCCGCCCATAACCTCGATGACAATCTGAATCTCCGGGTCTTCCAGAATCTCCTTCCAGCTGTCTGTAAAGAGACTGCTGTCCATCCCCTCTCTCTTTTTCTTCTTATCACGGACCAGAATCTTCTTCAGCTCGACCACTGCGCCCAGCTTCTTCGGCATCTCGTCCTTCTGCCACTGTAAAATCTCATAAACACCGCTTCCTACGGTTCCTGCACCCAGAAGCGCAGCTTTTATTATCCGAACGTCACTCATGGTTTTTTCTCCTGCCTGTCTGTCATAGTGTCTGTATACAGTTTACTATGAATTTTTGGCAGTGTCAATTCTGCGTCGGGGAAACCGGCCTACTTTTACCGCCCCTTTTTTGTATTTTTTTCCGTACTTTCGAACTCATTCATATAAGGCCGGAAACGGTAAGGAAGCAGATTCTGCTGACATCGGGGATTTCTCCGCTCCTCGATGGCAATCGTCTCACAAAAGGCTTTCCAGAGTGCCCGGAATGCCTTCTCTCCCTCCGTTCGGGCGCTTAACAGCTCCTGATTCAGTTGCCGATCCTCCGTCAGAATCCACCAGCTGTCCTTCCGGTGTACTGCCAGAAGTCCCCGCTTCCGATCTCGGATGATCCAGTTTTCCTGCCGCAGCCGATCTGCAAAATGGGGCGCTATCAAAGGAAGCACCGCGCAGGACGGCTCCATCTGCGCGTACAGAATGCCTCCCGGCAGTTCCTCGAAGCGCAGGAAGCCCAGCATCCGGTGGGCCTCATGCCAGGCCTTCTGCCGCAGTTTCATCACCAGAGCTATGGACGGATCCTGAAGATAATGGATCGCCCCGGTTCCGTCCTCCATAGACAGTCCCCGCACAATCAGCCGGTATACCGCATCCGCCTTATCCGGATGGGGACAGGCACAGGCATAACAGATCGCTTCCCGGGCTTCCTCTCCCATTCTCTGTCTGACTGTACGAAGCACCCGCTCCGCCTTATCCAGATCGGTTTTCACCTGCCGGTATTCGCAGAACAGTTCGTAGGTATCCTCTGCTTCCGTCCGAAGCCTGACCCGGCTGTGTCCCAGGCGACTGTCCCAGGCGTCATAAACAGCCGTCAGAATGCCGTCCAGGCTGTCCTCACATACAAAAATCGTCATACCGATCCTTCTCTCCTCAAATCCTGCTACATCCCATAAGCTTTGCGCCTTACGCCTGCAATCGGACCGTATCCTGCTGCGGTACCTGATAATCATCAAACAGCGACAGCTGCCGGTAGGTCACGTCCCCGCTGATCCCATAGGGCATCCGTTCCTTCACATCCAGCAGATTCCGCGTGATAAAATCCTCCTCTATCCGGATCGGGTACAGGGTTTTTCCCCGGCAGGTAATAAAATACAGCGCCCGCTTCAGTACCACGCCCATCCGCTTCAAATCCGGAAAATCCACCATACCAAGTCTTCTGGCCTTCACAATTCTCTGGGCGGACTTCACGCCGATGCCCGGTACCCGAAGCAGTGTCTGATAAGACGCCCGGTTCACCTCCACCGGAAAAAGCTCCAGATGACGCAGCGCCCAGTCGCACTTGGGATCTAAAAGCACATTAAAATTCGGCCGTTCCTCAGACAGAAGCTCTCCGGCCTCAAAGCCGTAATACCTTAGCAGCCAGTCCGCCTGATACAGCCGGTGTTCCCGCAGAAGCGGCGGCCCGCCGGGCAGGGCCGGAAGAAGACTGTCGTCATTTACCCGGACAAAGGCGGAATAAAAGACCCTTTTTAATTCAAATCTCCGGTACAGGGACTCCGCCACTGACATAATCTGAAAATCATTCTCCGGCGTCGCCCCGATGATCATCTGGGTAGACTGTCCGGCCGGAACAAACTGCGGCCCGTGGCTGCGCCGCGCTGCCACCGCCCTGCTTTGCCCGGTCGTCTGCAGCTGTCCCCCATGCTCCAGCCGTCCATTCTGAATCTGCCGCATGGGAGTCAGAATCTTCTCCCGGGTCTTGGCCGGGGCCAGCGTCCGAAGCCCCTCCGCTGTGGGAAGCTCCAGGTTCACACTCATCCGATCTGCCAGGAACCCCGTCCTTTCTATCAGGATCGGATCCGCCCCCGGAATCGCCTTCACATGAATATATCCGCCGAAGTGATACTCCCGGCGCAGCTTCCACAGGGTTTCATACAAAAGCTCCATGGTATAATCCGGACTCTTTACGATTCCCGAGCTTAAGAAAAGTCCCTCGATATAATTTCTCCGATAGAATTCCATGGTCAGCTCGCAGACCTCGGTCGGCGTAAACGTAGCCCGCGGCACGTCATTGGAACACCGGTTGAGACAATACCTGCAGTTAAAAATACACTCATTGGTAAATAAAATCTTCAGAAGCGAAATACACCGTCCATCTGCCGCAAAGCTGTGACAGATCCCCGCCTCCATGCAATTACCGATTCCCTGCCCGGAATTCCCTCTGGACACCCCGCTGGAGGTACAGGCCACATCATACTTTGCCGCATCCGCCAGAATCTGCAGCTTCTCCATCACAGGCAAATCCGCCCGCCCCTGCACAAACGTCATGGTAAAAACCTCACTTGCACCTTGTTTTCGAATGTATGTTCGAAACATATGTTTGTTTCACTATACCACATATATAACAGGGTTGCAAGTGTAAGTTTTCCCCAATAAAAAAAGAGACGCTCTCTTTGCGTCTCCAAAACCAGGGCCGGGGCGATGTTGTTATCCAGTGTACAACATCGCCCCGGTCCGGCCGTCCTAATTATTCAAAATCCACATTCAGATACGGGTTACGCACCTTATCAAATGCTCCCGCATCCGCAGCTTCGGCGAATTCCGGCTTCATGGGAACGCGTCCGATGATCTGCAGCTTCTCCTCACCTGCGATTTCCTCCAGATGGCTCTTGCCGAAGGGATAAAGCTTCTTTCCGCAGTCCGGGCACTCCAGCCAGGAATAATTCTCTACCACGCCCTTTACCGGAATCTTCATCTGATCTGCCATACTCAGTGCCTTCTTCACGATCAGCT
Source organism: Candidatus Merdisoma sp. HCP28S3_D10 (assembly GCF_052065835.1). Lineage (NCBI taxonomy): Bacteria > Bacillati > Bacillota > Clostridia > Lachnospirales > Lachnospiraceae > Candidatus Merdisoma > Candidatus Merdisoma sp. HCP28S3_D10. The sequence goes on from NZ_JBQHTG010000004.1 coordinate 164,091, forward strand.
GTACCAGATCCTGCGGAGAGGTCACGACTACAATCTCGCTGACCGGCAGGGACTGGAATACAGTCAGGGGTACATCGCCGGTTCCGGGCGGCATATCCACCAGCAGATAATCCAGATCGCCCCAGATGACGTCGGTCCAGAACTGCTTTACAATATTGGCAATGATGGGGCCTCTCCAGATAACCGGAGTGTCCTCGGTGGGCAGCAAAAGATTCATGGACATGAGCTTAATTCCATTTTCTGTCATTCGCGGCTCAATTCCCATATTGCTTGCTTCCGCAGCGCCATGAACGCCGTACATTCTCGGAATGGACGGTCCTGTAATATCCGCGTCCAGGATACCCACCTGATACCCTTTCGCCGCCAGCTCGTTGGCCAGAGAAGCGGTCACCATGGATTTTCCCACGCCGCCCTTGCCGCTGACTACGCCGATAACCCGGCGCACACAGCTGTATTCGTTGCACTCTGCCTGCAGGCTTGCCGGCTTCTGCTCTCTGCTGGGACATCCCTCGCAGCTTGATTTATCGCAGCTTGTATTGCTGCATGATTTTTCAGACATAAAGATACCTTCTTTCCCTTTCAATTCTCATAGATTATAGCATAGTTTTTCCAAACATGCCACTGATACGTACGCTTAAAACTTCTTCCGCCAGGTCACCGGCGCGAGCAGCATCATAATCGGCAGGATTTCCAGACGGCCAATCAGCATATCAAAGCTCAACACAATCTTGGAAAAGGCGGAAAAGGCGGAGAAGTTCTCCACGGGACCCACCTTTGCCAGACCCGGTCCCACGTTATTCAGGGTAGTCAATACAGCCGTAAAGTTCGTGGTAAAATCAAAGTTATCCACCGAAATCAGCAGTACAGACACACATAAGATCACAAAATAGCAGATAGTATACACATAGACCCCATGGGTCTCCTCATCCGTCAGGCGCTTGCCATCCAGTTTCACCACATTGACTGACTTGGGATGCAGAATCTGCTTGGTTTCCCTGGTGATGGTCCGGCCCAGAATCATGATACGGGACACCTTCATGCCGCCGCCCGTGCTTCCGGCGCAGGCTCCCACCACCATCAGAAGCAGCAGAATGGTCTTGGAAAACTCCGGCCACAAATCAAAATTTGCCGTCACAAAGCCGGTGGTCGTAATAACCGATACCACTTGGAAGGCCGCGTAACGGAAAGCGTGCAGCACGCCGCCGTACAGATTCATAATATTAATCGTGATCAGTGCAATCGCTGCCGCCACAATTCCCAGATAGGTCCTCAGCTCCTCGTTCCGGAAAAAGCCCTTGATATTTTTCATCAGCAGCAGGAAATACAGGTTGAAGTTGATGCCGAACAGCAGCATAAAGACCGTAATCACGCCGTCGATATAGGCGCTGTCAAAGGCCGCGATGCTGGCATTCCGGTTGGAAAAGCCTCCGGTACCCGCGGTACTGAAGGTATGGATAACCGCCTCGTAAAGGTTCATGCCTCCCGCCAGCAGAAAAATCACCTCTGCCAGGGAAAGTCCCAGATACATAGTATACAGAATCCTGGCGGTGGTACGCGCCTTCGGCACCAGCTTATCACAGGTGGGACCCGGCATCTCCGCCCGCATCAGGAACATAGAATTCCGTTTGCTTAAGGGAATTACCGTCATAACAAAGACCAGCACGCCCATACCGCCTACCCAGTGGGTCAGGCAGCGCCAGAAATTCATGCCCTTTGGAAGGCTCTCTATCTCCTTCAGAATCGTAGATCCGGTAGTCGTAAAGCCGGATACCACTTCAAAAACCGCATCCTCAAACCGGGGAATGGTTCCCGAAAAAACGAAGGGAAGCGCTCCGAACACAGACCACAGAATCCAGGCCAGCGCCACAATCAGAAACCCTTCTTTTGCGTAAATGGAGGAATGCTTCGGCTTTCCGGATCCCAGAAGAGACACCAGAACCAGAAATCCCGCGGTTATCAGGAAGCTGATACCTTCCGTTTCCCCATATAAAAATGACACAACGGCCGGGAAAAGCAGCAGAAAACCTTCTGTCAGAAGCATTTTCCCCACAATGTATCTTATCATTCCGTAATTCATAGCTTTCCCCCACTAGCGCATGATGTCCTGCAAATCCTCGAGACCCTGTCCCATGGAAATGACAATGACACTATCGCCTACCTCCAGCGTATCATTTCCGCCTGGTATGATGGTACGGCGGTTCCGTACAATGCAGGCTACCAGATGGTTGCTCTTCAGCTTCAGATCCTTCAGCGGAATACCGGTGTACCTGGTTTTCTCCCGGATCCGGAACTCCAGCGCCTCGATCTTGCCGCCAATCAGCTTATACACCGTCTCCACATTGGCGCTTCCCATGGAATTCCGCATGGCGCGCACATAGCTGGTAATCGCGTTGGCCGTAACGTTCTTCGCAGAAACCACGCTCTCCATGCCCAGCTGATCCACCATGCTCTGCAGACCCTCGTCGTTGACCTTGGTTACGACCTTGGGTACACGACGGCTTTTCGCGTACATAGACATGATGATATTTTCCTCATCCATACCGGTCAGGGTTACAAAGGCGTCTGCCTTGGAGATTCCTTCCTCCTCCAGAAGCTCATGATCGGTGGCATTGCCATGGATAATCGTCGCTTGGGGAAGCAGATCGCACAGCTCCATGCAGCGCTTTTCGTCCACCTCTATAATCTTGACCTGCATACCCAGCTCCAGAAGCTGGCTGCCCAGATAATAGGCCACCCGGCCGCCGCCACAGATCATGACATTTTTAGCCTTGCCGATGATACCCTTGGTAAGCTTCAGGAACTTCTCAATCTCCGAATGGGAAGCTGTGATGTTGATCTTGTCGCCGGACTTGGGCACAAAATTACCATCGGGAATATAGACCTCCCCATCCCGCTGCACCGCGCAGACCAGCATTTTGATCTGATGCTTTTTATATAACTCACTTAAAGAAAGACCCTCAATGGAGCTGTGAGACGGATAGGTCACCTCCACCAGCTCGACCCGGCCCTTTACGAAGGTCTCGAGCTTCGCCGCAGACGGGAAGATCAGAACCCGTGATATCTCCCCCGCCAGGGCACGCTCCGGATTTACCGCCATACTCAGCTTCAGATCCTCCTTCAGCAAATCGATCTGATTATGATAAATCGGATTCCGCACACGGGCGATGGTCTGTTTGGCTCCCAGCTTTCTCGCCAGCAGACAGCAGAACAGATTCATCTCGTCTGTGGAAGCGCAGGCAATCACCAGATCGGCCCCGGGCACATCTGCCTTACGCTGGATGTCCGCGCTTGCTCCGTCTCCCACCACGCAGGAAACGTCCATCTCATTGATCGCGTCCTTTATCTTTCTCTCGTTTTTTTCAATCAGTGTCACATTGTATTTTTCACCGGACAGCTGCATAGCGAGCTTATGGCCCACTTTTCCGTCCCCGATGATTACAATATCCATTCCTTCCTCTCCCTCTTAGCGAAACCGATCTGTCTCAAAATGCTCCATGGTTTTCAGACAGTTCAGAATCTCCCTGTATTTCTCCTTTACAGATCCATGACCCAGTGTAATGTCCAGAGAAACCGCGATACTCTCCAGCAGCTGCTCGTCCGCATAGGCCTCCCACGCCTGAAACAGCTCCAGCTTGTCCCGATAGCTCTCTGCCTCCAGGAACCGGAGCAGCAGCGGATTCATCTGCTGTGGTTCTTCGATTTTCTCAAAGCGCCAGGTCTGCTCTGCGTCCGGATACTTCTCCCTGTCCACTTCGCTTGCAAACTCTTCGTAGGGGCGCACCCAGAATTCTTCCTCTCCGTAAAGCGCCTGGTATACCACCACCTTTTCTTCCGTATTCGCGTCCCGCGCAATGGCTGTCACCTGATACTGGCCGCCTTTAAAATGGCGATAGTACTCGCCTGCTTTGATTTCTCTCACGGCAAATTCCTCTTTCCTTTTTCTGAATATAAATGTCCGTTCTATGAGCATATTCCAACTTTCCCAAAGTGTCAAGTCTTTCCTCTAAAGTGAAAAAGAACTAAAAAATCCCGCCCGGGATTAAAGTTCCCCGGGCAGGACAGATACGTCGTTTTTGATGGTCGATAGTACATATAGAGTTTTGGTCCAGGACACACCGGGCATTTCCTTGATATCCTGATGAATCACCTCCAGGCTTCTGGATGAATCTGTCACAACCTTCAGCAGATAATCCACGTCCCCCGCGATATAATAGCACTCGGACACATTTCCATGCCGGGCAGCTGCCTCCGCGAATTCTTTTCCGTATTTGGGATGCTCCAGACGTACGGATATAAAGACCGTCAGGTCGTTGCCCAGCTGCTTCTCGTCCAGCAGCACCGTATACTTCTGAATCACGCCCTTTGCTTCCATCTTCCGGATCCGCTCGATGACCGCCGATACGGACAGATTGATGGTCTGGCTGATGGTTGACGCCGTCTGACGGGAATTTTCCCTGAGACACTTCAAGATACTCAAATCAATGTTGTCCATAATAATTCCTCCTCGCCCAGCTGTAAGACTGTGTCCCGGCATGTTCCCCTGCCGAAAAACAGAAAAGGCAGTCTGCTTACGCAAACTGCCTTTGTTTACTGTTGGACTTATCTTACCAGAAAAAATATTTCCTGTAAAGTATTATTTTACACTAAATTTTAGTTTTTATTTTAGAAGTAAACCATTTCCTCTTCGGGAGGCTCTGCGGATTTCAGGGCTTTGGTATAAAGAACCGGCCCTTCCTCTCCGGAATATTCGTCACGCTTCTCCACGTAAACCTTGGCGGTCACGGTCAGCCACTGACCGTTTTTCAGCTTATCCACATTGTGGCTTCTGCACAGGAAGCCCAGGAATACCGTGTCGTCCGCGCAGCAGGTCATTGCCTTTCTGCCCGGCACAAAATATCCCGGTGTCATGCGGCGCGGTTTCATAACCCTGCCCTTAAAACGGATAGTTTTGCCATCGTAGTGCTCCGGATGATCCATAGCGTCCACATACCAGATTCCGTAGTCGATATCACTGATATCGATGATCTCTGCATTGAGATCAAAGGGAAGCTCGTCCTCAAACTCGAAAATCTCGCCGCCCTCCTGCTCGAATTCCACCTGGGCGCGGGGATTTACCGCGCGGATATTGCGCTTGTAGGAGGCTGCCTTCGTTCCCTCTACACATCTGTCAAAAATTACCAAATCCGAATCCTGCACCATATCCATGAACAGGGATTTCATGTTCTGCATATACAGATCAAAGGTTCCTGCGTCTACCAGGGTAATACCCTGGGCGTAGAACCAGCCCCGGGGAAGATCCATTTCCCGGAACAGCTGCATGCCCCACATGCCGTTCCACTCAATCATAACCTGACTGGGCTTATACTTCTTCTGGCAATCCTCCAGAAATTCCCTGGTAAACTCGGCCTTGCCCTCGATGGAAACCAGGGTGACGTCGTAGGACTCCAGAATATGCAGATCATATTCCTCCTCGCCCTCTTCGCAGGCAATGAGAAGGGTTTTTCCGCCGTCTGAAAAATACGGATCCGACAGAGTTTCCTGTATAAATGTGGTTTTTCCGCTCTCCAGAAAACCATTTACCATATAAACCGGTATCTTGTTAGCCATATATTCTTCCTCTTTATACTCCGAAAAGCTCTTTCAGACCATCCTCGTCAAGCAGAGAGCCAATGACGCAGAGACGTCCCGTGTAATCCGGATTGCCCTGGCGGATCTCATACTCCTCCGGCACAAAATCAAACTCCATCCAGCTTCCGTCTGTGCTCTGAATGATACCCTTTGCCCGCAGAATCAGGCCGTACAGGCCGGACTTGCTTAAGGTTTCCAGAATCTTCTCCAGCTCTTCTTTTTCAAAACGCTTCGGAGTTTCTACACCCCAGCTGGTAAATACCTCGTCTGCATGATGGTGTCCCTCGTGATCGTGATGATGGTGATGATCGTGGTCATGGCAGCCACAGGTGCAGCCCTCGCCGTGGTCATGATCGTGATCATGATGATGCTCATGGTCGTGGTGATCGTGCTCATGGTCATGCTCATGGTCATGTTCCTCATGATGCAGGTCGCCCATATCCAGCTCTGCATGCTTCATAGCGTCCAGAATCTGTCTGCCGTTTAACTGATCCCAGGGAGTGGTAATCATGGTTGCCTTCGCATTGTGCTCCCGCAGCATGGCTACAGCCTCTTGAAGCTTCTCCTCGGTCATGCTCTGGGTGCGGCTCAGCACGATGGTACCTGCATGTTCTACCTGGTTATTGAAGAACTCGCCGAAATTTTTCATGTACATCTTGCATTTCTTACCGTCTACGACTACCAGGGAGCTGTCGATATGCACGTCCATGTGACCTGCCACATTCTGGACTGCTTTCATAACGTCAGACAGCTTGCCTACGCCTGACGGCTCAATCAGAATCCGATCCGGCGCGTAGGTATCGATGACCTCCTTCAGAGCGGTTCCGAAATCTCCCACCAGAGAGCAGCAGATACAACCGGAATTCATCTCATTGACCTGTACGCCCGCCTCCTTCAGGAAGCCGCCGTCGATTCCGATCTCGCCGAACTCATTCTCAATCAGTACGATCTTTTCGCCCTTGAATACCTCTTCCAGAAGCTTCTTAATCAGTGTTGTCTTTCCTGCTCCCAGGAAGCCGGAAATAATGGTAATCTCTGTCATTTTATTTTCCTCCAGAAAATCAACAAAGAGCGCCATGCGCAGCCTGCGGCTGCATCATGCGCTCTGTTTGTTCGGTCTTATGCCAGCTTGCTCTTAGCAACTTCTGCCAGAGTAGCGAATCCAGCCGGATCATTTACTGCCATGTCAGCCAGTACCTTACGGTTCAGCTCAACCTCAGCCTGCTTCAGTCCATACATGAACTTGCTGTAGGAAAGTCCGTTCAGACGTGCTGCAGCGTTGATACGTGCGATCCAAAGCTGACGGAACTGACGCTTTCTCTCTTTTCTTCCTGCGTAGGAGCTGGTCAGTGCTCTCATCACGGACTGCTTTGCTACACGGTACTGCTTGCTTCTTGCTCCTCTGTATCCCTTAGCGAGCTTTAATACTCTGTTATGTCTTTTCTTAGCGCCTAAACCGCCTTTAATTCTTGCCATTTCTTCTTTCCTCCTTGAAACTTCTCACTTCCGCCTGTTCTGTACTGAAACTTACAGATACGGCAGAATCTTCTTCATGCTCTTTACGTTGGTTGCATCCGTAATGGTAGCTTTTCTGAGATTTCTCTTTCTCTTCTGAGATTTCTTGGTTAAGATATGGCTCTTATAAGCTTTCATTCTCTTGAGTTTGCCTGTACCTGTTACTTTGAAACGCTTTGCAGCTGCTCTGCTTGTCTTAATTTTTGGCATTTTATATACTCCTCCTATCCTAGTATCCTTTTCCAAATTTCTATCAAATCATTGCCGCTTCCGCGGTTGATTTCCATATTTTACTGACGCTTCTCTGCCAGAAACATCATCATCTGACGGCCTTCCATCTTCGGAGCCTTTTCTACTACAGCAACGTCCGCCATCTTCTCCGCAAATATATCAAGAATCTGCTTTGTCTTCTGTACGTGGGCCATCTCTCTTCCGCGGAAACGTAAGGTTACCTTTACTTTATCACCCTTCTGGATGAACTTCTTGGCAGCGCCCACCTTGGTGTTCAGGTCGTTCTCCTCAATATTCGGTGACAGACGAACTTCCTTAATCTCGATGGTTCTCTGCTTTTTCTTGGCTTCCTTTTCTTTTCTCGCCTGCTCGTACTTGTACTTGCCGTAATCAATGATCTTGCATACAGGCGGCTTCGCCGTCGGTGCAATCTTCACCAGGTCCAGTTCTGCTTCCCGGGCAATCTTCATCGCATCTCTTGCAGACATGATGCCAAGCTGCTCTCCGTCAGCGCCAATCAGGCGAATCTCCTTATCCCGGATCTGTTCGTTAATCATTAAATCGCTAATTGTAGTGCCCTCCTTCTAAGAAAGAAAAAAACTAAAAAAAGTGGATAGTCAGACTATCCACTTAAATATCTAATCACAAGGCTGTTCTTAAACCTGCTTCTTCGATAATCATAAACCCGAGTCGCCGTCTGCGCTAAGGTGAGAGTGGATACTCTGCTTTCTGTCACCATGATATCTTAACACAACTATTCTTCTGTGTCAATCCTTATTTTCACTTTTCCGCTTTGTGTTTTTCCGGCTCTTCTGTCGGCACAGAAAAACCGTTGTTATGATACTCCCTACGGCCAGAATTGTCAAGCCCGGGAGGAGTTCTTCCCTCTGCTTCCGGTTTTGCCAAAGCAGAACCCGGCGGCTGGGCGTCAGTAAAAACCGAATGGTTTTCCCTTCTGCCCGGTTGCCTGCCAGGTCAACCGCTTCCACGGAAAGCTCCTGCCAGTCGTCGGAGGCCGTCAGGGAAAGCTGTAAGCGCCCCTCTGTCCTTCGAAGCTCGTCGCCCTCCAGAATCCGCAGTTCTCCGTTCTGCCGTACACGGACTTCACGAAGTCCCAGATTGTCCTCCACGTCCAGTAAAACCGTCCTCTCGGCTTCCCGGTAGCGTCCGTTCTCCTCGATTCCGGAAATCAGAATCACCGGAGCCGTCCGATCCACAGCGAATTCCAGCCGCTTCCCTTTACTGCGGTTGTCCGAGGCATTGCAGGCCCGATCCTCCGAATACAGGGTCAGCGCATAAACTCCGTCCTCCCTGAAATTATCTTTTCCGATCCGCCAGGTATATTGCTGCCAGCCCTCCTCTCCGCTTTTCGTGACCTGATAATCCGTTCCTTCCATAAGGATCTCGGACTCGCCGTTCCGGCTGCAGATCAGCTCCCGGAAGGTCAGCGTATCCACGTTGGTTTCGATAATCACAGGCTCCGGCGCTTCCCGGGTATAATAGCTTCCCCCTTCGCCCGCCAGTTCTTCCGTCGCCTCGTCCAGCGTATAGACAGAACCATAACGGTTTACCGAAAATAAAACCGTTTCCTCGCTCCGGTTGCCTGCCAGATCCGTCACAGCTGCCTGCAGGGTATACAGATCGTCCCACTCCGGATCCCCGGGAATATCCTCCAGCTGGTATTCCATTCCGTCCCCACTCCGGCTCAGACTGCCGGACAGCTTTACTGTTCCATTTTTCCGGCCCTTAAGGGAGATAGTTTCCCCGGCCGGATCGTAATGGGCGTCTGCGCTCCGGATCTCCGGGCGCACCTCCCCATTGTTGGCGGAATGGTTACGGACGCCGCTGATCTCAAGCTCCGGCGGCGTCTGATCCACCACAAAGCGCTCGGATTCCCAGCGGCTTAATTCATTCCCGGCCAGATCCCTTCCCGTCACGGCGAACTGATAGGCACCGTCCTCCGTAAAATGCACATACGCCGTATGTACCGCTCCCTGGCTGCTCCAGCCGGAAATCTGTGGCTTTCTGCCCGCTGCTTCCTCCGTCTCCAACCGGATATCAAACTCCTCCGGATCAAAATGCTCTTCCCGAAGCTCCAGCCTGGCTGTCCGCTTTTCCTTATAATAAAACTCATTCCGGGCTTCCCTGTTATCCCAGGTAACCGTAAGCTCCGGCGCGGTGCAATCGATCACAAAGCGATCTGTCCGATCATAATCTGCCTGATTTCCGGCCAGATCCTGAAACTCCACTCCAAACGCATAGACTCCGTCCTTGTCGAATACAAGGCGGCAGGTATGGAGCGCCGCTTCTCCGCTTCCGCTGTGGGTCCAGCCGCTTACAACAGGCGCTGCTCCCTCCGGCCCGGTTATCCGGAATTTTACATCCCGCTCATCGAAATTCCGCTCCCGGATCGTTACAACCGCAGTACGGGGCTGCCGGTAATAGTTCCCGTGAACCGGCTGATTTTCTTCATACGCCACGGTAACCACCGGCTTTGTCACATCGATCGACAGGTTTACTTCCGCCCGGCTTTTATGTCCTGCCTGATCGGTAAATTCCGACTCTACACGCACCCCATTATGATTATAATCCGCGGCAGCCAGCGAAAGCGTCTCTGCTGCTCTGTATACAAGCGTTTCCCCATAAGCCTCTGCGTCCGAAGCTTCCGGGTTATAGGTCTGTCTGCTCCGTACCCTTCCGTCCGCCCGGATAGTCCAGTCCCGCAGGCCGGAAAATGAATCCGCTGCCTGCAGTTCCAGCTCCACATCGGTATTGTAATACGTCTGCCCGTCCACCACCCGGCTGGGCGCTGTGCGGATCATCAGCTGATTTTCCGCCGCCTTCTGATGCATGGCCTCGCTCTCTATCCCGCAGTTCAGAAGCTTCTCCGAACGTCTTCCCGTCCAGTCCCAGACTTCTGCCTTCAGGGTTCCTTTAAAGTCCGCTCCCATTTCTTCCGCGGGAAAAACCCAGGTAAGACTTCCGGTGGCCGACGGCTCCAGCGTCTGTTCCCGGATCGAGCTTTTCCTCTCCTCATCTGTCACCGTACAGCGAAGCCTCCGGATTCCCGCCGTCCTGTCCCTGCCGCTGACCGTCAGTTCCACCGGAGAAGCGGAAAACAGCCAGCCGCCGGGGGCACAGGGCACAAAAACCCCAGGCACTGCCTGAAACTCCGGCAGCTCCGGTGCCGTCCCATCTACCGTCAGGCAAAGCGCATAGGAACCAATCTCTTTTCCCGATTCCGCCCAGACAGCCGGGTTCCCGGCCAGATCGGTAAAGCCAAAAGGAATCCGGTAATTGGCCTCTGTGGAGACAGGAAGCCGAAACGTCCTGCTGCCCGTCAGGATTTCCCCGGGATTCCATTCTTTCAGGACGCCCGAAAGAGAGGTTTCCGTCACAGCCTTACCCTCGCTGTCCTCTGCCCGCAGACGGGAAAGCGCTGCCTGCAGCTCTCCCAGCCTGAGGTTTTCATCGAAGACCTCCAGCGAAAGCGTCACAGCCTCTGCGAAATAACTCCGTCCCTGATACTCGGCCTCCGGTTCCCGGTTCCGGGAAAGGCTTACCCTCGGCCCTGTCCGGTCGATGACAAGCCCCGGGCTCTCGTAGATCCCCGCCTCCAGACAGGCCCGCGTTTCCTCGTCTTCTGCTTCCGCCCGGTTGCCTGCCGCGTCCCGAAAGACGCTCTGAAAGCGCCAGGCCTGCTCTGTGGAAAGGGTCATGCTTCCCCGAAAGGTATCTTCCCCTGTCTGCTCCCAACGAAGCGCTTCCGCCTCTCCGTTGACACGGGTCTTAAGACCCTCGAGCCCCGTCAGAAGCCCGTCCTTCCAAAGGGGTCTGGCATACTTTTCTTCGATGGTAAGAATCACCTGGATATCATCTTTATAATAAGCGGTACAATCCTTCGTCGGAGCCGCGCCCTTTTCCAGATCTGCCCCCGCTCCGTCCAGGATCCGTACCGGCTTCGTACGTTCCACCCGGATCCGGGGTGCCCTGTGATCCAGAATGAACGGCTGGCTCTCCCAGCTTTCTCCATAAGAAATCCGTAACTGGTAGACGCCGTCCCGGTCAGTCTCCCCGTCAAATTCCAGCACACCGGCATGGAGAACGGATTCTTCCATTTCTTTCCAGTTTATTTCTAAATCCTCTCCGGTTCCTTCCCAGACCTTCCGTCCGCTCTCCCGTTCCACAAACTCCAGCTTCAGCTCCTGCGGGTTCCAGTCCTCCTCCTTTTTGATACAGAAGGTAAGCTGCACGTCCGCCCCTTCGCAGGCTTCGTAAAGCATGGCTTCCCCTGCGGCTGTCGGAAAAACGCCTGCCTCCCTGCCCCGGATCTGCAGCTCTTTCAGCTTCGGCTTTTCCTCCGTTCCCGGATGCTCTTCCCCTTCCTCCGTCTCCTCCACTGCGTCTGTCTCTTCCTCTGCCCGCGCGGCGTCTCCCGCTGCCAGCCACAGTACGCTGCAGACTGTCAGAAGAAGATATAGAAGCTTTCTTCTTTTCTTCACACTCTTCCTCCTATCCGTTCCCGGCTAAAGACGATAAGCTTCTCCCGCTCTATCTGAAATTCCGGTTCCGCCTCCTCTTCTCTGCCCGTTTTTTCTCTTCTGCTCCGAATCAGGCATGCCACCGCCGGTCCTATCTGCCAGCGCACATACAGGGCTGCCGTTCCGACCAGGGAAAAAAGCGTTCCCACCAGAAACGCCAAAAATAGCCGGTGAAAAAATAAAATCTTTGTAGTCACCTCTCCCATATTCACTCTCTCCTTCCATAGATGGACTCCAGCAGCCGGTACGCCTGCCGGAGCTGCTCCTTAAGCTTATCCTTCTCCGCTGAAAGCATGTCCCGCTCTGCCTGCGACAGTCCTTTAAAATCCTCCTCAAGACGCACACGCAGTTCCTCCAGGGTCTCCTCCAGATCTTTTCTTAAAACGCCTGCCTTCCGAAATTCCACGCCCCGGGCCAAAATCTGCCCCACCAGCTCCCGGTACATCACCAGGGCGGTTCTGGCATTATCCTCCGCCACCAGATCGCCCCGGGTCAGCTCTCTTAGATCGGCCCAGTACTGCCCGTAGGAAATCAGCTCGTCTCCGGCTGCGTTGGCCTGGCCAATCCGGGCATAATACTCTGCTATGGCGTACAGCCGCCCAGCCCTGCTTTTCTGCCGATCCCCAAGCCGGTCCCCCAGGGCCGCGGCCTCCAGCCAGGGCTTCGCGTTCTTCTTCCCTGCGCTGCCCCCGTACTCATAAAAGTAGGCAAGGCCCAGCCGGTAGGCAAATTCCCCGTAGCCTGCCTTATTTTCCCGGAACTTCTGCTCCCTGGTTTTCCCGCCTTTTCCAAACTGCAGGCAAAGCAGGCGGAGCCTTTCACTCTCCTGCTCCGTCAGAATTCCGTCGTCCAGAAAGCCTTCCTCCAAAAGTCCCAGCCAGGCCTCTGCCCGGACGGGATTGAGACCGATGGCCTTCTCATAGGCTCCAAGCTCCACCTCCTTTTCCGCCGCGTTCCGCGCTGCCAAAAGACAGGCCTCATAGCTGTCTCCCCTGAGCCTTCTCTCCGCCCCGGCACTCACCCCGGCGCAGATCCCCAGAAAAAGCGTCCCTGCGGCCGCCGCCGCGAACCGCCGCAGCTTTCTCTTCTGTGCCTCCCGGTAGGCCTCGTCCAGCTCCCAATAATGATCCAGGGCGTCCTTAAGCTCTTCCGCGCTCTGATACCGCCTTTCCTTATCTGCCTGTACACAGCGCTCCACAATGGCCTCCAGGCCACCGGGCACCTCCGGCCGTACGGCCCGCACCGGCTGCAGGCGATGGGGACCCTCCCCGGTCAGAAGCTGGAACAGCATCACGCCCATGCAATAGATATCGGTCCGGGCGTCGCTCTGTTCCTCTTCCTCATACTGCTCCGGCGCCGCGTAACCGCAGGTTCCGAGAGCCACCGTATCGTTCTGCTGATCCGGCCTGAATTCCCGGGCGGCCCCCAGATCAATCAGGACAATGGTTCCGTCCGGCCGCAGCATTACATTGGCGGGCTTCATATCCCGGTAGATAACAGGTGGATCCTGTCCATGCAGATAAGACAGCACCTCGCAGAGCTGCCCCGCCCAGTCCAGCACCTGTGCCACCGGCCGGGCTCCCTCTTCCCGTATCAGGGCCTCCAGGGTCTGTCCCTCCACGTAATCCATCACAATCAGCAGGCGACCCTCTTCCTCCAGCACATCTACGATACTGGGCAGATGGGGATTCTTCAGGCGCTTCATCAGGGCAATCTCCTTTTTATCCGCCTCCAGATCCCGGAACTCCTCCCGCGCAAGCTCCTTGACTGCCCAGGGCTTATTGGCCTTTTCGTTGATGGCCAGATAGACTACGCTCGTGCCGCCTTTTCCTATGATATTCAGGATCTTATAGGTTCCGCCTATGAGCGTTCCCGGCCTCAGCATCTCTTTCCCCTTTTCTTTCCACGCTCCGGAAGCGGGCGGATCAGCAAGGCCGAGATATTGTCCGTCTCCCCTTTTTTCCGGCTCTCTGCCGCCTGTCTTGCGGCTGCTCTCTGAAGCTGCTTTTCCCGGGTCAGCTTCCCGGGCGGAAATGCCTCTGTCAGCTGTCCCTTTTCCTTACCATGCCAGAAACCATCGCTGCACAGCAGATAGACCGCGTCCTGGTGTAAAGACCCCCGCCGGTATTCCGGCTTCACCTCCGGACCTGCCCCGATACAGCGGGTCAGAATACTGCGTCTCCTATCCCGTTCCCCTTCCTCCCGGGTCAGAATTCCCTGTTCCACCGCCTCCGCCGCCAGGGAATGATCCCGGGTCAGCTGCTCTGTCCGATCCGTAATCTCATACAGGCGGCTGTCTCCCGCATGGACGCTGTACCAGGAGTCTCCCGCAAAAAGCGCTGCCGTCAGCGTCGTCCCCAGCTTAAGTCCCTGTTCCTTTCCGTAACGATAAAGCCTCTCATTTTCCAGCTGTACCAGCTGCTCCCAGGATCCCAGCAGCTCCCCTTCCGGATCCCGGGAGGACATAAGCGCCGGAAGCTCCCTCCGGAACCACGCCGCCAGACCGCCCAGCACCTCGCTGCTGGCCAGTTCTCCTTTATTCAGGCCGCCCATGCCATCGCAGACCGCCGCCAGGACATACCGCTCCCGTCCCCGGACGGCCTGCTGCAGCAAAAGTCCGTCCTGATTGACTTTTCGGGTCTTACCCTTGTCTGTATACGCCGCCAGACAAAACCGCAAGCTTCTTCCACTCCATTTCCGACTGTCAAATATACTCTTCCTGTGTGATTATCTGTAAAATTCTGTAATTCTCTTCTTTGGTAAAATCGGCGAATTGCCGCTGATACTCCGACGACTGCCGGAGGAATCCAAGTACGTTTATAATACCTCAAAACAGGACAGAATTCAAGCAAAAAGCTCAAATTCTGCCCTTTGAAATTTCGACCTTTTTCGACTCTTTGTCGAAATCTGTCCCCCGATTCCGCCGGGACTAATTCCGCCGCAAAGCCTCGATAGGACTCATTTTTGCCGCCTTTTTCGCCGGATAAAGGCCGAAGAAAATACCCACCCCAGAGGAAAATACCGTGGCAAGCACGATGGTTACCGGGCTCACCGCAGGCCGGAAGCCCAGCATGGGAAGGGCGCAGAGCCCATAGGCTCCCAGAAGCCCCAGCAGAATCCCGATCACGCCGCCCATGCAGGTGATAATCGCCGACTCTGCCAGGAACTGCAGCATGATAGAGCCGGTCCTTGCTCCCAAAGCTTTCCGGATACCGATTTCCCGGGTCCGCTCCGTAACCGATACCAGCATGATATTCATAACGCCAATCCCGCCTACCAGCAGGGCAATGGCCGCTACCAGGGCAATGAAAGCGGTAATCATATCCAGCACTCCGGTAATCTGGGCTATCTGGCTGTCCGCGTCCTGGAGCATAAAAGCATTTTCTCCCTGCACCTGATGGCGGCTTTCCAGAAGGCTTAAGGCCTCCTGCCCCACCTGGGAGGAATACTGGCTTCCCTCGGAAATCACATTCAGGCCATAGAACGAATCCAGCTCATAGCCAAAGGCGTAATTGGCTGTGTAGGGCATATAAAAATTCACATACAGTTCCGTTCCCATCATGGCTCCCATCATTCCGCTTTCCTGCTCTGACTTCATCACGCCGCAGATGGTAATTTCCTGGGTTACATTGTAGACGGTAGCCTCCACCGTCATACCCACCACATCGTCGGTTCCAAACATTTTGACGGCGTCATTCTGGCTGACCACCGCCACCAGATTCATAGCCTCCACGTCCGAATCTGTGAAATAATGGCCGTACACCATCTGGGGATTGTGGGTGTACTCCAGATCCGCCGTTCCGGTGGTCGCGTACATTTCAAAGCTTCCCTTGGGAGTCAGAATGCTGCCGTACATGCTGTCCCCGGGCGTCACCCCTTTGACGTGGGAGACTTTATCCTTCACCGCCTGCAGATCCTCCGGCGTAATATACTGGGCTTCTCCGCTTCCGTCTACATTTACCTCTATGTAAATCTGCCCTCCGGCCAGGGCGTTCAGCGTATCGCTCATCTCCGCCTTGGCGCCTCCGCCCACCGACATAATCATAATGACGGAGGAGATACCGATGATGATTCCCAGCATGGTCAGAAAGGAGCGTCCCTTGTTGGCCCGGATATTGTCGAGGGCCATTTTTATATATTCTGAAAGCTGTGCCATGCCCTACTCCTCCACTGCCGTCACACGGGCTCCCTCGGTAATCTCCGTGGTAAAGCCGCCGGAAATGACTTTATCGCCTGCCGCCAGGCCGGATTTGATTTCTACTGTGTCATCGGAAGCCAGTCCTTTTTCAATCTCTTTCTTTTCTACAACGCCATTTTCATTGACTACATAGCAGAAATCCCCGTCCTGCCCGGAGTTGACGCACTCCGCCGGAACCACCAGAACGTCCTTTACCGCCCGCCCCTGTACGGATACCTTGGCCTCCAGCCCCAGATAAATGTTTTCGTCCGGGTTGTCTATCTTCACCTGGGCGGTTACCACCGGGGTTCCTTTATCGTTTTTCTCGGCAATCCGGCTGAGTCTGGCTACCGTACCCTCGTAGGTGTGGCCTGCCAGCGTCACCGTGGCCTTCTGCCCTTCTTCCATTTTCTCCAGATCGTATTTGGTGATACTCATTTCCACCACCACATCCTCGCTGCTGGCAATGGTGAACAGCGCTCCACCCTTGGCTGCCGGACCGCCTGCCACGGCTGAAACTCCCGTTACCACGCCGGAAAAATCTGCCTTCACGCCGTCCCTGCCCTGCTGAATGTCCTCTTTGGTCATCTGGGCTTCCAGTGTACTTAAGCTATTCTGGGCCGCCAGCTGGCTTTTGGCCGCGCCGGAAAGCTTTGCCGCGTCCGCAGAATCCTTGATACCTTCCTCCTTGGATTTGCTGGTTTCCAGCTTACTCTTATTTTCCTGGGCGTCCTTTAAACGGCCCTGATAGCTGTCCAGCTTTTCCACGATGGCCTGATAATTCTTCTGCTCCTCCTGAATGCTTTTCTCGATTCCCGGAAGATTAGTCTGGGCCAGTTGCGCCGCCGGTGTGGCTTCTGATACGGCATTCTGCGCTACGGTTACCGCGTCCTGAAGCTTCTTATACTCTTCGCTGTCATGTGCCAGGCTGGAACTGTCCAGCGCGAATTTTGCGTCCTTCAGGGTCTGGTTTGCTGCATCTAACTCCGCAATTGCCGCCTTCGCCGCGTCCTGCTGACTCTTCAGATCGGCCAGCTTATTGGTGGAATCTCCCTGATAGCCGGTATATTCGCTGACACGCTTATTCAGGTGATCCACATTGTCATCTTCCTCGTCAAGCTGGCGGTTGATGATATCCAGGGCCTGGGAGGAACGGCTGTATTCGGAAGCATTCTTGCTATCCTTCTGGAGGGAATCCTGATAGCCGTAAGCAGCCGCGCTTCCGGTGAGCTCTGCCTGCTTATAGAGCTGTTCCAGCTCGGCGCTGTCATAGGTCAGCAGCGTCTGACCGGCCTCTACCGTATCCCCCACCTGCAGATCACATTCCGCAACTGTCGCCGATACCGGGGAAAAATAAGTTTTCACCTCCTGAGAGGCTACTGCGCCGCTTCCGTCCACAGACTGGGTCACGCTTCCTACGCTCACCTCTGTCACCGTTACCACCGGGGAGCCGGATCCGCCGCAGGCCTTTGGCAGAATCGCTGCCGCCGCCACAATCACAGCCACGCCTCCAAGGATCACCCGTTTCCGCCGTTTTTTCTTCTTCTCTTCCATGTTCCATGCCTCATTCTTTCTATGTATTAAACTGTAACGCCTTCGTTGCTGTAGTCTTCTACAATATGGCCGTCC
The DNA here is from genome assembly GCF_052065835.1 of Candidatus Merdisoma sp. HCP28S3_D10. Lineage (NCBI taxonomy): Bacteria > Bacillati > Bacillota > Clostridia > Lachnospirales > Lachnospiraceae > Candidatus Merdisoma > Candidatus Merdisoma sp. HCP28S3_D10. The sequence continues at coordinate 181,812 of NZ_JBQHTG010000004.1, forward strand.
ATAATCCGGATCACCCGCTTTGCCTGGGCCGCGATACCATTGTCATGGGTAATCAGGATTACCGTCCGCCCGCCCCTGTAAAGCTCCTTCAGGATCTGCAGAATCTCCCTGCTGGAGGCCGAATCCAGATTTCCCGTGGGCTCGTCGGCCAGAATCACCGGCGGCCTCGCCGCTATGGCCCGGGCAATGGCCACACGCTGCTGCTGGCCTCCCGACATTTCATTGGGCTTGTGATCCATCCGGTGTCCCAGTCCCACGATTTCCAGCGCGTCTACTGCCAGGCTCTCCCGTTCCCGCCTGGGCACGCCCCGGTAAATCAGCGGCAGCTCCACATTTTCCCGGGCTGTCAGGTTGCTGATCAGGTTGAAGCCCTGGAAGATGAATCCGATTTCTTTATTGCGGATATCCGACTGCTCATCGTCCGTCAGGGTAGATACGTCTCTGCCGTTTAAGAGATAGGTGCCCGAGGTGGGCGTATCCAGGCAGCCCAGCATATTCATCAGAGTGGACTTGCCGGATCCGGACTGGCCGATGATTGCTACAAATTCTCCCGTTTCTATGGAAAGACTCACATGATCCAGCGCCCGGACCTCATTTTCTCCGGGATTGTAGATCTTGCAGATGTCCTTCACTTCCACCAGTGCGCTCATGTTGTTCTCCTTTTCTCTGTATTAAACATCTAATACAATAACACATATATTCAGAACTTCAATGACATTCATAAATTCTTAAAAAATCTTTAAACAGGACTTCTTTTTCTCTGTTTTGTAACATACATTATGAGAAATTCTTCTGGTACAGGGATCCATATGAAGCCTTCTCCTGAAAAAATTTTAATTGCCGGGTTCCGGGATAAGACCCGGAATTACTGCGCAGCCTTTTCCCTGCTGGGCGCCCTGCCAACGCCCCTCTGCGATACGGACCGGGATCTGTCTCTCCTGCTGGCAGCGCATAACCTTCCCTCCCCGGAGGTCTTCGCCGGGCTGGTACTGCCCGGCGGCGGGGATATCAGCCCCTTTTTCTATCACCGGGAAAACAAAGGATCCGTAAATATCGATTCGCTTCTGGACTCCGTACAGTTTTCCCTCCTGCAGGCCTTCCTGACCGCCGGAAAGCCCGTCCTGGGGATCTGTAAAGGCCTCCAGCTGATCAATGTGGCCTTCGGCGGCACGCTGATTCAGAACCTATCCGAAGACTCCCGGGCGATTCATGCCTGGAACGGTCAGGATCGAATCCACACAACAAAAGCTGCGCCGGGGACTTTTCCGGCGCAGCTTTATGGAACTTCCTTTCCGGTCAACAGCGCCCACCACCAGGCGGTGGAGACTGTGGGCGAAGGACTCCGGGTGGCCCAGTACGGACCCGATTTTGTCGTTGAAGCCCTGTACCACGAAAGACTGCCGGTCATCGGGGTACAGTGGCATCCGGAACGGCTTCGCCGGGAGGAGGGTGGAAAACTGCTGGCATTTTACTTAAGAATGCTCCGGTAATACCGCAGAAAATTGCCTCCCGCAATCCCCCGCACCGTTTCCGCAGCCATGCCCCGCTGCAAGAGCAGGGCCGTCAGCTTCCCCATCTCTCCATGGTGGGCCAGTATGTCATAATTCTCGGTCTCAAACCGGAGGCGTGGGGTCGTCTCCTCTAATCCCTTACACAGATCAAAGCCGTAGCCCACATGCTCCGGACCTGCGATACGCACCAGGTGTTCGGCATGTTCACAGAGGCGAAGGAGGGCTTCGTCCGCTTCCTTTGCCGCAGACCTCCCCTTTTCCGGCATTACGCCCGTCAGATAGCCGCAGGCGTTCAGGCCGATGATGCCGCCGCGTCCCGCGATGTCCCGGATTTGGCTATCTGTCAGATTCCGGTAATTCTCATGGACCGCCCAGGCGTCGGAGTGGCTGGCGATAAAGGGCTGCTCTGCCAGATCGCAGACGTCCCGGAAGCCGTCGTTGCTTAAGTGGCTCACATCCAGCCACATGCCAAGCTGTTCCATTCTCCGGATAGCCTCTTTGCCAAGCTCTGTCAGACCACCTGGGATCTCTTTAAACTGACCCGCTGTGCAGCAACCGGTGGCAAAGGCGTTCCGGCGGCTCCAGGTGAGGCCTGCGCCCCGGACGCCCAGATCGTAAAAGGTCCGAAGCAGGGACAGATCATTTCCCAGGGGATCGAGGCCCTCCAGGGACAATAGAACTGAGATACGGCCTGCGACCAGGTTCTCTTCCAGTTCCGCGCGGCTGACAGTCACCCGGATGCGGTCGCCCACCGGCTCTATGTCCTCCTTCAGGGCCGTGATCTGCCCCAGAGCCTTCCGAAGCCCCAGCTCCGGCAAATCCCGGTTTGTAAGATAGATAGAAGAAACCAGGATATTCAGCCCTGCCTCCTGAAAATGCGGCAGATACCGCTGTTCCACCACGTTCTGTTCCCCTGCCTGACGGCGCTCGTACACCTCCGCCGCCAGATCAAAATGAGCGTCTGCCACCGGACATTCCCGGTGGATTTGTCTTGCCTGTGTGAGATATGGTTCCTGTATCATCATAATGCTTCCTTCTGTCTGCTCTTCTGTCTTTCTACTTTTATTCACTCTGTTCTCAGAAAATTCGGATATCCTTCCTGTTGGCCGGATTGATCCGGATCTCCACCTTTTCGATACCGGGCGCTCCCTTTATGGAAATCAGTTCTCCCCGCCTAAGGCCGGCCAGCACCTTATCCTTGGCTTCCATCATGTCCTTCAGCTCATTGTCGCTTCCGTACCAGTCGGCCCAAATCTCCAGGGCGGGACCTTCTTCCCCGTCCTCATATTCTGTCTCTACGTATTCCACCTCCGGATCCACCTGCTCTGCGTTATAGGTGATCCGGAACACTACGGTATTCTCCGGAACGCTGTCATCTAACTCAGGCTCCATTTCCTCGCCCCAGTAGCGGCCGATCCTCCAGACGCCCCTCTCCGGGTCGATTTCCCGGCTAATCTCTCTGGTCGTTTTCTCATAGGCTCCCACCGTCTCTTCACCGCCGTAAGACATACCGGAGAATTCTCCGAAGGATATGCCTGCTCCAATCCCCGCCAGCAGAATCCCGCCGCAGAAAATACCAAGTGTGATTTTATGAAATCTGGTCATCGTCTTCCTCCTTTTCCGGCTCCCCGTCCTCGCTTTCCATCTCTTCCTCTGCTTCTTCCGGCTCTTCTTCCTGCTTTTTTCTCCGGATCAGTCCCCAGCAGAGACAGGTCAGCGCGCCGCCGCTTAAGATCCCGCCCAGTCCCATCAGAGTCAGGCCTACAAGCGGATAACCCTGCAGACAGAGAATCAGCAGCGTTCCGAAGCAGAAAATCACGCCCACGGTTCCCAGTCCCATACCTGCCGCCACACAGATCCAGAAGCAGTTCCAGCACAGCCGGATGCACCAGCGGATCAGATCCACACATACGGCCCAAAGGCCGTAAAGAAGCGAAACGCAGCTGAACTTCTTCTGTCCTTTTACATGTTTCCCCGGCTCTCTGTGAAAGGGCGTCCCTATCCAGCGAAAGAATTCCCGCATCCGTCCGGAAGCCTTCTTTGCCGCATTGCTGATTCCTTTTCCTGCCTTTTTGGCCAGGCTGCCCGCGTTTCGGAGTCCCTTTTCCGCCGACTGAGCCGCGCTCTCCAGATCCACCCGCTTTCTCCGGCTGCAATCGCCGTATTCCGGATTCACATGGTAGGCCTCCAGGATCTCTGCCGCCAGCTCCTTCACCGGGCCGAAATCTCCGATGGCCTCTTCCTCGGACATTCCTTTTTTTATTTTCATATCAATATGCTGAGCGTATTCATTCAGGATATCCTGCTGCTCCTGCTCCGCCAATACCCGCAGGTGCCCTGCAAGTTCTGTCAGAAATGACGCTTTATTCATGTTGTTCTCCCTCCTTCAGGTACCTTCCCACCTGCTGCTGAAATTCCATCCACTCTTTCTCCAGGGAATCCCGGTAAAGAATTCCCGACGCCGTCAGATGATAATATTTTCTTGGGGGGCCTTCTGTGGATTCCCGCAGGTAAGTTTCAAAATAATGCTCGTTGGTCAGCCTCTTCAGAAGCGGATAGATCGTTCCCTCATTGACGTCAATCACCTGGGAAACCTCCTCTACCAGCTCATACCCGTACCGATCCTTCCGGCGTACCGCCTCCAGCACAATTAGCTCCAGTACGCCCTTTTTAAATTGTGGGTTCATCTCATCCCTCCCGGTTCTGTCTGCATCTGATATTAGGTTACACCTACTACTATGTAATGTCAAGTACTATATTTTTAAGAATAGTTTAAGAAAGAAAAAAGAAGCAGGAATGCCTGATTCTTCAGGTCTCTTCCCGCTTCCTTCCGTCTTCCTTTTATAATTGGTTTACAGATTGATTATCTTTCCGGTAAAGCTCCAACAGCTCCTCCACCGTTTTGTCCGGATACTTTGTCACCAGGTCATATAACGGACAAAGGCTTTCCACCTCTTCTTCCAGTTCCTCTGCTATCTGAGGCAGGGATTTCCCCTTGGCATACTTCTTCTGAATCTGCGTAAGCAAAGTCCTTGCGCGGCCCTCTGCAAGACCTTCTGCCAAGCCTAACTCCCGGCCTTCTGCACGGCCTTCTGCTCTCTGATATTCCCGTTCTTCCTGTTCGTCATACTCTGTCAGTATCATCCTGCACAGCCCCGTTCCATGTTTTGTCAGGATATCTGCCAGTATTCCCCTGTCAATGCACCGCTTGATGCTAATTTCCGTTGCCTCTTCCAGGGACCAGCCTTCATCCATCTTCCAGCGAATCTGCGCGATGAACTCCGCATAATCTGATAATCTACGGCATTTCCGCATCATGTCATTATTCCGGCCCGCATTGATATTCAATACGGTCGCTTTACACTCCAGACAAGATTCTCCTTCTTCCCGATCCGGTTTTAAAAAACAGTCAGAAAGCTTCATTTCCACCCGATCCGGCATATTGCTGTTCCGTTATAAAACACCACATACTTGGGGAATGGAACCATCACTGGCTTTTTCTCGTCTGTCAGCTTAATGTTTTGCCTTTTCAAGTACCGCTGATATAATTCCGAGAAGTAGAAAAATCCCCGCAGCGGCATGTTTTCATTCCAGGTACTCTGATGCTCGTACAGATTCATCGTAACTCCAAACATGAAGGACAAATCATTTTTGCATACTTCGCCCTTGGGCGTACTTTGGGTGTGTTGATTTCGAACTGAAATCCAGACCTTTATCTTTCGTGAACAGCTGCGGAAGACACCGCGCTGCATATCGTGTAAAATGAATCCTGTTTCATAAGAAAACAGTGCCGACCGGATATGCGCCTTTTTCACATGACATACCCTTTATCGACACTGTTATTTTACCAATTTATAGCAATTTTGACAAGTATTACTTTTCCTAGTCTTCCTTTTCTTCTTTCTCGTCCTTTACGATGGCGATATGCACATCTGCCAGCTGCTTCGGATCTACCGTCGCCGGAGCGCCCATCATAACGTCCTGTGCCGTCTTGTTCATGGGGAACGGAATAATCTCGCGGATGCTCTCCTCGCCTGCCAGCAGCATCACCATACGGTCTACGCCGGGAGCGATACCTGCGTGAGGCGGAGCTCCGTAGCAGAACGCGTTGTACATGGCCGGGAACTTGGCTTTCACATCATCCTCTCCCAGACCTACCAGCTCGAAGGCCTTTACCATAATCTCCGGATCGTGGTTGCGGACTGCGCCGGAGGACAGCTCCACGCCGTTGCAGACCAGATCGTACTGGTAAGCGTAGATCTCCAGCGGATTCTTCTCCTCCAGATCCTTCATGCCGCCCTGGGGCATGGAGAACGGGTTGTGGCAGAACTCCAGCTCGCCGGACTCCTCGCCAATCTCATACATGGGGAAGTCTACAATCCAGCAGAATTCATAGCATTCTTTTGTCATATGACCCTCTACGGTATTACCGAGAATCTTACGAAGAGCGCCTGCAGTCTTCTGGGCTGCCAGTTTCTTGCCTGCGGTCAGACCTACGAAATCGCCGGCCTTCAGACCCAGGGCCTCTACCACCTGATCCTTGCGCTCAGTTACGAACTTAGAGATACCGCCTACCAGCTCGCCATTCTCGTCCAGACGGAACCAGTACGCCTTATTGCCGGTCTGTACCTCGGTATCGGCGCAGATCTTGTCAATCACCTTACGGGTAGCCTTGAAATCGCTGAATACCACAGCCTTTACGGTCTGTCCCTCAAAGGGGCCGAAGCCGCAGTCTGCCAGACACTCGGTAGCGTCCTGTACCACCAGATCGATGCGCAGATCCGGCTTATCTGAGCCGTATACTTCCATGGCGTCATGGTAAGAGATCCGACGGAACGGAGCCTTGGATGCGGTATTGTAGGTGCCGTATTTTTCAAATACCGGCGGAAGTACATCCTCCAGCACCGCGAATACGTCCTCCTGGCTGGCAAACGCCATCTCCATATCCAGCTGATAGAACTCTCCCGGAGAGCGGTCTGCTCTGGCATCCTCGTCGCGGAAGCAGGGAGCGATCTGGAAATACCGGTCAAAGCCGGAGGTCATCAGGAGCTGCTTGAACTGCTGGGGCGCCTGGGGCAGCGCGTAAAACTTGCCCGGATGGTTTCTGGAGGGTACCAGATAATCTCTTGCGCCTTCCGGAGAAGAACAGGTCAGAATCGGAGTGGTAATCTCCAGGAAACCGTGATCGGTCATGCTTCTCCGAAGCTCTGCTACCACATTGCTGCGAAGTACGATCCGATCCTTGACAGCCGGATTACGCAGGTCAAGGTAACGGTATTTCAGACGGGTATTCTCGTCTGCCTCCTTGGAATGGTTGATCTCGAAGGGCAGCTCATTATAACGGCAGCGTCCCAGCACCTGGATATCGGTGGGAACCACCTCAATCTCACCGGTGGGCAGCGCCGCGTTCTTGCTGGAGCGCTCCCGGACTACGCCTGTAATGGACAGGGTAGACTCGGTGTTCACGCCTGCTAGTCTTGCCATCATTTCTTCGGTCTCGATAACAGCCTGGGTGGTTCCGTAAAAATCTCTCAGGATCAGGAAACCAAGGTTTTTGCTGACTTTCCGCAGGTTCTCATACCAGCCTACCAAAGTCACGGTTTCACCTGCGTTTGCGAGACGCAGCTCGTTACAGGTGTGTGTTCTTGACTGAAACATACTTTTTTCCTCTCTTATCTATCGCTATTCTTGTAACAGTGTCTCTCTTAAAACAGGCTCGGAAGCTCCGCAAGGGAAACCTCTGTCTGCTCCCCGGTCGCCATATCCTTTACGTTGGCCGCGCCCTTAGAAAGCTCGTCCGCGCCGATGATCACGACCTTCTTCGCGCCGATCTTATTGGCGTACTTCATCTGTGCCTTGACGCTTCGATCCATATAATCGGTCTCCACAATCAGACCGTGGCTGCGGATCTCGTTGACCAGCTTATACGCCTTTGCCTTCGCTTCCGCACCCAGAATTCCCACATAGAGATCCGGAGTCTCCATAGCCGGAAGCTCCACGCCCTCTTTCTCCAGGAAATACAGGATTCTCTCAATTCCCATGCCAAAGCCTACCGACGGAATATCCTGCTTCTCGTCAATCTCATGAATCAGGCCGTCGTAGCGTCCGCCGCCGCAGAGGGTGAAGCCCTCGGAATTGACAAACTCAAATACGGTCTTGGTGTAATAGTCCAGACCGCGGACGATGCCTGTATCTACCTCAAAGGGAATCTCCAGCTCTGTCAAAAGAGCCTTTAGCTCCTCAAAATGATTTCTGCACTCCTCGTCCAGATAATCGATGGTGCGGGGCGCGTCCTTTACAATCTCCTTGCACTCCGGAACCTTGCAGTCGATGACACGCATGGGATTTTTCTGCATACGCTCCCGGCAGGTGGGACACAGGGCGTCCTCATGCTTTCTCAGATACGCAAGCAGTGCGTCATTGTAATCCTTCTTACAGTTGGGACAGCCAATGCTGTTGATATGAAGCTTCACGTCCTTCAGGCCCAGCTTCTTAATCAGGCTCGCTGCCAGGGAGATAACTTCCACCTCGGCCAGCGGGCTTTTGGATCCCACGAACTCCACGCCGAACTGGTGATGCTGGCGGAGACGTCCGCTCTGGGGCTTCTCATAACGGAAGGCCTGGGTCACATAGTACAGCTTGGTGGGCGCCGGGTTGGCATAGAGATTGCGCTCCAGGTAAGCGCGCATAGTCCCGGCTGTTCCCTCCGGCTTCAGGGTAATGCTTCTGCCGCCCTTATCCTCGAAGGTATACATCTCCTTCTGTACCACGTCGGTAGTCTCGCCTACGCCGCGCTGAAACAGCACGGTATGCTCAAAAATCGGGGTAATAATCTCAGACATATTGTAGGTGCGCGCCAGCTCTCTGGCCTGCTTTTCCACCCAGGCGCGCTTATGCATCCGCTCGCCGTACCAGTCTTCCACTCCTCTTGGTGCCTGTGTTATCATATCGTCTCCTCCTCTGTAATCCGGACCTTCATGCCGGGCAGCGCCCATTTATCCTGCCATTCCTCTTCGTGAATGGCCCGCTGGAAGGCCAGAAATACTTTCATGTCAAAATTTTTCACTTCATCGATCATCAGCTCCACCGCCGTATCCGAATCAAAGGCGGCGCGGTAGGGCCGGGTCGAGGTCAGTGCCGCGTAGACGTCGCAGACCCGCAAAATCTTCGCTCCCAGCGGGATCTGATCCCCCGCCAGATTCTCCGGATAGCCGGAGCCGTCGTAATTCTCATGGTGATAGAGAATGCTCTCCACCACAAAATCAGAGAAATCGTCCCGCATCAGCAAGTCGTAGCCCAGACGCGGGTGCATCCGGACATATTTCATTTCCTCAATTTTCAGGGTATCCTTATTGCGGCCATACAGATAACCGGACACGCAGAGCTTCCCGATATCATGTACCATACCGGCCAGAGCCAGCTCGTGACACTGATTCTCGTATAGTCCCAGCTCCTTTGCCACATAGTAAGCCAGATTGCTTACCCGGATTCCATGGTTGATCTCCTCCGTTACATCTTCCTCGAAAAAGGAGATGGGAGTCTGCTCGCTTTCACTCATGCCTACCTCTGTCTACAACAATCCATTCTTCTCCATAAAGCTTCTCTTCCGCTCAATCATCTCATCGATACGTTCGATATACTGCTTTACATCTTTTACATTTTCCACGCGCTCGATGTGATCGGACGCAAAGACAAACTTGGTGGAGGCTCCTGCGCCTGCCGCCAGAATGGTCTGTTTTTCTTCCATAATCAGTATATTGTAAATTCCGGCTTTGTCAACCTTTGCATAGCCCACATTTTCAAAATTTCCCGCCATATTCTTCTGACGGTACAGGTAATAGGGATATACGCCCTGTTCCACACAATACCGATAGGTTAAATCCATAATCTCCTGACTGTTCTTCAGACCCATCTCCTCATAGGTATCCCGGAACAGCTTAAGCCGGGCCGCCCGCTTCACTGCCAGGGAATGGACCGTAATGCTGTCCGGATCCAGAGCCCGCAGCTCTTCCATGGTGTGGCGCACGTCTTCTATATTCTCTCCGGGAAGTCCCACAATCAGATCCATATTGATGTTGTCGTGGCCCGCCTCCCTTGCCATCCAAAAGGCCTCCTTTGTCTCCTCCACCGTATGCTTCCGGCCGATGAGATCCAGGGTCTTCTGGTTCATGGTCTGGGGATTCACCGAGATACGCGTCACCTTGTGTTCTTTTAAAACCCGCAGCTTCTCCGGCGTCACACTGTCGGGACGTCCGGCCTCCACGGTCAGCTCCTGAAGGTATGTGAAATCAAAATTCTCTTCGATACAGGTCATCAGCCTGTCCAGCTGATCTGCCGTCAGGGTCGTAGGCGTACCGCCGCCCACATAGACCGTATTCAGCTTTCGTCCCCTGTAGGCCTCTCCCAGAAATCGAATTTCTTTAAATAAGGCCTCCAGATAATCCTCCACCTTCTTCTCCCACAGCTTGATCGGGGAAGAAGAAAAGGAACAGTAGAGACAGATACTGGGGCAGAAAGGAATTCCCACATAGAGACTGTAGCCGTTCTCATAATCCAGATTTTTCAGTACTTCCTTTTCCCGGTTGGCAATGGAGATAGCCAGAGCTGCTTTCTCCTTGCTGCAGTCGTAGGTCTCCCACATATACCGGGCGATTTCCGGATTGGTTTTCCCCGCCTCCAGCATAGCCATGGGGATCTTCGTAGGCCGGATGCCTGTCAGCGTTCCCCAGGGAAGCGTCTGGCCCGTAAAGGCGCAGAGCTTATCGTACATCAGCTTTTTCAGCTGATTTTTAACTGCTTTTCGTTCCGGATTTTCCACATAAACATGGCCTTTCTCCTGAAAGGCCCCTTGCTCCATGATGGAAAAGCAGATGTCCCGATCCGTAACCTGTACGTCCATCTGCACCGGAACATCTTCCGTAAAAGCTTCCTTTACGCGTACCTGTACCTCCTCGCCGCCGTAAAAGGCCTGAATCAGCGAATGGATATCATACGCAAAGCTTTCCTCATTGATCTTAACTTCAATCATTACTTTTATCCTTTTTCATGTAACCCCGGGGCGTCCGGTCAGCCGCCCAGATAGGGATTGTATCTCCGCTCCGCGCCGATGGTGGTCGTTTCCATATGTCCCGGATAAACGACCGTCTCCTCCGGCAGGACTGCCAGCTTTTCTTTGACAGAACGCACCAGCTCTCCCATGCTTCCTCCGGGGAAATCCGTCCGTCCCACAGAACCCGCGAACAGCGTATCTCCGGAAAACAGAACCCCTGCCTCCTGATTGTAGTAGCAGCAGCCTCCCGGCGTATGGCCCGGCGTGGCAAATACCCAGAAGCACAGTCCTGCCGCCTCAATCATCTGGCCGTCCTGCACCCAGACGTCCGCGCTTAAGGACACGCCGCGTCCAAAAAGGGCGGTAGACAGGTTCTGGCCGGGATCTGAGAGCAGCTCCCGCTCCTTCTCACAGGCATAGACCGGAATTCCAAGCTTCTCCTTCAGTCCCGTCACGCCCAGCATATGATCTGCATGTCCGTGGGTCAGGAAAACAGCCTTAAGTTCCAGTCCTTCCTCAGAAGCCTTTTTTACAATAGCATCCGGACGATCTGCCGGATCGATTACGACAGCCTCTTTGGTGTCTTCCTTTATGGCAAAATAGCAGTTGGTCCCAATCTGACCAAGCACCATACTCTCTACTTTCATCGAAACCTCCCGCGTCAGCCTGTGGCACGCTCCACGTCCATGACGCTCTCTACCTGATACAGCTTCTCTGCGATCTTCTGCAGCTCTTCCTTGCCGCCGATCTCAAAGGTAATGGAGATGGTAGCGGTTCCCTGCTTACTGGTACGCACATTCATCTGTGTCATATCAATATTCCGTTCCGTAAAGATCTTGGAAATATCTACCAGAAGTCCGGTACGGTTGTTGGCGTAAATCTTAATCTCCGTCGCATACTTCTCTCCGGAGGACGAGGAGCCCATATCCTGCCACTCGGCGTCAATGAGACGCGCCCGCTCCGATTCCTGGAGGCTCATGATATTGACACAGTCGGTCCGGTGAATGGACACGCCGCGGCCTCTGGTCACATAACCTACGATCTCGTCTCCGGGCACCGGGCTGCAGCACTTGGAGAAGCGTACCGATACGTCGCTTAAGCCCTTGACGATGATACCGCTCTTGGACTTGGCCAGCTTCAGCTTCTTCTCGCTGTTCTCTGTGACCGCCTCCATGACCTTCTCGTCTGTGATCTCCTTCTTGTGGAGCTTCTCATACTCCTCCACCATCTTGTTGACCACCTGGCCCTCCTTCAGACCGCCGTGGCCGATGGCCGCAAGGACAGAATCCCAGTCCCGGAAGCCGTATTTCCGCATCATCATTTCCTGGAATTCCGGCTTCATAATATCCGGCATGTAGATGCCCTTGGTCTTGCAGTACTGGGTCAGCATCTCCTTGCCTTTTAAAATATTATCCTCTTTAAACTGGTTTTTAAACCACTGATTGATCTTATTTTTCGCCTGGGTGCTCTTAACCACATTCAGCCAGTCCCGGCTGGGACCCTTAGAATTCTGCGAGGTAATGATCTCGATCCGGTCGCCGTTCTGGAGCTTGTAATCTATGGTTACCAGTTTGCCGTTGACCCGGGCGCCAATCATCTTATTGCCTACGGCGCTGTGTACACTGTATGCAAAGTCAATGGGCGTAGATCCGCTGGGCAGCGTCTTCACGTCGCCGGAGGGCGTAAAGCAGTATACGCTCTCGGAGAACAGATCCAGGTCGCTCTTTAACAGGTTCATGAATTCCCGGTTATCGGACATGTCCCGCTGCCACTCCAGAATCTGGCGCAGCCAGGTCATCTTCTCAGCCTCCTGCTGATCCACCGTCTTCTTTCCGTCGCTGCTCTCCTTGTACTTCCAGTGGGCGGCGATACCATACTCGGCCGTCTTGTGCATCTCATAGGTACGGATCTGAATCTCGAAGGGCTGGCCGTTGGGGCCTATGAGGGTGGTGTGGAGGGACTGGTACATATTGGCCTTAGGCATGGCGATATAATCTTTGAACCGTCCCGGTATGGGCTTATACATCTCATGGATGATACCCAGAGCCGCATAGCAGTCTTTCACGGTCTCCACGATAATCCGGACTGCGAATAAATCGTAAATCTGATCCAGCGTCTTGTGCTGGTTCACCATTTTCTTATAGATACTGAAGAAATGCTTGACCCGGCCGTCCACGTGGGCTTCGATTCCCGCGTTGTCCATATGCTGCTTGACCTCCGCCACAATCTTCTGGACAAAGGCTTCCCGGACGCTCCGCTTTTCAGAAATCTGCTCCTTTAAGTCATAATAGGCCTCCGGCTCCAGATACTTCAGCGACAGATCGTCCAGCTCGTTCTTCACCTTGGAGATACCGAGCCGCTGGGCGATGGGCGCATAGATATCCATGGTCTCCCGGGCCTTTTCCTTCTGCTTCTCCGGCTTCATATACTGAAGGGTCCGCATATTGTGCAGGCGGTCGGCCAGCTTAATTAGAATCACACGGATATCCTTGGCCATAGCCAGGAACATCTTCCGCAGGTTCTCCGCCTGGATCTCGATCTTGTCCGCCGAATAGGACAGCTGTCCCAGCTTGGTGACGCCGTCTACCAGAAGGGCCACGTCGTCTCCGAATTCCGCCGCGATCTCCTCGGTGGTCATCACCGTATCCTCCACCGCGTCGTGCAGAAGTCCCGCCACGATGGTCTCCTTATCCAGCTCCAGATCTGCCAGAATAATCGCTACGCATAAGGGGTGAATGATATACGGCTCTCCCGACTTCCGAAGCTGGCCCTGATGCGCCTCTGACGCAATCTTATAAGCCTTTTCAATCATAGAGATATCGGTGGACGGATGATACTTGTGAACGCTGGCGATCAGCTCCTTATAAAGGACCTCCGGACTGGTGAAGTCCTGCATTGCCTTCACATTCTCATCGTCCCGGTCCACTTCCAGATCTCTGTTTTTTACACCGATTTTCGTATTTGCCATAATCAACACCTGCCTTTTACATTCCCGAATCGCTTTCCCGCGCTGTCAGAAGCACGCGCTTCCGGCGGCACCGGATTTATACCTCAGATGTACAATGGGGACATCTGGTTGCCTTGATATCAATCTCGGACATACAATAGGGACACCTCTTTGTGGTCGGGGCCTTGGGCTCCTCCGGTTTCTTTATCATCTTATCCTTCGCTGTATTCATGGCCTTGATGATACAGAAGATCACCAGCGCAATCAGCAGAAAATTGATCACCGCAGAAAGGAAAGCGCCGTAGTTGAGCGTCGCCGCGTTCTCTCCCACGCCGAAGGATACGGACATACCCGCGATATCAAAGCCTCCGGTGATCAGGGAAAGCAGGGGCATAAAAATATCATTGACCAGAGAATTCACAATCGCCGTGAAGGCGCCGCCGATGATCACACCGACTGCCATATCCATGACGTTTCCTCTGGAAATAAACTTCTTAAATTCATTCATAAAATTTTTCATCACTCGTATTCTCCCGGCTTTTATTTTCCTTCGTAGCGGATGACGGAAGCCACGTCATAATCCTTCAGACGCTCTCTGCCCTTTAAGCCTGCCAGCTCCATCAGGAAAATAATCTTCACAACCTCGCCGCCCAGCTCCTCTACCAGCTTCGCAGCCGCCTCGATGGTTCCGCCCGTCGCAATCAGATCATCCACCAGAACTACCTTCTGGCCCGGCTTGATGGAATCCTTATGCATCTCAATCTCTGCGGTGCCGTACTCCAGGTCATAGGCTCTGGAAACGGTCTCACAGGGCAGCTTTCCTTTCTTACGGACCAGTACAAAGGGCTTATGCAGATTGTAGGCAAGTGGAGTACCAAACACGAAGCCTCTGGACTCTGCTCCTACGACCACATCAAAGTCCACGCCCTCCAGCAGCTTCTGCATGGAATCTATAGCCAGATGAAGGCCGTCCGCATCCTGTAATACAGATGTGATATCACGGAAAATAATACCTTCCTCCGGGAAATCCGGTATGCTTCTGACGTATTCTTCAATCTTTTTCATGTTTCTTCCTCTTCTTTCCTTTTTCTGTTAATTTCACGAACAAAAAACTACCGTCCTGTCCGCACGGTATTTAAATACCCGCCTATTATAGCATGATTCATGGGGTTTGACAAGACGGGAGGGTGAACGCCAAAGCCTCAGGGCTCCAGCATAATTTTCAGGATCTCCACATCGGTGGAGCGCATGCCCTCCCGGCCCATACGGCCAAAGCTCCTGATGGTTGCCTCCACATCTTCCTTTACCAGGCCCTCGCCGCTGCGGAAGCCCCTGTGCTCCGCCGCCATATAGTATGCCATAATGGCCGCGTCCACGGAGGAAGCAATTTTCGCCGCGCAGGAGGCCTTGGCTCCGTCGCAGACGATCCCGGATACATTGGCCAGGGTGTTGGTCATGGTCTCGGCTATGGTGTCAAAATCCGCCCCATGCAGGTATGCAATACCGGCTCCCGCACCGGCAGCCGCAGACACAGCCCCGCAGTAGGCGCTCAGCTTACCCAGCTCGTTTTTCTGGTAAATAGCCGCTAGGTTAGACAGCACTAATGCCCGGTATTCCTTCTCTTTATCCGCATACAGGTAATCGGCAAAAACAGCCACCGGCAGGCTGACGGTCATGCCCTGGTTGCCACTTCCGGAATTGATCATGACCGGCAGGACACAGCCATTCATACGGGCGTCGCTTCCCGCCGCCGGAAGGGCGCGGGCCCGGTTGCGCACATCGTCGCCGTAGTATTTCAGAATGGTCGCACCCACATTGGCTCCGTATTTCTTCGTCAGTCCCTCCCGGGCAATGCTCATATTGTAAGCCAGCTGCCGGTCTATCAGGGCCTGAATCTCTTCGATTTTCACTGTCTGGGCAAACTCGTAGATGTCCTTCAGATTCAGAAGGCTCCGATCGGTGGTTGCCGCGTTCTCTACCTTTTTCTCTTTCCGGAAAAGCACCTCTCCATTTTTCTCAAGCCTTACGATATTGGTATGGGAAAAGGCGATTTCCGCCAGCGCCGTATCCTCTCCCGCCTTCAGCTCCACGATAATCTGCAGGTTGGATACCCCCTCCAGAAGCTCCACATGGCAGATTTTTTCCTTCAGAAGCTTCCGGGTCAGCCTAAGATCCTCGTCTGTCACGTCCACCAGAACCTCCAGCTCTTTATCCGGATTTCCGCCTATAGCCCCCAGAATCGCGCTGGTTTCGATTCCCTTCAGATCGCCCGTGGTGGGAACGATGACTGCCTTTACATTCTTGATGATGTTGCCGCTGCAGCCTACCGTAATCGATTCCGGCATTTTCCCCAGAACCTCCCGGGCCTTCGCAGCCGCGTAGGCGATGGCAATCGGCTCTGTACAGCCCAGCGCCGGTACCAGCTCCTCCTTCAGAATTTCCAGATATTCCTCATAACTATGCTTTTCCATAATCTTCTCTTCCCGTTCTTTTTTTATTTTTTATTTTTTTACTTTTCTTCCCTTAGCGCCAGCTCTCCACTACCGCCTGTACGGTTCTCCTGCCCTGAAATTCATTGATTTCCGGATAATAGAGCAGGCAGACCCTGTCTTTTTTCTCCAGGTAACGCAGATCCCCCTCCACGTCCCCAAAGCTGATTCCCTCCAGACGGCTCCCCCTGTCATCCTCCAAAAGAGTCTTCAGCACATTGTGATTTTTCCCGATGATACGGGCGCTTTTCACCCGGACGTTCGCCGCCGCGAACAGGGGCTTGTCATTTCCCTTGCCAAATGGCTCCAGAAGCTCCAGCTCCCTTATGATCTGCTCTCCTGCGTACTGAATAGGCAGGACCGCGTCGTAGGACAGCGTCGGAACCAGATCCTCGTCGGTCAGACGGCAGTTTTCATTGAGGCGTTTCCGCAAAATCTCCACGTTTTCGGTGGGAATGGACAGGCCCGCTGCCATAGGGTGGCCGCCGAATTTGGTAAATAATTCCGCCACCTTCGTCATTTCCTCAAACATATGGTAACCCGGAATCGAGCGGCCTGAGCCCTTCACGCCCTCCTCCCCGTCGGTCAGCACAAAACAGGGACGGAAATACCGCTCCCGGATCCGTCCTGCGATAATCCCTGCCAGACTTTCGTGACAGTCGGGCAGATAGATCACCAGCACCCGGTCCTTTCCCAGCTCCGTTTTCTCCACCAGACGGATAGCCTCTTCTGTTCCCTTCGCCGTCAGATCCTTCCGGCTGTCGTTCAGAGCCTTCAGATCGCCTGCCAGCTTTTCTGCCTCTGCAGCGGTTCCGGCGCCCAGAAGCTCCAGGGCCCGCCTCGCCGTGTCCAGTCGTCCGCTGGCGTTAATACAGGGGCCGATGACAAAGCCGATATGGTAGGCGGTCAGCTTCTTCCCTTCCAGGCCGTTAACCGCCAACAGAGCCCGGTAACCGGGGTTATCTGTCTGCTCCAGCTGACGCAGTCCATATTTTACCAGAATCCGGTTTTCCCCGGTCAGATCCATGATATCGCCGATGGTGGCCACCGCCGCAAACTGGGCCAGTCTCAGGAATTCTTCCCTCGGAACGCCCGCCTCCTGATAGAGTACCTCCACCAGCCGCCAGGCCACCGCCGCTCCGCAGAGCTTCTTATAGGGATAGGGACAGTCTGCCTGCTTCGGATTCACGATCACGTCCGCCGGAGGCAGAATCGTGGTGCGACTTCCGTCCGGCTCCTCACGGTAGGGAATCTCGTGGTGGTCGGTGACGATGACGGTCATACCAATTTTTTTGGCATAGGCGATTTCTTTGGCTGCGGCGATACCGTTGTCGCAGGTGACAATGGTATCAATTCCCGCCTTCTTCGCCTGCTCTATCAGGTGCTCATTGATGCCGTAGCCGTCCTTCAGGCGGTCGGGAATCACCGTATCTACCCTTGCGTCGGCTCTTCTTAAGCCTGTCACCAGAATGTGGGTGGCGTTTACGCCATCGATATCATAATCGCCGATGATACGGATCGGCGTGCCCTCCCGGATTTTCCGAAGCAGCAGCGCCACAGCGGCTTCCATGCCCTTCATCAGCCGTGCGTCCGCCAGATCCTCCAGGGTTCCGTACAGATAGCTCCGTACCTCCGCCTCGCTTTCCCCAGCCCGGCTCCGAAGCAGCCGCATGGCCATGGGACTTACCCCGAATTTCTCTGCCAGCTCCTGATTGCCTTCGATTCTAGGGGCTTCGATCCACTGTTCCTTCATATATGTGCAATCTCCTGTAAATCATATTTCGTATGTATCATATGATAACATAAAAAGGCAGATGTTGCACCATCTGCCTTTTTCCTCAATATAAAATTCCCACAAAAGTTTAGTTTTTCTTACCCAGCTTCGTCTTCATCACATACCACAGCGCGCCTGTAATACAGACAGAGGAGTACGCGCCGCAGACGATACCTACCATCAGGGGCAGGGCAAACTCACGGATAGACGCGACGCCCAGCACATACAGCACTGCAACGGTGATAAAGGTCGTTACAGAGGTATTGACGCTTCGGGACAGGGTCTGGGTAATACTGCGGTTTACCAGCTCCTGCAGATCCGTCTTCCGTCCGGCCACTGCCAGATTCTCACGGATCCGGTCGAAGATAACGATAGTGGCATTGATGGAATAACCTACGATGGTCAACATGCAGGCAATGAAGTTGCTGCCCACAGACAGTCTTGCCACTGCGTAGAAGGCCAGTACCACCAGGACGTCATGCAGAAGAGCCGCCACCGCGCTGGTCGCGAACCGGATATCCTTGAACCGGAACCAGATATACAGCAGCATGAACAGGGCTGCCAGCAGTACAGCGGTGATGGCGTCGGAACGCATCTCGCTGCTGATTGCCGCGCCGATGTTCTCGATAGCGATCTGATTCTCATCTACGCCGAACTTCTCCACCAGCTCCTGGCACAGGGCCTCTCGGGTCTCCAGATCCAGGGCTCTGGTCTTCACGATGACATCGTTGCTGCCGTCTACCTTCTGGGCCTGAATCTCATTGCTTCCGATAACCTCGCTTACCACCGGCTTCACAGTCTCGTCGATCTCCTGAATGGACAGGGCCTCGTTCATCGGAATGGTAATGCTGGTACCGCCCTGGAACTCCAGGCTGTAATTCAGCGCGCCCTTACCCTTGGATCCGTTCACGCCCATCACTGCCAGTCCGCCCAGAATCAGCACTGCGGAAATCACAAAGCAGATATTTTTCTTGCTGAGGAAGTTTATGGTCTTACGCTCCTTCTGGATACCGTAAAGCTTCGCGTCCTGAAGGCCCAGCGCGTAAAACGCGTTCATAACCAGTCTGGTTATCACCAGGGCCGTAAACATGGAAACCACGATGCTTAAAGCCAGCGTATGGGCAAAGCCCTTGACCGATCCGGAGCCCTTCAGGCTCAGGATAACCGCCGCAATCAGCGTGGTAATGTTGCCGTCCAGGATAGCGGACAGCGCCTTCTGGAAGCCCGTCTTAATAGAGCCCTTTACCGACTTGCCTGCACCAATCTCCTCCCGGATACGGGCAAAGATAATAACGTTGGCGTCCACGGCCATACCGATACCCAGGATAATACCTGCGATACCCGGCAGGGTCAGGGTAATCTCAAAGGCATTTAAAAGTCCCAGTGTCAGACCCACGTAAGAGGTCAGCGCGATACCGGCTGCCACACCCGGCAGACGGTACATCGCAATCATGAAAATTACAACCAGCGCAAAGCCGATGATTCCGGCCAGCAGACTGGTACGGATAGCGTCAGCGCCAAGCTGCGCTCCTACTACCTTGGACTGAATCTCCTCCAGCTCTACCTTCAGGGAACCGATCCGGATGGTGGAAGCCAGCTGCTCAGCCGCCTCATAGGACTCCATATTGGTGATGGCTGCATTACCGTTGGTGATAGCATTCTGTACGGTGGGCGCGCTGATGGTCTCGCCGTCGTATACGATGGCAATGCGGGAACCGATATTAGCCGCAGTCGCCTCCGCAAACTTCTCGGCGCCCTCGTCCGTCAAAGTCAGAGCCACTTCATAATCGACATTGTTCAAATTGTCCTTGTAGGTTTTTGCCTCTGCCGTCTTGATATCTGTTCCGGACAGCAGTTCGTTACCGGACATATCCTGAAAGGAAAGAGAGCCAGGCTTTCCAAGTTCTTCCAGGATCGCGTTGGCGTCGGTCACGCCCGGAATCTCGATGTTGATCCGGTTGTCACCCTGGGGATAAACCTGCGCCTCGGTGCTGTAGCCCTCCACACGCTTCTGCAGCTTGTAGATGGTGTCGTTCATCTCCTCGGCGCTGGGTGTCTCTCCCTTAGCCTGATAGGTAATGCTTACGCCGCCTGCCAGGTCAAGACCCAGCGGAATGTTCTTTGCGGCTCCTGTTTTGTTCTCGCCTACTCCTACGGCAGCCAGTGCCAGCAGTCCCGCTGTCACTGCCACAGTCAGAATCAGGCTGATGATTCCTGTATTCTTCTTCATGATTCTTTATTCTCCTTGTCCGGCCGTAGCTGCCTTAATCATAATCGCACATTCCACACGCTTTCTCTGAAGCTCGCAGCCAACGTCATAGGCGTCGTTGATACTGCCATGGAAATTGTAGGAGTTGGCTGCGCAGCCGCCGCTGCAGTAGAACTTGGCGAAGCACTTCTGGCATTTCTCCTTTGCGTAGACATTACAGCACTTGAACTCATCGCGGAGCTCCTCGTTTTTCACGCCGTCCCAGACATTTCCCATAAGAAATTCTTCATTTCCCACGAACTGATGGCAGGGATACAGGTCGCCCCAGGGAGTCACAGCCAGGTACTCGGTTCCGGATCCGCAGCCGGACAGACGCTTGTATACACAGGGGCCTCCGGTCAGGTCAATCATGAAGTGGAAGAAGTTGAAATCATTCTCCTTGCCGTGACGCTTCACCATCTCAGCCGCCAGCTTATCGTACTGCTGGCAGATAAAGGGGATATCCTCCTCGCGGATAGCGTAATCCTCCTCCGACGGCGCTACAACCGGCTCTACGGACACCTGCTTAAACCCTAAGTCTGCCATATGCAGAACGTCCTCACAGAAATCCAGGTTGTTGTGGGTGAAGGTACCGCGCACATAGTAATTCGTCTGGTTCCGGCTGTCCGCCAGCTTCTGGAACTTGGGAACAATGATATCGTAGCTGCCATGCCCGTTCCGGAAAGGACGCATCTTATCGTTGACTTCCTTTCGTCCGTCGATACTTAAGACTACGTTGCTCATCTCTTTGTTGACAAACGCCTGCACCTCGTCATTTAAGAGGATGCCGTTGGTGGTCAACGTGAAACGGAACTTCTTATCGTGAAGCTTCTCCTGCTCCCGGCCATAGGCTACCAGATCCTTTACCACCTGCCAGTTCATCAGCGGCTCGCCTCCGAAGAAGTCCACCTCCAGATTCCGGCGGCTTCCCGAATTCGCAATCAGGAAGTCCAGCGCCTGCTTTCCTACCTCGTAGGTCATCAGCGCTCTGCGTCCGTGGTATTCGCCCTCCTCCGCAAAGCAGTAGCGGCAGGCCAGATTACAGTCATGGGCGATATGCAGGCACAGGGCCTTCACTACGGTAGAACGCTTCTTGAAATCTATAATCTTGTCCTTGTATGTATCTTCGGTAAAGAGGACGCCCTGTTTTTTAAGCTCCTCCACATCTTCCAGTACTTCGCGGATATCGCTCTCGGGCCAGCGGTCCTTTAACCGAGCCACAATCTCCTCCGGCTGACAGGCCTCGTCTACCAGGCCAATCACCTCATATGCCAGCTCGTCCACCACATGAACCGCGCCGCTGTTCACGTCCAGGACAATATAATATCCATTATTATAATAACGATGTATCATGTTTTCTCCTTAAATATCTTTGATCGATCAAATACCCCGCCGTCAGCGGCGGGGTATTCTAAACGCTTTTTTAAATGCCTTATTTATGCTGCTCGCATGTCTGGTTTCCTACGGTGCAGGATGTCTTACATGCTGACTGGCAGGATGTCTGGCACTCTCCGCAGCCACCTTTTTTCACGGTATTCTGCAGAATCTGTGTGTTCAGTGTCTGAATATGCTTCATCTTGGTTTCCCTCCTGTCTCTCTATCGTTACTGCTCACTCCGTTCTCAGTAACACGCTTCGCGGAACAGCACCTGTGGACAGTAACTTTATTTCTTCCAGGGCTTATGGATATCATGCCCTGTAGTTACAGAACAGTATAGCATAAATGCCGTGATTTTAAAAGCATTTTTTTCTATGCATGGATGAAAATTTCCTCTCATATACTGAACCAGAAAGGCGGCTCCTGCAGATGCCGCCCGTGGGGAGGTATTCATATGGATAAAATGAAGCATTACCAGGGCGCGGCCCTGCGGCTGCTGAAGGCCCTACTGGCCGCCTATATTGTCACAGGACTGCTGCTTCTGCTGCTGGCTCTGCTGCTCTATAAGCTGCGTCTGTCCGAGGCAGTCATAAATCTTGGGATCACTGCCATTTACCTTTTGGCCTGCTTTCTGACCGGCTTTCTCCTGGGTAAAATGATGAAAACCCGCAAGTATCTCTGGGGCGCGGCAGGCGGCCTCCTGTATTTTGCCCTGCTGGCCCTTATCTCCCTGGCTTCCCGCCAGGGCTCCTCCGGAACGCCCTCCAGTCTCCTGACTACACTGCTGATCTGCACGGCCGGAGGGTGCTTTGGGGGCATGCTGTCGTGAGAGGTTATATGCCTGCCCTTACTCGCACTTGCAGCGGAAGGTGGCGCATTCTGTATCTCCACAGTCACAGGCGGCTCCGCCCGCGATCCCGATATGCTTCGCGGTGCAGCGGCAGTCCTCATTGAAGGTACAGTCACAGGCGCCACAGGCCACCTCCGTATTCTTCGTTGGAATATCCACCACGCTCAGGGCCTGTCCCTCGTTCCGCTCCCGGAAGCTCCGGCAGCAGGTTTCCCGGGAATGCTTCGCAGCCTGCCCGGATACCTCGATATTGTCCTTGCAGCAGCACCGCTCCTTGTTATAGAGACAGCTGCTTACGGTACAATCCAGTTTTGTCATAACGCACATACCTCCTTCAAAATCCGCAAATGCGCAGACAGGCCATTCGCCGTCCGCGCATTTGTCTGTGGGGGTAGTATGTGTATACCGCCCTGTTTTTATACGGTTTTATCTTTCTTTTTCCTTTTTCCCATCATCAGGCAGACTCCGGAAAAAGCCAGCAGTGAAATCAGCTTTCCAAGCCTTACATAACCCGGTTCCCGGTAATACACCTTCACAGATCCGGCCGCGTTTTCCGGAAGCCAGATTCGAAGCACGCCTCCGTCGCCCACGTCGGTCAGCAGCGGTGTACCGTCGGAAAGCCTTGCGCGGTAATCCGGATACCAGGTCAGAGATACGTCTACGAAAGCAGACTCCATTCCTTCCGGCTTCTCATAGGTAAATTCTGCCGACGGCTTCTCTGTTCGTACACAATCCGAAAGCGTCACACCCCCGGAGGGCGTAAAGGTATTTTCCCGGTTCCAGATCCGGAAGCTGTTGGAGTGGGGCACATTGGCAAAATACATTTCATCAACCTGTGACTTTTCTCTCTGGTACGCATTCTCACTGGTATAACGGGGGCCTGCCTCCTCGCAGTATCGGTTTACATAAATCGCGCTGCACAGGACAACCAGAACTCCGAACCCGATACACAGCCCTTTTCGCAATTCCCGGTTCTCTGACAGCCGCCAGACGCCCTCCGCGCACACCGGACAGAGCAGCGCTGTGGAAATCGCCAGACAGCGCCAGGAAAACTGTACCGTACTTACCAGACGGTTCAGTATGCCGATACTCTGGACTCTGTCCCAGGGGAAATAGCTGGTTGATACATAGAGCCCGATAACCGCCAGCACGAAGGCTGTCTTATAACGGCGGAAGCTTACGTCCTCTTTCTGTTTTTCCGGATTCATCACCCAGCTGTACCCAAAGGCAAGGATTCCCAGAAGCAGTACAAAACCAATGGTACAGGGCATTTCGCCGCTGTTTTCCAGTCCTGCGTACATTCGCTGCGTGGGATTGGACAACAGCAGATCAAAGAGCTTCGGCAGCGTCACCGTCCACCAGCTTAAGGTGCTTTCCACAGAAAATACCTTAAACGGATAAGCCGTATGCTGCAAAAGAGGCAGCACCAGCCCCACATTCATCAGGACTGTGCTTCCGCCTGCCAGCAGCAGCGCGGGTATCCGTCCTTTCTCCTTTAATTTTCGGATATACATCAGGCCAAAAGCAGCTCCGAACACTACGCTGAGCTCTGTGGTCAGAATATGGCACTGCATTACCCCGGTAAATCCGAGAGCCGCCAGATACCATTTTCCGGAATCTCCCAAGAACAACTCATACAATCCCCACATAACCAGGGGAAGAAAGATCATGGCCATGCCCTCTCCCAGGGCCGCCCGCGTATAGAGATCAATCAGACGGTATACGGATAAAGTGTACAGGCAGGCTGCCAGCAATCCTTTTTCCCTGGAATGCATCAGGCCAGAAAAGGAACGGTAGCTTACAAAAGCTGTCGCCATATGAACCAGCAGCAGAAGCAGCCTGTAACAGCCAATCAGAGACATGCCCATACAGCCAAACACAGCCGGAATATAGAGAAACAGCTCCGGATAGAAAATCGGAGAACCGTAGCCATAGCCATGCAGGAAGGTACTGTGCAGCTTCACCGGAAACTGTCCCGCCTTCAAAGCCTCCTGAATTCCCAGAATCCGGTTAAACTGATAATACAGATCATTTCCGTCCAACACATACTGAAAGCTTACCGGAACCGCCGCCAGAACGACCGCCGCCCCCAGTACCAGCAGGGCTCTTTTTCCCATTCTGTCCGGATCGCCTTTTTTTATCCGCAGCAGCAGAACCAGCAGGGACGCCAGTAAAACCAGCCCCATCAGAATCCAGGGATCCCGGTACATCCGTCCGGTGCTGGTCAGGTACAGGCTGCTGACATTCAGGTTTCCTGTTCCGCCGTACAACACCCGGAAGCTTACGTCCTCCAGGGAATCCTCTACACGGAATATGGCTTCCTTCAGTCCCCCTTCGGAAGCCAGGCTCATTTCTCCCAGCAGCTTTCCTTCCGTATTGTCCCCGTTGAGATGACGGCTGCTCCAGATTTCCAACGTGTTCTGGCTGCTTTCTGAAAGAGTCACCGCCTGGATTCGGTAGGTTCCCTTCTGAAGAGTGACGTTCTCCACCACTGCAACCACTCCGGACTCTGCGCCCTCTCTTATCTCCAGAACCGGATCCTCGTCCTCCGTCAGAGCCGCAAAACCTTCTGTCTCCGCCGGAATCTCCAGATCTGACGCCGTCCAGCTTCTCTGATAATAAGACTCGAAGGGGGCTGCAGCTATAAGAATCATCAGGATCAGCGTAGCAAACAGCTGCCCTTTATATTTTTTCCAAAACTCCTTCATTCGCGACTCCTTTATACTCCCTTTGCCGGAAGTCTTCCTTTCTTTTCAAGCCAGCTTTTCAGCCGGACGGAACATTCCGCAAGTCCTGCGGCCGCCATCGGCAGCATGAGCATAAAATACGGCAGAATATAACGGCCCTTTGCTTCCCAGAGCATGTGGAACAGAAATCCTCCGATTACGCCGATAACCAGCACCAGCACGGAGAGATCCTTTTTTCTCCAGAACCCATACAGCAGCCACAGGAAGACGCCGCCGTAGACCAGAGTCTGATACTGGTTCATAAACCACTCAAACATGGTGTGCAGCCTTCCATGGAAGATACTGTCCGCCACCGGCCCTCTCGGTTCGTCCCCGCTGATATGGGTCATGGCATAACACTCATAGGTGGGATCGTTCCACTGGCTGGTAAATTTTTCCACATAGAAGCGCAGCGCGTATTTAGGATGGTGCAGAAATTCAGATGCGGAATTACGGATATCCTGTTTCGCCATAGCCTCCGATACTTCATTGTCAAAATCCGATACGCCCCAGTAATTGTGCAAAATGTAGCCGTTGGACCAGCCGGGCGCCCCCTCGCCCTTCTGCATTCCCATTGCCACATAGAGAAGCATGGGCGCTCCCTGGTTCAATTCCACGCCGGAACGAAGCTCATAGGATTTGCGCAGGGCAGCCCTTCCTCCCATAAAAACTGCTGCTATCAGAACTGCCGCCAGCAGAGACTTAAGCTTTCTTTCACCGACCGCGCAGACCAGCAGAATCAATACAAAGGCAATCAGCAGTATGACACAGTTATTGCGAATCAGGCAGGCCAGGGCAGTTCCCACGCAGCACAGGGCCAGCCAGCCCAGGCGCTTTTTCTCCGTCCGCCGTTTCCGGTATTCCAGAAAGCCCCAGACAGCCACCATCGAACAGGTGATGGAGGGAATCTCCCCATATACGAACACCACATAGAATAAAAACGGGAAGCAGGCTGCCGCCAGAAACAGATAATAGATCCACGCCCGCTTTTCCCCGGTCAGAACACGGGTAATCCGATATCCCATATACAGGGTAAGAGCCGCGCCCAGACAGCTCAGATATTCAAACGCCTCATAATTTCCATTTCCGAACAGCACAAAGATCAGTTCCGTCAGCGCCGTCAACCCCAGCTGATGGGGATGGATAAACAGATATTTTTCATAGGAATCAATGGTCAGCATTTCATAGTTGCCGTTCCGGAACTGTTCTGCCGCTGTGCAGACGGAAGCCTGATCCCCCAGCGGAATACATTTGGCCGCGCCGACCCACCAGATTCCGAAAATAAGCGTATACAGGAATACCAGACCGGCCAGTATCCGGATCCGCCGTTCCTGCCTCTGTGCATCCCGCAGCATCCACTCCGACGCCTGGTACATCAGCCAGGTAAGCAATCCACAGATCAGGAGTACCAGTGGAAAAATATCTACCCTCTGATAGGGGATTTCATCGTAATTTGCCCCAAAATACGAGGTCAGGAACAGACTGAAGCCAGTCAGTGTTCCAAACAGGATCAGTCCCAGAACAGAAACCGTCCTATCTGCCGCTTTTTTCAGTTTCATCTTTCGTCCTCCATTTTCCGATTGCCCCGCCAAGTTCCGCAAGGCCTGCAGCTGCCATAGGTATCATCATGACGAAATACGGAAGCACATAGCGGGATTTCGCTTCCCAGAGTTCATGGAACAGCACGCCGCCAATCACAGCAATCAGAAGCGCATACCACTCCAGCCCTCTTTTTTCTTTTCTCCGGTAAATCAGCAGAAACAGAATGCTTCCGTAAATCAGGAACTGATAGCAGTCCATGAAGCTTTCCAGAGCCTGTTTGAGACGTCCGGTATAAAGGCTCTTCCCCAGCTCGCTCCGCTCCCGCTCTGTAGCATAAGTCATAATAAAACAACCGTAAGTGGGGTCATTCCACTGACTGGTAAATTTCCGGAAATAAAAATTCACAGCGTAAGCCGGATTTCCCAGAAATTCCCTGGCACGGGCTTTGATCTCCGCAATTCCCAGAGTCTGGGCGGTAGGCCCATGATACTGGCATACGTCCTGATAGGTATACATGGAATAGCCATTGTACCAGCCGGCCTCCTTATCGCCCTCCTGCATCCCCATGGCAATCCAGAGCACAGATGGCATGCCATCGTTGAGCGCCGTACCTGAGACGGTCTCATAATGATGGTTCACCGCCTGACGTCCTGCGGTCACGCCTGCGCCCAAAAGTAATATGCATAAAAGATACAGCCATTTTTTCTCCGAAACGGCTTTTACCGCCAATACACAGCACACCGCAATCAGTACAATCAGACTGTTGCTCCGAAGCAGCACCGCCGCAGTCCCCGCCAGTACCATCCACAGAAGGGCTGCTTTTTTTTCTCCCTTCAGCAGCTCCAGAAGCTGCCAGACCACAAGCACCGAAAGGAAAATAGAGAGCACGTCACTGTACAGATAGGCGCTGAAGATCAGGAACGGAAAGCACAGGGCTGCCAGCAGAAGATAACAGGCCTCCACCCTTCTTCTGTCTGTCAGAAGTCTCACAATCCGGTAGCCCCCATACACGCTTCCTGCAATTCCCAGTACATTGATAAGCTGAAGCGCTGTATAATTGTTAGTGCCAAACAGTTTAAATACCAGCTCCATATAGGCCACCAGTCCCAGCTGGAACGGATAATAATACAGGTATTTTCCGTAATCCAGGCGCCCGTAATTTCCTTCCGCGAACCGCTCCGCACTGGAGGTAATCATCATCTGATCTGCCACCGGCGTACTGATCGCCAGAAGTACCCAGCCGGTTCCCAGAACCAGGCACCACAGCAGTACGCCAATCAGGAGCCTGCGCACCTGTTTTTTCCCTTTTTCTTCCTCCTCGGAAATCCGTCCGCTGATCCACCAGATCGCGCTCCCCAGGGCCACGGCTCCCAGAAGCGTCAGCGGAAAGCACGCAATCCGCTCATACGGGATTTCCGCGCTGTAATCCGCGGCAAAATACCGGGTAAATATCAGGCTGGTTCCTGTCAGCGCAAGAAAAATCAGGGTGCTTAACAGCCAGACCACCTTACAGGACAGCGTTTCCAGCGTCCAATGTTTTTTGTTCATTCTATTTTTTCTCCCTGTGTTTCATGTATTCCGTCAGTCTGCTGCCAAGAACGGAAAGCCCTTCTGCCGCTGCCGGAAGCAGCAGCACGAAATAAAACAGTCCGTACCGGCCCTTTACTTCCCAGACCAGATGGAACAGATAGCCGCCCAGCAGAATCAGTACCGGCAGACACTGCTCCATGCGGTACCGCCGCTTCCAGCCATATATTACAAAGCTGCAGACGCCCAGCAGGATCAGGGACTGATACCCGTTCATCCAGAATTCCAGCTTCGGCGTATCCTGGCTTCCTGCGCTCACTTCACAGCCATAGCTGGCGTCATTCCACTGGCTGACAAATTTATGGCCAAAGAAGGATACCGCGGCCTTCGGGTGCTGCGCAAAGCCTTTTACGGAATACGCGATTGCTTCTCTGGCAATGGCGTCCGCTTCTTCCGGATTGTAACCGGCCTGTTCCTTGTAGACCTCATCCGGATACTCATTCCACCAGCCGGCCCTTATCCCTTCTCCCTGAAGTCCCATGGCCACCCACAGAGTTTTCGGCATAGCCTGATCAAGCGGCCAGCCGCTCCGCTGCTCGTACAGCTTCGTCATGGCCGGTTGGGCCAGCAGAAGGACAGCCAGAAACGGCAGCATCCACGCCGCCAGCTTCTTTCTGTGCCCTGCCAGAGCCTTTACCGCCGCCGTGATGACAATCGCCACGGCCGCAATCAACGCATTATTTTTCATGTACACCGCAAAAACCAGAGCCAGAGTCATCAGAAGTAATTCCCAGCCCTTTTCTTCCCGCAGCCAGCGCAGGAACATCCAGAGGCCGAAGGAAACTGCCGCAATTGCCAGAACTTCTCCGTAAATTACATTTGTATACACAAAAAGCGGAATACAGCCTGCTGCCAGCAACAAAAAATTCACCTTTGCCCGGTCGTTGCGGAACAGTTCTTCCGTGATCTCAAACCCGCTGAGTACGAAAACCAGAACTCCCAGAGTATTCACCAGACGGACAGCCAGAAAATTCTCATACCCGAAAAGCCGGTACACCAGTTCCACCAGAAGGGCCTGCCCCGCCTGATGGGGATAGGTATACAGATAATCCATGGCGCTCTCATTGAGGTCGCTTAAGGCAAAGCCTCCTCCGATAGCGTGGATATACAGAGGATCTGCCCGCAATGCGCTCTGAGCCAGGAGATTCCAGGCTGTACAGAACGTCATGCAGTGAACCAGTATAACGCCAAGCAGAATCCACAGGTTTCGCTTCCGGTTGGCCTCCTGCTTCAAAATCCACTGTCCGGCCAGCCAAAGCCCCGCCAGAGATAACAGTACAAAAAGGATCACAAGCAGCGTCGGATCCGTCACCTGGGAGGGCACCTCCAGATTGTTGCTCTCGTAAACGGTGGTAAAAACCAGACTGTACAGAAACAGAAATACGCTCGGCAGCCCAGCCAGAAGAAGAACGACGCGGCTGCAGATGGTTTCTGTCTTTTCGGTCTGAAGTTTCACTGTCAAGGCCCGTACCCGGCTGCCCGCTTCGCATTTTTCCCATAGATTTCCTAATTTCTGCAGGAACAGATCCCAACCGCAGGCGGCGGAGGGGATTAGCATAATAAAATAAGGCAACACATACCTGGATTTTGCCTCCCAGACAACGTAAAAGAGAAAACCGCCGATAACTACAATCAGCAGAGACAGCTGCTCCACCGGAATCTTTTTTCGAATTATCAGAAGCAGGAACAGAAAGGCTCCGAAATAAATCACGGACTGATATACGTCCATAAAGCGCACAAAGCCCGGCCAGAGATCGCCCTTGTAAAGCCGATCCATAAAGGTGCTCCGCTCCTCGATTCTACGGTTGGTCTCCTGCAGACAAGAATAGGTGGGCTCTACCCACTGACTTCCGATCTTGCGCCAGAAGAAGTCCGCGGCATAGGCCGGATGCTCTTTAAAATTCGTCAGAGATTCCATCACAGCTTCCATACCAATCTGCTTCGACTGCTCCTGATCTCTTCCGCACTCGTCCACAAAGACGTCGTAGGCAAAGCCATTGTACCAGCCGGCCTCCCGCTCAATGCCGTCGCTTCCGCCCTCCTGCAGGCCCATGGCCACCCAGAGCACCGTCGGCATACCATTTTCCAATGAAAAGCCCAGCCGTTGCTCATAGAACTTATCAAGAGCCGTATGGCTCACGAAAAACATGGCAAGGCACAGAAGCAGCACCAGACCGTGACGCAGCTTTTTGTCGGAAATCATTTTTACCAGAAGGACGCAGGCGATGGCCGCAATGACGATATAGCAGTTGCTCCGTACCAGGCAGGCCAGGGTCAGCGCCGCGCCCAACAGCACGCCGTAGCGGATCTGCCGACGCTCCAGATATAATAAAAGCGCGTAAACAGCAAGAAAAGAAAGGCACACAGACAGCACCTCTCCGTAGACAAAACACACATAAATATATAAAGGATGACAGCACAACATCAGGAGCAGAAAATAGACTGCCGGCTCCTGACGCTTCGTGGTCATTCTTATGATTTTGCAGCCCAGATATACGATGGCTCCGGCGCCCAGCCCGTTCAGCACCTGAAAGGCGTGATAGTTCTCGGGACCGCAGATCCGGTAGACCAGCTCCAGCAGCGCAATCAGTCCCATCTGGTGGGGATAGGAGCTCAGATAATCAATATCGCTGGCGCTGACGTCATTCATGCCGTGTGCCAGCTGATCGCCCCAGAAGGATACCAGCTGCGGATCCCACATCATGTGGTATTTGCAGGCAAAGGCCCAGACGATTCCGTAGACTGCCGCATAGATACAGGTAAAGGCAAGCAACAGGCGGATGTTCCGTTCCCGGTGCTTCTCATTTTTTAAAATCCAGTGTCCGAGATACCCTACAGCTGCGATCAGTAATACCACCAGAATCACCAGACTTACCGGCGAGCCCCAGGTCTGCACCGGCATCTCGTCATGATTGGTTGGAAATTTTCTTGTGTAAAAAATACTATACAGGGACAGGAATCCCAAGATTAGGATTCCTACCCCTGCTGCTACACGACTGCAAAAAAATTCAAACTTTTTTGTGTCCATAAACATTCCTTTGTCTTACTTAAAATATGCTACGCCGGACTCGAAGATCTTCATGTCCTGCTCTCCGTAAATATTGATGGCAACGGAGTCGCCCCGGCGTTCGGAGTGCGCCATCTTGCCAAGGATACGTCCATCCGGACTTGTGATTCCCTCAATGCTTGCGTAGGAACCGTTTACGTTCCAATACTCGTCCATGCTGGCTTCGCCATCCGGATTGACATACTGGGTCGCTACCTGACCGTTTGCGAAAAGCTTGTCGATCCACTCCTTGCTTGCCACAAAACGTCCCTCTCCATGGGAAGCCGGGTTTACATAAGTCTTGCCCAGCTCTGCGCCTGCAAGCCACGGGGACTTGTTGGTCATTACCTTGGTGTAAACCATCTTGGATACGTGGCGGTTGATGGTGTTGAAGGTCAGGGTCGGGGAATCCTCCGTCTGTCCCACGATCTCGCCGTAGGGTACCAGTCCCAGCTTAATCAGAGCCTGGAAGCCGTTGCAGATTCCCAGCGCCAGACCGTCCCGCTCGTTCAGCAGCTTCATAACTGCCTCTTTCATCCGGGCATTCTGGAAGGCTGTCGCGAAGAACTTGGCGGAGCCATCCGGTTCGTCGCCTGCGGAAAAGCCGCCGGGGAACATGATAATCTGCGCCTGGCCGATGGCCTTTTCAAACTCCTCTACAGACTCGCGGATATCATCTGCGGACAGGTTGCGGAATACTTTGGTAATTACGTCCGCGCCTGCGCGCTCAAAGGCCTTTGCGCTGTCATACTCGCAGTTAGTTCCCGGGAACACCGGAATAAATACGGTCGGGCGCGCCACCTTGTGCTTGCATACATAGACGCTGTCTGCCTTGTAAAGCGGACTCTCCACCTTCTCGGCTCCTGCCACTGCGGTGGTCGGGAATACCTTCTCCAGCGGCTCTTCCCATGTCTTCAGCGCTTCCTCTGTATCGATCTTCATATCGCCGTAGGCGAAGCCGCTTTCGGTCACCTCACCGATTACGGTATAGGTTACGCCAAGCTCGCCCACCTTGTCTGCGGGAACCTCCGCCACGATATCGCCGAAGCCTGCGGTAAACAGGTCTCTCTTATCTACGCTGTGCTCAATCCGAACGCCCAGCTTATTACCAAAGGACATCTTGCTGACAGCGGCTGCCAGACCGGAACCGTCCAGAGCGTAAGCGGAAACAATCCGTCCTGCCTTTACGTCCTCGAAGAAGCGGCCATACAGGCTCTTGATCTCCTCATAATCCGGCAGATCGTAAGCGTCTCTGTGAATCTGTACCAGAACCAGCTTATTGCCGGCTTTCTTAAGCTCCGGTGTGAGAATTGTCTTGTCGCTGGCCACATCTACGGCGAAGGATACCAGTGTGGGCGGTACGTCAATCTCGTTGAAGGTACCGGACATACTGTCCTTGCCTCCGATGGAGGGCAGTCCGAAGCCCAGCTGCGCGCTGTAAGCGCCGAGAAGGGCTGCGAAGGGCTGGCTCCAGCGATGGGGATCTCCGGTCATTCTGCGGAAATATTCCTGGAAGGTGAACCGGATCTTGCTGTAATCGCCGCCTGCCGCTACGATTCTTGCCACAGACTCAATGACTGCGTAAACAGCTCCGTGATAGGGGCTCCAGCTGGACAGATAGGGGTCAAAGCCGTAGCTCATCATGGTTACTACGTCTGTCTTACCCTTCAGCACCGGCAGCTTTGCTACCATAGCCTGGGTCTCGGTCAGCTGATACTTGCCACCGTAGGGCATAAGAACGCTGCCTGCGCCGATGGAGCTGTCGAACATCTCCACCAGGCCCTTCTGGGAGCATACATTTAAATCTTTCAGGGTATCCAGCCATTTTGCCCGGACGTCCCCTACCTCATTTCTTACAAAATATTTATCCTGCTCGGTGGGCAGATCCACTGCTACCGTAGTCTCCTGATGTGCGCCGTTGGTATCCAGGAACGCGCGGGAGATATTGACAATCTCCTTTCCTCTCCAGGAAAGCACCAGTCTCGGATCCTCGGTTACCACAGCTACGGTGGTAGCCTCCAGGTTCTCCTCTGCAGCGTATTTCAGGAATTCTGCCTCGTCCTTTTTATCTACTACAACAGCCATACGCTCCTGGGACTCGGAGATAGCGATCTCCGTACCGTCCAGTCCCGCGTACTTCTTCGGAACCAGGTCGAGGTTTACCTTCAGGCCGTCTGCCAGCTCGCCGATGGCTACGGATACTCCGCCTGCGCCGAAATCGTTACACTTCTTAATCAGACGGGTTACCTCCGGACGACGGAACAGTCTCTGGATCTTACGCTCGGTGGGAGCGTTACCCTTCTGTACCTCAGCGCCGCAGGTCTCGATGGACTTCTCGGTATGGACCTTGGAGGATCCGGTTGCGCCGCCGCAGCCGTCACGGCCTGTCTCGCCGCCAAGAAGAATGATCAGATCTCCCGGATCGGAGGTCTCACGAATGACGTCCTTTCTGGGCGCCGCGCCCATCACCGCGCCAATCTCCATTCGCTTTGCCACATAGTTGGGGTGATAAATCTCTTTTACATAGCCGGTAGCCAGACCGATCTGGTTGCCGTAAGAGCTGTAGCCGTGGGCTGCGCCGCGTACCAGCTTCTTCTGGGGCAGCTTGCCCTTCAGTGTCTCCTTTACTGATACGGTGGGATCTGCCGCGCCGGTTACACGCATAGCCTGATATACATAGGTACGCCCTGACAGCGGATCGCGGATTGCGCCGCCCAGACAGGTAGCCGCGCCGCCGAAGGGCTCAATCTCCGTCGGGTGGTTGTGGGTCTCGTTCTTAAAGTTTACCAGCCACTCCTCGGTCTCCCCGTCGATTTCCACGGGAACTACGATGGAGCAGGCATTGATCTCATCGGATTCTTCCTGATCCTGTAATTTTCCTTCTGCCTTCAGCTTTCTCATGGCCATCAGCGCCAGATCCATCAGGCAGACAAACTTGTCCTTTCTGCCTTTAAAAATCTCCGCCCGGTCTGCCAGATACTGCTGATAGGTCTCTTCGATGGGCTTCTTATAATAGCCCTCCTCAAAGCTTACGTCGGTCAGCTCTGTGGAGAAGGTGGTATGACGGCAATGGTCGGACCAGTAGGTGTCCAACACGCGGATCTCAGTCATAGACGGATTCCGGTGCTCCTCATTTTTGAAATAATTCTGGATATGCTGGAAATCCCGGAAGGTCATCGCCAGATTCAGGGAGTTGTAAAGCTCCCGGAAGGAAGTCTCGTCCATCTCACAGAAGCCGTCGAAAATCTTCACGTCTGCAGGCTCTTCAAATACGGTTACCAGAGTATCCGGCTTCTCTACAGCCGCTTCTCTGGAATCCACCGGGTTGATACAGTAGCTCTTAATGGCTGCCAGCTCTTCCGGGGAAATGCCGCCCTCAATCACGTAGGTGGTAGCGGTACGGATCACCGGCTGCTCGTCCTCCTTCAGGAAACGGACGCACTGTACGGCAGAATCCGCTCTCTGATCAAACTGTCCCGGCAGGTACTCTACGCTGAACACCTGAGCGTCCGGAGCAGCCTCGAAGCTCTCTTCATATAAAGTATCTACCGGCGGCTCGGAAAATACGGTCCGGCAAGCCCGGGCAAATACCTCGTCCGAGATGTTCTCCACATCATAGCGGATCAGCACCCGCGCACCCTTTACATCTTCGATTCCCAGAAAGCTCTGAATCTCTTCCTGAAGCTCCTTTGCCTTTACCGCAAAAGCGTCCTTCTTCTCCACATAGATTCTTCTTACGTTGCTCATAACCGACCTCCTAAATAGTATTATCCTCAGTACGGTATAATATCTTTATCATATCATGGGCTATTATACCATATAATTCCTCTTGCAACAATTCCTGATCCCATCATAGCATAAAAGTTTCCATAAGTATAATTAATAAATTTAAATTAATTTATAACTTTCTCTAATGGATTTTCTTCCCATTCTGTGCTATACTGAAAAAAACTGTAATAACCTTTTATCTCAACTGAAGGAGACCTCTATGAAACAACTCAGGCAATACAAAGGCCAGCTTTTTTTTACCCTGGTTCTGCTTATCATGCTTCTTGCCGCTCCCTTCCAGGATTACGTGGAGCGCAATTTCACTTATGAAGATATGAATTATCCGGAGGACGCCATCGGTATCGTCAGCACCGAACAGGACATGCTGACCGTTCCCGAGGATGCCGGAGCGATCACCCTGACCAGCAATGATTATTATTTCAAAAAAGGAAGCTATCAGCTGACCTTTGCCGTCACCTCCCAGGAGGAGGGCAGTAAGGTCCAGGTATACGATCCTCTGTATCTGAACGGAGACAACACTCCGGGGCGGATTTTATCGGAAGTCCCTGTGGAGCCCGGACAGGAAACCATATCCCTTTCCTTCACGGTGGAAGACCCGGTTTCCTGTGTAGAATTCCGGGTCCAGGCTGCCGGAGCTCTGACCTTCCGTGGAATCTATCTCCTGTCAGAAAGAGGGCTTTACCGGGATCCGCAGCTTCTCGCCGCCCTGCTTCTGCTGGCCTCTGCCCTGCTTCTGCTGTACCGGACCCGGAAGCCTCTGCGCGCTGAAGTCCTGATTCCCCTGGCCTTTGCGGCAGTCTGGGCCTCTATGCCCCTGACGCTGCCCTGGCTTTTGCGGGGACATGATATGTTCTTCCATTACAGCCGGATTTTCTATCTGGCCCAGGATCTCTTTACCGGGCAGTTTCCGGTGCGCATCCATTCCGGCCTGTTCCGCGGCTTCGGCTACATGAATCCGGTTTTCTACCCGGAACTGTTCCTGTATCCCTTCGCCCTGCTCTGCCGCCTTGGCATGTCACCCATCGGCTGCTGCCGGCTGCTCCTGCTGTCTGTCAACCTGGCCACGGCAGGTATCTCCTACTATGCCTTTTCCCGGCTGCTCCGTTCCAGAAAAACCGGCATGACGGCCGCTTTTTTCTATACTCTGTCAGCCTACCGGCTCATCAATCTTTACACCCGTTCCGCGGTGGGCGAGGTTCTGGCCACGATGTTCCTGCCCCTCCTGCTGCTGGGTATGTATCAGCTTTTCTATGGAAATGATAAGAAATGGATTACAGCTGTGCTGGCCTTTACCGGCCTGTTCCAGTCCCACATGATTTCCACCGAGCTGGCCCTGGGATACGCCCTGCTTTTTGCGCTTCTGAGCCTGCCCTGTCTGAAAGATCGGCAGCGTCTGATCCATATCCTCATAGCCGGAGGCGCCACGGTGCTTTTGAATCTGTGGTCCATTCTGCCGCTTCTCGATCTGATGCGGTATCCGCTGGTCCTCCAGGGCGACGCCCGCAACCTGGCCGGATATTCCCTGTATGGCGTCCAGCTTTTTGATACCGGACTTCTAAACCCGGCGGGCGACGCCCTGGGCCGGGGATCCATCGCCGGGGAAATGCCTTATTCCCTGGGGCTTCTGCTGCTCCTGGGAAGCCTGCTGTTCCTCTCCCTGTGTCTTCGGAAACAGAACCGGCTTCCGGCCTTCCAGCTTCGGCTCGGCGTCTGGTGCCTGATTTTTGGCAGCCTGTCTGTCTATGCTTCCACCATTTATTTTCCTTGGGAGCGTCTGCAGCGTCTGAGCTTCCTCAACCATCTGGTGGGGGCCATTCAGTTTTCCTCCCGGTTTCTGCCCTTTGCCACCCTGTTTCTCTGTGTGGTATCGGCCATCGCGGTCTGCGGCTATTTCCGGGAACCCTCAGCCAAAAAGCTGCTGTTTCTGGGCTGCGCCCTGTTTCTGACCTGTTCCGCAGGCAATTACTTCAGCCAGTATGTAAACGAGGCGGCTGCCTTTGCCTCTGTGGAAAATCAGCTGGATTCTGTTCAGACCACCGACGTCCTGTATCTGATTTCCCATGAGGGAGATTATTTCAGCACCCGGGAGCTTACCAGCCAGGAGGTAACCTTTACCGCCTCCGACGGCGTAACACTCACAGACACCGGACGAAAAGGCAGCCAGGCTGTCTTCACCTATGAAAAGGCAGAAGACTCCGCCGCCTATGTGGACGTTCCTTTCAACTATTATCCCTATTACCGGGCTTCGGACACGGAAGGACAGCTTCTTACCACCGCTGTCAGCGATCAGCTGCTCCGTCTCCGCGTATTTCTCCCGGAGGCGGCCTCTGGCACTGTCACCGTAACCTTCCGGCTTCCGGCACTGTTCCGGGCAGGCGATCTGATTTCACTGTTCACTGCCCTTGGACTTGCCGCGCTTGCCCTGATTCCTATGCTGCGCAAAAAGAAGGAGTGATTTTATGGATATCAACTATGAACTTTACAAGGTCTTTTATCATGTGGCCGTTACCTTAAGCTTCTCCGAGGCTTCCAAACAGCTCTTTATCTCCCAGTCGGCGGTCAGCCAGTCCATCAAGGTGCTGGAGAAAAAGCTGAACCAGAACCTGTTTATCCGCAGCACCAAGCGGGTACAGCTTACCCCGGAGGGGGAGATCCTGCTGCGCCATATTGAACCGGCCATTAACCTGATTCAGCGGGGTGAAAATCAGATTATGGAGGCCAACTCCCTGGGCGGCGGCCAGCTCCGTATCGGCGCCAGCGACACCATCTGCCGCTATTTCCTGGTGCCTTACTTAAGCCGCTTCCATAAGGAATTTCCCGGCATCCATATCAAGGTTGCCAACAATACCTCCATCGGCTGCGTAGATCTGCTGGAAAGCGGCCAGGTGGATTTGATTTTTACCAACTATCCCAACTCCAGACTGGGAAATACCGGGCACATGACGAAGGTACATACTTTCCAGGACGTCTTTATCGCCAACCGGAATTATTTTAATCTGGAAAATCAGAAGCTCACCCTCCGGCAGCTCCTGAACTATCCGATTCTCATGCTGGACCGAAAAAGCACCACCAGCGAATACCTGCATGCCCTGTTCCAGCAGCACCAGCTGGATCTGGTGCCGGAAATCGAGCTGTCCAGTAACGACCTGCTGCTGGATCTGGCCTCTATCGGCCTTGGCATTGCTTTTGTGCCGGACTACTGCCTGCCCAAGCATTCCACGGATCTGTTTCCCCTGTCCCTGGCCGAGGAGCTGCCCAGCCGTCAGCTCATGCTGGTACACAGTGAACAGCTCCCTTTAAGTCCTGCGGCAAAGCAGTTCCTGGAATACTTCGTCTAGCTTATCGCATTTTCCAGAAGTTCTCTATCTGTTCTCCTGCGTTTCCCAGCCGGCAGCCCTGCACGTTTCCCCACTCCAGGGGAAACAGCCGGGTATACTCCGGGCTTCCGAACCGATCGTCCAGCAGGAGCACCACTCCCATATCCTCTTCTGTACGGATAACCCGGCCTGCGGCCTGCAGGACCTTATTCATGCCCGGATAGCGGTAGGCGTAGGCAAAGCCGTCCATCTGCCTTCCTTCATAGTATTGCCGCAGGATTTCCCGTTCGTTGCAGATCTGAGGCAGTCCGGTGCCCACAACGGCCGCTCCTATGAGACTTTCCCCCTTCAAATCAATGCCCTCGGAAAAAATTCCGCCCAGTACACAGAAGCCCAGAAGGCTTTTCTCTTCCTGCGGTTCCCGGAAACGGGCAAGAAATTCCTCCCGTTCCTTCTCTCCCATGCCGCTCTGCTGAATCAGGCAGTCGGTTTCTCCCCCATCAAGCTCCAGATAACAGTCCCAGATCTCCTCCATCATACGGTAGGAGGGAAAGAAGGCCAGATAATTTCCCTTCCGCGCTGCCGTCATGGTCTTCAGGTATCCGGCTATCCGCCCGTATTCTCTAAGGTTCCGGCGGGTATAACGGCTGCTCACGTCCTGTCCCTGAAGAAGCAGACGCTTTTCCGGAAGGAAGGGCGAGCGGGCGTAGACGGCATAATCGTCCTCCGCCCCTAAAAGGTGCTTATAATAGGGCATGGGCAGCAGGGTGGCAGAGAAAAAGATGGCCGAGCGCCCCTGATCCAGGCAGGCACAGAGATTCTCTGCGGTTTCCACGCAGTACAGCTTCAGATAGAAGTTTCCATTTTCTCCCATTTCGCTGTAAATCACATAATTTTCGTCCAACAGATCTGCTGTATTCAGGAAGTTCCGCAGGGAAAACCAGAATTCCAGTACCTTCTGATCCAGCTCCGGCTCCAGTCCCTCCTCCCGCAGGCGCTCCAGCTCCGCAGACAAAGACAGCGCCATGAGAATCAGGGGATCCACATTTTTGTGAAGCTGCCAGCTCTCGCATTCACGCTTCAGCCCCAGCAGATAGCGGTTGCAGCGTTCTAATAGGCGCTCCGCCTTGTGATCCCGTCCTTTTAGCGCCCGCTTCAGCTCCAGGAAATCCTCCTTGCAGAGTACGGCGCTGAACATCTCCCGCCCCCGCTCCACCAGGTTGTGGGCCTCGTCAATCAGGAACAGATAGTCCCCCTTAACGCCCTCGCCAAAGAAGCGCTTCAGCCGCACGTTCGGGTCAAAGACGTAATTGTAATCACAGATCACCACATCGGTCCAGGAGGCCGTATCCAGACTCAGCTCAAAGGGACAGACCCGATGCTTCCCGGCCTGGGCCAGAAGTGCCTCCCGCCCCAGGGCGTCCGGGCCGGTTGTGAGCAGCTCATAGACTGCCTCATTAATCCGGTCAAAATGCCCCCTGGCATAGGGGCAGGCCTCCGGGTTGCAGTCCGGCGTCTCACAGATACACAGCTTCTCTTTGGCAGTCAGCGTCACTGCCTTCATGCGCAGTCCCTGCTTCCGGAGGACCAGAAAGGCTTCCTCCGCCACCGTCCTGGTTACCGTCCTGGCTGTCAGGTAAAAGATCCGGTCTCCCAGTCCTTCTCCCACCGCCTTCACTGCGGGAAAGACCGTGGACATGGTTTTGCCCACGCCGGTGGGCGCCTGGATAAAAAGCCGTTTTTCCCGGGCAATGGCGCGGTAGACACTGTAGGCCAGCTCCCGCTGGCCCTCCCGGTAGACAAAGGGAAATTCCAGAGGCTGAATGCTGGCCTTCCGGGTCTTTTTCCATTCGTACTGGAACCGGGCCCACTTTTCATAACGCCCCATCAGCTCGTCAAACCACTGATCCAGCTCCTCCCGCTCATGGATTGTGCGGAAATAACGCAGCTCTTCTGTCTCCAGGTTCCCATAAGTCATCTGCACGCCGATCTGCCGCAAATCCTGCTGTCTGGCATAGATACAGGCATAACAGAGAGCCTGGGCCAGATGTACCGGAACCGGCTCCTCCAGAAGGGCCACGTCCCGGTAGGTTCCTTTGATCTCATCGATGTAAATCCTGCCGTCCTCTTCCAGGATCCCGTCCGCCCGGCCCTCCACCAGACAGTCAAACTCTCCCATGGGAACCAGATATTTCAGGCTCACCTCGGCGGTATAATGGGCTCCCATACGCCGCTGCAGCTTCCGGTGCAGCCGGCCTCCCGCCTGCATGGCCGTTAAATCTGTTTTTCCGCCTGTTCGATTGTCCAGATCTCCCGATCGGAGAATAAACTCTACTAAATCACGTACCGAGATACGAAGCTGGGTTCTTGTCTCTTCCATTTTCCTGACTCCTGTTGAATTCTGGGATCCATTATAGCATGAAAATAGAATCCTGTAACACCGTGTTTCCTATTACAAATAGAATCCCATCGGAATTTCCTGTTATATAAAAAGAGCCCCCGGCATACTGCCGGAGGCTCCCTCTTCCGCGTTCCTATTTATGAAACTGCATACTTTGCCAGCACACGGTCAAATTCCCCGCTCTCACCATGACATTTCACGGTCAGTACCTGGTTCAGATCCATGCTCAGCACACCAAGAATGGACTTTGCGTCAATCAGAATTCGATTGTAAAAAACATCTACATCAAAATCACACTTGCTGGCGCCCTGTACAAACTCCTGTACATCCTCCGTTGCATTCAGCTTAATCTTTTTTGTCTGCATTTCTTTTCACTCCTTCAGGCTTGAATACGCATTCACGTTTCGATGGACGTATTATGACAGCAAGCTCCGGATTTGTCAATCCCCGGACAAGCTCTTTGTTTCCCAAGGATTTTGCCCCTTTTTTTAGTGATTCTGCACAAAGATTTTTCACGGTTCCTCGACAATCTTTTTCAAACTTCAGATGCTTTCCCCATAATTTTACATTCTCATTTATCTTATCATGCAGACAACCGGATTTTTCACCCCGGATTTCTATTTTTCTTCTATAAAATTTCAAATTTTTTCGGCTGATCCGAAGACTCGATCAGGATAAAAACCCCTGATTTTACACATATTTCCGCTGTTTCCGCGGTAATTTCGTTGCTGACGCCAAGTCCTGCGCTTCCGGTGCTGGTAAAGGTGTAATCCGATAAGGGATACTTAACTCCGGTCAACTCTACCCCGGTAACCTCCGTCGTCAGTGGAAGCAGTGACACATACCTGCCATACTGCTCCTCCTTTTTAAGCTTGAAAGTTCCATCTACCAGCCGGATCCGGTTGTATTCGTCCAGAATCACGCAGGATACGCCCTTCTTTTTTGCCAGCATCAGGCTCTGGATATTGCCCAGGACATGATCCAGACGGGTTCCGGTGCCGCCCAGAATCGTGATCTCCCCGCTGCCCAGCTCCAGGGCCAGCTCAATGGCGATCTGGCTGTCTGTGGCGTCCTTCACCGGGTTAAACTGGCGGATCGGAATCTCTGTCTTTGTCCGGTAATACGCCACCAGCTCTGGAGCTGCTGTGTCGAAATCGCCTACAATCCAGGTAGGCTTTATGCCGTTCTCATAGAGAAATTTCAAACCGTTATCTACGGCAATGATCTGATCAAATGCTTCCTGTTTTAAAAAAGACAGGGCAAAATCCCGCTCGATTCTGCCCCCGCTTATAATGACTGTCTTCATGCTTCCCCTAATACTTTCCTGAAATCTGTTACATTCTTTTCGATGTCACCGCCAAATACCGCAGATCCTGCCACGATGATGTTGGCGCCTGCGTCCAGAACTGTCTGCACATTGTTCAGCTTGATTCCGCCGTCCACCTCGATATCGATTTCCAGTCCGCGATCCTCCATCATTTTGCGAAGTTCACGAATCTTTCTGGTACTGCTCTCCAGATACTTCTGTCCGCCGAAGCCCGGATTTATCGTCATCAGCAGCACCATATCCAGCTCTTCCAGGATATAATCCAGCGCGGACAGCGGCGTGGTCGGATTCAGGGCCACACAGGCCTTCATGCCATTTTCCTTGATGGCTGCCACCGTACGGTTCAGATGGGGGCATACCTCCGCGTGAACGGTCAGAATGTCTGCTCCTACCTCGGCAAAGGCCTTGATATACTGATCCGGATTGTCCATCATCAGATGAACGTCAAATACTGACACGGATTTTCTGCGGATAGACTCAATCACCGGAAATCCCAGGGACAGGTTCGGCACAAAATGGCCGTCCATGACGTCGATATGCAGGTACTCCGCGCCTGCCTCCTCTGCTTTTCTCACGTCCTCCCCCAGAGCCGCGAAATCCGCGGACAAAATGGACGGGGCAAGTCTGTTGATCATAACTAATACCTCCTCTTATCCTTCAACTCCTCATAGAGAAGCTTGTAATTCTCATATCTTATGGAACTGATTTTCTTCTCCTCCAGCGCTTCCTTAACGCCGCAGCCCGGCTCATGGATATGGGCGCAGCCCTGGAATCTGCAGAAGGGCTCGTATTCCGTGAATTCCGGAAAATAAGTCCCCAGCTCCTCCTTCTCCATTTCCGGCAGATAGATGGAGCTGAAGCCCGGCGTATCACAGATAAAGGTATCCTCGTCCAGGGCAAATAGCTCAGAATGACGGGTGGTATGCTTTCCCCTTTCAATCTT
Organism: Candidatus Merdisoma sp. HCP28S3_D10; assembly: GCF_052065835.1. Lineage (NCBI taxonomy): Bacteria > Bacillati > Bacillota > Clostridia > Lachnospirales > Lachnospiraceae > Candidatus Merdisoma > Candidatus Merdisoma sp. HCP28S3_D10. Next base: position 224,735 of record NZ_JBQHTG010000004.1, read on the forward strand.
TCTGCTGATGTCTCCGGTCTCCATGCCCGCCTCCGGGGACAGAAGATTGATGAGGGAGGATTTTCCCACGCCGGAAGGACCTGCCACGGTTGTGGTCTTCCCCTTCAGCAGCTCCCGGATCTCAGCAAGGCCCTCTTCCCGGACTGCGCTGGTGAAGCGGACCGGATACCCGGCGCTCTCATAGGTGTCTCGAAGAAGCTTAAGCTCCTCCTCTTCCACCATATCCTGCTTGTTGAAGCAGACCACAGCCGGAACCTTCTGATACTGCATCAGAATCAGAAACCGATCCAGCAGATTGAAATTGGGCTTAGGCTTCGCTGCCGCGAAGATAACCAGGGCCTGATCAATATTGGCCACAGCCGGCCGGATCAGTTCATTCTTCCGGGGCAGGATCTCCTGGATATTTCCTTTTTTTTCTTCCCCACCCTGCACTTCCAGCCGGACATTGTCCCCCACCAGCGGCTTCACCTTCTGGTTGCGGAAGCTCCCCTTTGCTTTACATTCATAGATACCGGATTCCGCTACGTGAACGTAGTAGAATCCGGCAATTCCTTTTATTATCTTTCCCTGCATGTAAATTCTGCTTTCGGTTATGGTTACTGTGTATTACCTTCTCCGCCCTCGGAAGGAGTAGGCGGAGTCGGGGTCGGGGTCGGCGGTGTCAGACCTGTCTTACCGCACTGGGTGCATTTTCCACTGGAATCCACGTTCGGATGGGTACACACACCATAACTTACCACTACATTGATCTTAGTTCCCACGTTTTGCGTGCCATTGGGGCTGCAGGAAATGATCTTATCCTTCGCAATGCTGTCGCTGTATTCTTTGGAAATACTGCCAACTACAAATCCACGGTTTGTAATTTCATCTACGCTGTCCCCTGCACCCGGTACGGTTGCTGTCTTCACCGGCTCCGGTCCCATGCTGACTACAATGTTGACGGTGCTTCCTACTTCAACGGTGGAACCGTTTCCGGGTTTATAAGAAATTACATTTCCCTTCGGTACACTATCACTGTATGCTTCCGAACGTGATACCTTCAGGCCCTTATTTGTCAGGTAATTGGTGACTGCGCTCTCGGTACTTCCGTCCTTTTCAGCGTCTCCGATATACACTTCCTTCTTTTCTTTGCCCTTACTGATCACATAGCTTACCTTGGTATCCTTATTTACCTTAGTGCCTGCCTTCGGGCTCTGGGAGATAATCGTTCCTTCCTCCACAGTATCGCTGAAGTCCTGGGAAGCCTGACCGGAAGCCAGTCCTGCTGCCTTCAGAAGCTCCTTGGCCTTGTCTTCGGTCTTGCCTGTGATGGTCGGAACCTCCACCTGCTGATCCTCTTCCTTGCCCTTGCTGACTACTATCGTTACCACGCTGCTCTTATCGATCTTCTTGCCTGCTGCAGGAGAAGTAGAAATAACCTTACCTGCCGCTACTTCCTCATTGGCTACCTCTGTAATATCCACAGAAAGTCCCAGCGCCTCCAGTGCGCTCTTGGCCTTGGCCTCGGAGTAACCCTTTACATCGGGAACCTCCACCTTCTCGCCATCGCCGCACACATCTACCACGATGGTGGTATTGGCGTCAACCTTGGTGCCTGCTTCCTCGCTCTGGCTGATAATCTGGCCCGCTTCATACTTATCTGAGGATTTTGTCTCGCCCAGCTTGATACCCAGGCCCAGCTTATTCAGTGCTTCCTTCGCCTCGGAATAGCTCTTGCCCAGCAGATCCGGAACCTCTACCTCCTGATCCAGAACGTCCGCAATCTCCGTATCGTCGGTTTTCTTATCGCTAGAGCCTTTTCCAAAGCCCAGCACCTTACCGATAATCACGGCCAGAATAATCACGATAATGACAGCCGCCACGATACCGCCGATGGTCATAATCTTCTCCATCTTCGGATCCAGAATACCGCCGTCGCCGTCCTCATCTTCGTCCTCCTCGTCTTCCTCTTTCCCTTTTTTCAGGAAGCCGAAGAGACCGCCCTTTCTGCCGCGCTCTTCTCCGTAATCTTCGTCCTCGTCATCCTCGTAGTCGTCGTCTTCATAGTCGTCTTCGTAATCGTCCTCGTCTTCTCCGTCCAGATCTTCCTGTTCTTCCTTCAGGCGATCCAGGTAAGCGTAACGGGACTCTGCGTCATCGGAAGTCACCGGAATCCGTCCGGTCTCCCGTTTGATTTTGGAAATCTCGTCCCGGGTGATGGCTACCGTCTTAGCTCCGTCCGGCACGATCTCTTTTACAAAATTCACGTCCGGCGTAAGCAGGGACTGCTTTAAGTCCGCAATCAGCTCCGCTGCGCTTGCGTAGCGGCGATCCGGACTCTTCTCCGTACATTTTAAGATAATATGCTCCAGGCTTACCGGCACATTGGAAGCATAGACTCTGGGGGATACCATATCCTCCTGCAGATGCTTCACGGCCACCACAACCGTAGTCTCCCCGTCAAAGGGTACCCGGCCGGTTACCATCTCGTACATGACGATACCCAGGGAATAGATGTCGCTCTTGGCGTCGCTGTAGCCGCCTCTGGCCTGCTCCGGAGAGGTGTAATGAACGGAGCCCATGGCATCCGCCGTATTGGTGTTGGAGGAGATGGATTTGGCAATGCCGAAATCTGTCACCTTCACCTTGCCCTCCCGGGAAATGATGATATTCTGGGGCTTGATGTCCCGGTGTACGATCTGATTGTTATGGGCGATTTCCAGACCGGAGGCCACCTGAATAGCTATACTGGTCGCTTCCTTGACCGTCAGGCGTCCCTTCTTCTCAATATAGGTCTTGAGGGTGATTCCCTCCACCAGCTCCATCACGATATAGAAGATATTCTGCTCGTCTCCCACGTCATAGACATTTACAATATTCGGGTGGGCCAGGGCTGCTGCTGCCTGGGCCTCCTCCTTGAACTTGCGGACGAAATTCTTATCCTCCACAAACTCGTCTTTCAGGACCTTGATAGCCACAAAGCGGTTCAGCTTGTGATCCTTTCCCTTAAATACCTCTGCCATTCCGCCGGATCCGATTTTTTCCAGAATCTCGTAACGGTCTCCTAAAAACATTCCGATTCTAACCATACTTTCACCTCATTAGATGTGTTCTATTAATACGACAGCAATGTTATCTCTCCCGCCGTTGTGATTGGCCGCCCTTATCAGCTCTCTGGCACAGGATTCCAGATCCGTGCGCATATCCACAATTTCCTTGATCTGCTGATCCGGAACCATGTTGCTCAGACCATCTGAGCACATCAGAAGGCATTCGCCTTTCCGAAGCTCTGTATCAAAATAGTCCGGCTCTACATTATCTGACACGCCGATTGCTTTCGTAATAATATTTTTGTCGGGATGATTCCGTGCCTGTTCTCTGGAAATCTCTCCCATGCGGACCATCTCCTCCACCAGGGAATGATCCTCTGTGATCTGCTCGATCCGGTCACCGATTTTATACAGACGGCTGTCTCCCACATTGACAATGTAGACCTCTTCGCCCTTCACCGTAGCCGCCACCAGGGTGGTTCCCATTCCGGTGTAATTCTCCGACTCGCCGGCCTTCTCCAGAAGTCTCTGGTTGGCATACTGAAAGGCTCCCTTCAGAATCTGATAGGGAATGGTCTGCATACTGCTGGATACCGCTTCCTGTACCTTCGCAACCGTATATTCAGAGGCCAGATCGCCTGCTTTGTGACCGCCCATGCCGTCCGCCACCAGAAACAGGTTCGGAAGATTGCCTACCGGCTTCTCCGACACAAAAATATAGTCCTGATTGATCTCGCGGCATTTACCGATGTCCTTCATGCCCCAGGCTTTCAGCATCTGACTCCTCCTCTCCGGGTTCTCCGTTTTTCAGATAACGTCTGCGGAGCTGGCCGCAGGCGCCGTCGATATCGCGTCCCATTTCTCTTCTAATAGTAACATTTATACCATATTTTTCAAGTTCCTTTTTGAAATTGCCGATGACCTCCTTCTTCGGCTGCACAAAGCTGCGCTCGGTCACCGGATTTACCGGAATCAGATTCACATGGCTGTGAATGGGCTTCGCCAGGGCCGCCAGCTTTCTCGCGTCCTCCGGATAATCGTTGACACCGCCCACCAGGCTGTACTCGAAGGTCAGTCTGCGTCCCGTCTTCTGAAAATAATAGGCGCAGGCGTCCAGCACTTCTGGCAGCGGATACTTGTGGGCGATGGGCATTAGCTCCGCCCGCTTCTCCTGGGTCACCGCATGGAGCGACAGGGCCAGGGTAATGGCCAGATCCTCATCCGCCAACTGGCGAATCCGGGGCACAATGCCGCAGGTGGACACCGTCAGATTCCGCTGGCTGATATGCAGTCCGTTTTCATCGGTCAGAAGCCGGATAAAGCGCAGCAGATTGTCATAATTATCCAGAGGCTCCCCGGTTCCCATCACTACCACATTGGACACCCGCTCTCCGGTGTCCCTCTGAATCCGGTAAATCTGATCCAGCATTTCCGAGGGCTTTAAGGACCGCACCACGCCGCCGATGGTGGAGGCGCAGAAGCGGCAGCCCATGCGGCAGCCTACCTGGGAGGAAATGCACACAGAATTGCCGTGATGATAACGCATGAGCACGCTCTCAATCACGTTGCCGTCCGCCAGACGGAACAGATACTTACAGGTTCCGTCCAGCTGTGAGCGCTGAACCTCCACAATCTCCAGGCTGGTATATTCATATTCCTTTTTCAGAAGCTCCCGTAACGGCTTGGAGAGATTGCTCATCTCATCAAAGCCGGAAGCAAGCTTCCCATGCATCCAGCTGTAGATCTGACCTGCCCGGAAAGCCTTTTCCCCGTGAGCCAGAAGCTCTTCTTTAAGTTCCTCCAGCGTCAGGGATTTGATATCCTTCTGTTCCATGTTATTTTCCGTCATTCTTTCTGAATTTTGCGATAAAGAAGCCGTCGCAGGACCGGACGCCCGGAAGCAGCTGCAGGTATCCCTTTTCTGTGGTTTCGCTGTGAAGCTCCTCTGGCAGGCAGTCATTGAGCGACGCCGCCTCGTAGGGGAAATGCTCCAGAAACCAGCGGACATTTTCTTCATTTTCACCCTGATTGATGGTACAGGTGCTGTATACCAGTGTACCTCTGGGCTTTACATAAGCCTCTACCGTACTCAGAATCTTCCGCTGCAGCGCCTGAAGCTCCTGCTGCTGTTCCCTGCTCATACGGTACTTGACGTCGGTCTTTTTCGCCAGGACGCCCAGGCCTGAGCAGGGCAGATCCGCCAGCAGCACGTCTGCCTTTTCCCGGGAGCTCTCATCGAAGACGCAGGCATCCTTCACTTCTACCGTCACATTGGCGCTTCCCAGACGCTCCGCATTTTCCCGGATCAGTCCCGCTTTGTAATCCGTCAGATCCCTTGCGTCCACGTGACCCTCTGCCCCGGCCTTTTCCGCCAAATAGAGGCTCTTGCCGCCGGGGGCCGCGCAGACGTCGATACAGAAATCGCCTGCTTTCACGCCGGCTGCTTCCACCGCCAGCATGGAGCTTACGTCCTGTACCTGAAACAGGCCCTCCTGAAATTCCTCCAGGCCTGCCAGATAATCAAAGCCCTCTATCTGCAGGGCTCCTTCGATATAGGGCGCCGCCTTCACCCGGATATTCCGCTCCTCCAGACGTTTCCGAAGCTCCTCCGGGGTAATCCGGTTCCGGTTTACACGGATCGTCAGCGGCTCCTTCTCATAGAAGGCCGCCAGCATTTTCTCTGTGACTTCCCTTCCGTAGAGCCCGAGCCATTCCTTCACCAGCCATTCCGGCATGGAATAGCGTACCGACAGATAGGAGGCCTCCTCCTTCTCCGGCGGCAGCTTCACTCCGTCCAGATTCCGGGCAATATTCCGGAGCACGCCGTTTACAAAGCCCTTTAGCTGCCGGAAGCCCTTTTTCTGCGCCAGCTTCACCGCCTCGTTGCAGACGGCGGAATCCGGCACACTGTCCATATACCGGAGCTGATAAACCGACATCCGCAGGATTTCCCGGATAACCGGCTTCTGTTTTTTCACTTTTACACTGGAAAACTGATCAATGATATAATCCAGCTCAATCCGCCGCTCGAGGGTTCCCTCCACCAGGCGGGTTAAAAAGGCGCGCTCCTGTTTTTCCAAATACTGGTACTTATCCAAAACATTCCGAAGCGCAATGTGGCTGTACTCCTGCCCTGCGGAAACCTCCAGCAGAACCCCCAGAGCCAGCTCCCGGATATCCGTTCCCTTAGTCACGATTTCTTCTTCCTCCAAAGAGTATCAGGAGACGCAAGAGGGACAGAATCGAAGCCGCTGCCGCCGCCACATAAGTCATGGCCGCCGCGCTTAAAACCTTCTTCGTATCCCGGATTTCGTCTCCGTATAAAATTCCTGTATTTCCCAGAATCTGGATCGCCCGGCGGGACGCGTTAAACTCCACCGGCAGCGTCACCAGCTGGAACAGCACGCCCAGGGAGAATAACAGAATTCCCAGGTTAATCAGGAAAGAGCTGCCGGCAAAAAGCAGTCCCACCAGAATAATGGGCCAAGCTGCCTGGGTGCCGAAATTCGCCACCGGAACCAGGGCGTTGCGGAAACGCAGCGGGAAATAATCCCGGTCGTCCTGTACCGCATGGCCGCACTCATGGGCCGCCACGCCAAGCGCCGCCACGGAGGTGGAATTATAAACCACATCCGACAGGCGCAGTACCCGGTTCTTCGGATCGTAATGGTCCGTCAGCTCGCCGCTCACATGCTCAATCCGCACGTCGTAGATTCCGTTTGCCCGCAGAATCTGATCTGCCACCTGGGCTCCGGTAAGTCCGCTCATACTGCGGACCCGGCTGTACTTGGAATAGGTCGTCTTCACCTTCGCCGAGGCCCACAGGGAAATTACGACGCCAATCAGTATCAGAATATAAGTGGGATCCATATAGTAACCATAGCCATATCCATAAGGCATTTTGCAACACTCCTTTTTTAACCGAGCTTTGTGCCCGTTTCCAGACGGCAGCCTCTCAAGAAGGCTCCCGTATCCATCCGTTTCTTACCCTGAAGCTGAAGCTCGGTGATCTTAAGAGCCCCTTCGCCGCAGGCCACACAGACAGCATCCTTCGTCACATCTATAATCTCCCCACAGGCGGCATTTTCATCCGTCCTCTCACATACCTGCGCTGACCAGATCTTCAGCGTCTTGTCGCCCAGCTTTGTATAGGCGCTGGGCCACGGATTCAGACCACGAATCAGCCGTTCCAGCTTCTCCGCGCTCTCCTGCCAGTTCAGACAGCCCATCTCCTTAGTGAGCATCCGGGCATATTCCGTCGGGCTTTCGCCCTGCTTCTCCGGCTTCAGCTCACCCTTTTCCAGCTTATCCAACGCTTCCACGCAAAGATCTGCGCCAAGGGCTCCCAGCTTGTCAAACAAGCTTCCTCCGGTCTCGTCTGCCGCCAGGGCTACACTTCCCTTCAGCAGCATATCTCCGGTGTCCAGTCCCTCGTCCATCTGCATGATGGTCACGCCGCTTTCCTTCTCCCCGTCGATGACAGCCCACTGAATCGGAGCCGCGCCGCGGTATTTGGGAAGCAGGGAGGCGTGTACATTGATACAGCCGTACTGCTTCATTTCCAGAATGGCTTTCGGAATGATCTGGCCAAAGGCAATGACTACGATCACATCGGCCTCTGTCGCCCGGAGCTTCTCTATCACCTCCGGATCCCGCACCTTCTTCGGCTGATAGACTGTCAGACCATGCCGCAGGGCCGCCTCCTTCACCGGCGTGGGCTGAAGCTCATGGCCTCTGCCCTTTGGTTTATCCGGCTGGGACACCACCAGGGTAATCTCATGTCCGGCCCCGATCAGCGCCTCCAGTGTTCCCACGGAAAAATCCGGAGTTCCCATAAAAATAATCTTCATCGTTCTTACTCCTCGTCCTCGTCGCCGGTCTCCACATCGTAAAGCTCGCCTTCCACCAGATCCACGTACAGCTTGCCGTCCAGATGATCCAGCTCGTGGCAGATCGCCCGGGCCAGCAGTCCTTCCGCTTCCACCTCGTAGCGCTCCATGTTCTCATCGTAAGCTTCCGCCTTTACGTAGTTGGGGCGCTTTACATTGCCCGCCTTGCCCGGTACGCTTAAGCAGCCCTCGCTGCCATCCTGCTCTCCCGCAGTCTCCAGAATACGGGGGTTGATCATGGTGTAGGGCTGTTCGCCTGTATCGATCACTACGATCCGTTTCAGGATTCCCACCTGGGGAGCCGCCAGGCCCACGCCCATGGCTTCATACATGGTGTCGTACATGTCGTCGATAAGCTCTTGAATCTTCGGTGTTATCTCCTTTACTTCCCGACAGTTTTTACGGAGAATGTCGTCTCCTATCTCTCTGATATTTCGAATTGCCATTTTTTTCCTTCCTTTCTCTCCCAACTCCCCTTAAAAAGGATTCACGGGATCCATATCAAACTGTATATTGAAGGCAGAGAATTCTCTTTCTTCCGAAAGCGTCTTCTCCATCCATTCCTTCCACTCTGTTAAATATACCATTTCCGTACATTTCAGATACAGCACTTTGCGATAGACGTCCTTCAGCTTCGAAAGCCCCGCGTCCGCCGGACCGATCAGCACGATCTCCCGTCGGGTGTGTCCTGCCGCCAGCTCCTTTAGCCGCCCGGCGCCCCGGTTCAGGGCTTCCTCGTCCTCCGACATCAGATACAGGGCCATCAGATGGGCCGCCGGAGGATACTGCATCATGCGCCGAAACTTCAGCTCTTTTTCAAAAAATGCCGGATAATCCTGGGCTGCCGCCGTCTCAATGCTGTAGTGATCGGGGCTGTAGGTCTGAATCACCGCGGTTCCCGGCCTGCTGCCCCGGCCTGCCCGGCCTGCCGCCTGCACCAGAAGCTGAAAGGTCCGCTCTGCCGCCCGGTAATCGCCCCCGTAGAGGGACAGATCCGCCGCCAGCACGCCAACCAGCGTCACGCCGGGGAAATCATGTCCTTTTACAATCATCTGGGTACCCACCAGAATATCTGCCTGTCTTTTGGAAAATGTCTCCAGGATCTGCTCGTAGCCGCCCTTCTGCCGGGTGGTATCGAAGTCCATACGGAGAACCCTCGCTCCCGGAAATGCTTTCCCTGCCGCCTCTGCCACCTGCTGGGTTCCCGCCCGGAAGGCTCCGATATAAGCCGATCCACAGGAGGGACATTTCTTCGGCGCGGCCGTCTGGTATCCGCAGTAATGGCAGATCATCCGGCCTCCTCCATGAAGGGACAGCGACACATCGCAATGTGGACATTTTATCACATGTCCGCAGGCTCTGCAAGAAACAAAGCCCGCATAGCCCCGCCGGTTCAGGAAAAGCATGATTTGCTCGCCCTTTTTCAGACGATCCTCCATAAGCTCCTTCAGACGGGCGCTGAAAATGGAACGATTTCCCAGTCGGAGCTCTTCCCGAAGATCCACCACCTCTGTCTTAGGCATAGCCCGGTTTTCCACCCGGGCCGGAAGCTCATAGAGCTGGTATCTGCCCTCCCTGGCGTACGCGTAGGAGTCCACCGACGGTGTAGCCGATCCCAGCACCACAAAGGCTCCGCACATGCGGGCGCGTTCGATAGCCGCCTCCCTGGCATGGTACCGGGGCGCGTTTTCACTTTTATAGCTGCCCTCATGCTCCTCGTCCATGACGATAATGCCCAGCCTGGAAAATGGCGTAAATAAGGCCGACCTGGGGCCAATCATCACTCTGGCCTGCCCCCGTCTGGCCCGTTCAAACTGATCGTACCGCTCTCCGGCCGACAGCTTCGAATGCATCACGGCTACCTGATCCCCAAACCTCCGGTAGAACCGGAGTACCGTCTGGAAGGTCAGCGCAATCTCCGGGATCAGCACAATGGCTTCCCTGCCCTGCTCCAGCACAGACGCGATCAGCTCCATATAGACCTCTGTCTTGCCGCTTCCGGTGACGCCGTGAATCAGGGAGGGACGCAGATCCCCCTCCGCCGTCCGCCGGAGCACGTCGTCTACAATCCGCTGCTGGGCCGGGTACAGGGTGACGGGATGGGCCGCCACCTCAGAGGGGCGGATCGGATTCCGGAAAATGGTATCCGTTTCCACACGGATCAGCCCCAGCTCCTGAAGCTTTCTGGCCGTGGCTGCCGTCAGACCCAGATCCCGCTGGGCTGCTCCGTAGTCCAGTCCCTTGCGTCCCTCCTGCTCAAGCAGGGGCTTGAGCACCCGGGCCCGGGCTGTCTGGTGCTTTCTTTCCATCTCCGCAAGTGCCGCCTCTGCTTCTTCTCTTGGAACTGCCAGATGGATTTTCCTGGAAATCTTTTCCTGCACGCTTTTTTTCACCGGAAGCACCGTTTTCAGGGCCTGATTCATGGTGGAGCCATAGGTCCGCCGCATCCAGGCCGCCAGAGCAATCAGCTGCCCCTCCAGGCAGACACTCTTTTCCTCCAGACCCAGAATGGGTTTGATTTTATCCGCCTCCCATTCACAGGTATTCGTCAGCTCCAGCACATAGCCGGACAGCGTCCGGCCCCCGTTTCCAAAGGGAACCCTTACCTGCATGCCTTCTTTTAAGACGTCCTGCAGTTCCTCCGGGACCCGGTACTGAAAGGTCCGATCCAGCTTTTCCAGGGAAATATCTACAATGATGTTGGCAAATTTCACTTTCTACCTAACTCCTCCAGAACCTCTGCTATCAGCACCCTCTCGTCCATCGGATGCTTGACGCCGCAGATTTCCTGATAGTCCTCATGGCCTTTTCCGGCCAGTACGATAACATCGCCGGGCTGTCCATGGGCAATGACGTAGCGGATAGCCTCTTTGCGGTCAATGATTTCCACGTATTTTCCGCTGGTCTTCGCCATGCCGATCTTGATATCGTCGATGATGGCCTGGGGCTCCTCGAAGCGGGGATTGTCGGAGGTAATGACCGTCAGATCCGCCAGGCGTCCGGACACCTCGCCCATCTCATAGCGGCGGAGCTTGGAACGGTTGCCGCCGCAGCCGAAGACGCAGATCAGGCGCTTCGGGTTGTATTCCTTTAAGGTGGTCAGCAGGCTTTCCAGGCTCATGGCGTTGTGGGCGTAATCAATCATCAGCGTAAAGTCGTCGGAGACCTTCACCTTCTCGATACGGCCCTTGGTCTGTACCACATTAAGGGCTGCCAGCATATCCTCCTTCGGAATGTCAAAATGGCGGCAGACCGCGATGGCCACCAGGGAATTGTATACACTGAACCGGCCCGGCATATCGATCTCCACATCGAAATCCATCAGACCGGATACGTGATACGCTACGCCCAGGAAGCCCGGACGGTTCACCAGCTTCACCTGAGAAGCCCGAAGGTCCGCCTTCTCCGAAAAACCGTAGGTCTCCACCTGACAGGTGTGGCCTTTCAGGATATCCGCACCGTGTTCATCGTCCGCATTGACAATGCCTATCTCGCACTGACGGAACAGGCGGCTCTTGCACTCCATATATTCCTCGAAGCTGGCGTGCTCATTTTCCCCGATATGATCCGGCGCCAGATTGGTAAAGATACCGATGTCAAACTGAATCCCCGCCGTCCGGTGAAGCTTCAGTCCCTGGGAGGATACCTCCATCACGGCTACCTTGCAGCCTGCCGCCGCCATCTGGGCGAAGTATTCCTGAATCTCATAAGATTCCGGCGTGGTATTGTGGGCCGGGATATGCTTGTCGCCAATGATGACCTCGATGGTTCCGATGAGACCGGTGGGGATTCCCGCGTGCTCCAGAATCGAACGGATCATAAAGGTGGTCGTGGTCTTTCCCTTGGTTCCGGTGATACCGATAACCTTCATTTTCTTCGCCGGATAATCGAAATAGGCCGCGGAAATCAGGGCCAGGGCATAGCGGGTATCCTCCACCATCACCACTGCCGTCCCTTTCGGAACCTCCACCGGATGCTCGGCTACAATGACCACTGCTCCGTTCTTTGCCGCTTCGCCCGCCACATCGTGGCTGTCGAAATTCGCGCCCTTAATGCAGACGAACATGCACTCCTTCTTTACTTTTTTTGTATTGTATACAAGCTCGCTTACATTGACGTCAATACTGCCGTTTACGACCTGGTATTTCAGATCCTTCAATAATTCCCTTGCTGCTCTCATAGAATGTCTCCTGTCTTTATTTCTCTACTACGATTTCATATGCTGTCGTAAAGATCTCTCCGGCCTCCAGGCTTTGTTCGCCGTATCGGTCCTTCAGTTCCCCGGTAAAGCCCTTGTTGTCACAGCGGCCCAGCCAGGGCTCCAGACAGATAAAGGGAGCCTGCTTCTGCACCGGGGACCAGATTCCCACCTGCTCCGCGTCCGGGCAGATCAGGGTCACCCGTCTGGTTCCGTCTGCCTCCTCCAGTCTTACCTTCTTTACCTGGCTTTTATCAAATATCATGGTATCCGCGTCGAAGGTATGCTCACCAACTGTGTATACATGGTCGGTCAGCGCCAGCGTCACCGGATGCTCCGCATCCGCGGTTCCGGTGGACAAGTCGATGCCGGTACAGGACAGTCTGTCTTTTCCTTCAAATACCAGACGGCAACCCATCACAGCGTCCACATAGAAGGCCGGATGGCCGCCGATGGCATAGTACATGGTTTTGCTGTCCCGGTTCTTTACGGTCCACTCCACACGGATGCAGTTGTCTGTGATCCGGTGCGTCACCAGAAGCTCGAAATCAAAGGGGTAATTTTCTTTTGTCTGCGCCGTAGACACCAGACGATGGGTCACGAAATCTTCCCCCGTCTCCACCCAGGCAAATTCCATATCCCGGGCAAAGCCGTGGGCGCCCATGGTATACTCGTTTCCTTCATAACGGTAGACGCCTCCGTTCAGCTTTCCCACAAAAGGAAACAGAATCGGTGAATGACGTCCCCAGTACTTCGGATCCGCGTTCCAGAGAACCTCCCGCTCCTTCTTCTTATCATATACACGGGAAAGCTCCGCGCCTGCGTCGCTCACCTCTACCATAAGATATGCATTTTCCAGTGTCCGCATTTCTGCCATCTCTATACCTCCTGCCCGATCCTGCGCCGGTTTCTCTGAGGCTCATTATAGCATACCTGTCCCTTCTTTTCCAATCCTTACGGCTGATTTTCGCTTCTGTTAAGATTTTCATAAGAAAATCCGTCCTTTTTTTATGATTCTTTTAGAAACTGGACATACTTTGAACACATTTTCTGCGTATAATAAACGTCAGATAGTTGATTAAGACATCACTATCTCCCCCCTCATAAGAAAAAGAAAGGCCGTCCGGGCAACCGGGCGGTTTTTCTTTTGAAATTTTCTTCATTTTAAGCAGAATGAAGTTTGCATTTTGTGTATGAAAGTGATACTATAAACGTAATATAAAAAGAACAGATTGCGCAGATATAGTTCATCGGTAGAACACCAGCTTCCCAAGCTGGGGAGGCGGGTTCGATTCCCGTTATCTGCTCTCGTTTCAAAAAGGTACCGGCTCGTTGTGAACCGGTACCTTTTTCGTATGCGCTTGCTTTTATGAAATCGCCCTTACCGCGTCCCCGACGCTGCGGACGCCGATGAGGCAGACGCCTGTCACCGCTCCGATCTGCTCCCGGCAGACCTCCGGGAGAATCACCGTGGTGAAGCCAAGCTTCTTGGCCTCCTGAACCCGCTGGGCAGCCTGGCTGACGGCGCGGACCTCTCCGCTTAAGCCCACCTCGCCAAAGGCGAGCACCTTTTCGTCAATGGCCTGATCCCGGCTGCTGGATACGATAGCCAGCACTACGCCCAGATCGATGGCCGGTTCGTTAATCCGGATTCCGCCTGCGATATTCACGTAGACGTCGCTGCCGGAAAGGTGCAGATTCAGCCGTTTCTCCAGCACCGCCAGCAGAAGATTCACCCGGTTATAATCCATTCCCGCCGCAGTGCGCCTGGGCATGGCCAGCTGGCTTCGGGCCACCAGGGCCTGAATCTCCAGCAGGATAGGTCTGGTGCCCTCCATGGAACAGGCCACGATGGAGCCGGAGGCTTCCTCCGGCCGGCCGTTCAGCATAAACTGGGAAGGATTCTCAACCTCTGCCAGCCCGCTCTCCCGCATTTCAAACACGCCGATCTCGTTCGTTGATCCAAACCGGTTCTTCACGGCCCGCAGAATCCGGTAGGAGGCATGGCGGTCTCCCTCAAAATACAGCACCGTATCCACCATATGCTCCAGCACACGGGGGCCCGCCACCGTACCCTCCTTGGTCACGTGTCCTACGATAAAGATCGAGATTCCCAGTCCCTTGGCCAGCTGCATCAGCACCGACGTGGACTCCCGCACCTGGGACACGCTGCCCGGCGCGGAGCTGACGTCCTCGTTGTACATGGTCTGAATGGAGTCAATGATCACGACCTCCGGCTTATTATTTCGGATCGTATCCCCGATCAGCTCCAGATTGGTCTCACAGAACAGGCGCAGCTTATCGGAAAACGAACCGATACGCTCGGCCCGAAGCTTAATCTGCTTTAAGGACTCCTCGCCGGAGATATACAGGACCTCATGTCCGTCGTCTGACAGCTTCTGGCAGACCTGCAGAAGCAGGGTGGATTTTCCGATACCCGGATCGCCGCCCACCAGCACCAGGGAGCCCGGCACGATACCGCCGCCCAGGACCCGGTCCAGCTCCTTCATCCGGGTCGTGACCCGGTCTTCTTCCTTCGTCTCAATCGAAGAAAGGCAGACCGGACCACCGGCTGCCCTTCTCTCCTGCGCCTTTCCGGCGCTTTTCTTTTCTACCGTTTCTTCTACAAAGGTATTCCATTCCCTGCAGCCCGGACACTGACCCAGCCACTTGGGCGACTCATATCCGCAGCTCTGACAGAAATATACCGTAGATTTTCCTTTTGCCATATACCTGCTTCCTGCTTACGCCTTCTTTACCTTCACGGAGACAGCATCCTTGCCGCCCAGTTCTACGCTTAAAACCAGCTTTCCGCCAAGACCTGTGGTGATAGCTCCCGCGCTGACGCCGTCTACCAGGGTCAGATACTCGGTATCGTCTTCCAGTCCCAGGGTAATCTGCGCGTCCTCCGGTCCTTCTACCAGAAATTCCACGCTGTCTGCGCTTACCTTGAAATGTTCTACAGCGGTTCCGGGTACGGATTCGTATACGAACAGGTCGTTGCGCTCCAGCTTGGTAATCTCGCGGAAGGTCTTTACCTTATACAAATCTCCCTGATATTCAAAATCCTGCTTTTTTGTCTTGGAAGCCAGTTCGTAATCTCCGAAGCTGATGCTTCCGTCTTCTTCTGCGCGGATTAATTCTTTTACTGCTGCCATCTCTTTTGTCCTCCTAATGGATCTTTCGTTTCTTTTGTTATCTCTGATTATATACGATTCTGCTTTGTATTACCAGAGTATTTTCTACTCTTTTTTACTTTCCACAAATACGATTTTCCCCTTGCGCAGGGTTACGACCACATCGTCCCCCTGCCGGATCCGTCCGGACAGAATCTCATCGGCCAGAGGATCCTCCACCTTCGTCTGAATCGCCCGTTTTAAGGGTCTCGCGCCATACTTCACATCATAGGCCGTATCTACGATATGGCCCCGGACGCTGTCGCGCACCCGTAAGGAGATTCCCATCTGATTCTTGCAGCGCTTTATCAGATCCCGGAATAAAATAGATACAATTTCCTTCATCTGATCCTTGTTCAGGGCGTGGAACACGATAATCTCGTCAATACGGTTCAGGAACTCCGGCTTAAACATCCGGCGCACCTCCTCCATCACGCTGCTCTTCATGGCTTCATAATTCTGCTTCTCATCATTTTTTGCCGCAAAGCCCAGCTGCTTCGGGGAGATAATGGAGCCTGCGCCCGCATTGGAGGTCATGATAATGACGGTATTCTTGAAGTCTACGGTACGGCCCTGGGAATCGGTAATCCGTCCGTCGTCCAGCACCTGCAGAAGAATATTGAACACGTCCGGATGGGCCTTTTCGATCTCGTCGAACAGAATCACCGTATAGGGATTCCGGCGCACCTTCTCCGACAGCTGACCGCCGTCGTCGTGCCCCACATAGCCGGGAGGCGCTCCGATAAGCCGGGATACGCTGTGCTTCTCCATGTACTCCGACATATCTACCCGTATCATGGCGTCCTCCCTGCCGAACAGTACCTCCGCCAGGGCCTTGGAAAGCTCCGTTTTTCCCACGCCGGTGGGTCCCAGAAACAGGAAGGAACCGATGGGACGGCCCGGATCCTGTAAGCCGACCCGGCCTCTCCGCACTGCCTTTGCCACTGCCGTCACTGCCTCCTCCTGCGCGATGACACGCTTGTGTAATATCTTTTCCAGCTTCTGAAGCCGCTGGGTCTCTGTCTCCTGAAGCTTGCTGACCGGGATCTTCGTCCAGTCCGCTACGATCTGGGCAATCTCATTTTCCCCGACGGTCAGGGACTTTCTGCCCCGCGCCCGTTTCGCCTTTGCCCGCTCTTTTCCAAGCTTTTCTTCCACCTGGTTCCGCTCGCCGCGAAGCTCTGCCGCGTGGTCGAAATCCTGCGCCCGGATAGCGTCCTCGATCTGCTCTAACAATTCTCCGCTCCGGCGCTCCAGCTCTGCCGCCGCGTGTACTGTCTGGGTATCCCCCAGGCGCACCCGGGCCGCCGCCTCGTCCATCAGGTCAATGGCTTTATCCGGCAGGAACCGATCGCTGATGTAGCGTCTGGACAGCTTCGCAGCCGCCTCCACCGCCTCGTCTGTAATCTTAACCTGGTGATGCTGCTCGTAATTTTTCCGGATTCCCTTTAAAATGGCGATGGTTTCCTCCTCTGAGGGCTCCTCCACCGTAATGGGCTGGAAACGCCGCTCCAGAGCCGCGTCCTTCTCGATATGCTTCCGGTACTCCTCTACCGTAGTGGCCCCGATGATCTGAAGCTCTCCCCGGGACAGGGCCGGCTTCAGGATATTGGCCGCATCCATGGCGCCCTCGGCTCCGCCCGCGCCAATCAGCGTGTGAAGCTCATCGATGAACAGCAGCACATCTCCTGCTGCCCGTACCTCGTCCATGACATTTTTGATCCGCTCCTCAAATTCTCCCCGGTACTTGGTGCCTGCCACCATTCCGGACAAATCCAGGGTCAGCAGGTGCTTGCCCCGCACGGAATCCGGTACGGCGCCCTCTACGATACGCTGGGCCAGTCCCTCTACGATGGCTGTCTTGCCCACGCCCGGCTCCCCGATGAGGCAGGGATTGTTCTTGGTCTTGCGGCTCAGGGTCTGAATCAGGCGGCGAATTTCCTGTTCCCGGCCCACACAGGGCTCCAGCTTATGCTCATAGGCCAGATAGGTCAGATCCCTCGTATACTGGGCCAGGGTCGAGGTTCCTCTCCCCTGGGCTCTGGCGTTCCGGGCCACCTCTTCCCGATAGATCCTTCCGGCTCTGCCCATGGAATCCAGAAGAGCAGAATATAGCTCCTTCACATTGACCTCCATGGTATTCAGAAGACGGCTGGCCGCGCACTCTACGTCCTTGAGCATGGCAATCAGAAGATGCTCGGTTCCCGCCTTTTCCTCATGGAAGCGGGCTGCCTCCTGCTCTGCCTCATAGAGAATCTTCTCTGCCCTGGGGGTAAAGCCATCCGGTTCTGCCAGCGCTACGCCTCCCTCCGGGGAAATCAGCTGCCGAATCAGCTCCAGCAGGGTGCTTTCTTCCACCTTCCGTTCTGCCAGCAGCTCTGCCGCCGCACAGTTCTTTTCCCGGAGAAGCGCAATCAGAATGTGCTCCGTTCCCACATAATTCTGCCCGCACTGCGCAGATATCTTTTTGGCCTGCTTCAGCACATGGGCCGCTTTTTCCGTATAATGTTCAAACATATCGTTTCACTTCCTTCGGTCTGTTCTGTCGGTTATCCTTACAGCTGCCTGGCAACTGCAAAGTCAGGCGGGGTTTACACCCCGCCTCATTTGTATGCATTCTCTTATTCTTACAGATTTAAGTCGTCCAGATCCAGAATCTCGATATCCAGTCCGTCGTCCTCGTCGGTTTCAGGCTCTGTCTCAGGTTCAGACTTCTCTACAGGCTCTGAGGTTTTCTCTTCCTGCTCCTCTTCCACCTCTTCCAGGGCGCTGAGATCAATCTCCGGCAAATTGGCCGTCAGACTGAGATCCGGCTTTTCTTCTTCCTCACAGGCAACCATGTCATAAACGTCCTCGTCATACGCGCTTTCTCCGCTGTAATCCTCCTCGTCCTCATACTCATAATCTGCGTTCCGGCTCTTCACCGCAAACACAATCGTCAGAACCAGAAGAATCACACTTAAAACGCCCAGGCCAATCATGATATACAGGCGCTGGCTTAAGGACTTCGCCGTCGTAGTTTTCAGGGTCGTCAGCTCATTCTGCAGAGAATTGATTAGACCGCTCTGGCTGAACTGTCCCGCATCCCGCTGAAGGGTTTCCTCAGAAGGATCGTACCAGTACCAGCCCTTGCTGCCGTCGTCCTTCGCTGCCCAGACCAGGTACAGCTCTTCGGAAAGAGCGCTCTGATAAGCGGTATAGCTCTGCTCCCCCACGCTGACCGTAGTTTTCTCCAGGGAATCCGCGCCTTCGTATTCCGCCTCCGGCTCCTGAATCGTATACGCCCCAATGGCTGCGATTCCGGCTTCGCCGCCAGCTCCTTCCTCCGGCTCGCTTTCCTCTTCCGTCGGCTGCTCCTCCTGGGGATCCTCGATCTCCGTCACGGAAAGCAGATCCGAGCGAATCCATCCGGTCTTCTGGGCTCCGTCCAGCGTAAAGCTAATCTGATACCAGGTCTTTCCTCCGCTCTGGGTCTCATCGGTGATATCTACGATCGTATCCAGGGGAAGGGAGCATACCTTCTGCCCTTCTGCGTCTGCCGTAGCGCGGACTCTGGAACCGTCTGTGGTAATCGTTCCGGTTCTGGCTGCCTCTCCGGTGATTCCCGAAGTAAAAATCAGGACGCCCGCCGCCAGCGCAGCCAGTACTCCTGTGTATCTTTTCATCATCGCTTTATCCTCCATCATCACATATTGTGGTCTTAATTCCCTGAACCTCATAATATTGATTCCATTATAATCGGATCATAAAAGCTTGTCAAATGACAGATTGTGGAGATCTGAAAAACCGGCCTCCCGCGGAGACCGGTTTTTATTCTGTTATCTTACGCCTCGTCGATGGCCTTTCCGATATCGCTTCTGCAGAAGGCCTTTTCAAAGCTTACCAGCTTCACTGCCTCATAGGCGTTGGCACGTGCCGTCTTCAGATCCGGACCTACCGCCGTAACGCCCAGAACTCTGCCGCCGTTTGTCACAATCTGTCCGTCTGCCTGCTTAGTTCCCGCATGGAACACATAGTAGCCGTCCTTATTCTTGAAGTTCTCCAGTCCGCGAATGGGGAAGCCCTTCTCATAGGACACCGGATAACCGCCGGAAGCCAGCACCACGCAGACTGCCGCGTTGTTCTCGAATTCCAGATCGATCTGATCCAGGGTGCCGTCCACACAGGCCTCGAACACATCCACAATATCCGTCTTCATCCGGGGCAGGACTACCTGAGTCTCCGGGTCTCCGAACCGCGCGTTGTACTCCAGTACCCGGGGTCCCTTCGGGGTCAGCATCAGGCCGAAGAAAATGACACCCTTAAATTCTCTGCCCTCCGCAGCCATAGCGTCCACGGTCTTCTGGTAAATATGCTCCCTGCAGAACTGATCTACCTCTTCTGTATAGAAGGGGCTGGGTGAAAAGGTTCCCATACCGCCTGTATTCAGTCCCTGATCCCCGTCCAGGGCACGCTTGTGATCCTGAGCGGAGGTCATGCATTTGATGGTCTTGCCGTCCACGAAGCTTAAGACGGAAACCTCACGGCCGGTCATAAATTCCTCGATTACCATCTGGTTGCCTGCGGAGCCGAACTGCTTGTCCAGCATAATTGTCCGCACGCCTTCCTTTGCTTCTTCCAGATTATTACAAATCAGAACGCCTTTTCCCAGAGCCAGTCCGTCTGCCTTCAGGACAATGGGAAACTTGGCAGTCTCCAGATAGGCAAGCGCCTTTTCCGGATCGTCGAAATTCTCATAAGCTGCGGTAGGAATCCCGTATTTCTTCATCAGATCCTTGGAGAAAGCCTTAGAGCCCTCCAGAATCGCCGCATTGGCCCGGGGTCCGAAGATACGTAAGCCCTCTTTTTCAAAGACGTCCACGATGCCGCCCACCAGCGGATCGTCCATGCCGACTACGGTTAAATCAATCTGCTGCTCCTTTGCGAAGGTAGCCAGCTTTTCGAATTCCATGGCTCCGATGGGAACGCACTCCGCGTACTCCGCGATGCCCGCATTGCCCGGCGCGCAATATATTTTATCAGCTTTCGGACTCTGGGCGATCTTCCAGCAAAGAGCATGCTCACGTCCGCCTGAACCAACGACTAAAATCTTCATAGGTTATGCCTCCTTATTGGCGAGCATGTCAATAGCCTTCGGCAACAGAATCCACTCTGCCTCCTCCATGACACGCCGCTGCAGAATCTCCGGTGTATCTCCTTCTTTTACCTCCACGGCCTTCTGTAAAAGGATGGGGCCTGTGTCGGTTCCCTCGTCTACGATATGTACGGTGGCTCCCGTCACCTTTACCCCCCGCTTCAAGGCCTCCTCATGCACCTTCAGTCCATAGAAGCCGGTGCCGCAGAAAGACGGGATCAGGGACGGATGAATGTTGATGATACGTCCCTCGTAAGCGCGAATGATTTCCTTCGGAATCACCACCAGACAGCCTGCCAGAACCACCAGATCCGCGCCACATTCCTGCAAAGCTTTCAGAAGCGCCGCGTTAAAGGCCTCTGTGCTGCCGCATTCCTTCCGGGAAATACAGACTGCTGGAATTTCATGCTTCTTCGCCCGCTCCAGGGCATAAGCCTTCGGATTGTTGCTGATGACGGATACGATCTCTGCATTCCGGATCCTTCCCGCGTCTACCGCGTCCAGGATCGCCTGCAGGTTCGTGCCGCCGCCGGATACCAGAACTGCGACTTTTAGCATAAGGTCACTCCCTTTTCACCTGCTTCGATCTGACCCAGGATGTACGGCGTCTCGCCTGCCGCGCGAACGGCTGCCACGCACTTGTCCACCTCTGTGGGATCCACTGCCATTACCATACCGATACCCATGTTGAAGGTATTGTACATCATCTGCTCTTCGATACGGCCATCCTCACGCAGCATATGGAAGATTGCCGGGATCTCATAGCTATCCTTCTTAATTACGGCACGCACGCCCTCCGGCAGCATACGCGGAACATTCTCGTAGAAACCGCCGCCTGTGATGTGGCTGCAGCCCTTGATGGTCACGCCTGCTTCCTTTACGGTGCGCAGGGCCTTCACATAAATCTTGGTCGGCTCGATCAGCGCCTCGCCCAGGGTTCTGCCCAGACTCTCAAAATATGTATTCAGGTACTCCTCCTTCATGGTAAATACCTTTCTTACCAGGGAGAAGCCGTTGCTGTGTACGCCGGAGGAAGCCATACCCACCAGTACGTCGCCCGGTTTGATGGATGCGCCTGTGATCAGATCCTTCTGATCTACCACGCCTACGGCAAAGCCGGCTAGGTCATACTCATCTACCGGATAGAAGCCCGGCATTTCAGCGGTCTCACCGCCGATAAGCGCTGCATTAGACTGACGGCAGCCCTCTGCCACGCCGCTTACGATGGTAGCGATTCTCTCCGGAATGTTCTTTCCGCATGCGATATAATCCAGGAAGAACAGCGGCTCGCCGCCTGCGCAGGCAATGTCGTTTACACACATGGCAACGCAGTCAATACCTACCGTATCATGCTTATTCATTAGGAACGCCAGCTTCAGCTTGGTTCCTACGCCGTCGGTTCCGGATACCAGCGTGGGCTTCTCCATGTTCTTGAATGCTTCCATGGAAAACGCGCCGGAAAATCCGCCGATACCGGTCAGTACCTCGGGACGCATGGTCCGCTTAATATGCTCCTTCATCAGTTCTACAGACTTGTAACCCGCTTCAATATCTACACCTGCGTTCTTATAATCCATTTTATTATCCTCCATTTCTAGTAATTCTTATATCCTACTTCTTTCAACCGTGCGTCCTTCTTCTCTACCTGCTCCTTCAGATCCCGGGAGTAAGCCTTCAACCGGGCCAGAAGCTCCGGATCTGAGGTAGCCAGAATCTTCGCTGCCAGAAGACCTGCGTTGACGCCGCCGTTAATCGCTACGGTTGCAACCGGAATTCCGGAAGGCATCTGTACGATGGAATACAGGGAATCTCTTCCGCCCAAAGATGTGGTGTGCATGGGTATGCCAATAACCGGCATGGGGAAAATCGCCGCGCACATACCTGGAAGATGAGCTGCCATACCGGCGCCTGCGATAATTACCTTGAAGCCCTTCTCCTCCGCGCTCTTCGCGTACTCAAAAAATACATCCGGCTCCCGGTGCGCGGAAATGATCGTCATCTCAAACTCCACTCCGAGCTGCTCCAGCACATCCGCTGCCTTCTTCATGATCGGCATATCAGAATCGCTGCCCATCACAATACCAACCTTAGCCATAATTATGAACCTCCTTCGTTCCTCTTCTGTTCTCTGTTGCAAATAAGCATTAATTAGTTTTACTTATAAATATTTTCTTTTTATTTTGTTTTACTTATAAATCAAGTTTACAGGCTATTTCCGCCTCTGTCAACACCTAAAACGTATAAATTTTGTGCAAATCAACGCACAATCTTGTCTCTATCCTCAGAAATGATTTACTCTAGGCTTCCTCAAAGGGCCGGTTCAGCTCCTCCGTTCCCGGCAGTACAAATCTTCCGTCCGCAATCAGCGCAATCCTTCTTCCGTCCGGACGTACCACCTCAATCCGATCCAACTCGTCATAAGGAATCGTAATGTCTGTATGGCAGTTGAAATACGCCTGGGACACGTCGGTTTTACGAAGCAGGGAGCACTCATTATCCCGGGCAATGATTTCCTTGCCGTCCGGATTGTACACCGGATTGTCCTCGCACCAGGAATAGCAGGTATCGCCTACCGCGAAATGGGGACCCATTTTCTCCGCAATCAGAATCGGAAGCTTCGCCCCAATGTCATACTTCTTCGCTACCATATAGGCGGTGGTGTTGGTGCCGATGGCGAACTCGCCCAGGGGCAGGGTCTCATGGTTGAACAGGACATTTGCCCGGATAAACTGCTTATTCTCCGCCTCATCCGCAAAGTTCCGGCAGGTATAAGCTGTGATTTTCCCATCCTCAAAAGTGAGCTCCAGATCCGCGTACCGGAATTCATTCAGATACACCTGGCTCACATGAAGGGTTCCGTGGGTTCCCTGAAGCTTCGGGGAGGTAAATACCTCGCCCACCGGGATATTCACATCCGCCACGCAGTTTTCAAAGATGGTCTCTTTCTCCCGGTCCGCAGGCTGCCACAGCTGTACATACATTTCCGTACGGTTCTCTCCCGCGCCTTTGATATAAACAGATTCGCCCTCGTCCAGGGCGTCGATCAGCTTCTGCTGGATACCCTGATAGAGATGATAGTCCAGGTTATTGATCTTCACCGTTTCCCGGAAGATTTCTTCGTAATTCTCTCCGATCTCCGGAATAGGCCAGGCGATAATTGTAAAGCTGCGCTCGTCCCCAGGGATATACCGGTTCACAAGCTGTCCCGCCTCGCTGTTATAGGAAACCATCAGCGCCTGCTGCTTTTCATCAAAGCGGATAGCCTCCGGACAATTCTCCGGCATAAAGGGATGCTCGCCGAAAATCTCCATTACCGCCGGTCCCGCGTGGACAGCCGCTAACTCCTTATATTCCTCATAAGCACTGTGCAGAACGCTTAAGCGCCGTTCGTTCAGCTTCTTATCCAGATACAGGGCCATATCCTCTTTGTGATCAAACTCATACTGCCTGCTGGCCTTTGTGCTTCCGTAGCCCGGATTGCCCTGGGGACGGCGGTTGATACTGTGGCGGGCTTCCCGGTAAAGGATGCTTTCCAGTCCCAGCTTCCGAAACTGGGCGATGGCTGCCCGTACCACCCGCTCAAAGCCCAGGGAATAGCGGATATTTACCGTCTTCTTTTTGCCCAGATCGATGCCTGCCGCCACAAATCCCATCCGGTAGCCCTCGGTAAAGGTAGACGCCATGGCCTCTATCTCTGCCTCCGGCAGTCCTGCCAGAAAGCGGCTGACGCCCAGCTCATTTTCCGAAATATATTCACCGAAGCGGTACAGATACCGGGGATCCCCTAAGTCTGCATGACAGATGATGTCCGCCGCAAAATCCAGGGAGGGATCCAGCTGCTCCCGAATCCGATCCGGAATCAAGACGTCACAGTAGTCGCTCATATGCCAGTACAGCAGCTCCTTCAGCTTCTCCGGGGAAGGCGTATCTTCCTCAAAGGCATTGTAAAACTCTACGAAAAGCTCTGCGGTAATGGTCAGATCCATCATTCTTCCCTCCGCGGCCCAGATGATCATGCCCCGAAGCTCTGTATACAGAAAACTCAGGATCTGTCCGTAGCCTTCTCCCAGAAGTTCCACGGCCTTCGTCGGACTGGCGTAACTTTCCGCATAAGCCTCCCCGATCAGATCCCGGTACAGACGGCGGTTCTGCTCCTGCAATTCCTCCAGGGACATGGTCTCCTGCTTTCCCGCCTCCACATCTCTTCGGTATGCGTCCATCTCCAGAATAAAGTCTGCCATGCTCCGAAAATACGCGTAAAATGGAGCCGACACGGTCTGTTCCTGCTTCATCGCCCGTATCCGCTCCATGGTAAGCTCATATCGTTCCCTGATCTCATCCATCAAAAAGTGCCTCCTTATATATCGTGGGATTTCCATCCCACTTTTATGCTCATACCGTTGCGGGTACCAAGGTCTTCCATCCACTTATGAGCAAGCTCATGTGGATTCCGACCTTTGTACCCTGGTATCGCTACATCCCAATTACGCATACCACAGCCCAGAGGATAAACAGAACTCCATTGACCGCCACGCCCGCCTGGGCGGAAATCAGATAGACGTCCTCCTCCTTCATTCCCCGCAGCGCCAGGATAAACCCGGCGACACAGGATACCATGGCCAGTACGCCCAGAAGCCCCACAATGCTTCCGGCCTGTCCTGACTTTCCGTAGGCGATTTCCAGGGAAATCCCTGTAAAAATCAGGGAAGCAGCTGCGCAGGCCACGGACATGAGTCCCTGCTTTGTATGCTTTTTATTGGTAAATTTATAACTTCTTCTCGCCATATTTCTTTCTCCAGTGATGCATAAACCATACAAATAACAGGTAGCCGATGACTCCCCCGATGGTATTCAGCAAAAGATCATCCACGTCAAAGCAGCCTACCCGTAAGATAAGCTGACAGGTCTCCGCCAGCAGGCTGGCCAGAAAGCACAGAATAATCGTCCGGTCTGCCCTCCGGACAGAGGGGAAAAGAAGCGGCACAGCGAATCCAAGCGGAATCCCCATGGCCACATTTCCCCAGATATTAATCAGCACCGCCGCTGTCCCCAGCACGTCCCGGTACGTCAGAAATCGCTTAATTTCCCGAAACAGAACCAGATTATACCGGTAATCCGGACTGACATCGGTTCTCCCGTAAGCCTCGGAAAAAAACATAAAATAGATCAGGCACGCCAGATATATCATCAGCAGTGCCCGTCCAATCCTCCTCAGTCTGTCTCTGGAATCTTTTTTCATGCTGCCCGTCTGTCCACCTTAAAACATCAAGTCTGATTTATTTTTCAGCAGTCTGGCACCGTTTACGATGCAGAGAATGCCGGTCACAATACCGGTCACCAGTACAATAATTCCAAGGGCGATGGAACCTGCCCCTGTCTGTGTCATGGTCTTATATGCTTTCTCGTTCATACCTTATGCCTCCTTATTTTGCTCCATACTGCTCATAGTATGTGTCAATGGCCGCTTTTAATGTATCGTCAATCAGGACTCTGCCCTGGCAGGGACGATTGTAAAGGTGTTCTACCACATCCGCCATGGTAACAATGGCGTTGGTCTCAAAACTGTACAGGTCTTTCACCTCGTCCAGCGCGCATTTTACACCGCCTTTACCGACTTCCATACGGTCCAAAGATACCATCAGACCCACAATCTCCACGTCAGCCGCGCCCTTTACCTTCGGAACGGTCTCCTCCATGGACTTGCCGGAGGTGGTCACATCCTCAATCATAACCACACGGTCGCCGTCCTTCAGGCTGCTTCCCAGGAAGCTTCCCTTATCTGCGCCGTGATCCTTTTCTTCCTTCCGGTCAGAGCAATAACGAACCTCCTTGCCGTACAGATCGCTGTAGGCAATCGCTGTTACCACACTCAGGGGGATGCCCTTGTAAGCCGGACCGAACAGCACGTCAAAATCGTCGCCGTATCTGTCGTGGATGGCATGGGCGTAATACTGTCCCAGTCTCTTCAACTGTGATCCTGTCACGTAGGCGCCCGCGTTCATGAAAAATGGAGACTTTCTGCCACTCTTTAATGTAAATTCACCGAACTTCAAAACGTCGGATTCTACCATAAATTCAATAAATTCCTGCTTGTATGCTTCCATTTTATCTGAACCTCCTGTATTAAGCCATATTTTTTTTATCTTAGCATAAAGTACGCTGCTTCGCAATCCGGCAATTAAAAATTCAGATACCGGGCCGCTATCCGGTCTCCCCACAGAGCCGCCAGCCCCAGACCAAAAGCCAGAAACGGTCCCAGAGCAAACGAATCCTTCTTTTTTAATCGCTTTGTAGCCAGCATAAAGGCCGCATAGCCGCCCCCGGTCAGCAGACCGAACATCATGGCGCAGACGATGGCGTCCATACCCAGGAAAAAGCCGGATGCCGCCATCAGCTTTATGTCTCCGCCCCCAAAGGATCCCGGTACAGCCAATGTCAGAAGCAGCATGGGAACTGACACAAGCAGCATACCCGTAAGCCGGTCCCCAAGTCCATGCTCCGGAACCAGAAACAGCTGCGCCACTCCAAGTAACAAAATGAATATATGAAACCGGTTAGGAATGACCCGGGTGCGCCAGTCAATCAAGGCCACCGCAAGTAAAATTCCAAGATAACAAAAGACTACCGCATTCTCCGGAGATATCAAATGTAACAATCCCTCTAAAATCATCCGGCTTTTCATCCTCCTTATTGCAGAGCCGCTTCCCGCTTATACAAAAAGCACCGGGATTGTCCAGTGCTTTTGCCTTTGTAAACCCGCCTGGGGCTATCTTACGGCTCCGACAAGCTCGTTGATGTCGGATACCTGATATTTTTTCATATAAGCCAGGATTCCCTCTGCCGTCTCCTTTGCCGCATAGGGATTGGCAAAATTGGCCGTTCCTACCGATACGGCCGTTGCGCCTGCCAGGATAAACTCCATGGCGTCGTCGCCGTTGGTAATGCCGCCCATGCCGATGATGGGAAGTTTCACGGCGTTCGCCACCTGATATACCATCCGCACTGCCACAGGCTTCACAGCCGGACCGGACATACCTCCGGTCTTGTTGGCAATGGCAAAGGTACGGCGGTTGATATCGATCTTCATTCCGGTCAGGGTGTTGATAAGGGACAGTACGTCCGCTCCGCCTGCCTCCGCTGCCCGCGCCATCTCCGTGATGTCGGTCACGTTGGGGCTCAGCTTCATGATAACCGGCTTCTTCGCGTACTTCTTTACTTCCTTTGTGATGGCCTCCAGGGCGTCCGGCTTCTGACCGAAGGCGATGCCGCCCTCCTTCACATTGGGACAGGAGACATTGATCTCCAGCATATCCACGTCCGCGTCAGACAGACGTTCCACCGCGTCGCAGTAGTCCTCTGTGGTCTTGCCGCAGACATTGACGATAACCTTGGTATCGTATCTCCGAAGCTTCGGAAGATCCCGCTCCAGAAATACGTCCAGACCCGGATTCTGAAGTCCGATGGCGTTGAGCATACCGCTTCTGGTCTCTGCGATACGCGGGGTCGGATTCCCGGGCCAGGGCACATTGGCCACGCCCTTGGTTACTACGGCTCCCAGCTCGCCCAGGTCGTAAAATTCTCCGTATTCTCCGGCAGAACCGAAGGTTCCGGAGGCTGTCATCACCGGATTCTTAAGCTCGACTCCGGCCAGATTTACACTTGTCTTGTATTCCATAGCTCTTTTCTCCTTCGGTTACAGTTCGATCTCATCTGCCGCAAACACCGGACCGTCCTTGCAGATACGCTTGTTCTTCACATTCGTATGGGCGTCCACATCCTTGGACTTGCATACGCAGGCCAGACAGGCTCCGATGCCGCAGGCCATCCGCTCCTCCAGGGAAAGATAGCAGTCGATACCTTCCTCCTCCGCATAAGCCTTCAGGGCCCGGAGCATGGGTCCCGGTCCGCAGGCGAAAATCGCGTCTGCGTGGAGATCGTTCTCTCTGATAGCGTCCAGCACATTGCCTCTGGTTCCGGCGCTGCCGTCCTCTGTAGCTACCACAAGCTTCGCATGGCGGGACAGCTCGTCCTTCAGGAACAGATCCCCGCCCCGGTAACCGGATACCACAATCTTCTCGCCGGGAAGCTGCTTTGACAGCTCCACCATGGGCGGTACGCCGATACCGCCTCCGATGAGGAATACTTTTTGATAGCCCTTGTCCAGAGGGAAGCCATTTCCCAGGGGGCCAATGAGACGTAAGGTCTCTCCCTCGCCGTAGCCGGAAAACTCCGCGGTTCCGGCTCCTGCCTTCCGGTATACCAGACGCAGGGTTTTATTCTCTTTATCAATCTCGCAGATACTGATGGGCCGGGGCAGAAGCCGGGACTCATCGTGGCAGTAGACGGATACGAACTGACCGGGTCTTGCCTCCTCCGCGATATGCTCTGTCTGAAGCCACAGGCTGTAGACGCCCGGGGCAATCTCACGCTGCTCTTTGATAAGCGCTGTTTCCTGATATTTCATAGCCTTCTCCTATCGTGCGTTCAGTGCGCCGCTGATATCGGCAACCATGTCCTCTACTGCTGCCCGGGAAGCGTCGCCAAAGTTTTCTGCACCGAACTTTGCGTACTTCTCCTGCTTGTATGCGGCAATGATGCCTCTGGAGGAGTTGACAATGGCTCCCAGACCGTCCTCGTTAAAGAAGTTCACCAGATCCTTGCCCTTTCCGCCCTGCGCGCCGTAGCCCGGCACCAGGATAAAGGTCTTCGGCATGAGCTTTCTCAGCACTGCGCCCATCTCCGGATAGGTAGCGCCTACCACTGCGCCGATGTAGCTGTAGTCGGACATTCCCATATGCTCCTCGCCCCACTGGGCTACCTTCTCGCCTACCAGCTCGTAGAGCGGACGGCCGTTTACCAGCTGATCCTGGAATTCGCCGCTGGAGGGATTGGAAGTTTTTACCAGGATAAAGAGACCCTTGTTTTCTTCCTTACATACCTCGATAAAGGGGTTGACGCCGTCGCTGCCCAGATAGGGATTGACTGTGGCGAAATCCTCATCAAAGGGAACATAACACTTGCTTCCCACCTGTACCTTACCCAGATGTCCTACCGCATAGGCTGCGGAGGTGGAACCGATATCGCCGCGCTTCACATCGCCGATGACAACCAGATCCTTGGACTTACAGTAATCGATGGTCTTCTTATATGCCTTCAGACCCTCGATACCAAACTGCTCGTACATGGCAATCTGAGGCTTTACAGCCGGAATCAGGTCACAGGTTTTGTCCACAATCTCTTTATTGAACTGCCAGATAGCCTCTGCAGCTCCCTCCAGGGTCTCTCCATACTCCGCGAAGGCCTTCTCCTTCACCTGATCCGGGATGTAGGAAAGCATCGGATCCAGTCCTACTACGATGGGCGCTCCTGTTTTCTGAATTTTCGCAATCAGCTTATCAATCATGTTACGTTCTCCTTCTTTTTATAGAGTGGCTCTGTTACTCAAAAAAGCCTATTGGGAAGCATTATATCGTATTTTATTTCAGAATGCAACCATAAGCGCCTCTGCGCCTAATTATTTCGCGGCATAAAAGCCTTAATATAGATGCCGTCCTCCCGGTATTCCTCACAGAGCACCTGGCCCATTTTACGAATGCGCTGGATATCCCCTGCCTGGGCGTAGGGAAACAGCTTTTCCACCTGTACCCGGCTGTTCCGAAGCTGCTCCTCCAGCGCCTCCTGAAGTTCCGTAAGTCCTGCGCCGGTTCCGGCGGAGATGCCGAGAACCCGGACCGCCTTCGGATCCTTGGGAAGCTCTGTATCCGGAGCCAGATCCCGCTTGTTGAACAGTGTGATGACCGGTTTGCCCCCGATCTGCAGCCGATCCAGAGTCTCGTAAACCGCCTCCATCTGGGCGTCCATCTGCGGATTCGCGCTGTCTACCACATGAAGGATAAAGTCCGCGTAACGGGCTTCCTCCAGGGTACTCTTGAAGGCCTCTACCAGATGATGGGGCAACTTCCGGATAAAGCCTACTGTATCCGTCAGCAGAATCTCCTGACCGCTGGGAAGCTTAAGCCGCCGGGTGGTGGGATCCAGCGTAGCAAAAAGCTTGTTCTCTGCCAGAATCCCGGCCCCGGTCAGGGCGTTTAATAAAGTAGACTTTCCTGCGTTGGTATAACCTACGATGGCAGCTACCGGAATGCTCTCGTTCAGACGTTTTTTCCGCGCCGTATCCCGGTGAAGCTGCATTTCCTTTAACTCTCGGTTCAGGCGGGCAATCCGGCTCTTAATGAGTCTCCGGTCTGTCTCCAGCTTTTTCTCACCGGGGCCACGGGTTCCGATACCGCCTCCAAGCCGGGACATGGCGATACCCTTTCCGGTAAGTCTCGCCAGCCGGTACCTGAGCTGGGCCAGCTCCACCTGTAGCTTTCCCTCGCTGGTGGTGGCGTGCTGGGCAAAGATATCCAGAATCACCAGGGTCCGGTCCATGACCTTTAGATCCAGTTCCTGCTCCAGGCCTCTTAGCTGGGCCGGCGTCAGTTCATCGTCGCAGATAACCCCTTCTGCCCCAAGCTCCCTTGCCAGCTTGCGGACCTCGTCGATCTTGCCGCTGCCGATATAGGTGCCCGGATGCATGGACTCCCGGTTCTGGATCACCCGGCCCACGGCGTCCGCGCCGGCTGTATCCGCCAGCTCCGCAAGCTCGGAAAGAGATTCCTCTACCATTTCATTTTCCCGGGTACAGACGCCGATGAGAATGACGCGCTCCCGGGTTTCCTGTGTATTTTCAAATACCTCTGTCAAATTCAATCCTCCGTCTCTTTCTTTTCCTGCTCCCAGTAAGCCCGGTTCATAGTACAGCGAAGCACCAGCCGGCGAGGCAGCCTCCGGTAACTCTTTCCCAGCTTATAACCCAGAAATTTACAACCGCTCTGCCAGATCAGCGCCGCCACAAGCCAGGGCTTTCCAATCCTCATACAATGGGCCGCCGTTTTTTTCACCAGCCGGATTCCCTCTCCCTCAGAGGGTACGCCTTCAAAAATCTCCGGATGCTCTGCCTGGGAAACCGCCAGATCGAAATTCCGGTGAAACTGCTCCCTGCCACTGTAGTTATGGGAATGAATGACCTGAGCGTCCGCCGCGTAAGCGATGGCATAACCGGACCGGATCAGTCCCCCTGCGTAAATCATGTCCTCATTGAAAATGGTCCGCCGGATAAAGCCCCCCTGCCGGAGATAAGTTTCCCGCTCATACATGGCGCAGACATTGGAACAGAAAAAGGTTTTGATTCCAAGATTTTCCAAATCTTTTGCTGTCTTTACGCGGCTCTCCTCCGGATAATTGAAGATCCGGGTGTAGCGCTCCAGTTCCCGGCAATCCTCCTTTGCCAGCTGCCTTGCGTATGCGGCTTTGATCTCCGGCCCGGTAAAGGCCGCCGCCAGCCGCTCCACCAGAAATTCGTCTGCGGGAAGGGCGTCCTGGGTCATAAAAAGCAGATAGTCTGCCTCGGACAGCCGCGCCCCCCGGTCTCTGGTGCCGCCATGGTCGAATTCATTTCTGGAAAGCTCGTGAAGCTCTGCTTTCGGAATTCCCTCCAGCATCGCCCGTACGTCCACCTCCGTCCGGGTATTCATCACCAGAATCCGGTTTACGGCTCTGGTCTGCCCGGACAGCCGTTTCAGCAGCTCCCGGAATTCTGCTCCCGGGCGGTAAGCCGGGATAATCACATCAATGGTTGCATCCTCTCTCATAGGTTCTCCCTCTGAAAAAATGGACGAGGCTCGTTTCTCCCCGTCCATCTCATCTGTTCTTATTCGCTTGCTGCGGTCTTTGCCACCGCGCCTGTATCCAGTTTGATCTTCTCATTGATCTTCAGGACCGTCGGCGACGGATAATAATCCTCCTCGCCGAACAGGAACTTATGCAGCTCCTTCACGTTCAGCTCCAGATCCGCCGGGGCCACGATAGCCTGCTTGTTGAGCTTCACATTTTCGATATAGGTGGGGAAGCCGCTGCTCTCACCCAGCTCATAGGACATCATGCTGGCCGCCATTCCAATCATCGTTGTCTTCGGAATATTGGTCGCTACCAGCGGGAATACATCGTCGATGATCTTATTGATGGTTCCCAGACCTGCGCCCTTTGCCTTTTCCACAATCTTGCTGATAACCGTTCTCTGACGCTCCGTCCGCTTAAAATCGCTTCCGGCCGTGTAACGGATCCGGCAATAAGAGGTCGCCTGCAGACCGTCCAGGGTCTGAAGTCCCGGTCCCTCCAGGAAGGGGCTGTAGTGATCCAGATAATCCTCGGAAATCTCCGTAGTCTCATACATATAGCTGTTGACCAGCTCCCATTCGTCCTCCTGCACATCGATATCAATACCGCCCAGGGCGTCAATGGTCTTGATCAGCGCCACAAAGTCCACGCTGACATAATACTGGATATTCAGATCCAGGTTGGCATTCAGCATTTCCATGGCCTGCTTGGGGCCGCCGCTCTTATAAGCCGCGTTACATTTGCCGTAGGTATCGTCCGCACGGTTCAGGTAAGTGTCACGGTATACGGACATAAGCTTCACTTCTTTGGTCTCATTGTTGATACTTGCGATGATGATGGTATCGCTGCGGTTGCCCGCGCCCAGTTCGCCAATCTTCCGGGTATCGATACCGAACAGGGCGATATTGGTATACCCCTTCAAAAGCTTTGCGGTATCCGCGTCCATATCCTCGTTCATGGTGACATCGTCAGCGTCCACGCCCAGGTTCTGAATTTTTCCAAGTTTTCCCAGGACAAAAACGCCCAGTCCCAGCACCAGAATCAGAAGTACCTCCAGTGTCAAAATTGCGATCAGCTTCTTTTTCCGTCTTTCCTTCTTCCGTCTTCTGGCTATCCGTCTTCTCTCCTCCGGCGTATGAGCTGTATGGCCGGAGCTGTGAGAATGCTTTCTGCCTTTTGTATTGGTTCTCATAAACGTATTAACCCTTTCCTGTGCTGACGTCTAGTAGGCGTTTTTATTGATAAAGCCCTTAAAGATCGTCAGAAATAAGATTTTTATATCAAACCCCAGCGTCCAGTTCTCAATGTAATAGAGATCGTATTCGATCCGCTTACGAATCGAGGTATTACCCCTGTACCCGTTGATCTGGGCCCAGCCGGTCATACCCGGACGCACCTGGTGTTTAATCATATAACGGGGAATCTCTTCCCGGAACTTCTCCACAAAAAATGGCCGCTCCGGACGGGGACCCACCAGACTCATATCCCCTTTTAAGATATTGAAGAGCTGCGGCAGCTCGTCAATACTGGTCTTCCGGATAATCTTGCCCACCTTGGTGACACGGGGATCGTCCGGTACGGTCCAGGCGCCCCGTTCCTTTTTCGGAGACTGTACGCCCATGGAACGGAACTTGTACATCTTAAAATTCCGGTTGTGGAGACCCACCCGCTCCTGGGTATAGATCAATGGTCCCGGAGAGGTCAGCTTGATGACAATAGCCGTCACCAGCATGATCGGAGAAAAAATGATAATGGCACAGACCGCCCCCACCAGATCCACGCTCCGTTTTATAAACGCGTTAAAGGTATTGGTCAGAGGCACATGCCGGATATTGATCACCGGAAGCCCCATCAGATCCTCCGTATAGGGACGGGTCGGAATGATATTATTGTAATCGGGAATAAACTTTGTATGCACGCCGGATTTCTCACAGACTGCTACGATATGCTCCAGCTTGGAGTACTCGCTTAAGCCCAGGGTAATGGCTATCTCGTCGGGCTTGGCCCGCTCCAGCACTTCCTCGATCTCCTCGGTACGGCCAAAGACCTGTACCCCGCGGTACTTCATGCCCTGTTCCACATTGTCGTCCAGAATGCCCATGATCTCATAGCCCCATTCCGGATTGGCCTTGATACGGTCGATATATTCCTCCGCGGCCCGGCTGTATCCCACCAGAATCATGTGCTTCTGGTTGAAGCCTTTTTTCCGCAGCTGCCGCAGGGTGATCCGGATACAGTTCCGGGCTATGGCCTCCAGCACGATGTTGATGGCGTAGAAATAAAACAGCACCATCCGGGAAAAGTTGTTGGTAAACTCCGTGTTCCAGCGAAGCAGGAACATGGCCATCATAAAGAGACCAAGACCCAGGGTATTGGCCTGTACGATCTTCTCGAATTCCACGCGCTTTCTGCGCACGCTCTTGGTGGTGTACATTCCAAAAGCCGTGTACAGCAGCAGATAGCCGGGTACCAGCGGGATCAGCATTAGCATGTAGTCCCCGAACAGGAAACCGGATATCTTGTCCAGTATTTTAAACTGTATGGTCCAGGCCAGCAGATAGGCCACGGTAATTACCAGCGCGTCCACCAGCACGTGAAGCCGGTTAAAATGCTGTTGATTGTCTTTTATCAATATCTCTCACCCACAAATCTTCTTGCTATATTCGCCCACAGTTCCCACTGGATCCGCAGGTACGCGGGAACATGCTTCCACCGGAAGCGGACCTTCTTTTCCCTGTCGCAGGTACGGATTCCCGTCAGGATTCCCCGGGCATAGATTCCGCCCAGTCCCTTCCTGCAGAAAAACAGCTGCTTTGCCCCAAAGCCCACCAGAAGGAAGGGCAGATTCAGCACCAGCTGAAGCAGAGGCATATTTTTATAAATAATCCATATATTGTTCCGTGAACTTAAAGTCACCTTAAATTCATTGTACCGGGAACCGCTGGTTCCGCTTCCCGCGTGAAGCACTCTGGCTTCCGGGGCATACCGGTTCTCATAGCCGTAGATTCCGGCCCGCCAGCCCAGGTCGATATCCTCCAGATAGGCAAAATGCGCCTCGTCGAAATATCCGATCTCTTCCAGTACCTCTTTCCGGTAAATGGCCGCGCCCGCACAGGCCGCGAAGATCCGATCCGGAGCTTCGTAAAGAGCGGAAGACCGATCCTTTCCCCGGGCAAAAGCCCAGCCCAGGGCACAGTAGAAATTCCCCGCGTCATCCAGCTTCTCCGGCTGATGAAGCTGAATCAGCTTCGCCTGGGCCGAAAATGCCTTCGGATTTTGCTCAAGCGCTTCCCAGAGGGCGTCGGTAAAGCCAGGCTCCACTTCTGTATCATTGTTCAGTAAAATTACATAAGGGCGCTTTGCCGCCCGGATTCCTTCGTTGACCGCCCGGGCAAAGCCATAGTTCTGATCCAGGGCCAGCAGCCGTACCTGCGGGAAATGCTCCCGCACATAGTCGGGGCTTCCGTCCCAAGATCCGTTATCCACCACCAGGATTTCCGCCTCCGGCGCATCCGTCAGTACCGAACGAAGACAGGCCTCCATAAAAGCCATTCCATTGTAATTGGGTATCACAATGGATACCTGACTGTCAGCCTTCATACATCACCGCCCAGGGTTCATAGTAGATATGATAACCGGCTTCCGTAAGCCTCTCCGCCAGGGCTTCCATCGACAGCGGTTTTCCCTGCGGCATACAGACCCGCAGTACCTCGGTCCGCATCAGGAAGCAGGCCGTAGGAGCTTCCAGCTCCTGCTGAAGCATGGCCCTGTGATAATATCCGGTATAACCTGGCTTCAGTCCCTTCCTTCCATCGGAAAAGGGATCAGAGACGCCGCGCATTCGAAGCTCCGAAGCCAGACGCCGCTTCGCGTCATAGACCCGCGCACAGGCCATTCCCGTTTCTGCTCTGTCACAGCAGGCCTTAAGGGTTCTAAAGAAATCCACATTCACCCTGCAGCCTTCCGGATTCCGGCCAGACACAAACAGTACATACGGATCTTCTCCCCAATTTATTACGGAATTATTACATATCATATCATAATATACAACGTTTACGCCCGTTTGTCCATGGAATTTTTCTAAAGAATTCTTTAAGATTGCGGGACTTCCCGGATAACAGACCCGGTAAAAGCCGTAATTATCCGTATTTTCCGGGGTTCCGGAGCGTCCGGTCCGGGCAAGATGGGCCGCCACCGCCCGCTTTCCTGCCTCGTAGGCATAGAGCTTGCTCTCGGGATTGGTGGCCGTGGAAGCCTCGTGGCTCCGCCAGGAATAAAGCACCTTCGGCACATGCAGCACTCGATCCGCTTTTTCCGTACAGCGGAAGATAAAATCGTGATCCTGCGCTCCGTCGAACTCCCCCCGGAAGCCACCCACCTCCAGGGCAATACTCCGCCGTACCACGAAGAAATGGCAAATGTAATTGTTGCTCCTCAGATACTCCTGATTGTAATCCGGTTTGAAATGGGGCTGGAAATGACGGGTCAGATCCATATTGACCTTATCCTCGTCCGTATAGACCGCATCCGCGCCGCCTTCCTCCTTAAGCTTCCTCAGGATCTCAAAAAGAGCCCCCGGAAGCAGCAGATCGTCGTGATCTAAAAGGCCCACATATTCGCCGGACGCCATGGCAAGCGCCGCGTTGGTATTGTCAGAAATCCCCAGATTCTTTGTCAGATGACGGTATTTTACACGGGAATCCTTCTTTTCATATTCTTTCACTATCCGTTCGACTTTATCCGAAGGGCTTCCGTCGGCAATGCACAACTCCAGCCTGCTGTAGCTCTGGTTCAGCACCGAATCCATCATCTGCCGCAGAAATACCTCCGAGGTCTCATAGGCCGGAACCAGGATGCTGATACATGGCTCGTACGCGAACTGGACAGAGCGCTGTCTTTCGGTCTCCTCCGCTGTGGGAAGCTGGCTCATAAGCCAGTCCGGATATCCGGCTTCCGCCACGTTGCGCCGCTTCCGCTCCATAACCTTCCGATAAAGCCGGGCGAGCCCGTACTGCCGGATATACCGCAGTCCGCGCCCGCCAAGCCGCACTATCTCTTTCATAGCTTAAAAGGTGACTTCGCCGTCATGGGCAATCAGAGAAGCAGAAAGCACGGTTTCCACTGCGGAAACCTCTTTTACAAAGGCGCTTTCTTCCTTTACCTGTACTTCCACTACCATATCCAGCGCGCCCGCTGTCAGGTTTCTGGATTTTACCTTATAAAACTTGCTGTACTTCTTTACGATATCCAGAATTGTATCCTCTTTTGCCGCGTCTGTCACATTGACTACCAGCATCATCGGAGCCCGGGAAGCCGGAAGATTCTCCAGAACCAGAATCAGAATCGTGACTACCAGACAGGTAAGCAGCGCTACCTCGTAAAGTCCCGCGCCGCAGACGATACCGATACTGATGGACCAGAACATGAAAACCAGATCCATCGGATCCTTGATTGCGGTACGGAAACGCACGATAGACAAAGCGCCGACCATACCAAGGGAGATCACCAGGTTGGACTGCATAGCCAGGATAATCGCTGCCGTAATCACTGACATGGCTGCCAAAGATACATTGAAGCCCTTGGAATAAAAGGACTTTCTGGTTACCAGACGGTAAATCAGAAATACATAGCAGGCCAGAATACAGGTCACTGCAAAGGTCGCCATAATCCGTCCGGCAGAAATGTCCATGCTGGTAAAGCCTTCCAGAAATGACTTTTTAAATACATCTTTAAATCCCATTTTTTATATCCTCCACATTATATTTTCGAATTTTATTTTTCTCAATCCGGTATTCCCGTGAAGGAGTACCGTCTGCACAGATAATATTTGGAAAATGTTGTCTGCTGTAAGCTGTTCAGCTGCAGGTTTCTGTATATAGAATCCGGCAGGAATTCATCGTACTTCACTTCCAGGATGTTCTTTCCCTTCGGCATAATGGGCCGCATGGGTATCTGTTCTTCCAGGAACAGGCTCGCATAGCTGGAAGAGCGGATATTCAAATCCAGGGTGATACGGGTATTTCCCAGCGGATCCACATAGGGCACCCGGTCGTATTCCACGATAATCCGGGGCCGGAGAAGGCGGGTCCGCATCTGCAGATTCAACTTCTGCAAGACCGGCGGATACGCAGGATCCGGCGGCAGGGGTCTTCCGGCCATCAACTCCCGGCACTGCTCCTCGCTCAGGCGGCAGGACAGCTTCTGGGTCATACCGTGCTCCTTCCGCTTCAGCTCCAGACGGATCCGCTCCGGGCTGGCATTGTAGATTCGTATCCGGAACTTCTCTCTCGGATCGCTGCCGATCTCATTTTCATTATAATAGCTGTTGTAATAATCGTCAAAATACAGGCTTCGGATATGGTACATGCCGTCCGGTCCCACATGACGGTCCGGCTTTATCAGCCCCCGGATCCGGTTTTCCAGAAGCGCCAGCTGCGCTGCCGTAACCACGTATTTTAACTCGTGACGATACTCCATGTTTTCACTCCTTTAGACCGGGACTTCCTATTCATAACCAAGTCCCAGGTATTCCTCCAGATTTCCGTTAAAATAATAATCCAGAATTCCAAGCCGGTAGAAGGCCATCCGCTTAAACAGCTCCATATCCTGTCCGCTGTTGCTCTCCGGCCAGCGGGCGGCGTCCCTTGCGTATGCGCCCGAATCCTGTACCTGCCTCACCAGGTCATCGATACGTCCGGTCAGGCTTTCCTCCGAGAACACGTCCTCCCGGAGCTTTTTCCAGGTTCGGTTTACATAATCTTTTGATTCGTCCACGTCCAGCTCGATTAACCGATCCCCGTAGGCCCAGTTGATCCGCTCGGAATAGAGACCGGTAAACAGGCCTACCTTCCAGGCGATATCTCCACCATTTTCATTCTCGCTTAAAGCGTCCCCCCAGGTAATATCCATATCCCAGGGCGCAAAATAAATCTTTGCCCCACGTTCTGTCTGTTTTGCCACATAATACATGTTTTTTCCACGGTTGTCAATTCCCAGCACCGCCTGAAGAAACATCCATACGTTCAGCGCGCCCTCCCGATCGGTAAGCTCGGAAGCTGTTTCCCGGAATTCCGTATCGGAAGCCATATCCCGGAGACGCAGGTAGGAAAGCAACGGTTCCCAGTCGGAGCGTCCGATGGTTTCATGCTTTCCCTTCAATTCATAACCGTCCAGGCTCTGCCCGTACTCCGCCTGATTCAGAAGTTCTTCGGTCGGCAGGCTCTGGGGCGTCACCGACTTATAGGAATATTCCTCCGCCCGGCCCTCGTTTGCCTTTGTCCGGTTCAGCTGCTTGGAATCCACCGGCTCGGACAGTACGTAGAGCCCCCAGTATTCATGGTTGAAGAAAACCTCCACATAGGTCATCCGGGTTCCGAAATACGCGCTTGAAAAATCCGGTCTGGAGGCTCCCACCTCGCTCCAGAGATCCGCGTTCAGCTTATCCCGGATTTTCGAGGAGTCTGTATACATGGCATTCAGAATCCACTCGTCGTCGGTACGCAGACCGAACAGGGACTTTTTGTCCGCCACGATATCGCCGTTTTTCTTCTGCTTTTTCAGGCTCAGCTTGTAACCCTTTTTGGGATACACCCGGCTGGTATTGCCCCGGATATGGGCCTCCAGAATACTGGAGGAGGTCCAGTTGATTTTGGTGCTGTTGTCCCAGAAGAAGGCGCTGCCGCCGAAAACCTCCGTATCCGCACTCTCCGCGGTTTCAATGGAAATCACCGGAAGTCCGGTGGCCACCAGGCTACATTCCTGGTACGCGCCGTCCTTCACCGCATAGAAACGGAAGGCTTTTCCCTGCCGGATAGCTTCCTGCTTATCCGTATCGGCGATCTCTTCCTCAAAGAGAAGCCTTACGCTTCTGTCCAGCGAGGTCAGCTCCCCGCCTTCCCAGGCCTCTGTTTCCCTGTCCAGGGGAAGATAAAAGGTCGAGGTGGTACTGTCATAGGGAAGCTGCTCCCCGGAAAAAGCGAGTCCCGTAAAAAAAGGAACCTCCGCTTCCCGGTGGGTTTCCTTCATGGCCGCTATCTCGCCGGCCTCTGCCGCGCCTGCTCCCATGGGATTCCAGAGGGAGCGCCAGCAGAACAGCACGGCCAGACAGCCGCACAGCAATATCAAATTCAGTAAAAGAGCTATCTGCTTTTTCACTCCACATACTCCTCCAAATCCAGATAGGAAAGCGGATTTTTAAACTGTTCGTCCAGAAAAGCCATCCGTTCGCAGGCAAGCTGCTTCAGGCTCTCATAGTCGGAATTGTGCCCGCCGTTCTCCCAGGTATCCCGATCCCGTTCAAAGGCTCCGGAATCCATTACCCTGTGGGCGTAGGTATCAATGTGCTCACAGAGCCAGGCGTCCGAATATACGTCCTCCCGAAGCTCCTTCCAGCGGGCGGCCACCTTTTCCCTGGCTCCGTCCACATCAAGCTTCACCAGGCGGTCGCCTATCTTCCAGGCAATCCGCATGGTCAGGATTTCCTCTGAAAACCGGGTCCGGTTTCCCGCGTCAAAATCATGGACATTTCCCCAGGTATAATCCATGTCCCAGGGCAGAAACCGAATCCGGTACTGGTCGTCCACCCAGACCGCCGGATAGAAAATATTCCGCTGGATATTGTCCATGCCAATGACAGCCTGCAGATACAGCCAGACATCCAGAGCGTTGTCCACATCAATCAAATCGCCGATATGGGCCGCAAAGGTCTCGTCGTCCGCACCCAGATATGCAAGGTATGTGTCGAGGACTTCTCTGTGGGCTTCATCGTCCGCGGAATGGTTTCCCTTTAATTCATAGACGTCCGGATCCTTCTGTTTATACAGATATTCCTCCGGACCCTTTCCGTTTTCCCTGGTCAGGCCCAGCTGCTTATAATCTACCGGCTCCATCAGACCGTAAATTCCGCGGTATTCCCCATTTTGAAAAACCTCAATGTATTCCATATGATAGCCATAAAAACCATTGGATTCAATACCCAAAGCCCCGGATTCGTTCCATATATCCTGAGAAAGTTTATCACGTACCTTGGAATCCTCGCTGTACATAGCGTAGAGAAGCCACTCGTCGTCGGTACGCATTCCCAGGAAGGACTGCTTGTTTTTCCGCAAAGCTCCGCTTCCGATCTGATTCTGTTTATACAAAGTCATTTTATAGGATTTCTTCGGATTCAGACGGCTGGAACCTCCCCGGATATGGGCGCTCATGACGCTTTCCGTCACCCAGCTTTCCTTCGTATCCGCTGCGTAGAACCGCATACGTCCGTAGATTTCCTCATAGCGGATCTCCGCTCCGCTGTCTGTGGACAGGCTTATCATGGGCAGACCGGAAAATACCACCTGCGCGATCTCATAGCTTCCGCCCTTTATAGCCAACAGCCGGTAAGCCTTTCCCGTCCGTATGGCCTCCTGCTTGTCATCTGCCAGGGGATCCTCCAGCAGATAGACCTCCGTGCTGTCCGCGCCTTGAAAGGTCCCTGTCTCCCATTCCGGGTTTTCCATATCCACGGGAAGGTACCAGGTCCGGCTCTCCACATCGCAGGGAAGCTCCTCGCCGGCAAAATAAAGCGCCGTCAGCAGCTTTTCCCCTTCCCCCGCAGGCTTCAGGCTCTTCATCAGCTTCTCCGACTTTTTGACCGTCAGAACCTGATGCTCCATGCCGGGAGCCTTCACCGGGAACTTCACCAGCCAGATTCCGGTAATCAGAAGCAGCACAAGGCAGACAGCCAGTGCTATCCTTTTTTTCCTCATCTCTGCTCCTTTCCGAAATCATATTTTCTATTTCTTCTATAGGGAATCAATGCTTCTCAATAAAAATCTTGCGGGTGATAAAGTTGTATACCATTACCACTGCGGTGGCGAAAATCTTCACAACCATGTACGCGTAACGGGAATAAGCCGCCAGCAGGCTGCTCCGGTTCATCAGGCCCTCCAGCCATCCGGTACCCGCCCACATCATAAGCTGGTTAATGCCCAGACCTATCAGGCTTAAGATAACAAATATGGCAAACTGGGCGGTCTTGTTGGCCTCCTTGTCCGCGTCAAAGACTACCGTAATGCTTAAGATATAGTTTACTACCGTAGAAATGGTATAGGAGCAGGCGCTGGAAATGATAGAGGGAATTCCCACAGCCTCCGTCAGCGCTACCATAATAAAATAGTCGATAAAGAAACACAGGAAGCCTACGGCTCCGAATTTGACAATCTGTCCAAATAATTTTTTCATACGTTACTACTCTCCGTTTTCTCTCCATTCTTCCAGGGCCTGAGGGCTCCAGTAATCGGTATAGAAGCCGTAAATGCCCTTTTTCATATATTTCCGGATCTCCCCGGGCTCGTCCACCACATGTACAAACAGATCCAGCTTAAAATCTGCCGCCAGGCCGACGAAATATCCGGTCTTTTTCCATTTGACCGGAACGGTAAAGGCTCCGAAATTCATCTCTTTGGAGTATTTGGCCGCCGCTTCCTCGGCCTCTTTGGTCTTCGGAAGCTGATAAAAGGTAAACAGCCAGTGCTTCATGGGATAAATCGCATTGATTTTATCATAATCCTCTTCATTATACAACTGTACAATCAGACGATCCAGCAGTTTTTCCAGCCCCATTTCCCGGGCAAGTTCCACCAGCTTTCCCATAATCTCCGGCAAATCCGTGTTTTCGTCCTGCTTCACGTCCGTAATGAAATACAGCTCCGGATGCTCTGCCCAGATTTCCAGAAGTCCCCGGGCCGTCAGGGTCGTCAGGGTTCCAAAATACTTTTCCCGTTCAAAGGTCGCCAGATCCGGGATCCTGCCGTCATAAGATACGTCAAAGGTATCCTTTTTCCAGTTGTGGCGGCAGACCACCTCTCCGTCCGAGGTTTTAGCCAGATCCACCTCGATCACCCGGAAACCTTCGGAAATGGATTCCTCCAGGGCGTCCCGGGTATTCGTATAGCGGTACTCGCCCGCATTTCCCAGGGCGTGGGCAATCAGGCAG
This sequence comes from Candidatus Merdisoma sp. HCP28S3_D10, assembly GCF_052065835.1. Lineage (NCBI taxonomy): Bacteria > Bacillati > Bacillota > Clostridia > Lachnospirales > Lachnospiraceae > Candidatus Merdisoma > Candidatus Merdisoma sp. HCP28S3_D10. The sequence goes on from NZ_JBQHTG010000004.1 coordinate 267,854, forward strand.
CTTTCCTCATACCACTGAATTTCATGGTTGGCCAGGCTGTCATGGTCTCCCCTGCGGCATACATTGAGCCAGAATTCCCCCAGAAGCTCCTTCTGTCCCTCCAGGGTGTAGGGTCCGGTCCAGTAGACGCTGACCAGAGTGATTCCGCCCCGAAAGGCCCGGATTTCACCGCTCTCTGTCACATAGGCCACGTCCGGGCGGCTGCTCTCATAGGTAATATGCTCTGTCTCTGCACTGGCCGGAACCGGCTTTGCCGTAAAGGATATCCGGTCTCCCCGGTGCACCAGATAATAATACTCATTAGCCGGAAGCTCCTCCGGCAGCGATACCTGCATACCCACCGCCTTCTGCACCACGGTCACGGGAACCTCTATATACACCTTCGGATTTCCCGCCGCTGCTATGCGTAAGGTCACGGTTCCCGGCGTATGGCCAATCAGAACACCCTCCGCCGTCACCTCTGCCACTACCGGATCCGAGGATTCATACAAAAGCGTCCCGTCTGCCCGTCCGTTCCGGACTTCCGCCTTCGCCGCCACCGGCACCCGCGCCTCCCGGGTATAACGGGTCAGGGTGTAACCGCCCTCCGGCAGGTTCAGGACCCGGATTCCGGTGATGGCGTCTATATAGATGTACCGATAAAGCAGAACGCCTCCTGCTGCCAGAAAAAGGAGCAGGAGGGCTGCTGTTGTGATTATTTTTTTCTTCATGTAGTCATTTCCGTCTGTATTTCTAATTCTCTCTGGCTTCCCGCAGTCCCGCCGGACTCATAAAGTCTGTATAAAAGCCGTAAATGCCCCGCTTCATGGAGCGTTCCGCTTCCTCCTCCGTATCAATCACATGGATAAACAGATTCAGATCATACTCATTTGCCAGATTTACAAAATAATCGTCTCCCATACACCAGACTGGGGAGGTAAAGGCCCCAAAATCCTTCTCCTGGGAAAAGGCGGCGGCTTCTATCTCTGCCCCCGGCGTATCCGGAAGCTGATAGGTGGTAAACAGCCAGTGGCGGAAGGGATAGATCTCCCGGATCCGATCATAATCCTCTATTCCATAGAGCTGTATAATCAGGTGATCCAGCAGGCTCTCCTGCCCCTGTTCCTTCGCCAGCGCCACCAGCCCATCCATAACCTCTGAAAGATTCGTGTTCTCGTCCTGCTTCACATCTGTTACAAAATAAAGTTCCGGATGCTCTGCCCAGATATTCAGAAGCTCCCTGCCCGTCAGCGTCGTCAGGGTTCCAAAATACTTTTCCTTTTCAAAGGTCGCCAGATCCGGGATCCTTCCATCATAGGATACCCCGAAATCATCGGAATACCAGGTGTGGCGGCAGACTACTTCCTTATCGGACGTCATGTTCAGATCTACTTCCAGTATTTTATAGCCCTCGGCAATGGACTCTTCCAGGGCGTCTTTCGTATTGGTGTAGGTTTCATTTCCGGCATTTCCCAGGGCGTGGGCAATCAGACAGCTTTCCTCGTACCACTGGATTTCATGCTCCTCCAGCTTATCGTGATCCTGTTTCCGGCATACATTGACCCAGAAGGATCCCAGATCCTCCTGTTTTCCGGCTTCTGTATAGGGTCCCACCCAAGATACGCTGATTTTCGCAATACCGCCCTGGTGCGCTTCCAGCACGCCGTCTTCGGAAACGGTTACAATCTCCGGATTGCTGCTTTCATAGGTGAGATTTTCCACCAGTCCGTCCACCGGATCCGGCAGAGCCTGCAGAACAGGCCGATCCCCCGTATGCGCCAGATAATAAAATTCGTTGGACGGCAGCTCCTCCGGCATGGATACCTGCATACTCAGGGCTTTTTGAATCACCGTCACCGGGATTACCTTCTTCACAAAGGGATTGCCCTTCGACTTCACGGTCACAGTGGTGACGCCTGCCTTTTTGGCAATCAGAGTCCCCTCCGCCGTTACCTCTGCCACTTCCGGATCCCCGGTCTGATACGTCAGCTTCTCCGAAGCCAGGGAACCGGTCCGCCGGACCTTCGCTTCGATGGTCTCCTCCACGTCTTCCGTATAACGTATCAGCGTGTATCCCGCCTCCACCATCGGAAGCTGCACACGGATCTCCTTGATCGGAAATACGAACAATCCATAATATACCAGTCCCGCCAGGGCAAGTCCCGCTACTGCCACAAGTACATACTTTATCCTTTTCATACCCTCTCCCTATGGTGTGATAGTAAATAAACTATCCACGCGGTTTTTTCGATCCGCCACGTAATTATATTCCATTCGCTGATATGCCCTCATCAAATCCGGCTTCTCTGCATTTTTTCCCCAGGCCGTATAGGTGCCGTCCGTAAGGTAATATCCATTTTTCCCCAGAACCGGTATAGATTCCCAGTTCTCCAGCAGCATTCTGTCATAGGCAGTCAGCTTAAGATTCGCCAGATCCAGAATCTTCGCCCCCAGATAATTGGCACTTATTTTATCTACCGGCTGTGCCTCTGTCTCATAATTGGTCCAGATAATCAGCGGCGTCACATACTGCTTATCCGCTTCCTCTGCCGTAAGCTCCTTCATGGATTTTCCATAAAGCGTCTCATAAAATTCCGTCTCGACGGCCGCCTGGTGATCGCCGAACATGACAATCATCGTCGGCTCCTCCACCTGTTCAAAGTATTCCACCAGATACTGGAACGCCTCGTCCGACTTTTTCATCAGGGAGAGGTACCGGTCAGCCTGTTCGTATCCGGCCAGATCCCCCTCTGCTTTTATCTCCTCCCGGAAATCCGGGGACTCTTCCTCGTAGCCGCCATGATTCTGCATGGTTACATTAAACACAAACAGCTTCTCTCCCGGATCCTTTTCCTCGTAACGCTCTATCAGCCTCTGATAATCCCCCAGATCGCTCACATAATTGCGCAGAAGCTCGGAATCCCGGAATCCGCCGCTGGATATGAATTCGTCAAAGCCCATATACTGGTACACATTCTTCCGGTTCCAGTTGCCGGAGATATTGGGATGCATGGCCACCGTCGTATAGCCCTGGGCCTTCAGCGTACTGGCCATACCATATTCCTCCGGTTTACAGTAGGCCTGATAGGCGCTGATGACATAAGGCAGAAAAGCCATGCTGTTTCCGGTCAGCACCTCGTACTCCGTATTGCTGGTTCCTCCGCCGAATACCTGCACATACAAATCGCCCTTGATGGTATTTTCTTCCAGGCTCTTTATAAATGGGAAATATTCCTGATTAGTCTGGAAATCCCGGATTACCCGCATATCGGACAGACTCTCATTCATGATAACAATCAGGTTCACCGGACTGGTATCGGAAGCCGGCCTGCTTTCATACTCCACTGCTTCCGCATCCTTTTTTGTCTCTTCCACCGAATATCCCTCCGGCTTTTCAAAGACCATGGACTTGGCCAGAATGGCTGTGGAGGTGGCGTAGCCAAAATCCTGATAGCTTCCCTCCAGGCTCCACCAGAAAATATCGTCGTCAATCCCGGCCAGCGTATATTTGATATCATACTTATAAAAAGCCAGCAGCCAGGCTGCCAGGCAGAGGGCGTAGCCGCCTGCGGCAATTCCCCGTTTTCCTATCGTCAGCTTTCCAATCCTCGTGTTCCACAGAACCACCAGGACCAGAAGCAGCAATACCGCTCCACAGGCCACGGATTTGGAAAAAGTGATATGGTAATTGGATACCACCGCTGCCGCCGTTCGCCAGGCCGTCAGATCCTGGGGCAGAAGAAGCGGCGCTCCCTTGAACTGCAGGACATAATAATCGACCGTCGCCAGAATATACAGCGCTATCGTTGTTCCGGCTGCCGCAGCCCGGAACCGGTTGAGCACCAGAAACACCAGACCATACAGCAGATAGTAAAATACCAGGTTGATCAGCGCCCGCGCGGGGCTGATTGACAGCAGGTTCCCTGTTGTCGTTTCAAAGATAAGATAACCGAATACCGGTGTCAACGCCGCTACCGGCCACTTTAATTTTTCTTTCATTTCAACTTCCTCTGTACACTTTCCCGATTGCTTTTTTTCTGATTCAGTATACAGTCTTCTCCCCGGATTGACAAGACTTCCCGCAGACGGTATACTGAATTTTAACAAATCTTAAGAAAACAGGAGCTATTTTTACATGGAAAAGCTATCCTTTGTGATTCCCTGCTATGGCTCGGAAACCACAATTGAAATTGTTGTAAACGAAATCATAGAAACCATGAAACAGCGGCCGGAATATGATTACGAAATCATTCTGGTCAATGACTGTTCCCCGGATCAGGTATGGACCCGTATCCGCGCGTTGGCCCTTTCCAACCCCCGTATCACCGGAATCGATCTGGCCAAAAATTTCGGCCAGCATGCCGCTCTGATGGCCGGTTACCGTCAGTGTACCGGCGATCTTGTCATCTCACTGGACGACGACGGCCAGACGCCTGCCTGCGAGCTCTTTACCCTGGTGGATAAGATGAAAGAGGGCTGGGACGTGGTATACGCTTCCTATGCCCATAAAATGCACAGCGGCTTCCGCAACTTCGGTACCTGGATGAATGAGCGCATGACCGAAAGTCTCATCGGAAAACCAAAAGGTCTCCGCGTCACCAGCTACTTTATCATGCGGCGCTTCATTGCCGATGAGATTCTCCGTTACGAAAACGCCTACCCCTATATCGAGGGCCTGATCTTCCGGGCTACCCGGAACATCGCCAATGTGCCCATCACACACCATGAACGCATGGTAGGCGAATCCGGTTATAACTTCAGCAAGCTTCTGGCCCTGTGGTTCAACGGCTTTACCGCCTTTTCCGTAAAACCCCTGCGGGTCGCCACCTTCTGCGGAACCGCCTGTGCCTGTATCGGTTTTCTGTACGGTATCTATGTGGTGATCCGAAAGCTGGTGGACACCTCCATTGAAATGGGCTGGAGCTCTATCATTGCTTCCATTTTTTTCCTGGGCGGCCTGATTCTGATTATGCTTGGTATGATCGGCGAATACATCGGCCGTATCTATATCAGTATCAACAACGCGCCCCAGTACACCGTCCGTCAGATTGTAACTTCCGACCGCTGTGCCGGACCGGAGGCCTAACTGTAAAATACAAAGATTCCCAGAAGAATCAGCGCATTTCCAAGAAGTTTCTTTTTGGTAATCTTTTCGCCAAAGACCAGGCGGCTTAATACCATTACAAGGACGAAGCCCAGGGATTCTATCACCGCTCCGTTCTTGTATTCCAGGCCTGCGTAGCCGCCCACGGTCAGAAGCGTGGAGAAGACCATCATTCCATAGCCTACAATCACGTAGGGATTCAAGTATTCCCGCAGTACAGATTCATAGGATTTTGCCGCACTCTTTTTCAGTAAAATCTGGGAAAGGGACGCCACTACCACCGACGCCACCAGAAGAAGCATATATTTATTCACCATCGCTGTTCACAATCATTGTTCCTGCGAAAACAATGAGTACTCCTATGATATTTTTTACCGTCAGTGCTTCGTGGAAGAAAATCACAGTCCACACCAGCGACCACAGAATCGCCATGGAACGGTTGGCGTATGCCACAGACAGATCGCAGCGCTTGATGATCTGCTGCCAGGCAATGGCATAGATTCCCAGAATCAGGATTTCCACACCGTAATAGACAAGAAAGGGCAGGCTCAGGGGCTGCTGGCCGGAGGCCAGCTTTGCCGCCACGCTGGACAGGGTATAAAGCATTACCACCAGCTGCAGGGCCAGAATCAGTTTCGGCGAAATCTTTTTCATAAGGTTACGTACTCCTTTGCTTCCGCGAGACTGTCAAAGGCCAGGATAAAATATCCGAACCGGGTGGAGCTGTCGGTAACGGCTCCCTCGTGAATTTCCTCCATCTCGCTGATAAAATGTATTTTTTCCGGAATCTCTCTCTCCAGTTTCTGAAGAAGCTCCCGATCTGCTTTTGTAAAAATAAAATGAATATACGCGGTCTTTGGTTCCCGCACCCTTTCCAGGGTCGGTCTGCGCCCGGAAGCCACCTCAATGACCATGCGCACGAAATCATAGCCTGTGGAAAGCTCCACCAGATCCGAGCCGATACAGTCGCCGCCCATCCGTGCGCCGATTTCAATGATACGGACCTCATTGCCCTCCAGTTTAAATTCCGTATGGGAGGCCCCGTTTTCTACCTTCAGGGCGTCAAGACCTGCAAAAACTGCCTTTTTTATGGCTTCCCTCTGTTCTTCGCTCAGAGGCGCCGGCTCCAGATGTCCGGTTTCTATAAAATGGGGTTCTCCGGTGGTGTATTTCTTTGTGACTGCCAGAAAATGATGCGTTCCCCGGAAGGAAATGCACTCGCAGCTGTATTCCGGCCCGTTCAGGTATTCCTCTATGATTGCTTTCTTTTCAAAGGAATTTTCCACCGAAGCCTGCAGGGCGTCAGCCAGCTGGCCCCATTCTGTCACCTTGGTTATTCCCCGGCTGCCGGAGCGATCCGTAGGCTTCACGATCACCGGAAGCTTCAGATCCGTCAAAGCCTCCGGCTTTGTAGTCTGGTCTGCCTCGCGGAAACCGGGAACCGGCACCCCTGCCTTTTGAAAAGCCTTCCGCATGGCATATTTGTTGGTGGAAATTTCCGTACATTCCATACTGTTTCCGGGCAGCCCCAGCTTCTCCGCCACATAATTGACCGTCAGCATGGCCAGATCCGAGCCGATGGAAGCCACCGCGTCCGGCTGTATCTTCCTGCACTGCTCCAGGATTGCCTCCCGCTCTATGATACTGACCGGATAAAAATAATCCGCCGTCCGCTCTCCTATGGAGCCGTCCTTCCAGGCGAATACATGGGTCTCATAGCCCATCGCCTTCGCTTTCAGAATCAGCGGATTCTGGAAGCTGTTGGCGCCGATGATTACGATCTTCTTCTTTTTCACACGCTCACTCCTAACACTGCCATCCGGAGAACAGCAGTAAGTCTATATAATACCAGAGTCCCGACAGGACATGGTACAGGAACAGAAGGTTCCCGGTTACGCAGATTGCCTTCTGTTTCCACCTGGTCTGATAAAAACGCAGCGCCGTCATTACAAACAGCAGGAACAGGGCCAGCTGAAGCGCCCACTCAAAATTTCCCGCCGACACCTCCGGACGCTCCACCAGCAATACAAATTCCAGCAGGGAGCAGATATAGAACAGCAGGGCAAGCCACAGCGCTTTGTCCTGAAATACTCTCTTTATTCCCAGAACCACCAGCACAAACAGCGGAAACGCCACGGAAAGCAGAATGGAAAACAGCGGGTTCGGCGCATCCAGTCCGATTACTTCAAAGGGCGAAAGTTCAATGCTTCTGTTTTCCCCGCTGTCAAACATGGCCAGATACTGCACGATAAAGTAGATTCCGGACGGCACGCACATCAGCGCCAGCTTCAGGCTGAAAAGAAAAGAGTTTCCCCGGTTGGGTATCAGTTCTATCAGCAGAAATAATACCATTGCCGGCAGAAAGCCCTGTAAAAAAGAGGGCTTTATAAAGCAGCTAAGCAGCAGAAGCGCGGATTCCCCGGCAATCCAGGCATTTCCGATGGTTTCCCTCTCCCTGTATATTTTTACAAAGCACAGGAAAATCAGAAGAGCCAGCGGCTTTACTGCCAGATTCGTGGGATTGTACCAGATCGTGGGACTGCTCTGTCCCAGATAAACCTGTGGATTATACCAGGGCATATAGAGGGCTGTCACGAACAACAGGCTTAAGCCCAGAAGGACACATTTCCACACTTCCCATTTTCTTCCATTGGCATTCCAGAGGAAGCTGTAGAGAAGCGCCCCTGCCGCGCCAAGAAAACAGGCTGTCACAAAGGCCGCTGAAAATTCCCTTCCGAAGGGAAGCAGCCAGTTGATGAAACGCACACAGAAATGCCATACCGGGTAAAAATAAAACTTATTAAACCGCGGTTCCAGCTTTTCTCCCACCGCCCAGCGGGAATGCGTCCGAAAGTCGGTATACTCTTTCCCGATTTCTACTTTTGTCATGGCAAAGGCCGCTGCGAACATTACCAGGACGCAGAGCCAGAAGCCCCATGTTTTCCAGCTTTGTTTTTTATTTTCCATAAAACTCCTTTATTTTTTCTCCCACATAGACTACCTGCTCTTCTTTCAGGCCGTAGTACAGGGGCAGCCGTAAAAGCCGCTCGCTCTCTTTGGTGGTGTAGCGATCCTCGCCGAAGAAGCGTCCGAATTTCTGGCCTGCCGGAGCCGTATGAAGCGGAATATAATGAAATACCGTCTGAATTCCCTGCTCCTTCAGAAAGGCGATCAGCCGGGTACGTTCTTCCAGATCCGCTGTTTTTATATAGAACATATGGGCGTTATGTTCACAGCCTTCGGGTACCGTCGGAAGCGTCAGCAGTCCCTCTTCTGCCAGCGGGGTAAGCAGCTCCCGGTAAAGCTTCCAGCTGCTCATACGGTCCGCGTTGATGAGATCCGCCGCTTCCAGCTGGGCCCAGAGATAGGCTGCGTTCATATCGCTGGGAAGATAGGAGCTTCCGGAATTCACCCAGGTATATTTATCCACCTGTCCCCGGAAAAACTTGGAACGGTTGGTTCCCTTCTCCCGCAGGATTTCCGCGTCTTCAATCGCTTCCGGCTTCTGGATCAGAAGGGCTCCCCCTTCGCCCATGGAAAAGTTCTTTGTCTCATGGAAGCTGTAACATCCATAGTCCCCGAAGGTTCCCAGGGCCTTCCCTTTATACCAGGCACAGACGCCCTGGGCCGCGTCCTCTACTACAGCCAGACGATGCTTTTTCGCAATGGCCATAATCGTATCCATCTCACAGGCCACGCCGGCGTAATGAACCGGAACGATGGCCTTTGTCTTCTCTGTGATGGCCGCCTCTATCAACGTTTCATCGATATTCATGGTATCCGGACGGATATCCACGAACACCGGGACCGCGCCCCGGAGCACGAAGGCGTTCGCTGTGGATACAAAGGTGTAGGCCGGCATAATCACCTCGTCGCCGGGCTGGATATCCAAAAGCAAAGCCGCCATCTCTGTGGCGTGGGTGCAGGAGGTCGTCAGAAGCGCCTTCGCTGTCCCGGTCTTTTCCTCGATCCAGGCATTGCATTTCTTCGTAAACATTCCGTCGCCGCAGATATGCTCTGCCGCTATGGCCTCTCTGATATAATCAAATTCTTTCCCTGTAAACGGCGCTACATTAAATCCAATCATTTTTCTACCTCCCTGACATTAAAATCATATACTTCAAAGCTTTGTTCGCCATAGGCAAGCGTATCTACCAGTTCTCTTCCCTGATAGGCTGTTCCATAGATACTTTTGAAATACCGGTCCATATACCTGAGATTCACATTTTCCAGAGAAATCACATATACCTTATCTTTTTCCACGATATCATGCTTCGGGTCGGTGATTCCAAGCTCTTCGCACTTTTCATTTTCCAATGGGGAAAAGGTGTGCCAGCCGCCTACCGACAGCAGATTGCTGAAGGCAAACTCCCGTTTCACTGTAAAATTATCCGTATAAGTCTCTATGGTAAAGGTCGTCATAAAATATACGTTATCCGGGTGCTCTGCCATATACCGGTTCACGTCCAGGAATTCCAGGTTATAGTCCCGGCGTCCGGTATTGTAAGCCTGCACATTTTTCCAGGTATTGGAAGCCGTCATTGCCAGGATCCCAAGAGCTCCCAGGGTCAGTATCAGATTGCCCGGCTGAAGCGTTTTCTCTTCCGCTCCCTCCGATTCCAAAATCCGATACCAGATTCCCAGAAACAGAAAGATTGCCATAAAATACAGTACAAAGCCCACCCGCTCCAAAAGCCGGTCCCGGTAGCCCAGATATCCCCAGTATCCAAACCAGAGTACCAGAAACGCAAGTCCCAGTCCCAGCTCCTTCCGGTCCGCCACCGCGCACAGTCCCAGCGTCATGGCAATGACTGCAAGCGCTATCAGATTGGCCGGGTGATAGGTATCCTTGGTAAAATGCTCATAAATCTCCACCCAGGCTGTCCGGAGACGTTCCGTCAGCGGATGGGACGCCCGGTAGATCTCCTTCTCATGCTGTGCCAGCTCCGCCATTTTCTCCGGATAAAAATCTTCTGTCAGATACAGGGAATAACGCTGCAGATTTTCTGCCTCCTCCGGCGTAATCTTCAGTCTGTCGTAGACAGCCGGATCGCTCTCATAATTCTGCAGGCCATAATAGTCCATAATGGCTTCCCGATCTGTATTGTACTTCCGGAAGGTTCTCCATTCCGGAGTCCGGTAAGCGAAGGCCTCCACCGCCAGAATCACCAACACCCCCGCTGCCAGCATAAGCGGCACGAAAAGATGCCCAAGCCGAAACGGAAGCGTGACTTTTCCACAGATCCAGCTTTTTCGCTCCGCATATTTCCACAAAAAACAGAGGGCCGCCGCCGGAACTGTGATCAAAAATACGTCGTCCCGGATCAGAAGCGATACCAGAACCAGAAAGACCGCCAGTCCTTCTTCCATCATCACCTGCCAGTCCGGGCCGTCTCCGGCCGTATAAAACAGATAGATTCCGGCCGCTCCCGCGATTCCGGCCGCTGTGGTCCACTGGAACGCCGATACATGTTGGATTCCCAGCGCCGTCATCAGAAGCAGGGCAATCAGTGTATATATTATTTTCCAGAAAATCCCTTTTTTTGAAACCAGTCCACGGTACAGGCAAAGCCCGAAGGACAGCAGGATTACGCCAATCATGGTAAGTCCGTACCAGTCGAGCCCCGGGAGCAGGCGATACAGACCGCTGATCCCAAGCCCCAGCAGATATTTGATATGCAGCAGATGGGAGTCCGGCGTCCCTGTAATAACGCCCGCCGCCACATTCCGCATGGCCACATCATCGTTGATATCATAGATAAACGGAACCGTTTTGTATACCAGAATAAACCAGAGCCCTGTCAGCAGAAAAGAAAGCAGCATTGCTCCCGGAACCCCGGCTCCTCTATTCTGTTTTTTCAAAGCCATGTTTTCCATCGCACTACTCCTGTATCTGATAGAGATAGAAATTTCTTCCCTCTACTTCCGTTGTTTCCTTTAATACAAGCTCTGCTTCCGGATATTTCCAGTCCACATAGGAAGCATAGAAGCCCGGATCCGGATCGTCCCGCACTACCAGAAACGCCTGCGGATCCTCAAGCAGCGTCTGTCCCACATTCCGGATTCCCAGAGCTTCCATACGCTCCCGATCCAGGGGAGAGGTGCTGTACCAGTCTCCCAGCGTCAGGCAGCGGTTCAGGGCGAAATTTCCGTGGGCCGTTACCTTTGCGCCGCCCACCGGCTCCGCCATATAGGTCTCGATAAAATACAGCCGTTCCTCCTGGGATTTGCAGGCTTCCTTGAAGCTCTGATAGCAGGTATCAAGTTCAAGCTTCTCCCGGTTACTTTCCGCGGAGATCTTCCATTGCCACGCCGCTGCTCCCGCAAAAATAAGACAGAGAAAGCCCAGAATAAACTGCATTCTCTTTTTCTGTTCTGTCTCCCTGTTCCACACTGCCATAAAAAGGCCGGCAAAGGCTCCCAACATCACCAGATGGAGGGAAAATGCCACCCGCTCCGGCAGCCGCCCGGCATAGCCTAAGACCAGCCAGAGCCCGCCGTGGGCGCACAGAAATAAGAATACCGGAATGTACAGGCTTTTTTTCTTTTTCCACAACAGGATAACGCCCAGCACTAAAAAAGCTGCCGCTGCCAGGCTGACTGTCCCGTAGGCGCTGCCCAGGAACTCTGTGACAGCCAGTTTTATCCCCGCTTTCAGTCTAACCCGCAGTCCCAGGGCCGCTCCGTTCTGAAGGCTGGCTTCCTGACTTAAATCTTCCATCATTCCGGCATCCAGCCCGTCTACCAGATACAGGGCATAGTGGCGAAGCGCCCGCACTTCCTCGCTGCTGATTCCCAGCTTATTCTGAAAGAATTCCGGGTCGGCCTCGTAGGAGGGCACGCCCTCATAATCATACACCTCCGAACGCGCCGTCTGGAACCGCTGAAATTCCTTCCATTCTTCGCCCCGATAGGCATTCTTCTCTGTCAGGATCAGCAATCCAACGCTGAAAAATACCAATCCCGGTAAAATCAGTTCCCGAAACTTTATTTCCCATTTTTTACCATTTCTCCGGACTGTCTTCCAAAGAAAGGCGATCCCGAAACCCGGCAGGGTCATAAGAAAAACGTCTGAACGGATTCCATAGGTAAAAACCAGAAGCAGCCAGATCAGAATTTCTTCTGTCACCGTTCTGCTTTCCCGCCCCGCCGATACATAGAGATACAGAGCCGCCGCTCCCAGAGCCGCCGCACTGACTGTCCACTCGAACTGGGCCGCGTGAAACAAAAGCGTTGTCGTCCAGGCGCCCAGCGCAGCCACCGCGTAGATTAGCTTCCAGCGAAAGCTCTTTTCCGCCGCCAGTCCTCTATAAAGCACTGCCGCCAGACTGAAAAACATGGCTCCGGCCATAAAAAAACCATACCAGTCCACCGTCCGGTTCACCAGGTACAGACGGCTTAACAGCCAGCCCAGCGCATACTGTACAAAAATCAGATGTCCGTCCGGCGTTCCTGTGAAAGCTCCCGAAGCAATATCCCGCATAATCACATCGTCCGCAATGGCATAGACGAAGCCCATGCTCCTGTATACCGCCAGGCCGCAGATAAACGCAAGAAGAACAGACGCCGTCCATGCTGCGCCTGTTCTTTTTGTCACCCTGTTCATGCTTCCCGCTCCTTTACTTCCTTCTGCAGTTTTGCAAATCTCTCATGGGCCGCAATCAGCTGCATTTCAAAATCCTGCTTGTTTTTTTGCTCCATGCTCTGCAGCACCAGTCCCGCAAAGAGGGACTGCAGGGCCGCAATCAGGACAAAGCCACAGACAATCAGGGTCGGGAAACGGGGAACCAGCCCGGTCTGCCAGTATTCTGTCAGAATCGGAATCAGAAAGCCCACGCCCAATACGGTCAGAATCCCCGCCAGTAGGGAAAAGAAGCCCAGAGGCTTGTAGTTCTTATAGAGATTCAGGATCCGGGTCAGTACCTTAAAGCCATCGGAGAAGGTATTCAGCTTCGACACGCTTCCCTCCGGGCGGTCCCGGTATTCGATGATCACGTGATCCACCTGCATATGTTTGTCCGCCGCATGGATGCTCATCTCGGTTTCGATTTCAAAGCCATGGGACAGCACCGGGAAGGTCTTGACAAAGGAATAACTGAAAGCCCGGTAGCCGGTCATAATATCCTGAATATTGGTATCAAAGAAACGGTTGATACAGTTTTTCACAAAGGAATTGCCAAAATTGTGGAAAGGTCTTTTATTTTCCGTATAATAGGTGGACGAAAGCCGGTCGCCCACCACCATATCGGACTGCTGTTTCCGTACCTTCTCCACCATGGCAGGGGCCGCCTCTGCCGGATAGGTATCGTCCCCGTCTACCATCACATAGACTTCCGCGTCAATCTCCCGGAACATACGCCGGATCACGTTGCCCTTACCCTGCTGATATTCGTAGCGTACCGTCGCGCCTGCCTCCCGGGCCAGCTGCTCCGTTCCGTCTGTGGAATTATTGTCATAGACATAGATGGCTGCCTCCGGCAGGGAACGCCGGAAATCCTCTACTACCTTTTTTACTGTTTTACTCTCATTGTAGCAGGGAATCAATACCGCTACTTTATCCATAATGACGTCCTCCGTCTTTTTTCATTCATGTTTTCAGGCTTCCTGTCTCTCCTGCCAGACCCGCCAGCACAGATAAAGCAGCAGCGGCGCGCAGGCTATGAACGGGTAATGATACCGCATTTTCACCACAGGTCCCAGAAGATTCGTCAGAAAATATCCGGTAAAGGGAGCCATCACAATCAGCCGACGCCATTGCCGGCTATACAGCAGAAGCAGCATGGTAAAGAGCCACAGCCAGGTATACGCCCCCAGATTAAACGTTGCCGCAACTATCGGAACTTTCTGGAAAGAAGCTTCATTTCCAATTTTTCTATAAAATTCTGAAAGAGCCGAGATTCTGGATTCCATGGTCACGTCCACATCTTCCCGGAACTCCTTACAGTAGTATTCAAAGTAATCTCTCCCCGAACCGGTATCTTCAATGGAGTTGCCGGGATACCAGTATCCGAAGGTTCCGGCCAGGAAGGAATCCACATACATCTTTTTGTGAGACCTTCCCACACTGACCCAGGTTTTCAGGAACGGCAGGGGATTTTCCGCAAATTCCTTTCCGTGAAAATAGGCCTTTACCGGATCCGCAAATCGAGACGTATAGGAATTCAGGCCTTCCTCGTCAATCATGCTCAGGATGCCTTCTCTCTGTTCCTCCGTAAGTCCGCTGTTATCCAGACTGTAGACCCGTGCCGCCGACTGCATCAGTACGCTGCACATTTCCCTGGGATCGCCCGGCTCAATGCCAAGCACACTGTAAACCGGCCCCGTGTAGATCCCATACAGTCCCAGGCAGATCACACAGAGCAGCAGCATTTTCTTCCAGTATCTGCGGTACGCCCACAGCAGGAAGGGAATACAGAATAAAAAGGTATGAAACCCATTATTCCGGAAGGCAAATAAGAAAAAGACATTGACGCAGAATAACAGTTGTCTGCGCCGGGAGGCAAAAAAGACCTCCGGATACTCTGCCATCCGCAAAAGCTGTACCACCAATACCGCGAATACCGCCGTAAACAGGGAATCCTTGGTGGCGCATAAGGCCATCAGACTGTTTACCGGATGAAAGCCAAAGAAAAGAAGTGATCCAATCCACAGCCATTTCGGCGCTTTTTTCTGCCGCAGGTACAGGCAGACCTCTGCGTATAGAGCAGACATCAGAACCATCTGAAGCAGGGAATAGAGCAGAGCTCCGGTCTGATTGGACCCGGTCAGCGCCCGTCCAATCTCCCTCGTCAGCCATAGCATAGCTGTATGGAGTATCGGGTGATGGGCTGTCCATGCGTGATCGGCCACCGCCGCCAGCTGCCAGCCGCAGTCATAGGAAAAGATACCCGGCCAAGAGGCCAGAAGCACCGGAACCCAGGACAGGAACAGAACCGCAAAGCAGAACCAGTAAAACTTTCGTACCGGGAAGCTGTAGGCGATGAAGTAGGCTGTCGGGCCGTCTGCACGGCTAATATACGCGCCGGTCAGCTTCTTCGTTTCCCGCGCCGCGTCCGGTTCCGATGTTGTCTCTACTGCCGGCACCCCCGCAATTGCCCGTAACCCTGCGCTCACGCAAATCGTGAAAAACGGGGCCAGGCAGAGAAAAGCCGGAAGCACCTGGGGATTCCATACCGTATCCGTATAATTGAGAGAAAAGCCCCAGACCGTCAGCGCCGCGAACAGTATTCCGCCCGCCGCGCCGCAAATCCAAAGTCTTCTATTTCCTTCCTTTTTCAGGAATTGCATACCCACATAGAGAAACGCCCCAAACATCAGCATGGCCGTCACGCTGTTGGACAGCATGGTACTCTCTGATCGGATCTGATACAGAACATTGATCCCGCATACGGCCAGAAAGGCCGCCAGCGCCGCTATGCTGTTTCGTACTGTCTTCTCTCGTCTGCTCAAGTTGCTCTCCTGATAACCTGCCGGTTATTTAATCGTGTAATCAGAATAATCCAGTGAGAAATTCGGATTGAAATAGGGATCCCCCGCATCCAGATCCGCCTTCCACTTATGGCGGAACAGGTCTACCTCCTGCTGGAAGCGTTTCTGCTTCTCGCCCTCCTCCATACCACGGGTCTTGGACTCGTAATGGTACAGCTCCGCAAAGGGCGTAAATACATTCAGATATCCTGCATGACGGAGCTTCAGACAGAAATCCACGTCGTTAAAGGCTACCCGGAATTCTTCGTCCAGACCGCCCACCTCGTCATACTGGGCCCGGCTTACCATCAGGCACGCGCCTGTGACAGCCGTCACGTCCTGGGCATAGCACAGACGTCCCATATAGCCCAGGTGCATCTTATCGTCCTTGTAATGGGTATGGCCCGCCGCCCTGTGGGCGCCGAGACCGATGACAATGCCTGCGTGCTGAATGGTATTGTCCGCATAGTAAAGCTTACCGCCGACTGCAGCCACATCCGGCCGCTGGGCGTACATCAGAAGCTCCTCCATCCAGTCACGGGTGATGACCTTCATATCATTGTTCAGGAGCAGCACATACTTGCCGTTGGTAAAGCTTACGCCGAAATTGTTGATTTTGGCGTAGTTGAACTCGCCCTCGTACTTGACAATCCGGATCTTCGGATTGTGCTCCAGGGCCTTATAGTAATCAAAGATCTCTTTTGTCTCGCTGTTATTCTCCACAATGACAATCTCGTAATTCTCATAGGTGGACTTATTCACGATAGACTCCACGCAGCGGGACAGGTCCTCCATATGATCCTTGTTGGGAATCACAATGGAAATAAGAGGCCGCTCCAGAAGCGGATAACGGATCCGGAAAATGGTCGGGAACGCCCGGGTGCTCTCCACCTTGACGTCCATGCCATATACGTCCTTGATATGGTCGTGTACCGCGCGCTTGGCAGCGTCCACCGCATAGGTTTTCGCGTTGATGTCCTGAGCCACGCTTGCCTTATGGGAACGCCAGTAATACAGGGCCTTCGGTACATGGTATACCAGCTTTGCCTTCGCGGTCAGACGAAGAATCATGTCGTGATCCTGGCTTCCGTCATACTGGCTCCGGAATACGCCCGTCTCGTCCAGCAGGTGCTTTGAAAATGCGGAAAAATGGCAGATATAGTTATTGCCCCGCAGATTGTCCACGGCGAAATCCGGCTTGAAATGCAGCACGATCATGTGATCAATGCTGTCTCCCTCAAAGGTGATCTCATCGCAGTAGATATAATCCGCGCCCTTCTCATTGATAACCTTCGCGTATTCATACAGCACCGCCGGATGGAGAATATCGTCGTGATCCAGCAGGGCGATATAATCGCCGGTAGCCATCTTCAGACACTCGTTGGTATTGCCGGAGATTCCCTCGTTATGCTCCAGCACCTGATATTTGATACGGGCGTCGCTTTCCGCGTATCTTCTGCAGATCTCGCCCACGTAAGCGTGCTCGCTGTCGCTGCCGTCCGCCAGGCACAGTTCCCAGTTCTGATAGGTCTGGGCCTGTACGCAGTCCAGAAGCTCCGTCAGGAACTTCTCCGGCGTATTGTAAAGGGGCGTCAGAATGCTGAACTTCACCATATTGGGAAATACGGTCTCCCGCTGGGCCTTTGCTTCCTCCAGACTTGGGAAACTGGCAGTGCCGTGGCGCTTCATATTCTTGCGCTCCTGCAGCTTGCTTCTTACCTTCCGCATAATCCCGGGGATAGAGCCGTAACGGGTCAGACGATCCCTTGTCTTTTCATAAAAATGCAGTCCCTTCCGGAGGGGAATCGCCAGCTTCCAGGCAAAGCTTCCCTTGATCCGATCCAGCTTGAAATTCAGCTCCTCGATCTCCTTCTCGGACTCTTCGATTTTGCTTACGAGAACCTCGGTTTTCTCCCGCTCTGCCTCATAAAGCTTTTTATAATCCATTTGTTCCTGATTATTTTCCATAACTTCCCCCATGTTACTGTGAACGAATCCTGTTATTCCTTTGCGTTGGGATCCTCGTAGGCGTCGCAGACCTCTTCCGCCTCGCCGATCATCCGCACGTGTCCCCGGTCAATCCAGATGGCCTTATTGCAGATTTCCTTGACCTGCTCAATGCTGTGGGACACAAAAAGGACCGTGGTATTCCGATCCATCATTTCCCGGATACGCTTTTTACATTTATTCTGGAACTGATAATCGCCGACGGACAGAATCTCATCGATGATCAGGATATCCGCATCCACGATGGTAGCGATGGAAAAACCCAGACGGGCCAGCATACCGGACGAAAAATTCTTGATGGGTACATCCACAAACCGCTCCAGTCCCGCGAAGGAAATGATATCGTCGAAACGCTCCTCCAGCATCTCCTGGGAGTAACCGATGAGCGCGCCGTTCAGGAAAATATTCTCCCGGGCTGTCAGATCGTGATCAAAGCCGGCTCCCAGCTCAATCATCGGTGCAATGGTTCCCGTGGTTTCCACCGTTCCCTTGGTGGGCTTCAGCACGCCTGCAATGATTTTCAGCATGGTACTCTTACCGGAACCGTTCATTCCGATCAGTCCCACAGAATCGCCTTTGCGAATCTCGAAGCTCACATCATTTAAGGCCCAGAACTCCTCGTAAAAGAGCTGACGCTTTAACACCTTGATGACATATTCCTTGATGCTGTCTACCTTTTCTTTGGAGAGGTTGAAGCACATGGATACATTATTTACTTCTATGGCATTTTCTAACTTCATGCTGCTCTCCTATATCTTCAGAATAAACTTATCCTGGGATTTCTTAAATACCAGGGAGCCGACAACCAGAGCAATCGTACACCATATGATACTCTGCACATGGAGTATCCAGGGCGCGGTCACGCCGTCCAGCACTACCGCGCGGAAAATCTTAATAAATGCCGTCAGCGGATTGGCATTGATGATAAATACGGCCCACCTGGGCGCGCCGTCCAGGATGGACATGGGGTAAATGACCGGGGTCAGATACATCCAGGCAGTCGTTACCACACTGTACAGATGCATGAGATCCCGGAAGCTTACGGCTGCCGCAGACAAAAACAGGCTCACGCCTGTGGAAAACAAAAGTACATATAAAAGTGGGAATACCGCCAGAAGCACGGTGGGAGTCACACGGGATCGTGTCACTACCATCACGATTACCAGCGCAATCATAGAAGACAGCAGGTTGACACCGCTGGACATGACCTTGGTAATCGGGAACAGATACTTCGGCACGTAAACCTTTTTGATCAGCTCGCCGCTGTGGACGATAGAGCCCATGGCGATACTGGTCGATTCATTGAAAAAGTTGAAGATCACCTGGCCGCACAGCAGATAGACCGGAAAATTTTCCACATCTCCGTAACGGGAGAAAAAGTAGGAAAATACAATCGACAGTACGGTCATCATCAGAAGAGGATTCAGTACCGTCCATACCAGACCCAGTACAGAACGCCGATATTTGGTTTTGATGTCCCTCATCACCAGCTGGTTGATGAGGGCTCTGTATTTTACAAACACACTAAGCAAGCTCACGGCGGTATCCTTTCTGAATCAGACTATTTATCACGGCAATCAGCACAAACGCGCCTAAAAATACCATGCCAAAGCGGAAAAAGCTGAAGCACAGCACCTGATCGTTGGGTCTGGGCGTAGAGTAATAAGCATTGTTGAAGATAAACAGCTCACTGCAAAGAGCCAGATAGACAGCCGCCAGGAAAGTCAGGATATTGCCCTTTCCCAAAATCACCTTCATAGGTCCCCGGGCGTCATGCTGCAGCTTCCAGATACCGGAGGAATAGATATCCTCCGCCTCTACCTTCAGCCGTCTGTTTTCCTTCTCCAGGGCATGGGTTTCCTTCATGGCAATATCAAGCTTGCCCAGAAGCTGTGCCTTTTCCTTTTCCGACACACTGTGCTTCTTGATCTCCTGCCAGTATTCCCGCTTTGCATTGCCCAGCTCCAGTACCCGGAAGGTCACCTTCGCTGCTTTAAGCTTCAGGCACAGGGCCTCGTCCACGAAAAACTTCGGATCGTTATGCAGGTACACAAAGACAGGATCAAAGTCCACATCGCTGTTGGTTTTGATCCGATCCGCTTCTATCTGTTTTGTTTCTTCATTCTCATAGGTCAGGGCAATCTGATCCAGTCTGACCATGCTGCTGTCCTCCAGCAGCGGGTCAAACCGGAAACCACAGGTATGCTCAAAGCCTGTGAGATCAAAGTCCAGAGTTACCGCTTCACCCAGGGTGCAGGTATAGGGCACCGTCAGGGAATCCTCCGGACGGAAATCCTTGCCTGTATCGATAAATACCTCTGCTGTCAGCTGTATGCTCTCACTCATCTTACTTCTTCAACTCCTTAATTCCGCCCCATTTCTGATCCTTCTCAGAAATAGTCAGTTCCATTCCCTCCGGGATCGGCCATTCTACGCCGATATCCGGATCGCTCCACAGAAGTCCGCCCTCATCGTTCGGATGATAGAAATCCGTGCACTTGTACGCAAATTCCGCGTAATCAGACAATACCAGAAAACCATGTGCGAAATTCTTCGGAATGAAAAACTGCTTTTTGTTCTCTGCAGACAGAAGCACGCCGTACCACTGTCCGTAGGTAGCGGATCCTTCGCGCAGATCCACAGCCACATCAAACACTTCGCCGCTTACCACCCGGACAATTTTGTCCTGAGGATGGTTAATCTGGAAATGAAGGCCGCGCAGTACGCCCTTTTTGGACGCAGACTGGTTGTCCTGTACAAAGGGCATATCAATGCCTGCTTCCTTGTAATCATTGTAGTTGTATGTCTCCATGAAATAACCGCGCTCGTCGCCGAATACGGTCGGAGTAATCACCTTCAGACCTTCAATCGGACAAGTCTCGACTGTAATCTTACCCATTTTTTCATATCTCCCTTATCTGTTTTGTCTATTATAAGCCGTTTGCCACGTCAATCAGATACTGACCATAGGCTGTCTTCAGAAG
This sequence comes from Candidatus Merdisoma sp. HCP28S3_D10, assembly GCF_052065835.1. Lineage (NCBI taxonomy): Bacteria > Bacillati > Bacillota > Clostridia > Lachnospirales > Lachnospiraceae > Candidatus Merdisoma > Candidatus Merdisoma sp. HCP28S3_D10. The sequence continues at coordinate 288,395 of NZ_JBQHTG010000004.1, forward strand.
CGGCTGCGCCAGTTCAATGAGCTGTTCTTTGTCAATGAAACCACGTCTGTATGCAATCTCCTCGATGCAGGAGATGTACATGCCCTGACGCTTCTGGAATGCGGCTACGAAATCTGCAGCGTCCAAAAGCGCATCGTGGTTACCGGTATCCAGCCATGCAAAACCACGGCCCAGGGTCTCCACCCGCAGGGTTCCCCGGCGCAGATACTCGTTATTAATGCTGGTGATCTCGATCTCGCCTCTTGCGGAGGGCTTTACGTTCTTGGCAATCTCTACCACGTCATTATCATAGAAGTACAGACCCGGAACCGCATAGTTGGACTTGGGGTTCTCCGGCTTTTCTTCGATGGAAAGAGCCTTGCCCTCCCGGTCAAACTCTACCACGCCGTACTCACGGGGATCCTTTACGTAATAGCCGAAGATGGTAGCGCCGGTTTCCCGCTCTGCCGCATTCTTCAGAACCTTGGAGAAGCTCTGTCCGTAGAAGATATTGTCTCCCAGAACCAAGGCTACCCGATCGTCGCCAATAAACTCCTCTCCGATGATAAAGGCGTCAGCCAGACCTCTGGGGCTCTCCTGTACCGCATAACTCATCTTCATACCCAGCTGGGAACCGTCGCCCAGTAAATCCTCAAAAATAGGCAGATCCCGGGGTGTGGAGATAATCAGCACCTCACGGATGCCCGCAAGCATCAGGGTAGACAGCGGATAATAAATCATCGGCTTATCGTATACCGGCATAATCTGCTTGGAAATCGCTTTTGTCAGCGGATAAAGTCTTGTTCCGGAACCTCCGGCCAGAATAATTCCCTTCATTTATCTTTTCTCCTATCTGTTCCGTTCCTTATTTATTCTTATACATCTCTTCGTAGTATTTCTGATAATCGCCGCTGGTTACGTTCTTCATCCAGTCCTCATGCTCAAAGAACCACTGGATAGTCAGACGGATACCGTCCTTGAACATGGTCTCCGGGTACCAGCCGATCTCTTCTTTGATCTTGTCCGGGGCAATGGCATAACGGCGGTCATGGCCCTTACGGTCTGTCACATAGGTAATCAGATCCTTGCTTACCAGCTTCTTTCTCGGATCCCCGTCCGGCAGCATCTCCTGCAGAGTCTCCAGGATAATATTGATGATCTCGATATTCTGCTTCTCGTTATGTCCGCCGATGTTGTAACGCTCGCCCAGGCGTCCGTTCTCCTGTACCATATCAATAGCCTTGGCATGATCGTCCACATACAGCCAGTCGCGCACGTTCTTGCCGTCGCCGTATACCGGAAGCTTCTTGCCCTGGAGCGCATTGTTGATGATCAGCGGAATCAGCTTCTCCGGGAACTGGAAGGGGCCATAGTTGTTGCTGCAGTTGGTGATGTTCATGGGGAAACGGTAAGTATCCCAGTATGCCTTCACCAGCATGTCAGAGGAAGCCTTGCTCGCAGAGTAGGGGCTGTGAGGATCGATGGGAGTCGTCTCATAGAAATAAGTATCTCCCTCCTCCAGGGATCCGTATACCTCATCGGTGGATACATGCAGGAATTTCTTATCCTCCTTGAAGGTGCCATCCGGCAGTTCCCATGCCTTCTTCGCCGCATTCAGCATAACCAGGGTGCCCAGCACATTGGTCTCCACGAAGATCTCCGGATTTACGATACTGCGGTCTACATGGCTCTCTGCCGCAAAATGGACCACGCGGTCGATGTCATTTTCCGCAAAAATCTTTTCAATGGCCTCACGGTCGCGGATATCTGCCCGGATAAAGGTGTAGTTGTCCCGATCTTCGATATCCTTCAGATTCTCCAGATTGCCTGCATAGGTCAGCGCGTCCACATTGATAATGCGGATGGAATCGCCGTACTTGCGGAACATGTAGTGAATGTAATTGGAGCCGATAAATCCGGCTCCGCCGGTTACAAGATAAGTTCTCATTTTAAAAAAATCCTCCGATTTTATTTTTATTTTTCTTCATAGTTATTTTTAGTATAGCATTAAATAGCAAAGAGGGCAAGGTTTTTCAAAAGTTGGCCCTCTCCTCCGGTTGACAAACACCCTTCTTCTATTACATATACATAAGAACAGAGTCTGAGGTTACTCAGACTCTGTTCCTGCTTTTCCTTTATTCTCCCTACTGATACATATCAGATAGATACTGAACAAAAACATTCCCACTTCATAATTCAGCAGACAATAATCCATATTCATCAACGCAAACAGGCCGAGAAGCAGGCCTGCCGCCAGGAAGGTTCTGCTCTTCCACAGGGCATACCCCATAATCAGTAAAATCATTACGGTGAAACAGATTCCCACCGGAATGGAAAACCGAAGCAGCGCGTTCAGGAAAACGTTATGGGCGTTATTTACATTCCAGTACTCTGTTGCCGGGAACAGCCGCTCGCCAAACTGTTTTCCCCAGCCTCCCGGATTCGCCAGTATCTCCTTTACCGCTCCGCTCCAGATATCTCTTCTTCCTCCCAACGATCCGATATTCCGTTCTGCCAGAAGTATTTTCCCAGCTGCTCCCGCCGCAGCCAGAACTGCTGCCGCTGCAGCCAGATACCACAGCCGGAAATGGATTTTTTTCCAGTCCACACTATCCAGCAGACCGCCTGCCAGTACGAGCGCAGCCGCTCCGAATCCCGTCCAGGAATGCGACAGGAACATAGCCGTCAGAAACACCAGAAGACTGAATACCCAGCAAATACGGCTTTTAAACAAAGCCCGGTATCTGACTGCAACAGCCAGAAACAGTGTCAGCATCAGGGCGTAATCGCTTTTATGGCTATAAAGCCAATAATGCCGAAACTCGTAATAATCTGCCGGAAGTTTCATGAAATACAGCTGATTGTTGCATACAAGGAAGCTTGTGTATCCTGCGAAAAAATAAATGATACTCAGCACATTCGATAAAACCGCGCAGCCCAGGAAGAATTTTATCAGTTCCTCCCTTTTCCCATCAAAGCCGTCCTGCTGCATACACAATACTATAAAAAACAATACAGCGATACTGTTATTGATTTGTTCCCCGTACCAGTGCAGATGACTTACGTTAAAATACAGGGAAAGGACGTTATAGACAACCAGTATTCCTGCTAATACAACGGGAAAACCGATTTTCTTTTTCCATTTTCCTTCCAGAACACATAGCAGCATATACAGCAGCAGTACTGCGTAGGCCGCTGTGAACACCGCGTAGTATTCCATCTTATAGTCTTCCTGAAAGGTACTCCAGAACGCCGGGAAAAACAGACTCAGTACTATAAATATTTTCAAGCTAATGGTTTTCATTTTTATAACTACTGCGCCTCTCTGATAATGGTGCCGGTTTTTTCATGCAGCGCTTCCTTTGCTTGAGCCAGATCCGCTATGACAGCCACACGGCCTGCGCGGCCTGCCACGAAAGAAGCTCCCGCTGCCATCTTCGGCAGTACGGACGCACGTGGGAACTGTCCTGCCGCCGCGTAGGACTCCACTTCCTCCGGCGTCACCACATCCAGCTCCTTTTCCCGCTCTGTACCGTAATTGATACAAATCTTATTCTCTCCGGTCAGAATCATCAGCATATCCGCGTCCAGAAGCTCTGCCAGCTTACCGCTTGCGTAATCCTTCTCGATAACCGCGCTGGCTCCCTTCAGCCGTCCACGCTGGCGCAAAACCGGAATTCCGCCGCCTCCGCAGGCGATAACCACCTGATCCGCGGCAAACAGGGCGCGAATAGCGTCGATCTCCACAATATCCGTCGGCTTCGGAGCCGCAACCACACGACGGAAGCCCTTTCCTTTTTCTTCTACAACAAAGTTCCCCTTCTCTTCCTCAGCCTCTGCTTCTTCCTTTGTCATATAGCGGCCGATCACCTTGATCGGCTCCCCAAAGGCCTCGTCGTAGGGATCCACCACCACCTGGGTGATAATGGTGCTGACTGTCTTTAAGATTCCTCTTCCCAGCAATTCTTCGCGGATCGCGTTCTGCAGATCGTATCCGATATAGCCCTGGCTCATAGCCGAGCAGACAGACATGGGCGCAAAGGTATACTCCTCATGCTCCTTACCGAACTCGTTCAGAGCTGCGTGAATCATTCCTACCTGGGGTGCGTTGCTGTGGCAGATAGCCACCTGACAGCCCTCTTCCACCAGATCCGCGACTGCCTTCGCCGCTCCCTTTACCGCTACCATCTGCTCCGGCAGCGTAGTTCCCAGCGCCTTATGTCCCAAAGCAACTACTACTTTTTTCTTTTCCATCCTCCGTTACCTCGCTGTAATCAAATTGTTAGGGTTATTATAGTTGTTTTACTGATAAAAAGCAATGTCAAGTCTACAGATAATTCTGCTGACATTTGACGCAGCTGCTGTTCCTGCTGCAGTGAAAATCCTCTATCATATCGTCCACCCGGCTGCAGCTGGCCGCGATAAAGGTCACCGTATGTTTTACCTTTGAGGAATCTACGGGACACTTTGCCTCAAAAACCTGGGTATAGCGCCGTTCTTCCTCCCGGGCGTTGATCTTTCTGTTTTCTGTCATACTTTTTCTCCCTGCGTCTGATTTCTCCGGTAAATAAGCTTTAAACCTTTCAGCAGCAACGCGTCGTCCATCTGCAGCTTCCGCCTGCAATGGGGCGCGATGTATTTTGCCATGCCTCCCGTCGCCACCACAGATACCTTCTGCCCAAGCTCCTCTTCTATCCGCCCAATCATTCCGTCCACACAGGCCGCATTTCCGTAGAGGACACCGCTCTTCATACAGTCCACGGTATTGCTGCCGATAAACTTCTTCGGCGGATCCAGGCTGATTTTGGGAAGCTGGGAGGTCCGGTTAATCAGGGAATCCAGCGCTACGCCCACGCCCGGCATAATCATGCCTCCCATGACCTGCTTTTTCTCATTGACCACCGTAAAGGTCGTGGCCGTTCCCAGATCCACCACCACCAGCGGACACGGATACTCCTCGATGGCGGCCACTGCGCCCACTACCAGATCCGGTCCCAGCTGGGCCGGATTGTCAATGCGGATATCCAAACCGGTTTTGACGCCCGGTCCCACCACCAGGACCTCCCGTCCCGTTACCTTTTCGGCTGCCCGGCGCATGACTGAGGTCAGCGGCGGAACTACGGAGGACAAAATCGCCCCGTCCAGCTCTTTCCTGTCGATTCCATAAATTTCCAGAACCGTCTTGATACTAATGGCATACTCCAGCTCCGATTTCTTAGTATCCGTGTGCAGACGCTCCACGAATACAATCTCCTCTCCCCGAATGCATCCCACCACAATATAGGTATTGCCGATATCTACTGCTAAAATCATGCCTTATCCTCCGCTTTTTCTTCCGCTCTTTGCTGCGTCCCGTTCTGTATATAACGGATCTCTTCCCCCTGCTGCTCCACCGACATCAGTTCCTGGTAAACCCCGGTTTCCGTAGTCAGTTTTTTCTGCCTCAGCAGGTAATTGGAGCTCTTCTTTACCAGATCATAGATAACCGCAAAGGCCGGCACACCGATAATCATTCCCACAAAGCCCATCAATCCGCCGAACACCAGAATGGAGAACAATACCCAGAAGCTGGAAAGTCCTGTGGAATTGCCCAGGATCTTCGGCCCCAGGAAATTACCGTCAAACTGCTGTAATAAAAGAATCAGAATCAGGAAATACAGACACTGCATCGGATTAACCGTCAGCACTAGGATCGCGCTGGGAATTGCTCCGATATAGGGTCCGAAAAACGGAATAATGTTGGTTACGCCTACCACCACGCTGATCAGCATGGAGTAGGGCAGCTTCAGGATACTCATAAAGAAGAAGCACAGGCAGCCGATAATCAGGGAATCAATGATCTTTCCGCTGATAAATCCGCCGAACATCCGATCAATCAGCCGGCATTCGTCCAGAATGGCGTTTGCGTATGATACCTTGAAAAAGCTGTAAATCAATTTTTTCGCCTGGGCCGCGAATTTCCGCCGGTTCCCCATCATATAGATCGCCGCAATCAGACCAATCAGAATATTTTTCATTACAACAATGGCGCTCCACAGTCCGGCGGATACGCCGCTGACGATGGTCTGCATATTGGGCAGCAGCTTGGTTTCCAGCCAGGTCTCCACATTGGTATAGATGGTATTGGTAAATTGATTTACATAATTCCAAACCGTTTCATTATCCTGGAGGAATTTCTGAATCCAGTCCGACCATTGATTGACCATGCCCGGAAATGCCGTTACGATATTGCCAATACTGGTAAATACCTGGGGAAGGACCATGGCCAGCAGCAGATAGACCACCAGCAGGCCTAAGATCATGCTGAAAGCGATTCCGGCTGCACCCGCAATGCTTTTCGCTTTTTGGGAATTCTTCATTTTCCCTTCCAGAAGAACCAGGATATTCCCTTCTATAAAGTTGCAGACAGGCGTCAGGAGATATGCGATAACAGCTCCGTAGATAAAGGGCGTCAGAATTCCCTTTATCACTCCGTATGCGGCCATCACCCGGTCAAACCGATATATGGCAAAGAATACCAGAATACAGATGATAATGGATCCTGCTCCCGCCAGACTCTTATACAGATATTTTTTCAGTTGCCCGTTCTCTTTCATACGCCGTCTGCTCTCCTGTCCTTTATTTCATCCATTCGTCAAAGCCCTTCATAACCTTCGGAATCACATAATGGCTTCCACCCCGGCCCTTGACGTCCTCAATCATCATAGTTATCATAAGCGGCTTCCCGGTATCTTCCGCGCAGATACCCACAAACCAGCCAAGCTCCTGCCCTGCCGTATCCTCCTTCGAGTTCTTCAGCTCTGCGGTTCCGGTCTTTCCTGCCATACGGAATCCATCCCGCTGAGCGGAATGGGCCGTTCCCTCACTGTTCTCCACCACCTGATAGAGATCCGCCAGCACTGTATCCGCGGCTTCTCCGGTAAAGACGCCCTCTTTCCAGTAGGAAGTGCTTTCCCCATCCAACAGATAGGGCTTTACCATATTGCCTTTATTCACCAGCGCGGAATATATGGAGCTCAGGTGAATGGGGTTCACCAGGATTTTGCCCTGACCGTAGCCGCTGTCAGCCAGCTCCGTCTCGGAGCCTATCTTACCGTCGCTGCCAAAGGAGGAGGCTGTTGCCGAGAAATCAAAGGGCAGGGCTTCTCCGAAGCCCAGGGACTTCAGACCCTTTGTAAAACCGTCTGTCCCCATGGCGCAGGCTGCCTTTGCAAAATAAATATTATCCGAATGCACCAGAGCATTTTCCAGATTCTTTACCGGATAATCCTCCAGAGTTGTCACGTAGTAATCGCCCCAGCTCTCGTCCTTCTGCCAGCTGAGTCCCTCATTCTTCACGTCCTCCTCCGGATCCAGGGTTCCGGCGGTCAGTCCCAGAGCCGCCACCACGGGCTTGAAGCTGGAACCGGGCACCCAGGCCGCCAGATAACGGTTATACAGCGGCTGCGCCTCGTCCTCGTTCAGGGCCTCCCATGCGCTTGCGGTATACCCCATGACAAAATCATTGGGATCATAGGCCGGCGTGCTGACCAGCGCCCGGACTGCCCCGGTCGTCGGATCCATGGCAACCGCGCAGCCCTGATCGCCCTCCATCTCCTGATAGAGATACTGCTGCAGCGTGATATCTATGGTCAGCCTCACGTCCTGCCCGTCCTCGGCCGGTTTTTCCAGCACCGTATCCTTCACGTCACCCAGCTGATTCAGAATCTGTATGGTGTAACCGTCCTTCGGCCGGAGCTGTTCTTCATAGATACGCTCCGCACCGGCCTTGCCGATGATACTGTTCCTATTATACCCCTGTCCTGCCCGTTTTTCCAGTTCTTCTGCCGTAATATTCTGTACATAGCCGGTGAGCTGGGCCGCTTTTTCACCAAAGGGATAGAACCGCACCTTCGTATCGGAGATCATCACGCCCGGAATGGTCAGAAGCTGTTCCTTCAGCTCCATGGCGTCCTTTGCCACCGTCCGCAGGGGAACGAAGGTATCATCCCGCACCCAGCCTGCGCTCAGGGCTTTCTCTATCTTCTCCGTACTGATTTCCAGAAGCTCGGAAAGCTGCGCGATTGCGCCCTCCCGATCCTCCGGCAGCTTACCCGGTACCAGGCCAACGGAAGACGCCACCCCTTCCCGGGCCAGCTCCACCTGATTCCGATCGTAGATATTGCCCCGTTTGGCATAGGTCGTCACGACCTTCACCTTATCTTCATTATAGAGATTGGGGAAAATATCCTGGCTGTCCCAGCTCATCTTATAAGCCCCGTCCTCATTTTTTGTGAAGATTGCTACCGTATCAAAGGACAGCTCCCCGGCAATAGTGTCCATGGTCAGCGTATACTTCACCCTCTGGGTTTCCGCTTTTTCGTCCTTTTTCTCGCCCGGCTCCTTAATATCTGCCCGGATATCCGAAGCCTCAATCCCGCCATAGATATTCTTATACCGGTTTGCATAAGTTTCCTTGTCCGTGGTTTCCTGCGCCTCCTCTGTCAGAAACTCATACATATCCCCGTAATTCTCCTGATTCAGAAGCCCGATATATTCTGTCAGAAGTTCCTCCGGCTGCGCCTGCTTTTTCCCACAGCCGGACAGGCTGCCGGCCAGCAGTCCCATGCCAAGAAGCAGTGCCGATAACCCTTTGATCTTTCTCATTCTTATCCCCCTTTAGGCGATTCCACTTTTTTCTATTGTAACACGCTCTTTTACAAAAGCCTATCCCCATCTGTGTTTTCTTTTTCCGGCACTGTCAGCTCCCACTTTTCCGGATTTCGCAACTGATCCAGCTTCCAGGACAACTTGCCGTTATAAGGTGTTCCCATCCAGATTACGCCAGCGCTTCCAAGTATCGTTATCGCTGCCAGGCCTACAGCCACCGGAAGCTTCCAGAAATGTCCTGCCAGCAGTCCCCGCTGGGTCAGCTTCATCCGGAGCAGCTCCTTCTTCCTGTCCGGCAATTCTGTCACATCAATCCAAAGAAAACGGTGTCCCTTCAGAAAAATCCATAGCTGCTCTTTTTTGCTCCGGTACCAGCGCAGCTCCCGAAGCTCCACCCTTTTGTCTTTCGGCAAAAGCAGCCGGTTGTCCTCGACCTCTATGTCTTTTAAGATACCTGGATAGCTGTTTTTCCGATACAAACGCCGTTCCCACAGATACCAGAAAAAATAGAACAGAAATAATCCCAGACAGCCTGCCAGAACCGGCACCCGTCTTCGCACACCGCCCAACCAGCAAAACCGGTACAGCGTCCTCCAGAACCAGAAATACACTAGCAGGAACCAGGGACTGTACAACCGCCGCTCCCACAAAAGGCGCCCCAGCCTCCGCTTCCAGCGTCTTTCCGTAGCCTTATCCACTATTTTCATCTGTTTCTCCTCTCCGGCCTGTTATCGTTTACCCGAACATCCCCGGCAAACCTCATCTTCTGTATACCACACCTGTGTAAGTCCACGTCTGTCCCTGATCGGTGGATTCATAGCGAAGCTTCGTCCCTCCAAGCTCTGAATACTCCTGCATTCCCAGATATAGCACCAGTTTTTCGTCCTGTACCTCCGGCGGATAGCAGACGGTATAGCTTTCCGCGCAGTCTACAGCCGGAAGCTCCATATACACCGGCTCCCAGCTTCTGCCGCCATCCTCTGTCCGATAACAGCCGTCTCCACCGGTCACAAAGCCCGTCTCTGCCGTCACAAAGGCTGCCCCCGTCAGCAGGGAATGACCACCGCTTTGACTGTAGCCCTGCTCCGGCTTCACTTCAAACCAGTTTTCGCCTCCGTCCTCTGTCCGGTAGATACTGCTTCCCTCCTGGTGCATAGTCCGATCACCAGTGAATATCAGGAAGCCATGTTCCGCATCCGGGAAGCTTAAAAACAGACGCCTTACACTAACAGCCTCACTTGTCACAATGATTGTTTTCCAGTTTTTCCCTTTATCTGAGCTGAAAGTCACGGATACGGGAACCGTCCGGGAACCACCGTAAGCAAAGGCGGTTATGGTCTCCGATACCACATAGCTTTTCTCCTGTATACCGGAAAGCTGTCCGTCCATCTCGTCGCCCCGCTCTGTAAGCTTTTCCAGCGAAACCGGAACCTCCGTCCATTCTGCCCCGCTGTCCCAGGAGACCTCCGGCACTCCGTCTCTCACAGTCGCCCGACCGGAATGCTGCTGCTTCAAATCCAGCGTCGGAAGTGAGGCATAAGCCGTCCCAGCCTCCTCCGGATAGGCTTCCTCCATGGCTGCCAGTACCTGGGAGGTCTCTGCCACACCCACCAGCTCATAGGTATACTCGCCCACCCGTTTTACATGAACCGCCCAGTCATTATAGCGGTATTCTGTTCCGTTTTCCTCATAGCTCTTACCCTCCACCGGCAGGTCTTTTTCCGGCTTCTCGTCAGCCCACACAATATCCCGGAACAGCAGTCTGCAGACATACTCGTCTGCGTCTCCCGCCAATAGCGTCCGATCGATAACCTCAAGCGTATTGTAACCGCTGGATTCCTCCGGATTGTAGGCGCTTCCCCGCTCCGGATCCTCGTAGTACATGATATACCGGTACACAAAATCCGACACAGAATCCAGATAGGAGGCCTGGGTCTTTACCCGCAGCTGCCAGGGACCGTCCACCGCTTCCTTCATATCTGCCCACTCCGTCTCCGGGTACTGCTCCATGGCGCTCATTCGCCAATCATAATAGCTCTCACCGTCCACCGGCTGAAGCCCTGTCATTTTCTTTATCGCTGTATCCGAGAAGCTGTCCGGCGCATCCAGGCCCAGATACAGATTGACAGCAGCCTCCTGCTGGTAATTTTCTTCCCGCACATCCCGACGTACCGCGATACCAAAGATTCCCACGCAGACAACCAGTTCTGCCGTCAGCAGCGCAAAGGCAGCCAGACCGGTCCAAACTCCAGGCTCCTGCTCCCGGGTCACTACCTGAAGCCGGGCGCGCATCACTGCCTTGTTGTTATAAAAGTATGCGGAATAAGCCTTTGTGCGCTCCCGTCCCCGTCGGAGGGAAGCCAGTAAAAATTTTGCGTAGGTATCCCGCTCTACCTCTGATCTTTCCATCGTCACACTCTGATCACAGGCTACCTCCACATCCTTGAAAGCCGCGTTTTTCAAAAACCAGACTGCAGGCTGAAACCAGAAGATACAGCTTCCCAGCGTGAAAATCAGCTTATACCAGAGATCCCGTCTCTTTGCATGGGTACATTCGTGAAGAAAAACCATCCGAAGTTCTCCGTAGCTGTAGCGGGTATCCGGAATCAGCATCACCGGCGAAATAAAACCCAGAATCATCGGCGTAGTCACTGCAGCGCTCTGATAAAGATCCGGGGTTCTCCCAAGCCCTACCTCGGAAGCGGCCTGCCCGCAGGCACTGTGCACCCAGCTTTCCTCCACCGGCTTTGCCGCCGCGATCGCCTTCCGGCGAAATATCTGATAGGAGCCCAACTGCCACAAAAGCAACAATCCCGCCCCGGCTGCCCAGATCGGAAGCAGGATATTCAGGCTCTGCACCTGCGGATACGTCCAGCGGAGCACATAAAGTCGGAACATCAGGACAAAATGTAAAAGCACCAGCTCCAGAAGCAGCACCAGCCAGAAAATCTTTCGATACTTCGCCTGCCTCATATTCCACGCTCCCTTCTCTCCCGGTTCAGGAACTCCTGTAATTCATCCAGATCTTCTTCTGACAACTCCTCTCCGGATCCCAGAGCCGTCATAAAATTTCCTACGGAATTCTGATACAGCCGTTTCCAGATACTGCGGCTCTCCTCCTGGAGATACTTCTCCTTCGGAACCACCGCCTTATAAACATTGGTTTTTCCCTCTCTGTATACGTCCACAAAGCCCTTTTCCTGTAAACGTGACAGGAAGGACAGGATCGTTGTGGCTGAAAGCTGCCGTTCCTTTGGCAGCTGCATTTCTATTTCAGCCCGGGTCACCGGACGACCGACGTCCCAGATAATCATCATCATCTCCAGCTCTGAGTCTGGTAATCGTCTCATGCGCAGATTTCTCCTTTCGTAAAATTCCATTTTTCACTTTCCACATGGTGCGTTTCTTTTCTGCATTTGCCGAATTAATATTCTATTTTCATTCTACATTTGCCGAACATATCTGTCAAGCCCACATCCATTCTTACTTGTAAAGAAAGAAAAATTATACTATAATCATCACAAACTTGAACCATGATTACAAAAGAAAGAGGTACGCACTATGAACTACAATGAATGTATCCAGAACGCCCGAGGTCTTGTGGGAAAGGTCTGCAAGGCCTGTCCCGAGTGCAACGGCCGCGCCTGCGGCAACAAAATGCCGGGCCCGGGCTCCAAGGGAATCGGCGACACCGCCATTCGTAACTATGATAAATGGAAGGAAATCCGGGTGCAGATGGACACCCTGGTAGAAAAACGCCCCATAGATACCTCGCTGAAGCTGTTTGGGAAATCTTTTCAGTATCCTTTCTTCGCAGGTCCCGTAGGAGCAGTCAACCTCCACTATGGCGACTCTCTCAACGATGTATCCTACAATGATATCCTGGTTTCTGCCTGCGCCAAATTCGGCATTGCAGCCTTCACCGGAGACGGCACCGACAGCAATGTCATGGTAGCAGCCACCAAAGCCATCAAACATGCCGGAGGCTTCGGAATTCCCACCGTAAAACCCTGGAACATTGAAACTATCCGTGAGAAAATGGCCCTGGTTCATGACGCGGCTCCCTTTGCCGTAGCCATGGATATCGACGCTGCCGGCCTTCCGTTCCTCCAGAACCTGAATCCGCCTGCCGGAAGTAAATCTGTGGAAGAGCTGCACGCCATCGCGGAAGAGGCCGGCGTTCCCTTTATCGTCAAGGGCGTCATGACGGTCAAAGGCGCTCTGAAAGCCAAAGAAGCCGGAGCCGCGGCAATCGTAGTCTCCAACCATGGTGGCCGCGTCCTCGACCAGTGTCCTGCCACCGCAGAAGTTCTGGAAGAAATTGCTGAGGCTGTAGGCGATTCCATGAAAATCCTGGTGGACGGCGGCATCCGCTCCGGCGCTGACGTCTTCAAGGCTCTGGCTCTGGGCGCCGACGCTGTCATCATCGCCCGCCCCTTCGTCACTGCTGTATACGGCGGCGGCCGGGAAGGCGTAGAAGCCTACATCAACAAAATCGGTTCCGAACTTAAGGATACCATGGCCATGTGCGGCGTATCTTCCCTGGCGGAGATCACCCGGGACTGCGTCCGCAGATAAAGCTGTAAACGCAGAAAAACCGGGAGAACCTCCGCCAGATTGCTCTTGCGAGGTGTTCGGACGTTTCTCGGACAGCTGTTTGTCCGGAACGGACTTTACAGTCCGCTCCAGCCAGACAGCAATCCGCGAAAAGCCGGACACCGTAGTGCAAGAGAAATCCAGCGGGGTTTCTCCCGGTTTTTATATCGTTTGCTTAGCGTGGTTCTCCCACGAAGAACAGCGCCAAAGTTCCAGGTCCGGAATGCGCTCCGATGGTCGGTCCCACATAATTTACCAGAAACTCCTCAATTCCGAGCCGTTCCCGTATCATCTTCTCCAGGTACTCCACGTCCTCGATACAGTCTCCATGGCTGATAAATACCACATCATTCTGATCCTCGAAGCCCTTCATCTGCTCTGCCATCTGATCCACCAGCGCAGAAATGGATTTCTTACGTCCACGCACCTTTCCCACAGCAATCAGATGTCCCTCATCGTCCACATGCAGCACCGGCTTCACATTCATCATCGTTCCCAACACTGCCGTAGCCTTGGATACCCGGCCTCCTCTGTGCAGATGGAACAGATCGTCAACTGTAAAATTATGGCAGATGCGAAGTTTATTCTTCTCGACCCACTCTGCCACCTCGTCCAGGGATTTTCCGGCCTCCTTCTGCTGCCATGCCTTATGGACCAGCAGGCCCTCTCCCAGGGAGGCGCTCAGGGAATCCAGAACAATCACCTTCCGCTCCGGATAAAGTCCTTCCTCCGCAATCTCCTCCGCCGCAATCCGGCCGCTGTTATAGGTTCCGCTCAGTCCGGAAGAGAACGCGATATATAAAACGTCCTGTCCCTTTTCCAGGCAGGCGCACATCGCTTCCTTTGCCTGCTCCGGATTCACCTGTGAAGTCGTCGGCATGGAGCCATTCCGCATTTTCGCGTAAAACTCCTTTACCTCCAGCGGGTGCTCCCGGTCATAGGTTTCTCCCTCCAGAATATAATTTAAGGAAAGAATTTCCAGTCCATGTTCCCCGATATAGCTCTCCGGTAAGTCTGCTGTCGTATCTGTCATAATTACGTATGGATTCATTTTACTTCCTCCTTGTATGAGCAATGTATCACTCCGCTGCTGTTTAATAGTTTCCGAGAATCTTCAGATTCAGCGCTTCCTCCCGGATGCCCCGCAGGGCGTTCTTTACCGCGCTGTCATTCAGGTTTCCTTCAAAGTCCACAAAGAAATGGTATTCCCAGTTACGATCCGGAATGGGTCTGGACTCAATCCGGCACATATTCAGGTTATTGAAAATGAAATGAGAAAGCACGTTATACAGACAGCCGCTCTCATGTGTGACCTCAAAACAGATGCTGACCTTCTTTGCGTCCCTGCAGAAAATCGGCTGGTTTGTCACAATCAGAAAACGGGTGGAGTTATTCATACTGCGGTTGATACCCTCGTCCAGCATCTTCAGTCCCTGCTGCCTTCCTGCCAGGGTGCTGGCAATGGCTGCCTGGGTTTTGTCCTTCTCCTCTGCCACCTTCTTCGCGGCCACAGCCGTATTCAGCACGCTGATCTGCTGCCAGTCTCTGTGTTCGTCCAGATATTTCGCGCACTGCATCAGCCCCTGGGGATGGGAATATACCGTCCGGATATCGGAAATCTTCGCATCCGGAGTACCCAGCAGCGCATGCTGAATGGAAATGATCTGCTCGCCCACAATATAATTATCGTATTCACCCAGCAGATCGTAATTATCATTTACGATACCCGCTGTGGAATTCTCAATCGGAAGCACTGCGTAATCGGCCATTCCCTCTGCAATAGCGTCCATGGCGTCCCGCCACCGTTCCACATGGAAATGATTTACATCTTCACCAAAAAACGCAAACATGGCCTGCTGCGCGTACGCGCCTTCTACGCCCTGATACACCACGCGCACCTGCTTCTTTTCCAGTTCATTTACCATGATAAAGGGCAGACGTCCCAGTGCCTTTTCCTCCATCAGCTGATACTGGAGCTTCCGGCTGATACCCATGATCTGCTTATAAAGCTCCTCCACCCCATGACTGTTAAAGTCATTGTGCGTCAGCGCCTTTACCGCCTCAAGCTTCTGATTCTCCCGTTCCTTATCCAGAATCTTCTTTCCTGTGGCAATCTTATACTCCGCCACCTCTTTGGCGATTCCCATGCGCTCCTCAAAAAGCGCCACCATCTCCCGGTCAATCCGGTCAATGTCCACTCTCAGTTCCTTTAAGTCTCTCATGCTCTTTCCTCGTCTGCCTTACTCCTGTACCCGGATCTCCCGTATCAAATCCCCCAGATAGGAAAGGGAACCGAAAGCAAGTATGATATCGTCTTCTCCTGCATAAGCCAGCGCCCGGTGTACCGCGTCCGCAAGACTGTCTGCCGCTTCCACACAGGGGTTGTATTTTTTCACAGCCTCCGCCAGCTTATCCGCTTCCAGAGCGCGGGGATTGTTGGGGGTCATCACCGTAATGACTTTCTCTGCCAGCGGCGTCAGCTGACTCATCACATAATCGTATTCCTTATCCGCCAGCACTCCGGCGATGAAAATCTTCCGCTTCTCCGGGAAATAAAGTTCCAGGGTCTCCCGCAGTCTGTCTGCGGCGTCCCGGTTATGGGCTCCATCTACGATAAACAGCGGGTGACGGCTGACTGCCGTAAAGCGTCCCTGCCATACGGTCTCTGTCAGTCCCTTCCGCAGAGCCTCATCGGAAATCTGCCAGCCCCGGTCCCGCAGAGCCTGTACGGCCTCCACCGCCAGCGCCGCGTTATCAATCTGCCAGCTTCCGGTCAGCCCCGGCTTAAGCTTCGTATATGCCTTATAAGTGAAGCTCTGATTTTCGAAGATATATGTTACATTTTTGATGTCGGCTTTGCAGACTTCACGGTATTCCGTGTTCTTTTCCGCACAGGTCTTTTTCAACACCGCGCTGACCTCCGGCCGCTGTGCCGCGCTGACCGCAATGGTTTCCGGCTTGATAATTCCGGCCTTCACAGCCGCAATCTCTTCCACCGTATCCCCCAGAAAGCCCATGTGATCTTTTCCAATTTCCGCAAACACAGAAACTACGGTTGTCTTCACCACGTTGGTCGCATCTGTAAGACCGCCCATACCGCATTCCAATACCACGATGTCACACTGCATTTCCTTAAAATAAAGAAACGCCATGGCTGTCTCCACTTCAAAGGTGGTCGGATGATGGAATCCGGCCTCCAGCATAGCCCGGCCTGCTGCTTCCACCTGCTCTGCCAACCTTGCCACCGCTTCCCTGGTGATATATTCCTCATTCACCTGAATTCTTTCCCGATAGTCAAAGATGGTCGGTGAAAGATAACGGCCCACCCTATAGCCGGCCTCCTTTAAAATGGTCGAAATATATGCCAGTGTGGAGCCCTTTCCATTGGTGCCCGCAATGTGCACAAATTTTAAATCATCCTGCGGATTGCCAAGCCTCCGGAGGAGCTCACGCTCCGTGTCCAGTCCCAGCACATATCCATATTTCGCCGTCTCATCAATAAACGCTCTTGCTTCCTCGTATGTCATTTTTCACGCCTCGGTTTTCTAAAATTCTCTCTTATTATACTTTACCGCTATGGTGATTGCAAGCATTCCCAGAGCAAACGTCCGCAACTTACCGCTTGCGGGGTTTCACGGATTTTCGTATAATAAAGGACAGCGAACATAAAAACAGGAGGAATACCCTATGGACATCCTAAAAAAATTAACCGGGGAGCTTGGCGTCCAGCTCTGGCAGACAGAGGCTGCGGTCAAGCTCATCGACGAGGGAAATACAATTCCATTTATTTCCAGATACAGAAAGGAAGCCACCGGATCCTTGAATGACGAGGTGCTGCGCAGCCTGTACGAGCGTCTCACCTATCTGCGGGGTCTGGAGGATAAGAAAAATCAGGTGCTGGGAAGCATCGAGGAGCAAGGCAAGCTGACAGAAGAACTAAAAAATCAGATTCTGGCGGCTGAGACCCTGGTGGCTGTGGACGATCTGTATCGTCCCTACCGGCCCAAGCGGCGCACCCGGGCAACCATCGCAAAGGAAAAAGGTCTGGAGGGACTGGCCGATCTCCTTCGCCTGCAGCAGACAGGGAAGCCGCTTACGGAAGAGGCTGCCGCTTATCTCTCGGAAGAAAAGGGAGTGCTGACCGCAGAGGAGGCCATTTCCGGAGCCGGAGATATTCTGGCAGAGGCCATTTCCGATGAGGCGGATTACCGGGCTTATATCCGGAAGGCTACCTTCGACGAGGGACAGCTTCTGTCCGAGGCCAAGGATGAGAAGGCTCAAAGCGTCTACGAGATGTACTACCACTATGAGGAGCCGGTGAAAAAGGCTGCCGGGCACCGGATACTGGCCCTGAACCGCGGCGAAGCGGAAAAGATACTGACCGTCCGTATCGAGGCGCCGGAGGAACGGATTCTGCGTTATCTGGAAAAGAAGGTGATCCTGCGGGACAATCCCCATACTACGCCGGTTCTGAAGGCCGTTATCGCAGACAGCTATCACCGCCTGATTGCCCCCTCCATTGAGCGGGAGCTTCGAAATGAACTGACGGAGAAAGCCGAGGACGGCGCTATCCGGGTATTCGGAAAGAACCTGCAGCAGCTTCTGATGCAGCCGCCCATCGTGGGACAGGTAGTGCTGGGCTGGGATCCGGCCTTCCGTACCGGCTGTAAGCTGGCTGTCGTAGACGCCACCGGGAAGGTACTGGATACGGTCGTTATCTACCCCACCGCGCCCCAGAATAAGGTTGCGGAGGCAAAAACTATACTGAAAAAGCTGATTGCCCGCTACGGCATTACCCTGATTTCCGTAGGAAACGGAACCGCCTCCCGGGAATCTGAACAGGTTATCGTAGAGCTTATCCGGGAGCTGCCCACCCCCGTCCGTTACATCATCGTAAATGAGGCCGGAGCCTCCGTTTATTCCGCCAGCAAGCTGGCCACAGAGGAATTCCCCAACTTCGACGTGGGACAGAGAAGCGCGGCGTCCATTGCCCGCCGCCTGCAGGATCCCCTGGCAGAGCTGGTAAAAATCGACCCCCGTTCCATCGGCGTCGGCCAGTATCAGCACGACATGAATCAGAAGAAGCTGGGAGAGGCCCTGTCGGGCGTAGTGGAGGATTGTGTCAATAAGGTCGGCGTGGATCTGAATACTGCCTCCGCGCCTCTTCTGGAGTATGTCTCCGGTATCAGTAAAACACTGGCGAAAAATATCGTAGCCTACCGGGAAGAAAACGGCCGCTTCACCAGCCGCCGGGAGCTTCTGAAGGTGGCTAAGCTGGGACCCAAGGCCTTTGAGCAGTGCGCCGGTTTTCTTCGTATCACAGGCGGAAAAAATCCCCTGGACGCCACCAGCGTCCACCCGGAATCCTACGAAAGCGCGAAAAAGCTTCTGGACAGTATGGGCTATTCCCTGGAGGATTTGAACCGGGGCGGTATCCGGGGCTTATCCGGAAAAATCCACGATTATAAGCACCTGGCCCAAAAGCTGGAAATCGGCGAGCTGACCCTCCGGGATATCGTAAAGGAGCTGGAGAAGCCGGGCCGGGATCCCCGCGATGAAATGCCGAAACCGATTCTCCGGACAGATGTACTGGAAATGAAGGATTTGAAGCCAGGCATGGTTTTGAAAGGAACCGTGCGAAATGTCATTGATTTCGGCGTATTTGTGGACATCGGCGTCCACCAGGACGGTCTGGTACATATTTCCCAGATTACCGATCGGTATATCAAGCATCCGCTGGAGGTATTGAGCGTGGGCGATATCGTGGACGTGAAGGTACTCAGCGTAGATTTGCAGAAAAAAAGAATTGCATTGACCATGAAAGATGTAAACTAGACAAAAGAGCTTCTGATTTTCCTTTATCTGGAAAATTGAAAGCTCTTTTATTTGTAATCTTTACTTCTTATATAGAATCCGAATGGAGTTCAGCACGCACAGCATTGCCACACCGGTGTCCGCAAAAACGGCCATCCACATATTGGGGTGTCCCGCAAGACCCAGAATCATAACCGCAATCTTGATTACCAGAGCGAATACTACGTTCTGGACTGCAATCCGGTTGGTGCTCCGGGCAATGGCGATGGCGGTCGGAACCGACTCCATGCTGGAAGTCATAAATACTGCGTCAGCCGCTTCAATAGCCGCGTCAGCACCGCTTCCCATGGCGGCTCCCACATCCGCGCCTGCCAGAACCGGCGCATCGTTGATTCCGTCGCCTACGAACATAACCGTACCCTTCTGCTCCCGGATAGTCTTCAGGATATTCAGCTTATCCTCCGGCAACAGCTTTGCGTGAACTTCGTCGATACCCGCCATTTTCGCAACGGCCTTCGCGCTTTCCTCCGCGTCGCCGGTCAGCATAACGGTGCGAAGCCCCATTTTCTTCAGACGGGCAATTGCAGATCCGGTATCTGCCTTCAGGGTATCTGAGATCACCAGATATCCGGCAAAACGGCCGTCTACCGCCAGAAATACCTCAGAGCCGTAACCGGTGTCCACAGGGGTATGCATAGCGATTCCATTTTTATCCAGCAGCTTTTTATTTCCACAGAATACCTTGCCCTCCGGCAGATAAGCGGAAACGCCATGTCCGGCGATTTCCTCCAGCATAACAGGCTTCGCAAGGGGCAGAGCCTTTTCCCGGGCAGCAGCGACAATACTGGCCGCAATCGGGTGGGTCGAATACTGTTCGCAGCTGGCTGCGATACGGAGCAGGTCGTCCTCAGACAATGTTCCTGCAGAAACTACTTTCTGAAGCTTGAAATTTCCTTCCGTGACGGTACCGGTCTTATCCATTACCACAGCGCCCAGATGGCTTAAGGATTCCATCGCCACACCGCCCTTAAACAGAATGCCTTTCCTGGAGCCTGCTCCGATACCGGAGAAGAAAGCCAGGGGCACACTCAGAACAAGCGCGCAGGGACAGCTCATTACCAGGAAGGTAATCGCGGTATAGATCCACTGGTGCCAGTTTCCGCTGACCAGTGAGGGAATGATAGCGGTAGCCAACGCCAGGGTTACGACGACCGGTGTATACACCTTTGAAAACCGGGTAATAAAACGGTCAATCTTCGGCTTGCTGGCGGCCGCATTTTCCACGGAATCCAGAATCCGGGTAACCATGGATTCCGACAGCGGCTTCTCTACACGGATCTTCAGCTGTCCTGAGGTATTCACGCAGCCGGAGGTAATACCATCTCCGGCTTTCACTGCTACCGGAACCGGCTCACCGGTAATGGGGGAGGTATCCAGACGGCTTTCTCCCTCGACAATTACGCCATCCAGCGGAATCCGGTCGCCGGGGCGAATCATGAGAATGTCGCCCACCATCGCCTGCTCTGCGGGAATTACCTTGATTTCATTTCCCTGTACCAGGCTGACTACCTCGGGCCGCATATCCACCGCATCCATGATCTGAGTACGGCTGCGCTCCACCGCCTTATGCTCAAAGAACTCCCCGATACGGTAGAACAGCATAACGCCCATGGCCTCCGGGTACATGCCGATGGCGAACGCGCCCAGGGTGGCAATGCTCATCAGGAAATTTTCATCGAAAACCTGTCCATGGGAAATATTTTTCGCAGCGGTCATAAGGACACCTGCGCCCAGAATCAGATAGCCGATGATAAATACAGGCAGCGTTACCATCGAAGCAGCGCCGGTGTGGCTCAGCACCTCGCCGACCACGAAAAGGACTGCGCCGATGATGATGGAAATCAGTTCTCTGCGTTCCTCTTTTTCCTCATCCTTTGCCGTTCCTGTGGTTTTATCCGAAGCAGCTTTCGGGGAAAAATTCCGTTCGGTAATGGTAACCTCCGGTTCCAGAGCCACGCTGACCCGGCGGATTTCATCTATCAGAGCGTCCGGATTTTCTGCCGTAATGCGAAGCTGCTTCGTCGCAAAGGTCAGAACCGCCTTCTCGACGCCGGGCACCTGATTGATACGATCCTCTACCTTGGCTGCGCAATGGGCGCAGTCCAGACCGTCAATGATATAGACCTTTGTATTTGCAGATGTGTCCACAGTTTCCGGATCTGCTGCGTCCTGTTCCTGGTGATGATGTACATGTTCTTCATGGTCATGGCCACAGCTGCAATGCTCATGGTCGTGATGATGGTGTTCATGCTCTTCATGGTCATGACCGCAGCCGCAGTGCTCATGGTCATGATGATGATGTTCATGCTCCCGGATTTCCTTCTCCATATCTCCCATAGTATCTATCTCCTTAAATTATATTTACATATGATTAACTGTTCATGTGTTTATTTAACCACATTTTCCGATACTTGTCAAGGTGATAATTTCTAATAAAAATTTGTTTTTCCCTTCTGTCTATGATATGATATTGATTCAGGAGGATTTTTTATGGACTACAACACAGAACAACCAAATATAAACTTTCAACAGCCGGATTTCAACCCTTACCGGAAAAAACCCAACCGTATGGCGAACCTGTCCCTGGTTCTGGGCGTGCTGACTATTCTTTCCGTTGTCAGCATTTATTTTATATATTTCGCCCTGCCCCTGGGCTGTATGAGCATTCTCTTTGCCCATCTCTCCAAGGGTGACAGCTACCGAATGTCTCCAAAGGCTGTCGGCGGCATGATCGCATCTATCCTTGCCATTCTCATCGCCGCTGTCATACTGGTGCTGGGCTTCTATCTGGCAATTCAGCTTTTCGGACTGGAAACCCTGATGGATCCGGACGCGCTCCAGCAGGCTATTTCCAATCTTTACAATCAGCTGTCCACACAGCTTCCGATGACGGGAGGTGGCGCATTATGATGAAACCAAAGGAAATCCGCCGCAAGGCCCGTATAACTCTGGAGGGCAAATACTTTTTTGCCGTGAATCTGACGATCAGCCTGACGCTCTTTACTATGGCTCTGACGATTATCCTGCAGACAACCAGCCTGGGGACCTCTCCCCTGCCGCTGAACCAGGCGCTGTTCTGGATTCTGAACCTGATCGTAATCCTGTTAAACGCGCTGCTCGGCGTGGGACTGATTCGTTTTCTCTATTCCCTCTGCAAAAAAGAGCCGCTCATACAGCCTGGTCTTCTCTTTTATGCCTTCCGCACCCAGCCGGATACCTTTATCCTGACTTATCTGTTCCGTTACCTGGTATCCTTCGTCTGGTTTGCGCCTGCACTGTATTGCTACCTGAAGCTGCCTCTCTCCCTGGATCTGGCCAATCTGTCGGCCGAGGTTCTTCAGTTGCTGACACATATGGTTATCTACGCTCTCATCGCCTGCATCCCGGCTGTTTTATTTTCCCTGCCCTGGTGCCTGACGGAATTTGTTCTGCTGGATGACCCTTACTGCTCTGCCGCTGAAGCGCTCCGCACCAGCCGCCGTCTGATGCGCGGCCAGTATGCCCGTATTCTCCGCCTGTGGATCGGCTTTCTGCCTCTGTGTCTTCTGGGTGTCGGTTCCATGGGAATTGCATTCTTATGGATCCGCCCTTACTTTTATGTAAGTATGGGGCATGTATATCTGGAACTTCGGGGCGATGAATCTGAGAATTGGTAGCCGGTCATTTCTGTTTCAGATTATGAAGCTGCTTTAAGAAAGAATCCTGCGAAGCAGGATTCTCCGCCTGCGGCGGGTCGCTTTAGCGACATCATTCCATTCCGCCGCAGTGCGATCCCCCGGAGGGCTTTTTGCTCTATAGGAATCATAGCTTTCGTACTTTAACATAACACGGTGTTTCCTATAGAGTTAAAAAGAGTGCTGCCCGTCACATTGAAAAACATGTGACGGGCAGCGCTCTTTTTCGATCCTTTTTGTTCTGAAATATGCTATAATCCACATATGCAGGTCAGCAGGCTGACATGTCAACGATTCAAATGTATTTTTCGCAAAAGGAGTGTAAGAAAATAGAAATTACCAAAGATATTCGATACGTAGGCGTCAATGACCATGACGTAGATCTTTTTGAAGGCCAGTATGTGGTTTCCAATGGTATGGCATATAATTCCTATGTTATCCTGGATGAGAAAATCGCTGTTATGGACACCGTAGACGCCCGTTTCAAACAGGAATGGCTGGATCAGATCCATGCTCTGCTTGGAGATCGTCATCCGGATTATCTGATTGTGCAGCACATGGAACCGGATCATTCCGCAAACATCGCTGAATTTATGAAACAGTATCCCAAGACTATGGTTGTATCCAGCGCAAAAGCATTTGCCATGATGAAACAGTTCTTTGGCACAGACTTTGCTGACAGACAGCTTGTCATCAAGGAAGGAGATACGCTCTGCCTCGGCAACCACACTCTGGCCTTTGTGGCCGCTCCCATGGTTCACTGGCCGGAGGTTATGGTCACCTACGATACCTGCGATAAGGTTCTGTTTTCTGCTGACGGCTTTGGTAAATTCGGTGCTCTGGACGTGGAAGAAGACTGGGCTTCGGAAGCGCGGCGCTACTACATCGGTATCGTCGGTAAGTTCGGCATACAGGTACAGAACTTGCTGAAAAAAGCCGCTACGCTGGATATCCAGACCATCTGCCCGCTTCATGGACCAATCCTTACGGAAAATCTGGGCTACTACCTGAATCTCTATGATACCTGGTCTTCCTATACGGCTGAAAACGAGGGCGTCGTAATCGCCTACACTTCTGTATATGGCCATACCAGGGAGGCTGTAGAGCTGCTGGCAGAAAAGCTTCATGCGAAAGGCTGCTCCAACGTTATCGTCCACGACCTGGCGCGTTCTGACATGGCAGAAGCCGTGGGAGACGCTTTCCGGTATTCTAAGCTGGTACTGGCTACCACCACCTACAATGGCAGTATCTTCCCGTTTATGCGTGATTTCATCGAACATCTGACTGACCGCAGCTACCAGAACCGTACCGTAGCCTTTATGGAAAATGGTACCTGGGCGCCGACAGCCGTAAAGGGTATGAAAAACCTGCTGGAGGGCAGCAAGAAGCTGACCTTCGCCGAGACCGACGTCCGTATCCTCTCTGCTTTGAACGAGGACAGCAGCGCGCAGATAGAAGCTCTGGCAGACGAGCTCTGCTAAGAAATTTTACATCCTTTATTAAGAGCTCTCAGAATTAAAATTGAGAGGTCTTATTCTCCATTATCTGAATGATTTCCTGTTTTATACAACAAAAAACCCTATAAGCAACGCTTACAGGGTTTTCAAGCTCCCCGAGTAGGGCTCGAACCTACGACATTTCGGTTAACAGCCGAACGCTCTACCACTGAGCTATCGAGGAATATCAATTTCAG
>NZ_JBQHTG010000005.1:0-59386 GCF_052065835.1 Candidatus Merdisoma sp. HCP28S3_D10
GCGATCTCGATCATCGTCGGCAGATCCAGCATTCCCTTCTGTACGCAGTGATGGCTCTTTACGTAAAGCAGGGCAACTGTTTTTTCGTTAATTAACTCCTCAACGTCTTCCACTACTACCTCAGTAGCACAGCCTGCCTCTACCGGTACGCCGCCGCCCAGACGCAGCATGGTCTCGATGGGAGCGTTGAAGTTGATGGCATGGCCTTTCTGAAGGATAATCTCATTGGCCAGCCCGGTGGAATCCGGCAGACGATCCATGATCGTCTTCTTTCCCCTGGAAATCATTCCTGCCACGGAAAGGGCGATTGCCGCAGACGCGCATACGGTCGGGCAGCTGTCCTCGCCGCCGGTATACTGAGAGATAATCTCTCCGGCCTTATCCATCAAATCTTCTACTACTACATAGGACTGTCCGCCCGCTACGGCTGCCTTGGCCACCTTATCGCTGATGGTGGATACGCCCAGAACGGTTACCCGGCCACTGGCGTTGATGACCCGCGGAAGTCCGATTTCTTCATAAACTGTCATTTTTGTCTCCTCGTGATACTGTGAATATGAATTAGTGAATAAAAATACCGCCAAGGATCATAGCGCCAAGGATAGCGCCGCCTGTCATCTCTTTACCCCATTTATAAAAGATAGCGGAACCAATGATCGCTCCCAGACCTGCGTATACATTGTAGCTGGTAGCTGCCAGTACGATAAGCGGAGCCAGGTAACGTCCGGTTGCATTTCCGGCACCCATCATAACGGAGGTTCCGCCTACCGCTACGCCTTCCGGCATCAGCTTACGAACCAGCATAACGATTCCGCCGATAACCAGACCGATCACAGCACCGGTAATCAGCGCGGTAAAGAAGTTGGTAAACGGCAGCTTCCATCCCATGGAAAGGAACAGAGCCGGCAGACCGATACCTACACCAGTCTGCAGAGATCCGCCGATATCCATCAGGCCTACCAGCGGTCCTTCCAGGATACGTGCAATCAGGAAGCCTGCGGCAAATGCTGCGGCTGCCGCGTAATCGCCTGTGTCAATACCGTCACGGAGCATAGCTACGATTGAAATATCATTGAATGCGCCTGTACCGAAGCTGATATACATATAAGTTCCTGCAAAAATTGCTGCAGCGGCTCCAATTACCAGAAGGATAAAGGTGCTGTCCTTCATAAGAAATTCATCCATTTTCTGACCAAATGTTCTTTTGTCTTCCATCTTTCTCTTCCTCCCTAATTAAAACTTGCCAAAGAAGCCTCTGAAGTATGCAATGGCAACGAACAGAATTACAACGATGGCGATCAGAACCTGAACAACCTTGCTCTTGTAACCGTTCTCCTCAGCAGACTTACCGATCAGGATACCAAGTACAACACCGGGAGTTGCATTTCCGGTAATCAGCGCGGATACGCCGCCCAGAACAGTACCCCACATACCTGTGGTCTTACCGGCATCCACTGCTGCCAACCAGAAGATCGCAGGCATAACCGGATTGATGAGCCATGTAGTTGCAGGTCCAAGTACCTCGGAAGCGATCAGAGAAAGCTTCTCCGGGATAATACTTGCCATCGTGTTCAGGAAAATAACAACCAGACCGCCGACAACGGAACCAGCCATCATCATCTTGCGCGGATTCTGAACTGTCTCTTCTACCTTGTTGTTTTTAACAAGCAGGGCAGCGGCACTCCAGTTGGGCACGATACGGTGCATAACATCCTGTGTAAGGGATCCTGCCGCTACTGCAGAAGCTGCAGCCGAGAAGAAAAATCCCAGACCAAAGGAAAAATGTGCAATCGGGTCACCGTTGCAGGCATTCAGCTCACCCAGGGTACGGAACGCACCCATAGACTGAACTTCCGGCGCATGGAACATACGGGCTGCACCGGCTGCGATACATCCGCCTCCGATGATACCGATGATTGCGGAATAAATAATAATCTGTAACATACTAAAAATCCTCCTTCGTTACTTTAAGATATTTTACTTTTACCACGATCCTTGCGGTAATCGTAAAAGTCATCTTTTCTCTTGGCATGAAAAGAAACATAAAACGTTCGGTCTCTTTCTGAACCTGTACCTCATCGAAGTACACTTCTTTTGCTTCCATCTGAATGATCGGATAGGAAATTTCCTGGAAAATCTGCTTCCGCATCAGCTGAAACAGATTGCCTACCGCATTTTCCAGTGATCCTCCGGTCATGGTGAGGGTCATCTCATGATCCAACTCCTCTAAAAGCTGTTTTCCATTAAAGGTATCGATTCGTTCTGCATTCTTTCCAAACATTTTTACTCTTCTCCGTGTACTTCACGCCATGCCTGTACGACACGCTCGCCCAACTCTTCTGTGTCCAAGAAACCAAGTCCGACTGCCTGACAGCCTTCCTTCACAGCTGTGTATGCAGCGTCCACGGAACGAAGAGAATATTTTGCCTTGTAACCGTATTTGTTCTGAGCCGTCAGAGCGCCTGCTCCGCCGCTTCCGCAGAAGCTGATGCCCAGATCCGCGTTGTTTTCCTTCATCACATCGCCAAGCTTCATATCTGCTGCCATGCCCGGAATTACAATCGCCTTACCGCCGGCCTTCTCTACGCCTCTTGCTACCGCCTGACCTTTGCCCATGCGGTGGCCGATTACAACTAATACTTCTTTCATCGAGTGTTTCCTCCTTCTCCTGTTTCTTTATTGAACGGCTGACGCCGATGCAATCGCCATCTCCATGTGGGTTCCCACAAGGAATACTTCGCTCCTGTCGATGGCCACGCCATGGGCCTCGAACAACGGATCTACAATGATGTGGGCATATTTCCATGCCTCTTCGGACACCTCGTTCATCATCTCCTCCTCAATCGGATCCACGAAATGTCCCGTATAAATACGCTTAATCAGCGCCACCAGGTGATTGCTGAGCATGGCATCCGCGTCATCATTTAAGGCAATGGGAAGATTTTTGACTCTTTCCTTAGCAGCCTCATACTCTCGGATGGTGCGTTCCCGATGCTCCGCATCAATTTCATTCATTTCCAATGCTTTTTCTAAATACTTCACTTTCTTCTCCCTTACTGTAAATGGTTTTTCTTACTGTAATTTTATTCTTGAGGATGATGGTATCGCCGATGGAATCCGCAATTTCCTCCTCGCAGGCGTCCAGGGTCAGAAGATTCAGATCTGCCGTGCAGCCCTCCCTTAATTCTCCCAGACCTGTCAGGCCAAAGTGCTTAGCCGGTACGTAAGTAACCTTATGCACCACCTGATCCAGGCTCTCGCCGCAGTTGATGAGCTTGCTCATAACGCTGGCGATATTGTATACCGGTCCGTTGTAGTTCTCTACATGCAGATCTGTGGAGATCATATCACAGTCAAAATTGTCAAGCAGCGCCTGCTTGTATACACGGAGGCTGAAGCTTGCCACGCCGTGTCCCACGTCGAAACGCACGCCTCTGGCTCTGGCGTCCTTCGCCTCCTGGATGATTTCGCCCTCTTCGGTCAGGATGCCACCCTTCTTACCATGGTAAGCATGGGTGATGATATCGCCCTCGTCCACCAGCTTCAGTACATCCGTCAGAGCAGGCGGATAATTTCCCACATGAATCATCAGCGGTCTGTCTATCTCATGGGCTATCCGGGCAGCCTCCGCGATCGGAGTAAGACCCATTTCGCCAACGACGCTTGCGCTGGCTCTAGCCTTCAGGCCTACGATATTATCGCTGTACTTTTCTGCCACGGCCTTTACCTTTGCCTCGTCCAGCTTATCCATACTGTCCAGCTCATGACCGTTGATCAATCCTTCTCTGGATACGTTCAAAAGTGTAAATACTTTTGTCTTCGCTTTTTCTATGTAGCTGCTGCGGAAATCCTCATAATTGTCGGCTCCGCTGCTTCCTGCATCCAGAATGGTAGTTGCGCCTCTCTCCAGGCCCAGCACATCCGGATCCAGACCTAAAAATGCCTTCGGATAACAATGGGTATGGATATCGATAAATCCCGGCGTCACAATGCAGTTTTCCGCGTCAATGACTATCTCTGCCTCTTCTTCCAGCTGCTCACCGATTTTCTCAATTATTCCGTTTTTCACGAAAATATCTCTTTTTTCTCTCCGGAAGCCATTCGCCGGAGCAAGCAGCTGACCGTTTTTAATCAACAGGCTTTTCATATTCTTCTTATTCCTCCTCTATGATGTACAGAAAGAACGCGGTTCTCTCTGAAATCGATATTCTCACCTGCAGCGTATTTTCTACAGTTTCGAAAAATTTTTCCATTATCAGGAATACATCCGGATATTCTTTTTTAACCCGGTAATACTCCTGTCGGAACTCTCCTGCCGGATCCTCTGCGGGCTCGCCTGACAGCCATCGCTTTACCGCCATGCTCATATGAATGACCATACCCAGCATTGCGTCCTGGCTCAGCTGAATCTGAGACGGAAGCTTCGCCACATATTCCAGAAGCAACAGAATCAGATTACTCATGGTTCCGGCAGCCTCTGCCAGGTTCCGATCTGTTTTTCCCATAAGCTGTGCTGATATGGAAATATCCGTTTTTGCCTGGAAAGAAGCCTGATTTTTTTGTTTCATTGGGAGATCATCTACCAGCTTCCCATATTTCAGGAAATCCTGGATTCTCTGAATATCTTCTGCTAACAGAACGCCGGAAATCTTTACGACCGGCACTACGCTGTTTTCCAACGGAATGGTAGATATGGCAAAATCCACGCCCTTCATATCGCTGGCCTTCAGGAGCTGATAGGGCGAAACCTGTCCCACCACATTCAGCATAGGAAACACATGCTTGATACGCAGCGCCAGAAAATGGGAAAGTCCCTTACCGGTAGCGCAGACCACCATAACATTTTTGCGCCCGTTCTCCGCCTGTATTCCATTTTTATAAAGGTATACGGCCAGATAGCAGATTTCCATGATACCCAGCTTCTGTCCAATCTCTTCCTCAATAATTCCGGCCAGTTTTTTGGCCAGCTGAAAATGAGAATAATAATATTCCTGGATTTCCTGAAGAACAAACTCATTTTCTTCCTCCTGGCAATCCGCCGCGCTCATGGTCAGGTAATTTTTCAGATGCTCCTCCAAATCCCTTCGCAGGTTCTGCAGCTCAAAGCTGCCTCTCTCCTCATCATTTTCCAGATAGGCCATGATACGCTCCATGATTCGTTTCAGGATTTCGTCCTTTACCCGGTAACCCTCTGTACAAATCCCATAATCACGAAGAACTTCCTTCAGCCACAGCAGTTCCTGCTGATTTTCTCCTGTTCCTTCCTCTGCCGACAGCTCCTGCAGCATGTCCGACGCGTATGTATGATACTCTTCCAATTTTCTTTCGGATTCTTCTATCACCGGAATCCGCACATGTCGGACAATACAGTAGCTCATCAGATTCAGATAAGCCGTATTGGAAATCCAGATATTATATTTTCCATTCACCTGTCGGATGCTGCGGCTGATAGTCCGGAGGTGCTGAATAGTAATCTTGCTTTTCAACTCCTCGGGGAGAAGTAAAAACCATTCGTCTGCCTTGTAGCTTCCCCTGAATCTGACACTCAGAAGCTCCACCGCTTTTTTTCGAAGCTCCAGCTCATCTCCCAGAAGCCGGTATCCCTGTGCTTTCCGGATATCCAGTGTGAAGCTGTTTCCGAAATATCCTTCCAGCTTTCCCAAGCCCCTGGTCAATGTGGATTTGGAAGCCAGATATATATCTGCCAGTTTTTCTGCTGTCACGTATCCCTTCTGGACCAGAAGGTAAAAAAACAGACTTTCAAACCGTTTTTCTTCCTCGTCATCCATAAAACCTGCTTTATTTCCCATGTCCCATTGCATCAGAAGCGCGGAGCCTTCCGCCTTTTGGGCAACCGGAATCACATATCCTTTTCTGGTCAGATAACGGATTTCTATTCCATAGTTCTGACAGATTGCTTTCAGCTCCTGAACATCATAGCGAATGGTTCTTTCACTTTTCTGCAGTTTTTCTTTTAACGCACTGATCTCCATGGGGCCTCCGGACATCAGAAGCAGCCTGAAAATCTCTATCTGTCTCGGTTTTGGCGTTTCTTTCATATCATATAACCCCGTACCTTTCCAGCGCTGCCGCTATTCCATCCTTCCCATTGGTTTCTGTCACAGCAAAGGCATGAGCTTTCACATACTCTGCCGCGTTTCCCATGGCGATTCCGTATTTTATGACCCGGAACATATCCACATCATTTTCCCCGTCTCCAAAGGCCATCACTTCCTCCGGCTTTATCCCGGCCCTGTCCATCATGCGCTTCAGTGTCTGTCCTTTTGTGATTCCTCTTGGTGAAATTTCAATCAGTCTCGGACCGGTCCGCACAAATTCATACTGTCCGGCATACGTTTCCGTAAGCATCTCGTACAATTCCAGGATTCGTTCTTCCCGGTCAGTAGCATTCAGTTTATTGATTTTTTCCGGCAGCTCATCCATGGAATGTATTTCTATCTGCCTGGGATAATTGTGGATATTGTCAGTTACCCAGGACCATGCCCCCGCCACCAGGGGATGTTCCTTCGGATACCCCTTTTCCTGCCGTTCTTTTTCTTTTATGGGTCGCTGCCAGTCAGGAATCCAATAATAAATGGCGTCATCCTCATACCCCTGTATCTCCACTTCCCATTTCTGCAGAACCGGAAAAAGCAATTCCATATCTTTCCGTCCCAGAGCTGTCAGCTTATGACGTCCTCCCGGGGACAGATCGTTTACAGTCAGACCGTTATTTTCTATTAGACAGCCGCCATATTCCTTCAGCTTCAGTTCCTCTGCATAGGGCAGCTGACGCACATAGCTTCTGCCGCTTGCAAGGATCAGCCGGATTCCCTTTTTCTGGCAGGCCATCAGAGCCTCTCTGGTCCGATCTGTTATTTCGTCTCTGCTGTTCAGCAAAGTACCGTCCATATCCGTTACAATCCACTTTACATCCATTTAACAGTCCCCTTACCTGTTTCTAATCATAGCATAGTTCCTTTTTTACCTAGCCATTATTTATTTGCAATTTCTTAAGTATACATTGCAAAAATGAATCTGTTTTGTCAAGGCCTATTATTTTTTTAATTTCCGGGAAACGCGCATAGAAACTTTTCTTTCGGAAATCTTGTAACTATTAAGATCTTACAGGAGGACTTTACCGGATGGCACTGAATAAAGTAGAAATCTGCGGCGTAAATACAGCGAAGCTGCCTGTCCTGACCCAGGCGGAAAAGGACGCTCTGTGGGAGCGGATTGCCAAGGGCGATCCGGCAGCCCGGGAGCTCTATATCAAAGGGAATCTCCGTCTGGTGCTGAGCGTCATCAAGCGCTTCTCCTCCACCAACGAAAACGCGGACGATTTGTTCCAGATTGGCTGTATCGGCCTGATGAAGGCCATCGACAACTTCGACTGTACGCTGGGCGTCAAATTTTCCACCTACGCCGTACCCATGATTGCCGGGGAAATCCGCCGTTATCTCCGGGACAACAGCAGTATCCGCGTCAGCCGCTCCCTGCGGGATACCGCATACAAAGCCATTTACGCCCGGGAGAATCTGACCCGTCAGTATTCCCGGGAACCTCTTTTGAGTGAAATTGCCTCGGAAATCGGCATTCCCGACGAGGAAATTGTCTTTGCCCTGGACGCCATTCAGAGTCCGGTCAGTCTCTACGAACCGGTCTATACGGAAGGCGGCGATACCCTCTATGTGATGGATCAGATCAGCGACAAGAAAAACAGGGAGGATCTCTGGATTGAAGATCTCTCCCTGCAGGAAGCCATGAAAAGGCTGTCAGAACGGGAACATTATATCATTCAGCTTCGGTTCTTCCAGGGCAGGACCCAGATGGAGGTGGCCGATGAAATCGGTATTTCCCAGGCGCAGGTCAGCCGTCTGGAAAAAAATGCGCTGAAGTCCATGCAGAACTATCTGCAGCTATAAGCTACTCATACTTCAAAATCTCCTTTTTCAGTCGCCGGATAATTTTCTTTTCCAGCCGGGAGATATAGGACTGGGAGATTCCCAGAAGATCTGCCACCTCCTTCTGGGTCATTTCCTCGCCCCGGGGGTTTTTCAGACCAAACCGCAGCTCCACGATGGTCCGTTCCCGCTCAGACAGGGTTTCGATTGCCTTGTCCAGCAGCTTCCGCTCCATCTCTGTCTCGATGTCCCGGTAAATGACGTCCTCGTCGGTGCCGAGAATATCAGACAGCAGCAGCTCATTGCCATCCCAGTCCACATTCAGGGGCTCGTCGATGGATACCTCCAGCCTGGTTTTGTTATTCCGGCGCAGATACATCAGAATCTCGTTTTCAATACAGCGGGAAGCGTAGGTCGCCAGCTTGATATTCTTTCCGCTGTTGAAGGTATTGATGGCCTTGATAAGTCCGATGGTTCCAATGGAAATCAGATCTTCCACGCCCACGCCGGTATTATCGAATTTTTTCGCAATATAGACCACCAGCCGCAGATTATGCTCAATGAGCAGGGAGCGTGCTTCCTTTCCCTCCTCTGTCCCAAGCTTTCGGATAGCCCGGGCCTCCTCCTCTGCGTTCAGAGGCGCCGGAAGCACCTCCGCGCCTCCGATATAATGAATTTCCTTTTGCTTTCCCACAAAGAAAGTCGAAAAACTGGGGATCAGCTTCAGCTGAACCTGGTTTGGAATCGCCACTTTGATTAGCATTGCATCTCGTTCCTCCCACTCTCCTCCCCACCTGCGGCGGACTGCTCTGTCAGCGCCGGGTGAAGAATCATACTGTAATATTCATCAGAAGAAAGTGGTTCTTTGGTAACGCCAAGCAATGGCCTTTCCCTGCTAAGCTTCCTGCCGTCCGGTTCCCGGATTTCCAGAACGTCTGCGTAAAACGCCGGAAGAAATCCATGCTCCCGGCCTACACTCCGGTAGGGAATCGGGTACCAGACCGGCTCCCCGGACTCCAGGAGCTGTTTTTTCAGCCCATCCGTGATGATGCTCACAGGCTTTCCAAAAACCGGATCCCGCAGACCGTTGCCCGTATCCAAAAGGGCCCGGACGGTACAGGCTTTTCCCCGGTACCGGATCGTAACCGAACGGATGCTCTGCTCCTGCCTGCGCTGTCGGAATAAAGCTCTCATGCTCAGCTTCAAGATTCCATAGCTAACCAGCGTAAAAAATAAAAAAGGGTACGCAGGAAAACGCCAGGTATTCCAAAGCCAGCCGAAGATACCGCCCAGCAGGAAAGCATTCAGATACAGCAGGAAAATACTCTGCAGCAGCAGACGCCGGCTGTTCCATTTCCGGCTCACCAGCGCCATGCATGGCCCGACCGCCCCATGCAGGAGCAGCTTTCCGAGCATGCTTCTCTGCCAGCCCAGTCCGTAGAGGACACAGACCACCAGACTGCCCGCGGCGGCGGCCGCAAGCCTTCGCAGGATCCCGGAGCGCAGCTTCAGAAGCCGGTCTGTCAGCGATAGAAGCAGATAATCTGTCAGCAGATTCTCCAGGAAAAATACGTCTATGTACAGCGTATGGTACACAGCCCACCTTCTTTCTGTCCTACATTATAGAGAAGGCGGGCTGCATAATTTGTAAATTTATGGGATTTGCAGAATGGATTTATTCTACAGGATTCGACAGGATCTAACGCTCTTGATAATCATCTAAAAAGTTATAAACCTCATCGTCCTTATGATAACCGATGACGGTTCTCAGGTTGATGTTATGGACACTCTGGAAGATGTTGGACTCAATCACATCACTGGTGGCACGGAACTGCTTCATCAGCTCCTTCATCTCGTCACGCTTGGAGCCATGCTCTCCTCCACAGGTTGCGCAGTTCTCCGTAAAACGACAGGCGCACTGGATAAAATGAAGCTTGTGGTAATCTCTCCAGGCCTTGATGTCCTCCTCCTTGATTTTATACATGGGACGTATCAGCTCCATTCCCTCGAAATTCTTGCTGTGCAGCTTGGGCATCATGGTTTCAATCTTTCCGCTGTAGAGCATTCCCATCAGGATCGTCTCTACCACATCGTCAAAATGATGTCCCAGGGCAATCTTATTGCAGCCCAGGGCCTTTGCCTCCGCGTAGAGATTACCCCGACGCATACGGGCGCAGAGATAGCAGGGATTCCGGTCTACTCCGGCCACAATATCGAAGATCTCGCTTTCAAATACTGTCAGCGGAATTCCCAGGACTTTGGCGTTATCCTGGATAATTTTCCAGTTGTCCGCGTTATAACCGGGGTTCATCACCAGAAAGACCAGTTCAAAGGGATATTTTCCATGGCGCTGCAACTCCTGCAGCAGCTTGGCCATCAGCATGGAATCCTTACCGCCGGAAATACAGGCGGCGATTTTATCTCCGGGCTGGATAAGCTCATATTCCTGAATCGCCTGGGTAAATTTCCGCCACAGGGGCTTTCGGAATTTTTTGATGATACTGCGCTCGATTTCCGCCGTTTTCTCCTTCCGGGCGTCCTCCTCCTGCACAAAGCGGGCCAGCTCTATACGCAGATAGGCCCGGTATCCGCCCTCCACATTCCAGGCGTCATAGCCCTTCTGTTCCAGGTAATCCACATACTCCACACTCCGTTCTCCCGTGTGGCACAAAAGGCAGACCGGCTTGTCCTTCGGGATTTCCTCCACGCGCTCCGGAATCTCCTTCATCGGCATACTTAAGGCTCCCGCAAAGGTACCTCTTCGGTACTCCTCCCGGGGACGCACATCCAGAATGGTCATCTCTTCGGGCGCAAGCTTCATCAGTTCTTCTATGGTAATGGTTTTCATACGGTTCCTCCAAGGAAAAGGGCTGTCCGCACCACTGCGTCAGCCCCTTTTTTCTCTGATTATTTATTTCTCTGTAAAAACTCCGGAATCTTAATCTCTGTTTCCGGAACCCGGCTCTCGGGACGCTTCGGCATATTCAGACCCGGCAGGGGCTTGAATACCGGCGGCTCCGCAGCAGTCTGCGCTGCGCTCTGTCCGTTGGAATCAAAGGACGGCTTCGCCGCTGTGGCCGGCATCTTTCCAAAGCTGCTGCTCTTCGGCAGAACCTTGGTGCTGCTGTTCTCATCCAGTCCGGTCGCAATGACGGTAATGGTGGCTTCATCGGTGTATGTATCATCATACATCGCACCAAAGATAATATTGGCATCGTCGCCTGCCAGATCCTGCACATAGCTTGCAGCGTCGTTGGCATCCATCAGGGAAATGTCTCCGGAAATATTGATGATGACATGGGAAGCGCCCACAATAGTGGTCTCCAGAAGCGGGCTGGCAACTGCCTGCTTTACTGCGTCCAG
The DNA here is from genome assembly GCF_052065835.1 of Candidatus Merdisoma sp. HCP28S3_D10. NCBI lineage: Bacteria > Bacillati > Bacillota > Clostridia > Lachnospirales > Lachnospiraceae > Candidatus Merdisoma > Candidatus Merdisoma sp. HCP28S3_D10. The sequence goes on from NZ_JBQHTG010000005.1 coordinate 11,268, forward strand.
AGCCTTGTCATCGCCCTTACCGGAACCAATACCGATATGCGCGATACCCTTGTCTGTCATAACGGTCTGCACATCCGCGAAGTCCAGATTGATCAGGGCCGGCAGGTTAATCAGATCTGTGATTCCCTGTACCGCCTGCTGCAGGACCTCATCGGCCTTCTTCAGCGCGTCCGGCATGGTAGTGCGGCGATCTACGATCTCCAGCAGCTTATCGTTGGGGATCACGATCAGAGTATCCACGCTCTCCTTCAGCTTCTGAATTCCTGTCATCGCATTCTGCATCCGTACTTTATTCTCAAAACGGAAGGGCTTCGTCACAACGCCGACTGTCAGGATACCCATATCCTTGGCCAGCTTGGCGATCACCGGTGCTCCGCCGGTTCCGGTACCGCCGCCCATACCGCAGGTAACAAATACCATATCCGCGCCCTGGATGGCTTCCTTGATCTCCTCGATGCTCTCCTCGGCAGCCTTTTCACCGATCTCCGGCTTGGCTCCCGCGCCCAGTCCCTTGGTCAGCTTCTCACCGATCTGAATGGCACGCTCTGCCTTACAGAACTGCAGAGCCTGCTTGTCCGTATTTACTCCCACAAACTCTACGCCTGCAATCTGCTCATCTATCATCCGGTTTACTGCATTATTTCCGGCACCGCCGACTCCAATTACAATAATTCTGGCTGCGGCTTCTGCATCGTTCATCATAATCTCAAGCAAAATATTGCCCTCCTATTTCCCTCTATTATTCTCATAAATCATACCCGAAGGCAGAGAACTTCCAATTTTTCTCATACCACATATGATAACTTTTTTCCAGAAATTTATCAACCCTATTTATAACATTTCCAAAATTATTTTTTTCTATACGCTATTCCCCGGAACTGTCCTTCTCGAAGCTGATAAATTTGGAATCTGAGGTATAATTTTCCATACGCAGGGTTCCGGACAGCCCTTCCAAATCGCTGTACAGCTCGTGGAGCCGTCCCACCTTATCCTCCAGATTGTCCCCGCTTCCCAGAGCTACCTTCACATCGGCAAAATACAGGGTCAGGCTCAAATCCCTGCCAAATTCAATTTTGTCCGGACTCAGCTCGTATTTCTTCAGAAGCTGGGTGATATTTAAGATACGGCTGAAAATCTTGTCGTCCTCCACCTGAAGCTTCTGATACAGGGCCAGGGAGCTGAACTTCACGCCGGAGATACAGGGAATTCCCTCCTTGACGTCTGCAGAGCTTTCCACCACCACGCCGTCCTTGTCAAAATAAAAATGGGAGCCCATATAGGTCACGTAGCCGATAACGCTTTTCTCGTAGACACGGATTTTCACGCTGCCCGGTCCCTTCAGACTCACCTCAATCTTATCGATAAAGGGAATCTCTTCCTTGTTAAAATACTTATATTTCAGATAGAGATACAGGGAATTCTGGCTATAGCGATCTGTAATGATCCGGTCCCTGATCTCCTGCTCACTGTAGAAGCTGTTGCCGGTAATCTCCACCTTACGGATTTTGAACAGGCTGATAAGGCCCACTGCCGCCAATGCCAGCAGCAGAAAAATCACCAGCGCCGCCAGAAAACCTTTCCCTCTCCGTTTCCGTTTTTTTATCTGTTTCCGTTCCTGAAATTTTTCCATGCCGCTCCTTCTGCTCCGTTTCTGTCTAGTATATCATAACTCCCAGCTTCTGCAAATCCCCGATTATGTTTTCATAGCCCCGGGCAATGTAAGGATATCCGAAAATCCGGCTCCTGCCCTCTGCCGCAGCCGCTGCGATACAGAGAGCCGCGCCGCCCCTGAGCTCCCGGGCCTCCATTACCGCTCCCAAAAGCATTCTTCCCCTGACCTCGGCCTCCTGTCCTGTAAGCCGAATCTCCGCCCCCATTTTTCGAAGCTCCTCCACAATTTTAAACCTGGCCTCAAAAACCTGTTCCCGGATCCGGCTCTTTCCGGGCAGACCTGCCAGCGCGCCCAGAAGGGGCGACTGCAAATCCGTCGGAAATCCCGGATAGGGAGCCGTCGTCACCTCTAGCCCGCATTCCTTTCTCTCTTGCCGCCTAAGAAGCACCGTTTTTTCCTCTATCCGGCTCTCTGTCCCCAGGGCTGCAAGAACCGGCCACAGGCTTTGCAGCTGCCCGGCCGGCGTTTCTCTCAGGCAGATTTCTCCGCCTGCAGCCGCCAGAAGCAGCATATAGGTTCCCGCCACAATCCGGTCTGCCATGACCGGAAATACCGTATCATGAAGGGGCTGCCCGCCCTTTACCACAATCCGCCCGGTTCCCTCTCCGCGGATACCGGCGCCCATGCTTCGCAGAAACCGGCAGAGCTCACAGATTTCCGGCTCCCGGGCCGCATTTTCAAGAATGGTCTCCCCCTCGGCCTTTACCGCCAGCAATAGTACATTTTCCGTAGCTCCCACACTGGGGAAGGAAAGCCGGATCCTGGCTCCCACCGGCTTTCTGCAGACTGCGTGAATTCCATTTTCTTCCAGTCTAATTTCCGCTCCCAGCTGCTCCAGAGCCTTTTTATGGAGATCGATCGGACGTTCCCCGATGACACAGCCTCCCGGATAGGGCAAAAAGACCTCGCCCACCCGTCCCAGAAGACTTCCCAGCAGCATGACGGAAGAGCGCATTTTCGCCGCGTAACCCGTTTCTGCCTGCAAAGGATATACCTGCCCGGCATCCACGATAAGCTTCCTGCCCTCCCGCCGGATTTTGCATCCACAGCCCCGCAGCAGCTCCAGCATGGCCTCCACGTCCGTAATATCCGGACTGTTTTCTACTACGGTTACGCCTCTGTGCAGCAACGCGCCGGACAGAATCGGAAGCACCGCATTTTTAGATCCCTGTATCCGCACCTCTCCCTGCAAGGGCCGGCCGCCCTCAATGTCCAGATAATCCATATCTTCTCCCCTAAGTCCGGCTATACCTTCAGCATATGCCATTCTCCCGGTGAACGTGACTGCGGGACACATTCAGGGCCAGACCCATTTCCGCCAGGAGAAATAAGACAGAGGTGCCCCCATAGCTGACAAAGGGCAGCGTAATGCCGGTGTTGGGAATGGCATTGGTCACCACCGCAATATTCAGAATCACCTGAATCAAGATATGCCCCATCATTCCGGTCACCAGCAGTCCTCCGAACAAATCCCGCGCGTGGAGGGCTATGATAAAAAGCCGCCAGATCAGCAGGACAAACAGAGAAATCAAAAGAACCGCCCCCGTCAGCCCAAGCTCCTCGCAGACAATGGAAAAAATCATATCGTTCTGGGCCTCCGGTACAAAGCCCAGCTTCTGCAGGCTTCCGCCAAAGCCCACGCCGAACAGGCCTCCGGATCCGATGGCGTAAAGTCCCTGCATGGTCTGATACCCCTTTTCGTAGGCCTCCGGGTTCCGCCAGATAGCCAGACGCTCCAGACGGTAGGATTCCAGGCTCAGAAACACCGCCAGAAACCCTGCCCCGCCTGCGCCGATGAGGATAAACCGGAGATATCCGGGGCTGGCCACAAAAATCAGGATTACCGCAATTCCCATAATAATAATCGCCGTACTCAGGTTGTTGGTACCCACCAGCCCCACCAGAGGCAGAGCCGGCAATATCACCACAAACATCTGCCGGAGGGTTACGGGCTTTTTCGTCCGGTTGCTGATCAACCGGGCCAACAACACGATAACCGCCACCTTGGCAAACTCCGAGGGCTGAAAGGACAGCGGCCCCACCGACAGCCAGCGCCTGGATCCGTTATATTCATCTCCAAACGCCAGAACTGCCGCCTGAAGTCCCAGGGAAATCAGATAACCGGGCACTGCCAGACGCTCCCACCGATGGTAATCCACGCAGGATACTCCATACATGACTGCCAACCCCAGAGAAGTAGCCCACAGCTGCTTCTTCAGGTAATAGGCCGGATCTGCAAACTTCACCTGCCCGTTCCAGGAGCTGGTGCTGTAAAGCACAACAAGTCCGAACCCCGCCAGAATCAGCACCGTAAGCCCCAGACCGTAATCCGGAGCGCCGCTCCTGTGCTTCTTCTTTTTTCCGGCGGAATCCGGACCTGTCATATACCCTCCGTCCCGGGGCCTCGCCCCTTGCTTTGCTTCGCAGGGCGCTTCCTTATTCCGGAAGCGCGCGGACGTAATCTTTAAACATTCTTCCTCTCTGTTCGTAATTGTCGAACATTCCCCAGCTTGCGCAGGCAGGGGAAAGCAAAACCGCGTCGCCGCTCTCTGCCTTTTCGGCGCATACCTCTACCGCTTCCTTCAGGCTTCCGGTAAATACAATCTTCGTAAATCCATGCTTCTTCGCTGTCTCGGCAATCTGATTGGCCGTCTGTCCCAGCAGCACCAGCCATTTCACCTTATCTCCAAAGCATTCAATCCAATCGTCAAAGCTGACGTGCTTATCGTAGCCGCCGCCGATCACAATGGTAGGACGGTTCATGGCCTGCACTGCCTTGATGGACGCGTCGGTATTGGTTCCCTTGGAATCGTTGTAATAGGCCACGCCCTTCTTCTCTGCCACGAACTCAATCCGGTGCTCTACGGCCGTAAAGCGAATCACCGTCTCCCGGATATAGGGAAGTGGAACTCCCATCGCTGCTGCAATGGCCACTGCTGCCATGACATTTTCATAGTTATGGGTTCCCAGAAGCTTCAGCTCGCTGACGTCGCAGATCTTCGTCCTCACAGACTCATCTTTGTATACGATCGCCGTTCCGTCCATATATACGCCCTGATCCAGTATATGCTCCCGGCTGAAATACAGAACCGAAGCCTTACAATTCTCCCCGAAGCGTCTCGTCTCCTCATCGTCATAATTCAGCACGCAGGTATCCTCTGCCGTCTGATTTTCCGCGATCTTTTCCTTGGTTTCGATATAGCACTTCATGGTGTGATGGCGGTTCAGGTGATCCGGCGTAATATTCAGAATCGCGCTGACCTTCGGATGGAAGCTCTCAATGGTTTCCAGCTGAAAGCTGCTGATCTCCGCAGCCGTCACGCTGTTCTCTGTCATTTTCAGGGCCTCCGCCGTGTAAGCGGTTCCGATATTGCCTACCACAAAAACCTCCGGATAATAGCTCTTGAAAATCTCTCCTACCAGCGTTGTCGTTGTAGTTTTTCCGTTTGTTCCGGTAATTGCCGCAATTCTGCCCTTTCCAAAATGATAAGCCAGTTCCACCTCGCCCCAGATGGCAGCGCCATTCTTCCGAAGCTCCTCCACCAGCGGCAGATCCACCGGTACGCCAGGGCTTAATATTACCAGCTCCGTCTCTTTTTTCAGCTGTTCCGGAAGTTCTCCCAGAACAATAGCGCACTTGCTGCCCTCGGGCAGTCTGCCCCGCACAGTCTCCTCTGTCAGCTTTTCATTGCTGTCATAAAGGGTGGGAGCCGCGCCCGCTGCCTCCAGAAGCTTCACTGCTCCGATGCCGCTGACACCGCTTCCGATTACCAGAATCTTTTTATCCTTAATCATGTCTTTTCCTCCTTAAAGCGCCAGCAATCCAATCAAACATAATAACGCCGTCACGATGGAAAATACTGCCACGACTCTGGTCTCCGACCAGCCGCCCAGCTCAAAATGATGATGAATCGGCGCCATACGGAAGATTCGCTTTCCGCCGGTTTTCTTGAAATACGTTACCTGAATCATAACGGAGAGAATCTCCACCCAGTAAATCAAAGCTACAATCAGAATAAAGATCGGCATATCCATCATGTAGGCCGTTGCCGCCACAAAACCGCCCAGAGCCAGGGATCCTGTATCGCCCATAAAGACGCTGGCCGGAAATACATTAAACAGCAGGAATCCCATCAGGCTTCCTACCACTGCACAGGTAATCGGATGGATGCCGCTTCCGGTACCCACTGCCACCACCGTAAAGAACACGGCAATCAGAACCGTCACACTGGCAGCCAGGCCGTCCAGACCGTCGGTAAAATTGGCTCCGTTAACCGTTCCGATGATCGCCAGAAAAGCCACCGGAATAGCAAGCCAGCCCAAATGCAGATAGTGACCCGGCCAGAAGGGGATCAGCATGGCCATATCGCCGCCGGTCATTTTATAATAATAAAAGACAAATACGCCGGTCACCAGAAACTGGCCAAACATCTTCTGTCCCGGAGTCAGACCCTCCGAGCGGTGAAGCATAATCTTGATATAGTCGTCCAGAAAACCGATAATCCCAAAGCCAACGGTCACAAAGAGAATGGGAATAATCTTCGGATAGTCCTTCGCGTAAATCAGGGCTGTCACAATAATCGCAGCCAGAATCATCACGCCGCCCATGGTCGGCGTACCCGTCTTCTTTAAGTGGCTCTTAGGTCCCTCCTCACGCTCTGTCTGGCCGAATTTCATCCGGCGGAGCAACGGAATCACCACCGGACCCAGCGCCGCACTGATGACAAAGGAAATCAAAACCGGAAATATCAGTGTTTTTACATCCATAACTTTTTTCTACCTCTCATATCCTTTTCTTAAGCTAATCTGCATTATAAGCCTTTTCCTCCGTTTTTTCAATGCCAAGATAGGGAAGAATATTTTCAAAGATACCGCGGATAACCGGAGCCGCAATGGTTCCGCCGTAATAGACCCCCTGGGGATTGTGAATCACGCACATGGCCAGTACCTTTGGATCCTCTGCCGGGGCAAATCCGATAAAGGAAGAGATATAGCGCCCCGTACCTCTCGGAAGGGTCTGGGAGGTGGCTGTCTTGCCTCCAATCCGGTATCCTTCCATATACGCCCGCCTTCCTCCTCCCTCCGATACCACCTTTTCCAGCAAAAAACGCATAGTTTCCGAGGTGTCGCCGCGTACCACGTTCCTGCCCTTCGGCCAGGCCAGCTTTTTCTCTGTTTCTCCCTCCTCCGTCAGAACCGCCACCCCAAAATGAGGCGTAATCCGGGTTCCTCCATTGATGATGGAGCTGACAGTGGCCGCCATCTGCATGGGTGTAATCTGAAAGGACTGACCAAAGGACATGGTTGCCAGCTCCACCGGGCCGATATTTTCCAGCTTATGCATAATAATATTAGCCTCGCCGGGCAAATCAATTCCTGTTTTTTCCATTAATCCAAACTGCCGGAAATATCCGCAGAAATCCTCTGCTCCCACCCGCTGTCCGATGTCAATAAAGGCCGGATTGCAGGAATTTTCTATGGCCTGTACAAAGGTTTCCGTTCCGTGTCCCTGTACCTTGTGACAGCGGATCCGACGATCCTCTACCATTCGGAAGCCCGGGCAGCTGAAGGTATCCTGCAGGGTCACCACTCCCTTTTCCAGGGCTGCCGCCGCTGTCACCACCTTAAAGACAGAACCGGGCTCATAGGTGTCATGGATACTCTGGTTCCGCCACATTTGATTCCGCAGATCCTGTCTCTCCTGTTCCGTCCGTTCTTCTCCGCTCTGCCCGGTGTCCTCCAGGTATGCTGTCAGATCATAGGGATTGTTCAGGTCAAATTCCGGCACATTTACATTGGCGTAAATTTCCCCATTTTCCGGATTCAGCACCAGAATTGACACATAGGTGGCCTGCTTTTCCTGCCGGACCTTTTTTGCTGCCTGCTCCGCGCAGCGCTGAATATTATAATCCAGGCTTACCTGCAGATCCGCCCCCGGAACTGGCTCTATCCGCTCCTCGCCCGCATCCGGAAGCTCGATTCCTCTGGCGTCCGTCAGCGTCAGAATTCTGCCCTTCTGTCCCTGCAGGTAGGTATCATACCGGACCTCCAGACCGATGATCCCCTGGTTATCCCCTCCGGTGAAGCCCAGCACCTTGGAGGCCAGGGAGCCGTAGGGATACCAGCGTTTATAATCCTCATCGATTTTTACCCCGTCAAGCTCCAGGGCCCGGATCCGGTCTCCCGTTTCTTTGTCCACATTGGCCTGAATCCGTTCTATGGAACTGTATTTTTCTACCCGTTTCCGCACCTTTTCCTCTGGCAGTCCCAGCTCCCTGCAGAGCGCTTCTATCACTCCCTCCGGATCGGTCAGCTGGCTGTGTACCACCGACACGGTACATACGGTCCGATTCGAAGCCAGCACCCTGCCGTTCCGGTCAAGGATTTTCCCCCGGGCCGCCTTAATGCTCCGCTCCCGCTGATGAAGATCCTCCGCCAACTTCTGATAATATTCGGATCGGAAAATCATCAAGTAGCCCAGACGCGCTGTCAGCCCCGCCAGCAGCAGAACGCAGACTCCAAAAACCAGCGTCAGCTTTTTCCGGTTGTAGGTTCTTACTTTCTGTTCCCCTGTTTTCATAAAAACCCCATAATCGGTTTGTTACAACCTATTATGGGGTTTCTGACTTTATGCGGCGCTTTCCGCCTCTCTATTCGGTACTGTCCTCTGAAGCTGTGCTTCCATCTCCGGGAAGGAGCGGGCTTTCATAGCCGTCCAGCGGACCGCTGTCACCGTCGGCCTCTACTTCCTCCTCCGTGGGCATCTTCACCGTTTCACCTGTATTCGGATCTACCAGGGTACCCTCCTCCACAGGCGTCTCGTCTTCCTTCGCTTCCTCTTCTGCCTCCTGCTCCGCAGCGGCTGCCTGCTCTGCCTCCACCTCTGCTTTCATATCCTCCGGAATCTCCGCCGTAGCATAGATATTCAGATAGGGCATGGCTTCCTTCATAATATTCTTGAAAATCTCCTGGGCAAAGGCGCTGCTAGCCTGCGTAACCGGACTGTCCGCGTTGGGCTCGTCTACTACCACATAGCAGACCACCTGGGGATTATCCGCCGGCGCAAAACCGATAAAAGATACCAGATATTTCCGCGCAGAACGGGGCACCTTCTGGGCCGTTCCCGTCTTGCCACCCATGGTATATCCGGCTACCCGCGCCTTTCTTCCGGTGGCATTGTTACCGTTGGAATCTGCGCTTCCATACATGGTGTGATACAGATACTGCCGAATCAGCGACGAGGTCTTATTGGAAATCGTCTGGCGCACCAACACCGGATTGACTGTCTCCACCGTACCGCCATCTGCGTTCAGAATCTTCTTTACCACATGGGGCTGATAATAATAACCTCCATTGATAACGGAGGAAAAGGCCGAAGCTACCTGGATCATGGACGTATTGAAGCCCTGGCCAAAGGAACTGGTGGCCAGCTCTACCGGGCCCATGGTATCCTTTGTAAATACCGTCGAAGCGTTATTCGTCTCACCGGGAAGATCGATGTTCGTCTTCAGTCCGAAATTGAAAATCTGCTGATATTTCAGAAAATTGTCATAGCCGAGCATGGCTCCCATCTGCATCAGGGCGTCATTGCAGGAAAACATCAGCGAACCCTCCAGGCTGATAATGCCGTGTCCTGTCTTTTTCGCGCATTTAATCTTGGGCTGTCCCTGTACGATAACCTGTCCACCGTCGCAGAGAAAGGTGGTAGAATCGCTGACCACGCCCAGCTCCAGAGCCGCCGCCACCGTCATGGGTTTTACGGTAGATCCGGGCTCATAGCCGTCGCTGATACAGAAATTACGCCACATCTGGTTTTTAGCGTCCAGCTGCTCCTCTTCTGTCATGGAATCCACCTGTTCCTGGGTCAGATAACCATTTTCCACCAGATCCTGGGGATTATTCAGATCGAAATCCACATCGCCAGCCATCGCCAGAATCTCTCCGTTCTGGGGATTCATCATCAGGATGCCAATATTCTTGGCTGCCGGTCCTTCTACGCTTTTATTGGTATAGTCCTCTATAAATTTATCAATGTACTTCTCCGCAATTCCCTGCAGGGTTGCGTCAAGGGTAGACACCACAGTATTGCCGTCCACAGCCTTTTTTACAGAAGTAGACTGCTCCAGATCCTCGTTCAGGTACTTGTAGCTGCGCCCGTTGGTTCCGTTCAGGGTGCTGCTGTATTCCTCCTCTATACCGGTCTGGCCCTGGTTACCCGTAACTGTATAACCAATCACATGACAGCCCAGCGAATTGTAAGGATAACGGCGGATATAGGAATCCTCAAACCAGACGCCCTTGATTTTACTTCCTGTCTCCTTATCCTCCTGAGCAGCCTTGAAATCTGAAATTTCGTCCTTACTCATCTGTTTTTTCAGAATTACGTAGCTGCTGTCCTTTTTTTCATTTAAGGTAGAACGAAGCTCCGCCTCATCCAGCTCGAAATACTGCACCAGCGCCCGGATCGTAGGCTCCACACAATCCTTGTCCGCATCCTCCTTGTCCTCATTCTGCCAGAGTACCTTGGGATCCAGAATCAGATTGTACACCTTCTCGCTGGTAGCCAGAATGGTTCCGTTTCGATCCAGAATATCGCCGCGACGATAAGGCAGCAGTGTACTGTTGGTATCCTGCTGCGCCAGAACCTTTTTCGTATATCTGTCTCCGCTGGTCTTATTGATATAGGCCAGCCGTACATTAACTCCCATCAGGGCAAGTACAATGAGCGCAAATACCAGCGCCAGCTTACGTTTCATACGATTGGTAAGCAGCACCTGCATCCGCGCTCTCGATTTCTTTCCATTTGACTGTTCGCTCAAATTACTCACCTGCTAATCGTGCCAAGCACTCCCTTAAGTCCGCCTTCGTTACTCTCCGGAATATCGGCATACTGCTTTACGTAATCGCTCCCCTCGTTGTCGTAAAGTACTACCTGATCCTCATTTGCATATACCATTCCCAGCTCATTGACGGCGATATCGCGAATTTTCTCCAGGTCTACCGATGTGGTGACTCTGTTATATTCGTCGTCATTCTCGTCCTTCAACTGGGAAAGCTCTGACTCCAGCGCCGCAAGGTTCTTTACCCGGGCCGTATTATCCGCCTGGAGCTGCAGATATCCCACGCAGACCCACATGGCTACGCCCAGAGCTGCCGCAAGAAACAGCACATGACCGATTCCCATCTGCCGGGTTCTGATCCTGTGGGCTCTATGTACGGAGGGCCGCTCCTCCCGGATCTGCCACTGCTTTGGCTGTTCCTTTACCCGGAGCTTGCGGACTGCTGATCCGTCCACGTAGAGATCCCGCCTTCTGTCTGCCTCTGTTCTGTTATCTGTTCTTCTATCTGTATAAATGCTTCTGATCTCTGCCATCTTTTCGCTTCCTAACTTTCCGTCCGCTCAAAGACACGAAGCTTCGAGCTTTTGGATCTTTTATTGTATTCCAATTCCTCCGCGCTTGGAGCAATCGGCTTTCGAATCGGTGACCTGCCCTTCGGTTTTTTACCACACACACACACAGGAAAGCTGGAAGGGCAGGTACAGGGATTTTCATTGGTTTTAAATATGGTCTTTACAATCCGGTCCTCCAGAGAATGGAAGGTAATCACGCAGATTCTGCCGCCCGGATTCAGAAGGTCTATCATATCGTCCAGAGAATTCTTCAGTACCTCAAGCTCCTGATTCAGCTCTATGCGGATAGCCTGGAAGGTCCGCTTGGCCGGATGTCCGCCCACAACCCGGAACTTTGCCGGAATAGCTGCCCGGATAATCTCCGTCAGCTCCCCTGTTGTCTCGATGGGCTTCTTTTCTCTGGCTGCCGCGATGTGCTTTGCGATATTGGCCGCGAACTTTTCCTCGCCGTAATCCCGGATAATCCGGTAGAGCTCATGCTCCGTATAGCCATTCACGATGTCCCTCGCCGTCTTTGTCTGACGCTGATCCATCCGCATGTCCAGCGGCGCGTCCACCCGGTAGGTAAAGCCTCTGTCCGCCGCGTCCAGCTGATAGGAGGACACGCCCAGATCCAGCACAATGCCGTCCACACGCTCAATCCCCAGGTTCGCAAGCTCCCGGCGCATATTACAGTAATTACTCCGGACAATCGTAACCCGATCGCCGAACTCCTTCAGTCTCTCTCCTGCTGCCGCAATGGCGTCCGCATCCTGGTCAATGCCAATCAGCCTTCCCTTGTCCGAAAGCCGTCTGCAAATCTCATAGGAATGTCCGCCGCCGCCCAGCGTGCCGTCTACGTATATTCCATCCGGACGAATATGCAGTTGTTCTATCGTCTCATGCAGTAAGACGGATACATGTGAAAATTCCATGCCTGTCCCCTTTTCTGTCAGATATCCAGACCAAGCTCTGTCAGCTGACCTGCAATCTCGTCCATGTCAATCTCTTCGTAATTGTTGTTCTCGTTCCACTTCTCCTCGCTCCAGATCTCGATACGGTTCAGGAGTCCGGCCAGCACAACGTCCTTTTCGATTCCCGCAAACTTCCGCAGGGTTGCCGGAATCAGTACTCTTCCCTGCTTGTCAAACTCACAGGAAGTGGCGCCTGCGGTCAGGAAACGAACAAAGGAACGGGCATTCTTATTGGTCATGGGAAGCTGCTTTAGCTTTTCCTCGTAGCTCTCCCATTCTTTCATGGGAAATACAAAAAGACAGCCATCCAGTCCTCTTGTCACAATACACTCGTCACCGAGCTTTTCCCGAAACTTTGAAGGAATGATCAGCCTGCCCTTGGTGTCCACCGTATGGTTGTATTCGCCGCGGAACATAGCGTCACCCCATTTCTTCCGGTTCCGGTGCTTTCGTGCCACTTTTCTGCACTTTGGCACCACTTTTTACCACTTGCCACCACTTACTTCTTAATAATATCTTAATTGTTATTAAAAATCAAGACCTTATTCCTTAAATTTTCTTCTTAGAATAAGGCCTGTTCCCCAACTGAGACCGCTGATTCCCAGTATGATCAGCATCACATGGGAGTATTCCCCCACCAGCCAGGCAAGGTATTCCCAGGATTCTCCCAGGAATGCCCCCAGGGATACCAGAAGAACGTTCCAGATCAGGCTCCCTATCGTGGTATAAAGCAAAAACAGGGACAGATCCATACGGCTCATGCCGGCCGGAATGGAGATCAGACTCCGCACCACCGGAATACAGCGGCAGAATAAAACCGTTCCCTGCCCCTTTTTCCGAAACCAGCTCTCCGCTTTTTCCAGATCTTCCCCGTTCAGATGAAGAATTTTCCCAAGCTTCCCCTCTGTCAGCCTCGTCAGCCGTTCCCGGTTTAAAAGGAAGCCCGCCCCGTAGAGAACCAACGCCCCCGCCAGAGAGCCAAGCGTGGCAAACAGTACCACTCCAGGTACGCTCAAAGCCGTATGGAGCGTCAGAAATCCGCCGAAGGGCAGAATCACCTCCGACGGAATAGGCGGAAATACATGTTCCAGAAAAATCAGGGCCAGAAGCCCGGGATACCCATATTGCTCCATCATCGACAAAATCAAACTCTTCATACCACAGTCTCCCGAACAATCTCTGTCTTATCTTATGTGACTGTTTTTTCCATTTATGACTGGTTTGAATTTACTTTTTGATTTGAGTATGCTATAGTGTACTTTGAATGTTTTAAGAAAATCGTTCAGAGACGATAAGGTTTTAAGGAGGATATAGATAACATGAAATTAGGTATCGTGGGTCTGCCGAATGTCGGCAAAAGTACCCTGTTCAATTCCCTGACAAAAGCAGGAGCAGAATCCGCCAACTATCCTTTCTGTACCATCGATCCCAATGTGGGCGTGGTTGCGGTACCGGACGCCCGTCTGGGGCTGCTGGCTGATATGTATCATTCCGCAAAGGTAACCCCTGCTGTCATCGAGTTCGTGGATATCGCAGGTCTGGTAAAGGGCGCATCCAAGGGCGAGGGCCTGGGCAATCAGTTTCTGGCCAACATCCGTGAGGTAGATGCTATCGTACACGTAGTCCGCTGTTTCGAGGACACCAATGTCATTCATGTAGACGGAAGTGTGGATCCCATCCGTGATATTGAAACGATTAATCTGGAGCTGATTTTCTCCGATCTGGAGATTCTGGAAAGAAGAATCAGCAAAACCGTCCGCGGTGCCCGCAACGACAAGACCCTGGCAAAGGAGCTGGAGCTTCTGAACCGCCTGAAGGCATGGCTGGAGGACGGCAAAATGGCGTCCGGCTTTACCACCGATGACGAGGACGAGCAGGAATGGCTTGCCAGCTACAATCTTCTGACCTATAAGCCCGTGATCTTCGCGGCCAATGTAGGCGAGGACGATCTGGCAGACGACGGCGCTTCCAATCCCCACGTAGAAGCAGTCCGCAAATACGCAGCCGAGAATGGCAGTGAGGTTTTTGTTATCTGCGCTCAGATTGAAGAGGAAATTTCCGAACTGGACGACGATGAAAAGACTATGTTCCTGGAGGATCTGGGATTAAAGGAATCCGGTCTGGACAAGCTGATCCGCGCAAGCTATCACTTGCTGGGACTCATCAGTTACCTGACTGCCGGAGAAACTGAAACCCGCGCATGGACCATTACCCGGGGGACCAAGGCGCCCCAGGCAGCCGGCAAGATTCATTCTGACTTCGAGCGTGGCTTTATCCGCGCCGAGGTTGTAAACTATCAGGATCTGCTGGACTGCGGCAGCTATTCCGCTGCCAAGGAAAAAGGACTGGTAGGTCTGGAGGGAAAGGACTACGTGGTGAAAGACGGCGACGTCATCCTGTTCCGTTTTAACGTTTAATACAAAGCAGCGCTTCTGGTTTTCGCATATCCAGAAGCGCTGCTTTTATACCATTTTACTGCTGTTTTACCAATGCCTCTATCTTATCCCGCTGAAGCAGCAGATTGAACCCTGCCGGATTCAGCGCAAACCCCTTTGCGTTCTGAATGATCGGCGGTACCAGTCTCTGGAAGGAAACGGAAAGCGCCTGCAGCTTCCGGGGATTCTTCTGACGGAATTTTTCATACTCCCACAGATCCGAGAAAATCGGCTGAATCACATCACCCGCCGGATTTTTCAGATAAGGAACCTTGATATCTGAATTGGGCTTCGACAAATCTACCGGCCCTTTCACATCTGTTACATCAATAGCAAGGACAAAACGGGAACGTCTCAGATCCGCAATCAGCTCCTGCTCCATCTCCTGCAGCTTCTTTGCCCGCTCCCTGTCTGTATTGTCCTGATTGGGGCGGCGCAGCTCCTGTAGAAAATAAACGGCCGTTAATTGCAGGGAATCATTCATGACCGGAGGCATATTTTCCTTCTGCTCCGGCTTTTTCACTGTTACAATCGCGTTCAGATCCAGATAGCAGAAGCCGGAACCATTGTGAAAGGCTACTCTGTTAATTCCGGTCAGATAAAGACCCGTATAAAAAGCCTGCATCTTTTCCTTTGTAATATCCGTCACAATAGTCGGATAGTTGTCATTCTCCAGAGCTTCCGCGTAGTTCTTCGCATCCTGCTCAATCTCAAAAACAGCAACCTGATCATCAAAGGTCTCCGGATCACACTCCGCGAAGGGAAGTCCGGTCGCCTTTGCCATCAAGGCGTAAAAGTGTTCCAGTTTCTGTAAATTTGTTATCATCAGCCGATTATCTGTACTCATCATTCATGTCCCTCATTTCTTCCGCTTACTTTTTACTTCTGCTTATTGCCTGAATTGCTTCTCCGTAATTCCGAATGATAACTTCTTTTCCCCGGCGCTTTTGGGGATCTGAATTAATAGCCCGGCGCACGTCGATTTCTTCAATCAGGAAGCCCTCGTACAATTCCCGGATCAGCTCTGTGTTATGATTGGTCAGCATACAAAATACGCCTTTCTCCGTCAGCTGCCGGAATAAGGCCGCCAGACGGCGATGCTCCTCCTCCGTAAATCCCTCTTTGGTATAGGAATCAAAGGAGGTGGGGTTCAACGGCGCGTAGGGACTATCAAAATAAACGAAATCCCCTTCCTTTACATCGGAAAGCGCCTCTTCAAAATCCTGACAGGTAATGGTCACAGATTTCAGATATGCAGAAATCGCCTTGATATTTTCCATATCCATGGAGCGCACCGACTGCTTCTGGTTCCAGGGCACGTTAAATTCCCCCCGGGCGTTTACCCGGTACAGACCGTTAAAGCAATGCTTATTCAGATATATAAATAACGCGGCCATCTCCGTATCATAGGAACCGCCAAGACGCTTCTCATTATAACGGCTGCGCATTTCATAATAAAATTCCCGGGTGCAGGTAACCTTATCCAACTCCATCAGCCTTTCCAGAATGGCGTCCAGGTGATCACGAATCACCCTGTAAGTGTGAACCAGCTCCTGATTGATATCATTCATATGGGCTCCTTCCGGAGCCAGGGAAAGCACCAGCGCTCCCCCGCCTGCAAAGGGCTCATAATACGTATTATACGTTTCCGGCATACGGATATAGAGCTGCTCCAGCATCTGCCGCTTGCCTCCGGCCCATTTTACAAACGGAACCATGGTTGTCCTATTCATAACCTATCCCCATTTTTCTTTGTATTTTATCAACTGCGTAAGAGCCGGCCGTCAGAATTTCCGGATCCCTTCGTCCTCGCCTCCGTCTTTGTCAATGGAACGAATCTGTACCTCATAACCGCCGTTTCCCACCTGTACGTGAACCCGGTCACCCACTTTATGACCCAGAAGCGCTTTTCCCAGCGGCGACTCAATGCTGATACGGCCCTCCAGGGAATTTCCCCGGATAGAAGTGACGATTTTCACTTCTTCCGTTTCGTCCTCGTCTTCATAGTATAGCACAACCTTTGTATCCATGCCTACCTCGTCTGCGCCGGAATGATCTTCTATCACCCGAGCGGTCTTCAGCATTCTCTCCAGATAGCGAATCCGACTTTCATTCTGGTTCTTATCCTTCTTCGCTGCGTAATACTCGAAATTTTCACTCAAATCTCCATGGGCACGCGCTTCCTTGACTGCCTCAATCGCTTCCTTTCGCACCACCAGCTTCCGGTGTTCTATCTCCTGCTGGATTTTTTCCACATCCTGTTTTGTCAGCTGTTCTCGCATTCTATTCCCAACCTTCCTCTTCCTGTCCGGAACGTCCCATCGTAAGGACAGAGATTCCATTTACCTCCACCCGGTCATCTACCGGAATCACCAGACATTTTCTTCCGTTGATGATCCGTGTCTCCACCAGATCCGCACGCTCCGGATTTACCTGAATCACCACGTCAGGCGCCTTAATCTCAAATTTTCGCGTATTCATCACATTGGAAGCCAGAAATTCCGTATTGGCTCCCACCGATTCCTCATAGCGTTCCTCAAGCTCTTCCATTTTCTCTGCCTTCACGCCGCTTTCCGCAAAGAGATGCTTTACTTCGGCCTTACTTAGCACCAGAGGCTCCGGCTCATCCTTCTTTTCCTCCGCCATCTCATATAGCTTCTCATGGATATTCCGGACTGCCTCGTAATCGCACTCCTCACCCAGGGTTTCCTCAATCATAGCGTTGAAGGTATCCTTCTGATCCGCGGCAGTCAATGGCGTACCGCAGCCAAACATTCCCTCTACAAAGTCGTCCTTCAATTCTTCCGCATTCTTGGAATAGTAAAGCATGCTGTGCAGATCTGTACTGCGATCCTGAAATGCCGGGAACAGAAAGCCCGCCATGGGAAGCTCTACCAGCCAGTCCCTTACCCTGGAACCAAAGCGGTTACTCTCCGCGTCATAGCTTAAGCCTGCCTTGTCCAGATTTACCGGACAGATGGTACAAAGCAGATACTCGTACACCTCGTCAGAAGCATCAAACATCTCCTCATTGTCTGAGGACTTGCCCGGCACGTCATACATGCCGTGTACCAGTAAAATCAGGTAATTCTCTCCATATTCATAGTTTTCTATGATCTTGTCATAGAACTGCTCCAGAAGTACATCGTCCTTCAACTTGCTATCCCGAAGCTTCCGTAAAAACTCCTGCTGCCCGCCTTCCAGCTCCGTTTCCAGCGGAAACTCCAGATTTACCAGATTTTTTCCCACCGTACCGGACAGGCTCTTTCTGAAAATTTCAAAATATTTAAAGCATTCTTCCTCGGACTGGGAAAGAAACGCCTCTTTCATCTCGCTCTTTTTATTCTTCTCTCCATCCACATAACAGGCGCAGAGTCTGGTCAGCGCACAGTTCTGAGGCGTAAACTGCTTCTTTATCTCCGCAATTTCTTTTTTATTCATGTAATCCTTCACTCCTGAATTTGATTTTCTCTCATTCTTCTGCTGACATCATTTCTTCTATCCAGCCGCGGACCTCGTCAGACAGATTTTCAAACAGATAATTCTTTGCGCCCACCGGCTTCTGCTCCAGACTTTCCCGAAGCTCGTTTCCGGTCAGCTCCACCAGCTCCCGAATACCCGAGGCAGAAAGCCTTGCCGCGCCCTGTCCCATAATAATCACCTGCTCCAGGCCGTCGGAGGTAGCTACCGTCACCTGATATTTTCTTCCTATTTCATGAACCGTCTTCTCAATATACTGGTCCGCCGTCTCAGCTTCTTTTGTATACACCACATGAATATTATGGTACCGAAAAATTTCCCGGGTTCCTCCTTCTACACGATAAGCATCAAAGACCAGAATCAGCGTACAGCCCAAAGCTCCCTGCAGATTGCAGAGAATATCCATCAGCTTTCCCCGGGCAGACTCCAGATTCACTTCGGAAAGCGCCTTCAGATCCTCCCAGGCAAAGATAATATTATAGCCGTCCACCAGAAGATATTCCTTTTCCTTCTTCCGGAACCTGATTTCCCGGATTCCTTCCTCGTCCGATTCCTTCCGGAAGCTTCGTTCCACACGACCTACGCCCTGACGGTCACGCCGGATCGGCCCATAGGTACGTTCGAATATCTCGTCCAGTTCCTTCGGATCTGCTGCCCCCAGAGAAGACCGGCTTCGTCTGGCAGTCTCAAGCCCCACTTCCCCCGAATCCTTCTTCGGCCGTAGAACGCCATCCACCTGCATATAGGAAAAAACCTGATTCCATGGTACATAAAAGCCTGCGCCATGGGCACAGAACACCGATCCAGTGGGATTCTGGACGTCCGCTTCCGAATCATAGCCTGCGGCAGCAATGATCTCCTCCGCATTGCCGCAGGGGCCATAGCCCTTAAGCGCACAGGACAGCTGCCCCTCGCCTCTGGTATAGGCAGTCACCTCTGCCGCGTAGCCCTGCATCCGCGATACGGGAGCAGTTCCGGACAGTACCATGCGCCCGTTCTCATTCTCCGGTTCTGAAAACGTACCGGACATCTTCTGAATATCTGTCATAGCCCGGCCCAACTTGTCTGCCGGAACAGTCAGCCGGAACTCGTAAAACGGCTCCAGAAGCACGCTTTTTGCCTGCTTCAGGCCCTGACGCACCGCCCGGTAGGTGGCCTGTCGGAAATCGCCGCCTTCCGTATGCTTGGCATGGGCTCTTCCGGCTGCCAGAGAAATCTTCATATCGGTAATCTCCGCTCCGATCAATACCCCAGGATGGCTCCGTTCTGAAAGATGGGTCAGGATCAGCCGCTGCCAGTTGCGATCCAACACGTCTTCGCTGCAGCAGCTGTCAAATACCAGTCCGCTTCCCGGCTCTCCGGGCTCCAGAAGCAGATGTACCTCCGCGTAATGGCGCAGCGGTTCAAAATGTCCTACACCCTCTACGGTGTCTTCAATCGTTTCCTTGTATACAATACTGCCTGCTCCAAACTCTACCGGAACGCCGAAGCGTTCCTGCATCAGGCTCTTCAGAATCTCTATCTGTACCTCGCCCATCACACGCACATGAATCTCTGAAAGCTCTTCCCTCCAGACCACATGCAGCTCCGGAAGCTCTTCCTCCAGACGGCGCAGCTTCTGCAAAAGCTCATGAAGATTACAGCCTTCCGGCGGCAGCAGCTGATAAGTCAGAACCGGCTCCAGCGCCGGTACCGGTCCCCGTTCTTCCGCTCCCAGGCCTTCCCCTGCCCAGGTACGGGAAAGCCCTGTTACTGCGCAGACCGTCCCTGCTGGGGCTTCCTGCACTGCTTCATAGCTGTTGCCGGAATAAAGACGAATCTGATCCGCCTTTTCTTCCCAGGATTCTCCGTCCTGCTCTCCGCTGATCAACTGCTTGACTTTCAGACTTCCCCCTGTTACCTTCAGATAACTCAGTCGGTTGCCCTGCTCGTCCCGGCCAATCTTGTATACACGCGCGCCGAATTCTGCCGGATATATATGCGGTTCCATATAAAGCGCCATGGCGTCCAGGAATTCCTGCACGCCTTCATCTTTCAGAGCGGATCCAAAATAACAGGGGTAAAGCTGCCGCTCCTTTATCTTATGAGCGATACTTTCTGTACTTAATGTTCCCTGCTCCAGAAACTCTTCCAGCAAAGTCTCATCGCAGACTGCCGCATCCTCCCAGATATCCGCCTCTGCACGATCCGCCGTAAAATCCACGCAGCGTCCGTCCAGAGCGTCCTTCAACTCTGCCAGGAGCGCCGCCCGATCCGTTCCGGGCTGATCCATTTTATTCACAAATAAGAAAACCGGAATCCGGTACTGCTTCAGAAGCTTCCACAGCGTCCTCACATGAGCCTGCACGCCGTCCGCGCCGTTAATTACCAGAATGGCGTAGTCCAGCACCCAGAGGGTGCGTTCCATCTCTGCGGAAAAATCCACATGCCCCGGCGTATCTAAGAGCGCTGCTTTCCAGTCTCCCAGCTGCAGCTGGGCCTGGCTTGCAAAAATCGTAATACCTCTGGCCCGCTCCAGACTGTGGGTATCCATATGGGCGTCGCCATGATCCACGCGGCCCGCCTTCCGAATGGCGCCGCACCGGTAAAGCATGGCTTCCGCCAAAGTTGTCTTTCCTGCGTCCACATGGGCCAGGATTCCAATTGTCGTTCTCTTTTCCATATATTCAAACCTCGGATTCCATTCTAACACAAAATGTGTGTTCGGGAAAGAGATTTCTTTTATCTGACCAATGCCCTCGCTTCTCTCAGCTTTATGCAATAATGCGAGTATGTAAACTGCGTCAGCAGCCAGATAACGGATACTACTACCACCGCAAACATCCCTGTATCAAAATACAAATTTGCTACCATCGTTCCCACCAGCAGAACCGGAATCGTCCGATTCACCATCATATAGGCCTTATAAGCACTCTGGTATATAATCTCTTTTTCCGCTTCATCACAGCTCTCCAACCACTGCTCCTGGAACTTCAGTGAAGACGGTTCTCCCTTTTTCTCCGGATGGGTCTTCTGAATCAGCTTCACATAGCGAATCTGCCAGAAATATTCATAGAGAAAGCAGGCAACGAAAATCATACAGGCAGCTAAAAGCCTGTATGCATGACCATCAGCTGTGATATATTTCATGGAATAGCCAAAGGTCAGAATCAAAATACAAAGTATCTGGGACAGCACATTCACATTCATGCCGAAAGCGCCTTCCTTCTCCTCCTCATACTCCAACCGGTCGCATTCCTCGTCCTCTGCCGTCTGTTGCTTTTCACATATTGTCTTCAGTCTCCGGTAACTTCCCTCCTCCAGAATCACAGATCCTGCAAAAATAATTCCCAGAAGCGGTGCCATCATGTTTTGGATCAGCACAGAGATTTCTGTCAGATACAATCCGATTCCATGCGTTTTCGCTGCCATACAAAGGCCTCCGGAAATGCCGCCCAGCACTCCGCCAACTACCATAATCTTCAAAGCTCTTTTATAGCTATTCGTTTTCTTCTCTTTCATCTTCCCCATCCTCCTCATACCGGAAAATATCCTCTACCTGTACCTCGCAAATCATCGCCAGCTTCAAAGCTAATGTCACCGACGGCGAGTAATCGCCCCGTTCAATCAGACTGATCGTCTGCCGGGATACGCCCGCCTTCTTTCCCAGCTCCGTCTGATTCATATTCAGCCGGGAACGGTATTCCTTTAAACGATTTAATAACGGCATAATGTTCAGTTCTCCTTTGTATTTGACAACTTTTCTTGTCATTATTATCATAGCATTGACAAGTATAGTTGTCAATACAGTTTGACAAGTTTTATTCCCCCTCTACGTAAATAGGAATCTTCCAGAAAATTCTACCCATTTTCCGAAAGATTCCTATTTTGTATGATATCTATATTCTATTTACAGTGTTTTCGTGGTCCATTTACTCATGTCCCACACTTCTCCCACCACATCCTGATAGAATTCCGGCTCGTGGCAAATCAGCAGAATGCTTCCTTTATATTCCTTCAGCGCCCGCTTCAGTTCCTCCTTGGCGTCCACATCCAGGTGGTTCGTAGGCTCGTCCAGAAGAAGGAAATTCGTATCCCGGTTAATGAGCTTACAGAGACGGACCTTTGCCTGCTCACCACCGCTTAAGACGCGCACCTGGCTTTCGATATGCTTGGTAGTCAGGCCGCATTTTGCCAGGGCGGCACGTATTTCCTGCTGATTATAAGACGGAAATTCATTCCATATCTCATCAATACAGGTGGTCTTATTATCGCCCTTCACTTCCTGCTCAAAATAGCCCAGCTGCAGATTTTCCCCCAGATCACAGCTTCCGGACAGGGAAGGAATCAGGCCCAGAATACTTTTCAGAAGCGTCGTCTTACCAATGCCGTTGGTTCCCACCAACGCTATCTTCTGTCCGCGCTCCATGCTGAAATTCAGCGGTTTGGACAGCGGTTCCGTATAACCGATAACCAGATCCTTTGTTTCAAAAAGTATTTTGCCCGGCGTCCGGCCATAACGGAAGTTAAATTCCGGCTTCGGCTTCTCTGCTGCCAGCTCGATGACGTCCATTTTATCTAGCTTCTTCTGCCGGGACATGGCCATATTCCGGGTGGAAACCCGGGCCTTGTTGCGGGCTACAAAATCCTTCAGCTCACTGATTTCCTGCTGCTGACGACGGTAAGCCGCCTCCAGCTGCGCTTTTTTGACTGCATAGACCTCCTCAAAATGGTCATAGTCTCCTACATAGCGGTTCAGCTCCTGATTTTCCATATGATAAATGATATTCACTACTTCATTCATAAAGGGAACGTCATGGGAAATCAGAATAAACGCGTTTTCATAATCCAGCAGATATCGCTTCAGCCAGCCGATATGTTCCTCATCGAGATAGTTCGTAGGCTCGTCCAGAAGCAGGATATCCGGCTTCTCCAGGAGTAGCTTTGCCAGCAAAACCTTGGTTCTCTGACCGCCGCTCAAATCCGTCACGTCCCGTTCCAGTCCCAAATCCAGTAGTCCCAGCGCCCTCGCCACTTCTTCTACTTTAGCGTCGATGGTATAAAAATCATGCAGCGTCAGCTCGTCCTGAATGGTGCCCAGTTCTTCCATCAGCGCCTCCATATCGTCTCCGGCTTCTCCCAGCATATCGCAGATTTCATTCATGCGCTGTTCCTTCTGCAAAAGCGGATCAAAGGCTGACTTCAGCACCTCCCCGACGGTCATTCCCTTCTCCAGCACCGCGTGCTGATCCAGATAACCCGCATGGACATTTTTTGCCCATTCCACTTTTCCCTCATCGGGCATCAGTTTTCCGGTCACAATACTCATAAACGTGGATTTTCCCTCGCCATTGGCTCCCACCAGGCCGATATGCTCCCCCTTCAGAAGGCGGAAGGATACGTCTGAAAAAATAGCCCGGTCTCCAAAGCCATGGGTTAAGTGCTCTACATTTAAAATACTCATCTTATTCTCCCTGTATACCAATCATTCATTTCTTTTGTTACGCACATGTAACCCATATTTTATCGGCTTTTGCCCTTTTCGTCAAGAGCGGGGCTCATGATTCGTAATCTCTCAGCCAAAGCGGAAATCTACCGAATCAGCCACTCTGCTTCCTCATAATCCTTTTTATGAACATAAATCTTATATTCATAAACATACTTTTGATCCAGCCCCAGACTACCTGTTCGGCCTCTCGATTTTCCCATAACAGCAGGGTTTTTCAGATTCGTTATTTTCACATCATATTGAATTCCATTTTTATCCAAAATGCTGCGCACTTCTCCCTGTCGCTTCATATCCATTGTAATGAGTAATTCTTTTCTATTGAAATATGTCAGCATAAAACTCCCCTCATTTCATTAACCGGAATATTTCTTTCTGCAAAAGCATTCCATCTCATGCGACCAAATCACGCCAACGGCCTGCAGATATGCATAAACCACGGTGGTGCCCACAAATTTCATGCCGCGCTTCTTTAAGTCTTTGGAAATTACATCGGACAATTCCGAGCTCGTTCTTCCTGTTTCCCGAATCACTTTGCCACCTGTCCAATGCCAGAGGTAATCCGAAAAACTACCGTGTTCCTCCTGAATTGCATGGAATACCTGTGCATTGGTAACGGCAGCCTGTATTTTCAGGCGATTGCGTATAATACGGGGATTGCTCCTCAGTGCTTCCAGCTTTTCCGCACTATAGGCGCAAACCTTCTCCACATCAAAGCCGTCAAAGGCTTCACGAAACGCAGCCTGCTTATTCAGGACACATTCCCAGGACAAACCTGCCTGAAAGCACTCCAATATCAACATTTCAAAAAGCTTCCGGTCATCATGCACCGGAACACCCCATTCCTCGTCGTGATAACGGATGTACCGCTCGTTTTTCGGATTTGCCCAACGACACCGCAGCTTTCCGTCTGCCCAATTCATTCGTACCCCGCCTTTCCATTTTTGCGCTAATGACCAGAAATTCCTCCAAATCGAAACCTTTAAAAATTTCCAAAACACGCTCGTTACCTATCATTTACATATTACCATATACAACGTGGAAGATAAACGCCCGTTCTGATTTTTAGCCAAAAGTTATTTCTCATTTTAAGCAGCTTTCCGCGATTGAATAGCAGAGTAAAATCAGTTTTACAAACCTGCCAGCGCCAGGAATTTTTTATATGACAGAATACTCTGTGTCAGAAATTGACCGTCCCGAAACAAAGCATAGGTCGTGACCGGTGCAGGTACATTCTGTGCGGATTCTTTGTCCGTGATATGGATAGCCTTGAACGGGATACCATGTTCCTTCGCCGCCTGCTGTACCCTCGGCACCCAATAATAGGTATACGGACACTGATCGGTATAATAAAGAACAAAACCCGCTTCCTTAATCACCGGATGTTTCGCACATTCCTTGAAATGCGGCGGCTGTGCACCCGATTCAATGGGAAGATACATGAGATTGATTCCGCAGTCGGACAGGTCTGCTACACGGAACCCCTTGTAAGCAAGAAATTTCGGATCAGCGAGAAATTCCCGCTTCCGTCCTTCTGCACACAGAATACAAAGACCTTTCTTTCCCTGAGCCTTAGCGTCACGGATACACGCCTCCAACAGATCGTTCGAGTATCCGTGTCCCTTCATGGAACCGGATACCCATAGGCAGTTCATGTAAAGATAACCCTCTGCCGCAATAGGCACCCAGGCATTTTCGGCCGGTATGTATTCGATAAAGCATTTACCGCGCTCTGCGCTCCGATAAAAAACAAGTCCATCATCAAAGCGTTGCTTCAGCCATTCCTTTTTTGCGACACTCTGCTTGCCGGACATGGCACAGCAGATATGTTCTTTGTCTATATTTTCTTTTGTGATCCGAATATAGTTCATCCGTTATTCCTCCCGTTCAACACAGCTGACACGGCAGCTTCTGCTTTTCTTTTGCCGGGAAAGTGGCTTCGAACTGTTCAAATTCCTCCGGGTTTTTCTCACAGACAAAATACCCTTCGGGGTCTTTGTAAGTGCCGGAGACGCCATCCAGGAATCCTGGTTTCAGTTCTTTGATGAGAAAATAGTCCGCCTCCGGGTCGTCAGCATAGCGCACGCCCTTGGTTTTGGCCGGAACAAAGCCAGACTTACCGTAAAAGTCAATATCGCCGGTAATGGCAAGCGCCCCTGCACCCATTTCCCTGGCTTTTTCCATGGAATAGTCGAGCAGCTGCTTTCCGTAGCCCTGCCGCTTGTATGCAGGTGCGATACCGATGGGGCCAAAGGTCATAATCGGTAGGGTTCGCCCATCGTCGCCGTCGATCTCCGACCGCACATAGATGACCTGACCGATCAGCTCACCGCCCAATTCCATCACAAAATCCAACTCCGGCACAAATGCCGGGTCATCCCGATAACAATGCAGCACATAGTGCTCCATACATCCGGGCCGGTAAACATTCCAGAATGCCTCGCGGGTCAGGTTTTCGACAGCTCTGTAATCTTCTTTTGTTTCCAGACGTATGGTAATATTCTTTTCTGACATGATGTTTCTCTTCTCTTTTTTCTTATCTCTTAATCAATAATCCTTCTTTTCTGCTGATTTTGGGAACGATGGCGGCCTGCTTCTTCATAATAAATTAATCCGAAGAGCGAACCGTTTGAATGACTTGAACGCCATCCATATCCGGCAAGCCCAAATCCAGTAAGATGATTTCAGGATTGTGCGATGTGGCCTCCACAATGGCTGCCGAGCCATTAGGTGCTACCACATAACGATAATCATTTGTTTTTAAAGTGGTCATAATGAGATTTCGTACAGACGGGTCATCCTCAACCACTAATATCAAAGGTTTATTCATGAAGTTCTACCTCCCCTGCAGGTAATGTAAATTTAAAAGCAGTGCCATTTGGCTGATTGTCTGATACGGAAATCGTGCCGCCGTGGGCGGTCACAATGGACTTACAGAGGGACAGCCCCAATCCAAGGCTTCTGCGGCTGTCGACCACTTTATTGGCCCCACTATAAAACATATCGAAAATACGGGGTTTCTGCTCATCGGGAATCCCAGGGCCGTTGTCGGAAACGGAAACCGTGACCCATTGCTCTTTTTGATCGGTATGTATTTCAATTACTGAACCGACAGGGGTATATTTGATGGCGTTGTCAACCACATTGATAATCACCTGAACGATCAGCTTCGCATCAATGTGGGCAAGGATAAAGTCTTTACCGCTGGTCACACGAATGGTGTGTTCTTTACTCTTTCTGTTGATGTGCTTCAGTGCTTCAGAAACGACCTCATCCATGAGTTCGATACTCCGAGTTAGATTGACCTGTCCGCCCTCAATTCGTGTGACTGCCAACAGGTTTTCAACGAGATTAATCAGCCACATGGAATCGTCATAAATATCGGTAAAGGTCTGCTCCCGTAGTGCATCGTCCATTTTTTTATAATTTGCAAGCAAATTGTCTGCGCTGCCGGAAATCGCTGTCAAAGGCGTCCGAAGATCATGGGAGATTGCCCGCAGCAGGTTGGCACGAAGCTGTTCATTTTGCGCCAGAACAGCCGCTTCCTCTTTTTCTTTGGCGTTTTTGATGTTTTCAAGTGCCAAAGCGCACTCGCCCAGAATAGAGAGGAGTACGCTGTTTTCGAAAGAGTCCAGTGGAATACCGTTCACCGCAATACCAGCCACTCCATATACATGCTGGTTGACCCGAATCGCAAGGTATAAACACTTTGCACTGGATAATGTATCTGTTGTGGCACCTGCGTGTTTGTTATTTCGGAAGGCCCAATCGGCGACTGCTTTCTCGTTCTCAGAAATTAAATCCTCTTGAGTGCTATTAACAGTACGAAAAACGTTGGGGGTGGCAAGTTCTTTACCATCAGACAGGTAGACGACGATATCTTTTTTCAGCAGCTTCATGAGTTGCCCTGCCGTAACGGTGATTACCGCTTTCTCATCCTGTTCTTTTTGCAAAAGCTGATTGGTTTCAAAGAGAATCTTTGTACGGTAAAGCTGTATGGGCAGATTGTTTCGCATTTTCTTTCAGCCGGGTAGCGAGAGATCCGGAAAGCAGTGTTACTATAAACATAATGGTAAAGGTAACAATATAGTTCGGATCGTCAAAATGGAATGTCAGTCTCGGAGTGGTAAAAAAGAAATTGAAAACCAGCACACTGACAACCGAGGTCAGAATCCCGCACAGTCGGTTGATTGTGATTACAGCGGTCACAAGTACGCCTAATATGTAAACTGCGATAATATTACTCTCCGTGAACCCAAGAGCGTCAAAGCCACAGCCAATTAGTGTAGCTACCAGCAATACGACTATACTCTTCAGAACATCACGCAGGGGCATCGCATCTACCTGCGCCTTACTCTTTTTTTCCTGATAGCTGGTTCCTGTGCTGGCATCCGGTATCACATGAATATCCAGATTAGGTACGCTGGAAATCAGGCGTTCCGTCAAGGTGGGCTTGCTGAAAATATTCTTTCGTGCAATGGTACTTCGTCCAATTACGATTTTTGAGATGCCGGAAAGACGGGCAAATTCCGCAATCTGATAAGGCACGTCATCACCATAACTTGTCTCAATCGCAGCGCCGAGTTGCTGGGCCAGACGCTTATTATCCTGCAAACGCTTTTTATCATCGTCACTCATCGCCGCTGTATTTGGCGTTTCCACATAAAGAGCGGTAAATGTTCCCCGAAAGGCTCTTGCCATCCTTGCAGCAGTCCGAATGATTTTTGCGTTGGATGGCGACGAGGAAAGACATGCCAGAATGCGCTCGTCTGTATGGTAATCGCCTCGGCTCTGTACTCTGGCGCTTTCCGTCAGCAAGTTCACCCGGTCAGCGCACCGACGGAGGGCGATTTCCCGCAATGCGGTGAGATTTTCCAGCGTGAAAAAATTAACTGTTGCCCGCTGCGCCTGATCTTCCCGGTACACATTTCCACTTGCCAGTCGTTCCAGCAACTCCGTAGGCTCAATATCCACCAGTTCTACCTGATCTGCTTGATCAAAGGTGGAATCCGGAATGCGCTCCCGCACAAGAATTCCGGTGATAGAGGCTACTGTATCGTTGAGACTCTCGATATGTTGGACATTTACAGTCGTATAGACATCAATTCCAGTATTTAGCAGTTCCTGAACATCCTGATACCGCTTCGTGTGCCGACTGCTTTCGGCGTTGGTATGGACCAACTCATCCACCAGTATGAGCTGGGGATTTCGCTTGAGCGCAGCATCAATATCAAATTCACGAAGGGTCATTCCTTCGTAAGCAACTTGTTTCACAGGAAGCTGCTCCAAGCCGTCCAGAAGTGCCATCGTCTGGGGGCGGGCATGGGGTTCTATGTATCCAGCAACCACATCGATGCCACGCTCCTTAGCCTGATGAGCCGCCTGAAGCATGGCATAGGTCTTTCCGACACCTGCGGCATAACCGAAAAAGATTTTGAGTTTTCCGCTTTTCTTAGTGGATGCATCGTTACGGATCGCACGAAGAAGCTGATCCGGATCTTGTCTTGGCAGTTCCATTTTAACCCTCCTATCTGTCACTCAAGTAAAAGCGATTCCCTTTTCAATACTATAACACACAACGTCAAAACCTACATCTGCGACTGATCCACGGCAGATTTGTTCAGGCATCCAATGAAAAAATCGACGACAGGTGATTTTTTGGAATCCCTCCATAGTGCTATTTGTGTGTTTCCAGTTCTCTGCACAATTCACTTTCTTCTCCGCTGAAAATATGGATAGAGACATCTGAATGCTGCTTTCCGTAAGTCTCGAAAGCATCTGCGAGACCGCCTGCCATTAATGGATTGGAAAAACCAATTCGCAAGCTGTTTTCGCCGTAAGTCAGAGCAGTGTCTTGTCTATTCCAATTGTTTTCCAGAAAAACATCCAGTTTATTCATCAGAAAATACCCAAAAATAAATATAGCTGATGTACTTACAAGTAAAATAACATCCTGCATGGATTCACCCCCAATTCCTTTGATTTTTCTTGAAATCAAGTATGAAAGCACTTTTGCAAATTTCTGTTACTTCCCAACGCCAACATGGTATCTCCTGCTTTCAGCACTGTGTCTGAAGAAATAGATAACTCCAGCTTGCCGCTTTTCTTGATTCCCATAATGTTAATATTGAATTTTTTACGAATATCAAGCTCTCCAATCGAATGGTCCGCCCAATCTTTGAGAATGGGAATTTCAAACATGGCATGATTTTCGTCCAGTTCTATGTAATCGAGAATGTGATTCGCACTGTAACGGATTGCTGTCCACTTTGCGGGCTGTTTTTCCGGGTAGACTACTTCATTTGCACCGTTACGCAGCAAAAATTTTTCCTGAACATCAGTTGCAGCTCTGGAAACTACAAACCTCGCTCCTAATTCACTGAGCAGAAAAGTTGTTTCCAATGAACTTTGAAAGTTGTTGCCGATGGCCACAATGCATAAACCGTTCCAATCCCTGACGAATCGTATCCTTTTCATGAAGAAATACAGTGGAGATTTTGGGAATCATGATTTTAGCTATGTTCATTTATTCATCCAGGATACCATCCAGCATCAGATTGACTTCCAGCACATTGACGGTTTCTTCGCCAAAGATGCCAAGGAATCGACCGTCGGTGTATTTTCGGATGATCTTGCGTACTTCATCATCGGTCATATCATTCGCTTTTGCAATACGTGCTACCTGATACTCTGCTGCCGCCGGGGAAATATGGGGATCAAGCCCACTGCCGGAACAAGTAACAAGATCCACCGGAACAGCTGTTTCATCCATATCCGGGTCGGCAGCCCGGAGCTTTTCCACCCGCTCTGCCACGAGCTGTGCATACTCCTCACTTGCCGGAGAGATGTTAGATGGGGCGGCATACATCAGTTCCTTTCCGTTTTCATCTGTATAGGTAGAAACATCGATATTCATAACTCGCCCCCACATATGGGACTCATCCGTATATTGCTGCCCCAGCAACTCACAGCCGTATTTTTTCCCATCTACTTCAATGATACTTCCATTGGCATTATCCGAGAAAATAAGCTGAGCAATTCCTGTGACAACACCCGTATAGATCACGCCGCACAGCAGAGTAAAGGTAGTCAGTCTGCCTCGTGTCATCAAAAGCTGTTTGCCGATGCGAACAATGTCGATCAGTTTTGTGGGTGAAGAGTCCAAATCCACCATGTTACCTGCTTCTTTTGCTGCTTGTGTGCCGCTGTTCATGGCAACTGCAACATCTGCTTGTTCCAAAGCCGGAGCGTCGTTGGTGCCGTCGCCTGTCATGGCGACCAAATGACCCTTGGCCTGAAAATCACGAATCATTGCCAGCTTTCCTTCCGGCGTTGCTTCCGCAAGGAAGTCATCCACACCGGCCTCGGCAGCAATGGCCGCAGCAGTAATCGGATCGTTGCAATCAGCTTGTCGAACTTCGGTATCTGTCCGATATTGGCGAACTCATCAAGCAGACAGCGAACATGGACCGGAAGCCTGCCGCCGTATTTATCATCTGCTCGATCACAAAGCAGGTTGAACAGCTGTGTGTACATGATGCTAACCACAAAATTGAAGGTATCATCTGTATCACTGATGATGACGAACATCGCTGTTTTCCTATCTCCCATAAGATCCAGTTCGAGCTCATCATAGCTCATAAGATCTCGCAGCTCCTTGATATCAAAGGGTGCTAATCTGGCACCGCAGCTGATCAAAATAGATTTCGCTGTCTTGCCAGAAACGAATTGTCAAGGACTTTTTAATCAAGTTTACAAAGAAGTCACATTCTGCGGACTTCTTCACGGAGCAGACGCTTGATTTTGTCCTCCATCGTCTCTTTGGCGGTCTCGCTGAAATGGACCCGGACGATATAGGTGGTCTTGCCAATCTGCTTTCTGACAGTCGGGCAAGGGCTGTTGTTGGTGGTGCTGAGGGTTGCGGTATTGTTCATTCAAAATCCTCCTGTAAATGAAAAATGCCCGGTGACTATTCATCATCGGGCGGTATCGGTATGAGGGAAGAAGGCAAGGCGGCAACATTAAGGTATCTATAAAACCCTTGCCGTCTTTGCCACGCTTGCCGTGTTCCTGTTGTCAGTCTCGGAGATAGCAGACCCATGCTGTGCCGTCTTTCTCGGTCACAAGCCTGTCCCCGATACGGCTCTTTGCCGTTCTCATGGTGCGTGACGAAATCCCACGCTCATTGACCGCTTTCTCAAGTTCTGCGCTCGGCATACGCTTTCCGTCTGCAAGCAGTTCCAGAATAAGCATTTGCGCCTGTGCGGTCTTGCTCTCGGTCTTGGCGGTGTCCGTCCCGGCAAGAAGCTCATCGGCGGTAATGTCATAAGCTCCTATCCACTCAAAGCCTTTCTCATCTCCCAGAGAAAACGCAAGAGACTGTCCGGGCGGCGCAAGGGAGCTTTTCTCATGGATAAGCACCCTCGTTGTGGGGCTGTCCTTCAGCTTGCCGATAAAGAGCAGACTGCGGACTGCCGCCGTAATGTCGATAGACCCTAACCCTCGGTAGGTGCTTTGCGTTCCTGCGGCTTTGTTAAGGTGTCCTATCAGAACGATAGCGCACCCGGTAGCCTGTGCAATGTCTCCCAGACTGCGGAATATCGGGCGCACCTCGTTAGCCCTGTTCATGTCAACATCTGCCCCAAGAAACGCCTGTACCGGGTCAATGATAACCAGCCTTGCGTTGTTCTCACGGATTGCCCTTGCTATGCGTTCATCGGCAAGGGTCAGTGGTGTGTCCCTGTCGTCAATGACAAGCACTCTTTCAAGGTCTGCGTCCGCTTCAATCAGTCGGGGTTTCACGGTATCACCCAGACCGTCCTCGGCGGTCTGGTAGACGATATTGAAAGGGTCAATGGTCTCCATGCCGGGCAAAGGCTTTCGGTTGGTGCAAGCCGCCGCAAGGCGCATGGCAAAGTAGGTCTTGCCCTCGCCGGGGTTGCCCTGTATGATGGTCAGCTTTCCAAAGGGGATATACGGAAACCATAGCCAATCCACGCTCGTCAGCTCCACATCAGCCATGCGGAGCATTGGGACAGGCTGGGCGGTGGGCAGCTCTCGCAGCGTGATTGTCTCGGCTATGAATTTGCGGCTCGGAATGTCCCCTTGCTGACGGAGAACATCGTTCCAGTCTTTCCTTGCCGGGACAAGGCGAATGACGGCGATCTCGCTGGGAATGTCCTGCGCCAGTCGAGTGCAGGCTTCACTTCCTGCGGTGTCGCTGTCAAGGCAGAGGAACACTTTTCGGGTGTCCCTGCGGTCAGAAAGGAAACGGTCAAGGGCTTTGCCCGAAACGCCGCCCAGGGCAAGATAGCTCCTTGTCTGCCAGTCCTGCGGATAAAGGCAGATAAAGGACAAAAGGTCTATCGGTGCTTCAAAGACAAAGAGCTGGTTGCCGTTGCCCTCGTAACGGAACGGATAGGATTTATCGGAGCCGGTAATGTCCTGTCTGAATGGGTCTGCCGTTCCTCGCACATGGGCGTATCTCGGCGTGCCGCTTCGGTCTCTGCCGACAAACACAACATTGTGCCGCTTTGCGTCCTCGTAAATATCCCCGGAAAGAAGAAAAGCCTCAACAAGCGTTTTGTTGAGACCTCGGCTTTCGCAAAGATATTGAATTGCTCTGTCGGCTGTTCGGTTGTGTAGCGGCAAGTGAAACTCTGTGGGCGGTGCTGTGGTAGCTTCGGTCTGTCCCTCGCCGTTTTCGCCTGTCAACATCTGGACGGCTTCGGGAAAGGACTTGCCGTAAAACTCCATGACAAAATCAATGGGATAGCCGCCCTTGCTCTGGCTGTGGCGAAACCACTTGTTACCTCGGATAGTCAGACTGTCATGTTCTTTCCAGCGGTATTCTCTGCCGCTTTTGATAAGCGTCTCTCCCTGTGTACGGAGAAAATCTTCCAGACTGACGGCGTTTGCCCGGTCAATCTGTGCTTGGGTGTAATTCATCGGGATAGTTCCTCCTTTTTCTGTCGTGTTTGGGGTTGATTTTGGAGCTTTTGTTCCTCTGCACGCTCGTTAAATCGGGCGGCAGTATCAATGTTTGACTTGACCCTCCAAAGCCGCTGTAAATCGTCTCTGACGGTCTTAAACTCGGCATAGGTGGTATCATGGGACTGCTCCAAAGCGTCATACTCTGCGGACAGTTTCTTCATCTCGATTTTGCCGTCCGCAAATTCCTCAGACAGCTTGCGTCTGGCGGTGTAGAACATTTTCAGTTCGTCAGCGTGTTCGGCCTTGTACCTGGCTCTGGGCTTTTCAAACTTGATTTTCTGCAAGCCGTCAAAGACAGGCTTCAAACGCTTATAAGTGTCAGCATACTCAAAGAGACTGCGGATTTCTTTCATTCGGGCAGTCTGACTGTCCAGCGTTCCCTTTCAGCCGTCAACGGTGGTGCGGTGGCACTCCACACGGCTTTCCAAATCTTCAAGAGTGTAAATGCCGTTTGCCCGGAGATAATTGAAAGTCTCATTCATCTCCTTTAGGTTGCTGATTTTGCCTTTCTGGGAATATGCCCCGGCTTTGCGCTGGGTGTAGTAGGCGTTCAGCAGAGAAACAAGGTCGGGTGCCTGCGGCTTGGCAAGTTCCGCTTTTGCTTCGGCAATCCAATCGAACAGGAGAGAGATTTTCTTCTTGATATCCCGGATAACAGCATTAGTGGCTTTTATCCAACGGTTGAACTCGCCCTTTTCGGTGCGTATGCCTTTCTTCTCCATTGCCCGGACGGTTGCGCCCTCATGGACGGTGGGAAGCAAATCCACGCCCTGACGCTCATAGCTTCGGTGGTCGATACGAACATCAAGTCCTTTCTCCGCAAACTTGGCGTTGCATAGTTCAGCCCATGTCTGACGCCAATGTTCCAGCGTTTCGGGACTGCCCCAGTCGGTAGTGGAAACGGCACTGAAAACATACTCGCCGTTCTGGTCTCGGATACGGTTGCCGTCCTCGTCCAGCTCGTACACTCGGTGTTGCTTTAGCCCCCATTTGCCGTTCTGCTCAATGGGACGGATAGGGCAAAGCACATGAAAATGTGGGTTGAGAATGCCGCCGTCCTCTTTGTCCGGTTGGTGTACGGCGAAGTCAACCACCATGCCCCGGCTCACAAATTGCTCCCATAAAAATTGCCTTGCAAGAGCGATGTTTTCCTCAAGGGAGAACTCATTCTGCAAGGCAATGTCAAAGCTGTATGCAAGCTGGGCGTTCTTTCCACGCTCGGCTTTTTCCACGGCGTTCCATAGCGTCTGACGGTCTGCGTATTCGGGCGGTGCATGGGACGGCAGGAGAATGTCGGAACAGATCACGCCGCCCTTACGGGTGTAGTCGCTGTACTCGCCATAATACTCGCTATACAAACGCTCTCCGGCTCGATAAGCGGCAGAAGCAATAGCGGACTGTCCTGCGCTTCGTTTAGTCTGTGTGACGCTCATGTGGAATAGTGCCATTGGCGTTCATCTCCTTTTCTCTGTTGACTTTACTGATATGGGTAATCGCCATGTGTCGGACGGCTCGCTGAACTTCGGACAGAGAAAAGATGTACTCCATCAGCTCTGTTATTTCGGTGCGTGTGAGATCTTTGACCTCCGGGGCAAGGCTCTCAATCGTGCCGCCCAGATTGCAAAGGCGGTGGGTGCGCTTTTGTCTCTCGCCTTTCTCCAGATACTTCTTTCGGTTTTCCAGACGCTCCAGCTTGTGCTGTTCCTGTGCAAGCTGCGTCTCGGCTCGCTCCTTATCGGCTCGGAGTTGTTCGAGGGTTTTCGGTTTTGCCATTTTGTTTGACCTCCTTTTTTAAAAATGGGGATAAAAAAAGACCGTCAACTTTTCGCAGATTGCGACCAGTCAACGGTCAGTTTTTCGGTATTCAGTTTTTCAAACTTGCTGGCGGCGAACGGTTTGTCAAAACCGTTTGCGGACGGCAAGTCCACAAGGGATAGACGCACAAGCGTCGCAAGGGAGTGTAGCTCCCTTGACGGAAGGTCGTGACGAAACATTCTCGGTCATGCAGTTTTCTTCTGCTGACGGAGAATGAAGCTCCGCAGGACGCACTACTCTCGACAGAGAGTATAGAAGTGCGCCCTTAGTGACTTTGATGCGGTGGGCTAACCGGAAGCTATGGAAGGGAAAACTATTTTGAGAAAGTTCTTGACTTTTACTCTTTAATGATATATTATATCATTAAAGAATTAATATAAATTAAGTGAGAGCTATGGCAAAACGGAATACTATCCAGCGTTCTTTAGTCTTGGAGGCAGTGAATAAATTGCATTGCCACGCCACAGCAGATGAGGTTTATGAAGAAATCATCAAGGAGCATCCGACGATCAGCAAAGCAACCGTCTATCGAAATCTGAATCTGTTATCTGAAATGGGCGAAATCCGCCGGCTTCAAATTCCAGGGAGCGCCGACCGTTACGACCATATCAGTCGCAACCACTGTCATGTAAAATGTAAAGTATGCGGGCGCGTCTTCGATGTGGACATGGATTTTGTCGGCGGCCTCGAAAGCGGGATCCGGGATACCCATGGATTTGACTTCACCGGTTATGACATCATTTTTCATGGTGTCTGCCCGGAATGCAAAAAGAAAAAGGATCACACTGAGCAATAGCCAATTTCGGAAAAGGCGCGGGAATGAGCGTTTTTTATAAATCAATTTTTAAGGAGGAGTATCATGAGAAGCATTACAAAGTTAGACCTGCAGTACGCACACCGTTTTTATGGTTTCAAAGGAGAGGCTCAGTATCTGCATGGACATACCGGCGTTCTGACCATCGAAGTCGAGGACACTGTTGAACCGGGCGTGAATATGGTCTTCCCCTGCAACGAAATTCAGAAGACGGCATGGGAGGTTCTGAAGAATTTCGACCATGCACTGGTCCTGCGGGAAGATGATCCGCTGCTGCCTGCAATCCTGAAGGTCTACGAAGAGCAGGGTATCAAGGATGGCGCCCCCACCAACAAGATGAAGGGCCCCGCGTTCCAGACCGAGCTTGCCACCGCTTACCCGGAGTGCCGTCTGGTCGTAACGAAAGAGACCATGACCGTCGAGGGCATGATTAAGATCGTCTATGAACTCCTGAAGGACAAGCTGAATATCGCCAAGCTGACTTTCACCAGCGGCGTGAATGCTGCATCCCAGGAATACCATCCGGAAGGCTCCAAAGACCGTTGCCCCCTGTGCGGTATCGCTTTGAACGAAAAAGGTGTATGCCCGAAGTGCGGGTACAAGAAGCAGTAACCTCTATAAGCAAAGGCGGAACGCCCGAAGAATCTGTGAATTCTTCGGGCGTTCTGTTCATATTCAATCAGCAGCTTTGGAACCAAAATTCTGCAAAAATTACCCTTTATTCTCCAAAATATTCAAGAAGCAAGCCTTATTTTGGGAGAGATGCAAAATAAGGCTTGCTTTTTTGCTGGAAGTGATGGATATGGAACTGGACAAATCTGTACAGGTGGAGCTTCCGAAGCATGGGATCGCTTACAAAAAGGAATCAGGATAGACTTATGTGTATTATGTGACGGTGGCCTATCGGAATGAGCGGGGCAAGCCGACCTGTGACCGTATTTCGATAGGGCGTTTGGACGAGGAAACAGAAAAGCTAATGCCCAACCGAAATTATTATGAAGTGTACTTGAAAAAGCCCATGCCTGAGTGTATAGGATAATTTTGAGTAGAGTTTAGGTTGGAAGAACATATCCCAAACTGTTTTATGCGCACCCGCATAATTTGCGGGGGTTTTTCTGTCAGGAAAACAATTCGCAGAAACAGTTACTTTTAAAGTGACTGACACATCTGTAGAAATCCAAAATCGGCGCGAAATAATCTGCCGGATGGGACATCATTTAATTTGCCGGACAACATTCATGGTGTCTGTACTCCTTTCTGCGGCTCTCGTGTGGGTAGCTGGCTGACCGGAACGAACACGCCCTTTGCAATGTCCTCTGCACGAATGGCGGCTTTCTTGGCTTCAATTTCTGCCTTTTTCTTCTCCTTGATTTTATCCTCGTATCGCTTCTGCGCTCCGCTGGCTTTACGCTTCAAGTAGTTCTGATGAAGTCTGTCCTTGCGTTCCTCACGCTTGCGGATTTCCTCTAATTCCTCTGGGGTCAGCTCCACTTCGCCAAATGCCGGGGGAACGAAACGACCCACGAAATTGAAGTAAATCTCAACCTCCTGTGTGGTCTGAATACTGCCCTTGCAGTCACGCTCATGCACAAGGATTTTCTCGATAAATTCATTGAGCATGGCAATCGTCAGCTTGTCGAAGTTCTCATACTTATCAATCAGAGCGATAAAACGGTCAGCGTCCTTTTCATGCTTCTCGTAGCTCTTGATTGCCTTTTCCAAAGCAGAGATTTCAGCGGTAAGCTCGGACTGTTCCTTTTCGTATTGAGCGTCCAGAGTGGCGTATCTGCTATCGGACAGCTTTCCCAAAATGTTGTCCTCATAGATTTTACAGAGCAGGACTTCCAGCTCGGACACTCTCTGCTTGGCGGTAGCAAGGCGTGTGCGCTGTTTCCTGACCTCTGCCGTCTGCTGGCTGGACTGCGCTTCCTGTACCACTCGGACAAATTCGGCACGGTCATGTTTTGCATACTCGGCAATGGCTTTGAGCATTTCGGAGACAAGAGAAAGTACCACATCTTCATTGATACGGTGCTGTGTCTTGCAGAGCGTTCCGACCGGGACTTTGGTGTACTGTGAACAGGTGTATTGAGAAATGCGCTTGCCGTTGTTGGTGCGGTGGACATACATCTTGCCGCCGCAATCGGCACAATAAAGCAAGCCTGTGAGGGGTGCGACTTCGCCCCAGCCGTCCGGGTAGCGTCTGACCTTGCTGCGGATTTTCTGCACAAGGTCAAAGGTCTCTTGGTCGATGATAGGCTCATGGGTATTCTCAAAAATCGTCCATTCGTCCTCCGGGACATAATGGCTTTTCTTGTCTTTGAAGTGCTTGCGGGTCTTGAAGTTGATGGTGTGTCCCAGATACTCCCGCTTTTCCAGAATATTTGCGATGGTGGAGGAACCCCAGCCGTACATATCTTTGAAAGTCTTGTTCTTGTTCACGCCCTCGCCATGCTGTGCAAGGTAAGCGGACGGAATGAGGACTTTATCTTCTTTCAGCCGGTTTGCGATCTGATACGGACCGTAGCCCTCAATCGTCATGGCAAAAATACGCTTCACAACCTCGGCGGCTTCGGGGTCAACCAACCATTGGTCTCTGGCTTCGTTCCAGAGGTAGCCGTAAATGACCGTCCCCGTGAGGTGCTTGCCTGTCTTGCCTTTGGATTGAAAAGTGGAACGGATTTTACGGCTGGTGTCTCTGGCGTAATACTCATTCATGATGTTGCGGAAAGGGGTGAAATCATCATCCCCTCTGGCGCTGTCCACGCCGTCATTGATGGCGATAAGGCGCACACCACGCTGTCGCAGGATTTCCATAATCTGACCGACTTTCAGATAGTCACGCCCCAGACGGCTCATGTCCTTGATACAGAGGTATTCCACATTCCCGGCTTCAACCTCTTTCATCATGGCTAAAAATCCGGGGCGGTCAAAACAAGTGCCGCTGATACCATCATCCGTAAAGTGGACAGGATTCGGAAAGTCATGCTGGGCGGCGTAGTCCTCCAACAGCTTCTTTTGAGACGAGATTTGTCAAGGTGTTTTTCTTCCAAGGAGTACAACGTTCTCGTTTAAATCCGGAAAAAGCGCACCTTTATAGAAGTATTGATGCTAATAGACAATTGCAGATAAGCTTCACCTATATGTGCCGGGATAAATGAAGAAGCTGCATTTCCATTCTGGAGAAGCTTGCGTTTTCTCCTCAAATCTTGTAAAATACAGCATATAGACGAATTAGAATCCCCCATACTTAGGAGGGCTGTATATGGCCTTATATACAAAAAAGCTCATCATGTCCACATTTCAAGAAATGCAGGAGGAGCTTCCGTTTAACAAGATTACCGTAGCAGCGCTGGTGAAACGAGCAGGTATCAGCCCTAATACGTTCTACTATCATTATCAGGACATCTATGCTTTGTTGGGTGCGTGGTTTTGGGAAAGGGCAGAATCATTTATCCCCAGCAATGCCCCTATTGAATGGAAAAGCACCACCAAAGCTGTGCTGCATCAATGCAAAGCCCATCCGAAAACAGTTTATCATGTGTTTAATGGCCTTTCCCGCGACCATTTGGAGCGATATATCTTTTCTTTGACCGATGATGTTTTCCTGAAGGTGGTACAGCAAGTGGCAGAGGGACGCCCGATTTCAGATAATCATCTTCGCAATATCGCATCTTTTTGCCGTTATGCTTATATCGGCTTTGTCATGCAGTTTTTCTGGAACCATATGGAGAATGATATTGATGAGAGCGTAGACCGGCTGGGGGGCCTTTTTGATACCTTTGTGGCCGGAGCTGTCCAGACTATTGAGTGAGAAAAGAGATACATACTTCCAAAGGCTGCCCTGTACGGGGCAGCCTTTTTTTGCGCACAAATTCAAAAATGCGCAAATTTGCGTATTGATGCGGTTCCCCTGAAATTCGGAAGAATCGACTTTTCCCGCCATAGTTTTCGCGTGGAGATTTCGTTAAGATAAGAATATCCTAAAGCAATACAAAACAGAAAGGAACTGTTATTATGAATGCCTCGGAAGTGTTAAAAGGCTTTGCCATGAAGCAAGTTTACGGTTATCTGGATAAGGATCCGGATACCAATATCCCTAAGCTGCTGGATATGCTGGAGAAGTACGACAAGAGTGGTCAGGCCATCACCTCACAGGTCGAAGGAATTCGTGCTGCACTGGCAGACCCGAACAACAACTGGTCGAAGCTGGTAAAGAGCCTGTGGACCGACATCGATGACGAGCAGCGGAAAAAGCTGGTAGAAACCGTTGCAATCAACGGCACGCTGATTGGCACGCCCGCTTCCATGAAGCTGCAAGACAAGTATCAGTGCAACATTCCCTGGGCGATCCTGATGGACCCCACCTCTGCCTGCAACCTCCACTGCACCGGCTGCTGGGCAGCGGAATACGGCAATAAGCTGAACCTGACTTTTGAGCAGCTGGATGATGTGATCCGGCAGGGCAAGGAGCTGGGAACCTATGTTTACATCTACTCCGGCGGTGAACCGCTGGTACGCAAGGCTGATCTGATCCGCCTTTGCGAGAAGCACAGCGACTGTGCGTTCCTTGCATTCACCAACGGTACGCTGATCGACGATGCCTTTGCCGACGAGATGCTGCGGGTCAAGAATTTCGTCCCGGCCATCAGTATTGAAGGCTTTGAGGAGGCAACCGACTTCCGCCGCGGTAATGGCACTTACCAGAAGGTCATCGAGGCCATGAAGCGACTGAAAGCCCGCAAGCTGCTGTTCGGCATTTCCTGCTGCTACACCAGCAAGAATGTAGAGGTCATCGGCAGCGAGGAATACTTTGATTCCATGATCGATATGGGTGCAAAGTTTGCGTGGCTGTTCACCTATATGCCGATT
Source organism: Candidatus Merdisoma sp. HCP28S3_D10 (assembly GCF_052065835.1). Taxonomy (NCBI): domain Bacteria; kingdom Bacillati; phylum Bacillota; class Clostridia; order Lachnospirales; family Lachnospiraceae; genus Candidatus Merdisoma; species Candidatus Merdisoma sp. HCP28S3_D10. Next base: position 52,199 of record NZ_JBQHTG010000005.1, read on the forward strand.
GGTGCGGCGGCTGTGCCGGAGCTGATCGCCACGGCGGAGCAGCGCAAGTTCATGTACGACCAGATCCACAAGTTCCGCAAGACCAAGCCCCTGTTCACCATGGACTTCTGGAACGATGGCGACGCTGTGGGCGGCTGCATTGCCGGCGGACGCGGCTACTGTCATATCAACGCCAACGGCGATATGGAACCCTGTGCATTCATTCATTATTCTGATTCCAACATCAAGGAAAAGACGCTGCTGGAGTGCTACCAGTCCCCGCTGTTTATGGCTTATCGCCGCAATCAGCCGTTCAATGAAAATATGCTGCGCCCCTGTCCTGTGCTGGATAACCCCGGTCGGCTGACACAGATGGTGGACGAATCCGGCGCGCATTCCACCGATCTGCAAAGCCCGGAACGCGCTTGCGACTACTGCAACCGCTGTGTACCCGCTGCTGAGAAGTGGGCTCCAGTTGCTGATGAGCTTTGGAATTCCCTCCCCAATAAGAGAGGTACGCAGCTTACCGGCAAGATGGCAAAGAAGTCTTAACAGGAGGCGATACTGTGGATAAAATGCTGTTCACATCGGAATCCGTGACCTGCGGCCATCCGGACAAGGTCTGCGATCAGGTGGCGGACAAGATTTTGGACGAGCTGCTGGCGCAGGATCCCGATTCCCGTGTTGCCTGCGAGGTGACCTGTGCCGAAAACCAGATGCACATTTTCGGTGAGATTACCAGCGAAGCCAAAGTCAATTACCGGGCTGTAGCGCAGCAGGTCATTGCCGAGATCGGCTATACGAAGCCGGGACGCGGCTTTGATGCAGATACCTGCGCCATTACAGTAGATCTGCATCACCAATCTCCCGACATTGCACGGGGCATCACCCGCAGCCGGGAGGCGGAGCAACTGGATGCCGGTGCAGGTGACCAGGGCATGATGTTTGGCTATGCCTGCAAGCAGACAAAGACCCTGATGCCGCTGCCCATTGAGCTGGCGCATGAGCTGTCCAAGCAGCTGGAAACGGTACGCCGAACCGGCGAATTGCCGTTCCTGCTGCCGGATGGCAAATCGCAGGTGACGGTGGAGTATGACGGAGACCGCCCCATCCGCATTGCATCTGTGCTGGTATCTGCCCAGCATCAGGAGGAGGTATCCACGGAGGCGGTACGCGCCGAGGTGCGCCGTCATGTGATGGAAGCCGTGCTGCCCGCTGAGCTGCTGGACGAGAACACTCAGTTCTATGTCAATCCCACCGGACGTTTTGTGTACGGCGGCCCGGCGGCAGATTCCGGTCTGACCGGACGCAAGCTGATCGTCGATACCTACGGCGGATATGCCCGACACGGCGGCGGTGCCTTTTCCGGAAAGGATGCCACCAAGGTGGATCGCAGCGGTGCATATATGGCGCGCTACATCGCCAAGAATATCGTGGCACAGGATTTGGCCGACCAATGTGAAGTTCAGCTCAGCTATGCCATTGGTCTGGCGGAGCCGATGTCGGTACGCATTGAGACATTCGGAACGGAAAAGGTAGACAAAAACACTCTGAATCGGGCAATACGAAATAGTGTGGATATGCGTCCCGCCGCTATCATTCAAAGATTCGGCCTGACACGGCCGATTTTCTCCAATGTGTCCTGCTATGGACATTTTGGCAGCAACGCCTGCCTGATGCCGTGGGAGCAGACAGACCTTACGATCAAGCTGTGAATCGGACGGAGGTGGCGTATTCGTGACTGTGAAGATCATATCAGACAGCACCTGCGATCTTTCGCCGGAACTGCTGCGGCAATATGATGTTTCCATCACCCCCTTATCAGTCTGCTGCGGCGAAAGGGTCGGCGCAGACGGAACAGAAATCACACCGGACGATATTTATGAATACGTTCATGCAGAGGGAAAGCTCCCACAGACCAGCGCCGTAAATGTCGCGGATTATGCAGAGGAATTTCACCGCTGGACGAAGCAGGGCTGCTGTGTTGTCCATTTCTGCATCAGTAGTGACTTTTCCAGCACGTATCAAAATGCCTGCCTTGCTGCCAAGGAAGTCGGAAATGTATTTGTTGTTGATTCCAGAAATCTTTCGACCGGACAAGGGCTGTTAGTCCTCCATGCAGCGGAAATGGCAGCAAACGGCTACTATGCGCAGGAGATATGGGAAACCTGTTCCGCAATGGCGAAACGGGTGGAAGCCAGTTTTGTCATAGACAGCCTCGACTATCTCTACAAAGGCGGCCGTTGCTCAGCCTTGGGTGCTTTTGGTGGAAATCTGCTTCGACTGAAACCGTGCATCGAGGTCCGGGACGGAAAAATGACGCCCGGTAAAAAGTACCGTGGCAGAATTGAAAAAGTCATGCTGCAATATGTGGAGGATCGTCTCCAGAATCGCACCGACATTGATAAGCACCGCATTTTTATTACGCACACCAAATGCAGCCCGGAAGCTGTCCAATCGGTGCGTGATAAGATACTGGAAATTGCACCGGATTTTGAGGAAATATTAGAAACTACCGCCGGAGCAACGATCACCTCCCATTGCGGGCCAAATACATTGGGCATTTTGTTTGTGAGAAAGGATTAGTGTGATCGAAGCCGTCATGTGTGGCTGTGACGATTGGCGGCTTGGCATACCGGATTCAAACAGAAGCAACCTGTCCGATGCTTGGAGCTGCGGCGGGTGATAACCACCCGCCGCAGTATTTTACAGGAGTCCTGCAAACAAAAGTCAATAGCTGAAATGAAAAAAGTCCCGCAAAATTTGCGCGACTGAAAAAGGGCATAACAAAACAGACTGGAGAAAAAGCTTCGCCAGCCGGGATAAAGTATCAATCTGATTTATCCTTGTGAGGTGCCCTGCTGTGCGTCAAAAGCCTCCAGGCATTCCTTCACACGGGCGTAGTAGATACGTAGGAACTTGTTCTGTGCGGCGGTCATGTATACAAAGTATGGCTTGCCCTCAGCGCGTTTCTTATCGAGAAACTGGTACACCGGCTCGTCTGCCGGCGCTTTTCTGAGATATGTGCAGACGATCTGGTACAGCGTTTTCCGAAGATGCGGCGAACCACGCTTTGTGGTCGACGTGCTTTGTGTCTCATGCTTGCCGGACTGGTCCACAGCCGGGTCAACGCCAGCGAAGCCCACAATGGAACTGCGGCGGGGAAAACGGCGCACATCGCCAATCTCAGCCATGAGTTGCGCAGCTGTGGTTTCGCCAACGCCGTACATGGCGCGCACGGTTTCGTACTCCGGGAGCTGTGAGGCGAGTCGTGTCATCTCTGCTCGCAGAGCAGCCAACGTAGTCTTTCCTGCAAGAAGCTGCTGTGCGGCTGTGGTAATGAGCAGCTTGGTGTTGTCGTTCTTCGGTATCATCGAGCGGAACATCTATTATTTCGCTACCGGCAGTGGAAATGATTTTCTCACCGACATCGGAGGAAAAGCAGGTGACACACCTCGCCCCATTAACCAGTACCTTCAAAAGCTGCCGTCGGTGTATGTGAACGGCACACGCCGTTATTGCCTCAACGGCATCGGCTATGGCATTGACGGTTACTGCTGTCTGGAGGGCGACCGCCAGCGGGAGCGCTCCACAAAGCCGGTCAATTATACATCCATCGCCATAAAAGGCCTGCTGTTCCACTATAAACCCACCTCCGCCGTTGTCACAGTGGATGGCGTAAAGCACACATACAAGCATGTCTGGTTGGCTCCGACCATGAACGGGCGTTACTACGGCGGCGGTATGATCCCGACGCCGCAGCAGGATCGTCTTGTGCAGCCGAAGCAGCTATCCGTTATGGTGTTCCGCAGTCCCGGTAAGCTGAAAGCCTTGGCTGTCTTTCCCTCTATTTTCAAGGGAGAGCATATCAAGCATACGGATGTAGTGGAAGTTCTGACTGGTCAGGAGATCACGGTGCAGTTTGACCGTCCTGCCCCACTTCAGAACGACGGAGAAACAATTCCCGATGTAACTACCTATCGTGCGTCGGCCTGCGCAGAGGTGCTGGCAGAAAGGTAACAGAAATGCAGAAGGTAAAGCTAAGTATTCAAGCTGAACAGACGCGCTGGCGTGTGTGGTTTTGGACAGTATGTGAGCTGTTTGTACTGTACTCCATGCTGCGCTCTCTGCATTCAGGGCCGGCGTCCGATGCGCTTGTGTGCCTGCTGGTAGGCATCGGTGTGGCAGTACCGTATATCCTTGAGGCTTTCGGCTACCGGATGTCTGATACGCTGTTTGTGTTCAGCCTGCTTTACCTGCTGGCCTCTATGTCAGGACGGATTTACAAGCTGTACTATCTCATTGCGCATTGGGATAAACTGCTGCATCTATGCGGCGGTGTGGTTTTTGCCCTGCTTGGTTCTTATCTCCCTGTGGTGATAAACAGGAAGTACGAGAATGACCGTCTGCTGCGTGTGCTTTTCGCGTTAATGTTCTCCATATCTGTTTCTGCACTATGGGAATTCTACGAATTTGGCATGGATCGCTGGTTCGGCATGGATATGCATCGGGACACAATCATTCACGCCATCCATTCTTACGACTTAGGCGAGGCCACCGGCGTGATCGGCAGCATCGACCAAATTGACAGCGTCATCGTCAATGGAGAACCGTTGGAGGGCTATATCGATATTGGCTTGATCGACACAATGGGCGATATGATGATTGAAACGGCAGGAGCTGCGGCCTACGCTGTCGTATTTGCACTGGATAAAGGCCGTCACCCCGCTTTTATCCATGCTGCAATGGCTTCTCTACCCGGAAAGAAGTCCGTTCATGCACAAGTCGAGTAACACATCGCCGGAGAACCGGCGGATACGAATCGCCAAATGCCTGCTTGCATTGGTTTGGTTCACGATCATTGCAGTATGTCTGCTGCATAAAGATGAGTTTACGCTGGAGGGCATTTTGAGCTATACACCCCAGCAGCCAATTTTAGCCGCAGCAGTATTATGGATGCTGTTTGCGGTGAAAAGTCTGAGCATCTTTTTGTATAGTGGCCTGCTCTATGCTGCCAGCGGCATTTTGTTTCCATTGCCCGTGGCAATCGCGGTAAACATCGCAGGCACAGCGGTCATGGTCAGTATTCCCTATTGGTTGGGGAAAAAGCTGGGCAGTCAAGCAGTGCAGTATATTCTGCATCGCTGGCCGAAGTCCGCCATGCTCCACGATCTTCGCGGCGGCAGTGATTTCTTTTTCGTTCTGATCGTCCGCTTGCTGGGCATCCTGTCTGCTGATGTAGTCAGCGCATATATGGGGGCAGTAGGGGTGAAGTACCGGGCGTATCTTCCAGCCTGTCTGCTGGGTTTCTTACCGACCTGTATTTTGTTCCCTATTATGGGCATGAGTATTTCGGATGTGCGTTCCCCTCAATTTCTTACTGCGGCAGGCATTGAACTTGCAGCAATGCTGCTCTCCTGCATCGCATTTCATTTCTATCGAAAAAAACACACAACGCACGAAAATTGACATACAACAGAAAGGACGAATGAACTATGAGCCTCACCGAAAAAATCTCCCATGCAGCCGAACGCAAGGCATTTGAAACGATCCTGGATTCCATGCTGAAAAAGGGCCAGACGCAGGATGTAGGCGACCTTGCCGAACAGCTCATCGACATGATCCAGAAGATCCACAAGGGCACATGGAGTGATAACTCCTATAAGACGCTGCGGATGATCGCAGAAAACCCCGATGGGAAGTGGGCACATTATACCCAGCGGCTTATCCGGGAGAACGACCCCTACATTCTCAAAACCTTCCTGACCAATGTGGCATACGAGGGCGGTTTCCGGGGCTATCAGACAGCGCAGGAGAATGCCGCCAAGTACGACATCAATGTACCTTGGCTGATCCTGATGGATCCCACCTCCGCCTGCAACATGCACTGCACCGGCTGCTGGGCGGCGGAGTACGGCCACAAGCAGAGCCTGACCTTCGAGGAAATGGATCGTGTGCTGACAGAGGCCAAGGAATTAGGCACCCATGCCTGCCTCTTTACCGGCGGCGAGCCGCTGCTGCGAAAAAAAGACATCATCCGCCTATGCGAGAAGCACCGGGATATGGCGTTTCACGCCTTCACCAACGGTACCCTCATCGACGAGGAATTTTGTCAGGAGATGCTGCGGGTGGGCAACTTCTTCGTGTCCATCAGCGTGGAGGGCTTTGAGGAGGCCAACGACGGCCGCCGTGGGCGGGGTCACTTCCAGAAGGCGCTGGACGCCATGGACCTGATGCACAGCCACCGCATCCCCTTCGGCGTGTCCATCTGCTACACCAGCCGGAACTACAAGGTGGTCACCAGCGACGAGTTTTTGGATTTGCTGATCTCCAAGGGCTGCATTTTTGCGTGGTATTTCCACTATATGCCCGTTGGCCTGAACGCTGACACCTCCCTACTGCTGACACCGGAGCAAAGAGCGTATATGAAAGACCGCGTCCGCGAGATCCGCGGGCTTACCGGCGGCAAGGAGCTGTACTGCATCGACTTCCAGAACGACGGCGAGTTTGCAGGCGGATGCGTAGCTGGCGGCAGAATTTACTGCCATATCAACGCCGCAGGCGATGTGGAGCCCTGCGTGTTCATCCACTATTCCAGCGCCAATATCCGAGACAAGAGCTTTTTGGAGTGCTTGCAGCAGCCGCTGTTCAAACTCTACCGCAAGGGACAGCCCTTCAACGGCAACCACCTGCGGCCCTGCCCCATGCTGGAAAATCCGGAGCTGCTGCCGAAAATGGTGGCAGAGAGCGGTGCGCACTCCACCGACCTCGAAGCTCCGGAAAGCGCCGAGCATCTGTGCGAGAAGTGCAAGGCCTATGCCGATTGCTGGAAGCCTGAAGCCGAAAAGCTCTGGGCGGAAGAAAACCATAATTGATGGAGGTATGAATATGAAGATGGCAAATCATGACTGTTGTGAAAAGAAGCACTGCAAGTGCAGAGGCTTTCTGAAATTCGTTTTCGGTGCGGGCGTTCTTGGCTTGCTTGCGCACATGGTATATGGCTATCTGGAAGAGGATAAGCCATGTCCGCTGAAAGGATGGCTGGCTAAGCACGGGAACGAAAGTACCGCTGAATTTGAGGATTTCGACGATTGACACCAACTTTTTAACAGAGGCGGGGGGGGGGGTGGTGCGGCCGCGTGTGGTCCGTTATCCCTCCCGGCGCTTTTTTTTTTTTTTTTTTTTTTTATTTTTTTTGTTGTTTTTTTT
>NZ_JBQHTG010000006.1:0-46780 GCF_052065835.1 Candidatus Merdisoma sp. HCP28S3_D10
CTGCGCGAGAAACCACTTCATCATGGAGCCGACCGGCGGTATCGATCTGGATAACTTCCGTGAGATCATGGAAACTATCCTGAACGCAGGCGTGGAGAAGGTAATTCCGCACGTATACTCCTCTATCATCGACAAAGCTACCGGCAACACCCGCATTGAGGATGTGAAGAAGCTGCTGGCTATCGTGAAAGAGCTGGTATAAGTTCAGAAACAAGTTTTAAATATCAATTGAGTAGGAAGCGGTGACTAGCCGCCGTCTCTCTCACCATCGTGCGTACCGTTCGGTACACGGCGGTTTCAATAATTGACGTGCATGGACTGATAAGCTATCGCTAAATCATAGTAGCCCTAACTTATCAGTCTTTCTTTACTTAGTGCGGGAGTTTACCACTTTGTTTCCAGCATTAAACCCGTATCCTTTAAACCACTTGTACCCAGAGGGTATGATATGTCCATGCGTTTTTTCCTTTCTGTCTCGCTTGATTCGTGCACCCTTTACCCGATTAGTTACGACAGATGTTTTGTCGTTTCTGTAATACGAGACATACTCAAACTTATTTAATGAGACCTCTTTCTCTCCATATATCCGCCACATTTACTCTGCTGCTACAAATGTGATAGTTATTAGACTTCATTTGCTTACAGCTTCCTTCAGATTCCACCTCGCAATGGACACCCTTACTGTTCGACTATACACTTCCCACTATCTGGGCGTGTTCGGGACTTTCTCCCGTTAAAGCATGCCTATGGCGCGCAAGCTAAAAAAGAGGATGCTGTCATCGTTCTGAATCGCAGCATCCTCATTCTTTTATCTTCTCTGTTCTTTTCTCTTTTGTATACTTCATGTGTTCTTGTTCCACGCCTTCCTACAGCGTCAGCTCCTCCAGATTCATTCCCACTGAATTTAGCTTCGCCGCTGTAGCTCTGATTTGATAATCCAGCTCTTCATTGACCGTATCGCCGTTGGCTTTTTTGATACGCTGTAAATTTGCGTACTGATCAATCAGGATCATCAGCAATTCTTTGTCCTGCATTTCTTCCACTCTTGCCACCGCCTTTCTGTATCACCAGTATAGCGGATCCATATTCTGTTTACAAGCTTCTTTTACCCTTCCACCACATACCGGACGTCCGCAAATCCCACCGAATCGCCGGGCCGCAGGCGGGCTTTTTCATTGACGCCCAGGCGGCCGCCGTTTAAGAAGGTTCCATTGGTGGAATTGAGATCCGTCAGGTAATAACAGTCCTCCTCCCGAGAGATTCTGGCATGAATCCGGGAGATTCCCCTAGCTTTCAGCCAGCCGTCTACCGCATCCTTCTTTTTACCAATCAGGAAGCTTTCCTTCTGAATCCGCAGATCCGGATATGCCGCGCTCTCGCTCCGCAGAAAAAGTCCCGGTTCCCTAAGACCGGCCAGACAGGCGGTGCCACCAGAGGTGCTGTCCACCCACTCCGGGAAATGCTCCGCCAACCTACTTCCCGGCTGATTTTCCCGGCAGTAGACGGTTCCCCCGCTACCCTGCTTCGCAGTCTCCCCATAATGCGCCTCCTGCTTTCTTTTTTCCTGTTCCTCCGCTCCCTGATTTTCACGCTGCCCTTCCGCTTCTTTTTCTGCGGTTCCTGCTTTCCACTCTTCCAGAAGTTTTTGGACAGAAGGATTCTCCTCTCCCGCCATCCGGTAAAATTCATAGCCCAGGGTCACCGCCCCGGAATCCTGCCGTTCCAGATGATCCAGCAGATATTCTGCCAGTCCTAACAGCCCTCCGCCTGACTCCTGCGTTTCAAAGGGATAAAAACAAATCCAAACTTTCCAGGTATCCGGATCCAGATAAAGATACTCCGGCTGCAGCAAAATCCGATCCGCATCCAGCAGATATTCCTCACAGATTGCAATCGCCTGTTCCAGTTCTTCCAGAAGCTTTCGCAACTCCGGAAGGCTGATCCGCTTCCTCTCCAACACCAGTCTCAAATTCTGCCGGGAGGTAATTTCATAATAAAGAAGAGCGTCTCTGTCTACTCTCGTCATCCGGCACTCCAGGAACCCCGGTATCCGGTTTTTCAGAAGCATCTGCACCTGATAATTTTCCTGATATTCCTTTTCCTCCAGAACCAGATAATTATGATCCAGCTCCCGTCTGTAGCTAACCTCCATCTCTCTACACCTTTCCTGCCGACTACCGGTTTCGTATCCGCCCGTTACTCTGTCACTTCTTTTATGATCCTGCTTTTTCGAAGGGCACTCACCGGATTGTGCCGCTGTGCGCTTTCCTGTTCCCTGGTCTCCAGCCCTCCCAGAAGCGGCGTGTGGCCCGTGTAGCGCACCGTCACCTTGTCTCTGGTAACCTCCGCGGAAGCCTCCGTCAACCGCAGCAGATACAGCCGTCCCTCCGCAAGTCCTGCTGCCTCCGTCCTGATCCAGTTCTCCAGCTGCGCCTCTGTCTCATACTTTCTTGACGCGCCCTTTCCAGCCAGTTCTGCCGCGCAGGAAGCAAGCACGCTCCGGTCATGCCAGAACAGTCCCAGGCACAACATTACAAAAATAAGCAGAATCAAAAAGGGCATTATGAGCGAAGCCTCCACCGTAAAACTTCCCTTTTTCCATCTCAAATCCATAAAACTATCCTCAGAAGCTGCGCCAGAAACAAAAAGGGAACAAAGGGAAACGTATCCTTCCCATGCGCTTTTCCGGACAACAGCCCAAGGCTCAGAACCCCGGCGCACAGGATCGAACCGGTCAACAGCAGCGCAAAATTTCCGGACACGCCCAGAAATACTCCGGTGGCACATAATAGCCAACCGTCTCCCAGTCCCACCGCTCCCTTCGTAAAAACAGCCAGGAACACCATACCTACGCCGACTCCCAGACCTCCCAGCAGCTCCCATGCCGTCAGTTCATGAAATCCGAAGTTCCACAAAAGTCCCAGGACGAATGACAGGAAAACACTCGGAAGCCAGACCTCCCTTAGCTTCCAGTCCCATACGCTGTTTAGCAACAACAGAACTGCCACATAATATTCCTTCCACATCCTTCAACCTCCACATACCGAGCAGGGTGGTAATACTGTCTCAGACAAGGGTACCGTATGAATTCCGCGAATCAGGGCAGAACAGTTCAGGCTCTGATGATACCGCGTTCCGTCATCTGTGAGAAATACCCGGTCCGCTCCCTCTTTCCAGCATTTCTCACAGGGATAATATTTACCGCCGGAATGATTTCTCAGGCTGTCCACCCGGGAAAGCTCCTTTTGATGAATCGATAACTTTAGATAACGGCAGCCTAAATCCCGATGATAAACGGTACCATAATCCGTCACATAGACCAACTCCGCTTTTTCCGAATTTCCGGAATCTTCCCTGCCTCCAAACCCTGTCCAGCCCCGGACCACCCGTTTCTGTCGGATAGAAACTGGGTGAAACCAGGTAAACCCTGGCGGGAATAGCGCTTGTCCGGAAGCCTGCAGTGTAATCAGGGATTTATCTCTGTCCCAGCTGCTTCCCAGCGCGGAGATTCCATCGGTTCCGTCCCGAAGAACCGCTGTGGCAGCCCTTCCGTCCAAATATTCCTTAAGTTCCTGCTTTTCATATAGTATAACCGCCGCAGAAGATCCGATACTTCCCGTCGTGTCCGAATATACAGCCAGCTCCGCCAGCTGCTTTCCTGTATCCGTCAGGCTTCTTCCTATCTCCGTTTTTAACTGTACCATCACCAGCAGGTACAGAAAGGCAGTTACAACCAGCAAAAAGAACGGAAAGACCAATGCCGCCTCTACAGTCATGCTTCCCTTTTTTCCAGGGGCCCACCGTGATGTTCTCCCGCTGTCAGGGCAAGAAACAGATTGGTCGAAATCTTTGAGATCGGCAGTCCTGCCGCCATTCACTGCCTGGAGAGCTTTGAATTTTTTCAGACATGCCTCTGTACGGGAAAACATCACGGTACACCCCTTTTTACCATTCATAGCAGAATTGCCGCTCTGCCGGATACTCCTGCCCGTTTTCGCAGATTACACGAATCCGGAACGCATCCACACACTGATCCAGATAAAACCGTCTGCCGGATACTTCCTGAATCACTCCTTCCACTGCATCCAGGCTCCGCATGATCCTTTTTTCCCGTCCGGTCAGAATCAGAAGAATACCCAGATACTCCGGATACCTCAGCCCATCCGGATCCCCCTCCCCGTCTGCTTCTGACAGATTGGAGAGATCCATTATCCCACTTAAAGACGTTCTCCAGGTCGCTGCATCCTTCCGGAAGGCCACACGCTTTCCGCCAAGCAGCAGCCGTACGTCCTGCACACTCTCCGCATAAGCCCAGGTCAACAGCAGCACCTGCTTGACGGCCTCCACAAGCCCCGGAATCAATGTGACTCCCACCAGCGAAGCTGCCAGGGCTGTACACTCCGCTGTTTTTCCGGGATCTGATAAAATATAGGCGTAATTTATTCCCTCGCGAATAACCAGCAGCCGCCCACAGACCGTCTCTAGGTTAGCAATATCCGTCTCCTTCCCGGCTATCATATATTCCAGCTGGTAATTGAGCCATGGCCCGCTTTCCTTTTCCCCGCTTAAGAACTCCGAAGCGTCGCTGAAATGCTCCAGAAGATAGGCCAGAAACCAGGCGTCATGGAGCGCTCCCGGCACATTTCTGCCTCTTGCTCCCACTCCCTCCAGAAGGCTCCGTCCGGAGGGACTTTCCTGCAGATCGACCCGTTTTCCGGAAACCGCTCCCGGATCCGGAAGCACCAGATTCAGGATGCTTCCCTTCTTCAGCTGCTCCATCTGTTCCGCCGGATTGGGCGTCCCCTCTTCTTCCTCTTCCTCTCTGCGTTTCCGGAGTTCCTCCAGATTTCCTTTTTCTCGTTCCTCCGCCTCCCGGTAGTCTTCTCCCTTTTCAGAAGCTGTCTGCCCATACCCGGCATATTCTTTCAACCGTTCCAACACCCCTGCTCCACTCTCTGCCCTCATGACCGACACTGCCTGCTCATAGTAGGCTATGCCCTGCTCATCTGTCGCTCTTGCGTAATCCCAGGTTTCCAGAGCCTTCACGCTTCCGGGCTTCAGGTTCAGATTCAGGAACTCCTCTGCTCTCTGATTCAGATATTCCCTCTTCTCTGCGCCTCCGCCATAACCCAGATCCAGATAGAAAAGCCCATAACGCTCCAGCAGTTCTCTATGATACTCCGAAAGCACCGAATACTCACAAAGCTCCAGGGCTTCCTCCATCTGGCTGCGGAAAAGAGCATTGCCTGCCGACTGAAATAAGGCCTCAAAGAAAAACAGCACCACAGAAAGCAGCAGACTTAAAAAAACCGTAATTTCTCCCCGTCTTTGCATCCCTGCTTCTTATACCAGCCGGCTCTGGCTTGTAATTTTATCAAAAATCTCATTCACCAGAGAGGTCAGCTTGCTCTTGAAAATCAACACCAGAGCAATCAGAACCACCAGAATCAGGATCATTTCCACGGTTCCGATTCCCTCCTCGTCCCTCCAGAGCTTCTTCCATAATCTGTTCCATCTCCTTAACAATTTCATCTGTTTCCTCCTTCTATACCTGCATGGACATCCCGGCCGGGATCAGCACCAACAGCATTACCACCGCCAGCGTCAGCACCATTGGGAACAACAGCCTCGTAGCTGCCTTCTCTCCCTGTTCCCGGGCCAGCTCCTTTCTCTGCTCAAAGGCCTCCGTTACCTCGGCCCGCAAAAGCGCGCTCAGACCCTTGTTCCCCTTTTTTAAATTCTGTTCCAGCAGGACGGCCAGCTTCAGATAACAGGGCAGACGGCACCGTAGTCCAAAGTTTTCGTAAGCCCGTCCCTCTGAAACGCCGTTCTGCAGCTCCCGGCAGGTCAACAACATTTCCTCATAGACATAGCGGCGCTTCCCACCTGCTTTCCGCTTCCGTTCGTAATCCTGCGCCATGGTTTCCCAGGCCGTCCGCACTGCGCTTCCCGCTCCCATCAACAGCATCAGCTTACTTACCATCTGCGCATAATCCCGCCGCAGCTCCCATTCCCGCTCCTGCACCTGCTTTTTCAATTCCTGATCTCCGGCCATATATACCAGGATCAGGCAGAGTCCTGTCAGAACCGGGAAAAAAATCACGGTGGAATTCTTTTTTTCCTTCCAGCTTAAGGAAATTCCTTCCACTGCCTTCGGCAGTTCCTCCCGTTCTGACAGGCGGCTTTGCACCCGCAGGCTCTCCATTGCTTCCGCTAAAGCCTTCCTCCACTGCTCCTCAGGGCTTTGAAGCTCCGGAAGCACCCGGACGGCAGCCTCATAGACCCTTTCCTGGCCTTCACACCGAAGACGCCCCCGGATTCCCACAATCGTGCCATCCTCTGTTACCTTTTCCTTTCGGATGCTGCCGTCCAGATTCAGCACCTCATAGGAATCCAGTTCCCAGTCTACGGTAATGGGCGTCCCTTCAATCTCCCGGATCAGCCTCAGATCGGTCCGTACCTCCTCCAGGGAGGAATTTTTTCCGAGGATATAGCTTTCCATTCTCCCAGTTTCTTCCGAAAGCAGTTTTTTTATCTGTTCCGGTGTCATTCCCTGGGGCTCTATCTCCACCGTGATCGCTTCCTTTTCCTTGCCTGAATCCGGCTCCGGAATCGCCCAGAGCTCCTGTGTATACGCCCTGTCCCTTCGCGGCAGAAAATATCCGTTTTCCGGAAGACTGTTTCCACATTCGCGGAGCGCCATGCCAGCTGTCAGAAGCAGTCCGGCCAATGTCACCTGTACCAGCGTCTTCAGTTTCTTCCTGTAGAAGAGCTCCAGCGTTTCTTCCACATTCTGATCCGCGCCCAGAATCCGCAGATTTTCTGCCACAGTCTCCCGGCCCGGATATCCCTTTTCTCCCAGGTTTAACAGACGCCGGTTGATTTTCTGTAAAAGCTTCACCTTACACCTCGATTTCCAACATACGCCTTCCCAGATACCAGGCAGCCAGATACAGGATAAGACAGCCCGTCATCACACACACACCCACTGCATTGCCATAGACCGGATTCATAAAACCCGGACAGCCTGTCCGCAGATACAGCACAATGACAAACGGAATCCCGTTCATAATCCGCTGCTCATAACGGCGGGAAGCCAGTGTTCCCTCAATTGTCCGCTCCGTCTCCACGGTCTGGGCAATGGTCCGAGCCGTATCCTCCAAAATTCCAATCAGATCCCCGCCGCTTCGCTTTCCCACTGCAAAGATTTCCGCAAAGGTCTCTACCTCCGAAAGGCCGCTCCGCGCCGCAAAATCTCCGATAGCCGACTCCAGAGTCTGATTGGAATCCAGCCGTCTCTGCATAGCTGCCAGCTCCTGTACCATATCCGCATTCTCTGCATACAGCATTCTCAGATCCTTTGCGGCTTCCCGCACCGCGTTTTCCACCGAATATCCTGCAGCCAGGGCGGCGGCCATTCCCTGTACTGCATCCTTGAACTGTCCCTTCAGGACGCTTTTCCGCTTCGCCAGAAGCGTCCTCCGTTTTTCCCGGAGATACCAGAAGAAAACCGCCGGCCACAATACCAAAGCCCATAGAGAATTATAAAAACAAAACGCAATCACACCGGTGAGGAAAGCTGCTTCAAGACCGTACCGCAGATATTCCCTTCTGCTGAATCTAAAGATCCCATAATCCACGCCTACAGCCCTCCTATTCCAGCTGCCCGAAGCTTCTCCGTATGGAGAAGATCCGCCTTTTTCTGAAGCTGTCCTACGACCTTTGCAGTCTTTTCCTTCCCCTTTTCTTCCTCGAAGGAAAACAGGGTGCGAAGCCGGATCTCGTCCCGATCCATTCCTTCTATTTCCACAATTTCCAATATCTTCCTGCTTCCGTCCCGGACTCTGCCCAGGTGCACGATCAGGTCTAAGCCCGACGCAATCTGACGCCGCACTGCCGTAAGCGGCAGCTCCATTCCCATCAGCACCATGGTCTCCAGACGGGACAGCATGTCCGCCGGACTGTTGGCGTGTCCCGTACTTAAAGAGCCGTCATGTCCGGTATTCATAGCCTGCAGCATATCGATAGCCTCTGCCCCGCGGATCTCACCGACGATAATCCGATCGGGGCGCATTCGTAAAGACGTCTTAATCAAATCGCGAATGGTAATCTCCCGTTCGCCTTCCGGGTTGGCGCTTCTGGCCTCAAGGGTTACCAGGTTTTCCACCCGGTCCAGCTGAAGCTCCGCATTATCCTCAATGGTAATAATCCGCTCATCCATGGGAATAAACTCCGACAAGGCGTTGAGCGCCGTTGTTTTCCCGGATCCGGTACCGCCGCTTACGAAGATGTTGTATCCGGCCTGTACTGCCTTCTGCAAAAAGCTGACCGCCTCCGGACTGATGGAGCCCCATTCCAGAAGCTGGCGCATTCGGATCGGTTCTTTGGGAAAACGGCGAATCGTCACCACAGGCCCGTTCAGAGCTACCGGATCCAACACGATATTTACGCGGGATCCGTCTGCCAGACGTGCGTCCGCTATGGGACTGGCCTTGGATATACTCCGGTTACAGAAGCTGACCATCTGCTGTACCACATCCTCCAGCTTCTCTCTGGAAGAAAAGCATCCTTCCCAGCGGGTCAGACGCCCGCCCCGTTCCACGAATATGTCCCGGGGACCGTTTACCATGATCTCGGTAACGTCCGGGTCTTCGATCAGTTCCTGCAGCATATCCAGTCTTCGCATAGAATTGAATAATTCTTTCTGAAGCTGCAGCTTCTCATCCAGAAGCAGATACCTTTCTCCACTTTTCTTCAAAATTTCTTCGTCAATCAGCGCCAGAACCTCCTGATCCGACTGCTCCCTTGACAAATCCAGACGCTCCTGCACCCGTTTCTGAAGCTCCCGGGATAATGCTTCCCAGTCCTTTCTCAAGGCTCGCACCACCTTTTTCCTTCTGCCTTCACCAGCAGCTCCAGTCCGTCATAGGCGGACAGCTCCAGCCTTTTGCTGTTCTCCAGTATCTGCTCCCGTTCCATGAGCTTCAGTGTCTCCTCATACTGCCGCAGCTTCGCCGCCGCGATCTCATCTGTCTCCACTGGTGTGTAGATGCCGCTGCATTCCTCCAGAAGCTCATACCAGCCGTCCACTGCCCCGCTTAGATCCAGAATAACCACCTCATAGCGGCTCTCTTTCTCCAACAGTTCCAGCAACGCTTTCCAATCCTCCCGCTTTATGTTCTCGTATTCCACCGGAGAGCGCAGAGGCGGAATGTAATCCAGTCCTCCCATAGAGCGGAGCATCCCATCCAACTTCCAGCCAACAGCCGGTTTCTTCTGCTTCATAAAATACAGTAGTTCCGATAAGGTCCAGTCCCCTTCCGCAGGATACAGATCCGCAAAGCCGGAGTACTCCTCCAGATTCAGATACAGTGTCCGTTTTCTCTTCGCAATTTCCTTCCCCAGAGCCAATGCGAAGCCCGTCTTTCCGGTCCTTCCAATGGGCGAATAGATACCGATACACTTCATTTTTTCTGCGCGCAGCACCCTTCCCGGGGCTGCTGATGTCTGAACTGAATAGAATTCCACCGCCTGCCGGAGAATCTGCGGGCAGGACTGATACTTATAGATCATCGGATATTCCGTTTGGGAGGAAGCCTGATACTCGTCTCCCGACAACAGAATGATATTTCCGTATTCCTTCTCTTTTGACAGCTTCCCCGCCAATTCCTCTGACAAAAGCAGAATGTCTACCGGGTGCTCTTTTGTATAGGCGGAAAGTTCCCCGCTGTCGGTAAATCCATGAACTGTCAGCAAAGATGCCTGACGCCGGTTCGCATACTCCGCGAACCGCTGCACATACTCCCGCTCTCTGCTGCAGACCGCCATCTGCCTCCCTCTCATTCTCTACACCCCGGAACACAGCAATAATCCTGTCATCAGACTGAGCCACAGCTCCAGTCCCAGAAATACTGCCGCCAGAAGGAATGGCTTCGGCCTTTTCTTTTCCCCTGTTACACGCAAACTGATCCCTTGTCCTCCTTCCACTCCTTGTCCACTCAGGAATTATGGTTTGATACAAACCTAAGACAGTACCGACAGCCTTTCCGCCGGTCTTTTGTAAGAATTCTTGATTGACTCAACCGTCACCTCTGACGGTAGTTCAAGTATAGCCCCTGTGCTCTCGTTTGTCTATTGTAAATGCTTCACAAAATTCCCAGGGCCGCAATCCCATAAAGAAGCCCAATCCCGCTGATTCCAAGGCTTCCTGCCGTACAAAGCGTCAATGGATTCAATCCCACAGAAATTGAAATATTCTGGGATAGGAACAAGGCGTTGATAACCTGAATCCCGATAGCGCCGAATACGGCGCGGATGAGAAAGTTGATAATTTTCATAGAACCGCCTGCTTTTTTTATTATGTATACAGTCCATTTCCCCGATTTATACATACGCCGCCTGAAAATAATTCACCCAACCAGGTTTTTCCGTATATTTCCTGTTCCATCGGTCTATACTCCTACTAGAACAAAGAATCCTGCTTGCAGGATTCTCCGCCTGCGGCGGGTCGCTTCAGCTACATCATTCCACTCCGCCGCAGCGCGATAATTTTTTTTATAATAGGAGAGTCCATCGGAATATCCTATTTATACAAAAGACTTTTCAGATACGGGGGATTTTATGGGATTATTCAAAAAAGATGAGCCGCTGGAGGAATACGAACGCTTCTCGGCCCGGCGGCAGCTGATGGAAGATTTGACGCTTACAAAAAACGCGCTGGACACAGCCTACGCGAATTTCGAGACGGTGGTTGATCCGGATCTGATCGACTGCTATACTTATGAGATTTATTCGGTGCAAAAACGGTATAAATTTCTGCTGGAACAGGTGCGGCAGATTGATTTACAGAAAATAATGTGATAGACTTTTCCTAAAAGAAACCAAAGAAAAAGAGGGCTTCTTATGAATTCAGATATTCTTTCTCAGATTGCGTCCTCACGGCCGACGATTAAATTCTGCAGCCTTTTTAACGGTCTGTCCCCCCTGTGGGATTATTCGCTTCACAGTCATCCTTACATGGAACTGATTTACCGGAAAAAAGGCTTCGGGAAAACGGCTCTGCTGGACGAACTGGTCTCTGTGTTTTTTACCAGCAAATCCTTTCTTGCTAAAACATTTCAAACAGGAAACCGGGAAAACCATTATCGAATATCTGAACGATATCCGAATTGATACAGCCAAAATGCTGCTTATGACTACCACGAAATCTGTGGAGGAAATTGCCTACGCTGTGGGCTATGAATCGCCCAAGTATTTTGCGCGTATTTTCAAATCTGTCGTTGGCATAAGCCCGTCCGCTTTCTGCCGACAACAAAAGCACGGTCAGTAAGCCGTGCTTTTATTCTGGCATTTGTTCGGGCCGGTATGGCTTGGAGCAACTCATTGGGAGATGTCTGCTCCAGGACCTGGTTATAGAAAAAACACAATTTTCACTTCGAACACCGGTTATCCGGATGACTTCTTAAGGACAAAGAGGAAAAAGGGCGTTTTCCTCTTTGTCTTGTGTTTTCCGTCATCCATTTTTATAATTATATATGCATTTTTATCTGATTCATAGAAGTATAATTGCATTTTTATAGGACAAAATCGTCATTTGTATTTTTGCAGGAGGTAGATTATGGCTCTTAGTATTTCTGCGGTAAAAACCGATCCCTACGGAAGAGAGGCTGTCGCCCACGGCAATCTGGCCTTTCCAGTAGGCGCTTATCAGGAGGACTTTCTGGTGGATCTGGTCCCCTGGCACTGGCACGAGGAATTTGAGACCGTCATCATCACCGAGGGGCTTTCCCATGTACATGTGGAAAATACTATTTTGCCCCTCCGCGCCGGGGAAATGCTGTTCATCAACTCCGGTATCCTCCACAGCCTGAACAACGGCCTGCCGGAGCCTTCCTTCGGCTGTTCCGTAGTCTTTCATCCCCGGATTCTCGGCGATCTCGACACGGTCTTCTGGAAAAATTACGCCGCGCCCCTTCTTCAGGACAAGCGTCTCCGGTTTCAGCATTTTTCTCCGGATATCCCCTGGCAGAAGGAATTTATCGACCATCTCACCACAGCATGGGATGCCGTGGCCTGCGAACCCGCCGACTATGAAAATGAAGTCCGCTATCATCTCACAAAAGCCATCTCCCTGCTGCTGACCCATTACACGCCCTCCGGAGAGGTCGCGTCCACTCACGAAAGCGTAGCCGCCGAACGCACCAAGCTGATGCTCCAATACATCCAGACCCACTATTCCGAGGAGCTGACCCTGGAGCAGATCGCCGCCAGCGCCGCAGTCAGCAAGAGTATGTGCCTGCGCTATTTCCGCCAGATTATCGATACCACGCCCATCCGCTATCTGCTGCGATACCGCATAGAAAAGGCCGCCGGGCTGCTCCTTTCCACCGAAAAAAAGGCCGGGGAGATCGCCACAATCTGCGGTTTTTCCGATATAAGCTATTTTACCAGACGCTTCCGTGAAATCAATGGCTGCACCCCTCTGGAATACCGAAAAGAAAATATATAATTTCTAACGAAACTTTTTATTCTTTTATTTGAAAGTTTGAATTGACGTAGTGACCGTTCAATGGTAGTATAATATATATACGAAAGCACTATGATTTACGTTCAAAGGAGGTCACTATGAAAAACGAAAACCATTTCGGCACTTTAACCGAACGCATGCAGGCTTTTCGCGAAGAAGTTCTGGATGAGAAACCCTATGTGGACGCCGAGCGTGCCATCTGGGCCACGGAGGCTTACCGTGAGAGCCTGAACCAGCCCAGGGTCATGGTGCGTGCCCTGATGCTGCAGAAGATTCTGGAGCATATGACCGTCTATATTGAAGATAAATCCCTTCTCGCAGGAAATCAGGCTACCAAGAACCGCAATGCTCCCGTTTTCCCCGAATATACCCTGGAATTCGTCATGAATGAGCTAGATCTGTTCGAGAAGCGCGACGGCGACGTGTTCTACATCACTGAGGAAACCAAAGAACAGCTTCGGTCCATCGCTCCCTTCTGGGAGAATAACAATCTCCGCGCCCGTGGCGAAGCCCTTCTGCCCGACGAGGTCAGCGTCTTTATGGAGACCGGCCTGTTTGGCATGGAAGGCAAGCTGAACGCCGGAGACGCCCACCTGGCTGTGAATTACGAGCGTCTTCTGAAAGAAGGACTGCGGGGTTACGAAGCCAAGGCCCGCGCCTGCAAGGAAGCCCTCGACCTGACCGACCCGGACAGCATCGACAAAAATGTATTCTATAAGGCCGTTCTGATTGTCATCGAAGCGGTCCGGGCTTTTGCGCTCCGCTACAGTAAACTGGCCGCTGATCTGGCCGCCAGGGAAAGCGACGTCGCACGGAAAGCCGAACTTCTGGAAATGAGCCGTATCTGCGCCAAGGTTCCCTACGAACCCGCTTCCAACTTCCGCGAGGCTGTACAGTCCGTCTGGTTTATCCAGCTGATTCTGCAAATTGAGTCCAACGGCCATTCCTTAAGTTACGGCCGTTTCGACCAGTATATGGAGCCCTATTATGAGAAGTCCCTGCAGGACGGAACCATCACCAGAGAGGAAGCTCTGGAACTGCTGACCTGTCTGTGGATCAAGACCCTGACCATCAATAAGGTCCGTTCCCAGGCCCACACCTTAAGTTCCGCCGGTTCGCCCATGTACCAGAATGTCACCATTGGCGGCCAGACCGTGGACAAAAAGGACGCTGTCAATCCCTTAAGCTTCCTGGTACTCCAGTCTGTGGCTCAGACCCGTCTGACCCAGCCGAACCTGACGGTCCGCTATCATGCAAACCTGGATCCGAAATTTTTCGACGAGTGCATCGAGGTCATGAAGCTGGGCTTCGGCATGCCGGCCCTGAACAACGACGAAATTATCATCCCGTCCTTTATCCAGTGGGGCGTCAAAGAGGAAGATGCCTATAACTACAGCGCCATTGGCTGCGTGGAGACCGCCGTTCCCGGAAAATGGGGCTACCGCTGTACCGGCATGTCCTACATTAACTTCCCCCGTCTGCTCCTCTGCGTCATGAATGACGGCGTGGATCTGACCAGCGGCAAGCGCTTTGTAAAGGGCTACGGACGCTTCCAGGATATGGAGAGCTACGAGGAGCTGCTAGACGCCTGGGATAAATCCCTGCGTGAACTGACCCGTTACAGCGTCATTGTGGAAAATGCCATCGACAAGGCCTCCGAGCGGGATGTGCCCGATATCCTCTGCTCTGCCCTGACCGACGACTGTATCGGCCGCGGCAAGACCATCAAAGAGGGCGGTGCGGTCTACGACTTTATCTCCGGCCTTCAGGTGGGCATTGCCAACATGGCGGACTCCCTGGCCGCTGTCAAGAAGCTCGTCTATGATGAGAAAAAAATCACCCGGGATGAGCTCTGGAATGCGATTCTCGACGACTTCCAGTCCCCGGAGAACCAGAAGATTCAGGAAATGCTCATCAACGACGCGCCCAAATACGGCAATGACAACGACGACGTAGATCTCCTGGTGGTACGCGCCTACGACACCTATATCGACGAGATTAAGAAATACCCCAGCACCCGTTACCACCGCGGCCCCATCGGCGGTATCCGCTACGCGGGAACCTCCTCCATCAGCGCCAATGTGGGGCAGGGTATGGGAACCATGGCCACTCCGGACGGACGCCACGCCTTTGAACCGCTGGCCGAGGGCTGCAGTCCGGCCCATAACTGCGACAAGAACGGCCCCACCGCCGTATTTAAGACCGTGTCCAAGCTTCCCACCGACAAGATTACCGGCGGTGTTCTGCTGAACCAGAAAATGACGCCCCAGGTACTGTCCAGGGAAGAGAACAAACAGAAGCTGGAGATGTTGATCCGCACCTTCTTCAACCGACTCCACGGCTATCATGTCCAGTACAATATCGTGTCCCGCGAGACCCTGATCGACGCCCAGCTCCATCCGGAGAAGCATAAAGATCTGATCGTCCGCGTGGCAGGCTACAGCGCTTTCTTCAATGTATTATCCAAGAAGACCCAGGACGATATCATCGGAAGAACGGAGCAGTCTCTCTAAGTCCAGCTTCTCTGCCGGCCAGCAAAGGAGGTTTTTATGACATCCATGAAAACGAAACGTTATGCCATCGCAGCCCCGACCAGTATGGGGCTGCGCATCACCCCGGAAAACCGGATGAGTGTGCAGAACAGCAATTTATTCTATATGCAGGCCACCAGCGCCGAATCCAACGTCCTGAACGTGGCGTCCTCCCTAGGACGCGAGTGCCTGATTCTTACAAAATTTGTAAAAGGAAGTCCCATGGCGGATTTTATCCGGCGTCAGCTTCGCGCCCGCAATATCGCTTTTGAAGGCGCGGAAGTCGATCAGGGCGGCCCCTGGGGCTATCGTCATCAGTTCAATATCGCGGATTCCGGCTTCGGTCTCCGGGCGCCCCGGGTCTGGAACGACCGGGCAGGCGAAGTGGGCCGCACCCTTTCCATCGACGAGTTCGATGTGGAGCGCATCTTCGGCCAGGAAGGCGTAGGCATCCTGCATCTCTCCGGCCTGATTGCGGCCATGAGTCCCGAGACTACCGCCTGCTGCCTAGCTCTCGCCAAAGCGGCGAAGCAGTACGGCACCCTGATTTCCTTTGATCTGAACTATCGGGCCACCTTCTGGGCCGGACGGGAGGCTGAGCTTCACCAGGCTTTCCACGAGATCGCTTCCCAGGCCGATATTCTCATCGGCAACGAAGAAGATTTCCAGCTCTGCCTGGGCTTTGAAGGCCCCGAGACCGGTGGCAAAGACCTTTCCGAGAAAATAGATTCCTTCAAAGGCATGATTTCCCAGGTAAAAGAACGTTACCCTCATACCCGCATGTTTGCCACCACCCTCCGGCAGGTGCTTTCCGCCAATGAACACCTCTGGGGCGCCATTCTTCTGGCTGACGGCCAGTGGTACGTGGAAGAGCCCCGTCCGATTCAGGTTCTGGACCGCATCGGCGGCGGCGACGGCTTCTCCGGCGGCCTGCTCTACGGCGTGCTGAACGGCTGGGCTCCCGATAAATGCCTGCAGTTCGGCTGGGCGTCCGGCGTCCTGGCCGCATCCAGTCTCAACGACTATGCGGAACCGGCAGATGAAAAACAGGTCTGGGATATCTATAAAGGCAACGCCCGCGTGCAGAGATAAGGAGGCATACAGAATATGAAAAAAGCAGATATCGGTCTCATCGGCCTGGCCGTCATGGGCGAAAATCTGGTCATGAATATGGAATCCAAAGGCTTTACCGTGGCTGTCTACAATCGCACCACCGAGAAAGTCGACAAATTTGTAAACGGCCGCGCTTCCGGCAAAAACATCATCGGCTGCCACTCCCTGACCGAGCTGGTGGACGCCCTGAAAAAACCCCGCAAGGTTTTCCTGATGGTAAAAGCCGGCCAGGCCGTAGACGATATGATTACACAGCTGTTACCGCTTCTGGAGGACGGCGATATCATCATAGACGGCGGCAACTCCCATTTTCCCGACACCATCCGCAGAACCGCTTCTGTGGAAGCTCAGGGAAAACTCTATGTGGGAACCGGCGTGTCCGGCGGCGAAGAGGGCGCGCTCAGGGGCCCCAGCATGATGCCCGGCGGTTCGCCTGCTGCCTGGCCCTTCGTAAAGCCCATCTTCCAGGCCATCTGCGCGAAGGTGGAGGACGGCAGCCCCTGCTGCGACTGGGTCGGCGAGAACGGCGCAGGCCATTTTGTGAAAATGGTACACAACGGCATCGAATATGGCGATATGCAGCTGATCTGCGAGGCTTACCAGCTTATGCGGGATCTGCTTGGTATGTCGGACGACGAGATGCAAGAAGTCTTTGCCTGTTGGAATCAGACGGAACTGGACAGCTACCTCATCGAAATTACGCGGGACATTCTCGCTTACAAGGATACCGACGGCAGCCCCATCGTGGAGAAGATTCTCGATACGGCAGGACAGAAGGGAACCGGCAAATGGACCGGCATTGCCGCCCTGGACGAGGGCGTTCCGCTGACCCTGATCGGCGAAGCCGTATTCGCCCGCTGCCTCTCCGCCATGAAGGAAGAGCGTGTGGCGGCGGCGTCAGCGTACCGGCGCGCCATCCCGGCTTTTACCGGCGACAGAAAAGAGATGGTGGAAGCCATCCATCAGGCTCTCTACGCCAGCAAAATCATTTCCTATGCTCAGGGCTATTCCCTGATGCGTACGGCGGCGGAGCACTACGGCTGGAACCTGAATTACGGCGGCATCGCCCTCATGTGGCGCGGCGGCTGTATCATCCGAAGCGTTTTCCTGGGTAAAATCAAGGAAGCCTACGACGCCAATCCAGCCCTCGCCAACCTGCTGCTGGATCCCTATTTCCGTGAGACCATGGAGCGGCTGCTTCCGGCCTGGCGGAAAGTCGCGGCGGCAGCCATCCAGTACGGCGTCCCGGCTCCGGCTATGACGGCGGCCTTAAGCTATTTCGACGGCTACACCACCGACCGGCTTCCGGCCAATCTTTTACAGGCGCAACGCGATTATTTCGGCGCGCACACCTATGAGCGGCTGGACGCTCCCCGCGGACAGTTCTTCCATACCAACTGGACCGGCCACGGCGGCGATACCGCAGCCAGCACTTACAACGCTTAATTCAGACTGTATCCCCTGAAAAAACCGACTGTCCGGAGCTTATCATAAGCCCGGGCAGCCGGTTTTCCTTCGCTGTATTTACTTAAAGCTGGCGTCCAGTCCCCTGTCCAGGAATACCTGGATGTACTTCTGCAACTGCTCCGGATGCAGCTGCGGCACACCGCTCATCTCATACTCTGTCTCCAGCTGCTCGTATTTCTTTTCCCCGAACTGATGGAAAGGGAGCAGATGTACCTCACGGATTCCAAGTTTACATAAGTTTTCTGCCATCCCTGCCGCATCCTTCAGGCTGGCATTGAACTTCGGGATCACCGGAATCCGGGCAATCAGCGGAATCCCCTGGGACACTGCGTATCCCATATTTTCCAGAATTATATCGTTATACACGCCTGTCTTTTCAAAATGCTTTTCCCGATCCCAATGCTTCATATCAAAAAGAAGCAGGTCAATATACTCCACAAACTCCCGAAATACCTCGTGGCTGGCATACCCGGTAGTCTCCGCCGCGCAGTGCAGTCCCCGGCTCTGCGCCTCCTTCAGAAGCTCCACCGCAAAGGCGTGCTGCTGCAATACCTCACCGCCGGACAGGGTGATACCGCCCCCGGATTCCTCATAGAACTCCCGGTCCTTCTCCACTTCCTCCAGCACCTCTTCCACGGTCCATTCCCGGCCAATGAGCTTCTTATCGCCCGACGCCAGCGCCTTCTTCCGGAAGCGGTTCTGGGATTCCGGGTTAGAACACCAGCGGCAGCTTAAGGGACAGCCCGCGAAAAATACGGTGGAGCGAATGCCCGGTCCGTCGTTGATACTGAACTTCTGAATATTAAAAATAAGCCCTTTTTCTGCTGAATTTCCCATGAAATAACTCCTTTTTCTTTTCTTATTCTTAGTTTATCATTCGCATTATTGTTTGTAAACTTATTTTTGAAATTATTTTATATTTCGTTTGAAATATTCTTGAAGTTTTTAGCGAAAATATGTGGCATTATTTTCCCACTTATTATATAATAAATGCAAAGGAGAACGAAGCAAATGAAAGAACGCCATTTACAAATCATAAACCTCGTCAATGAGAAAGAAAAGGTCAGCGTCCAGGAGCTGTCCGAGCTTCTGAAGCTCTCCATGGTAACTATCCGCAAGGACCTGGAGGAGCTGGAGTCCCAGGGACTCTTAAGACGTCAGCACGGCTACGCCACAAAGGCCTCGCCGGACGCCATCAATTCCCGTATGGCTTTCCATTATTCGGAGAAAAAGGCCATCGCCAAACGGGCCATGGAGATCGTCGAACCCATGGAGACCATTATGATTGAGTCCGGTTCCACCTGCGCCCTGTTCGCGCTGGAGGCGGCCATTCAGAAAGACGTCACCATTATCACCAATTCCGCTTATATCGCCCGCTACCTGAATCAGGTGCCTACCGCGCACATTATTCTGCTGGGCGGCGATTACGATACGGTAGCCGAGGTTACCACCGGCCCCGTCACGCAGCTCTGCGCCCGGGAATACCACGTAGACAAGCTGTTCGTCGGCGTAGACGGCTACACCGAGGAAAACGGCTTCACTAATATCAATCACACCCGAAGTGCCGTGGTAAAAGAATTCGCGAAGCAGGCCGACCATGTTATCGTGTTGACCACCTCCGATAAATTCGGAAAACGCAGCGTCGCCAAGCTGTTCGATTCCGAAGAGGTCTCCATGGTTGTTACCGACGACCAAATTACCCCGGAATGCAAAGAGACCATGGAACGCCACGGCATCCAGGTCATCACCACCACGACACAGGCATAAAAACACCGCTTTTTCGGTTTGCTTTTTTCCGGAAAAGCGGTATTTTTATCTTCTTATACTTCTTTTAAACAGGTTTCTATCTCGATCGCCACGCCGTCCTCTTCATTGGTACAGGCCGTATGATACGCCGTTGCTTTCAACACTTCCGGGTCCGCATTAGCCATGGCCATGCCTCTGCCTGCAGTCTTCAGAAGCGCCAGATCGTTGGTTCCGTCGCCGAACGCCATACATTCCTCCAGCCCGATTCCCAGATATCCGCACAGGAATTTTAGTGCTAGGCCCTTATTCGCCTTAGCCGAATTAATCTCAATGTTGTTCGGCAGGGATGTGGAAATCTCCAGATTGGGAAAATGCGCCTTCATCTCCGGCAGTCTCCGGTTCCTCTCCGGAATTTCCCGGAAATAATACTGAATCTTCTGAATCGTCGGCTCTATATCGAAGATCCTTTTCTCCATATTTTTCAAAGGCCGGTACACCTGCTTCCCAATCTCTGCCGTAAGCAAAGACAGCTTCTGACTCCGCCCGGGTCAGCTCTGCCCGGTGCAAAATCCTTTTTTCTTTCACGTCATAAATCTGCGCTCCATTGACCGTTATGGCATAGCGGACAAAGGGCATATTCTTTACCACATCCGGCATGCCGTCGTAGACTCTGCCTGTGGAGGGCACCAGATAGATGCCGCGATCCGCCGCATTCTGAAGCGCGGCCATGGTTCTCCCGGAAACTGTCTTATCCTCTTTCAGAAGCGTTCCGTCCAGGTCGAACGCAATCAGTCGAATACTCATATTATTTCACCTCAGTCAAATAATAACTCAACCGCGCCGATAAGTCCAGAATCGCTTCCCAGCTCCGTCTGAAAAAATTCCACCGGGAACTCATTGGTGTGATACCGCTCAAACTCCTCTTTCATCCGCCCGAACAGCTTGTCGCCCATGGCCAGCAGACCGCCGCTGAATACGATGCAGTCGATATTCAGAAGCATGTAAACGTCGAAAATCCAGATGGCCAGATAGTGGGCCATCTGTTCTACAGCCCGGATGGCTACTGCGTCGCCTTTCTCATATGCCTCGTTGATATGGCGGGTCGTAATCTGATCCACGCCCCCTGCCAGTTCCGGCAGAATAGAGCTTTCCCCGTCTTCTTTGATCCATTTTTTTACATATTTTAAGATTGCTTTTCCGGAACCCAGAGAATTAAAGCAGCCCACATTGCCACAGCTGCAGGCCATGCCCACCTCTTCCGGCACTGCAGCAAGCATATGCCCGCTCTCGCCGGATGCCCCGTTGCTGCCTCGAAACAGCCTTCCGTCAATGATCATGCCGCTGGAGATTCCGGTGCTGACCGGACAGTACAGCATATTCCGGCGTCCCCGGCCAGCGCCCTGCCGATATTCCGCCAGCGCGCCACAGTGACAGTCATTGTCCATGACGATGCGGATATCCTGATCCAGCCTGGATTTCAGGTAATCCACCACCGCAAAATTATTAAGCTTCGGCAGACTGGCCGTCTTCGTCAGGGCTCCCTTTTCAAAATCCACAAAACCTGTGATCCCGATGCCGATACCCTCTACGGTTCCGCCACGGTCTCCCGCCTCCTCCATAAATTCCCGGATAATCTCCAGCACCGGCTCAAAAAACTCCTGGCCTTCCTTCTGATCATCCGAAGCTGTCTGCTTTCTCACCAGCAGCTTGCGCGCTTCATCAAACAGACCGTAAGCAATCTTCGTACCACCCACGTCAATTCCAATATAAAACTTCATGCTACAGTCCCTTTCTCAGAAGCTCCCTGACTACCTCGTCGTCGGTCTCCACACCGGCAGCCTTCAGTTCCTGAATCTTCTCCGCAAACTGGGGCAGGTACTTCTCATGGGCTACCAGCAGCTCATCCAACACCCGCTTGCCCTCTTTTCCGCTTTCGATCAACGGATTCATGGTAAAGGCCTCCAGCGCCAGACCATAATCTCCCGTAATAGCCGCCTCGATGACGCACTCCTCCATGGCCTTCATCAGCTGCAGCCAGCCTCTTGCCGCAGGCGGCATCTCGCCCCATGCGATGGGCTCCGCTCCCCTGGCGGAAATCAGGCTGCTGACCTCCACGATGGAATCCGGTGCCAGACAGGGAAGCGCACCCTTATTTTCGGTGCTGACCGTCATTCTCAGATGCCTGTCATTGTAAATGGCGCTGATACACTCGCAGGCCGCGTCACTGTAATAGGCTCCGCCGCGCTTGCCAAGCTGCTCCGGCTTCTCGTGAAGTCCCGGCTGAGCGTAGAGTTCAAACAACTCATGCTCCACCTGATACATCTGCTCGGCTCTGGTTCCGCCCTTTTTGAACTCCTGGATACTGTGTTCCAGCATCTCCCGCTGCATAAAATAATATCTGTGATAACCGCAGGGAACCATTTTCATGGAATCCAGCAGTTCCTCCGGGAACGGCTCCTGATAAATATTCACCGGCGTACCGCCGTTCTTCTCATTGACATGCTTCAGAACCTCCGCTGTCACATCCTCGCCGTCGCGGTTTGTCACTTTATGCCAGTGGAAATGATTCAGTCCGGCGAACTGATAAGTCAGCTCCTCTTCAGTCTCGCCGATATTGCCCGGCTCCCGCATCTGCGCGATGGTCGGCACGTTACACAGACCGATGGTCTTCTTCCAGCCAAATTTTTTGATGGCCGCCTCAGTCACCATACCGCTGGGATTCGTAAAATTGATCAGCCAGGCATCCGGACACAGCTCCCGCATATCGTCGATAATCTGTCCGATAACCGGAATAGTCCGGAAGGCCTTGAAGATACCGCCTGCGCCGTTGGTCTCCTGCCCCAGCATTCCGTGCAGATCCGGGATACGCTCATCCTTAATCCGAGCCTCCAGAAGCCCCACACGGAACTGCGTGGTCACAAAATCCGCCCCCGGAAGCGCTTCCCGGCGATCCAGCGTCGTATGCACCTTTACCTGATAGGGCGAAGCATCCCACATTCTCTGTGCCAGTTCCGATACGATACGCAGCTTTTCTTTACCGCGCTCCACATCCACCAGCCACATTTCCCCGATGGGAAGCTCTTCATAGCGCCTGATGAACCCCTCGATCAGCTCCGGCGTGTAACTGCTGCCTCCACCAATTGTTACAATTTTTACCTGCTTTTTCATGACCACAGACTCCTCCTTCTTTTATGTTTTCATTATGTAAACTGATAGATGGTCGTCGTCTTATACAGCCCGCCCTTATCCAGAATGGGCTGCGGGAAATTCGGAGTGTTGATGCTGTTGGCGTAATAGTGGCTTTCCATACAGAAGCCGCTGTTTTTCGTAATCAGCACACCGCCCTTTCCGATGATGTCCCGGGTAGTATTGCCTGCGTAAAACTGCAGGCCCGGCAGATCCGTATACACGGTCATCCGAATGCCCGACTTGGGACTCTCGGCTGTCGCGGCTTTGCGGAGTCCCTTTCCGAAACCTTTCAGAACGAAATTGTGATCGTAGCCATAGACCAGCTTCAGCTGCTCGTCGTCGGCGTGAATCTCCTGCCCGATGGCCCTGGGCTTCCGAAAATCCATGGGCGTACCAGCCACATCGCGGATTTCCCCGGTGGGAATGGTTCCCTTCCGCACCGGTGTAAACTGCTCCGCGTTGATCCACACGACGGTATCCAGAATATTGCCCGTCTCATAGCCAGACAGGTTAAAATAAGAGTGATTGGTAAGATTTACCAGTGTCTTTTTATCTGTGGTTCCATAATAGGACAGAATCAGAGCGCCTGTATCCGTCAGCGTATAGGTCAGCGAGATATCCAGATTGCCCGGGAATCCGTTTTCCATGTCCGGACTGTGATAGGTAAAGGATACGCTGTCATCCGAGAAGCTTTCCGCCTCCCAGAGCACCTTGTGAAAACCATGGGTCATACTGCTGTGAATGTTATTATCATTCTCATTGATTTCCAGCTGATACTCCACGCCGTCGATGGTAAAACGACCCTTCTCGATCCGGTTCACATTGCGGCCCACCGTCGTTCCCAGCATATCAAAATTATCCTCGTATTTTTCCAGTTCGTCATAACCCAGCACCACATCTCTCAGCTTTCCGTCCTGATCCGGCACCAGAAGCTTCACCAGAACGGCTCCGAAGTCCGTCAATACGGCCTGCATACCCTTCTGATTTTCAATGGTGTACAGGTTCGCGATCCGTCCGTCCCGAAGTTTGTCAAATGCTTTCACTGTCACGCTCATAGTCTGTCTCTCCTTTACTTATACATGCTCCCGCTTTCTTAGACGGCCGAAGCAGTCAAATCCCAGAATCAGTACAATAATGATACCCTGCAGAAGCTGCTGCACATAGGCTCCGATTCCCAGACAGTCCATACAGTTAGACATCAACTGCAAAACGAACACTCCTATAAAGCTCTGTACCACACCGCCGATACCACCCGCGAAGGAGGTTCCGCCGATTACGACGCCGCAGTTGACCAGCATACCGGTATTGTCTCCGTACACGGAGGACGCAGAGTTCATTCTGGAGGACAAGAGAATGCCCGCCAGCGCCGCCATCACGCCGGAGATTACAAAAGTGGACCACTTGATCATCACCGTATTGATACCGGAATATTTCGCCACATCATAATTGCCTCCGATGGCATAGCAGTTTCTTCCGTAGGTCGTAAACCGCAGCACGCAGAAAAAAATCACCAGAATGACCGCCATATACAGCACCAGAATCGGAATCTGTCCGAAAATCTTGGTGTTGGAAATCTTCATGAATTCCATATTGGTGCAGGCAATCGGGTGCGCGTCCGTCAGCTGTTGGCAGATACCCTTCAGCAGGGTTCCCATACCCAGAGTAATGATAAAGGGCTCAGTTCTCTGATGTACTACCAGGAACCCATTGACCAGACCCACAGCCGCTCCGGCCAGCAATGCGCAGAGGCAGGCTATCGCGATGGGCATACCGGAATTGATCATCAGAACCGTAATAACACCGGACAGACACATGATTCCACCCACCGACAGATCGCAGGCCGCGCAGAGCACGGTCATAGTCACGCCCATGGCAATGATTCCCTGTACCGTCGCGGAACGGAATACGTTCATCCAGTTGTATACACTGTAAAACTGTGTGTTGAAAAACAACATTAGAATCAGCATGGCCAGAATCGCCAATACTGCTTTCTGCTTCAGTAAAACCTGTTTTGCTTTTATGAAAACACGCTTGGTATCCATCTTCTGCCCTCCTTAATGAATCTGTTGTTCTTTACGATTATCCAGCCAGATAGCGATGACAAGAACGAGACCCTTCATGATGGTCTGCAGATAAGTAGACACGCCCAGCATATTCATACAGTTGGATAACAAGATAATTAACAGTACTCCGAGCACGGTCCGGACGCCGCTTCCGGTTCCTCCGGCCAACGCCGTACCGCCTACGACTACGGACATGATGGCGTCCGTCTCATATCCTGCTCCGGCCACCGGAGACGCGGTCGTAACACGTGAAATCAGAACAATCGAACCCATGCCTGCGAACAGGCCGCAGATGGTATATACCAGAATCATGGTGCGCTTCATATTGTAACCACAAAGCGTCGCCGCAATCTTATTGCCGCCCATCAGCGCGATCTGTCGGCCCCAGAGGGTCTTACGGTAGAACCACTCCACCGCCACCAGTGAAATGACAAAGAGAATCATGGATACCGCCAGGGGACCCACTTTTCCCTTTCCAATCCAAGTGAAAATGGTGTAGGGATTGGACAGGCGGGACATGTGCTCCGTCTCGGAATTGGTATAAATCAGCGCAATAGCCCCGAAGATCGAGCTCATTCCATAGGTGATGAACAGAACCTCCGCCTGAATCCGGGCGCCAAAGCCCACCAGGATCACGCCGTTCAGGAATCCTAAGAAGGTTCCCAGAAGCAGGCCGCAGAGCAGCGCGCCCACCTGACCCAGCGGGTCAATCAGGGACAGCGTCACCACGCCTACCAGTGAAATGATACCTACCACAGACAGGTCCAGAAAGCCGCCGATGATCACGTAGGTCATACCCAGCGCCACAAAGCTTAAGGGACCGAACTGTCTCAAAATATTGGTAAAGTTATTCTGTGTCAGAAATAAAGGCTCCACAATCGCCGTTACCACGCACAGTACCACGATGCCCAGCAACACAAGATTGTGTAACAAGAATTTTTTTACGTCGATTGATTTTCCCATTCTATTACCTCTTCCCTTATCCGATGGCCCTGTCCATGATCTCGCTCGGATCTACTTCCTCCGGAGAGAATTCTCCGGTAATCCGGCCGTCGCAGACTGTCAGTACGCGGTTGCTCATGCTCAGAACCTCCGGAAGCTCAGAGGAAATCATAATGATGGCTCCTCCCTGCTCCACGATCTTGTTCATCAGCACATAAATCTCATACTTTGCTCCTACGTCGATGCCTCTGGTCGGCTCGTCCAGAATCAATACCTTGGGATTCAGCTCCAGCCATCTTCCCACGACGCATTTCTGCTGGTTTCCACCGGACAGATTCAGCACCTTGGCAGCCGCGCTCGGCGTCTTGATCAGAAGGTTTTCAATCTGACGCTTCTCGATCTCCTTCTCTTTCTTACGGTTCAGCACACCCTTTTTCGCAATCTCGCTCAGGGCCGCCATGGTGATGTTTTCACCTACGGAAAAGCGTAAAATCAGACCCTCCTGCTTCCGGTCCTCGGGAACCAGTCCCATGCCCAGCGCTTTCGCGTCTCTGGGGCTCGATACGGTCACAGGTTTTCCTTCCATAATGAGCTCCTTGCTCTTGACCTTATCCGCTCCATAGATGGCCCGGATGATCTCGGTTCTTCCGGCTCCCACCAGGCCTACCAGACCCAGGATCTCGCCTTTGTGCAGGGTAAAGTTGATGTCGTGCAGCTTACTTGTGTTGAGGTTTTTCACCTCCAGAAGAGGTTCTCCCACGAAATGTGCCCGGGGCGGGTACTCATTTTCGATGGTACGGCCCACCATTTTGGCAATCATCTCGCTTCTGGTCAGTTCCTCGATAGGTTTGGTGTCAATGACGTTACCGTCACGCATAATGGTGACAATATTGCAGTATTCAAAAATCTCATCCAGCTTGTGGCTGATATAGATGATAGAAATGCCCTTATTTCTCAACTGGAAAATGATCTCGCCCAGCTTCTTCAGCTCCTCTGTGGTCAGACTGCTGCTGGGTTCATCCATGATGATCAGCTTCGAATCAAAGGAAAGAGCCTTGGTAATCTCTACCATCTGCATTTCGGAAGCGCTTAAATCCCCCACCAGCGTATAGGTGTCAATCTTGCTGCCGATGCTGTCCAGAAGCTCGCGGGCCTTCTGATGGGTACCCTTCATCCCATGATTTTCCGAGAATCTTCCGAGAAAAATATTTTCACCCACAGTCATCGTATTGACTAGATTGAACTCCTGGTAAATGATGCTCAAGCCCCTGCGCAGCGCCTGAATCGGTGTGGTATGCTCAATGATCTCCCCATCAAACTCAATCGTACCCTCGTCCTTTTCATAAACGCCGGACAGAATCTTCATCAGTGTAGATTTTCCTGCTCCATTTTCTCCAACAATTCCATATACCACGCCCTTGGGAATTTCCAAAGATACTTTATTCAGCGCCAGAACACCCGGAAATCGTTTCGTTACGCCGCTGACCTTCAATATCAAATCTTTTTTCTGTTCCACTGATATATCTCCTTTTAGAAAAATCTCCTTTAACTATCTCCATTTTTAAGAAAAGCTTGCTCTGGCAGATACCAGAGCAAGCTAATCACTTCTGTGTTACTCTCTCTTTTTTACCACTCCGGATAGGGTAAGCTGTCTACGTTTTCAGATGTAACGGTGTCAAGCGGGATCCAGTTGATTTCTTCGAAGCTCTCGCCTGCAACTGCCTTCTGTGCGCAATCCAGAGACTGAGCTACCATGTTGGTGAAGGACTGGCCGATGCATACAGCCTGGGTGCCGTCCTTAACATGATCGTAACCTGCGGAGCATCCGTCTACTGCTACGATATATACGCCGTCCATATTCGCGTTTTCAAGCGCGTTGATAACGCCGGTAGCGCCGTTATCCCAGTGACAGAATACCGCGTCGATCTTATCGCCGTATTTCACGATGAAGTCTTCCATGATAGCCATACTGTCCTCGGTTGCCCACTGATCGCAGTTCTTGGAATCCAGAACTGTGATGTTGGAGCCTTCCAGACCAGCCTTGAAGCCGTCGCTTCTCTTAACCTGCGCGTCATGTCCGGACTGTCCGCCGATCTCTACTACATTACAGCCGTCCGGGAATGCGTCGATAATCGCCTGAGCCGCCTGCTCGCCTGCCATGGTATCATTGGTTCCGCAGAAGAAATCTCTGTACTGCTGGCTCTCTGCTGCCAGGTCAGAGGAGAAAAGTCCTACTACGATACCGGCTTCTTTCGCTTCCATCAGAGCCGGTACAACCGCCTGCGGATCTGCCGGGTTGATAATGATAGCGTCTACACCCTGTGCGATACAGGTGCTGATAGCGTCAGTAGCCTTCTGAGCGTCGCCAGCCTGATCGTAAGAGGTCAGGTTGATTCCCAGCTCTTTCGCTTTCTCTTCTGCGATACGGCAGGAATAAGACTGAGACTCATTCGCCATATCCTGTACAATCCAGC
Organism: Candidatus Merdisoma sp. HCP28S3_D10; assembly: GCF_052065835.1. Taxonomy (NCBI): domain Bacteria; kingdom Bacillati; phylum Bacillota; class Clostridia; order Lachnospirales; family Lachnospiraceae; genus Candidatus Merdisoma; species Candidatus Merdisoma sp. HCP28S3_D10. Next base: position 28,052 of record NZ_JBQHTG010000006.1, read on the forward strand.
CTACAGTAATGCCGTCGCCGGAAGCCGCTGCTGTGTCGCCGGTGTTCTCGGTCTGCGCTGTGTCTGCTGCTGCGTCAGTCTTGGTCTCCCCGCCAGACTTTCCGCATGCTGCCAGACCACAGATCATGGTCGCTGCCAGTAAGAGTGCTAATCCCTTCTTTTTCATGTTGTTCCCTCCTGTTACTTTTTTGTGTTTTTTCTATAACCGACAGGCCTTCCGCCTGTAAATTATCGTTGTTGCTTCGCCGTCTTTTATTTGTCTCTATTATAGTTTTTACCTCTGTCTCCCACAACTCCCGATCTGAGCTGTAAGGTGCACAATCTGCTTCGTTCATCAGAAGCTGATACAGGTGACACAGTAGACATTTTCCTGGTTCCAGACCTCCTTAAGACCACCTGTATGCTCATCTATTGCGAATACGCAAATATTGTCGGTATCCTGATTTGCCGCCAGCAGATACCTGCCGTCCGGGGACAGAATAAACTCCCGGGGAATTTCACCGCCGCTTAGCTTCGTCTCTGTCAGTGTCAGGCGTCCATCCGCTTCCATCCGGAATACCGCGATATGGTTTGTACCGCGTACCGCACCGTAGACCCATTTCCCACTGGGATGAATCCGGATACCCGCGCCAAGGCAGCCTTCCGTCTGCTGCGCCGGATCCGCAAACGCGGATATGGTCTGCATCAGCTCTGCCTGTCCGGCTTTATACTGATAAACATTGACCTCACAGGTCAGTTCTGTCATCACATAGAAATGTGTTCCATTTCCATCGAAAGCGCCATGTCTCGTTCCCTGTCCCGGGATACCGTAGATGTTCTTCTCTTTCTCCGGAAGCAGCCATCCCTTCTCCCAGTCCGCCCGGTAGCAGGCAAATACGTCCTGTCCCAGATCCGACACATAGACGTGCTGTCCATCCGGCGCCATCACAGTCTGATGGATATGGGGACTTTCCTGCCGCTCCGGGTTCGCGCCCCGGCCCCGGTGCCTCAGGACACAGGTCGCCGGTTCCAGTCCGTGATCCTCCCGGATCCGGTACACGGCCAGGCTGCCGCCGGAATAATTGGATACCAGAAGGTACTTTTTATCTGGAGAAAAACTCAGATGACAGGCATCCGCCCCACAGGTAAACTGCCGGTTGATGCGCCGAAGCGCTCCCGTCTCCCGGTCAATGGCAAAAGCAGAAACAGTGGAACCGTCAATGCCATTCCATTCCTTCAGCTCATTGACACAGTACAGATACGCGCCCTCTGCGTCTGCCAGTACGTAAGAGGGATTCTGAATGTCACCAGTCACTGTCCGGTAGGTCAGCTTCCCGGTCTGTTCATCGAAATCATAGCAGGCGATACCCTTGCATCTTCCTTCTACTATCTCGCCCGATCCCATCAAAATCGGCTCCGTATAGCCTCCCGTAAATATCCGCATACCCTCTCTCCTTATCAGTCAAGCACCAGTTCGGATGCTCCCACGATACCGAAATCTTTCTTCAGCTCCGCGAACCGGAATTCTACCGGAAGGGGAATCTGATTGTAACGGTCAAATTCCTTTCTCACTCTGCCGAACAGCGCGTCGCCAAAATGGGTCAGGCCGCCGCCGAATACGAATACGTTGATATTCAGCATCATGAAGCAGTTGTACGCACAGACCGCAATGTAATGCGCCATCTGCTCCACCATTTCGATGGCCAGCTCGTCGCCCTCGTTGTAGGCTGCCAGCAGATCCTCACAGCTTAAATCTTCCTTGTCCACCATGGAAGTTTCCCTGCCCTCCAGCATCTTGATTTTCAGATGCTTCGGCACGTAGCGTCCGCTGGCATGGGACATGAAGCAGCCCCTGTTCCGGCATCCGCACATGACGCCCTCGTCCGGCGTCGCCAGCATGTGTCCGCACTCTCCAGCCCAGCCGTAGCTTCCGCGGAACAGCTTTCCATCTATAATAATGCCACTTCCGATTCCGGTGCTGGTGGCCATATAGATCATATGGCGGCTTCCCCGTCCGGCTCCCTTGCGGTACTCTGCCAGGGCTGCGGCATTGCTGTCGTTATCCAGTACAATCTTTACACCCGGCAGACGCTCCTGCAGATATTCCTTCATGGGAAAATCGCGAATATTCGTCAGCGCCGAGGTCAGATAAACGTAACCGGTATCAAAAAGAATATAGGATGGCATGCAGATTCCGATTCCCTGCAAATCCTCGTTCTTCAGGTTATGCTTCTCCTCGATCTCGCGGATGGTCTCAATCATCCGGTCGCTGAAAGCCGGTCCGTCTGCATTAATATCCGACGGATGCTGCATCCGATCCAGGAGCTGCCCGTCCGCATCAAACAAACCATATGCTACTTTGGTTCCACCTGCATCAATTCCAATCCTGTACTTTTTGCACATATTTTTTCTCCAAATTGAATTTGTTTTGTTATATTTTATATTTATCATTATATAGATCAATTTCAAGTTTGTCAATAGAAATATAAATTACTTTTGAAAACAACTTTTTTTGTTTCTTTTTATATTGTTTCGAAACATGAGATCGAAAAAAGCAGCATCCGGATTTTGATCCGAATACTGCGGAAGTTTGACACCCAAAATCCCGGAAAGCCTTGTCTTTCCTTATTTTTTTTGTAAATTTTCATTTTTTCTATAAACCGTAATGCCGTATTGTGTTGTAATAGAAAATATATACGGAGGTATTCTTTATGCGGTTAAGTAAAGTAAAATCTAAAAATACGGTATCTTATTACATCATCCGTTCCGTCCGGAGAAATGGTAAAAACTCTTCTGAAATCGTGAAAAAACTTGGAACTGAAAAATTCATCCAGGACACCTACGGTGTCGAGGATGTTGACGCCTGGGCTAACGCCCAGCTTGAAATGATGAATGAAGAGGAGGCGCAGTCCAATCACAAAGTTCTGATTCCCTTTCACACGGATGCTCTTCTTTCCCTGGAAGAACAGCTTTCCTATAACGTCGGTTATCTTTTCCTTCAGCACATTTATCACCAACTGGGGCTCCCTTCCATTTGCAGGAAGATAAAAAAAGAAGGCTCTTTTATTTACGACCTGGATGCCATCCTTTCCCGTCTCGTTTATGGACGTATTCTTTTTCCATCATCAAAGCTTTCCTGTTACGAACAATCCCGTTCCCTAATGGAACCGCCTCAGTTTGAACTGCACCAGGTCTACCGCGCCCTGTCCGTCCTTGCCGAAAATGCGGACCTGATTCAGGCTGAACTCTATAAGCGTTCCAAAAAGGTCCTGAAGCGCAGCACAGGAATTTTATTCTACGACTGTACCAACTACTTCTTCGAAACCGAGCAGGAAGCAGGTTTAAAGCAGTATGGCCCGAGTAAAGAACACCGGCCTAACCCGATTGTTCAGATGGGATTATTTATGGACAAATCCGGAATTCCACTTGCCTTCTGTATCAATCCCGGAAATCAGAATGAGCAGCTGTCCCTCACACCTCTGGAGCAGCAGATCATGCGGGATTTTGAACTTTCCAGGTTTGTTGTCTGCACAGACGCCGGATTGTCTTCCGATGCAAACAGGAAATTTAATAACTTCGGGGAACGCAGTTTTATTACAACACAATCCATTAAAAAGCTAAAAACAGATTTAAAGGAATGGTGCCTGGAGCCAGCTGGCTGGATGCTGGAGGGCGATAAAAAAACTTATGACATTTCGAAACTGGAAGATACACCTGAAAACCGCAGAAAACTTTTTTACAAGCAAACCTTTATCGAAGGCTACGACAAAGAGCGGGACATCCCCTTTGAACAGACCCTGATTGTTACTTATTCTTTGAAATACAAGCTTTTACCAGCAGACTGTCCGAAGCCGTCAGCTGGAACGTGCGAAGAAGTACCTGGAACATCCCTCTTCTTCTGATAAACGTTCTCAGAATGACGCCAGGCGCTTTATCAAAAAGACTTCCTGCACAATGGACGGAGAAATCGCCGTTAAGGCTATGTATGAGCTGGATGAAACTGCCCTTCACGAAGAGAGCCGATATGACGGTTTCTATGCCGTTTGCACCAATCTCGACGATGATCCGGCCGTCATCGCAAAGATTAACCATGACCGTTGGGAAATCGAAGAATCCTTCCGTATCATGAAATCCGAGTTCGAAGCCAGACCCGTTTTTCTTCAGGGAGATGACCGTATAAAAGCCCATTTCCTGACCTGTTTTATTGCATTGATGATTTATCGCATCCTGGAAAAACAGCTGGGTGACAAATATACCTGTGAAGATATTTTTTATACCCTACGAAAAATGGATATGCGAAAACTTGGCGACTACGGATACATTCCCTGTTATACACGTACTTCCCTTACGGATGATTTGCATGAAAACGCAGGTTTCCGCACAGACTATGAACTTATCACGCCAAAGTCTATGGCAGGTATCATCCGGCGCTCCAAAGGCCTTTAATTCCAAGGGCCGCAATCCCGTAAAGAAGCCCAATCCCGCTGATTCCAAGGCTTCCTGCCGTACAAAGCGTCAATGGATTCAATCCCACAGAAATTGAAATATTCTGGGACAGGAGCAGGCCATTGATAACCTGAATCCCGATAGCGCCGAATACGGCGCGAAGAAGAAAATTTACAATCCTCATAAAATCCACCATTTTTTACAGTTCTCTTTGATATAATCTATTCACGCACCCTTTCTATCTTTCCTTTTTCTGTTTTTTGTATAAATTTTTCCAGTTCCGTCTATACTTCTACTATAAAATAATTTCCGGATATGGGGGTTTTTATGGGATTTTTAAAAAAGGAAGAACCGTTGGAAGAATATGAACGTTTTTCAGCCCGACGGCAGCTGATGAACGATCTGACGCTTACCAAAAACGCATTGGACGCCGCCTACGCCAATTTCGAAACCGTAGTGGAACCAGATCTGATAGACTGCTATACCTATGAGATTTATTCTGTCCAGAAGCGCTATAAATTTCTGCTGGAGCAGGTCCGGCGGCTGGAGCAGCAACGATTTTCATAAAAAACCGGGAGTGCCTTTTCCACACTCCCGGTTTCCTGTCATTTCATTACATTTCTTCTGTTTCCAGATATTTTTCAATCTCTACTGCCACGCCGTCTTCCTCATTCGTCAGAGTCCGGTACGCGGCAGCCTCCAGAACCTCAGGCTCCGCATTGGCCATAGCTACGCCCCTGCCTGCCTTCTTTAAAAGGGCAAGATCATTCGTTCCATCGCCGAAGGCCATACATTCTTCCGTTTGAGTTCCCAGATATTTACATAAAAATTCCAGGCCCAGACCTTTATTGGCTCTCGCTGAATTGATCTCAATATTGTTCGGCAGAGATGTGGAAACCTCCAGATCCGGGAACCTCTCTTTCATCTCCGGCAGGATACGATCCCGTTCCGGAACCTCCCGGAAATAATACTGGATTTTCTGAATGGTAGGCTCCTGTAAAAAAATCGCTTCCGGCAGGTTTTTCAACGGAATATAAACCTGCTTCATCAATCCCAGTAATTTACTGCTGGAAGCATATTCTCCCATCTGCTCCATTTCCGCTTCTTCCATCCAGCCTTTTCCACTCTGATAACAGCCGCAAATCGCATCCAGCCCTTTTCCATACGCAAATATTCTCTCTGATTCTTCCCGGTTCAGCTCTTCCCGCTGCAGAATTTTCTTTTCCACAGCGTCATAAACCTCTGCTCCGTTCGCTGTAATCGTATAACGGATAAAGGGCAGGTTCCGTATATTCTCCGGCAATCCCGCATAGATTCTTCCGGTAGCGGGCACCAAATAAATTCCTCGATCCGCCGCCCTCTGCAAAGCTTCCCTGGTTCTTTTCGAAATCGTTTTATCATTTTTCAAAAGAGTTCCATCCAAATCGAACGCAATCAGTCGAATTCCCATCTTTTTCTCCTGTTTAGCAGATCTCAGCTCCTGCCGGCATATCCTTCTCCGGCGTCATCAGCGCCAGATTGCCCTCTGCGTCCTCGGCGCACAGCAGCATACCCTCAGAGAGAATGCCTGCAAGCTTGGCGGGCTTCAGATTCACCACAACCATAACCTTCTTTCCGACCATCTCCTCCGGCGTATAGTGAGCCTTGATACCGGACACAATCTGTTTTACCTGACTGCCCACACGAACCTGTGAGCACAGAAGCTTCTTGGATTTCTTCACCGCCTCGCAGGCAATGATTTCGCCTACCTGGAACTGCAGCTTCTCAAAGTCGTCAAAGGTAATCTCTGCCTTGGGCTCAATATCGATGACGTCCGCCGCTTCCTCTGTGGTCTCCGGCTCCGCCTGCGCAGCCGCATCCGCAGCCTTCTTTGCCTCTACCTTTTCCAAAACCTCATTTACGTCCAGACGGGCAAACAGAATCTCCGGCTTATCCGTTACCTTATTGCCGGACTGATAGAGGCCGAACATATTCATTACCTCAAGGGACCGCTTTCTTGCGCCCAGCTGTGCCAGAATCTTCTCTGCGGTCTCCGGCATAAACGGCTCCAGCAGGCTTGCGCCGATACTGATACTCTCCACCAGGTTGTAGAGAACAGTTGCCAGACGATCCTTTCTGTTCTCGTCCTTGGCCAGCGCCCAGGGCATTGTCTCGTCGATGTATTTGTTGCAGCGCTTGAACAGGTTGAAGATCTCAGTCATAGCGTCAGCCACACGCAGCTCGTCCATCTTTGCGGAAGCCTTCTCTGCAGCGCTGACAGCGGCCTCGCGGAGCTCACGGTCCACCGGCTCGATCACGCCTGCATTATTTACCACGCCGTCAAAATACTTGTTGGACATGGATACGGTACGGTTTACCAGATTGCCCAGGGTGTTGGCCAAATCGGAATTCATACGCTCCACCATCAGCTCCCAGGTAATCACGCCGTCGTTATCAAAGGGCATTTCATGAAGCACAAAGTAGCGGACTGCGTCCACACCGAACATCTCCACCAGATCGTCTGCGTAGAGCACATTTCCCTTAGACTTGCTCATTTTTCCGTCGCCCTGTAAGAGCCAGGGATGGCCAAATACCTGCTTCGGCAGCGGAAGATCCAGCGCCATCAGGAAAATCGGCCAGTAAATGGTATGGAAACGGATAATATCCTTACCAATCAGATGCAGATCGGCCGGCCACTCCTTCTTAAACAGATCACTGGATTCTCCGTCACACTCATAGCCGATACCGGTAATATAGTTTGTCAGCGCGTCCAGCCATACATATACCACATGCTTCGGGTCAAAATCTACCGGAATGCCCCACTTGAAGGAGGTACGGGATACACACAGATCCTGCAGGCCCGGAAGCAGGAAGTTGTTCATCATCTCATTCTTTCTGGAAACCGGCTGAATGAATTCCGGATGCTTGTTGATGTGGTCAATCAGACGATCCGCGTATTTACTCATACGGAAGAAATAAGCCTCCTCCTTAGCCGGCTGAACCTCACGGCCGCAGTCCGGACACTTACCGTCTACCAGCTGGGACTGGGTCCAGAAGGACTCGCAGGGAGTACAGTACATTCCTTCATACGCTCCCTTGTAGATGTCGCCCTGATCGTACAGCTTCTTAAAGATCTTCTGTACCTGCTTTTCATGGTAATCATCTGTGGTGCGGATAAATTTATCATAGGAGGTGTTCATCAGATCCCAGATACGCTTAATCTCACCGGATACATTGTCTACAAATTCCTTCGGCGTTACGCCTGCCTCTTCTGCTTTCAGCTCGATCTTCTGACCGTGCTCGTCGGTTCCGGTCTGGAAAAATACGTCGTAGCCCTGCAGTCTCCGGAAACGGGCGATAGCGTCCGCCAGCACGACCTCATAGGTGTTGCCGATGTGGGGCTTGCCTGACGTGTAGGCAATAGCCGTAGTCATATAAAATTTTTTCTTGTCCATTTTTTACCTCTCTTTTCTATGCAAACGAAAGATCAAAAAATCCCCGTCTTCCTCAATACCAAAGAAGACGGGGCTGATTCCCGTGTTACCACTTCCATTCGCCTGTTCCTCACGAAACAGACCTCTGCGGGTACCTGCATACCCTGACGCTGTAACGGGCGCACCCTTCACGGCTTATCGCAGCAGTCTTATCCGACACCTGCGTTCATCCGTGCCGCTCAGAAACCATCTTCAGCCCTTTTGTCTTTATCCCTCTCAGCACCGGGAATTCTCTGTAAAAGACGCATACAGCCTACTCTTTTCTTCATAGCGTTTGCATTTTTAACTGATATAAAAGAAGCGTAACACAGGATAATTTTTTTGTCAAGTTTCCTGCTGCCTGGAAAGAGCCTTCTTAAAATTTTCAGTTTTTTACGGGTTTTTCTCCGCTATTTTTGTGAAAAATTACTCTTTCACTTTTCAAAATCAGTGCTATAATAAGCACCGTAAAGTAAATATAGAACCACTTAACAATACCTGTTTGCAACACAAAGTGGAAGGCTGCTAAGCGATTCAGATTTTGGAGGAAAAGATAAATGAATACTTTAAAAGCTGAAAAAAGAGACATGTTGACGAAAGCCAAGAAACTTAGACGTGAAGGTTATGTTACCGGCAATATCTACGGCCGCGAGATGAAGGAATCCATTCCCCTTCAGATTACCAAGGCAGACGCTGAGAAAATCTTAAGATCCGAAGGAAAAGGAAGCCAGGTAATGCTGGAGGTCGCAGGCGAGACCTACGACGCGCTGATTAAGGAGATCGATTATGATTCCTTAAGAGGACAGCTTCTGGAGATTGATTTCCAGGCACTGGTAAGCAATGAAAAGGTTCATTCCGTAGCTGAGGTAATTCTGCTTGGTCAGGACGATGTCCAGGCCGGCGTGGTACAGCAAATGCTTCAGGAAGTTACCTACAAGGCACTGCCCGCAGATCTGGTTGACAAGATTAAAGTTGATGTCAGTCACATGAAGGTCGGCGAAACACTGAAGGTAAAGGATCTGGATATCGCGAAGAATCCTGCCATCGACCTGCATACTTCTCCGGACGCTACCGTCGCTACCGTCATTGAGGTACACAATCCTGCGGTAGAGGAAGACGCTGACACCGAGGGTGAAGCCACAGAGGCATAAGCAGACATTAGATAGGATAGAGGAAGCCTGTTCTGTTTCGGAACAGGCTTCTTTTTGTCCCTTTATACCGATACCAGCTTCCCGGCCAGCCACAGGCTGGCGGCGATTCCCACCGCCGTAGCCAGCAGCGCGCCCGGCAGCGTGTAACGGGTTTTCTTTACTTTTGCCGTCAGAAAATAGATACTCATGGTATAGAAAATCGTCTCTGTACACCCCATCATAATCGACGCCGCCAGCCCCACGTAGGAATCTGTCCCATATTCCCGGAAAAGATCCAGCGCCAGACCCGTAGCTGCCGAAGAGGAGAACATCCGGACAATGGCTAGGGGCAGAAGCTCCGATGGGACATGAATCCCTTCTGTCGCCCGCCCCAGGGCTTCCGCCAGGAAATCCAGAAAGCCGGAGGCCCGAAGGACGCCCACGGCTGTCATAAGCCCCACCAGCGTCGGCAGAATCTGCACCACCGTCCTAAGCCCCTCCTTCGCCCCTTTTACAAAGTCGTCATACACCGGTCTTCTGGCAATCACCCCCTCTGTCACCACATAAAAAATCAGGAGCGGCACCATCAGATCCGACAGATACAGCATGATTCCTGTCACCCCTTCACCTCCTGTCCATCAGCTTGCAAAATCCTACCGCCACCGCTGCGCCAAGAAGGGTCGCCAGCAGGGACGGCGCCAGAATGGCCGCCGGATTCACACTGCCGTATTGGCTCCGATAAGCGATGATATTCACCGGAATCAGCTGAAGCGACGCAATATTCAATACCAGAAAGGTACACATTTCATTGCTGGCCGTCCCCTTTTTCCGGGCTCGGACGCCGGATTTCCGTCGTTCCTCCTCCAGATCCCCCAGAGCCTCCATGGCCTTTAGTCCCGCCGGTGTGGCGGCCCAGCCCAGACCGAAGATATTCGCTATCATATTGGCTGTCATATACTCCCGGGCCGGATGCTCCCACGGCAGGTCCGGAAACATCAGATTTATAAATGGACCCAGGGCCCTGGACGCCCGCCCGATGACGCCGCTTTCTTTTGCAATCTCCATCAGCCCCACCCAGAGAGCCATAATCCCTGCCATGGTGATACACAGCGTCACCGCCTCACCGGCCGAATCCAAGGCCGCCTGGGTCAGCTCCGGCAGCTTTCCCTGTATGCTCCCGTAAAGAATTCCCAGGAGCAGCATAGCTGCCCACAGAATATTCAGCATTCACAATTCTCCTGTTTTTTACTACTATATTCCCGTCTATCTGTATTTATGGAAATTTTTTGCCTTCCCCTGACCTGTTTCCAATATTTATCTTATTTATCCTTTTTTCATACATTTTTATCATACTTTTTATAAAAAACCTATTAAAAAATACAAATTCCTATTGGAATCTTATGGTTTTTTTGCTATAATACAGAAATTGATTGTTACCATTATTTAAGGAGGAGAAGCAATGAAGAACACCGGAGTGGTCAGAAGACTGGATGAACTCGGACGTATCACGCTTCCTATGGAATTACGAAAAGTATTCGGAATTGAAGAACGCGATTCTCTCGAGATCTATGTTGAAGATGACAAAATTATTTTAAAGAAGTATGCACCGACGGATATTTTCACTGGAGACCGAGATGACCTTATTGAATTTCATGGTAAAATGGTTTCTAAAAAATCGATTGAAGAATTAGCAAAGAAAGCTAACTTGATTTAATAATTGTCAGCATACAAAAACCGGAAGCCCCAGGCGGGTTTCCGGTTTTTTCTACATATACCCTCTATTCTTCCAACAGCGCCTGGTAAATATCGCGCCTGGACACGCCTCTGTCCCTGGCCACCAGCCGCATGGCCTCTTTATGCTGGATTCCCTGCTGCTCATACTGCGCCACATGGTCGGCAATCGTCATCTGCTCCCAGGCCGCCTGCTTTTCTTTTACCAGCTCCTCCGGATTTCTTCCCTCGATCACCAGCACGCACTCGCCTCTGGGCGCTTCCGTCTCGTAATGGCGAATAGCTGCTTCCAGATCCGTCCGGAAAATGGTCTCGTGCTTCTTGGTCAGTTCCCGGCACACGGAAATCTGCCGATTTCCCAGTGTCTCTTTCAGCTCTCCCAGTGTCTTCAAAAGCCGGTGGGGCGCTTCATAGAGAATCATCGTCCGCGTCTCATTTTTCAGCTCTTCCAGGACGCTCTGCCGCTCCTTTTTATCCGATGGTAGGAAGGCCTCGAAGGCAAAACGTCTGGTTCCCAGGGCCGACAGGGTCAGCGCCGTCACACAGGCGCAGGCTCCCGGAAGTACGGTTACAGTAATCCCGGCCTCCGCGCACATTTTCACCAGCTCCTCGCCCGGATCGGAAATGCCGGGCATACCCGCGTCGGTGATCAGCGCGATATTTTTGCCGGCCCGGAGCTGCTCCACCAGCTCCCGTCCCTTATCGAACTTGTTGTACTCATGATAACTGGTCATGGGCGTATGAATTTCAAAATGGTTCAGAAGCTTAATGCTGTTGCGGGTATCCTCCGCCGCAATCACATCTACCTCTTTCAGGATACGCAGCACCCGGAAGGTAATATCCTCCAGATTACCGATGGGTGTGGCGCACAGATATAACGTTCCCTGCATGTTATCTCCTTAATAGCCGTAAATATCGTAGATCTCGTCCATATAGACGCCGGGCTTTTTGTATACAATCAGCGGCTTCTCCACCGTCATACGGGAACGGCCGCCGCGGCAGGCCTCCAGAAGCACCATATTGGGTTCCTTGTCCACATAGGGATAGACCAGCTGCATCCGCTTGGGCTCCAGCTTATACTTCACCAGGGTGGTGATAAGCTCCGCCAGCCGGAAGGGACGGTGTACCAGATAAAAGCGTCCGCCGGGCCGCAGCAGCTTGGCCGCTTCCCGCGCCACGTCTTCAAAGCTGCACAGAACCTCATGCCGCGCGATGGCCTTCGGCAGCTCCGGATTCACCAGACCGTGATTACCGGTCATATAGGGCGGATTACAGGTGACCACATCAAAAGAAGCCGCCCCAAAGATGGAAGCTGCTTCCTTTATATCTCCCTGGACAATGGAAACGGAATCCGTCAAATTGTTGAGCTCCACGCTTCTTCTGGCCATATCCGCGCTCTCCTCCTGGATCTCCAGCCCGGTAAAGCTTCGTCCTTCGGTCTTGCCCCGGAGCAGGATCGGGATAATTCCCGTACCGGTTCCCAGATCCAGAACCCGCTCGCCCCGCTTTACCTTTGCAAAGCCGGACAGCAGCACCGCGTCCATGCCAAAACAAAATTTGCTCGGATTCTGGATAATCTGATAGCCGTTCCGCTGCAGATCATCCAGCCGTTCTCCATCTTTTAACTTAATTGTCATCCAGCTTTGATTTCCTCTCCTGCTTTTCCAGGGCCTCCAGCTTCTTCAGCTCTTTATCGGATGTTCCCCGATCGCCTTTATCGCCCTTTTCCTTCTTCTTTCTGGGACGGAACTTCAGCTCCTCCACCGGATATTCGCGAATCTCCTTCTCATCGCCGTCCACCGTCACGATAACCTTCACCTTCTGACGCAGCACATTGACGCTCTGCACCTCGCCCTTCAGCCCGTCGGAGGTCGTCACATAATCTCCCAATCCCGGCAGATGGCTGTTCAGCTCCTCATAGGTCTCCTGCTCATGCTTCAGACAGCACATCAGTCTGCCGCACACGCCGGAAATCTTCGTGGGATTCAGGGACAGGTTCTGCTCCTTTGCCATCTTAATGGATACCGGAACAAAATCCGACAGATGGGTGTGACAGCACAGGGGTCTTCCACAGATTCCGATACCGCCCAGGATCTTTGTCTCGTCCCGGACGCCGATCTGCCGCAGCTCAATTCTCGTCCGGAACACGCTGGCCAGATCCTTTACCAGCTCCCGGAAATCAATTCGTCCGTCCGCGGTAAAATAAAACAGGACCTTATTGTTATCAAAGGTATATTCCGCCTGGATCAGCTTCATTTCCAGTCCATGCTTCCGGATCTTTTCCTGACAGATCTTATACGCCTCTTTTTCCTTAAAGCGGTTGGCCGCTTCCCTTGTGTCGTCCTCCGGAGTCGCAAGCCGGATAACCGGCTTTAAGGGCTGAATGATCTTCTTTTCCTCTACCTCCTTGGTTCCCACAACTACATATCCGTATTCCACGCCTCTGGCGGTCTCTACAATCACATGCTTTCCCTTGGGAATATCCAGCTTTCCGGGAGAAAAGAAATATATCTTTCCCGCATTCCGAAATCTGACGCCTATGACTTTTTCCATCTTAATTCTCCTTTATTGTCAGCATGAGAAGCTCCATCGTCAGCTCAAAATTCACATTGGCCTTCAGACGTACCTTAGCCTTCTCCAGTGCCTTTAAAATCCGCTCCAGGCCCTCGTAAGAGCTCTTCTGGGCCTGTGCGCTGATATCTCCTATCTCTTCCGCGAAAACCAGTCCGTCAATCTGGCGGGTGGCCTTGAACAGCAGCACATCCCGGAACCACAGAGCTATCAGATCCAGATAATCGCCTATCTCCGCCTTATATTCCGACGCGGAGCGCACCGCTTCCGTCAGTTCATAAATCTCCATATCCCGCAGATGGCGCAGCAGATGAATCAGGTGTTCCTTTAGCTCCGCAAACTGCTCCGACTGGGCCAGCCGCTGTGCTTTTCCCACATTTCCCCGGGCAAAGGCCGTACATACATCGGCCTGATAGTCAGGAATCTGATACTTCTCCATCAGATATGCCCGAATTACCTCGCTCTTTACCGGTCGCAGCTTCAGGGTCACGCACCGGGACAGAATCGTCGGAAGAAATGCGTCCGCATTGGTGGTCAGAAGCAGAATCACCCCGTAGGCCGGCGGCTCCTCGATCGTCTTCAGGAGCGCGTTCTGCGCCTGCACCGTCATCTTTTCCGCTTCGTCCACAATATAGATTTTATAGGGACTGCTGTAGGGCTTGATCTGAATGTCGCCGCAGAGCTGACCCCGGATATCCTCCACGCCAATAGACGCAGGCTTTTCATGGCTCACCGTAATAATATCCGGCTGATTGCCGCTCAGCGCCTGCTTACAGGAATGGCATTCCCCGCAGGGCTCGATTCCGCCCCGTTCGCATTGGAGTGTCTGGGCAAAGGCCCGGGCCAACATCATCTTTCCCGCACCCTCTTCTCCGTCCAGAATATAGGCATGGGATACCTTTTTCATCTGTATCGCATTCTGCAGATGTTCGATGATCTGCTCGTGTCCCAGAATCTCAGAAAATCCGGCCATATATTCACATCCTCCCTAATAAAAATACTCTTTTTAGTATACCATACATTTTTTAGAAAAAACAGCTTTTTGTTTTTACTTATTTTCCATGATATAATCCGAGATTTCCTGTATGCATTCCTTCAGATCCCGGTTGAAAAACCGTTTTTCAATCCCGGCCTCCGCTATATTTTCCTCGGAAAAATCCTCGCTGTCCGCCAGAAATCTCCGGCAAAGCTCCGCGTACTTAGGCTCCTGCTGCGCCCGTTCCCGATCGAGGGCCCGCTGCAGCCGTTCCCCGTCCTCCACCTCAATATAGATAGGAACCACCCGGTCAGCGCCGTAATAATCCCGCAGCGCCCGATAGGACTCCAGCACGCCGATCCCTGCGTAGTTCTGCCGGGTCAGATCCGTAGCCTCCGTATCTGCTGTAAAATACTTCCACACGCCGTAGACGGTATCGTAAGCCCGGAGTTCGATGACTTTTCCCTCCTTCTGAAGGGCCAAAAGCCCCGCCTCATCGGTAAAATGATACTGTACCCCCGGCTGCTCTCCGGCCCGCATGGGGCGGGTGGTGTAGAGCACCAGCGGCTTCAGTTCCAGCCCCTCCTGCCCCAGCAGGCTCTGGAAAATGGTATCCTTGCCGGTGGCGCTCTTTCCGATTACATAAAACAATTTTCCCATTTTTATCTCCGTTTTATCCGCTATTCCGGATTTCTGCTCCGTCCGTTCCTGTAACTTGCACAGCTAATTATGATTTATCACTATTTTTAAAGCAGGGTTTCCCTCGGAATCAGCTTCCAGACCATGTACCTCATAGCCGGCTGTAAGCCAGGCTTCTACACATTTCAATAGCTCTGCCGTCACCCGCTCCCCCGGCGCCAGAACCGGAATGCCCGGCGGGTAGAGATACACATAAGTTCCCGATACAGCGCCCTCACAGGCCGCCAGAGGCCTGCAAGTGCCTTCGGCCTCCCCTGCTTCGCTGATGGTCAGAACGGCCTCCAGACGAGGCAGGGCGCTGCTCTTCGCGCTTTCATTTCTCGCTTTTCTATCTGTGCCTTCTGTTAGCTCAGTTCTGTCGAGTTCCCGATCCATCTCATGCAGAGCCTCCGCCAACCGCCGAAAGCCTTCCTGTGAATCTCCGACGCTTGCGATTCCCACCACATAATCCGGTCCGCTCATTTCCATCTGGATATGATAACGTTCCCGGAGAATCCGCGACAGCTCTTCGCCCGTCAATCCGACCCCGATCCGGTTCGCTCTCCTTGCAGAAATCAGAAGCTTACTCCGGTCAAAATCCGATCCCCGGTCCGCTCCGGCCAGATACAGCATTTTCAAATCCCGGCAGTTCTCCCGGAACATCCGCAGCTTTCGCACATGCTGTTCAAAAAGCTCCCGCCCTTCCCGTTCTATCAGATCCACACAGGCGTCGATAGACGCCATCAACACATAGGATGGACTGCTGCTCTGGTAGACAGACAAGAACTTCCGAATCCGCTCCCGATCCACAAGCTTTCCCTGCACATGCAGCAGCGCCGTCTGGGTCAGGGAGGGCAATGTCTTATGGACGCTGTGAATCACCACATCTGCCCCTGCGCTCACCGCATCCTCCGGGAAATACTCCGAGAACCGAAAATGCGCCCCGTGGGCCTGATCCACGATCAGCGGCACCCCAAAGCTGTGACAGACGGCCGCTATCCGCTCCACATCTGAGCAGACGCCGTCGTAGGTGGGCGATACGATCATTACTGCCTGAATTTCTTTCTTTTCGTTCAGGGCCTTTTCCACATCCTCCGGTAAAACCGCCCCGTTTATCCCCAATTCCTCCAGGTATTGTGGATAAAGATACTCTGTTTTCAAGCCCCGAAGCTCCGCCCCGTGATAGGCGGATCGGTGACAGTTCCGGGCCATCAAAAGCGTCCCACCCTGCTTCGTGCAGCCTGAGATAGCGCTTAAAATCCCAGCCGTACTTCCATTTATCAGGAAATGCGTCTCCTCCGCTCCAAAGACCCTCGCCGCCCGACGCTGGGCCTCTGTCAAAATTCCCTCTGCCTCCGGGTGGTGCAGATCGTCAAAGCCGTCAATCTCCGTAATATCCATATGAAATGGATTCTCAAATTCCCCTATCAGCCGCTTATGTCCCGGCATATGGAAAGCATAAAAATCCGATGCCCCATAGTCGGCCAGCTTCCGGTAAAGGGGGCCGCCAAATTTTTCTACAGCCACTGGCCCAGCTCCTCCATGTCCTCTGCGGTTGTATACCAGCCGGTCGCCAGGCGCACAACTGTATGGTTCTCATCGACTTTCTCCCAGGAGCTGACTGCCACATGCTTCTTCAATTCTTCCAGTTGTCCATTTTCCATGATCACAAATTGCTGGTTGGTCGGAGACTCCAGATAAAAGGTGTAATTTTTATCATGGAGCAGACGCTTCAGTTCCTCTGCCTTCTCTATGGCGTTGCGGCTGATATTCAGGTACAGGTTTCCCGTAAACAGCTCGTCAAACTGAACGCCCAGAAGACGTCCCTTGGCAAGCAGCGCGCCCTGCTGCTTGATCCGCGTCAGGAAATGCTTCGGCGCGTTCCCCTTCGGAAATACCACCGCTTCCCCGCAGAGGGCTCCCACCTTGGTGCCTCCGATATAAAAGACGTCGCAGATCCGCGCGATATCCGCCAGGGTCATATCCGCCTCCGGACTTATGAGTCCATAGCCCAGACGGGCGCCGTCCAGATACAGCGGCATTTCATAGGTATGGCAAACCTGCGCGATGGCCTCCAGCTCTGCCCGGCTGTAGAGTGTGCCGTACTCTGTAGGCCAGGACACGTATACCATTCCCGGAAATACCATATGCTCATAGCTGCTATCCCCATAAAAGGTTTCCAGAAAAGTCTTCAATTCTCCTGCGTCGATTTTTCCCTGGTGCTGCGGCAGGGTCAGCACCTTATGGCCGGTATATTCGATGGCTCCCGCCTCATGGCAACTTACATGGCCGGTCTTTGCTGCTACCACACCTTCGTAAGGCTGCAGCATGGAACCAATGACTACTGCATTGGTCTGGGTACCGCCCACCAGAAATTCCACCGTTGCCTCCGGACATTCTGCCGCCTCCCGGATCTTCCGTTTCGCGTTTTCACAATATACATCTGAGCCATAGCCCGGCAGCGGCTCCATGTTCGTCTCCGTCAGTCTCTGTATAATCCGCGGATGGGCTCCTGCTGAGTAATCATTTTCAAATGAAATCATACTATAACCTCCTCTTTTCTATCCCCGCACCCTGATGTTGCCTTTATTATACTATGGTTTTCTGTTTTATCGTAATTATATCACGAATCTGCCTGTTCATTTCAGATTCTCACGAATTTTCCGGAAAAAAGTTGCTTTTTTTATAGGATTCTCTCTTGATTTCCTGTGGTAAAGTGCTACAATGAAGCATAGAAACAACAAGGGCTTGTAGCTCAGTTGGGAGAGCGCTGCGTTCGCAACGCAGAGGTCGAGGGTTCGAATCCCTTCAGGTCCATGGAACAAACATTTTATAAATACGGAAGTATAGCTCAGCTGGGATGAGCGTTCGCCTCACACGCGAGAGGTCATGGGTTCGAGCCCCATTACTTCCACTAAAAAAATCCTCAGGAAATTTCCTGGGGATTTTCTGTTCTATGAATTCCAGACATAAAAAAAGTGCCCAGAACCGGAATCGAACCAGTGACACGAGGATTTTCAGTCCTCTGCTCTACCAACTGAGCTATCTGGGCATTTTTATAAAATAAGAGTACGAGTCGTTTCTCCGTACTCTTTAGTTGCGAGGACAGGATTTGAACCTGTGACCTTCGGGTTATGAGCCCGACGAGCTTCCAGACTGCTCCACCTCGCGATATGAAATTAAAAAGTGGCTTATCTAAAAGATAAACCAGAGTGGGGGAAAGTGGATTCGAACCACTGAAAGCACAGCTAACAGATTTACAGTCTGCCCCCTTTGGCCACTCGGGAATTCCCCCATGACACGGTCCAACAACGGCTAATGTACCTTTTTCAGTTCCGTGAAGCCGATGATCGGACTCGAACCGATAACCTGCTGATTACAAATCAGCTGCTCTGCCAATTGAGCCACATCGGCACTACAACTTTTAGGTTGTAAAATGGGACCTATAGGGCTCGAACCTATGACCCTCTGCTTGTAAGGCAGATGCTCTCCCAGCTGAGCTAAGATCCCATTTGCACTCGACATGCATGTAGCAGTCAGTACGATATTTATATATTGATTACTCAATATAAGCGACCCGAATGGGACTCGAACCCACGACCTCCGCCGTGACAGGGCGGCGCTCTAACCAACTGAGCCATCGGGCCTTAATTACACCTTCAAAACTATATACTGCATATCTCTTTAGACATTTTCTATCCTATGACGCTTCGCGTTCCGCTTTCGCTTCACACTCTTGGTCAAGCCCTCGACCTATTAGTAACAG
>NZ_JBQHTG010000007.1:0-35622 GCF_052065835.1 Candidatus Merdisoma sp. HCP28S3_D10
ACGATCCATGATCGTCTTCTTTCCCCTGGAAATCATTCCTGCCACGGAAAGGGCGATTGCCGCAGACGCGCATACGGTCGGGCAGCTGTCCTCGCCGCCGGTATACTGAGAAATAATCTCTCCGGCCTTATCCATCAAATCTTCTACTACTACATAGGACTGTCCGCCCGCTACGGCTGCCTTTGCCACCTTATCGCTGATGGTAGATACGCCCAGAACGGTTACCCGGCCACTGGCGTTGACGACCCGCGGAAGTCCGATTTCTTCATAAACTGTCATTATGTCTCCTTATGATAGGTTTCTATCAATAAATCATGAATAAAGAGGAAAATGCCGCTCAATCAGTCTTATGATCTAGCGGCACCTCCTTAAACTATATTGGAAAGGAATTGTATCTGTAAGTTATTGTACCGACAGGTATCAGCCGCCGTTTAAAAGATTCCCAGCAGGGAAGTGATAACGGAGATAACAACAACGGACAGAAGAATCTTGGTGTAATGCGGTCCCTTCTTGCGCAGGTAAGTATAGATAATGAATACAGCTGCAAGAGGAAGCAGACCCGGAGCTACCATATCCAGGACATCCTGAACTACGACAGTGCTTCCACCGGAGAAGCTGAAGCTCAGCGGTGTGGACAGAGTAACGTAGCTTGCGGACAGCGCGCCCATCATGGTCAGACCGATAACATTTGCGGTAAAGATGATATTCTTCATACGTCCGCCGTGAAGCAGAGATACGATGGATTTCTTACCAAGTGTGTATCCCTGATGAATCAGGTAGTAAGAAATAAGAATCGTGATCAGCGGGTACAGAATCAGCGGCATAATTCCACCGAACGCAGAACCGTTGGATGCGAACGGAAGGAAGATGGAGAAGATAATCGGCATAACCGCTGCCCAGATAATAGCATCACCCATACCTGCAACAGGTCCCATCAGACCTGTCTTAATACCGGTGATAGCGTCATCTGTGATATTCTCACCGTTGGCCTTCTGCTCCTCCATGGAGATTACAATACCCTGGATAATAGCACCGAGGATACCCTCTGTGTTGAAGAATACCAGATGTCTCTTCAGAGCAGCACTCAGCTCTTCGTCAGTGTCATACAGTTTCTTCAGAACCGGGGTCATGGATGCACAGAAGACAAGGCTCTGAAGACGCTCGTAGGAGTTGGAGAGCTCTGCACCGGCATAGTAGATCCACATGGATTTGGTAATATCTTTTTTCGTCAGTTTCTTAGCGGGAACTGCGGGAGTTTCCTGAGTCATCTTTGTCTCTTCCATGGTAATTAAGCCTCCTCCTCTTTCATTTTGAACAGACCCATCAGCAGAGCTGCGCAGGTTGCGAAGATAGCAACTGCCATGGTTCCAAGGTTAAGATACATAACGGCGAAGAAACCGATAAGGAAGAACGGAATCAGATTCTTCTTTCCGATAACAGTCAGTGTGATAGCGAAACCAAGTGCCGGCAGGATACCGCCCATGATTTCGAAAGAGTGAGACAGCCAGGTCGGCAGAATCTCGATAAGCTTCTGAGCTACGGATACTCCGAAGTAATCAATGATGAATACGATCGGGAAACGGATGATGAAGCCTGCGATGGACGGATACAGGAATGCTGCACGCATAATTCCTTTTGTATCAGCCTTCTCTGCATAGCTGTCGGCCATATGTACCCAGAAAGCGTTGGTGGTTCTTCTCAGCTGGTCAACGAATACGCCGAGAACGCCGAACGGAATAGCCAGAGCAATTGCAGTCTCAGTATTCATTCCAGCAGCCACGCCAAGCGGGATGGCGATACAGCCAGCCAGAGCCGGGTCGCTCGGTACATTTCCACCCGGGGGTAGAAGTAACGCCCAGGTATACAAGCTGAAGACCGGCGCCGATCATCATGGACTGTGCCATTTCTCCGGTGATTAATCCAACAAATACAGCGATGGTAACGGGCTGCAGCAAAGCGGAGGACAGGGTATAGCCCAGACGCAGACGGCAGAACCAGTAGTAACAGCCCATAAAAATTGCTATTCCTAAAACACTCATAATTACACTCCTTTGTATGTGATTGAAACGTTAAAAAGTTATTTGTAACGCTTTAAGATATCGTCAAGCTTCATCGGAGTATCCTCCGGAATGGTCTGGAAGATAATGTCAGCTCCTTTGCCCTTCAGGTACTCCAGGGTTTCCACATCCGGATCGTCCAGTGTGATATTCTGGAATACAACCTTGCGGTTCGGTGCGCCGCCCAGGCCGCCGACCTGAATCTGCGGAACGGTAACACCGCCGTCATAGACCTGTTTCATGGATTTGAGATCCGGAAGCAGCAGCAGAACCTTTCCGGCGCCGAACTGATCTTCGTTCCAATGCTTGATGGTATCCTCAATACCGTAGCACTCTACCTTAACTCCTGCGGGAGCGGAAAGCAGATAAATCTGAAGCATGAATTCATCAGCTGCCAGTTCGTCGCTTACGACAACGATTTTGTTGGCGGAGGACTGATTAACCCATTTTGTCATAACCTGTCCGTGAATCAGACGGCTGTCTATTCTGCATAATACAATGTCTGCCATAATTATCTCTCCTTTTTCAGTGATTGTTCTACTTCTTCAATAACATCTTTTACGGCATCTTTTCCAGACTGCAGTACTGCGTCACAGTTTACTGTGCCGGTAAAAGTGATTTGTGAGCACGCTTCCAGAAGCATGGGGGCATTCAGACCGGAATATACTTTGATATGAAAATCGCGGCCCAGCTTAGCGCCCACATTGGTGGTCGTTCCGCCAAATACATCGGTGAGGATGATGGAGCCTTCCGGCAGTTTTTCCACTTCTGCTTTGACCTTTCCCAGGTATTCGGGAAGTGTCATTTCAGGAAGCAGAGGAACTTCGTTTACGAAGTCTACAGCACCGAGAATCATCCGGACTCCCTTTACCAGCGACATGCCCCAACCACCATGCGTCAGCAGTAAAATCTGAGGTTTGTTATCCACTTTCGTAACTCCTTTACTTAGTATTACAAGTGTGAAATGGCCATTTCCGTATTGCAGTTGAATTGTAGCACACTACAAAACGAAATTCAATATGGTAGCAAAACTTTGTATAAATTGACGAACAATGTAGTTTGCTACAAAAATTTGAAAAATGGATCCAGAAGGAAATATAAAAAGGGAATACAGGAATGCTTTGAAAAAACGCGGCGTTTATGATATGCTAAAAAGAAAATGTGGTTTTTTGAAAAATGAAGGAGCAGAGAAAGGATGAAAGAACGGAAAAATGGGCTTTTTTCCGTCATGTCGCGGATAGAGGGAATGTCCAATCAGTTTACCAAAACTGACTGGAAAATCGTTCAGTTTATGAAAGACAATATGCAGGAATTTGTGTCTTGCAGCGCACAGGATCTGGCGACTCAGATCGGGGTGTCAGATGCTAGTGTTATACGTTTTGCACAAAAAGTGGGATTTTCGGGACTGAATGAATTTCGCTACACACTGCAAAGCGAACTGGAGCGGGAGAACACAATTATTAATCAAAATTCCTACACTTTATTGATGCATGATTATAATACGCTGACGGAGACGCTTTTTAAATTTACGAAACCAGAATATGTGGACATGCTGAGAAAAAAGATGCTGAAGGCTCGACGGATTTTTATCGCCGGAATGGATCTGAATAAAAATATTGCAGAGATGGCAGGACATAAATTTATGCTTCTGGGACTGGACGTACGGGTGATTACTACCTATGATACCTTGAAATTGTTCGCCAATCTGGCTACGAAAGAGGATTTGTTTATCGTCATCACATTGTCGGGCGCCCATCAGATTCTGGCAGACGCATTAGGAAGAATCGTGCAAAAGGAGAGCTATATTGTGGTGATTTCCAATTATGAGCGTTCTCTGTGTTCGGCTTATGCGGATCTGACCTTCCTAATTCCGAAAACCAATCTGTTGGAAAATCATGATACGATTACTAGGGAAATATTCATATTGATGTTGTTTGATATTATATTCCTGAATTTGTTGGAGGAGGATGAGAAATCCTATGAGGCGTTCCAGATGATTGCGCCATTTTCCAGCTGGAATCAGAAAGAAAATGATTAAATATACAAAAGACAGTAAAGAAGGTAACGATAACATGATATTTGAAAGTCACGCACATTATGATGACGAAGCCTTTGATACGGATCGGGAGGAAATTCTGGACCGGTGTCAGAGAGATGGGATAGAGTATATTGTAAATGTAAGCGCAAGCCTTAAGACAGTGAAAAGTACGTTGGCGCTGGCAGAGAAGTATCCGTTTTTGTATGCGGCAGTGGGCGTCCACCCGGACGAGGTGGGCGAGCTGAATGAAGAAAATTTTGTTTGGCTTACGGAGCAGTGCCGGAATCCCAAAACGGTGGCGGTAGGCGAAATTGGCCTGGATTATTACTGGGATAAAGAAAATCATGAATTGCAGAAAAAATGGTTCCGGGCGCAGATGGAGCTGGCGAAAAAGTTGGATCTGCCTATGATTGTACACAGCCGGGAGGCGGCCGCGGATACCCTTGAGGAGATTAAGAAAGCACAGGACGAGCGACTGCGGGGCGTGATTCACTGCTTTTCCTATGCGCCGGAGATGGCAGAGGAGTATCTGAAGCTGGGGTATTATATCGGAATCGGCGGCGTAGTGACCTTCAAAAACGCAAAGAAGCTGAAAGAAGTGGTGAAGCTGCTGCCCCTGGAACGGATTCTGCTGGAAACCGACTGTCCATATCTGGCGCCGGAGCCCAATCGTGGCAAGCGGAATTCTTCCCTGAATCTCCCCTATGTGGCGGCAGCCATCGGGGAACTGAAGGGCGTGGATCCGGACGAGGTGATCCGGGTTACCGGTCAGAATGCGAAAAACATGTATTTTAGGAACAGAACAGTTTAATTAAGGAGAAACATATGAGCAGACCCCTACCTACTTTGGGAAACCCGAAAAATACCATTGAGATTTTAAATAAATATAAATTTGTATTCCAGAAAAAATTCGGTCAGAATTTTCTGATCGACGAGCATGTGTTAGGCAAGATTATTCGTTCCGCAGAGATTACAGAGGAAGATTTTGTAGTGGAGATCGGACCGGGAATCGGTACCCTGACCCAGTATCTGGCGGCTTCTGCCCGGGAGGTGGCAGCCATTGAGATTGACGACGCGTTGATCCCGATTCTGGAGGATACCTTAAGTGCCTATGATAACGTGACGGTCATTCATGAGGACGTACTGAAGGTAGACTTATGTAAACTTGCGGAAGAAAAGAACGGTGGAAAGCCGATAAAAGTAGTGGCCAATCTGCCTTATTATATTACCACGCCGATTATCATGGGGCTGTTTGAAAACCATGTTCCGGTGGAGAGCATTACAATTATGGTGCAGAAGGAAGTGGCGGACCGGATGAAGACGGGGCCGGGATCCAAGGACTACGGCGCGCTGTCCCTGGCGGTGCAGTATTACGCAAAGCCGGAGCTTGTGGCCAATGTGCCGCCCAACTGTTTCATGCCGCGTCCCAGGGTGGGCTCTGCGGTTATCCGCCTGACCCGCCATGCGGAAGCGCCGGTACAGGCAGAGGACGAGAAATTGATGTTCCAGATGATCCGCGCTTCCTTCAATCAGCGCAGAAAGACTCTGGTAAACGGTCTCGGTAATGCGCCGGAGCTGCATATTTCGAAGGAGACGGTTACGGAGGCACTGGAGGAGATGGGGCTAGGCGCGAATGTGCGGGGCGAGGCCCTGACTCTTGCACAGTTTGCAGAGCTTTCCAATCGGATCCTGGCAAAGAAAAAATGACAGGAACAAATATAAAAAACCGAAAAAATTCTGGCATGATCGGTATAGGCCGGGCATAGAATATCTCAGGAAACGGGAGAAAAAGGAGGAATTCTATGTCCGATTATAAGCGGTTTGTCTCCTATATCTACGGATATAAGCAGGGAGAAAAGGGAGAAAGTACAGGCTTTGTAAAGGTAAATGCCCGTGGTGGGGAATGCAGAATCTGGGTGCATATGCGCGGCTTCTATGCCCATCATCAGGAACCATATCGTGTATACGCGTTCCGGCAGAAGAAGGACGGGCTGGAGGGAAGCTATCTGGGAGAGTTGGAAAGCCGGAACGGCGCGCTGGAATGGGACGGTCTGATGGAAACAGATCATCTGATGGGCGATTTTGGCCTGGAGGAAAGCAGAGGCATTTACATAGATGGCGGCAGTCGGGTCTATGCGGCAGAGTGGGATGATTATCCGGTGGATGTGGATCGGTTTTACGAAGCAAAGCCGGATATCAGGCTGGTAGTTCGGGAAAAAGAAGATTCGGAGACAGTGTCTCTTCCGGTTGAGCTTCAGACAGAACCGGACAGCTGCGGGACAGAGCTTCATGCGGCGGCTCTTCCGGATCCGAAAAAGGAACAGTGGGAGTATCTGCTCAGGCATTTTCCGGTGATGCGCTATCAGGATCAAAACGGAGGCGTTATCTCCAGCATCCGTCTGGGAAACCGGGATCTGAACCGGATTCCTAGGGATAAATGGGAGCTTGGCAATAACAGCTTCCTGCTCCATGGCTTTTATCAGTATAAGCATTTACTGCTGCTGCGCCGGGAGACGGAGGAACAGATTGGATACTATCTGGGGGTACCCGGCGTCTATAATGAACGGGAGCAGATGCTGGCTTCCATGTTCGGCTTTGGAGAGTTCCGGGTGATAAAAGGACAGGAAACAAAGGACGGAAGCTTCGGGTACTGGTGCAGAGAGTTGTGATACAAAGGAGAATGGGAAAAGGAGAATATCCTGCATGACAGCAGATGAGAAATATATGAGAGAAGCCCTGCGGCAGGCCAGGAAAGCGGAAGCGCTTCTGGAGGTGCCCATCGGTTGTGTGATTGTACAGAATGATAAAATTATCGCAAGAGGATACAACAGGAGAAATACAGACAAAAATACCCTTTCCCATGCGGAACTGAACGCTATTCGAAAGGCCAGCAAAAAAACCGGGGACTGGCGTCTGGAGGATTGCACCATGTACATTACGCTGGAGCCCTGTCAGATGTGCGCCGGAGCCATTGTACAGGCCCGGATGGGCCGGGTGGTCATCGGAGCCATGAACCCCAAGGCAGGCTGTGCCGGCTCGGTTCTGAACCTGCTGGAGATGCCGGAGTTTAATCATCAGGTTCAGGTGGAACGGGGGGTGCTGGAAGAAGAGTGCAGCACCATGCTCAGCGATTTTTTCAGAATGCTCCGAAAAAAGAAGACGAAGCGGAAAAACGTTGACAAACAGGAAGATTAAAGCTATACTGAATAAGATCGTCTGACGATTGAATAAAATATGTCATAAAGCTTCCGCGCAGCCGGGGAATTAGCGGCTCCCTGTACCTGCAATCCGCTACAGCAGGGGTGATGTTCTGCCTCGGACTTTATGGACAGTATGCAGCCCTTTGCAAGCAGCACTGACGCCTGGGTCTTGCGCAACAGGAATCTGTGAACCGAGTCAGGTCAGGAATGAAGCAGCTCTAAGCGGAACCTTCTGTGTGCCGCAAGGCTGCCTGGGCCGAGCCGGCTACAGAGGTAACGGTACTGTTCATGGTTCAAAGCAGGACGCGCGGATTTTAAATACAGAAAAAGCATATGGAGGGTACAGAATTATGAAAAAAGTAGCGACCGTAAACGCACCGGCAGCCATTGGTCCCTATTCCCAGGGTATCGTAACAGGCAACATGGTATTTGTATCCGGACAGCTTCCGATCGATCCGAAGACAGGAGAGTTCGCCGAGGGAGATGTAAAGGCGCTGACTACACAGTCTATGAAAAATGTAGCCGCAGTTCTGGAAGCGGCAGGAACCAGCGTGGATAAAATCGTAAAGACCACCATTTTTGTGGCAGATCTGGCAGACTTCGCGGCAGTAAACGAAGCGTACGCCGCATTTTTCCCGGAGACAGCACCGGCGCGCAGCTGCGTTCAGGTAGCGGCCATTCCGAAGAACGCCCGTCTGGAGATCGAGGCCATCGCAGAGCTGTAAGCGAAGCGGAAAAAGGAAACAGATAGAATAGAAAGGGCAGCCGTCCTGTGATGGAAGTGATTCCGCACAGGGCGGCTGTTTTTTGCGAAACACCCCTTATTGATAAATAAAAGTAAAACACACACGAAATTCGCTCTTGAAATATACCCATAGGGGGTATATAATAAGCACAAAGCAGGAAAAGAGTAAGAGGTGAACCTATGGAAGAAAAAGAATGCTACTGCAGTCACAAGATAAAGGAGCGCACGGAGAAAGAATATAAGGATCTTCTGAACCGTTTAAGCCGGATCGAGGGCCAGGTCCGCGGCATCCGCAAGATGGTGGAGACGGACTGCTACTGTACCGATATCCTGGTGCAGGTATCCGCGGTGAATGCGGCGCTGAATAGCTTTAACAAGGTATTGCTTGCCAATCATATCCGCACTTGCGTGGCAGAGGATATCCGGGAAGGGAAGGACGAAACCATAGACGAATTGGTAACCGTATTACAGAAGCTAATGCGGTAACGGCATGATGAGGAGGCATAGAGAATGAAACAATACAAGGTAACAGGCATGAGCTGTGCGGCCTGCAGCGCCCGGGTGGAGAAGGCAGTCAATCAGGTGCCAGGCGTCACCGCCTGCTCGGTCAGCCTTTTAACCAACTCCATGGGAGTAGAGGGAACCGC
Organism: Candidatus Merdisoma sp. HCP28S3_D10; assembly: GCF_052065835.1. NCBI lineage: Bacteria > Bacillati > Bacillota > Clostridia > Lachnospirales > Lachnospiraceae > Candidatus Merdisoma > Candidatus Merdisoma sp. HCP28S3_D10. The sequence continues at coordinate 8,688 of NZ_JBQHTG010000007.1, forward strand.
AGATCCGTCCACCATTATTGCGGCTGTGAAGGCAGCCGGATACGGCGCCTCTGAAAAAGGGACGGAAGCCGGTGACAGCGTGAAAACATCAATGGGAGCCAATGACGATTTTCTGAAGGATACGGAGACGCCGAAGATCCGGCGAAGACTGATCGCGTCGTTGATTTTTCTTGCGCCGCTTATGTATCTGTCCATGGGACACATGATGTGGAACTGGCCGGTACCCGGCTTCATGGAGGGCAATCACGTGGCCATGGGCCTGGCCCAGCTTCTACTGGCCGCTGTTGTCATGGTCATCAATCAGAAGTTCTTTGTGAGCGGCTTTAAGGGTCTGATTCACGGCGCGCCCAATATGGATACCCTGGTAGCCCTTGGATCCGGCGCGTCCTTCGGCTACAGTACCTACGCGTTGTTCGCCATGACTGTGGCCCAGGTCCGTAACGATATGGACGGCGTTATGGGGTATATGCATGAATTTTATTTTGAATCGGCGGCTATGATTCTGGCGCTGATTACTGTGGGTAAGATGCTGGAGGCACGTTCCAAGGGAAAGACTACAGATGCGCTGAAGGGTCTGATGAAGCTTGCGCCCAAGACGGCAGTTCTGGTAAGAAACGGCACGGAGGTGGAGGTTCCCATCAGCCAGGTGCGAAAAGGCGATGTCTTCGTGGTACGCCCCGGGGAACAGATACCTGTGGACGGTATCGTCCTGGAAGGCAGCAGCGCAGTCAACGAAGCGGCGCTGACCGGCGAGAGTATTCCGGTAGATAAGATTGTAGGCGACGCGGTTTCCGCAGCGACCCTGAACCAGTCCGGTTTTATCCGGTGTGAGGCAGCCCGTGTGGGTGAGGACACCACTTTGTCCCAGATTATCCAGATGGTCAGCGACGCGGCGGCTACGAAGGCGCCGATTGCGAAGATTGCGGACCGGGTATCCGGCGTCTTTGTACCGGCTGTGATCGGCATTGCGGCGGTGACGATTCTGGTATGGATTCTGGCGGGCCAGAGCTTGGGCTTTGCCCTGGCCAGGGGTATTTCCGTGCTGGTTATCAGCTGCCCCTGCGCCCTGGGCCTGGCGACGCCCGTAGCCATCATGGTAGGAAATGGCATGGGCGCGAAAAATGGTATTATGTTCAAGACGGCGGCTTCTCTGGAGGCCACGGGCAGAACGGAGATCGTAGCGCTTGACAAGACCGGAACCATCACCAGCGGCGAGCCGAAGACTACAGATATTCTCCCAGCAGAGGGCGTAAGCGAAGAAGAGCTCCTTAAGCTGGCTTATGCGCTGGAGAAAAAGAGCGAGCATCCCCTGGCCCGGGCGATTCTGGAGACCGGGAAGGAACGGGGCATAGAGGACAGGCTGGAGGTTACGGATTTCCGGGCAGTACCAGGCGGTGGCCTGACCGGAAAGCTAGACGGCGCAGTTCTGACCGGCGGCAACCTGAAATACATCACCGGGATGGCAGAGATTTCGGACAGCGTCCGAAGACAGGCAGAGGCTCTGGCGGAAGATGGTAAAACGCCGCTGTCCTTCGCGAAAGACGGGAAGCTTATCGGAATTATTGCGGTAGCAGATGTGATCAAAGAGGATAGTCCCCGGGCAGTGGGTGAGCTGCAGGGCATGGGGATCCGGGTTGTGATGCTGACCGGAGACAATGAACGCACCGCCAAAGCCATCGGCCGTCAGGCCGGCGTAGACGAGGTCATCGCCGGGGTTCTGCCCGAAGGCAAAGAAAGCGTTATCCGGAAACTGAAAAAGAAGGGTCGGGTAGCTATGGTAGGCGACGGAATTAACGACGCCCCGGCCCTGACCAGAGCCGACATAGGCATTGCCATTGGAGCCGGAACCGATATTGCTATCGACGCAGCCGACGTGGTTCTGATGAAGAGCCGCTTAAGCGACGTGCCGGCGGCTATCCGGCTGAGCCGTGCGACGCTTCGAAATATCCATGAAAATCTGTTTTGGGCATTCTTTTATAATGTAATCGGAATCCCACTGGCAGCAGGAATCTGGATTCCGGTTTTCGGCTGGAAGCTGAACCCCATGTTCGGCGCGGCAGCCATGAGTCTGTCCAGCTTCTGTGTGGTAACAAACGCCCTGCGTCTGAACCTGTTTCAGATGCATGACGCGAGTAAAGATAAAAAAAGAAAGGAAAAAGCCAATTCCAGAAAGGAGAAAAAGAACATGACAAAGACAATGAAGATTGAGGGAATGATGTGCGGACACTGTGAGGCAGCCGTAAAGAAGGCCCTGGAGGCAGTGGCAGGCGTGGAAGCAGCGGAAGTAAGCCATGAGGCAGGAACCGCGGTGGTAACACTGAACGCAGAGGTGGCCGACGAGGTACTGAAGAAGGCAGTGGAGGATAAAGATTACAAAGTGACCGGCATCCAGTAAAACGCCTGTTACAGATACATTGCCGTCCATCCGCCTGTATGTTATAATGAAAAATTATATCAGGAAAAACCCGAAAAGGAGTTATGAAAATGGAGTATATCTATAAAACTAAAGGAACCTGCTCATCTAAGATCCGCCTCGACATCAACGATGGTGTGATTACCAATGTGGTCTATACAGGCGGCTGCGACGGAAATCTGAAGGCGATTCCCCGTCTGGTGGACGGCTGGACCGTAGAGCAGATTGAGGAGAAATGTAAGGGAATTCATTGTGGATTCAAGTCTACCTCCTGTGCGGATCAGCTGGCCTGTGCGGTGCGCGAAGCCTATGAGGCAGAGCAGAAGCAGAAATAAGGACAGGAGGTTGGAAGCGCGATGATCAGACTTGCGAAATTACAGGAATTAGCGGCCATTGAGGCTGTCTATGCCTGTGCGAGAGCATTCATGGAGCAGACAGGGAATCCGAACCAGTGGGGCAAGCACCATCCGCCCAGAGAGCAGATCGAGAGAGCGATTCAGGCCAGGAAGCTCTATGTACTGGAGGAAAATGGCGCGATCCATGGCTCCTTTTACTTTGCTATCGAGGAAGAACCGAACTATCAGAGGATTGACGAGGGAGCCTGGCTGTCAGATGAGCCCTATGGAGTTATCCATATGGTAGCCAGCGACGGACAGATTCATGGTTTTGTGCAGAAGGTGGTGGCCTTCTGTGAGCAGCAAACAAAGCATCTGCGTATCGATACCCATCACGATAACAAAGTGATGCAGCATGTGATTGAAAAAAATGGCTTTACCCGCTGCGGAATCATTTACCTTCTGACAGAAAACGGCGATCCGAGAATCGCCTATGAGAAACTGGGAGAATAAGCTACTATGAAGCTTTTGCTGACGGCGATCAATGCCAAATATATCCATTCCAATCTGGCGGTCTACAGCCTGCGGGCGGCCTCCGGCAGTATCCGAAATCAGGTGGAACTGGCGGAATTTACCATCAATCACCGGACAGAGGAAATCCTGCGGGATATTTACCGGAGAAAACCGGACGTGCTGTTCTTTTCCTGCTATATCTGGAATATGGTATATGTAACGGAGCTGATGGCCGAATGTAAACAGGTGCTGCCGGAGGTGCCCATTTGGCTGGGCGGCCCGGAGGTATCCTACGACGCAGAGGAGGTTCTGCGGAGCCACCCGGAGGTGGATGGGATTCTCTGCGGCGAGGGAGAGGAAAGCTTCCGGAAACTGGGAAAATGTTATGTAAACCATGAGGTGGACACAGAACATCTGTCCCGGATACCGGGACTGGTGTTTCGGAAAAAGGACTCCATTCAGGTGAATCCTCCGGCTCCCCAGGTGGATCTGGACACCCTTCCCTTTCCCTACGAGGAGCTGGTGGATTTTGAAAATCGGATTATTTACTATGAATCCAGCCGTGGCTGTCCCTTTTCCTGCAGCTACTGCCTTTCTTCCATAGACAAGAGCGTGCGATTCCGGAGTCCGGCTCTGGTGTTGCCGGAGCTGCAGTTTTTTCTGGACAGATGCGTTCCTCAGGTAAAATTTGTGGATCGCACCTTTAACTGCCGCAAAAGTCACGCCATGACCATCTGGCAGTATCTGTTGGAGCACGATAACGGCGTTACCAATTTCCATTTTGAAATTGCGGCGGATCTACTGGACGAGAAGGAAATCAAGCTGATTTCCCAGATGCGCCCGGGACTGATTCAGCTGGAGATTGGCGTCCAGTCCACGAATCCGAAAACCCTGGAGGCTATCTGCCGGAAAACAGATCTTGCAGAGCTTCGGGAGGTGGTGGCGAAGGTGCGCAAGGGAAACAATATTCACCAGCACCTGGATCTTATCGCAGGCCTTCCCTTTGAGGATTATGAGAGCTTCGGTCATTCCTTCAACGATGTTTACGCCATGGAGCCGGATCAGCTGCAGCTGGGCTTCCTGAAGGTACTGAAGGGCTCTCAGATGTGCCGGGAAGCAGAAAAATATAGAATTATCCGGCGGGCTTTGCCGCCCTATGAAGTTTTAGGCACTCCCTGGCTGCCTTTTTCTGATCTGTTACGGCTTAAAATGATTGAAGAAATGGTGGAGAACTATTATAATAGTCATCAATTCGATGAGACGCTGAAGGCGTTGATCCCGCGGTTTCCTTCGGCCTTTGCCTTTTTCGAACAGCTGGCTGAGTTTTATGAGAGCCGACAGGAGGAGCAGCGGAAGCATTCCCGGGTGCAGCGATATGAGCTGCTGCTGGAGTTTGTCCGGGAACGCTGTCCGGAGAAGGAAGGGTATTTCCGGCAGCTTCTGACCATTGATTATTACCTGCGGGAGCGGGCCAAGGCAAGACCGGCCTTCGCGCCGGATCAGACGGCTTATAAGGAAACGCTTTCGGAAATCCTGAGGAAAACCGGAAAGCAGAATCATGTGGAAGCGGTGTCTGCCGAAGACGGACAGATACGGTATCTGATTTTTGACTATGAGAACCGGGATCCGCTGACCCATGCAGCCAGACTGACAGAATATGAAGCAGACAGATTCTAAGAGAACGGAGAAGAGGATACTATGATAGACAGTTACATCGCGCTGGATCTGGAGACTACGGGCCTGAGCCCTTCCGAAGATCGGATTCTGGAAATCGGAGCGGTGAAGGTGAAAAACGGAAGCATTTGCGAGCGGTATGAAACCTTGGTGAATCCGGGTATGGCTATCAGCCCCAGAATCCGGGAGCTGACCGGAATAGATGATGAGATGGCGGCTACAGGAAAGGACACAGGGACAGCCGTAGCCGAGCTGGTGGACTTTTGCGGAGAACTGCCGCTTCTAGGCCATAATATTCTCTTTGATTACAGTTTCGTAAAACGGAACGCAGTGAATCTGGGCCTGGCCTTTGAAAAGGACGGCGTGGATACCCTGAAAATTGCCAGGGCGCTGCTGCCGGATCTGGAGCATAAGAATCTGCCTTATCTGTGCGCTTATTATAAAATCGCCCAGGAGAGAGCCCACCGGGCGTCAGACGACGCCTGCGCAGCCATGGAACTGTACCGGAGGCTGGCAGCGGAGTTCCCGGACAGCCCGGAGGAGTTATTTGCGCCGAAGCAGCTGATCTACCGGACGAAAAAGCAGGGTCCGATTACAGCTGCGCAAAAAGGATACTTGAATGATCTGCTAAAATATCATAAAATAGGCTTAAGTGTGCAGATTGACACGCTGACAAAAAATGAAGCTTCAAGAATCATAGATAAAATTATTTCCGAGCATGGGAGGATTTTAAGATGAACTGGTACGATAAGAAGAGCCGAAAAGTCATTTCCACAATTATCATTGTAATCGTAGTCCTGGCAATGATACTGCCAATGCTGACTTACGCGCTGTAAAAAGCAGGAACCTGATTCACATTCAGAAAGAGGAGACGTTATGAAAAAGAGACAATTACTGACGGCAGCCCTGCTTTGTACTGCTTTTCTGGCGGGCGGCACAACCGCACTGGCTGCGGAAAATTCCACGATTCATACAGGAGTCTATGCGGACGGCATCGATCTGTCCGGTATGACCCGGGAAGAGGCGCTGGAAACCCTGAATGGGTATGTGGGAGAGATGGGCGCGGAAACGCTGACCCTGCAGATCGGCGATAAGGAACTGACTCCTACCTTAAAGGAGCTGGGGCTTGTCAGCACCAATGAGGAAGAGATTGTGGAGGAAGCTGCGGAGCTTGGCAAGAGTGGCAACATGATCCGCCGTTATAAGGAGCGCAAGGATCTGGAGCATGAAAACAAGAATTATCAACTGACCTGGGCACTGGATCAGGATTTGGTTACAGATTATGTAAACAACAAATGCAAAAAATTCGATCAGGAGGCTGTAGACGCGACCCTGAAGCGGGAGGGCGGTTCCTTCCAGGTTGTGGACGGGCAGACCGGAATCGTTCTGGACGCGGATACATCCATTACTATGATTATGGATTTTATTGAAAAGGAATGGGATCATACCAACGGTTCCCTTACGCTTCCGGTAGAGACCGATTACCCCAGAGGAACGAAGGAGGAACTCAGCAAAGTAAAGGACGTGCTTGGTACCTTTACCACAAGCTACAGTACCTCCGGCGCGGCCCGCTGTCAGAATATCGCCAGCGGAGCAAAGCATATCAATGGTACCGTGCTGTATCCGGGGGATACCTTCTCGGCTTATGAGACCGTCAGCCCGTTCTCGGAGGCCAACGGCTACGCCATGGCAGGATCTTATCTGAACGGCAAGGTGGTAGACAGCCTGGGCGGAGGAATCTGCCAGGTATCCACAACCCTGTATAACGCGGTTCTCCGTGCGGAGCTGGAAGTGGTAGAGCGCTCCAACCATTCGATGATTGTAAATTATGTGGAGCCGGCGGACGACGCGGCTATCGCCGGAACCTACAAGGATTTGAAGTTTAAGAACAACCTGGACGCGCCGGTCTACATCGAGGGCGTGACCAGTGGCAAGCAGATTACCTTTACGATCTATGGACAGGAAACCCGCCCGGCCAACCGGACACTGAAATTCGAGAGCGTGACCTTAAGTACCACAGAGCCGGGCGTACAGATCGTCGCGGACGCAGGCCAGCCCATCGGTTATATTACCAGAGAGAGCGCCCACAGAGGCGTGGTGGCAGAGCTTTATAAGCATGTCTATGTAAACGGCAAGGAAGAAAGCAAAACCAAGGTCAATAAGAGTAACTACAAGGCGACACCGCGGACGATTACCGTAGGCATCGCGGGCGATCCGGAACTTTCCAATGAGCTGCAGGCGGCCATCGCCACCCAGGACGAGGCTACCGTGAACGTCACCCTGGCGTCCTGCGTCGCGCGGATGCAGCAGTAAAGGCGAACATAAAGGAGCGGACAGCGATGAAGGTCGGAAAAGTTTCAGAGACGATTTTAAAGAGAAGTATTTTCAAGCAGATACATACGAAGCGGGACGAGGTGCTTCTGGGAGCCGGAGTGGGCGAGGACTGCGCGGCCATGAAGCTGGCGCCCGGTGAGGTATTCGTGATTTCCACCGACCCCATCACCGGTACGGTGAAGGATATCGGAACCCTGGCGATTCAGATTACCGCAAATGATCTGGCCAGCAGCGGCGCGGAGCCGGTGGGTGTAATGCTCACGGTGCTTCTGCCGGAGGAGATTGAAGAAGCGGATATCAGGGAAATGATGGGACAGGTGGAGGAAGCCTGCGCCCGTTTCCGGATTCAGGTTATGGGCGGTCACACAGAGGTTACCCGGGCGGTCAATCAGCCCATTATCAGCGTCACAGGCGTGGGTAAGGTGCAGGAGGGAAAGCTGATTTCCACTGCGGGGGCGAAGCCCGGCCAGGATATCCTGGTAACCAAGTGGATTGGCGTAGAGGGAACCTCCATCATTGCCAAGGAAAAGGAGGAGGAGCTCCGGAAACGTTTCCCGGCTTCCTTTGTGGAGACAGCGAAGAGCTTTGACCAGTATATTTCTGTGGTAGAGGATTCCAGAGTCGCGGTGAAGCATGGTGTCAGCGCCATGCATGACGTGACCGAGGGCGGAATCTACGGTGCGCTCTGGGAGGTGGCGGAGGCTTCTGGCATCGGCCTGGAGATTGATCTGAAGGCGATTCCTATCCGTCAGGAGACGGTGGAAATCTGCGAGTGCTTTGAACTGAACCCCTATTACCTGATTTCCAGCGGCTGTATGCTGATGGCGGCAGACCGGGGACACGATCTGGTGCGGGAGCTGGAGGCGGCAGGTATTCCGGCGGCAGTTATCGGCAATGCCACGGAGGGGAAGGCCAGACGGATCCGGAACGGCGAGGACGAGAGCTTTCTGGAGCGTCCCAAGACCGACGAGTTATATAAGATATACGAGTAAATTATAAAAAACCTGATGGGAGGGCGAAAGCAATGAGAGAAAAGATTTTGACATTCATTGAGAAAAACAGCCGCGTGGATTTGGCGGATCTGGCAGTTATGCTGGGAGTAGAGGAGGCGGCGGTCGCCAATGAAATCGCGGATATGGAAAAAGAAGGAATTATCTGCGGTTATCATACCCTGATTGACTGGGATAAGACCAGCGAGGAGAAGCTGACAGCCCTGGTCGAGGTGAAGGTTACGCCCCAGCGGGGCTTCGGCTTCGATAAGGTGGCAGAGCGTATCTACAATTACGCAGAGGTGGACAGCGTATATCTGATTTCCGGCGGCTTCGACTTTATGGTCATGATTGAGGGTAAGACCATGCGGGACGTGGCGCAGTTTGTATCCGATAAGCTGTCACCGCTGGATTCCGTTCTCAGCACTGCCACACATTTCATATTGAAAAAATACAAGGATCATGGTTCTATTATGGTACATGAGAAAAAAGACGAAAGGATGCTGGTGACACCGTGAGAAACCCATTATCAGACAAAGCAGTTTCGATTCCCTGGTCCGGCATCCGTAAATTCTTCGATGTGGTAAACGAGATGCCAGACGCTATTTCCCTGGGCGTGGGCGAGCCGGATTTTGATACGCCCTGGCATATCCGGGACGAGGGAATCTATACCCTGGAAAAGGGACGTACCTTTTATACCTCCAACGCAGGCCTGAAGGAGCTGCGGGAGGAGATTGTGCGGTATCTGGAACGCCGCATCCATGTAAGCTATGATCCGCTCCGGGAGGTGCTGATTACCGTAGGCGGCAGCGAAGGAATTGATATGGCCTTCCGCGCCATGCTGAATCCCGGGGACGAGGTCCTGATTCCCCAGCCCAGCTACGTGTCCTACGAGCCCTGCTGTGTGCTGGCGGACGGCGTACCGGTGATCATCAACCTGAAGGAGGAAAATGAATTCCGTCTGACGGCCCGGGAGCTTCGCGACGCCATTACAGATAAAACCAAGATTCTGGTTCTGCCTTTCCCGAACAATCCTACCGGCGCCATCATGACCCAGAAGGATCTGGAGGAGATTGCGGAAGTCATTATAGAAAAAGATATCTATGTGATGTCCGATGAGATTTATTCCGAGTTAAGCTATGCGGGCGACCATGTATCCATTGCCAGCATTCCGGGAATGCGGGAGAGAACCATTCTGATTAACGGATTTTCCAAGGCCTATGCCATGACCGGCTGGCGACTGGGATATGCCTGCGGTCCGGCAGAGATTATCAGCCAGATGACCAAGCTTCATCAGTACGCCATCATGTGCGCGCCCACCAACAGCCAGTATGCGGCGGTGGAAGCCCTGAAGAACGGCGACGAAGACGTGGCGATGATGCGGGAGTCCTACGATCAGAGACGCCGTTTCCTAGTACATACCCTGCGGGAAATGGGACTGTCCTGCTTTGAGCCCTACGGCGCGTTCTATATCTTCCCCAGCATTAAGGAATTTGGCATGACCTCGGAGGAATTTGCGACCCGCTTCCTGATGGAAGAGAAGGTGGCCGTGGTTCCGGGAACTGCCTTCGGAGCCTGCGGAGAGGGATTTTTACGTATTTCCTACGCGTATTCCCTGGAGGATCTGAAGGAGGCAACCAGCCGTCTAGCCCGTTTTGTGGAGAAGCTGCGGGCGGAAAAGGGAGCGAAATAAATGGCACTGAACATCGTACTTCTGGAGCCGGAGATACCGGCCAATACAGGCAACATCGGAAGAACCTGCGTAGCGACGGGCACCCGTCTGCACCTGATTGAGCCCCTGGGCTTCCGCCTGAGCGAAAAAGATCTGAAGCGGGCCGGTATGGACTACTGGCCGCAGCTGGATGTGACAACTTATGTAAACTATGAGGACTTCCTGCGCCGGAACCCCGGTGCAAGACCTTATATGGCAACCACCAAGGGACAGAAGGTTTATACGGAGGCAACGTTTGAACCGGACTGCTATATCATGTTCGGCAAGGAAAGCGCCGGAATTCCGGAGGAACTTCTTCTGGAAAATCAGGAGCGCGCTATCCGGATTCCCATGCTGGGAGACACCCGTTCCCTGAACCTGTCCAATTCTGTGGCGATTGTGCTCTACGAGGCGCTGCGCCAGAACGATTTTCCGGGTATGCGCCTGGAAGGATACCTGACGAAATACGACTGGAGATAGAGGATTTTACAGATGAAGCATACACGTCTTCTGAAAATGGCATATCGGTTTGGAGGAGTGGCCCTGGCGCTGACGCTTGGGTTTACGTCCTATGCCGTTCCGGATCAGAGCGACGTGGATAACATTCAGAACGAGATCGATAAGACGCAGAACGAGATCGACAAGACCCAGAACGAGATCGACGCCACAAAGGATAAGAAGGATCGGCTCCAGGAGGCCAAATCCCAGATGGAGGATTACCTGAAGGATCTGAATAAGCAGTATTCCGGTCTGGAAAGCCAGATTTCCGAGCTGAATAAGCAGATTGCCAGTAAGCAGGAGGAGATTGCGAAGACCCAGGAGGATCTGGAGAAAGCGAAGAATACCGAAGAGAAGCAGTACGCAGATATGAAGGCCCGGATTCAGTATATGTATGAGAATCCCAGGAGCTCTTTTATCGAAATTCTGCTGGAATCCGGTGATTTTGCCAGCGCGCTGAACCGCGCCGATTACGCGGAGCGGATTTCCGAGTATGACCGGGATATGCTGGAGGCTTATGCGGCCCACAAGGCGGAGATCCAGGAGCAGGAAGAGAAGCTGGAGGCGGAAAAAGAGGCGCTGGACGAGATGCAGGCTTCTGTGGAGAAGAAGCAGAAGGAGGTATCGGCTCTGGCCAGCAGTACCTCCGGGAAAATCAGTAAGCATGTAAATGACATAGCGGCAGCCCAGGCGGATATCGACGGCAAGAGCAATACCCTGGCGAATCAGCAGGAGGTGCTGAAGCAGCTGATCGCGGAGAAAAAGAAAATCGAGGCCCAGATTGAGGCGGCCAAGGCAGCGGAAATAGTCGGATCTCTGGGCGATGTGACCGGAGTGCGGACTACGGAGCTGGAGTACGTGCAGTACGGCGCGTACAGCGCCAGCGAGGACGAGATAAAGGCTCTGGCTACGCTGATTTACTGTGAGGCAGGCAACCAGGGGGCGGAAGGCCAGCTGGCGGTAGGCGCGGTGGTGATGAACCGGATCCGGGATCCCCGTTTTGCCCAGGGGGATATTATGAGTGTGATCCGGGCTTCCGGTCAGTTTTCGCCGGTTACCTCCGGGCGTTTCGATCTGATGCTCACCGATGGGGCGGGATCTGTCACCGAATCCTGCTACAACGCGGCTAACCGGGCCATCGCCGGGGAGTCCAATGTGGGAAACCGGACGTTTTTCCGGACGTATGCGAATTATCCGTCCTTAAGCGGATTGGTCATCGGCGCCCATATTTTCTCCTATACCTGGAATTATGCTTCCTGATAAGGAAGATACTATAAATTCCTGTCCACAAGTTATAAAAAATTGCTTGACAAAATTATTTTGATAGAGTAGAATATCACTGTTGCGACACATGAAAATAAAATGTGTGAAAGCAAGAGGCCCAGATAGCTCAGTTGGTAGAGCAGAGGACTGAAAATCCTCGTGTCACTGGTTCGATTCCGGTTCTGGGCATGTATTGAGCACTTGGCGAGGTATTCTCGAGCCTAGTGATCATGGTGTTTCCATGTAAATATTCTCATAGCGTCTGCGGGTGTAGTTCAATGGTAGAACACCAGCCTTCCAAGCTGGATACGTGGGTTCGATTCCCATCACCCGCTTATTTTTATGCTCAAATTTAAGTAGAGAAGGTGATGTGAATCGAACCTTCGGTTCGTTCTCCGCTCCGCTCCGGTCGGTGCTAAACAGGTGCCACTGGCACCTAGCACCCCATCACCCGCTTTTTTTTCATCCAAAATATAAACAAAAATCTATATACAGAAGTCTCTGTATATGCTATAATCCCCTTGATAACAAATTTTAACAATAGAATAATATGCAAAATAGGTTTTCATGCGTCAAGTGTTCAGCGGATGGGGAGTTGCCGCCGAAACGAAAAGTTCGTCTTACGGTATGGAGACCGCACCCGTTGCAGCAATATAAGATTCATAAACAGCGTCTCATATTGTGAAGGGATATTTTCGTCATATGTTCTGTCACAGCCTGGAGGTGCTGTTTTTATGATGGATTATGAGAAAATCAAGGCCGGAGTCCAGCTTATGCTGGAGGGAATCGGCGAGGACGTAACAAGAGAAGGCTTATTGGAGACGCCGGATCGGATTGCGCGTATGTGCGCTGAGATCTACGGCGGCCTGTACGAGGATGCGTCGGTGCATCTGAAAAAACAATTCACAGTCGAGCGGAACGACATCGTAGTAGAGAAGGATATCACCTTCTATTCCGTGTGCGAACATCATTTACTCCCCTTTTACGGAAAAGCGCATATCGGGTATATACCGAACGGTAAGGTAGTAGGCTTAAGCAAGCTGGCCCGTACCGTAGATGTATTTGCCAGAAGACCTCAGATTCAGGAAAAGCTCACGTCCCAGATCGCGGACGCGCTGGAGGAAAGCCTGGATCCCCAGGGCGTTATCGTCATGTTGGAGGCTGAGCACATGTGTATGACCATGCGCGGCATCAAAAAGCCCGGCAGCAAGACCGTCACCATGGTGACCACCGGCTGCTTTGAGAACAATTTTGAGCTGCAGAACCGCTTCCTGAGCATGGTGCGCCAGTAATGGGCGGCATGGAGCGCGTAAACCGGATCTGGAACCACCCGGCCTATCAGGAGGCTTTGGGGAAGCTGACGGCCTACGAGGCAGAGCGGGAATTTTGCCGCCATACGCCGGAGCATTTTCTCAGTGTAGCCCGCCTGACCTACCTGCTTGCCCTGGAACAGGGGGTAGAAGCCGATAAGGAAATCATCTATGCGGCCGGACTTCTGCACGATATGGGCAGATACCTTCAATATGAAAATGGGACGCCCCACGACGAGGCAGGCGTGAGGCTGGCAAAGCCCATATTGCAGGACTGTGGTTTCTCGGAAGGCGAGAGCGCCGAAGTGCTGAAGCTCATCGGAAGTCACCGTACCCAAAGCGACGCGAGGGATCTGCCGGGATTGTTTTACCGGGCGGATAAGCTGTCGCGGAGCTGCTTTCTGTGTCCGGCCCAGACAGACTGCAACTGGCCGGAGGAGAAGAAAAATCTGGAAATTAAAGTATAAGATATAAGGGGAAAAGGTATGAGAATCGGAACCAAAGAATTTGATGTAAAAAATAAAACCTATATCATGGGAATCCTGAATGTAACCCCGGATTCCTTTTCCGACGGCGGAAAATGGAACCATATGGACGCGGCTCTGGCTCATGCGGAGGAGATGATCCGCGAGGGCACCGCCATTCTGGATATCGGCGGCGAGTCTACCCGTCCCGGCCACCAACAGATTACCGAAGAGGAGGAAATCGAGCGGGTAGCCCCGGTCATCGAGGCAGTGAAAGCCCGTTTTGACGTACCCGTATCCATTGATTCCTACAAGGCGAAGGTGGCGGCGGCAGCCATTGAAGCGGGAGCCGATCTGGTCAATGATATCTGGGGGCTCAAATACGATCCGGAGATGGCCGGACTCATTGCCCGCACCGGAGTGGCCTGCTGTCTGATGCACAATAAGAACAACACAGAGTATCAGGATTTCTACCCGGATATGCTCCGGGAAACCGCGGAGTGCGTAAAGCTTGCGAAGGAAGCAGGTATCGCTGACGATAAGATTATCCTTGACCCGGGCGTAGGCTTTGGAAAAAATTACGAGCAGAATCTGGAGACCATTTTACATATGGAGCGGTTCCATGAGCTGGGATACCCCATGCTGCTTGGCACATCGCGTAAATCCGTGATCGGTCTGACTCTGGATCTGCCGGCGGATCAGAGAGTAGAGGGAACCCTGGTGACGACCGTGATGGCTGTGATGAAAAAGTACGCCTTTGTCCGGGTTCACGACATTAAAGAAAATCAGCGCACCATCCGGATGACCGAGGCGATTCTGAAAGCAGGAGAGAACTAAATGGATAAAATACAGATCAAAAATCTCGAAATATTTGCCAATCACGGCGTATTCCCGGAGGAAAATAAGCTGGGACAGAAATTTGTCATTTCCGCAACCCTTTACACCTCCACCCGGAAGGCGGGGAAGACGGACGATTTGACTGCCTCCATTCATTACGGTGAGGTCAGCCAGTTTATCACAAAATTTGTTCAGGAGCACACCTGGAAGCTGCTGGAAACGGTGGTGGAGCAGCTGGCGGAAGCCATGCTTCTGCAGATTCCCCATCTGGAAAAGGTGGAGCTGGAGATTAAAAAGCCCTGGGCTCCGGTGGGACTGCCTCTGGAGACTGTGTCTGTCTCCATTGAGCGGGGCTGGCATACCGCCTACATCGCCATGGGTTCCAATATGGGCGACAAAAAAGCTTATCTGGACATGAGCGTGCTTGGACTGCAGCTCACGAAAGGCTGTATCGTAGAGACAGTGGCCGATTATCTGGCCACCGAGCCCTATGGCTACACGGAGCAGGACGAATTCCTGAATAGCGTCATGAAGATCCGGACTATCCTGCCGCCCCATGAGCTCCTTGATCGTCTCCACGAGCTGGAGCAGGAGGCCAACCGGGTCCGCGTGATCCACTGGGGTCCCCGGACGCTGGATCTGGATATTCTATTGTACGACGACCTGATTCTCGATGACGAGGAGCTTCATATTCCCCATATCGAGATGCACAAGCGGGATTTCGTGCTGATTCCGTTGGCACAGATCGCGCCCTGGGTGCGGCATCCGGTATACAACCAGACGGTGCAGGAGCTGCTGGATAGATTAAAATAAGAAAAGCGGCGGCGGTTTTCACATAGACGGGATTACGGAAAAACAATAAAAAGCAAGACAGGACTGTATCATGGAAATTCAGGATACGTCCTGTCTTGCTTTTTGCTATAAAGAAACGGAGGAGGAGGGATTTGAACCCTCGCGCCGGTGCTACCGACCTACTGGTGTTCGAAGCCAGACCCTTCAGCCACTTGGGTACTCCTCCATTGCTGAGAACCAGTGACTAATAGTATAATATATTTTCCGGTGCATTTCAAGAGCGGGATTTCAAAATCGCCTGCCTGTGTTATGGTACAGAAGATCTGATTTATATAAAAGAAAACCATTTTGGTGCTTCACTACATTCTATAAGTGTAAGATAAAATTCTTATAAGTCGACTTAAAGAAGAAAGGTAAAAGGATAACCATTTATGAATGATCATGAAATCGAGCAGTTTATCCTTACATATGGCTGTGATATTCTGCGCTTTTGCCGGATGACTGCCGGCGGAAGCGAGGCAGGAGACGATCTGTATCAGGATACCATGCTGAAGCTGACTGAAAAAAAGCAGACATTACTGCTTGGCCCGCACACGAAAAGTTATGCCTTATCCACAGCCTTGTTTCTCTGGAAAAACAGCAGAAGAAAATACGCCGCCAGAAACCGCATACTTCCTATGGAAAGTGTGGAGGCGCTGGAAGATACCGGCTGGCAGTGTCTGGCTCAGGCCAGTGTCATTTCCCCGGAGCAGGAGCTTTTGCAGCAAAATGAACTGGAGACGGTACGAGGTGTTGTTGCCGCTTTGCCTGAGAAATATAAGCTGCCCGTTTACCTGTTTTATTCTGCCGATATGCGGATCTCTGAAATAGCAGAAATTCTGCACATTCCGGAGGGGACGGTAAAAACAAGGCTCAGAAAGGCGAAAAATTTATTAAAAGCCAGATTGGAGGCACTCGGTTATGAACGATGAGAGACTGGAGCAGCTTTTAAAGCAGGCCCTTATTCCTGAAATTAAGGAGGACGATTTGAAAATGAAGAGAAAGATAAGAAGTTCATCTGTAACTCATAAAACTGTTCTAAGAAGAACGATAAAAAATCGGAGGCACCTTCCGGCAGCAGTGGCTGTGGCAGCACTTCTCATAGCCTCATCTGTTATTGTCTTTGCTGCCTGGCGCTATCTCTCTGCCAGGGACGTGGCAATGGCCAATGCGGACGAGCAGCTGGCTTCGCATTTTGAGCAGAGCAATTGGCTTTCAGAATATGAGACACAGCACTGCAGTGATTATGATATCACACTTCTGGGTGTGGTCTCCGGCAACGAAATCTCCGAACATTTATCCAAGGATGATCAGGGCAATGTGGATGGAGACAGGACCTATATTGCGGTAGCTATCGCCTACGCAGACGGAAAGCCTATGCCGGATGTGCAGAGCGACGACTTCGAGCGCACACAATTTTTTGTATCCCCCTATATTCATGGCCTCAACCCGGAAAAATATAATGCCTATACCTTAAGCGGCGGCGTTACCTGCTTTGTCTCAGACGGGATCCAGTACCGGCTGGTGGAGATTGACAATGTGGAATACTTTGCGGACTGCGGCATCTATGTGGGAGTGTCCGATGGCGATATGTATAATAATCAGGCATACATCTATGATACGGATACCGGTGAAATACTCAGGAGCGAGACCTATCAAGGGGTAAATGCCCTGTTTGACTTGCCGGTAAACACTGCAAAAGCAGATTCTGTAAAAGCTTCCGGAATTATCACCGACATCAATGATTCAGAATCGAACGGAGGATATCTTTGGATATTATCGGAGGGCGACCGGTGGCTCAATAGCCTTACGACGGAAAATATAAATGAAAAAGCCAAACCGGTGGAAGACTCCAGAAAAACCGTTACCGCAGAGGAATTTATCTTTGAGGAATCCGGAGAAACATTGGCTGACGCGGATACGGCTGCTGCAATTATGAAAGAATATTTCCCGGACGGCGCCGGAATGAGTGTCATCATGGAAAAACATACGGCCGCCATGGACGATGCCTGGGTGGAGACCTATACGCTGAATCCGGACGGAACGATTACCTGTCTGAGATATGTTCCCAGATAGCGTTCTTTAAAAGTTGTAAGAAACCATATCGTATACACTGAGTTCTAACAGTAAAAAAACGGGTACAAGCCGGCAACGCTGGGTTTGAACCCGTTTTCACATGAAAAACACGCTTTCTTTCCGGAAATGCTGTATAATGAATCCGGAGGTGAACAGGATGAAAGAATTAACTGCTTATTATAAAAATCTGAAACGACTGAAAAAACAAGCCATACTCCTTTATCTCGGTCTGATTGCCGTGCTGATGATTCTGGTGAGTCGCTTTCTGGGCGCACCGTTTCCTCATCGGGAGACACTGCTTTTCTTTACTTACCGGGTAAATGGCCGGTTTTTTGATAAAACCTGGATTATGTATCTGCTCATTGCCCTTTCCGCTCTGCTTACATTCATAGCAGAGGGAGTCCAAAGCTACCGGAATGTCAATGCTTTCCGGGCGATTCTTTATCAGGACTGCGACAGCGAGAAGCTGCTCCGTCTGGCTGACGAGGGAATCCGGTATGTTCCCTATGAATTCTACAGGAGTCGCCGGAAAGAAGAGGCGCAGGAATATGAAGCCTATGTCCTGAAACATGGCGGAACCCTGGGTGTGCGGCAGGCACTTTTAAAACCATAGCACAGCTCACTTCCTCCTTGTGAGAATTCCGAACTTATGCTACACTAAAGATAACTATCGCCAGGCAGTTGCCATGGTGAACTGGAATAGAAAATATAATCATGGAGGCGTGCAATATGAAAAGAATCGGAATGCTGACCAGCGGCGGAGATTGTCAGGCGCTGAATGCTACAATGCGCGGAATCGTAAAGGGTGTATGCAACGCACTGGATGAGGTAGAGCTTTACGGCTTTGAGGAAGGCTATAAGGGTCTGATTTACGGAAATTACCGGATGCTGACCCCGAGAGATTTTTCGGGAATTCTGACCAAGGGCGGAACTATCCTGGGAAGCTCCCGCCAGCCCTTCAAAATGATGCGGGTGCCGGATGAAAACGGACTGGACAAGGTAGAGGCCATGAAGCATACCTACCATAAGCTGCGTCTGGACTGCCTGGTGATTCTGGGTGGAAACGGAACCCAGAAGACTGCCAACCTTCTTAGGGAGGAGGGTCTGAATATTATCCATATGCCGAAGACCATTGATAACGATATCTGGGGCACGGATATGACCTTTGGTTTCCAGAGCGCAGTGGATATCGCTACGGATTGCATCGACTGTATCCATACTACGGCAGCCTCCCACGGCCGTGTATTCATCGTGGAGGTTATGGGACACAAGGTAGGACAGCTGACCCTGCACGCAGGTATCGCCGGAGGAGCGGATATCATTCTGATTCCGGAGATCCCCTACAGCATCGACAGTATCTGCCAGGCCATAGAGGCCCGCAATAAGCAGAAGAAGGGCTTCACCATTCTGGCGGTGGCAGAGGGCGCGATTCCCAAGGAGCGCGCCGAAATGAGCAAGAAGGATTTGAAGAAATTCATGGAGACCTACAAGTATCCGACCGTGTCCTATGAGATCGCGGATCAGCTGACCAAGCGTCTGGGCACCGAGGTCCGCGTCACGGTTCCGGGACATACCCAGCGGGGCGGAAGTCCCTGCCCCTACGACCGGGTCCTGTCCACCAGACTGGGCGCGGCGGCTGCACAGGCCATCGTAGACGAGGTATACGGATGCATGATTGGTATTGTAAATGGAGAGTGCCAGCGGATTCCGCTGGAGGAGTCTGCGGGTAAGCTGAAGTTTGTAGACCCGAATTCTTCTATCATATCAGAAGCAAAGATGATTGGCATCAGCTTCGGAGATTAATCAGGAAAGGGATATCATATATGTCGTATATGGCCCTCTACCGGAAGTTCCGGCCTACAGAGTTTGGAGATGTCCGGGGACAGGATCACATTGTAACTACATTAAAAAATCAGATTAAAGCAGACAGAATCGGACATGCCTACCTGTTTTGTGGTACCCGCGGTACCGGAAAAACAACGGTTGCGAAAATCTTTGCCCGGGCGGTGAACTGTGAACACCCGGTGGATGGCAATCCCTGCGGAACGTGCGCGGCCTGCCGCTCTATAGCGGCAGGCACTTCCATGAATGTGATAGAAATCGACGCAGCCTCCAACAACGGCGTGGACAACATTCGTGAGATCCGGGACGAGGTGGCTTATTCGCCCACAGAGGGAAAATACAAGGTCTACATCATTGACGAGGTGCATATGCTCTCCATCGGGGCCTTCAATGCGCTCTTAAAAACCCTGGAGGAGCCGCCTTCCTATGTCATCTTTATTCTAGCGACCACAGAGGCCCACAAGATTCCGGTGACGATTCTGTCCCGGTGCCAGCGGTATGATTTCCGGCGGATTACGGCGGACACCATTACCGCCAGACTGCAGGAGCTGACGGAAAAAGAGGGCGTGGAGACCGAGGAGAAGGCCCTGCGCTACATCGCCAAGGCCGCAGACGGCTCTATGCGAGACGCCTTAAGCCTTCTGGATCAGTGCATTGCTTTTTATCTAAACCAGAAGCTGACCTATGATCATGTGCTGGATGTATTGGGAGCGGTGGATACCGAAGTTTACAGCAAGCTTTTGCGAATGACGCTGGAACGGAATTTGCCCGGCGTCATGGCGGAGATTGAGGAGCTGGTGATCCAGGGCCGGGAGCTGGGACAGTTTGTGACCGACTTTACCTGGTATCTCAGGAATCTGCTGCTTCTGAAAAGCAATGATAATATGGAAGATATTCTGGATGTGTCCACCGAGAACCTGGCCCGCCTGAAAGAGGAGGCTCTGCAGATCGAGGATGACACCCTGATGCGCTATATCCGTATTTTCTCGGAGCTGGGCGGACAGATCCGCTATGCGTCCCAGAAGCGGGTTCAGGTGGAGGTGGCCTTCATCAAGCTGTGCCGTCCGGCCATGGAGACGAACACAGATGTGCTTCTGGATCGCATCCGCGTGCTGGAGCAGGAATTCGAGGCAAAAATGGAAGAGCTGAAAAACGGAGCCGTTTCCTATGGAGGCGGCTGGCAGAACGGCGAAGCTCCCCGGGACGCGGCCGCAGAGCCGAAGAAGCCCGCGCCGGAGGCACCGGCACCGAAATCTTTGCCCGAGGACGTCCAGAATGTGGTGAAGAACTGGCACAATGTGCTGAACCGCCTGCATCCGCTGCTGCGTACCTATCTGAAGGGCGCGCAGCTGAAGGCCGTTGGCGACGGAAAGCTTGGCATTATAGCGGCGACGCCTACCGGCGAGGCATTTCTGAAGGAGACCAGACACCTTCAGGAGATAAAACATGTAATCCTGCAGGATACCGGAAAGGACATGGAGATTCTGGTAGCCTGTATGGAAAATGACCCCCACAGTGAGGTGGGAGCGATTGACATCGAACAGGTCATTCATACAGAAATTGAATTTGAAGACGAATAAGGAGGAGTAAAAAATGGCAAAAAGAGGTGGATTTCCGGGAGGCATGGGCATGCCCGGCAATATGAACAACCTGATGAAGCAGGCACAGAAGATGCAGCGCCAGATGGAGGAAAATCAGAAGGCGCTGGAGGAGAAGGAGTACACAGCGGCAGCAGGAGGCGGAGCCGTTGAGGTGACCATGTCCGGTAAGAAGGAGATTACCAAAGTAACTATCGATCCGGACGCCATCGATCCGGAGGATGTGGAGACTCTGGAGGAGATGATTCAGATTGCGGTAAATCAGGTGCTCCGGCAGCAGGAGCAGGATTCCGCGTCCATGATGTCCGGTCTGACCGGCGGTCTCGGCGGAGGCTTTCCGTTCTAATGGATTATTACAGCAGCCAAATCAGTAAATTAATCGAGCAGCTTTCAAGTCTGCCCGGCATCGGCGGCAAGACAGCCCAGCGGCTGGCTTTTCATATCGTGAACATGCCTCTGGAGAAGGTACAGGCACTGTCAGATTCCATTATAAGCGCAAAGAAAAATGTCCGCTATTGTAAGGAATGCTTTACCATGACGGATCAGGAGCTGTGCCCCATCTGCGCCAATCCCAAGCGAAACCACAAGGTGATTATGGTGGTGGAGAATACCCGGGATCTGGCCGCTTATGAGAAAACCGGGAAATACGACGGCGTCTATCATGTGCTTCACGGAGCCATTTCCCCGATGCTCGGTATCGGTCCCGCGGACATTAAGCTGAAGGAGCTGATGACCAGACTTCAGGGGGACGTGGACGAGGTCATCATCGCAACCAACTCCAGCCTGGAGGGGGAGACGACGGCTATGTATATCAGTAAGCTGATCAAACCGACCGGAATTAAGGTCAGCCGGATTGCCAGCGGCGTACCGGTGGGCGGCGATCTGGAATATATCGACGAGGTGACGCTGCTCCGGGCGCTGGAGGGGCGGGTAGAGCTGTAGAAAGACAGAATTTCAGACAAAAACAGACAGGAATTCATGAAGAACGGCTTGACCAGAACGGGAAGTGTCTGTATACTAGAAGAAGCAAAAATAATTTTCAAAAATATAATAAAGGTGGGACAAACATGACGAATTTAGAACTCCAGAAGACGGCGAATGAAGTCCGTAAGAGTATCGTTACTGCCGTTCATAGCGCAAAGTCCGGACATCCGGGCGGATCTCTGTCAGCAGCAGATATGTTTACATATCTGTATTTCGAAGAGATGAATATCGATCCGAAGGATCCGAAGAAAGCAGACAGAGACCGTTTCGTACTTTCCAAAGGACACACAGCTCCGGGTCTGTACTCTGTACTGGCTGAGAGAGGATTTTTCCCGAAGGAGGATCTGGTTACTTTAAGACATATTGGATCACATCTTCAGGGACATCCCTGTATGCAGCATACACCGGGTATTGATATGTCCAGCGGTTCCCTGGGACAGGGTATCTCCGCAGCGGTAGGTATGGCTCTTTCTGCAAAAATTTCCGGCGACAGCTATCGTGTATACACACTGCTGGGTGACGGCGAGATCCAGGAGGGTCAGGTTTGGGAGGCATCTATGTTCGCAGGCGCGAAGCATCTGGACAACCTGTGCGTCATCGTAGATAATAACAACCTTCAGATTGACGGACCCATCGGCGAGGTAAACTCCCCGTATCCCATCGACGATAAATTTAAAGCGTTCAACTTCCATGTAATCAACATTGACGGTCATAATTTTGATGAGATTCGCATGGCCCTGAACGAGGCAAAGACCATCAAGGGTCAGCCCACCGCTATCATTATGAAGACAGTAAAGGGTAAGAATGTTTCCTTTATGGAAAACAATGCGGGCTGGCATGGCGCTGCTCCGAACGATGAGCAGTATGCAATCGCAATGGCAGATTTGGAGAAGGTAGGTGAAGCATTATGTCAGAAGTAAAGAAGATCGCAACAAGAGAGAGCTATGGTAACGCGCTTAAGGAGCTTGGCGCTGAGAATCCGAACATTCTGGTACTGGATGCAGACCTTGCCGGCGCGACTAAGACGGGTGTATTTAAGAAAGCATATCCGGATCGTTTCTTCGACTGTGGTATCGCAGAGGGCAACATGGTAAGTATCGCAGCAGGCCTGGCTACCACAGGTAAGATTCCGTTCTGTAGTACCTTCGCTATGTTTGCGGCAGGTCGTGCATTTGAGCAGGTTCGTAACTCTGTGGGATATCCCCATCTGAATGTAAAGATTGCTGCTTCCCATGCAGGAATTTCTGTAGGTGAGGATGGAGCTACCCATCAGTGTAATGAGGATATCGCCCTGATGCGCACAATCCCGGGCATGGTTGTTGTAAATCCGGCAGATGATGTAGAGGCGAGAGCAGCTGTCAAGGCAGCGGCAGAGTATGAAGGACCGGTCTATCTGCGCTTTGGCAGACTGGCTGTTCCGGTATTTAATGACGAGGCAAACTATAAGTTTGAGCTTGGTAAGGGCATCCTGTTAAGAGAGGGTACCGATCTGACTATCGTGGCGACAGGTCTGTGTGTGAACAGCGCTCTGGAAGCAGCTGAGAAGCTGGCGGCAGAGGGTATTTCCGCAGAGGTTATCAATATCCATACTATCAAGCCGCTGGACGAGGAGATCATCCTGAAGTCCGCAAAGAAGACCGGTAAGGTCGTAACTGCAGAAGAGCATTCCGTGATTGGCGGCCTTGGCAGCGCTGTTTGCGACGTTTTAAGCGAGAAGCTTCCGACTCCGGTGAAGAAGATTGGCGTATACGACGTATTTGGCGAGTCCGGCCCGGCAGTAAAGCTGCTTGAAAAGTACAAGCTGGATGGCGCTGGTGTATATGAGCAGATCAAAGACTGGCTGAAATAAGAATAGAAAATTTAAAACAGATAGAAAAGGCAGGTTCCCTATTGGGGCCTGCCTTTTTGTCGAAATAATTTTCAATTCCCTCGACAGCATTTGCCATATCTCACAGCCCGTCCATGTTACCATGCAGAAAATGAGCAGGGATATGGCTAATGAGGTGAGCATATGATTGAATTTGTATACAGAGAAAACTCAGAAGAGAAAGGGACAGAATGGAAACCGGAACTTCCCAAAAATGTAAAACAAATAGGCGAGCCGGAGGAAAAACGAAAAATATATATTGAGGATTACGTGATAACCTACCTGAAACGGCTGGCGGGGGAAGAAACGCTGAACAGTAAGCTGGCAATTCTGCTGGGCGATACGGAACGGGCCGGAGGGATTTCCTATCTTTTTATAAAGGGCGCAGTGGGACTGAAGGATCTGGAGTATACAGAACAGGGAATTCCTTTTACAGATGAGGTCTGGGCAGAAATCTATGGAACTATGAAGGAATATTTTGCGGATCTGGACATCCTGGGCTGGTATCTGTCCCTGCCCGGTTATCCCATGGAGCTTTCCCAGGAACTTTTAAAGGTACATAGAGATTACTTCGGTGGCGCGGACAAGCTTCTGATGGTATCGGATTCCGCGGATGGAGAAGCGGATTTTTTCGTTTATGAAAATGGGAAAATGCTGCGGCAGAGCGGCTATGCGATTTTTTATCAGCAAAATGAGGCCATGCAGCGCTATATGATTGAAACCGGGAACGGCGAAAGTATTGATGAGAAGGAACATTTTGAAGACCGGGCTATTCAGAGCTTCCGTACGATCATTCAGGAGAAAAAAGAACAGAATGGGCAGAAGAGGGTACTGACCTTTCTGTATATGGCCAGTACTTTTCTGGTGATGGTGGTGCTGGTTATCGGGATTACGCTTATTAATAATTATGAGAAAATGGAAGGAATGGAGACGGCTCTTCGGGAGCTGTCAAATTCGCTGGAGCAGCAGGATTCGGAACTGGCAGACGCCTATGCAGATCTGGGGCAGGCCGAAGATACGGCAGATGACGGAAAGGAAGACGGGGAAGATACAGCGGGTGAGGAGAGTGCCGCAGCTCAGGAAAGTACCGCAGCAGGAGAGCCGGCCGCCAGCGCAGACGTACCGGCGCAGTCCGGGACGCCGACCGATGTATCCGAGGAGGCATCGGATTCCGCTCCGGATGATTCCAATGAGGAGGCATCTGTTCCGGACAGCTATACGGTCCGCAAGGGCGACACCCTTCTGAAAATCAGTCGTCGGATATACGGTCGGGATGATGAGATAGACGCTATCTGCAGCCTGAATGGAATCGAAGACAGCGACCGGATTCTGGAGGGTCAAAAACTTTTGCTTCCCTAGGGGATCTGTGCTATCATAGCATAAAAAGAACAACAATGCGAAGGATAAGATCCCATGGCAAAGATTACAAAGCTTTATGATACGCCGCCCTACCAGGAACAGGACAGCAGTATGAAAGATTATAAAAAGAAATTGTTTCGGCACAGAGCGGGTGTGGGCGCAAGGTACCTCATCTGTGCGGTTGTGATTGCCTGCGGTTGTCTGGCGTTCAATCTCTGGTCTCAGAATAAAACCTATACTTCCTATGAAACGGTAGCTACTGCAGAACACAGCAGTACCGTCAACACCATGTATACAGAATACAATGGGAAGCTTCTGAAATACAGTAAAGACGGTATTTCCTGTCTTGGCTCCGGTAATGAAGCAGTGTGGAGCCAGACCTACAATATGCAGAATCCCATGGTGGATATCTGTCAAAGCGCGGTGGCTGTGGCAGATCGACAGGGCAATGCGGTATATGTTTTTGACGCCCAGGGCGCAGTGACGGAAATCAGTACGCTGCTTCCGATTCAGCAGATCAGTGTTTCTGCCCAGGGCGTGACGGCCATTCTGTTGAACGACAGTAACGTTTCCTGGATTTATCTCTATGATAAGGAGGGAAATAAGCTGGCAGAGTCCCGGTGCAGTCTGGACGAAACCGGACAGCCCATTTCCATCGGTATTTCACCGGACGGCAGCAAGCTGGCAGTATCCTATCTGCAGGTGCAGGAGGGCGCGGCAGACAGCTGTGTGGTTTTTTATAACTTCGGTTCCGTGGGAAGCAATTTTGTGGACAAAATCGTTTCTTCTAAGGTATATAGCGATACCATCATTCCCCGGATTAAATATATTGGGAAAGCAGTCTGCGCGGCGGTTTCAGATCAGAGCATTATCTATTATGAAGGAGCGGAGATTCCGGAGGAAAAGAATGTGGTGTCTGTGAACTCTGAGATAGAGAGTGTCTTCTGGGGCGACGGCCGCATCGGAATCGTAACCCTGGGCGATGATGAGACAGAAGAAAAAGAAGAGGAAGAGGGAAGATACCGGATCTGTCTTTACGACGCTTCGGGCAGAGAGATATTGACAAAAAAGACCGATCTGGAATACCGCCAGGTAAAGCTGTCCGGAAAACACCTGATTCTTTACAATGAAAATGAGTGTGAGATTTATAGTGAAAAAGGTATTCTGGAGTATAAGGGTACCTTTGACAGTGTGATCGCAGATCTGTATAAAGCAAGCGGACGCAATAAGTTTGTTCTGGTATTTTCGGACAGAACGGAAACCATTCGCTTGCAATAACAAAGGAGAAATGATATGAACTGGCTACTGCCTGCCGTGGCGCTGTTTTTGGTGTTATCTGCATGGGACGGACATCATAAGGGTTTTATCCGGAAGATTGTCGGGGTTTTAAGCCTGATTCTGACGCTAATCGTTACATCGCTGGTATCGCCCTATCTGCACACATTTTTAAAAGAGAGTACGGGAGTGTATCAGTTCCTTCAGAATCGGATAGAAGGAAGTGATCTGGAACTTCTGGACACCTTACGTGTCCTGGGCATGGAAAATGCTGTCAGCGGTTATCTGGCAGATGAGATTCTACGGTGGGCGGCGTTCCTGATTGCAATGACTTTGGCGGGCGTCCTGATTCGGGGAATTGTATTCTCTCTGGGTATCGTATCCCACCTTCCTATCCTGCATGGACTCAACAAGACGGCGGGGCTGTTGCTGGGCTTATGCGAAGGCGTCGTGCTGCTCTGGATATTCTTTATAGTCATTACGGTATGCGCATCCACCCGGAGCGGAGCTCAGCTTTTGAAAATGACGGCCCAGAGTGGTATTCTGTCCTGGCTGTATCATAACAATCTGCTCTTACAGTGGGTGAATCTCTGAAAAATGGCTTAAAATCAAGGATTTTAGAGCCTGGGACGGAGAAATTGTGCCTAGTGTAGAAAAAGTTTTAAAAATTTTGAAAAAAGGTGTTGACATTCTCTTGCACCCGTGATAAAGTATAGAAGCTGTCGCGAGGGACAGCGGTTCACTTCAAAGCGAAGCAAAGAA
>NZ_JBQHTG010000008.1:0-24757 GCF_052065835.1 Candidatus Merdisoma sp. HCP28S3_D10
GGTGGAAGTGTGGTAACACATGGAGCTGACTGTTACTAATAGGTCGAGGGCTTGACCAAGAGTGTGAAGCGAAAGCGGAACGCGAAGCGTCATAGGATAGAAAATGTCTAAAGAGATATGCAGTATATAGTTTTGAAGGTACAAGGAAGTACCTGAACACTTGACAGAAGCCGGGTGATCAGGTATTATGGTATCTGAAATTGATATTCCTCGATAGCTCAGTGGTAGAGCGTTCGGCTGTTAACCGAAATGTCGTAGGTTCGAGCCCTACTCGGGGAGCTTGAAAACCCTGTAAGCGTTGCTTACAGGGTTTTTGTTATGTTCCGAATCAAGCTGATTATTCAGCCTGATTTTGTTCCCAGGGCTGCAGCGGCGCCAGAAATCCGGCTTCCTGCAATTTACTCTGAATCATATCCAGACGTTCCGGGGTATCGGCGTCCACCAGATGATAGTGATAGCCAGAGGTAGCGCTGCTTAAGACACTGGAGCGGCTATTTTTCAAAGCATCCAGAAATTCATGAACATCCTGCCGGGAATGGACATCCATATCGGCAGAGATCCGGCCATAGAGACGATGGCTGATGCTGACATTCCGGATGTGGCCGCCGTAATCTACGATAAGATTCATTTCCGTTTCTGCCTGCTCCGGCGTATGGCAGACCTTAAATTCTCGGGAATTGCCGTTGTCCTGCTGGATAATGTAGCCGCGGGTGGTAGACAGAATGCCGGGTGTAGAGACGCGTATCACGGCCATATCCTGCACAATCACCTGGCGGCTGATACCAAAATGAGCAGCCAGATCCTTGGCAGCGATAGGGGCTTCAGCCTTCTTTAATATCTGTAAAATTTCATTTCTGCGCTGTGCGGTTGTCATGATGCGGAGAACTCCTTTCTTGCTCATAAAACTGTTTCTTTATTGTAACATCTGGCAGGACAGGTGGCAAGACAGTTAGAAGGATATTTTTTGCATATTTTTGCACATTCCGGTTTTGTGAGAGAATGTCATGTGATATAATATTTCTAAATGAGCAAGGTGAAGCAAAAGCAGGAAAGGGGGAAGAAACCGAATGAAAATCGTAGTACTGGATGGATATACAGAAAATCCTGGCGATCTGAGCTGGGCAGAACTGGAGAAGCTGGGAAATGTAACCGTGTATGACCGTACCTCTCTGACGGACGAAAAAGAAGCCATCGCGCGTATCGGGGATGCGGAAATCGTGATTACCAATAAGACTCCGATCACCAGAAGGGTGCTGGACAACTGTCCCTCTATCCGCTATATCGGCGCGCTTTCCACCGGTTATAACGTGATAGATTATGTCTATGCGGGAGAAAAAGGGATTCCGCTGTCCAATGTGCCGGGCTATGGTACGGAGACCGTAGCACAGTTTACCTTTGCGCTGCTATTGGAAATCTGTCATCATGTGGCGCATCATTCCGAAGCAGTCCATGGGGGACGTTGGGAGAAATGTCCGGACTTCTGTTTCTGCGATTATCCGCAGATTGAGCTGGCCGGAAAAACCATCGGCATTATAGGCTTCGGCAGAATCGGCCAGCAGGTGGGAAGGATTGCGAAGGCCTTTGGAATGAAGGTGTTGGCACATTCTCCGCACGAGTGTGACAGCGGGAAAGAAATAGGAACTTATGTAAACTTAGAGACGCTGTTGGCGGAATCTGACATCGTTTCGCTGCATTGTCCGCTGTTCCCGGAGACCGAGGGAATCATCAATCAGGAAACCATTGCGAAGATGAAGGACGGCGTTATTATTCTGAATAATGGCCGGGGTCCGCTGATTGTGGAGCAGGATCTGGCTGACGCGCTGAACAGCGGTAAGGTACTGGCGGCAGGCGTGGACGTGGTAAGCGCTGAACCCATTAAGGGTGACAATCCGCTGCTGACGGCAAAGAACTGTATGATTACGCCCCACATCGCCTGGGCATCCAAAGAGGCCCGTCAGCGCATTATGGACTGTAGCGTGAATAATGTGAAGGCCTTTCTGGCGGGCAAACCGGAGAATGTGGTGAATCATTTTCAATAAATATTTTTAAGAAAACCCGAAAAAAGCCTTGCAAACATCTGGAAAATATGATAATATAATCGGGCACGGCAAATAAAACCGAGCTAAAGCCCGCCCAAAGGGGCAGATAAATAAGGCTCCTTGGTCAAGCGGTTAAGACATCGCCCTTTCACGGCGGTAACACGGGTTCGATTCCCGTAGGAGTCATTTATATCTTGACGGATTGCTTCCGTTATGATATAATATAACAGTTGATGGCGACATAGCCAAGTGGTAAGGCGTGGGTCTGCAACACCCTGATCACCAGTTCAAATCTGGTTGTCGCCTCTATTAGAAGAAGAGTTTAAAGCCTATAATATTCAGGTTTTAGGCTCTTTTTTGTTATTGAGATATGGACAAATACGCAAAATACTTTGTAGAACCCGGAAAACTGTAGTATACTAAGCAGAGAGAAGAAACGGCGCGGGAACAGCCGGCCGGATTAGAAAAGGGAGGAATCTATGAAATTTAAGGAAAAATATCTTGCGGGCGATCTGCCCTTTGAAGCCATTGACAAATACATCGAGGATTGGGGAAACAGCGATGAAACCTGTACCTTACGGGAGTATCTGGGCTTGAATGAGGAAGAAGAGGATGTCTGGATTTCCGACAGTGATGAGGCACTGATGGAGCTGTTGGACAGACAGAAAAAATAGCAGTGATGAAACAGGACAATAGAAGAAAAGGAGATTCAAATGGAAAGCAGAGTACAGAAGACACTGGAAAATCATGCGAAGGGATATAACTGCGCGCAGGCAGTGGCATGCGCGTATTGCGATCTGGTAGGAATGGATGAGCAGACCGCATTTAAGGCTACGGAAGCCTTCGGCGCAGGTATGGGCGGTATGCAGGCCACCTGCGGAGCAGTATCGGGAGCAGTGTTCCTGGCGGGACTGAAGAATAGCTGCGGAGATTTGGAAAATCCGGTATCCAAGGGAAAAAGCTATCAGCTGTCCAAAAAGATTGTAGCGGCATTTCAGGAGAAAAACGGTTCTACCGTCTGTAAGGAGCTGAAGGGTGTGGAAACCGGATGTCCCTTACGTTCTTGCGACGGCTGTATCGAGGATGCGGCTGCGATTGCAGAGCAGGTATTATTTGCGGAGGAATAAGATGATACAGATCCGGGTAATGCGGCTGGAGGAAACGGAAGAACCGTCCGGGGCAGCCAGACGGTTGCTTTATTCTGCCCTGAAAGCGGAAGGCGTGATATCGGAAACGGAAATTCAGGTGGAAAAGGACGAAAAAGGAAAACCCTGTCTGAAGGATTACCCGGATATTTTTATCAGTATTTCCCATAGCGGTCCCTATGTGGCCTGTGCTTTTGGGGATAAGCCTGTGGGCGTGGACATCGAAATGTGGAAAGAACACCGCCAATGGCGGCGGATTGTGGATAAGCTTCACCCGCGGGAGCGGGAATGGATTCGCGGCTTTTGCGGCGGGGAAATAACGGAGAAAACAAAAGAGCCGGTACAGGCATTTTGTGATCTCTGGGTGCGGAAGGAAAGTTTTCTGAAGGCCATCGGAGAGGGACTGCGTGTGCCGTTGGGGGCTTTCGACACGACGGGAGTCCTTGTGGAGCAGAAGCTTCGCCCGGAGGATTATCAGGTGAAAGATTGCCGGATACCGGGTGAAAAGGTCAGCATGGCAGTCTGTGCGCAGGCAGGGGAGCCGCCGCAGGAGATAGAGATCAGATATAAAAATCAGCGGCTTTTTGCTGGATCTTTCCCGGAGCCTCTGGTAAAATGAGGAAAGTAATGAAAATAGCAACGGGAAAGGTTGCAGGGAGGCTATCATGGCGGACGAAAAAAGAAAAAAGAAAATGAGCAAAAAATCAATCCCGCTTATGGTTGTATTGGTGATTTGCATCGTGGCGCTGGGTATCAGTATCTGGCAGTTATCCAGTATTTTCCTGGAATATAAGGCAGGAACCGATGAATATGATAAGCTGCAGACCTATGTGTCAGGTGATCCGGCAGAAGAGCCGGAGCAGACGGCGGAGGAAGCAGACGCTGCAGAGGAAGACGGCGCAGAAGAAGAGAACGGGACCGAAGAACAGGTACAGCGCGTGGCCATCAGCGAGCTGCAGTCCCAGAATCCGGATACGGTGGGCTGGATTCAGATCCCGGGTACGCAGATCAGTTATCCGCTGATGCGCACCGGCGATGATTCCTATTATCTGAACCATACCTTCAGCAAGAAGGTGAACAGCGCGGGAAGTATCTTTGTGGAGACCTTAAACAGCGGGGATTTCACGGACTTACATACGATCATCTATGGACATAATATGAAGAACGGTTCTATGTTTGCGGGTCTGAAGGAGTATCGCTCTGCGTCTTATCTGGTGGCGCACCCGAATATCTATATCGACCTGGCGGACGGAACTCATGCTTACCAGATTTTTTCAGTATATGAGGCAGAGGCAGACAGTGACAGTTATACCATCGGCTTTGCTCCGGATGAGGTTTATGAGGAGTATCTGAACACCATTAAGGGGCGTTCCCAGTATGATACCAGCGTGACGGTAACGAAGGAGGATTCCATCATTACCCTGTCTACCTGTACCAGACAGGGGGAAAAACGGTTCCTGGTGCATGCAAAGAAATTATATTAGGTTGCTGTGAGTATCGTGGACAGGAGGGGTAATTATGGCAGCAGAGGATAAGATAAAGCTTCTGAAGCAGTATGTGGAGGAAAGCAGCGCAATCGTATTTTTCGGAGGAGCCGGTGTGTCTACGGAGAGCGGAATTCCGGATTTCCGGAGTACCGACGGCCTCTACCATCAGGAGTGGAAGTATCCGCCGGAGACGATTATCAGTCACAGCTTTTTTCTGCGGAATCCGGAGGAATTTTACCGGTTTTACCGGAAGAAGCTGCTCTGTCCCGATGCGAAGCCCAATGCGGCGCACAGGAAGCTTTGGGAGTTGGAGGCGGCTGGGAAGCTGAAGGCTGTGGTGACTCAGAATATTGACGGGCTCCATCAGATGGCCGGAAGTAAATGCGTCTATGAGCTCCATGGCTCTGTACACCGGAACTATTGTCAGAAATGCGGAAAGTTCTACGATATGGATTATATGCTTCACTCCGAGGGCGTTCCCCGGTGCGAGTGTGGCGGTATCATCAAGCCAGACGTGGTACTTTACGAAGAGGGGCTGGACGATGCGACCATCCGGGGCGCGGTGCGGGCCATTTCCCAGGCGGATATGCTGATCATCGGAGGCACGTCCCTGGCGGTGTATCCGGCAGCGGGATTGATCGATTATTTCAACGGAAAGCATCTGGTGGTGATTAACCGGGACGCGACGCCCCGGGACGCCAGCGCGGATTTGCTGATTCAGGGCAATATTGGAGAGGTTCTAAGTGGAATATAAGGTTGGAGATATTGTAAAATTAAAAAAGGCGCACCCCTGCGGAAGCTCCGAGTGGGAGATCTTACGGGTAGGAGCGGATTTCCGTCTGAAATGTATGGGCTGCGGCCATCAGATTATGATTGCCAGACGGCTGGTAGAGAAGAATACCCGGGACGTAAGGAGACCGGAGGCAGACGCAGGCATTTAGCGGATTTTTTACAGGAATGTACAGAATTATGCTTTTACGCATAGTCCTGTACATTTTTTTTGCGAACAAAATAAAAAACAAGTGAAAAAGTATAGAAATCCTTTTGACAATGTACTATAATTTCCCTGACGGTTAGTTTTAATTAACTAACCAAAGAAAAAAAGGCGTTGGTCTATGCAGTTATAGTCATCAGGAGGAAGTTATGTTTCTTACCATCAACAACATTAAAAAATCGTTTGGCTCCGGCGACAGCCGTATCCAGGTGCTGAAGGGCATTGACCTGTCTTTGGACAGGGGTGAGTTCTGCGTGCTGCTGGGTCCCTCCGGTTCCGGAAAATCCACACTTCTGAATATCATCGGCGGCATTGACGCGGCGGACGAGGGAGATATCTGTATCGAGGGTGAGCGGATGGCCGATATGAAGGAGAAGAAGCTGACGGCTTACCGACGGAAGCACTTGGGGTACATTTTCCAGATGTACAATCTGATTCCCAACCTGACCGTCCGGGAAAATATCGAGGTAGGCGCGTACTTAAGCGATAAGCCCCTGGACATAGATGAGCTGCTCCGCACGCTGGGACTCTACGACCATCGGAAAAAGCTGCCCAATCAATTGTCCGGCGGGCAGCAGCAGCGGACCGCCATCGGCCGCGCCATAGTAAAAAATCCGGATATCCTGCTCTGCGACGAGCCTACGGGAGCCCTGGATTATCAGACCTCCAAGGATATTCTGAAGCTGATTGAAACGGTCAACCAAAAATACGGGAATACGGTCATCATGGTTACCCACAATGACGCCATCAAGGATATGGCGGATCGGGTGGTGCGGCTCCGGGACGGTATGATCCGTAAGGATTACCGGAATGAGCACAGGATTCCGGCAGAGGAGCTGGAATGGTAGGAGGAACAGTGCAAGATGAAAAATCCGCTGCGTAAGCGTCTTCTGCGCGAGCTGAAAAGCGAATTTGGAAAATATCTGGTTATTTTCCTTTTGCTGGCCGGAACCATCAGTCTGGTATCAGGCTTTCTGGTGGCGGACGGCAGTATGATCATTGCTTATAACGAAGGATTTGAAAAATACAATATCGAGGACGGCAATTTCCGGTTGGGTGAAAAGGCCAATAAAGCCCAACGGAAGGCCATTCAGGAACTGGGCGTCACAATATATGACTTATTTTACGCGGAGGAGGCTCTGACCAACGACAGCACCTTACGTATCTATCCGAATCGGGATCAGGTGGATCGGGTCTGCCTGATGCAGGGAGACATGCCGACGTCGGCAGACGAAATTGCCATCGACCGTATGTACGCGGATAATAATGGATTGTCGGTGGGCGACAGGCTGGAGAGCAGCACCCGTTCCTGGACCATTACCGGACTGGTGGCCCTGCCGGATTACAGCTGTCTGTTTTCCGATAACAATGACAGCATGTTCGATGCAGTGAAATTTGGCGTAGCGATCGTGACGCCGGAGATGTTTGCTGATTTTGGCAAGGAGGAGCTGTACTGGAATTATGCCTGGAAATACGATGTGACGCCGGAGGAGGGCGAGCCGGAACAGGACGCCGCCGAGGATCTGATGCAGGGAATTTTAAAGGAAGCAGATCTGGAAAAATTTGTGCCTGCCTATCAGAATCAGGCCATCCAGTTTACCGGTGACGATATGGGAAGCGCCCTGGTGGGGAATGTCCTGGGGTATACCTGCCTGAAGGAGGTCTGCGCAGCCATGTATTACGGCAGCTACAGCCTGCCTACCTATGTGACTGTCTGGAATGGAGAAGCCTTTGTGGAAACTACGGTGATTCCCATGCTGCTGATGATGGCGGTCAATTATCTGGTGCTCCGCCGGAAACTGAGCCTGTCGCCGCTTAAATTTCTACGGCGGGATCTGAGCCGCAGGAAGCAGAAGCATGCCGTGCCGCTGAGCCGCCACATTCCCTTTTTTACCCGGTTCCGCTTAAGAGTCATTTTCCAGAATGCAGGCAATTATCTGATTCTTTTTATCGGAATCCTGTTCGCCAATATGCTGCTGATGTTCGGCCTGGCCCTCCCGGCAGTTCTTGATCATTATCAGGCGGAAATCGAACAAAACCTGCTGAGCAAGTATCAGTATATCCTGCAGGTACCCTATGACGCCATGAATGAGGATAAGAAGCTGGAAAGTATGATTTCCATGCTGTATTTTCAGAGTGAGGTGGAGACGGAAAATGAGGACGCTGAGAAGTTCAGCGCCTATTCCCTGAATACCCCGGAGGAGCCCTATAAGAAGGAAAGCGTGGCTCTCTATGGATTACAGGATCACAGCCGGTATATTCCCCTGGGATTTCAGGACGGAGGCGTGTACGTGTCCTCGGCTTACGCGGAGAAATATCTTCTGAAGCCCGGCGATGAGATCACTCTTTATGAGGAATACGGAACGGACGCTTATACCTTCCGGGTAGACGGGATCTATCATTACGAGGGAGGGTTGACTGTATTCCTGCCCCAGAAACAGCTAAACGCTCTGTTTGATCTGGGAAATGATTACTTCAGCGGCTATCTGTCGGATACGGAGATTACGGACGTGGATGAAAAATACATCAGTTCTGTCATTGATGCGGAGACTCTTACAAAAATTTCCAGGCAGCTGAACGTATCCATGGGAGGAATGATGGGGCTGGTCAATGGGTTTGCCATACTGATGTTTATGGTGCTGGTCTATCTGTTGTCGAAAATCATCATTGAAAAGAACGCCCAGTCTATCTCTATGACGAAGATATTGGGATATTCCAACCGGGAAATCAGCGGATTATATCTTATGTCAACCATCTTGATGGTAATTCTGTTTTTACTGATAAGCCTGCCGGTGGAATATGAGATTATGGTGGTACTGTTCCGCATGATGATGTTGAGCAGTATCAGCGGCTGGATTACCTTCTATATCGGGCCGGAGATCTATGTGAAAATGTTTGTGCTGGGCTTTGTGACATATCTGGCGGTGGCCCTTCTGGAATACCGGAGAATTCGGCATGTGCCCATGGATGCGGCCCTGAAAAATGTGGAATAACTGGAGGAGTGAGATTATGGACGGAAAGAAATTACTGCGGCAGAAGCTGGCACTGCTCCTGGTTCTGCTGGCAGTGGTGACAGCCGGTGCGACGGTCAGTCTTAGCCTGAAAAAAACGAAGACGACGGAGGAGGAAAAGGCGGCTTCCGGGGAGATGGCGGCAGGCAGTGCTTCCGGAAGTAGTTCCGAGGATACGACGGAACATCGGGAATCATCTCTGGAAAAGGATAAGACAGAAATGGTTTACATAAAATCAGATCCAGAGGGAAACACCAAAGAGATCACAGTGGAAACCGCACTGAAGCATACCTCCGATGGAGCGGATATTTTAGATCAGAGCAATCTGAAGGAAATCCGCAACACCAGGGGAGACGAGGAATATACGCAGGGATCGGACGGAAGCCTTATCTGGGAAAATCATGGTGAGGATATATCCTATAAGGGAACCAGCGACGCAGAGCCGCCGGTCAGGGTGAAGGTCAGCTACTACCTGGACGGGGAGCAGATAAGTCCCGCAAAGCTGGCAGGAAAGAGCGGTCAGGTCAAAATCCGTTTTGATTATGAAAATACAGCCACCCAAACCGTGACGGTAAAGAAAAAAGCCTGCGAGGTGCAGACGCCGTTCCTGGTTATGTCGGCTCTGGCACTGCCTTCCGATACCTTTTCCAATATTCAGGTAACCAATGGCAAGCTGATGAATATGGACGACCAGAATCTGGTCATTGGTTACGCCATGCCGGGGCTGACAGACAGTCTGCAGCTGACCGGATATGAAGTGACGGAAGATATCGACATTCCTGAATACGTGGAAGTGACTGCGGACGCGAAAGAATTTGAGCTGGAATTTACCGCCACCATCATTACGCCGGGCCTGCTGGAGGAGCTGGACACAGACGATCTGAAGGACGCGGACGACTTCGCGGACGGTATGGACGATCTGAAGGACGGGGTGGAGGATTTGGACGAGGGCGTCGGCGAGCTTTATGACGGCCTCAAGGAATTTGATGGTTATCTGGACGAATATACCAGCGGGGTGACGGCGCTTCGGGATGTCGTGAATCAGCTGAAGGACGGAGCCGGGAAGCTGAACGCGAACAGCAAAGCCCTGACTGACGGCGCGGCGGCTCTGCAGAGCGGGCTGGAGCAGCTAAGCGCAGCCCTTAGCGCGTCAGATGGAAAAACGGGAGAATCCGGAGAAAGCGGCAGCCACCTTTATACAGGTACGGAAAAGGTTGTCGAAGGGGGTACCACCCTCTGCACCGCAGGCGGCGAGCTCTATGATGGCTTTGGCGAAGCCCTGGACGGCGTCAGAGAACTATGCGACGGCGTCCGTGACTTCAAAGGCGATGGCATTGCCGAGCTCACCAAACTGGGTGGCTCCGACTTCCGTAATGTGATCAACCGCCTGCGTGCAGTGAAGGAAGCCGACGATAGCTACGATAGCTTTGCGGGGCTTGCCGAGGGCAAGACCGGAAGCGTACGCTTTATCGTAGAGACGGAAGAGATAAAGAAATAAAAAACAGCGGCTGCGGAAAATTTTTTCCGCAGCCACGTCCATTTTAGCCTAATTCTATTTCAAAGCTTCCAGATAGCGTTCCGCAAGCGATCCCTTCATCGGTACGCCAAGCTCCGGCAGCACTGCATCCAGTGCCTTCATCACAGCCGTAAGCTTCTCCACACGGGCGTTTTCACCCATGTGCCCGATCCGGATTACCTGGCCCTCCAGCACGTCGAAGGAGCCGGCCAGCATTATATTGTGCTGCTCCCGCATTGCCGTCAGAATCGCTGCAGCCGTAGTTCCTTCCGGAACATCAAAGACGGATACCGTATTGGAATATCCGTTCCGTGTATGCAGCTTCAGCCCGCAGGAAGTGAGCGCCGTCCGGACTGCCTGGGCGATTTTCGCATGCCGCTCCAGGATGGTCGTATCTGCCTTAATATTTTCAAAGGCTGCCCGTAATCCCCGGATATCGCTGATGGGCATGGTATAGGGGAACCACTGCTTTTCAAAATAGCCGTCGAAAGTCATCAGATTCGCGTAGAACGAAGCAATCGGCGTCTTGCGCTCCTTCATAGCTGTCCACGCAGCAGGGCTTACCGTCACAAAGGTCAGTCCCGGAGGGGCGGAAACCACCTTCTGGGAGCCGCCGCAGAGGAGATCGATCTGAAAATCGTCTACCCGGACCTCTTCGCCGAACATGGCGGAGACAGAGTCCACGACGGTCAGAATGCCATAGGATTTTAAAAGGGGACAAATACGGGCGATGTCATTGAGTACGCCGCTGGGGGTGTCGCAATGAACCACGGTAGCGTATTTAAAATTGTGATCCTGCTCCAGATAAGCCGCCAGAGCGGTTACGTCTACAGTCTCCAGATAATCCACGGTATAGAGTACCGGATCCCCGCCGTACATTTTCACAAAGTCCGCAAAGCCCTTGCCGAATACACCGTTGTCGATGATCAGCACCCGGTCGCCCGGCTCGGTCAGTCCGGCGCAGGCTGCTTCCAGGCCCAAGATCCCCTCGCCGCCCAGAATCAGCGCCTCGTTCTTGGTATAAAGCAGGGCGCTGATGAGCTCGCAGGTCTCCTTATAGAACGTATAAAAGTCCGGATCCAGATCCGGATTGGTACAGGGCAGGCTTCTGGCTGCCAGCACATTTTCCCGGACCTGTGTAGGCCCGGGCGTCATAATTTCGTACATGTAAACTCTCCTTTGAATGTGTGAAACTTTATTACAGTCTCTTCTGAACGGTAACTCTCAGACGCTCCGCGATCGGGATCACGATAATTGCTGCTACGCCAATCTGTACCAGGTTACCCGGAATGGACGTCATCGGAGCAATCCAGTTGCCATAGATGAAGCCTTCCGCGATGTAGTAGCCAACTACCTTGATGACGCAGGCAATGGCGATAGCCAGGGTATTCCAGCCGTAGCCGTGATGCTTCCCGGTGATAGCGCCTACGGTAAAGCCCATGAGACCTACGATCACGAAGGTGAACGGAGCCCAGAGATACCAGCCGGACAGCAGGTCAAAAAGCCCCATTCCAAAGGCTCCGGCCAGAGCTCCGGTGCGGCGTCCGAAGATGATAGCGGCCAGGAAAAGAGGTACATTTCCCAGATGAATCAGTCCGCCGTTGGCTGCGATAGGCAGGCGAAGGTTGACAAATGCAGTGAAGATATAGGTGAGCGCAATCAGCATTGCGTCGATAACGAGTTCCCTGGTGGTGATGCCGGTTTTTTTAACGGCAACTGCTTCTGTGTTCAGCATAGATAAATTTCCTCATTCTTTCCCAGCAATGTTCTGCTGTTGTTAGCTGCTACTATACGTGCAAACTGGTATTTTTGAAATAGCCAGTTTTTAATAAAACAACCAGTCCAGTTATAAATATCATATAAAACAGACGGAAAAAGTGGGAAAATAGAATAAGTATTGTAAAATCACGGATTATACGGTATGATGAAAAAGACAAAAGGGTCGTGCAAAGGGGGAGACAACATGGAGGATCAGAGCAAAGCAATCGTAGAGGGCAAGCCGCTGGAGTATCCGGAGATTGTGCAGGATACCATAGAGGTAGAGTTTCCGGAGATTACAGATTTTGTGAGGAATATGAAATTGAAGAGCGGAATATTTGGATTTCAAAAAGAAGACGTCTATGAAAAAATGCAGCAGCTGAATAAGATGTACCAGAGTCGGGCCCAGCAGATGCGGGATCAGAACCGGGGACAGCTAAAGCAGCTCCGGAAACAGCAGCAGGAGGAGCTGGAGGATATGAAGGCACGTCTGTCTGCGGAGCAGAAGGAAGCCTATGACCGGATGCAGGAGCAGATTGCGGCGGCCCGGGTGGAGATCCGCCGGGAAATGCAGGAGCAGATGCAGGAAAAAGCGGATAAGCAGAAGCGCGAGCTGACGATGATCAGCGAGGAGCTGGAGCGCCTGAATGAGCGTTTCTTATTGCTGAAGACCAGAATCGGAGAACTGGCAGAACAGGAGTAAGCAGGATACAGATGAAGAAAGAACAGCTTCAGTCGGTGGACGGAATACTGGAGGAACGAAAAAGACGTCTGTACGGACGTCGGGAATTCCGGCGGTTTGTGGTGGAATGTGTGGTGCTGGCAGCGTTGATTTACGCGGCGTTTCATTATGTGATCGGTCTGGCAGTGGTCAGCGGAAGCTCCATGGAGCCGGGGCTGACCGACGGGGAAGTGGTGCTTTTCTACCGGCTGGACGAATCCTATCAGACCAATGATCTGGTGATTATCCATCGGGCGGACGGTGTGGAATATATCAAGCGTGTGGTTGCGGAGCCGGGGGACGTGGTGGAGCTTTCCGAAGAGGGAGAGCTTCTGGTCAACGGAAAGCTGCGGGAGATATCCACAGCGGTGGGAAAAACCCAAAGTACTTCGGCAGAGGTGACCTATCCCTATACGGTTCCGGCGGACAGTTATTTTGTGTTGGGAGATAACCGGGAAAATTCCAAGGATTCCAGGAGCTTCGGGGCGGTAAAGGCGGCCGATATCACCGGACGGGTCTTTGTGTATATGGGAATGACGAGATAATAAAATTGCCCGGGAGATAATGCGTATGAAAGGAAATGTCACAGCGATTCAGAGAGGCTTCACCTATGAACAGGTCAGAAGCGTATGCAGGGTGCTGGTACAGAGCGAAAAGATAAAAAATGTAGAAATTACGTTAAATACACCGGACGCCCTTGGGATTCTTTCGAAGATTGCGGAAGAATTTCAGGGGGCGTTAAATATTGGCGCCGGAACGGTGATTACCTTCCGGGATCTGAAGCAGGTATTGGAACGAGACATAAGCTTTGTTCTCTCGCCCACCGGCTATACGAAAGAGATGATAGAATACTGTCATGAAAGAAAGGTGACGGCAATTCCGGCGGCTCTGACGCCAAGTGAGATTCTGACACAGTTTGAAAACGGCGCGGACATTGTGAAGGTATTTCCGGCCAATGAATTTTCCAAAGGGTACGCAAAGAAGGTATGCGAGCCTCTGGGAAATTATCCGCTGATGGCGGTTGGCGGAGTCAACGCGGAAACGGTAAAAGAGTATCTGGATGGCGGGTATCAGTATGTGGGAACCTGCTGGGGGCTCTTTAAAAAGCAGGATGTTCTGGAACAGAATGAAGCCGGTATGCTCCGGTCGGTCAGAGAATTTGAAGCCCATATGCAGACAGGGAACTGATGGTATAAAAGTTTCCTATAAAATGAGGAGTG
Organism: Candidatus Merdisoma sp. HCP28S3_D10; assembly: GCF_052065835.1. NCBI lineage: Bacteria > Bacillati > Bacillota > Clostridia > Lachnospirales > Lachnospiraceae > Candidatus Merdisoma > Candidatus Merdisoma sp. HCP28S3_D10. The sequence goes on from NZ_JBQHTG010000008.1 coordinate 13,892, forward strand.
CCCCGACGTACCAGGTACGCCGAGGCTATTATGAAAAAATTTATCTATATGTGTAGTGAAAACTTTTTAAACGGTTAAGGAATTCGTTCCTTAACTTGTTTTTAGTATAGCAATGAATTATGAACAAAATATGAATAAAATGTGAACTTAATGTAAAAGCGTACAAAAACCAGAAAAATCTCACGAAAAACAGGGTAAAATAAACAAAAAAGCCAGAAGTGCGGGAAAAATGGCTTCGGCAAAACGCAGAGAAATGATGGGAAATATATGGAAAAAATCGTGCAGTCCGCACAAAGCGGAAGAATGTCCGCGAGCAGCGGAATTTTGGAAAAATGTCCGTGACAGAAGAAGTCAGGGATAAGAAGGAAAGTACGCGGAAAAATACAGGAATACCACTTGTATACAGGCGGTGTGGAATGATAAAATAGAACTAACTAATAGTCTTGCAATAAAAGGGGTTAAAAATGGAAAAAGACGCAACCAGACCGGTCTATATTATCGGTCATAAAAATCCGGATACGGATTCTATCTGTTCGGCGCTGGCATACGCTTACCTGAAAAACACGCTGGAGGGAGGCGGTTATATCGCAGCCCGGGCGGGACAGCTGAATCAGGAGACCCAGTATGTCCTGAATTTCTTCCAGGCAGAGGCGCCGGTGTACGTGGCCGACGTTATGACCCAGGTGAAGGACATCGAGATACGAAAGACAGAAGGCGTGCAGGGCAATCTGTCCCTGAAGCAGGCGTGGAACCTGATGCGCCGTATCGGGGCGGTGACACTGCCGATTACCAGGGAACGCAAGATCGAGGGACTGATTACCATCGGTGATATCGCTACCTCTTATATGGACGTACTGGACAGCAAGATCCTGGCTCAGGCCAATACCCAGTATAGGAATATCATCGACACTCTGGAGGGCACCATTCTGGTGGGAGATCCGGAGGATTATTATAACCGGGGTAAGGTGCTGATTGCCGCAGCCAACCCGGATCTGATGGAGGATTACATAGAGGAGGGCGACCTGGTGATTCTGGGTAACCGCTACGAATCCCAGCTCTGCGCCATTGAGATGCGGGCAGGATGCATCATTGTCTGCGAGGGAGCCAAGGTTTCCATGACCATCAAGAAGCTGGCACAGGAGCACCATTGCGTGGTAATCAGCACGCCCCACGATACCTTTACGGCGGCACGTCTGATTAACCAGAGTATGCCGATCCGGTATTTTATGAAATCCGAGAATCTGACGATTTTTAATGTCAATGAGAAGACCGACGACATCAAGGAAATCATGGGTCAGAAGCGTTACCGTGATTTCCCGATTGTAGACAAGGACGATAATTATATCGGTATGATTTCCAGACGAAACCTGTTGAATCTGAAGCGGAAGCAGGTCATCATGGTGGATCACAATGAGGAGACCCAGGCGGTGGACGGTCTGGATCACGCGGAGATTCTGGAGATCATCGATCATCATCGTCTGGGAACCCTGGAAACCATGTCTCCGGTATTTTTCCGGAATCAGCCCCTGGGCTGTACCGCAACCATCATGTATCAGATGTATCAGGAGCGGGGCGTGGAGATTCCGAAAAAGATAGCGGGACTTTTGTGCGCGGCTATCATATCTGATACGCTGATGTTCCGTTCCCCCACTTGTACCGTGATTGACAAGGGGGCGGCAGAGCATCTGGCGCAGATTGCGGGCGTGGAAATCGAGGATCTGGCTGTGGATATGTTCTCGGCAGGCAGTAATCTGGGTTCCCGTACAGCAGAGGAGATTTTCTATCAGGATTTCAAGCGCTTCAATGTGGGAAATGTGGAGTTTGGCGTAGGTCAGATCAACTCCATGAACGCAGTGGAGCTGGAGGAGATTCGCGAGAAGCTGGTTCCCTATCTGCCGGTGGCTCACCGGGAGAGCGGTCTCAATATGATTTTCTTCATGCTGACCAATATCATCAAGGAGTCTACCGAGCTTCTCTGCTACGGACCCAATTCCGATACGCTGGTCCGGGAAGCATTCCAGCTGCCTGAGGATGGCGACAGCTATGTGCTGAAGGGACTGGTATCCCGTAAGAAGCAGCTGATTCCTTCCCTGGCAGGCATGATTCAGCAGATGGAAGAAATGCGGTAATTGGAATATTATGGAAAATAGAACGGCACATAAAAAACAGCACTGGAGAGCAGGCAATATGCTCTACCCCCTCCCGGCAGTTATGGTAAGCTGCGCCAGGGAAGGAGAAAAACCGAATATTATTACAGTGGCCTGGGCCGGAACGGTATGTTCCGACCCTGCCATGGTATCTATTTCCGTAAGGCCGAACCGTTACTCCTACGAGATCCTGCGGGAGACAGGGGAATTTGTCATCAACCTTACCACAAAGGCCCTGGTGAAGGCCACAGATTACTGCGGCGTGCGCTCCGGCCGGGACGTGGATAAATTTGCGGAAATGCATCTGACGCCGGGAAAAGCGCAGCATTTGAAATACGCGCCCACCATCGAGGAGAGCCCGGTGAATATTGAGTGCCGGGTAACCGAGGTAAAAGAGCTGGGAACCCATCATATGTTTCTGGCAGAGGTGCTGGGCGTGACGGTGGACGAGGCTTATCTGAACGAAAATGGGCGTTTTGAGCTGAACAGCACGGGCCTGATTGCCTACTCTCACGGAACCTATTTTACCCTGGGGCAGGAGGTTGGCACTTTCGGCTACAGCGTACGGAAGAAGCCAGCCAGGAAAAAAGTCAGCAAAGGAAAGGGCAAACGATGAAAAAGAACGTGGTACTGATAGGAATGCCGGGAGCCGGAAAGAGCACCATCGGAGTCATTCTGGCGAAAATGATGGGAAAGGATTTTATTGACGCGGATCTGGTCATCCAGAAGGAGGAAGGCCTACTTCTGAAGGACATCATCAAGCGGGACGGCCCGGACGGCTTCCTGGCGGTGGAGAACCGGGTCAATGCGGGCCTGAATCCTGCCAACGCCGTCATTGCCACCGGAGGAAGCGTGGTGTACGGAGAAGAAGCCATGCGGCACCTGGGAGAAATCAGCGTGATTGTGTACCTGCGGCTTTCCTACCAGGCGGTCCGTTCAAGACTTAGAGACGTAAAGGGCCGCGGCGTGGTGCTGCGGGACGGGCAGACCCTGCATGACCTGTATCTGGAGCGGGAAGGACTGTATGAGAAATACGCGGATGTGACCATCGAAGAGGATGGACTGAACGTGGAAGAAACCTTAGAAAAGACTTTACAAGCCCTAGAAATGTTGGTAAAATAAAAAATATTACAAAATTATTACACCTCGGAGCCGATCCGGGGTGTACTTGAGATTAAAGAAGAATCGGACGAATGAAAAAAAAGAAATTATTTTGGAATAAAAAATCACAGCTGGTATTTGCGGAATCTATGATGATTACCTGCGGCTGTATGCTGCTGGGCGTTCCCCTGATCGGAAGCGGCTTCGGAAGCGGCAACAGCTATTACGAGGTTACGCTGGCGGGTAAGACCGTGGGTTCCGTCCGGAATCCCTCCGTGGTGGAAAACGCGTTTCTGCAGGCCAGAGCCCGTATCTCCCGGGAGACCGACGGACTGGTGCTGGCGGACGTGGAATATGAGCTGGATAAGGTGCCGAAGATTTTCGGCTCTACCATGGACAGCGAGACGCTGACCGACGCCTTCTACAACGAGCTGAGCCAGGTGGTGGCAAAGGCCAAGAAGAAGGCGTATCTGATGAAGATCAATGAGTTCACGGTGACGCTGGGAAGCTATCAGGACGTCATGGACGTGCTGTATGCCACCAAGGATCGGTTTGATACGGAGAATGAGTTCCAGATCAATATCGTGTCTGACGCGGCCCGGGATCTGAATGTATATACCGTAGAGGTGTCCCGGCAGAATACGGCTGAGGAGACGGCGGAAGAAATGGCCAAGCTGGGCGGTATCGCCGGCATTGGAGAGGCCTGCGCGGGCGTGGGCGAATATGATGTGAGCCAGGCGGTGGAGAGCGTCATTACCAAGACGGTTACCGAGGAGGACGTGCAGCAGGAGAATGCGGAGGAAAAGGCGGAGACCCAGGTGGAGGGCGACGGCCTGCGTTCCGTGGATTTTGCGGAAAAGGTGGAGATTGCCGAGGCTTATGTGTCACCGGATGAGATTACGCCGACCAACGAGGCTGTGGATCTGGTGACGAAGGATACGGCCAAGAATGAGATCTATGAAGTAAAGGCAGGGGATACCCTGTCTGTGATTGCCAACAGCAACGGTCTCCGTGTAGCGGAGGTGCTGGCGCTGAACGAGGGCATGAGTGAAAATACGGTGCTTCATGAGGGCGATGAGATTATTATTACCGTACCGGAGCCGGAGCTTTCGGTAAAGACAGTGGAGGAGTCCACCTATCAGGAAGAATACGATGCAGAGGTGCAGTATATCGATAATGACGAATGGTACACCACGAAGACAGAGGTGCGCCAGGAGGCACAGGCCGGATATCATGAGGTAACGGCCATGATAACAAAGAAAAATGGCGTGGAAGAGAGCCGCGATATTATTGCGGAAACGGTTCTGCAGGAGCCGGTTCCCAAGATTGTGGAGCGCGGAACCCAGACGCCGCCGACCTATATTAAGCCTATTTCCGGCGGACGCTTTACCTCCGGATTCAAGAGACGGTGGGGCCGCATGCATAAGGGTGTGGACTGGGCGTGCCCGATTGGTACGGCGGTTATGGCCTCCTGCGGCGGTACAGTGGTGCAGGCCGGCTGGTTCAGCGGATACGGCAACTGTATTACCATCCGTCACCCGGACGGCAAGCAGACCCGGTATGGCCACCTGAGCAAGATTCTGGTATCCTCCGGGCAGAAGGTAACCCAGGGACAGAAGATTGCGCTGAGCGGCAATACAGGACGAAGTACGGGACCCCATGTACACTTTGAGATTATTATCAATGGCAGTCAGGTAAATCCGCTGCCGTATCTGAACTGACAGAAAAAAACAGCCCGGAGCCAACGCTCCGGGCTGTTTTTGTAGAATAGGAAATTCCGATAGAATTCCCTATTCTACAAAAGAAAGATGCGCACTCGGCGCAAGAATGTGCCAAGGGCACATTCTTATACCACTTATACCACCGAAAATCCTTTATTTTTCAGGCAGACCTCAACCTCGGCTGTATCCTGGGTCTGGAATACCAGGACGGGTTTGCCGGACGCGCGGTTGAAGGACAGGTAGATGTAGTTGATATTGATGTTGCTTTCGGACAGGGCCTTCAGAAGCTTATTGAGGTTACCTACCTCGTCTTCCACCTCCACGCCGATGACGGAGGTCAGCTTGCACAGGTAACCCACAGCCTCCAGGGCTTCCATAGCCTTCTTTGGATCGGAAACAACCATGCGGTTAATGCCGTATTCAGCGCCGTCATTGGTGCAGGAGCCCCAGATATTGATATTTTCCTGGACCAGCACTTCTGTGATATTCTGCATGGTGCCCCTCTTATTCTCGGCATAGATCGATAACTGCTGTAACATAATAAAACTCCTCTCTTCAAAAAAATATAGATTCAGGAAACATTCCCTGGAACTTTAGAACTTTGCAGTGCGAAACTAATCCCATCATAACACAGGCCGCCGTATTTTACAATGGTATTTAAAAATAGATTGTGCTATACTGGTTACAATTTAAGGAACTGATCATATAGAAATGGAACAAGTGATAAAATAAGTATAGCATATGGAAGAATTAAAAGCATTATTGGAAAAATATTTAAATGAAAATCTGGAGCTGATTACCTTAAGCGCGCCGCGAAAGGGCCGGGAGGAAGGAAAGGCCCGGATCCGTCCGGTGCTGCTGCGGGAGGAACTGAAATTTCAGACCGAGATTTTCCGGGGTCCCAAGGCCTTTCATGAAAATCTGGATAAAGCCGAGGCGGCCGAGCGGATTGCGGAACTGATGACGGACGTGTTCTGCCAGCTTCAGCTGCAGGCAGCCGCAGGCCAGGTGACCGCGCTGGTGAGCAAGAAGGGCAAGGTTACGGTAAAAGAAAAGCGCCAGCCAGGGAAACAGCTGCCCGGTGACGAAAAGAAAAGCGTAAAACGGGAGGAGCTTGCACATAATAAGAAAAAGCGCTATCTGCTGGAGGAGGGACGTCCGGTGCCTTTCCTGGTGGACTTAGGCGTCATGACCACCGAGGGAAAGATCGTCCACGCCCGTTACGATAAATTCCGTCAGATCAACCGTTTCCTGGAATTTGTGGAGGATATCCTTCCGGCGCTTCCGAAAGGCAGGGAGCTGACCATTCTGGATTTTGGCTGCAGAAAATCCTACCTGACCTTTGCGATTTATTATTATCTGCGGGAGTGCCAGGGGCTGGATGTGCGGATTATCGGCCTGGATCTGAAAGAGGACGTCATCCGCAAATGCAGCGAACTCAGCCGCAAATATGGTTATGATAAACTAACCTTCCTGCAGGGGGACATTGCCGGATACGAGGGCTGCACTCGGGTAGATATGGTCGTGACGCTGCATGCCTGCGATACGGCTACGGATTACGCCATTTACAAGGCAGTAAAATGGGGCGCCAGTGTCATTCTGTCAGTTCCCTGCTGTCAACATGAGCTAAATCGGCAGATAGAAAATGAAACTCTGGCTCCGATTCTGAAATATGGCCTGTTAAAGGAGCGTATCGCGGCCCTGGCGACGGACGGGCTCAGGGCAGAGCTTCTGGAGCAACAGGGCTATGAGACACAGTTGCTGGAATTTATCGACATGGAGCATACGCCGAAAAATATTCTGATTCGCGCGGTGAAACGGAAGAACGGAAAGAAAGCGGGAGCAGCGTCGGAAGCGGCTTTTGAGGCCTGCGCGGAAGCCCTGCATGCAGACCTGACATTGGAGAAGCTTCTGAATGCGGGCGCGTCTCCGGCAGAGAGCTACCGCGCCAGACGCAGACATACCGAAAACGCGAAAGGAGAGAGCCGGTGAAAAAGCTAGTAATAAGAATCACGACTATCGTAGCGGCCTTCTTTTTGGGCGTGGCCGGTATGAGCTATTTTCTGATGGCGGGCAATACGGATTCTACGGCGGAAATGGCCGACGCAACCCTGCCGCTGATTTACATGGAGCGGGAGGGCCGGGAGCTGAATCTGCTCCACGGCTATACAAAGAACATGGACGCGGCCACAATCCGGGACGCGGTTTATCCGCTTCCGACGGATCGGATTGTAGATTTCCGGGTAGAGTATCCGGACGCCAAGGTACAGAAGATCAGCTATGAGGTGCGGAGCGCGGATACCACAAGACTGGTAGAGGACGGCGAGATTACCGATTACAGCCGTTCGGGACGGACGCTGGAGGCAAGCCTGAAGCTGAAGGATCTGTTAGACGAAAATGAAGAGTATCTGCTGGTGATCCGCCTGGGTCTGGAAAAGGATCGGGAAGCATATTATTACACACATGTGAAGAAAACAGGGGAAAATCATCTGGACGAGTGCCTGGCCTTTGTGGACGAGATTCACAGCGCCCTGTTTGACAAAAATAATACCGTCAGCATTGCCCAGTATCTGGAATCAGACGACAGCATCAGCAACAAATCCCTGGCGCACGTGTCGATCCATTCCAAATATAAGCAGCTGATCTGGAGCGATATGGAGGTACAGGAGCCGGACCCGGACGGAGTCCGGATGTATCTGACGGAAGTAGACGGTTCGGTAGCTTCCGTGCGGCTGGAGTATGAGATATCCTATGAAAATGACGCAAAAGAGACGGAACGTTATGAGGTGACGGAGGCCTACCGGGTCCGTTATACCCCGCAGCGGATGTATCTGTTGAATTATGACCGGAAGGTGGATAGGATTTTTGATCCGACCTTGGAGATTTTTACTAAAACCGGCGTGAAGCTGGGTATCCTGAACAGCGCGGTGGAATACCGGAAAAATGATGAGGAAAATGTGGTCGGCTTTGTGCAGAACGGGCAGCTCTGGTGCTACGATGTGGCCCAGAACAAGCTCTCGTTGGTCTTTGGGTTCCGCCAGGGCGATGACCTCCGGGGCGCGTACGACGAGCATGCCATCCGGATTCTGAAGGTAGACGAGTCCGGCAGCATGGATTTCCTGGTCTATGGTTATATGAACCGGGGAAATCACGAGGGGGAGACCGGCGTGGCCCTGTATACCTATGACGCGCTGACCAATTCTGTGGAGGAGCGGGTATTCCTGGCCGACACAAAATCCTTTGCAGTACTGCAGGCGGGAATGGGCTCGATGGCTTACGTAAATGATGCAGGACAGTTTTTCCTTTATCTGAAGGAAACGGTACTGCGGATCGACCTGAATACCATGGAGTACGAGGCGATAGACGAAGGAATCGCGGCCGGAAGCGGTATGATATCCGAGGACGGCCATCTGGCTGCCTGGCACGAAGAAAATTCCCTGTATGCGTCCCGAAATGTGGCGGTGCTGAATCTGGATACGGGCAAAAGCCGGGAGATTCAGGCGGACGAAGGATATTATATCCGGGCACTGGGCTTTATGGGTACGGACTTTATCTACGGGGAGGCCCGGGAAAGCGATGTACAGAAGGGCCTGACCGGCAACGAACTGTTCCCTATGGGCCGCATTATCATTGAAAATGAGCAAGGCGAGCTTGTCCGGGAATTTGACTATGAGGCCCAGGGAAAATATGTGACAGATATTACCATTGAGAGCAACCGGATTTCCCTTAACTGTGTCCGGAAGACTGCTGAGGGTGGATATGAGGCGGCGGATCCGGAGCCGATTACGAATAAAACCACAGAAATTGTGGAAAAGATATCTCTGGAGACCAAAAGCAGCGAACCCAAGAAACAGGAGTATTATTTTGCCCTGTCGGGCACCAGGGGCAGCGGCAAGCTGCGAACCCTGACGCCGAAGCAGGTAGTGTTTGAGGGGAACCGGACGCTGGAGCCGGAACAGGGAGCAGCGGATTCCCATTATTATGTGTACGGCTTTGACGGCACCTTTGCGGGCGCGTTTGCGTCGGCCAACAGGGCGGTGCAGACAGCTTATGACAATATGGGACTCGTCGTGGACGCGCAGCAGAATACCCTGTGGACCAGAGGCGGCAGAAAGACCCGGACAAATCTGGGAGCTATGAGTAATCCGCAGCAGAAGGACGGAGAATCCAGTCTGCAGGCGGCGCTGGAACTTCTGTTGGGAACCCGGAAGAGCTACAGCGACATCAGCGCATATCTGGAGGAAGGCTATACGCCCTATGAGATTTTATCCGCTCAGACCACGGGCCGGGTGCTGGATTTGTCCGGCTGTTCGGTGAGCATGGTTCTCTACTATGTAAGCGAAGGATATCCGGTGTTGGCGCTGGAGGGTGGAAATACCGCAGAGCTGATTACCGGTTATGATCCGCAGAATATTGTGGTGACGGATCCGCTGACCTGCGAGAGCAGTAAGCGCGGTATGAACGACAGCACAGAACAGTTTGCGGAACTGGGTAATCTGTTCCTGGTGTGCCTGCCGGAAACAGAAAAATAAAGAAAAAGCGTTCAGAATGTTTTAATATCAGGAGGAAACAGACATGGACAAGAGAATCCGAATACTGGCAAAAAATCTGGTAAATTATTCCTGTAAAGTACAGCCGGGCGATAACGTATACGTCCATTATACCGGCCCGTCCACGGAAGAGCTGGCACGGCAGCTTATCAAGGAAGTGTACGCCGCAGGCGGACGGCCCTTTCCCCATTATACAAATCCGAAGGTCCAGCGAGAAATGCTGCTGGGCTGTACGGAGGAACAGCTGAAGCTGATGGCTAAAATCGACGCGGCGGAAATGTCGAAGATGGACTGCTACATCGGCGTGCGCGGCGGAGACAATGTGTCGGAGTATTCTGATGTTCCTTCAGAAAAAATGCATCTTTATGAAACCCTGTACGCGACGCCGGTTCATCACAATATCCGGGTGCCGAAGACCCGGTGGGTAGTCTTGCGCTATCCGAACGAATCCATGGCCCAGCTTTCCGGCACCAGTACAGAGGCCTTCGAGGACTTTTATTTCGACGTCTGTAACCTGGATTATTCAAAGATGAGCGAGGCTATGAAGCCCCTGGTAGACCTGATGAACCGCACGGACAAGGTGCGTCTGACGGCGAAGGGAACCGATCTGACCTTTTCGATCAAGGATATTCCGGCCATTGCCTGCGACGGGCAGATGAATATTCCGGACGGAGAAGTGTATACCGCGCCGGTACGGGATTCCATTAACGGCGTCATCACCTACAATACGCCGTCCATCTGCCAGGGCACGACCTTTGAGAATGTCTGCCTGGAATTTGAGAATGGCAAAATCGTGAAGGCCACGGCCAATCATACAGAACGGCTGAACCAGATTCTGGATACGGACGAGGGCGCCCGCTATGTGGGTGAGTTCGCCATCGGCGTGAATCCCTATATCCTTCAGCCCATGAAGGACATTTTGTTTGATGAAAAAATCATGGGTTCCATTCACCTGACCCCGGGCAACTGCTACGACGAAGCGCCCAACGGTAATGTCAGCGCCATTCACTGGGATCTGGTGCTGATTCAGCGGGAAGAATTCGGGGGCGGCGAGATCTGGTTCGATGACCGCCTGATCCGGAAAAACGGCCGCTTCATAATACCGGAGCTTGAGTGCCTGAACCCGGAGAAATTGATTTAAGACAGAAGAACTTGGAACAATTTGAAGCTCCTGACGTTATAGTACAAGGTGGTATTATAGAAAAACAGCCCGGGAAGGAGAAAGGGGGCCCCCGGGGGGGGGCCCCCCCCCCCCCGGGGGGCCGTGGGCGGGCCGCGGGCGCCGGCCGCAAAAAATTTCAATTTAAAAAAAAAACCCCCCACCCAGATTGTCTAATTTATTGGTTT
>NZ_JBQHTG010000009.1:0-1858 GCF_052065835.1 Candidatus Merdisoma sp. HCP28S3_D10
ACGCCCTATTAAGACTTGGTTTCCCTTCGGCTCCACACCTTAAGTGCTTAACCTCGCCAGTCCCGGCAACTCGCCGGACCGTTCTACAAAAAGTACGCGGTTCCGCATATAAAGCGGTTCCACAGCTTGTAAACACAGGGTTTCAGGTTCTCTTTCACTCCCCTCCCGGGGTCCTTTTCACCTTTCCTTCACAGTACTATGCGCTATCGGTCACTAAGGAGTATTTAGGCTTACGGGGTGGTCCCCGCTTGTTCCCACAAGGTTCCACGTGTCTCGTGGTACTCTGGATACCGCCATGTCTGCTTTCCTTTCATGTACGGGGCTTTCACCCTCTCTGGCTGGCTTTCCCAAAACCATTCTACTAGAATCACAGAATCAATTACGCGGTCCGAACCCCAGAGTGCACGCACTCTGGTTTGGCCTCTTTCCATTTCGCTCGCCGCTACTTTGGAAATCGAGTTTTCTTTCTTTTCCTCGCCCTACTTAGATGTTTCAGTTCAGGCGGTTCCCCTCCATACGTTATGAATTGGCGTATGGATGACTGAGGTCTTCTCAGCCGGGTTTCCCCATTCAGATATCTCCGGATCAATGGATATTTGCTCCTCCCCGAAGCTTTTCGCAGCTTATCACGTCTTTCATCGGCTCTTAGTGCCAAGGCATCCACCCTGCGCTCTTTCACGCTTGACCATTCTGACTGCCGGTGAGCAATCAGCTCATACATAGCGTTGTATGAGGGTCATAGGTTTGTTATTTTTAAGAGGTTTTCGTCCTCTTGGAATGATTACCACTGTATGCTCATGTTTCTGAGCATTTAGGTATACCTGTAAGGTATTACCTTTTAGGATAATCACCTCGGATGTCTTGTGTTAAATTCATTCTAAGGATTGAATTTAACTTGTAGATATTTCAGTATATAGTTTTCAAGGTACAATTTGTTTCTGACGCTAAAGAATTTCTTTAGCGAATGGAGATGGAGAGATTCGAACTCTTGACCCCCTGCTTGCAAGGCAGGTGCTCTCCCAACTGAGCTACACCCCCATATCATTCTGGCAGCCACCTGCTCTCCCATATCGTCTCCAACATAGTACCATCGGCCGCTTAGGTCTTAACCATCGTGTTCGGGATGGGAACGGGTGTGTCCCCTAAGCGCATCGCCACCAGAAATCTCTTAGGCTTTTCGTATTCTTTTGTTTTGAAGTACGAGCCTTCATAACTAAACAGTGCTTACCTCCACCACTCTCACTAAGCTCAATCTGTGATTTCGCTAAGTGTTCGGGTGGGCTTTCACACTAACCTCAGTCTGCGCTTGCGCTTGACTTCGCTAAGTGTTCAATGCCTACTCATTCTTCCTTAGAAAGGAGGTGATCCAGCCGCACCTTCCGATACGGCTACCTTGTTACGACTTCACCCCAGTTATCAGACCCGCCTTCGGCAGCTCCCTCCTTACGGTTGGGTCACTGACTTCGGGCGTTTCCAACTCCCATGGTGTGACGGGCGGTGTGTACAAGACCCGGGAACGTATTCACCGCGACATGCTGATTCGCGATTACTAGCGATTCCAGCTTCATGTAGTCGAGTTGCAGACTACAATCCGAACTGAGACGTTATTTTTGAGATTTGCTAGACTTCACAGTTTCGCTTCCCTTTGTTTACGCCATTGTAGCACGTGTGTAGCCCAAATCATAAGGGGCATGATGATTTGACGTCATCCCCACCTTCCTCCAGGTTATCCCTGGCAGTCTCTCTAGAGTGCCCGGCCGAACCGCTGGCTACTAAAGATAAGGGTTGCGCTCGTTGCGGGACTTAACCCAACATCTCACGACACGAGCTGACGACAACCATGCACCACCTGTCACCG
>NZ_JBQHTG010000010.1:0-1421 GCF_052065835.1 Candidatus Merdisoma sp. HCP28S3_D10
AAATCCGCTTATCAATCCGAAGACGTGACGCGTACCGAAATCAAGTAGGGAAGCACATGAGCCATGCGTCGAGAAAAGCCGCTATTGTTTGCAGAGTACCCGTACCGTAAACCGACACAGGTGGATGAGGAGAGAATCCTAAGGCCGACGGAAGAAGCATTGTTAAGGAACTCGGCAAAATGACCCCGTAACTTCGGGAGAAGGGGTGCCTGCGAGAGCAGGCCGCAGAGAATAGGCTCAAGCAACTGTTTAGCAAAAACACAGGTCTATGCGAAACCGAAAGGTGAGGTATATGGGCTGACGCCTGCCCGGTGCTGGAAGGTTAAGGGGAGATGTTAGCGCAAGCGAAGCATTGAACTTAAGCCCCAGTAAACGGCGGCCGTAACTATAACGGTCCTAAGGTAGCGAAATTCCTTGTCGGGTAAGTTCCGACCCGCACGAAAGGCGTAATGATTTGAGCACTGTCTCGACAATGCATCCGGTGAAATTGAAGTACCAGTGAAGATGCTGGTTACCCGCGCCAGGACGGAAAGACCCCATGGAGCTTTACTCCAGCTTGGTACTGGGATTCGGTATTGCATGTACAGGATAGGTGGGAGGCTGTGAAATGGTGACGCCAGTTGCCATGGAGCCAATGTTGGGATACCACCCTTGCAGTATTGGGTTTCTAACTAGTCACCGTGACCCGGTGATAGGACAATGCCAGGCGGGGAGTTTGACTGGGGCGGTCGCCTCCGAAAGGGTATCGGAGGCGCTCAAAGGTTCCCTCAGAATGGTTGGAAACCATTCGAAGAGTGCAAAGGCAGAAGGGAGCTTGACTGTGACACCGACGGGTGGAGCAGGTACGAAAGTAGGACTTAGTGATCCGGTGGTATTAAGTGGGAATGCCATCGCTCAACGGATAAAAGCTACCCTGGGGATAACAGGCTTATCACTCCCAAGAGTTCACATCGACGGAGTGGTTTGGCACCTCGATGTCGGCTCATCGCATCCTGGGGCTGTAGTAGGTCCCAAGGGTTGGGCTGTTCGCCCATTAAAGCGGTACGCGAGCTGGGTTCAGAACGTCGTGAGACAGTTCGGTCCCTATCCGGCGTGGGCGTAGGATATTTGAGAGGAGCTGTCCTTAGTACGAGAGGACCGGGATGGACTGACCTCTGGTGTATCGGTTGAGCCGCCAGGCTCATGGCCGAGTAGCCAAGTCGGGACGGGATAAACGCTGAAGGCATCTAAGCGTGAAGCCCCCCTCAAGATGAGATATCCCATTCGAAAGAAGTAAGACCCCTTGAAGACGACAAGGTAGATAGGGCAGAGGTGGAAGTGTGGTAACACATGGAGCTGACTGTTACTAATAGGTCGAGGGCTTGACCAAGAGTGTGAAGCGAAAGCGGAACGCGAAGCGTCATAGGATAGAAAATGTCTAA
>NZ_JBQHTG010000011.1:0-1334 GCF_052065835.1 Candidatus Merdisoma sp. HCP28S3_D10
GGAAGACGTTGAGGAGTTAATTAACGAAAAAACAGTTGCCCTGCTTTACGTAAAGAGCCATCACTGCGTACAGAAGGGAATGCTGGATCTGCCGACGATGATCGAGATCGCCCACCGTCACAATCTGCCCCTGATGGTAGACGCGGCTGCAGAGGAGGATTTCCGTAAGTACATCGCTATGGGCGCTGACCTGGTATGCTATAGCGGGGCCAAGGCTTTGGAGGCAACCACATCCGGCTTTGTCACCGGTAAGAAGGAGTTGATTTCCTATATTAAGAAGCAGTATCATGGTGTAGGACGTGCCATGAAGATTGGAAAAGAGGGAATCATGGGACTTCTGGCAGCGCTGGAGCAGTATGAGAACAAGGACAAGCAGGCTGAGGTGGAGAAAAATGTCAAGATTGTGGACTGGCTGGTGGACGAGATCAACCAGATCCCGAACCTGGAGGCACAGAAGATTCAGGACGAGGCCGGACGGGCGATTTTCCGTGCCCGTGTATTCGTTGACCCGGAGAAGGCCGGCATGACCGCCACAGAACTGGAGGGCAAGCTGAAGGCCGGTACTCCGACCATCCGTTGCCGGACCGAGTTCATGAGCCTGGGAAGCCTGGATTTTGACCCGAGACCCCTGGTGGAGGGTGATAAGGAACTGATTGTTGCGAAACTGAAAGAGATTATGGAGGCATAAAAATGGGATTAAATTATTATAATGGCAGAGTATGCTTAAACGTTCTGGGCGGCAGCCTGGAGAACGCCAAGGAGATTTACGAGGCAGCTGAGAAGCATGTGGCTGTTGGTGTTCTGTCCGCAAATTATCCGGACGTACCAAGTGCCGTAGAGGACATGAAGAAATACATGGACGTACTGGAGGGCAATCTTTCCGTAGGTCTGGGCGGTGGAAACCCGGCACAGTGGAGAGCAGTAGCTGAGATTGCCAAGGAAGTAAAGGCAAACCACTTCAACCAGGCGTTCTGCGCAGTTGGCTGGACCAGAGCAAATCTGGGAACCGATGAGATTCATGTGAATTCCATGTGCGCTCCCTGCGGCAAGGTGGGCTATGTGAAGATTTCTACCGGCCCGCTGTCCAGAGAGTGTGCAGAGCCGGCTATCGTTCCGGTTGACACCGCGATTGCTATGATTAAGGAAATGGGCGGCAACTCCATCAAGTATTTCCCCATGGGCGGACTGAAATGCAAGGAAGAGATGAAAGCCGTAGCTGAGGCCTGCGCGAGAAACCACTTCATCATGGAGCCGACCGGCGGTATCGATCTGGATAACTTCCGTGAGATCATGGAAACTATCCTGAACGCAGGCGTGGAGAAGGTAATTCCGCA
>NZ_JBQHTG010000013.1:0-943 GCF_052065835.1 Candidatus Merdisoma sp. HCP28S3_D10
TTTACGGTACGGGTACTCTGCAAACAATAGCGGCTTTTCTCGACGCATGGCTCATGTGCTTCCCTACTTGATTTCGGTACGCGTCACGTCTTCGGATTGATAAGCGGATTTGCCAACTTACCTCCTACCTCGCTTGCACCGGACTTTCCATTTCCGGCTCACACTCTCCACACGTGTCCCCACAGTTCTGTTACAGAGCAGTACAGGAATCTCAACCTGTTGTCCATCGACTACGTCTTTCGACCTCGCCTTAGGTCCCGACTTACCCAGGGCAGATCAGCTTTACCCTGGAAACCTTAGATATTCGGCCGGAAGGATTCTCACCTTCCTCTCGCTACTCATTCCGGCATTCTCTCTTTTTAACAATCCACAGCTCCTTACGGTACTGCTTCGTCTCGTTAAAAATGCTCCTCTACCAATGTACTAGGTACATTCCTGAGCTTCGGTGTCGTGTTTTAGCCCCGGACATTTTCGGCGCAGGACCTCTCGACCAGTGAGCTATTACGCACTCTTTTAATGTATGGCTGCTTCTAAGCCAACATCCTGGTTGTCTTTGAAATCCCACATCCTTTTCCACTTAACACGCACTTTGGGACCTTAGCTGCAGGTCTGGGCTCTTTCCCTTTTGACTACCCAACTTATCTCGTGTAGTCTGACTCCCGATGAGCATCTATATGGCATTCGGAGTTTGATATTCTTCGGTAAGCTTTGACGCCCCCTAGGAAATTCAGTGCTCTACCTCCATTAGACTCCATCGAGGCTAGCCCTAAAGCTATTTCGAGGAGAACCAGCTATCTCCGGGTTCGATTGGAATTTCTCCCCTACCCACACCTCATCGCCACCCTTTTCAACGGATGTGCGTTCGGACCTCCATTGCCTTTTACGGCAACTTCATCCTGGACATGGGTAGATCACCCGGTTTCGGGTCTGCCTGAACTGACTT
>NZ_JBQHTG010000014.1:0-466 GCF_052065835.1 Candidatus Merdisoma sp. HCP28S3_D10
ACAAAAGAATACGAAAAGCCTAAGAGATTTCTGGTGGCGATGCGCTTAGGGGACACACCCGTTCCCATCCCGAACACGATGGTTAAGACCTAAGCGGCCGATGGTACTATGCTGGAGACGATATGGGAGAGCAGGTGGCTGCCAGATTACCTAAAAAAACAACTCGAAAGAGTGTTATATATAGATACGGACATATCTTAGTGGGTGGAGAACAAAACGAAGCCTGCGAGCAAGGATGTGTTAACCCGTACCAGCAGGGAAGTGCTGTTATATATAACTGGTTTTAACCAGTGATTAGAGGATTCAAGCTATTGAGTTTTCTAATGACTGATTAGAACATCAATCAGTTGATTGCACCTTGAAAACTATATACTGAAATATCTACAAGTTAAATTCAATCCTTAGAATGAATTTAACACAAGACATCCGAGGTGATTATCCTAAAAGGTAATACCTTACAGGTATA
>NZ_JBQHTG010000015.1:0-354 GCF_052065835.1 Candidatus Merdisoma sp. HCP28S3_D10
TTTTAGGATAATCACCTCGGATGTCTTGTGTTAAATTCATTCTAAGGATTGAATTTAACTTGTAGATATTTCAGTATATAGTTTTCAAGGTACAATGTAAATCTTGGTGTCAGTTCATCAGATTTGATGTGCTGACAATGGGCTTAAGTGGACTCGAACCACCGACCTCACGCTTATCAGGCGTGCGCTCTAACCGGCTGAGCTATAAGCCCGTCTTTGTCTCACACTCTTTCGAATGCTTGACGAATGGAGATGGAGAGATTCGAACTCTTGACCCCCTGCTTGCAAGGCAGGTGCTCTCCCAACTGAGCTACACCCCCATATCATTCTGGCAGCCACCTGCTCTCCCATATC
>NZ_JBQHTG010000016.1:0-337 GCF_052065835.1 Candidatus Merdisoma sp. HCP28S3_D10
GGTGGCGATGCGCTTAGGGGACACACCCGTTCCCATCCCGAACACGATGGTTAAGACCTAAGCGGCCGATGGTACTATGTTGGAGACGATATGGGAGAGCAGGTGGCTGCCGGATTGATAACCGGGCTTATAGCTCAGCCGGTTAGAGCGCACGCCTGATAAGCGTGAGGTCGGTGGTTCGAGTCCACTTAAGCCCATTGTCGAAATTCATAAATCTGTGAATGTCGACACCAAGATTTACATTGTACCTTGAAAACTATATACTGAAATATCTACAAGTTAAATTCAATCCTTAGAATGAATTTAACACAAGACATCCGAGGTGATTATCCTAAAA